>NZ_JCALEB010000005.1:0-385788 GCF_059813155.1 Mycobacterium sp. NGS19
TATCTGACTAGGCTCGTAACGAACGAAGGTGCTTTTGGATTTGATGGTCACGCTTCGAAGACTGAGGCACCTTCGTTCCCAACCACATCACGAAACGCCGACTGCAAAACCCGCCAGACCCCGCTGCAATCCGAAGAGCCGTCAACGCCCTTTAAGGCTTCGATGGTGGATGCGTGCCAGATGCGTGCCAGATGTTGTGCGGCGGCCATGACAGCGACCGCTGGCCGGAGCGGACCCGCATCCGGCATGCCGTCGGGGGCGCGACTTTTGCACCATCCAGACATATGCCTGATTCGGGCATTTGCGAAGCTCGCGACATATGTACGAACTGCCTTGCAGCCGTTTGTAATTCGTTACGATCGGTTTACTTTCGATGCATGACGACCGCTATCGGCAGCGCGCCGGTCGACCCGCCGCACTCGAACTTCTCGTCCAGGCAGCGGAAGACGCGACCGGCAGCACCGCGTTTCGCGCCGTGCTCCAGACCTCGCCCGGCCAACTTGACGCCGAGAACGCGTTGTCGGGCCTTGCGTGGGTGGACGCTCGACTGGTCGCCGGCAGGTGTCGTTCGACGTCCGCGCTGCGGCTGATCCGGTCGGTTCGCTGCGCCGTCGAGCCGCCGCGGTGCGCGGCGGCCGCGGCCCTCGCTGCGCCGACCCGACCGGCGTCGCCCAAGCGGTCAACATCGTGGCCACCGTTCTGGACGTGATGAGATCGGTCCGGATGTTCTACTGGTGGTGAACAACTAGACCCCGCAGCAAAGTCAGAAAATGCATGACAACCGAGCAAACGAGCGGCGATAACTCGCTCGCCGCCCAATATCCTGAAGTCGCGAGCGAATGGGACCCAGGGCCGAACGAGCCGCTGACTGCGGCGATGATCACCCCCGGCAGCAAAAGAAAGGTTGCATGGGTCTGCGGGAAGTGTGGCAACAGGTGGCAAGCGCGCGTCAACAGTCGAACGCGCGGCGGTCATGGCTGCCCGTCTTGCGGGCGCATCGCCGCAGGAAGGGCAAAGGGCGCCCCGCGCCCAGGCGAGTCCTTAGCCGAGAAGCTTTCCGAGATAGCATGGCACCCCACATTGAACGGAGACTTGACGCCAGCCGACGTCGGCTACGCAAGCAATAAAAGGGTGTGGTGGCTGTGCCACATCTGCCAGAACGAGTGGCAGGTGCAGGTTTCGAATCGCTCTAACGGTGCATCGTGCAAGAAATGTGCGAGCAGGGCTATGGCTGTACCCAAGCCAGGCAACTCACTCGCCGATAAAAACCCCACCGTGGCCGCGGAGTGGCATCCGACACGAAATGGCAGCCTAACGCCAGCCGATGTCGCCTTTTCCCGGAAGGATAAGGCGTGGTGGCTGTGTGCGAATTGCGGGCATGAGTGGCAGGCGTCTATCGGCAATCGCGCATCAGGGGCTCAGTGTCCGCCGTGCTCGTATGCCGCTCGCGGTCGCGCGCTCCGCGGCCGCTCTCATACTTCTGGCGCTGTGAAACCACCGCCGCCAAGCAAGGCGACGACAGGCTTGCCGCGGCCCGGTGACTCATTCGCAGACCGCTTTCCCGAGGCAGCTGCCGAATGGCACCCGACACGCAACGGCGAGTTGACTCCCGACAGGGTCGGACGAGCAAGCAATCGCAGAGCCTGGTGGCTATGCCGCACATGCGGACACGAATGGGACGCAATCATCCAAAGTCGCGGCAGAGGCGGCGCCGGTTGCCCGCGATGCGGTCGGCGCCGAGCCGGGCGCGCGAATGCCACGCCCAAGCTTGGAGGCTCACTCGCCGAGAGGTTCCCCGCCCTCGCCGCAGAATGGCACCAGACACGCAACGCACCATTAACGCCTGAGCAGGTGGCAGCCAAGAGCCGTCGTAAGGCCTGGTGGAAATGCTCGACGTGCGGCAACGAGTGGGAAGCCGGAATATACAGTCGCGCAAACGGTCACGGATGCCGCGCCTGCGCCGACCGACAGCGAGCGATCTACTTCGGCGCCGCAGAACCGGGACAGTCCCTCGCCGAACGTGATCCCGGTATCGCCGCGCAGTGGCATCCCACCCGAAACGGTGCGCTCCGCCCTTCGGACGTCACGGCCAACAGCGGTCAGACAGTTTGGTGGCTCTGCGACCGACGTCACGAGTGGCAGGCCATGATCAACAACCGACGCAAAGCTCGGGGATGCCCAAAGTGCACGCTCTGGGGAACAAGCGTTGAGGAAATACGGCTTCGACATGAACTACTCGCGGCCGGGGTACCTATCGACCCTACCCAGGAAGTCATCCACGAAGCATCTGCACGGGTGCTGCAATGCGACATGGTGTGCTCAGCCTGGAGCGTCGTCATTGAGTTTGATGGCAACAGATTTCACAAGCTGGCAGATAGCGTCGTGAAGGACGAGCGCAAGACGCGAATGCTTGTCGAGCAGAACTGGACCGTGATCCGTGTGCGCGAAGACCTGCCGCCAATCGGCAAGCACGACGTCGTAGTGCCACTCTTCTCAAGTGAAGTCATGCGGGCGAAGGCAGTCCTCACGAAACTCGAGAGTCTCGGCTTCGACGCGGCCGAGTACCACAACTACCTCACGACCGACCAACCGTGGGGCAGCAGTGAGGCGTCCAGCTACATCAAGCGGCGACGGGTCGACAAGTCTCTCGCGACCGTGCACCCCGATATTGCGGCGCAATGGGATCCAGACAAGAACGGCGCGCTGACTCCTGAGGACGTGACAGCAGGTAGCGGTGAGCGGGCTTGGTGGATCTGTCCCGCCTGCGGGCACAGCTGGGCGGCCTATGTGTACAGCCGAGCGGGGGGCGGGCACGGCTGCCCAAAATGCGGTCGCCGAAAAGCGTCTAGGCGCCAAAGTTGATGGCGCGGGCTTCGTGATGCATCCGCTTGCGCCCCGGTCGCCGTCCCGGTTTTGGAGCGGTACACCGCGCGGTCGTCGACGACGAGATGCGAGCCGCGATGATGGCCGCGGAGAGTGCCCTAGACGTCCGGTCGACCCTCGGGCATCTGGTCGTCGTCACCACGAAGGTACGCGGCTAGCTGGCGCTGTGCGATGCGACGTTGGCGCCGATTGCCGAGATTGTCCATCGGCGCGACGCGTTCGTTTGCCGTTCTCACCAGCCCAGCCACGGTGGCGCGCAGTGCGGTGCGTGCTTCTCCATCCGAGCGACGAATTGCGCTGCATCGTCGGCACCCTGGATTTGGGGCCGGTCGTCGAACCGCCGAGAATGCCGCTGCTGCGACAACCAATTCCTGCCAGCACCGAACGTCGATAACGGTCAAACGAGCCAACGTTGAACGCGCGACGCACCCCCAACAGCGCCGCTGCGTACGCAAGGGCAGCGCCTATGCCACGGGGGCGCTGGTGCGCGGCGTGGGGGGTCACCCGCCCTGGTTGCTGGTGCGTCGTGGTGGTTGGCCAGCGTTTTGTCCCCGCGTATCACGTTGTTCTTGCACTGCCTGTCCGAATCCGGTGGTCTACTTGCGTTTCTTGCTTGCCGAAAGGGCTTCAGCGGTTCAAATATCGTTGGCGAGCCCAAACAGGCTATATGCGGTCACCGAAAAGCCTTCCGCTTCAACCACTTTCGCCAGTCGTAGCAAGACACCACCCTGCTTGGTGCACCATAGAACCGATGTCTGCACCACTGTGGCAACCCAGTGGCGTTCCGCGAGCGGCCCTAGCCGTGCCGCAACCCAAGGACGATCCGTTCTACTCCTACACGGGCGACAAACCGCTCGAGGAGATCGCCCCCGGCACAGTATTGAAAACCCGCAGCTTCCCGTACCACATCTTCGGCTTCCCGACGCTGCTGGAAACCACGCAGCTGCTTTACCGCTCCACCAGCCAGACCCGCACTGCCACCGTCAACGTCACATCGGTCATCCGCCCGCTGATTCAGCTCAGCGACACGCGGGTGATCTCTTACCAGTCCGCCTACGACTCCCTCAACCAGAACGACGAGCCTTCCTACGCGATCTCCGGTGGCTTCACCCTCGGCGGCCTGGTGACCAGCGTCGAGGCCACGGTGTTCGGCCCGCTCCTTGCCGAGGGCTACACCGTCGTCGTCCCCGACACCGAAGGTCAGCGCGCCGACTTCGCCGCCGGCCCCGAGTACGGCATGAACACCCTGGATTCCCTTCGCGCCGCGTTCAACTCACCGGCCGTCGGCCTGCCCGCCGACGCGCGCGTCGGGATGATCGGCTACTCCGGCGGCGCCATCGCAACCGAGTGGGCCGCCGAGCTGGCCCCGACGTACGCGCCCGACGTCAACGCCCGCCTGGTCGGCGCCGCCATCGGCGGTGTCCTCGTCCATCCGGCCCACAATCTTCACTACGTCGAAGGCACCGGCTTCTGGGCCGGCGTCATGCCGATGGCGCTTGTCGGCATCGCGCGCGCCTTCGGCATCGATTTCACGCCGTACCTCACGCCATTCGGCGTCAAGGTGTTCCACGAGATGAAGTCCGCGTCGATCGTCAACGTACTGCGCCACTACCCGGGCCTCACCTGGGCGGACCTCGTCAGCAACGACTTCCCGACCCCCGAAACCATGGCCCTTTACGTCGAGCACGCGAACAAGCTGATCATGGGCACCGGTGGCACCCCGACCATTCCACTGTTCATCGGCCAGGGCGCCAACGGTGATCTCGAGGGCACACCGGGCGACAAAACCGGCATCGGCCCTGGTGACGGCGTGATGATCGCCGGAGACGTGCGGACACTGGCGTTGCACTACTGCGCGGCGGGCACTCCAGTGCACTACGAGCAGTACGACGCGCTCAGTCACATCTGGAGCGTTCCGGTGTGGCTGCCGCGAGCGATCGGCTGGCTCAAGCAGCGCTTCGCCGGTGTGGCTGCGCCGCAGAACTGCTCGTCGATCGCGCCCGGAAACCCGCTCGACCCGATTCCGATGCCGTAGCAATTGAAGACGAAGGGGCACGACGTGCGTGTGGTTGATCTGGCCCGCGGGATGCGCGAGCTGGTGCTTTCCGAGGCCGCCGAATCCGAGCGATTGCGCACGCTGTCCCCGGCGATCGTCGACGCGATGTGGTCCAGTGGGCTGCTGACTGCCTTCAACCCCGCGCCGGCCGGCGGTGTCGAGCCTTCCTTCGCCGAGATGATCGAGACGTGGATCGAAATGGCTTGGCAGGACGGGTCTTTCGGCTGGATCGGCATAGCGAACCTGCCGTCTGCGTTCGCCGCCGCGACCTATCTCCCCGATGACGGCTTCGCGGAGGTGTTCACCGCCAACGGAAACCGCGTCGCCCTTGGCGGCCAGTTCTTTCCCAACGGACAGGGGATCGTCGTCGACGGCGGCTACCGCATCAGCGGCGCATGGAACTTCGGATCCGGCACCGGACATTCGGCATACATCGCCGCCGGTTTCATTCCGATGGATGACGGCCAGCCGCGATGGGCGAGCGAGGGTGTTCCCGAGCTTCTGGTGGCCTATGTGCCTCGCGACGAGATCACCTTCACCGACGGGTGGCACGTGCAAGGCCTCAAAGGCACCGGCTCCTACGACTACAACGCGCAGGACGTCTTCGTGCCGGAGCACAGGACGATGCCGTTGTTCACGCGGGAGCCGTGCCGAGGCTCAGCCCCGGCCAGCCGGATGGGGCTGATGTCGGTCACCGCCGCCGGTCACGCGTCGTGGGCGCTGGGCGTGGCCAAGAGCATGCTCGACGACGTCGAGGAACTCGCGGCCACCAAGGTGCGGATGAGCGACATGGCCACCTTGGCTAGTCGGCCGACGTTCCAGAAGGGGCTCGCGCACCACGTTGCGGCGTGGCGCGCCGCGCGTCTGCTGGTTTTCGACGCGTTTACTGCAGCCGAGGCGGCGGTTGCCGCCGGTAGCGAGCTGACGCCTCGGATGCGGGCCGACATGCGGGTCGCCGCCGTTTACGCGACGGACACCGCGCGGGCCTGTGTGGAATGGGCTCATCTGGCCGCAGGCACCACAGCGATCCGCGAGGGCAGCCGCCTCGAGCGCGCCTTCCGCGACATGTACACCGGCACTCAACATGCGTTCATCAGCGAAAAGGTCGCAATCGACGCCGCGCAGATCTGGCTAGGGATCACCGAAGACCAGTACGGGTTGTGACCGGAACTGTTGTCGCGCACGAAACGCGTTGTGCCTCAAGCACTTTCGACAGGTAGCACGTCGACGGAGGCGCTGACGCTGACGGTCCGACGCTCGACGGTTGCCGCGCGACCGACACGTGCGGTCACCGTTGCGCCTCTCCTTCGCATCGTTTCCATAAAACCAATTGTCGCTCCGGCTAATTGGGCGGCGCCGCGTTACGTTCGGCCGCGAGCAAAGACGGCGACAAGGGAATCTGGGGAGACATGTCACGGACCACAAATCGCATGGCGATGATCGCCTGTGCGACGACGGGAGCTTATTGGGCGATTCTGGCCCTGTGCCCTCAGTCGACGGCGAGCCCGATGACGTTTACGACTCCGGGCGTGCCGTGCGTCGCATTGCTGCAAGACCTTGCTGCCTCGCCGGCCAACCTGCCGCAGGCGGTCAAGAATGGGCCGCCGGCCATACCGGGGGTGTTCAGCCCTGCACCCGCGCCGGGAGCTGCGGGGCTACCGGCCGCGCCTGCGACCGCGCCTCTCGCGGCGAGCGCCGCGGACGTCCTGCCGCCGGCCGCGGCACCCTTGCCGCCGGTGCCGGCGGCCGCGCCGCTGTCCCCGGCTGCGGCTGCCGTGCCCCCAGCGGGCCTCGTCGAAGGCTTGCCACCGGGCCAAGCCGCGGTGGCGACGCCACCAGCCGCCGCTGGCACGCCCCCCGCCGCAGCGGCGGTGCCCGGTGCGCCGGCCGAAGCCGCCGCCGCGACACCGCCGGCCGCGGTGGTGAACAACGTCCCACCGGCGGCCGCCACCGCTCCGGCACCGCCCGCGGCGGCCAACGTCCCGGCGCCGCCGGCAGCTGCCGCGACTCCGCCGGCCGAGGCCGCAGTCAGCACCCCACCCGCGGCCGTCGTCGACAGTGCACCCCCGGCTGCCGCTGCCGTGCCGGGTGCGCCCGCCGCAGCGGCGGCCCCACCCGCCGAAGCTGCGGTCACCGCACCGCCCGCGGCAGCGCTCGAGGCCGCACCACCGGCCGCTGCGGCCGTTCCGGGAGCGCCGGCAGCAGCCGCTGCTCCCGGCGTCCCGGCCGTCGGGGCCGTCCCGCCCGCAGGTGTCGTCGGTGCCATTCCGCCGATGGAAATTCCTATCCCGGGCGCTCCTGCGGCCGCCGCCGCGCCGGTAACTCCAGCCGCTGCGGCGGTTCCGCCCGCCGAGGCCGCCGCCGCCGTACCTCCGGCAGCGGCGGCCGTGCCGGCGCCGCCGGCTGCTGCTGCCGCGCCCGTCACGCCGGCCGCTGCGGCAGTTCCGCCCGGTGAGGCCGCTGCTGCCACGCCACCCGCGGCCGCCGTCGAGAGCGCACCGCCGGCTGCTGCCGCGGTCCCGGCTCCTCCCGCCGCCGCTGCGGTTCCACCGGGTGGAGCCGTCGCGGCTACTCCGCCCGCCGCTGCAGCTGTGCCGGCACCACCGGCCGAGGCCGCTGTCCCGGCTCCACCAGCTGCGGCCGCGGTGCCCGCGCCGCCGGCCGCAGAAGCCGCGCCACTAGCACCCGCCGCGGCGGCGGCTCCGCCTGCCGAAGCCGCCGCAGCGACACCTCCTGCCGATGCCGCCGCGGTGTCACCGCAGTCTGACGTCGTTTCTGCGCCGACCGAAGGGCCATCGGCAGGTGGCCCGGGTGTCGGCGCGGCGCCGGGTGCTGCTGGTCAAGGTGCGTCAGCAGCGGGCGAGGAGGCGTCACGAGCAGCAGCTGCCGCTACTCCGCCCGCGGAGGGGGCCGCTGCGGCCCCGCCCGCGGGAATCGTCGACGCCGGTCCGCCCGCGCCGGCAGCCGCTCCGCTGACCCCTGCCGCCGCGGCCCTTCCACCGGCTCCAGTGGGGTTGCCGGCGCCGCCAGGAGCTGCGGCATTGCCCGCGCCTCCGGGCGCTGCGGCATTGCCCGCCCCGCCGGGCGCTGCTGCAGTTCCGGCGCCGCCGGTCCCGGTGGCCGCTCCGCCCGCGGCGGCAGCGGTACCTGTTCCTCCCGCCGAGGCTGCGGTTCCCGCACCTCCGGCCGCCGCGGCTGTTCCAGCGCCACCGGCGACCGCTGCCGTCCCGGGCGCACCGGCCGCGGCCGCGACACCCCCTGTCCCGGCGGCCGCCGCCACTCCGCCGGCAGCCGTCGTCGCACCCGCTCCTCCTGCGGCCGCCGCCGCACCGGGCCTGCCCGCGTCGGTGACCACCCCGCCGATCCCGATCGTGGCCGGCGCTCCGCCTGTCCCGATCGTCGCCGGGACGCCGCCTGTGGCGGCCGCCGCACCAGGGGCTCCCGCGGCCGTCGCCGCCCCGATGGTCCCGGCCGCGGCGGCGGTGCCGCCAGCCAGCGCGGTCGCCGCCACGCCGCCTGGCGCAGCGGCTGTCCCGCCCGTGCCCGCGGCTGCCGGCACTCCGCCGGTTCCCGCCGCCGCAGCGGTCCCGCCCGCGCCGGCTGCGGTGAACGTTCCGCCAGCGGTCGCAGGAATTCCGGCGGCACCGATCCCGAGCGTCATGGACGCGCTTCCACCGCAGGTCAACGCGGTGCCGGTGGCGCCGCCGGCCAGCGTGGCGGAGACCCTTCTCCAGACGCTGCACGACTCGGGGCCTCAACTCGCCAGCATCCCGGGGACCGCCGTCAGCTCCGTCGCGACCGCCGCGCAGGAGCTCGGGCCCGGCGCCCCCGCGGCTGCGATCACCCCGGAAGCTGGTGTGGTGGAGGCGGCTCCGCCCGCGGCGGCCGCTGCCCCGTTGTTCCCGGCCGCTGCTCCGTTGTTCCCGGGCGCGGCGGCGGCGCCGCCGGCCAACGGCGTGGCAGGGCTGCTGCTGCCCACGGCAGCCACCACACCCTCCGCCATCCCGGGCACGACCGGTGCCATGCCGTCGCCACAGCTGAACTGGTCGACGTTGTCGAACCTGCCGACGTTCCCGCAGCTGTTGCCTCAGCAGTTGGCGATGCCGCACGACCTCGTCTGTGAAGGCACCGCCTGGCCGGCAACCGTCAACTCGGCGCTGCCCATCGGGGCGGGCCTGCCGCTGCTCACACCCGGACGCCCGGCGCACTGAGCGGCTAACCCAGACTGTCCAGCCACGACGAATCGGAGGTGTCCAGGCGGGTCGTACCGTCGAAGACCTGCGGCGTACCCGGCTCTGACATCAGCCTCTGAAGCGTGTCGTAAGCGTTGTCGGCCTTGGCTTTTGCCGCACCGAGGTTCTGGCCGGAGGTAATGCAATCGCTGACATCTCCGGACGCGCCCAGCGATTGGGCCAGCTGCGCGAGCTTCGAGTCGGACGGATCGGTGGATCCGTTCTCCTTCGGCTGGAAGTCGCTGGCGAACAACCGGGCGTAGAAGTCGGTGTAGAGCTTCGGGTCGTTCGCCGATGCGACGCACAGCGACGCTGCCAACGCCCGGGTGGAGTAGTCACGACTCGGCGACGCGTCGTCGAGAAAGTTCAGCAGGTGATAGTGCACGGTGACCTTCTTCTCGTCGATCGCGGTCCGCAGGTCGTCCGCATATGACCTGACGAACTCGCCGCACGCGGGACAGATCGGTTCGTTGAAGACGTCGAGCGTCTTCGGCGTGTTAGGCGCGCCGACGGACACACTGTCGTCGAGCACTTGCAGGTCGACGGCATTGGCGGGCAGGTTGGGCGATCGCGTCAGCCACAGCACCAGGCCCGCGACCAGTATCACGACACCGATCACTGCCGCCGCGGCCGCCAGCACCCACTTGGTGTGGCTGCGCCTCGGTGGCGGGGCCGGCGGCTGCCCCCAAAACTGTTGCGGCACAGCCGGTTGCGGCCCGGCCCACATCGTAGGCGGTTGGGCCGGCCACGGCGGCGCGCCCGGATACGGCGGTGGCGGCGCGGCGAAGTTCCGGGGAGGCGTGGCGAAGTGCGGTGGCGGGGTGGCGACCTGTGGGGGAGGCGTGGACGCGCTTGACGGAGGTGTCAGCCTGTCGGTGCCTTGCGGAATCTGCGGCAGCGTCGTCACCTGGCTGCGCTGCAAGATGTCGGACGCGCGGTCTTGATCGGGTGCACTCAAAGCGTGATGCGCGGCCAACGCAAGGTCGCTCGCTGTGGAGTAGCGATCGGCAGGATTTTTTGCCATGCCGCGAGCGATCACGTCGTCCAGGCCCGACGGAATCCCGGGCCGTACCGCGCTGGGCCGGGGAATGGGCGCGGTGAGATGTGCGGACATCAGCGCAGGACCCGTGCCGGGATACGGCGGCGACCCGACCAGCGACTCGTACAGCAGGCAAGCCAGGGCGTAGATGTCGGCGCCCGGCGTCACGTCGGCCGCCGTGAACCGTTCGGGTGCCATGTACAGCCACGTTCCGATCGTGGCGCCCAGCTGGGTGAGCTTCTCGTCCGTGGTGGCACTGGCAATGCCGAAGTCGACCAGGTACGCGAAGTCGTCGCCGGTCAACAGGATGTTGGCGGGCTTGACGTCACGATGCATCACCCCGGCGGAGTGTGCTGCGTCCAGCGCTGAGGCGATCTGGCGGATGATCGCCACCGCACGCGGCGGCGCCAGCGGGCCGAACCGGCTCAGCAGCGAGCCCAGATCGGTGCCTTCGATCAGACGCATGTCCACGAACAGCTGCCCGTCGATTTCGCCGAAGTCGTGGATCGGCACCACATGCGGCTCCTGCAGCCGGCCCGCGATGCGGGCTTCGCGCTGCATCCGCTTGCGGAACACCGGATCAGCGGAAAAGGCCCTCGACATCAGCTTCAACGCCACCCGGCGTTCGCGAACGGTGTCCTCGGCCTCGTACACCTCACCCATGCCGCCGCGGCCCAACAGCCTGATCAGCCGGTACGGGCCGAATTGCGTGCCTGCGCGCGACTCCTCGGTGCCGCTCACCTGCAAATCATGGCAGATCGTTACCGCGACGCGGGGCGCGACGACGAGCCCACCCGATGCGTCAGCTCGGCCTCCAGCTGCTCTTCATAAGCGCCTTCGTCGCGGCCCAGCGCGATCGTCGCCGCCGCCATCGCGCCGACGGCGATCGGCAGCGCCACGGTTTCATACCCCGAGACGCTCAGGTGCTCGTTGAGCACCAGCGCGCCCAGCAGCACGGCGACCACCGGCTCCAGCACCAGCATCGTCGGCACCGACAGCTGCAGCGCGCCGGCGTGAAACGCCGACTGCTGCAGCAGCATGGCCGTAACACCAAGGGTCACAAGCAAATACAACGACGGCAACCTCAGCAGGGCCTGTGGGCCGTCTTCGGCCAGCTCGAACATCACCAGCTTGGTCAGCACCGCGATCACGCCGAACAGCGCACCTACCGCGACCCCTAGCAGCACGGCGCGTCGTCGCCCGGCCGAGCGCGCTCCCACCACCACACACAGCACGACGATCGGTGCGATCACCGCGGTGGCCACCGACCACGCCAATTCCTGGCCGCGGTAAAGACCCGGTCGCGGACGGGCCATCACCACGAACAGCGCCAGCGCCACCGTCAGTACCACGGCCCACGCCCATTCGGTCGGTGTGACGCGGCGGCCGGCCAGCCGAGCCGATAGCGGCAGCGCAAACAACAGCGACGACACCAGCAGCGGCTGAACCACTAGAAGCGAACCGTGAGCCAGTGCCGCCGCCTGGCACAGATAGCCGGCCACCGCCACCGCGGTGCCGATCCACCACAACCGCTTGCGCAGCAGCGTTTTGACCATGGTGGTGCTGATGCCCTGGTCGTCAGGCACCTCCAACGTGGCGCGCTGCCGGACCACGATTCCGATCGCCATGCAGATAGCGGCCAGGAGCGCGAACAGCACCACCAGCCCCTGAGCCATCAAAGCCTTTCCCCCGTGTGAAACCGCCCGAGGGTATCCACGCTAACTTGCCGTCGGGCGTGACTTCTCGACGAGTTCGACGGCGATGCGGGCCAACGGCACATTGGAGTCCTGCGACAGCTTGCGCAACATCTCGAACGCCTGGACCGGTCCGATCCCGTAGCGCTCCATGATCATGCCCTTGGCCTGCCCGATGACGTCCCGGCTGGCCAAGGCTTGGCGGAATTGCTCGTCGCGGCGGGCCGAATTCCACGCCACGGCCGAGTGCGTGGCGAAGATCAGGCCCACCTCTTCACTTTCGTCTTTGAACGCGTGAGGTTCCTCCGCGTAGACGTTCAGGGCGCCCATCGACTGGTCGGCGATGAACAGCTGAAACGCCATGATCGACCGGATCGGAGTCTCGGCCAGCGCGTCCCTGCGGTAGCGCGGCCAGCGGAAGTCCTCCTGCAGATCGGCGATGTGGAACGTCTGCTTCTCCCAGGCCGAGGCCAGACACGGCCCCTCCTGGTGACGCTGCTGGATCTGGTCGAGCACAACGGCATAGCGGTGGGTGGCCGCCGGGGTGTCCACCCGCTTGCGGTTGGTGGTGACGGTGACGCCGGCGTACTTTGCGCCGGGAATCTCTGCCGCCGCGTGCTCGGCCAGCTCGGCGATCACGGTGTCGGAGTCGGCTTCGGGCCGGTCGTGGAGCGCACGGACGATTTCCGCGATGCGGCGGTACGCGCTGTGGGCCTCGAGCGGCTCGCTCACGGCGTCAACCGTACGCGGCGGGATGCAACACCGGAGGCCATTGCGTCACACTGCCGCCAGGTAGCGCTTGGTGACGATGCGCTGCACAAGTGACGTGACCGGTCCGGCTGCCTTGCTCCACCACGTCGCGTGCCGGGAGAACGCCACCACCTCGGCGTACACGGCACCGTCGGTCGGATCGAATCGCACCGCGAACAGCTCCTCGCCTGACTCGGGGTGCCCGGCCAGCGTCCCGTACGCGAACCCGCGGCGGTTCTCGTCGTCAAGCACGTACACCACCCGGCACGGTGCTCGCACGGGTCCGAGCCGGACCACCACCACCGAACCGACGTCAGCGATCTCGGTGCTGGGCGTCACGCGCGCCCCGGCGCCGCGCAGCATCCCCCACCGCATCACCTTGGCCGCCGCCTCCTCGAACCGCTGCCGGCCGGTGCCGATCCGCGCGGACTCGCTGACGTGCCGATAGCCCTCGGGCAGTCGGCCGCGGGTGGCGCCTACATCGGGGTAGGTGAAGGGCAGCGCGCGCAGCCGGGCCAGGTCCATTCACGGAACTTTAGGCTTGATCTCCTCGATCACCCATTGCGCGTAGTCGAGGTAGGCGTCGACGTCGCGCACTGGTGGGATAGGCACGCTCGTCATCGTGACGCCCAGACTCGCGAACCAGCCGAGCCGGTCGATGATCTCCGGTGCGGTCATGCCGGGTTGCTGGGTCGGGTCGTCGACGACGACGTGGCCCTCGCCGACCAGAGACGTCCCCAGCCCGTACACCACCTCGAACGGTCCGCCGGAAAAGGTCGGCTGCGACTTGAGGTAGTGCAGCTTCGCGGGGATCTGCGCCGGTGGGGTCAGAAAGGGAAACCAGCCGGTGGCGAAACGGGCTGCCCGGCGCAGTGCGGCCGGTGCGTCACCGCCGATCCAGACCGGAATATGCGGCTGCTGCAACGGCTTTGGTGCGAACGCGACCTCTTTGAATGAGACGTACTCGCCCTCGAAGCTCGGCGAATCGCTGGTCCACAACTCGATGATCGCGGCGAGGTACTCGTCTGCCATGCGTCCGCGTTCGTGGAACGTCACCCCGAGCATCCGGAACTCCTCGGCGTCCCAGCCCACACCGAACGCGACGCTGATCCGGCCGCCGCTGAGCCAGTCGGCAGTCGCCAGCGCTTTGGCCATGACGATCGGATGTTGCAGTGGCAGCAGCGTGACGGCCGAACCGATCTGGATGCGGCGCGTGACACCGGCGAAGAATGCCTGAGCGACCGTCGAGTGGAAGTAGTGCGGCCCCGACAGTTCGACGTGGGCCTGCGGTACCACGAAATGCTCTGGGACCACGATCATCTCGTAGCCGAGTTCTTCGGCTCGCCGGGCCACGGCGGCCTGATCCGCGCCCGTGACGCTGTACTCCCACGGCTGTGTCAGCGCTTTGAGCTCGATCGTGTGGGGCAGCGGCAGCGCGAATTTCATGGTTACCATCATCGGTTTCGCTGGCGTTTCGCGAGGGGCGTACGGTCGAGAAAGTGACCACAGACACTGTCGCTCAAGCATCTGGAACGTTCACTCTCGGCGGCGACCTGACCGTCAACCGCCTCGGCTTCGGCGCCATGCGCCTGACGGGCAAAGGCGTATGGGGGCCGCCCGATGACCGCGACGAATGCATCAGGGTGCTGCGCCGGGCGGTCGACCTGGGCGTCAACTTCATCGACACGGCCGACTCGTACGGTCCGCACGTCTCCGAGGAGCTGATCCGCGAGGCCTTGCACCCGTATCCCGACGGTCTGGTCATCGCCACCAAAGCGGGTCTGGTACGCCCCGGGCCTGACGACTGGCGTCCGCTCGGCTTCCCCGCATATCTGCGCCAGGAGTGCGAGACGAGTCTGCGCCGGCTGGGCGTGGAGACCATCGACCTGTTCCAGCTGCATCGCATCGACCCGAAGTTCCCGCTCGAAGAGCAACTCGGCGAACTGGCCGCCCTGCAGCAGGAAGGGAAAGTCCGCCACATCGGCCTTTCCGAGGTCGATGTCGAGCAGCTCAACGCGGCGCGGCGAGTGGCGACGGTGGTGTCGGTGCAGAACATGTACAACCTGACCGCCCGTACCGCCGAACCCGTGCTGGAGGTCTGCGAGGCCGAGGGCATGGGCTTCATCCCGTGGTTTCCGCTGGCCGCTGGTCCGCTGGCCGCCACCGACGGGCCGCTGCAGCGCATCGCCGCCGACCATCACGCCACCCCCTCACAGCTGGCGCTGGCATGGCTTTTGAAACGATCGCCGGTGATGCTGCCCATCCCCGGCACGTCGAAGGTCGCGCATCTCGAGGAGAACGTCGCCGCCGCCCGAATCACGTTGAGCGACGAGGAATTCGACGCGCTCAGCAGCATCGCTGACTGACGGGTGTGACGCGGTGACCGAATCGCGAGTACCACGCCTGTCGGTCGAGGAGGCCAAGGCCGCCGCCGATGAGGCCGGCGTGCCGGACTACATGGCCGAGCTGTCGATCTTCCAGGTGCTGCTGAACCATCCCCGGCTGGCCCGCACCCTCAACGACCTGCTGGCCACCATGCTCTGGCACGGCTGCCTCGACACGCGGCTGCGCGAACTGGCGATCATGCGTATCGGCTGGCTCACCGCGTCCGACTACGAGTGGACGCAGCACTGGCGCGTCGCCTCGCGGCTCGGCGTCTCGGCCGACGACCTCGTCGGTGTACGAAACTGGGCGTCGCACAAGGGGTTTGGGCCTGTGGAGCGGGCGGTGCTCGCAGCCGTCGACGACGTGGTACGCGACGGTGCGGTCAGCGCGGACAGCTGGTCGGGCTGCGAACGCGAGCTCGGCGGTGATCCCGCGGTGCTCGTCGAACTGGTCACGGCCATCGCGGCATGGCGCATGGTCGCCTCGATCCTGCAGAGCCTCGCTGTTCCGCTGGAAGACGACGTGGGCAGCTGGCCCCCGGACGGACAGGGCCCTGCAACGCTCGGATAGTAGCGTGACCGCGTGGCCACTGGAGTCGACGAGCACCCCGGCGGCGGGTTCAACCCGCCGGTTCCCACCACCAAAGGCGGCCCGGACTACGGCCGGTTCATCGACGCCGTCCGCGATCTCCAGGACCACGCGAAGGCGGCCGACGCGCCCGACGACGTCATCACCCGCGCGGCCGAACTGATCGAAAACGTCAACGCACTGCTGGCCCCGTACTGGGCCGACGAATGGTCGTCGCCGTCGGGCCGTCGGCTCGACCTGCCGAGCCGCGGCAACGTCCTGCAGATACCGGCAGAACTCGAGAAGACCGACGACGGACGCGTGCGCGGCACCGCACGGTTCCGCCGGTTCCATCTGGGCCGCAACGGCGCCGCCCACGGCGGGGCGATCGCGATGCTGTTCGACTCGCTGCTGGGCTACACCGCCGCCAAGCTCACCCGCAGCCCGTACCAGCGCACCGCGTTCTTGCACGTCAACTACCGCCGAATCGTCCCCGTGGAGAAGCAACTGCACGTCGACGCCGGAATCGAACGGGTCGACGGACGGAAGATTTTCGTCGAAGGGCAGCTGACCGACGGTGACACGGTGCTCGCCGACGGCGAGGCGCTGTTCGTTCGGCTGCGACCGGGGCAGCCATGAAGCACAAGCTCGCGCGCGGCCGCGAGAGACTGCGGCAACGCCCGGCCGCGGACTTCCTCTACCGGAGCGGCGTCGCCGTCGTCGGCGTGGCAGTGCTCGCGGTCGGGGTGCTTGCGATTCCCTATCCCGGCCCGGGCTGGGCGATCGTGTTCCTGGGTCTCGGTGTGTTGGCCACCGAATTCGTGTGGGCGCGGCGGGTCCTGACGTTCGCGCGGGACCGCTACAACACCGTGATGGAGTGGTTCCGCCGGCAAGGACTGTGGGTGCGGGCCGTCGGCGTGGCCGTCACCACCGCGGTGGTGCTGGCGACGCTGTGGCTTGTCGGCGCAATCGGCTGGGCGGCGGCGCTGCTGGGCATCGAATCGGAGCTGTTGCGCAGCCCGATCGGCGTGGGGGCGTAACTGCGCCCACGGATAGCATGGTGCGCGATCGAACACTGTCGAGACTGGAGATTTCGCGATGACTGCCGCCGCACGTGTCAACCCTGCAGCCCCGGTTCGGGTGCCTGCCGGGACCAGCGCGGGGGCGGCGGTGCGCGACGCGGGGCTGCCCGGCCGGGGCGAGCCGAACGCGATCGTGGTGGTGCGCGACGCCGAGGGCCGGTTACGCGATCTGAGCTGGACACCCGACACCGACGTCGAGGTGGTGCCCGTCGCCGCCGACACCGAAGAGGGTCGCAGCGTCATCCGCCACTCCGCGGCGCACGTGCTGGCCCAAGCGGTGCAGGACATGTTCCCTGATGCCAAGCTCGGAATCGGGCCGCCGATCGCAGACGGCTTCTACTACGACTTCGACGTCGCCGAGCCGTTCACCCCCGAGGATCTGGAAGCGCTGGAAAAGCGCATGCGCCAGATCGTCAAAGAGGGGCAGCTGTTTTCCCGCCGCGTGTACGAGTCGAAAGAGCAGGCGCGCCAAGAACTCGCCGACGAGCCGTACAAGCTCGAGCTCGTAGACGACAAGTCCGGCGACCCCGAGGTGATGGAAGTCGGAGGCGACGAATTGACCGCCTACGACAACCTCAATCCCCGTACGCGCGAAGCGGTTTGGAGCGATCTCTGCCGCGGCCCGCACATCCCGACCACGCGCTACATCCCGGCGTTCAAGCTCACCCGCAGCTCCGCGGCCTACTGGCGCGGCGACCAGAACAACGCCAGCCTGCAACGCATCTACGGCACGGCGTGGGAATCGCAGGAAGCGCTCGAGCGGCACCTGCAGCTGATCGAAGAGGCACAGCGGCGTGACCACCGCAAGCTCGGCACCGAGTTGGACCTGTTCAGTTTTCCCGACGAAATCGGTTCGGGCTTGGTAGTTTTCCACCCCAAGGGCGGCATCGTGCGCCGCGAACTCGAGGAGTATTCGCGGCGCAAACACATCGAGGCGGGCTACGACTTCGTCAACACCCCGCACATCACCAAAGCGCAGCTGTTTCATACGTCCGGCCACCTCGACTGGTACGCCGACGGCATGTTCCCTCCGATGCACCTCGACGCCGAACTCAACGACGACGGCACTGTGCGCAAACCGGGCCAGGACTACTACCTCAAGCCCATGAACTGCCCCATGCACTGCCTGATTTATCGCGCGCGCGGACGCTCATATCGGGAACTTCCGTTGCGGCTCTTCGAGTTCGGCACCGTCTACCGCTACGAAAAATCCGGCGTGGTGCACGGCCTGACCCGGGCGCGCGGGTTCACGATGGACGACGCGCACATCTTCACCACGCGTGAGCAGATGCGCGACGAGCTGGCCTCACTGCTGCGGTTCGTGCTGGAACTGCTCGGCGACTACGGGCTCACCGACTTCTACCTGGAGCTCTCCACCAAGGATCCGGACAAGTTCGTCGGCTCCGACGAGGCATGGGAGGAAGCGACGTCGACGCTGGCCGACGTCGCGACGGCGTCCGGCCTGGAGCTTGTGCCCGACCCGGGCGGCGCGGCGTTCTACGGGCCCAAGATCTCGGTGCAGGCCCGCGACGCATTGGGCCGGTCCTGGCAGATGTCGACGATCCAGCTGGACTTCAACTTTCCCGAGCGCTTCGAGCTGGAATACACCGCCGCCGACGGCACGCGCCAGCGGCCGGTGATGATCCACCGTGCGCTGTTCGGCTCAATCGAGCGGTTCTTCGCCATCCTCACCGAGCATTACGCCGGGGCGTACCCCGCGTGGCTGTCACCGGTGCAAGTGGTCGGTATCCCGATTGCCGACGAACATGCGAAATACCTGCAAGATGTTGTGGCGCAGCTGAAATCGCGCGGCATTCGGGCCGAGGTGGATACCAGCGACGACCGGATGGCCAAGAAGATCGTGCACCACACCAACCAGAAGGTGCCGTTCATGTTGCTGGCCGGCGATCGCGACGTGGAGGCCGGCGCAGTGAGTTTCCGGTTCGGCGATCGCAGCCAGCTCAACGGCGTGCCGGCAGCCGAAGCGGTCGACGCGATCGTCGACTGGGTGAAGCGGCGCGAAAATGCCTCTCCCACAGCAGATCTGGTGAAGCCGTGAGCGAAGCGGCCGAAGGCGACAAGACTATCGTCGACCGCGGTGCCGGAGAGCCGGACCACCTGCAGCGGCTGTGGACCCCGTACCGGATGAACTACATTGCCGAGGCGCCGGTCAAGCGGGACAACGCGGCCGAGCGACCGTTCACCGACATCCCGACGCTGTCCGACGAAGAGGGCCTGGTGGTGGCCCGCGGCGAGCATGTGTACGCGGTGCTCAACCTCTACCCGTACAACCCGGGCCATCTGATGGTGGTGCCATACCGGATGGTCTCCGAGCTCGAAGACCTCACGGAGGCCGAGAGCGCGGAGCTGATGGCGTTCACGCAGAAGGCTATTCGGGTGATCAAGGCGGTGTCTCGGCCAATGGGTTTCAACGTCGGGCTGAACCTGGGCAAGGTGTCGGGCGGCTCGCTGGCCGAGCATCTGCACATGCATGTGGTACCGCGCTGGGTGGGTGACGCGAACTTCATCACGATCATCGGCGGCACCAAGACCATTCCGCAGCTGCTGCGCGACACCCGCAAGCTGCTGGCCACCGAATGGGCGAAACAGTCCGAGAAGGCGTAGCGACGGGGGGTGGACCGGTGAGCAATTTCTACCTGATGACACGCGCGGCGTACGTCAAGCTCTCGACGCCGGTGGCCAAGGCCGCGCTGCGGATTGGGCTGACCCCCGACAGTGTGACGATCATCGGCACCGCCGCCTCGGTGATCGGCGCATTGACCCTCTTCCCGATCGGCGAGCTGTGGTGGGGGGCCGTCGCCGTCTGGCTGTTCGTGCTCGCTGACATGCTCGACGGCGCAATGGCGCGGGTACGTGGCGGCGGAACCCGATTCGGGGCGGTGCTCGACGCGACCTGCGACCGGATCGCCGACGGCGCGGTGTTCTGCGGCCTGCTCTGGTGGGCGGCGTTCGGCCTGGAGAGCCCGTCGCTGGCAGTCGCCACGCTGATCTGCCTGGTCACCTCGCAGGTGATCTCCTACATCAAGGCCCGCGCCGAAGCCACCGGACTGCGCGGCGACGGCGGGCTCATCGAACGGCCGGAGCGGCTGATCATCGTGCTGACGGGTGCCGGGCTGTCGGACTTGCCGTTCTTCCCGCTGCCGTGGGCGCTGCCGATCGCGATGTGGGTGCTGGCGGCGGCGAGCCTGATCACCGTGGCTCAGCGGCTGCACACCGTGCGGTCGTCTGCGGGGGCGACCGACACCATCGAGAACCGGGAGAAAAGCGAGCCGTGATTCCGACGCCGGCCAGACCTCGGCTCATCCCCAACCGGCGCTTCAAGCTGAGCCAGCAGGTCACCGACTGGGGCTTCGCCGCCGGCTGGCGGGTGGTCCGCGCGATGCCGGATGCCTTGGCCCGCAGCACATTTGACGCGGGGGCGTTCTACGCCTCCCTGGGCGGCGGTCCCGATCAGCTGCGCAAGAACCTGGCCAGGGTGATCGGTGTGCCGCCGCCCGAGGTGCCTGACGCGCTGATGCGTGCCTCGCTCGCGTCGTATGCACGTTACTGGCGTGAGGTGTTCCGGCTGCCGTCGATGGACCACGCCAAAATCGGCCGGGAATTGTCCGTGCCGGGGATCGAGAACCTGTTCTCGGCGCTGGACGCCGGTCGCGGCGCGGTGGCGGCGCTGCCACACAGCGGCAATTGGGACATGGCCGGCGTGTGGCTGGTGCAGAACCGCGGGACCTTCACCACGGTCGCCGAACGCCTGCAACCCGAATCGCTGTATCGCCGGTTCATCGCCTACCGGGAAACCCTGGGCTTCGAAGTCCTTCCGCTGTCGGGTGGTCAGCGGCCGCCCTACGAAGTGCTGGTCGACCGACTGCGCGCCAACGGCGTGGTATGCCTGATGGCCGACCGGGACCTCACCCGCAGCGGCGTGCCGGTGGAGTTCTTCGGTGAGCCCACTCGCATGCCCGCCGGGCCCGCGCGGCTGGCCATCGAAACGGGCGCGGCACTGTTTCCCGCGCACTGCTGGTTCGAGGGCGACGGCTGGGGAATCCGCGTGAACCCGGAACTCGACGTGAGCTCTGGTGACGTCCGCGCAATCACGCAGGCGCTGGCCGACCAGTTCGCCGTCGCCATCGCTGCGCACCCCGAGGACTGGCACATGCTGCAGCCGCTGTGGCTCGCGGATCTGTCCGACGAGCGACGGGCGCGGCTTGCTGCCCCGGGAGACACTTCCTGATGCGCATCGGGATGGTGTGCCCGTACTCGTTCGACGTTCCGGGCGGCGTGCAGTCGCACGTCCTGCAGCTGGCCGAGGTGATGCGCGCGCGCGGCCACGAGGTGAGCGTGCTGGCGCCGTCGTCGTCACACGTCAAGTTGCCCGACTACGTCGTCTCCGGTGGCCGCGCCGTGCCGATCCCGTACAACGGCTCCGTCGCGCGGCTACGGTTCGGCCCGGCCACCCACCGCAAGGTCAAGCGCTGGCTGGCCGAGGGCAACTTCGACGTGCTTCATCTGCACGAGCCCAACGCGCCCAGCCTGTCGATGCTCGCGCTGCAGGCCGCCGAAGGCCCGATCGTCGCCACCTTCCACACGTCCACCACCAAGTCGCTGACGTTGTCGGTGTTCCAAGGGATTCTGCGGCCGTATCACGAGAAGATCGTGGGCCGCATCGCGGTGTCGGACCTGGCGCGGCGGTGGCAGATGGAGGCGCTGGGCTCCGATGCGGTGGAGATCCCCAATGGCGTCGACGTCGCGTCGTTCGCGAGTGCCCCTCTGCTAAAAGGCTATCCACGCCCGGGCAAGACTGTGCTGTTCCTCGGCCGGTTCGACGAGCGCCGCAAAGGCATGGACGTGCTGCTGCGTGCACTGCCAGCGGTGGTGGACAAGTTCCCGGACGTACAGGTGTTGGTCGTCGGCCGCGGCGACGCCGACGAACTCTGCGAGGAGGCCGGTCCGCTGGCCGGCCATCTGCGGTTCCTCGGCCAGGTCGACGATGCGGAGAAGGCCTCCGCGCTGCGCAGCGCCGACGTGTACTGCGCCCCCAACACGGGCGGTGAGAGCTTCGGGATCGTGCTGGTCGAGGCGATGGCCGCGGGCACCGCGGTGGTGGCCAGCGACCTCGACGCGTTCCGCCGGGTGCTGCGCGACGGCGAGGCGGGCCGGCTGGTGGCGGTGGATGACGCCGACGCGCTGGCCGCCGGCTTGATCGAGGTGCTCAGCGACGACGCGCTGCGGGAGCGCTACGTCGCGGCTGGCCGGGTCGCGGTGCGCCGCTACGACTGGTCTGTGGTGGCCCAACAGATCATGCGCGTGTACGAGACCGTCGCCGCGACGGGCGCCAAAGTCGAGGTGGCCAGTTGACCGTCTGGCTCGTCGCGGCCGCGGCGCTCTTGCTGGTGGTGGTCGTCGTCGTCGCGGTGTGGGCGTACCAGACCGCCAACCGGCTGGACCGCCTGCACGTGCGCTACGACCTGTCCTGGCAGGCGCTGGACGCCGCACTGGCGCGCCGTGCGGTGGTCGCGCGGGCGGTGGCCGCGGACGCATACGGCAACAGCGAGCGGGGGCGGCGGCTGACCGCACTGGCCGACGCCGCCGAACGCGCGCCACGGGCCGCGCGCGAGACCGCCGAGAACGAGCTGTCCGCCGAGCTCGCGATGGTCGACACCGCGGTCCTGCGGCCGGCCTTGATCGCGGAGCTCGCCGACGCTGAGGCTCGCGTGCTGCTGGCCCGCCGATTCCACAACGACGCAGTCCGCGACACCTTGGCGCTACGCGAGCGGCGTGCGGTGCGGTGGCTGCGGCTTGGCGGAAGGGCGCCGCTGCCAACGTATTTCGAGATCGCGGAGCGCGCGCAGGTTGCCGACGGCGACGACGGTGCGGTGACCGTGCGCACGTCCGCGCGAGTGGTGCTGCTCGACGAGGACGGGCGCGTGCTGCTGTTCTGCGGGTCGGATCCGGCGCGCGGCGACGGCGACGCACCCACCTGGTGGTTCACGGTCGGAGGTCAGATTCGCCCCGGAGAGGACTTGCGCGCTGCGGCGGCACGCGAGGTGTTCGAGGAGACCGGGCTGCGGGCCGACCCCGCGGACATGATCGGCCCGGTGTGGCGGCGCGACGCGATCCTGGATTTCAACAATGCCGTCGTGCGCAGCCACGAGTTGTTCTTTGTGTACCGCACCAAGCGGTTCGACCTGTCGACCACCGGCCGCACTGCGCTCGAGCGCCGCTACATCCACGGGTATCGGTGGTGTGACGCTTCTGACATCGCCGCTTTGGTGGCCGCGGGACAGGCGGTCTACCCGGAGCAGCTCGCCGAACTGCTGGCCGAGGCCAACGCCGTCGCCGACACAGGTACGCAAGCGCGGGAGCCGCAGCCGATCCGCTGAGTCTTTCCGCGAGCAGGCGCTCAATCGCATCCCGTGGCCCTTGATGATGCGATTGCGTGTCTGCTCGGCGAGAAAAGCGCTGGTGCCCACCCACTAGACTGATGCGGTACCACGGGTTACCGACGGGAGAGCAGCAGTGGAGCACGGGCAGACCGGGACCGCGCGGGTCAAGCGCGGCATGGCCGAGATGCTCAAGGGCGGCGTGATCATGGACGTCGTCACGCCTGAGCAGGCCCGCATCGCCGAGGGCGCCGGCGCCGTCGCGGTGATGGCGCTGGAACGCGTGCCCGCCGACATCCGCGCGCAGGGCGGTGTGTCCCGGATGAGCGATCCGGACATGATCGAAGGCATCATGGCCGCGGTCACCATCCCGGTGATGGCCAAGGTCCGCATCGGCCACTTCGTCGAGGCGCAGATCCTGCAGAGCCTCGGCGTCGACTACATCGACGAGTCAGAGGTGCTCACCCCCGCCGACTACACCCACCACATCGACAAGTGGAAGTTCACGGTGCCGTTCGTCTGCGGCGCGACCAACCTCGGCGAGGCGCTGCGCCGGATCAACGAGGGCGCCGCGATGATCCGGTCCAAAGGTGAAGCCGGCACCGGTGACGTCTCGAACGCCACCACCCACATGCGGGCGATCAGCGGTGAAATCCGCCGTCTCGCATCGCTTTCCGACGACGAACTGTACGTCGCCGCCAAAGAGCTGCAGGCCCCCTACGAGCTGGTGGTCGAGGTGGCCCGCGCGGGCAAGCTACCGGTCACGCTGTTTACCGCCGGCGGCATCGCCACCCCGGCCGACGCGGCGATGATGATGCAGCTCGGCGCCGAGGGCGTGTTCGTCGGCTCCGGCATCTTCAAGTCAGGGGACCCCGCCCAGCGGGCGGCCGCGATCGTGAAAGCGACCACGTTCTACGACGACCCGGACGTATTGGCCCGGGTGTCGCGCGGGCTCGGAGAGCCGATGGTCGGCATCAACGTCGAGGAGATCGCGCAGCCCCACCGACTCGCCCAGCGGGGCTGGTAACCCAGCGGTATGGCAATCGAAGAGATCCTCGATCTGGAGCAGCTCGAGGTCAACATCTATCGCGGCCGCATGGCCGGTGTCGGCCCCGGTGTGCCCACGCGCACGTTCGGCGGCCATGTCGCCGGGCAATCGCTGGTGTCGGCGGTGCGCACTGTCGACCCGCATTTCCTGGTGCACTCCCTGCACGGCTACTTTCTTCGGCCCGGAGACCCCAAGGCGCCCACCGTCTTTCTGGTCGAGCGGCTGCGCGATGGCGGCTCGTTTTGCACCCGGCGGGTCAACGCGATCCAGCACGGCGAGACCATCTTTTCGATGTCGGCCTCGTTCCAGACCGACCAGAGCGGCATCGAGCACCAGGACGCCATGCCCGTGGCGCCGGCACCTGACGAGCTCGACGAGGTGCACGAAACCGACTACATCGACGCGGACGGCTGGACTCAGTTCCGTGAATGGGATCTGCGGATCGTGCCGCGCGCCAAGCTAAAGACGTTGCCGGGCAAGGCATCTCAGCAGCAGGTGTGGTTCCGGCACCGTGATCCGCTTCCGGACGACCCGGTGCTGCACATCTGTGCTCTGGCCTACATGAGCGACCTCACGCTGCTCGGGTCGGCACAGGTCAACCACCGCGCCGAGCGCAAGCATCTGCAGGTTGCGTCGCTGGATCACGCGATGTGGTTCATGCGTACCTTCCGCGCCGACGAATGGCTGCTCTACGACCAGTCGTCGCCGTCGGCGTGCGGCGGGCGGTCGCTGACCCAGGGCAAGATCTTCAACCAGTACGGCGAGATGGTGGCGGCCGTGATGCAGGAAGGGCTGACCCGCTACCCGCGCAACTACCAACCGTGAGCGATCCACGCGTCGGAGTGCTTGCGCTGCAAGGCGATACGCGTGAGCACCTGGCGGCATTGCGGGAAGCGGGGGCGGAGGCGACGACGGTGCGCCGCCGGGCTGAACTGGACGCGGTCGACGCGCTGGTGATCCCGGGCGGGGAGTCCACCACGATGAGTCACCTACTCGCGGAGTTCGAGCTGCTGGAGCCGCTGCGTCAGCGAGTGGCTTCCGGGTTGCCGGTGTACGGGTCGTGCGCGGGAATGATCCTGCTTGCCAACGACATCGTGGACGCGGGCGCCGACGGCCGCCGTGCTCTGCCACTGTCGGGCATCGATATGACAGTGCGGCGCAACGCTTTCGGGCGTCAGGTCGACTCCTTCGAGGAAGACATTCCGTTCGACGGGCTCGACGGGCCGGTGCACGCGGTGTTCATCCGGGCGCCGTGGGTGGAACGCGTCGGGCCGGACGTGCAGGTGCTGGCTTCGGCTGCGGGGCATCCAGTCGCTGTACGGCAGGGCCGGACGCTGGCCACCGCGTTCCATCCGGAGATCACCGGGGACCGGCGGGTGCACCGGCTGTTCGTCGACATCGTCACCGGCCGGGCATAGCGCCGCGCCGAGCGTGCGGTTTCGCATGCGACACACCGGTCAGGCCCTACGACAACGCACAGTCGCTGCGGGCACCGACAGCGGGGCGGCGCCGGAATCGCGCCCACGTAAACTCGCAATCCGAGCTTCCGCAGTTGGAGAGGTAGTACATGAGCGGCCATTCGAAGTGGGCCACGACCAAGCACAAGAAGGCAGTCGTCGACGCACGCCGCGGCAAGATGTTCGCCCGGCTGATCAAGAACATCGAGGTGGCCGCGCGCGTCGGCGGCGGTGACCCCGCCGGCAACCCGACGCTCTACGACGCGATCCAGAAGGCCAAGAAGAGCTCGGTGCCCAACGAGAACATCGAGCGGGCCCGCAAACGCGGCGCCGGCGAGGAAGCCGGCGGCGCCGACTGGCAGACCATCACCTACGAGGGCTACGGACCCAACGGCGTCGCCGTGCTGATCGAATGCCTGACGGACAACCGCAACCGCGCCGCCAGCGAGGTGCGCGTCGCGATGACCCGCAACGGCGGCAACATGGCCGACCCCGGATCGGTGGCCTACCTGTTCTCCCGCAAGGGCGTGGTGACGCTGCCCAAGGACGGATTGACCGAAGACGACGTGCTGGCCGCCGTCCTGGACGCCGGCGCAGAGGACGTCAACGACCTCGGCGACAGCTTCGAGATCATCACCGAGCCGTCCGATCTGGTCGCCGTGCGCACCGCCTTGCAGGAGGCCGGCATCGACTACGAGTCCGCCGAAGCCGGATTCCAGCCGTCGGTCACGGTGCCGCTGGACACCGAAGGCGCGCGCAAGCTGCTCAAGCTGGTCGACGCGCTCGAAGACAGCGACGACGTCCAAGACGTTTACACCAACGCCGACATCCCGGACGAGGTGATGGCCGAACTCGACGAGGCGTAGCGGTCCGGCCGCAAACCTGCGATGGCGTCGAAGGCCTGCTGCGTGAATTCGAGGTGAGTTAAGGTAAGCGTGATCGACGACGCGCCTGAGAGGTGGGGTCGTGACGAGCAAGCGGACTTCGTCAGACTCTGATCGGCCGCGCGATCGCCTCTTCGACCGTATCCGCCAGCAGCTCGACGAGCTTCAGAACGCCCGTGACCAGATGGACATGCTGCTCGAGGCTGTCGTCGAAATCGGGTCGGACCTGAACCTGCATTCCACCTTGCGCCGGGTGATGACCGCCGCGCAGCGACTGACGGGCGCGCGCTACGCCGGTCTGGGGATCCGAAGCGCCGACGGCAAGATAGCGGAGTTCCTGCATGCCGGAATCGACGACGAGCTGGTGAAGCGAATCGGCCACGCCCCTGTGGGCAAAGGGTTGCTGGGGCTGCCGATGTACCGCAACGACACCGTGCGTATCGACGAGGTGGCGCACCACGGTGCCGCGGTCGGCTTCCCTGAGCATCATCCGCACATGCGGGCATTCATGGGAGTACCAATCACCATCCGCGGCAAGATCTTTGGCAGCATTTACCTGGCTGACGACCGGCCGGACCATGTGTTCAAAGAATCGGACGAGATCGCTGCCCGCGCGCTCGCGTCGGCAGCCGGGGTGGCGATCGACAACTCACGGCTGTTCGAACGCTTACGGGCGGCGGCGAAGTGGACGCGGGCCAGCCGCGAGATCACGACAGCGCTGTTGTCGGGAGCCGACCCTCATGTCCGCGCACTCCGGCTCGTCGCCGAGCACGCCCGGGAACTGACCGACTCCGAGCAGGCGATTGTGCTGGTTCCCGAAACGCCCGATCAGCCTGCCGCCGAAGTGGACACTCTCGTGGTCTCGACGGCCGTCGGCGTGCACTCGTCTGAGGTGATCGGCCAGCGCGTCCCGGTGAGCGAATCGACCACGGGCGCGGTATATCGCTCGGGTGCTCCAGTGATCACCGACTCGCTGCGTCACCCCATTCCGGGGTTCACCGACGTGGGCCAGCGACCGGCGATCGTGATGCCGCTGCGTGTGCAGAACACCGTGACCGGCGTCATCGCAGTGGCCCGCAACGCTCATCAGCCGGCCTTCGACGCCGTTCACATGGGTCTCATGGCCGACTTCGCAGACCACGCTGCGATGGCGTTGACGTTGGCCGAGGCCCATGAGCGCAGCCGCGAGCTCACGATCTTGGCGGATCGCGAACGCATCGCACACGACCTACACGATCACGTCATCCAGCGACTCTTCGCCGCCGGTATGGATTTGCAAGGAACACTTGCGATTTCGCGATCACCGGAGATCGCAGCCCGGCTCAACCGCACGGTGGACACCCTGCAGTCGGTGATCGACGAGATTCGCACCGCGATCTTCAACCTCCAGGCGTCCGCAGACATCAGCGGCGATCTGCGCCAGCGCATCCAGTCGGCGCTCACCAAGATGACCGAGAACACCGACCTGGCGACCACGCTGCGGGTGGTGGGTCCGTTGATTGCGATCGGTCCGCAGCTGGCCGCCCACGCCGAAGCGGTGGTCACCGAGGCGGTCAGCAACACCGTCAGGCACGCAGGGGCAGCCAGCGTCACGGTCGAAATCACGGTGGCCGACGAACTCGTCCTGGAGATCACCGACGACGGGCACGGCATACCCGCCCAAATCGACCGGCGCAGTGGGCTGAACAACATGCAGCGGCGCGCCGAACAAGTCTCCGGCAGCTGCCACATCAGCGCATGCCCGAACGGCGGAACCAAGGTTCGCTGGAGCGCGCCGCTGATCTGAACCGCGCGAACGGACACGTGTCGTTGCCCGGACTTGTCGGGTCAACCCGCTAAGGTTTCGTCGAACAGTTGTTCGGCATCGACGGAGGGCGGCGCGTGCGCGTCATGGGAGTGGATCCGGGGCTGACGCGCTGCGGGCTGTCACTGATCGAAAGCGCGGGTGGCAAGCAGGTGATCGCGCTCGATGTCGACGTGGTGCGCACGCCCACCGACATGCCCCTGCCGCAGCGGCTGCTGGCGATCAGCGACGCCGCGGAATATTGGATGGACACTCACCACCCCGACGTGCTGGCGGTCGAGCGGGTGTTCTCCCAGCAGAACGTGGCGACGGTCATGGGCACCGCGCAGGCCGGGGGAGTGATCGCCCTGGCCGCCGCCCGCCGCGGTATCGACGTGCACTTCCACACGCCCAGTGAGGTCAAGGCGGCGGTCACCGGCAGCGGCGGTGCGGGCAAGGCGCAGGTTACCGCGATGGTCACCAAAATCCTTGCGCTGCAAGCCAAGCCGACACCCGCTGACGCCGCCGACGCGCTCGCACTGGCGATCTGTCACTGCTGGCGCGCACCGATGCTGGCCCGGATGGCCGAGGTGCAGGCACGGGCAGCCGAGCAGCGCAAGAAGTTCGAAGCCAAGCTGAAGGCGGCCAGATGATCGCATCGATCCGCGGGGAAGTCCTCGAGGTGGCCCTCGACCACGCCGTGATCGAGGCGTGCGGAGTGGGCTACCGGGTGAACGCCACACCGTCGACCTTGGCCACGTTGCGGCGCGGCACCGAGGCCCGGCTCGCCACGGCGATGATCGTGCGCGAGGACTCGATGACGCTCTACGGGTTCGCCGACACCGATTCACGCGACCTGTTTCAGACCCTGCTCTCGGTGTCGGGCGTCGGGCCCCGGCTGGCCATGGCGACGCTGGCGGTGCACGAGGCACCCGCGCTGCGGCAGGCGCTCGCCGACGGCGACGTCACCGCGCTCACCCGCGTCCCCGGCATCGGCAAGCGCAGCGCCGAACGCATGGTGCTCGAACTGCGTGACAAGGTCGGTGCCGTCGCGACGGCAGGGGCCCCCGCCACCAACGGTCATGCGGTGCGCGCACCAGTGGTGGAAGCCCTTGTGGGCCTTGGCTTTGCGGTCAAACAGGCGGAGGAGGCCACCGATGCGGTGCTGGCCGGTGGCGATGGCGCCACCACGTCCAGCGCATTGCGGGCGGCACTGTCTTTGTTAGGAAGAAGTAAGTGAGCCGCTTCGAGCCGGGCGACGACGAGGAGCGTGAGGTCTCGGCGGCGCTGACCGTCGGTGAAGGCGACATCGACGCCAGCCTGCGCCCCCGCTCACTCGACGAGTTCATCGGCCAGCCGCGGGTGCGCGAGCAGCTTCAGCTGGTCATCCAAGGCGCCAAGAACCGCGGCGGCACACCGGATCACATTCTGCTGTCCGGACCGCCCGGGCTCGGCAAGACGTCACTGGCCATGATCATCGCCGCCGAGCTGGGCTCTTCGCTGCGGGTGACGTCCGGGCCTGCGCTGGAACGGGCCGGCGATCTTGCCGCGATGCTGTCGAACCTGCTCGAGCACGACGTGTTGTTCATCGACGAGATCCATCGCATCGCGCGGCCGGCCGAGGAGATGCTGTACCTCGCGATGGAGGACTTCCGTGTCGACGTCGTCGTCGGCAAGGGTCCCGGCGCCACGTCGATCCCTCTCGAAGTCGCGCCGTTCACGCTCGTCGGTGCCACTACCCGCTCGGGCGCGCTCACCGGCCCGCTGCGCGACCGGTTCGGGTTCACCGCGCACATGGATTTCTACGAGCCGCCCGAGCTGGAGGCGGTGCTGGCGCGGTCGGCGGGCATTCTCGGGATCAGCCTCGACGCGGACGCGGGCGCGGAGATCGCCCGGCGATCTCGGGGCACGCCTCGCATCGCCAACCGGCTGCTGCGCCGGGTCCGTGACTACGCCGAGGTGCGTGCCGACGGGGTGGTGACCCGCGACGTCGCCAAGGCGGCGCTAGAGGTCTACGACGTCGACGAACTCGGGCTGGACCGGCTCGACCGCGCGGTGCTCACGGCGCTCATCCGCAGCTTCGGCGGCGGCCCGGTCGGGGTGTCCACGTTGGCCGTGGCGGTCGGTGAGGAAGCGGCGACGGTCGAGGAGGTGTGCGAGCCGTTTCTGGTGCGGGCCGGGATGATCGCGCGCACGCCGCGGGGACGCGTCGCGACGGCGTTGGCGTGGACGCATCTGGGTATGACCCCGCCCAGCGGTGTGCACGGCTTGGGCCAGGCCGGGCTGTTCGACACGCTCTAGCCGGCCTGACGGGAGGAGGCGACGGTGGACGGCACGACAGTGAGGATCGGTGGAGCGTTCGGCGTCATCTGCGCGCTGGCGATGGTCCCGGCGTACATCGTCGGATCGCCCGACGGTCCGCGCACCCCGCAGGCGGCACGCGACTATTACGACAGCGGTTCGACCTTTGTCGCCGCCAACGGCGTGGTGCCGCTGCTGCACATCTTGTTCGGGCTGGCGTTCCTGGGTGTGCTCGTGGCGATGCTGCGCCAGGCATCAGGGCCCAGCGCCGCGTCGTACACCGCGCTGGCCGGCGGCGCGTTCTTCTTCGCGCTCACCGCGGGCGGGTTCGCGGCTGAGGTGGCTTACCCGGCGGCGGTGGTGCGGTTCGGGGATGCCACGATCACGGAATTCAACGAGCCGCTTCTGACGTTGTCGACGTGGCTTTACCACTACTGCCAAATCGGTGCTGTCGCAATGATTGTGGCGACTTCGGTGGTGATCTGGCAGACGGCTGTGCTGCCGAAGTGGGCGGCCTGGCTGGGGGTGTTGGGCATTCTGCCGCTGGTGCATCTGTGGATCCCGGTGCTGGCGGCGTTGTCCAGTCTCGTGTGGATTTTCGCGATCGGCCTCGTGATGCTCTTCGCGCCGGCGCCCGAGCGGCCCTCACCTGTCGCCTGACCTGCGAAGTTACGGTTACACCCCGCCCAGATCGGGGTACTCATGGCGGATCACGACAAAGGAGACGTCATGAACGAATCGGACACCGGCGCTCCGGTGCGAGGAGCGAGGATGCGAATCCCGCGCAGCCGCGGCGCGGCAAGCGGATTTCTGCTGATTCTGTTGGGCGCGTGGGGCGCGCTGATTCCGTTCATCGGGCCGTATTTCGACTTCGCGTGGGGCACGAACCAGGAGTGGACGTGGACGTCGCCTCGCGGCTGGCTCGAAGTGCTGCCCGGCGCCGCGACGGTGCTCGGTGGCCTACTGCTGCTGAGTTCGCGCAACCGCGCCACCGCAATGCTGGGCGGCTGGATCACCGTGCTGGCCGGTGCCTGGTTCGTCGTCGGGCGTCCGCTCTCCGACGTGTTCAGGATCGGCGATGTGGGCCGCCCTTTGGCGACGACCAACGCGAAGTACGCGGCGCTGGACCTCACGTACTTCACCGGGCTAGGGGCGCTGATCGTGTTCCTCGGCGCGCTCGCGCTGGGCCGCTTGTCTATTCGCTCGGTGCGCGACGTCCAGTACGCGCAGCGGCCGATCACTCAGCCGACGCCCGTCGTGGCCGAGGGGCCCGCAGACCAGACGACAGCGACAACCGCGCCAGAGGGCGAGCGTGTCACCGCGCCGGTTCCCGCAGACCAGCCGCGGCGTCGTCGCTTCGGCGGGCTGTTCAACCGACGCCGGGAAACCACCACTACCGCCGGCTGACCGCCCCGAGCGCGAAACCACGGCTGTAAACCGCGACGGACCGACGGGCCGACGGGCGCGACCGTCGCAGATGGCACACTGGTCTGTTGCGAGGCCCTGTCCACTGCCTGTCCGGGCCTAACGACCTGCACTCAACGAAAGAACGTGCCCTCATGGAACAGCTGATCGTCTTCTTACCGCTGCTCATCATCTTGGGCGCATTCATGGTCATGGCCTCACGCCGCCAGAGGAAGGCCTTGCAGGCCACGATCGACCTGCATGACTCACTGCGCGTCGGCGACCGCGTGCACACCACGTCTGGCCTGCAGGCCACCATCGCCGGCATCACCGACGACACCGTCGACCTGGAGATCGCCCCGGGCGTGGTCACCACCTGGATGAAGCTGGCGATCCGCGACCGCATCGAGCCCGACGAGGACGACGACAGCGTCGACATCACCGACACCGACGTCGCTGACGAGCCGGACCGACTCACCAAAGACTGACCAGAGACCGAAAGCGCGTCGGCGGCACGTACGCTTTGGCCTGCAGACGAACCGAACCTGAGGAGACCAACGGACCGTGGCATCGCCGTCGTCGCCGGTGCGTCCTTTCCGGTACTTGTCGCTGTTCTTCATCCTTCTGGTCGGCGTGTACCTGCTGGTGTTCCTGACCGGCGACAAGCAGGCCAAGCCGAAACTCGGCATCGACCTGCAGGGCGGCACCCGGGTGACGCTGACGGCGCGCACCCCGGACGGGTCGCGGCCCACCCGCGAGGCGCTCGACCAGGCCCAGCAGATCATCAGTGCCCGCGTCAACGGACTGGGCGTGTCCGGTTCCGAGGTCGTCGTCGACGGCGAACAACTGGTGATCACGGTGCCGGGCAGCGACGGCAACCAGGCCCGCAACCTCGGCCAGACCGCGCGGCTGTTCATCCGACCGGTGATCGACTCGATCCAAATTCCGCCGGAGAACCAGCAGCCTGGCGCGACACCGGGTTCCCCGGGAACACAGCCGCCTCCGGGCGCAGTGCCCGGCCCGCTTCCTGCCGAGGCGCCGGGGCCGGGAGCCGAACCGGCGCCTGGGCCAGAGCCGGCCCCGCCGGCGGAGCCGACCTCCGGGCAGCCCGCTCCTCAGCCCCGGCCATACCCGCAGGATCCGCCGCCACCCAGCCCGCCGCCCACGCCCGCCCCCGCGCCGGCAGCGCCCAATCCTGTTCCGCCGCAACCGGATCCGCGCAAAGACCTGGCCGACAGCATTAATTTCGAGAAGCAGCTGCGCCAGAACCCGGCGCTGTCACAGGTGGCGCTCGGCGTGCTGTTGCAGCGCCGCTGCCAGGGCCCCGATCCGCTCGCCGGTAACGACGATCCCAACCAGATCCTGGTCACCTGCTCGCAGGACCGCACGCAGATCTACTTGCTGGACAAGTCGATCATCAGCGGCGACCAGATCGACAACGCGTCGGCGTCGTTCAATCAGCAGCCGCCTCAATGGGTGGTCAACCTGAAGTTCAAGTCCGCGGCCGCCAACACCTGGGCTGACTACACCGCCGCGCACGTCGGCACGCAGACCGCGTTCGTGCTCGACTCGCAGGTGGTCAGCGCGCCGGCGATCCGCGAGGCGATTCCCGGCGGCAACACGCAGATCACCGGCGACTTCACTGCGGGCAAAGCGCGTGACCTGGCCGCCGTGCTCAAGTACGGATCGCTGCCGCTGTCCTTCGAGTCCTCTGAAGCCGAAACAGTCTCTGCCACATTGGGTCTGACGTCTCTGAAGGCAGGCTTGATCGCTGGTGCGATCGGCTTCGCGCTGGTGCTGCTGTACTCGCTGCTGTACTACCGGGTGCTGGGCCTGCTCACCGCCCTGTCGCTGGTGGCCTCCGGCGCGATGGTGTACGCGATCCTGATCCTGCTGGGCCGTTACATCAACTACACGCTCGACCTCGCCGGCATCGCGGGTCTGATCATCGGCATCGGAACCACCGCCGACTCGTTCGTCGTGTTCTTCGAACGCATCAAAGACGAGATACGAGAAGGCCGTTCGTTCCGCTCCGCGGTGCCTCGCGGTTGGGTGCGGGCCCGCAAGACCATCGTGTCGGGTAACGCGGTCACCTTCCTGGCCGCGGCGGTGCTGTACTTCCTGGCCATCGGGCAGGTCAAGGGCTTCGCGTTCACGCTCGGATTGACGACGATCCTCGACGTCGTGGTGGTGTTCCTGGTGACCTGGCCGCTGGTGTACCTGGCGTCCAAGTCGACGATGATGGCCAAGCCGTCGTTCAACGGGCTGGGCGCCGTGCAGCAGATCGCCCGTGAACGCCGCGCGGCAGCGCACGCGGGGCAGAGGTAGGTATGGCTGAAGTTCCTGGGAGAGGTTCGGACGAGACGACCTCGGCCGTCGAGCTCGACGACGCGACCGCCGAAACCCTCGAGTCGGGCGCGATCGAAGACAAGGTCGACACCTCGACGGCACAGCGGCATGGGTTCTTCGTCCGGCTCTACACCGGCACCGGCGCGTTCGAGGTCGTCGGCCGCCGCAAGCTGTGGTTCGCGGTCAGCGGGCTGATCGTCGCGATCGCGGTCGCCAGCATCGCTATCCGCTGGTTCAACTTCGGTATCGACTTCGAGGGCGGCACGAAGGTGTCGTTCCCGCGTGGCGACGCCACCGTCGAACAGGTCGAAGATGTGTTCCGGACCACGCTGGGCACCGACCCGGAGCAGGTGGTCGTCGTCGGCAACGGCGCGTCGGCCACGGTGCAGATCCGCTCTGAGACGCTGTCCAACGAGCAGGCCGGCAAGCTCAAAGACGCGCTGTTCGCCAAGTTCCACCCGGTAGGCGTCGACGGCAAGCCGTCCAAGGACGCGATCAGCGACTCAGCGGTGTCGTCGACGTGGGGCGGGCAGATCACCAAGAAGGCGCTGATCGCACTCGGTGTGTTCCTGGTGCTGGTCAGCCTCTACATCACGATCCGCTACGAGCGCTACATGGCCGTCTCGGCGCTGGCCACCATGTTCTTCGACATCATCACCACCGCGGGCGTGTACTCGCTCGTCGGGTTCGAGGTCACTCCCGCCACGGTCATCGGGCTGCTGACCATTCTGGGCTTTTCGATCTACGACACCGTGATCGTGTTCGACAAGGTCGAGGAGAACACCCACGGCTTCCAGCACACCACTCGTCGCACGTTCGCCGAGCAGGCCAACCTCGCGGTCAACCAGACCTTCATGCGGTCGATCAACACCAGCCTGATCTCGGTGCTTCCCATCGCGTCGCTGATGGTGGTGGCGGTGTGGCTCCTGGGCGTGGGCACGCTGAAGGACCTGGCGCTGGTGCAGCTGGTCGGCGTCGTCGTCGGGACCTACTCGTCGATCTTCTTCGCCACCCCGCTCCTGGTGACATTGCGCGAGCGCACGGAACTCGTGCGTGCCCACACTCGCCGGGTGCTGCGTCGGCGCAAGGCAGCGGAGGGTGCCGAGCCGTCGGCAACCACTGCGGAGGCCGACACGCGAGAAGTGCCCGCGGAGCAGGAGAGGGAACCCGTCGCGCTCGCCGCGAAGCCCGCTCCAGGTGCCCGGCCGATCCGGCCGACCGCCCGCAGCGGTCGGCCGTCGGGCAAACGGCGGCGCTAGTGCGGCACTGGACGGCTGTGCTGGCCGCGGCCGCGCTGCTGGTCGCGCCCATGGCGTTGACGTCGTGCTCGAACACCCCTGCCGAGCAGCTCGACTACTCCGTCGACGGGCCGCTGCCCACCTACAATCCGAACACCGTCGCCGGAGCCGCATCGGCCGCGCCTCAGGCATTCGCCCGCGTGCTGACCGGGTTCGGCTACCACGGCCCGGACGGCCAGATCATCGCCGACCACGACTTCGGGACCGTGTCGGTCGTCGGCCGCGAGCCGCTGGTGCTGGACTACCAGATCGCCGACTCCGCGGTGTACTCCGACGGCAAGCCGGTGACGTGCGACGACATGGTGCTGGCCTGGGCCGCCCAGTCGGGGCGGCTCGCAGGTTTCGACGCCGCCAGCCACGCCGGCTACGCCGACGTCGAGTCCATCGATTGCACGCCGGGACAGAAGAAGGCCCGGGTCACGTTCGTCGGCGGCCGGTCGTTCACCGACTACGCGCAGCTGTTCACGGCGACGTCGATGATGCCGTCGCACGTCCTGGCCGATCTGCTCGGCGTGGACGTCACCGCCGCGCTGCAGAACAACGACGCGCCGGTGGTGGCCCGGATTGCCGACGCGTGGAACACGATCTGGGACCTCAAACCGGGCGTCAACGTGCGGTGGTTCCCGTCATCGGGGCCCTACAAGCTCGACTCGGTGAAATCAGACGGCTCGGTGGTGCTCGTCGCCAACGACAAGTGGTGGGCCAACAAACCTGTCACGCAGCGGGTGACGGTGTGGCCTCGTGGCGCCGACGTGCAGGCGCGCCTGAAGAACAACTCCGTCGACGTCGTCGACGTGGCGACCGGGTCGATCGGCGGCTTGACCGTGCCCGACGGCTATCAGCGCACCGACAGCGCGTCGGCCGGTATCGAGCAGCTGATCTTCTCCAGCCAGGGTCCGCTGGCCGCGCCGGCTGCGCGCCGAGCACTGGCACTGTGCACGCCCCGCGACACGATCGCCGGCGAGGCGAAGGTGCCGATCGCCAACGCGCGGCTGAACCCGGCCAGCGACGACGCGTTCAACGCCGCGGAAAGCGCTGCGGCCAACAATCGCTACGTGGCGGCGAACGCCGACGCTGCCAAGGCCGCCGTCAACGCCACCCCGCTGACTGTGCGGATTGGCTATCAGGCACCCAACGCCCGGCTCAACGCGGCGGTCGGCGCGATCACCAAGGCATGCGCGCCGGCTGGCATCACCGTGCAAGACGTGTCGTCGGAGAACACCGGCCCGCAGACCATGAAGGCGAACCAGCTCGACGTGCTGGTGGCCGGCACCGGCGCAGCGACGGGCAGCGGCTCGAGCGGATCGTCGGCGATCGACGCGTACCAGTTGCACACCGGCAACGGCAATAATCTGTCGGGCTACTCGAACCCCCAGGTGGACGGCATCATCGACAAGCTCGCCGCCACCACCGATCCGAAAGAGGTGGCCGGTCTGCTGTCCGACGGGGCCGGGGTGCTGTGGAACGACATGCCGACGCTGCCGCTGTATCGCCAGCAGCGCACGCTGATCTGGTCGAAGAAGATGTCGGCGGTGGTGGCCAACCCGACCCGCTGGGGCGCCGGCTGGAACATGGACCGCTGGGTGCTGAAGGAATGAGTCGTGACGTTCGCGACGTCATCGTCTCGCTGATGCGCAATGTCCCTGACTTCCCGTCGCCCGGTATTCAGTTCAAGGACTTGACGCCGCTGCTGGCCGATCCGGACGGGCTTGCCGCAGTCACCGATGCGCTGGCTGAATCGGCCTCCGGTGCGGAGTTGATCGCCGGGATCGACGCCCGCGGCTTTCTGCTCGGCGCGGCAGTGGCGACCCGGCTGGGCACCGGGGTGCTGGCCGTCCGCAAGGGCGGCAAGCTGCCCCCGCCGGTGCACAGCGAGACCTACACCCTTGAGTACGGGACGGCCACGCTGGAGATACCAGCCGAGGGCGTAGAGCTGACCGGCCGCAGCGTGGCGATCGTCGACGACGTGCTGGCCACCGGCGGCACGCTGGCGGCCGCGGCCCGGTTGCTCGACGACGCCGGCGCGGCGGTCACCGGGGCGGTGGTGGTGTTGGAGCTCGCCGCGCTCGGCGGTCGTGAGGCGGTGGCGCCACTGCCTGTCACCAGCCTGTACCAGGTCTGAAGCGTTTATCCTCGGTACGGGAGGTGCACAGATGGCGGCTGACGACCCAGGTGTAGGCCAGGCCGTGCAGACACCGCCTGCGCCGGAAACGCCTGCTACCGCAGCGGCTCCCACGCCGGCTTCGGCGGCGCCGAAGTCCTCCAGTGCGTCGCGGCGGGTCCGGGCGCGGCTGGCGCGGCGGATGACCGCGCAGCGCAGTGCCGTCAATCCGGTGCTCGAACCGCTGGTCGCGGTGCACAAGGAGATCTATCCCAAGGCCGACCTGACCATGCTGCAGCGAGCCTACGAGGTGGCCGAGCAGCGGCATGCCGAGCAGTTCCGCCGCTCGGGCGACCCGTACATCACCCATCCGCTGGCTGTGGCCAACATATTGGCCGAGCTCGGCATGGACACCACGACGCTGGTTGCGGCGCTGCTGCACGACACCGTCGAAGACACCGGCTACACGATGGAGGCGCTCACCGCCGACTTCGGCGAAGAGGTGGCCCACTTGGTGGATGGCGTCACCAAGTTGGACCAGGTGGCGCTGGGTACAGCCGCGGAGGGCGAGACGATCCGCAAGATGGTGATCGCGATGGCCCGCGATCCGCGCGTGCTGGTGATCAAGGTCGCCGACCGGCTGCACAACATGCGCACCATGCGGTTCCTGCCGCCGGAGAAGCAGGCCCGCAAAGCCCGTGAAACGCTGGAAGTCATTGCGCCGCTTGCCCATCGGCTCGGGATGGCAACCGTCAAGTGGGAGCTCGAAGACCTGTCGTTTGCGATCCTGCACCCCAAGCGCTACGAGGAGATCGTGCGGTTGGTGGCTGACCGGGCGCCGTCGCGCGACACGTATCTGGCCAAGGTGCGCAGCGAGATCATCGCGGCGCTCGACTCGGCGAAGATCAACGCGGTGGTCGAGGGCCGGCCCAAGCATTACTGGTCGATCTACCAGAAGATGATCGTGAAGGGCCGCGACTTCGACGACATCCACGACCTCGTCGGTGTACGCATCCTGTGCGACGAGATCCGCGACTGCTATGCCGCTGTGGGCGTGGTGCATTCACTGTGGCAGCCGATGGCGGGGCGGTTCAAGGACTACATTGCCCAGCCACGATTCGGCGTGTACCAGTCGCTGCACACCACGGTGGTGGGGCCGGAGGGCAAGCCACTGGAGGTGCAGATCCGCACCCGCGACATGCACCGAACCGCCGAGTACGGGATCGCCGCGCACTGGCGCTACAAGGAGGCCAAGGGGCGCAACCTTCCGCATCCGCATGCGGCCGCAGAGATCGACGACATGGCGTGGATGCGTCAGCTGCTCGACTGGCAGCGGGAGGCGGCGGATCCCGGCGAGTTCCTGGAGTCGCTGCGTTACGACCTTGCCGCACAAGAGATTTTCGTGTTCACCCCAAAGGGCGATGTGATCACCCTGCCGGCGGGATCCACGCCGGTGGACTTCGCCTACGCGGTGCACACCGAGGTCGGCCACCGATGTATCGGCGCCCGGGTGAATGGCCGGCTGGTGGCGCTGGAGCGCAAGCTCGAAAACGGCGAAGTGGTGGAGATTTTCACTTCGAAGGCGCCCAATGCCGGGCCGTCACGCGACTGGCAGCAGTTCGTGGTGTCGCCGCGGGCGAAGGCCAAGATCCGGCAGTGGTTCGCCAAGGAGCGTCGCGAGGAGGCGCTGGAGGCCGGCAAGGACGCGATCGCGCGCGAGGTGCGGCGCGGCGGACTTCCGTTGCAGCGCTTGATGAATGCCGAGTCCATGAGTTCACTGGCTCGGGAGTTGCGTTACGCGGACGTGTCGGCGCTCTACACCGCGGTGGGCGAGGGGCACATCTCGGCGCGCCACGTGGTCCAGCGGCTACTGGCGCAGCTCGGCGGGGACGAGGCCGCTGAAGACGAGCTCGCGGAGCGGTCGACCCCAGCGACAATGCCTGTGCGCCAACGCAATCCGGAGGATACCGGGGTGGCCGTGCCGGGGGCGCCGGGAGTGTTGACGAAGCTGGCCAAGTGCTGCACGCCGGTGCCTGGGGACAACATCATGGGCTTCGTCACCCGTGGTGGAGGGGTGAGCGTGCACCGCACCGACTGCACCAACGCCGCGTCGCTGCAACAGCAGTCGGAGCGGATCATCGACGTCGAGTGGGCGCCGTCGCCGTCGTCGGTGTTTTTGGTGGCCATCCAAGTGGAGGCGCTCGACCGGCATCGGCTGCTGTCGGACGTGACACGCGTGCTGGCTGATGAAAAGGTCAACATTCTGTCCGCATCGGTGACGACGTCTGGTGATCGGGTGGCGATCAGCCGGTTCACCTTCGAGATGGGTGACCCCAAGCATCTAGGGCATGTGCTCAACGTGGTGCGCAATGTGGAGGGCGTGTACGACGTCTATCGCGTGACGTCAGCGGCCTGAGAGCCGGCGATTCGTCACCCCTCTGACTGACTGCGGATTCGGCGATCAGCGGCGCCTCCCGTACAGTGTGGCGGCCGCCACCGTCGGCCTGTCGCTAAGAGGCGGGCACGGGCACGTGTTGGTCGCAGAGTTCCCGGCGTGACCGTCTGGCCACATGGGCCACGTCCGCCCCAGAAACCGCCCAGCCAGCCGACTACCGATGTGCCCGCCTCTTAGCGACAAGTCGACGCCCTCTGCCCGTCGTCAACAGGCGATGGTGAACAGATGTTTCGCTTGCGGTACCGCGGGTAACGGAACAGCGTGACGTTCGACCTCACGCCCACCGAGGCGCAACACGACCTGGCACAACGTGCGCACAAATTCGCCGAGGACTGCATCCGCCCGGTGGCCGCCGAATACGACAAGCGCCAGGAATTCCCGTGGCCGATTCTGGAAGAAGCCGCCGAACAAGGCTTCTACAGTCCCCTTTTCTACCGCGACCTCATCGGCGACCCGACCGGCCTGTCGCTGCCGATGTTCATGGAGGAGATCTTCTGGGGCTGCGCGGGCATCGGCCTGGCGATTGTGATGCCGGCCCTCGCATTGTCGGCCATCGGTCAGGCCGCCACGCCCGAGCAGATGCTTCAGTGGGCGCCTGAATGTTTCGGCACACCCGGAGACCTCAAGCTCGCCGCGCTCGCGATCTCCGAACCCGAGGGCGGCAGCGACGTACGCAACCTGCGCACCACCGCGACTCGTGACGGCGACGACTGGATCATCGACGGGCACAAGATGTGGATCGGCAACGGCGGCATCGCCAACGTGCACGTGGTCAACGCGGTGGTGGACCAGGAGCTCGGCCACCGCGGTCAGGGCCTGTTCGTGGTGCCCGGCGGCACACCGGGACTGGAGTTGGTGCGCAAGCTCGACAAGCTCGGCTGCCGGGCGTCACACACCGCGGAATTGAAGTTCAACAGCGTCCGCGTGCCGGGGGACCACCTGCTGGGCGGCCAGGACAAACTCGAGCACAAGCTCGCCAAGGCGCGCGAGGCGGTCGAGGGCGGTCGCCGCTCGGGTTCCGCGACGCTGGGCACCTTCGAGCAGACCCGCCCGATGGTCGCTGCCCAGGCTCTCGGAATCGCAAGAGCCGCACTGGAATACATGACGGCCTACGCGAAGGAGCGGGAGGCGTTCGGCGCCCCGATCATCGACAATCAAGGCATCGCCTTCCCGATCGCCGAGATCGCCACACAGATCGACGCGGCACGGTTACTAACCTGGCGCGCGTCGTGGATGGCCGCCAACGGCATAGCATTCGACCGCGGTGAGGGCTCGATGTCCAAGATGGCCGCCAGCGAGGTCGCGGTCCGGGCCACCGAACGTGCAATTCAGACGATGGGCGGCTGGGGCTACATCACCGACCACCCCGTCGAGAAGTGGTACCGCGACGCCAAGCTGTACACGATCTTCGAGGGCACCAGCGAGATCCAGCGGATCGTGATCTCCAACGCTCTGGGCGCCGCGGGCGACAAGCCCCCGCTGCACTTCGAGCTCGAACCCTCGGGCGGACCGCTGAACAAGGTGTTCGGCCGGGGCACTCGGCTACGCGGCCGTGCCGCGGATACCGCTCTCGCGATGAAAGACCGTGTGCCGCAACCCGTTATGAGGGCCGCGATGCGGTTCCTGCGCCCGCCGCGCTGACCGGACCAGACACCTAGTCCAGCCGCGCCGACGTGATCACCACGTCGGTCTTGGGCTTGCCGTCCGGCGAACCGTCGACCGTGCCCGCCGCGGCGATCTTGTCCAAGACCGCCATGTCCTTCTCGTCGACCTTGCCGAACACCGTGTAGTTAGGCGGCAGGTGCGAATCCTTGTAGACGATGAAGAACTGGCTGCCGTTGGTGTTCGGTCCCGCGTTGGCCATCGCCAACGTGCCGCGTGGATAGACGATCGCCTGGTTTCGGGCGGGATCGTCGGGCAGATATTGGTTCGACGGATACTCGTCGGCGAACTGGTAGCCGGGACCGCCAGAGCCGTTCCCCTTGGGGTCGCCGCATTGCAGCACGAAAAGGTCAGGGCCGGTGGTCAGCCGGTGACAATGCGTGTCGTTGAAATAGCCCTTCTGGGCCAGGCTGGCGAAGCTGTTGACCGTGCAGGGGGCCTTCGCGTTGTCCAGTTGCACGCCGATCGGCCCCTGGTTGGTCGCGATGCTCATGCTGATCTGGGCGGGATCGGTCGGCACCTTGCCCGATTTGGGCGGGTCCACCTTCTTGGCCGCCGGCTCCGGACTGGCCGGGTACTGGCAGTTCGCTCCCAGATCAGCCGGCGGCTTGAACGGCGGCAGCACCCCAGCCTGCGGCGCGGCGGTGTCCTGCGTCGGTGCCACCGACGTCGTCGTGCTCGACGCGGTCGGCGTCTCGTTCGATCCCTTGCGGAAGAACACGCCCCACACCGCGAGGCCCGCTACCACGACGACCACCGCCGCAAGCCCGGCGATGGTCAGGATCCGTCGACGCCGCGCCTGCTGAGCGCGCCGCTCGAGCTGGCGCTCCAGTTTGCGCTTGGCCGTCGCACGCCGCTGCTTTTCGGTCGGCACGCCGCTGTCCTCCTGTTACGGGGTCGTGGTTCTGGCCATCGAGTGTGCCATGCAACGCTGGGCGGCCGGCCCGGCAGTGCCAGACCGACGCTCGCTGCGTGGGAAACTAAACGGGTGTTGCTGACTGGATTCCCCGCCGGCATGCTGCAGTGCAACTGCTACGTGCTGGCCCCACGACCGGGGTCCGACGCCATCGTCGTCGACCCTGGGCAGCGGGCGATGACGCCGCTGCGCCGGATCCTCGACGATCACCGGCTCACGCCTGCGGCGGTGCTCCTCACCCACGGCCACATCGACCACATCTGGTCAGCGCAAAAGGTGGCCGACACCTACGGCTGCCCCGCCTACATCCACCCCGAAGACCGATTCATGCTGACCGATCCGATCAAGGATTTCGGGCCCCGAATCGCCCAGCTGCTGTTCGGCGCGCTGTTCCACGAGCCCAGGCAGGTGGTCGACCTCGACCGCGATGGCGACAAGATCGACCTCGGCGGCATCACTGTGACCGTCGACCACACCCCGGGACACACGAGAGGCTCGGTCTGCTTTCGGGTCGCAGACGGCCCGGATGAGATCGTGTTCTCCGGCGACACGCTGTTCAAGCAGTCCGTCGGCCGCACTGACCTGCCCGGCGGGAGCGGCCGGGATCTGTTGGGCTCGATCGTGACAAAACTGCTGGTGCTCGACGACGACACCGTGGTGCTGCCGGGACACGGTGAAGCCACCACGATCGGAGCCGAACGCCGCCACAATCTGTTCCTCAAAGGCCTGAGCTCGTGACCGAATTCCAGGCGCCCAAGGGCGTCCCCGACTATCTGCCGCCGGAGTCGGCGCAGTTCGTCGCCGTGCGCGACGGGTTGCTCGACGCCGCCCGCCGAGCCGGCTACGGCGACATCGAACTGCCGATCTTCGAGGACACCGCGTTGTTCGCCCGCGGCGTCGGCGAGTCGACTGACGTCGTCAGCAAGGAGATGTACACGTTCACCGACCGCGGGGACCGATCGGTCACACTGCGCCCGGAAGGCACCGCGGGGGTGATCCGCGCGCTGATCCAGCACGGGCTAGACCGCGGCCCGCTGCCGGTCAAGCTGTGCTACGCCGGGCCGTTCTTCCGGTACGAGCGCCCTCAAGCCGGCCGCTACCGTCAGCTGCAGCAGGTGGGCATCGAGGCGATCGGCGTCGACGATCCCGCACTGGACGCCGAAGTGATCGCGATCGCCGACGAAGGCTTCCGCTCGCTGGGGCTCGACGGGTTCCGCTTGGAGATCACCTCCCTGGGCGACGACAGCTGCCGGCCGCAGTACCGCGAGTTGCTTCAGCAGTTCCTCCTCGGCCTCGACCTCGACGAGGACACCCGCCGACGCGCCCAGCTCAACCCGCTGCGCGTCCTCGACGACAAACGGGACTATGTCCGTGCGCAACTGGCCGAGGCCCCGGTGATGCTGGACCACCTCTCCGACGGCGCCAAGCAGCACTTCGAAACCGTGCTGGCACACCTGGACCGGCTCGGCGTGCCCTACACGATCAATCCGAAGTTGGTGCGCGGGCTGGATTACTACACGAAGACCACCTTCGAGTTCGTGCACGACGGACTCGGCGCGCAGTCGGGAATCGGCGGAGGCGGCCGCTACGACGGACTGATGCACCAGCTCGGCGGAAAAGACTTGTCCGGCATCGGTTTTGGGCTAGGTGTCGACCGCACGGTCCTGGCGCTTCGTGCCGAGGGCAAGAGTGTCGGTGACGCGAAGCGCGCCGACGTGTTCTGCATTCCGATCGGCGAGGACGCCAAGCTCGACGTCGCCGTCACCGCTGCGGCGCTGCGCCGGGCCGGCCTGCGGGTGGACGTCTCCTACGGCGACCGCGGGCTCAAGGGCGCGATGCGTGCCGCCGACCGTTCCGGGGCGTCGTTGGCGCTGATCAAAGACCACGATCCCGACGTCAAGGTGAAGGACCTCGCCACGGGGGAGCAGGTCACCGTCCCTGCCGATGCAGTCGTCGGCGAGGTTCTCGCCCGACTCGGTCGCACGTAACAATCCGGTAGCCTCCGGCGATGTGATGTACATGCAGAAAGCTGCCATCCGTTTCGCCGCAGCGACGCTCGCCGGCGCCGGTCTCCTGTCAATTCCTGCCAGCGCCACCGCCGATCCGGGCGGCCATCAGGTGGTCTACACGATCACCACGGACCAGGAGGCGACTGTCAGCCTCAACTACCTGGTGTCAGACCCCCCGAGCAAGGCGGCGTTGGACGCCAACTCCGGCGCCTATTTGCGCAACGAGCGCGTCACTGTTGCACCGGGGGCGCCCTGGACGTTTTCAACCACGTTGACCGACCAGAGTTGGGCCTACGTCATGGCTGGTGGCGCGGCGCGCTACAACGGAACACCGAATCCGCACTGCGAGATTTCGGTCGACGGCAACGTGGTGGCGCAGAACAGCGGTGAGACCGCCGCCACCTGCGCGCTCAAGGCCTGGTAGCTAGCCGGCGAATACGTACACCCACGCTTCGTCGCCGGAGCGCAGGGGCACTCGAATCCGCTTGTAGTCGTCGACCTCGTACTCGTCGGCGGCGGCCAGCTCCTCTTCGCTGATCGAGAACACCGTGCCCTGCACTTCCGCACCGGGATGCGACGACGGCCGCAAGATCGGGTGCCGGTCGCTGCCGCTGGTAGCGATGACGTGCGGGTCGGTGATGGTGACGTGGTCGAGCTCGAAACCGACGATTGCGTCGTCGCGGCCGGCGAGCTCGCGGCCGAACGTTGCCAGCTGCACCTCGCGCAGCCGCAGTGTGCCATAGGAGAACAGCAATTCGGTCACGCCGGAAGTCTTACATCAGCGAGCCCGCTTGACAGCGCATCGAACGAGCGTTCGAATACGGGGGTGCGATGGGATGGACAAGGCGTTCGGGTGGACGACGGGGCACTGCCCGGCCTTGCGCGTATCGGGTTCGTGCGCAGCGTGCGGACGCCACAGTTCGAGGGCATCACGTTTCACGAGGTGCTGTGCAAGTCGGCGGTCAACAAGATTCCCGATTCGGCGATGCTGCCGTTCAGGTACACCGTCAACGGCTACCGCGGCTGCTCGCATGCCTGCCGCTACTGCTTCGCCCGGCCCACCCACGAGTATCTGGAGTTCGACCCCGGCCAGGACTTCGACACCCAGATCGTCGTCAAGACCAATATCGCCGAGGTGCTCCGCCGCGAGCTACACCGGCCGTCGTGGCAGCGCGAGACGATCGCGCTGGGCACCAACACCGACCCGTACCAGCGTGCCGAGGGCCGCTATGCGTTGATGCCGGGAATCATTCGCGCACTGGCAGATTCGGCTACGCCGTTTTCGATATTGACCAAGGGCACGCTTTTGCGCCGCGATCTGGGGTTGCTCGCCGCGGCGGCCGAGCAGGTGCCCGTGAGTCTTGCGATCTCACTGGCGGTCGCGGATCCGGATGTGCACCGCGACGTCGAGCCTGGGACGCCGTCACCGCACGCGCGGCTCGGGCTGATCTCCGCGATCCGCGACGCCGGTTTCGACTGCCATGTGATGGTTGCGCCGGTACTGCCGTATCTCACCGACTCGGCCGAGCATCTCGACACGCTGCTCGGCCAGATCGCCGACGCGGGTGCCACGTCGGTCACCGTGTTCGGCCTGCACCTGCGAAGCTCGACGCGCGGCTGGTTCATGGCGTGGCTGGCCCGCTCGCATCCTGAGCTGGTCAGCCGATACCGCGAGCTGTTCCGCCGCGGCGCATACTTGCCGGCCGACTACCGTGAGATGCTGCAGCGCAGGGCTGCGCCGCTAGTGGCCAAGCACGGATTGGCAAGAGACGCAAGAGAATTCCGTCAGCCGCCGCCCGCACCGGTGGCTGCGGTCATCCAGCCGACGCTGTTCTAGACTTTGGACCCGCGAGCAGACACCAAATCGCATCATTTCACCGGGATTCATGCGATCTGGTGTCTGCTCGCGGCGCTCAGATGGCCTGGCGCCCGAGGTTGTCCTGGATGTAGTCCTCGAGCAGCTGCGCGGCCAGCGTCTCGATCCGCGCCTCGATCGAGGACGCCAACGTGCCGGCGACCGACGCCACCGCCTGGGTGCGGAACCGGACCAGCATCGTGATCAGCTCGGCCACCTCGGTGTCTTCCGGCAGCGCCTCGCCGGGTTTGATCAACCCGACGACGTGTTCGGCCCCGGTCTGCACCAGGATGCCGCTGATCTCGTCGACAAGCGGCGCGATCCTCTCGTGCAGGTCGATCAGCTTGTCCACGCCGATTCCATAGCCGCGAATCTCGTTGAAAGCCTCAATCAGCTTGGGACGCAACACGGTTGCGTTGTCACCGTCGACCTTGATGAGGTTCAGCTCGACCAGCCGGGCGAATGCATCGTCATCGCCGATCAGCCGCTTCACGTCGGCGAGCCGGCGGGTCTGCGGCTTCTCCGCCGCCCAGGTACCCACCAGCGCGGTCTCCAACCCCAGCACGTCGCCCAGGTCCTTGCCCTGCTCCCACGCGCTGAGCATCTCGTGAACGTGGGCCAGCGTGTACCCGCGATCCAGCATCGACGTGATCAGCCGAAGCCTCGTCAGGTGCGTGTCGTTGTACAACGCGATCCGCCCCACTCGCAGCGGCGGGGGCAGCAGTCCGCGGTCGCGATACACCCGGATGTTGCGGGTGGTGGTTCCCGCCATGCGGGCCAGATCCTCGATGCGGTATTCCCCGGACAGGCTGCTGCCGTAGGGCTGCCGCGTGGCGGCGTCGAAAAGCTGTGCCACCACGGTTTCCACGAGATCACGGGAGTGCCGCCGCACCCGCGCCGGCGCGCGGCGCAGGTTGGCCAGCACCGCGGTGATGCCACTGGGAGCCGGGCGGTCGGTGGCCATGTCAGGCCGGTGACCGGGTGGCGGCGCAGGCTGCGAGCTCGCGGCCCACGACGTGATAGTGGTCGAGCCGGAAAGTGCGCATCTGCCGAAGATACTGCGTCGCGAAGCCTGGATACATCGCGGCGTTGAACCCGTCCTCGGTGAGGTACCAGCTGCGGCAACCCGACATCCAGGTGGTGGCCTTCAGCCGTCGCTGAATGTCGGCGTTGTGGCGGCGCTGGACGTCCTCTCGCACGTCGAGGTAGCGCAGGTCCTTGCGCAAAATCGTGGTGATCGCGGCCACCGCGTAGTCCAGCTGACCCTCGACGTACGTCAGCAGCGAGTTGTGGCCCGGGCCGGAGTTCGGGCCTGTCATGAAGAACAGGTTGGGGTAGCCGTGAGCGTTGATGCTCTTGTACGCCTGCGCGCCGCCGGCCCACTCCGCGGCCAGCGAGCGGCCGCCGAGCCCGGTCACGGGGAACGGCGGCCCCGTCAGGTGGACGTCGTAACCAGTGGCGAACACGATGCAGTCCAAACGGTGCTCGACACCGTCGCTGGTGCGCACTCCGACGGGGCTCAGTGTGGCGATCGGCCAGTCGATCAGCTTGCAGTTGTCGCGCTGCAGCGCCGGATAGTAGTCGCTGGAGATCAGCATCCGCTTACAGCCGGGCGTGAAGCCGGGTGTGAGCTGACGGCGCAGCCACGGATCCTTCACCGCGGCCCTGAGGTGAAGCTTGCCCAACTGGGTCACCACGGACGTCAACGGCGAATTCCACACCAGCGCAAGTGCGCTCGCCTCGTGTCCCCAGTACAGCGCTTCGCGCGCCAGTTGCTGTGCGGCAGGCAGCTTTTCGAACAGCGCCTGCACCGCCGGGGGGATTGGGGGATTCAGACGGGGCAGCACCCACCCGGGCGTGCGCTGGAACACCTTGACGAATTCGGCGCGTTTGACCAGCTCCGGCACGATCTGGATGGCACTCGCCCCGGTGCCGATGACGCCGACGCGCTTGCCGGTGAAGTCGTAGCCGTGATCCCAACGGGCGCTGTGGATCTTGTGGCCTCGGTAACTGTCGATACCGCGAATGTCCGGCAGGCTCGCGTCGGCGAGCGGACCGGACGCCAGCACCACGGTGCGCGCGCGAAAGCGCTTGCGCTGCTTGGTATTCACGATCCACACACCCGCGTCTTCGTCGAACGACAAGCCGGTGACCTCGGTGTTGAACCGGATGCGCCGACGCAAGTCGAAATCGTCGGTCAGCTCCTCGATGTGCTGGCAGATTTCAGCGCCGGACGGATACGCGCTGGACCAGTTCGGGTTCTTGGCGAACGAGAACGAGTACAGCAGTGACGGGATGTCGCAGGCAATGCCGGGATATGTGTTGTCGCGCCAAGTTCCGCCGACACGGTCGGCACGTTCGAGGATGACGACATCGTCGATGCCGGCTTCGGTGAGCTTGATCGCCGCGCCCAGGCCGCTGAAGCCGGCGCCGACGATCAGCGTGGAGCAGACGTGGTCTGTCATGGTCAGGCCGCCGGCTCGTAGGTGAGTTCTTTGAACCAGCTTGGAATCGGCCGCAACAGCGCCCTGGGGTAGCGGTCGGACAGCCACACCATCGAGTTGGCCAGCAGGTGATACGGATGACGGGGGTTGACGACCATCGCCGCGTGTCGCTTGAGGAGCTGATAGGTCGGCACGCGCCAGGTGTGCTCGCTGCGCTCGCCGAGCTGCTTGAACCGCAGCATCGCGTTGTACAGCCGCTCTGGATCCATTCCCATGCCGACGATTTCGTTGCGCACGCGGTTGAGCAGTGGGACGTACATCAGCAGGCCGATGATCAGGCCAGGAGTGGCGACGTTGCCGACGAGCTGGATCGCCAGCCGACGGGCGGTGGCGTGACCGATCATGTCGAGGACTTCGAAATCGACGACCAGATGCCGTGATTCGTCGTTGTTGATCTTCTCGAACACCTGGTGGCACACGGGATCGTGCACCTCTTCCAGCAAGAATTTCAGCAGTGCCCCGTCGAGCGCGACCTCGAGCATCGGAATCACGGTGCCCAGCACGGACAACGGCATGTCGTCGGCATAGCGGTCCAGCCAATCGATGGCCAGCCTGATGTTGACGTTCGGTTCAGGCATCTCGCCCTCGTCGAGCATGCCCCACCGTTTCATCAGCGCCAGTTCGGCATTGGCGTGGCGCTGCTCCTCGGCGTGGAAGTACCGGTAGATCTCGGCGATCGTCGGCGTCGGCGCCTTTTTGGCCAGTGCGGCGAATCCGCGCGCGCCGATGTTCTCGATCCAGCAGAGATCGGCCATGAATGCCTTGAGCTTCGGCCGGAACTCGTCGCTGATGGTCTCGGCTCCCGGCGCATCCCAGTCGATGTCGGCCAGCGCCCATTGCCGGTCCTTGATCTTGTCGAGCATCTTGTCCATGTCGATGGCCATGACTGCCTCCTAGGGTGTGACGGTTGGAAGACGAGCGATCAATCCGGCCGCTCGCGTGTAGGTGCCCGGTGCAAAGCGCTTGATGCCCCACCCGATTCGGGCGTCGGGTTGAGGCATGCAGTACAGGCCGCCGCGGTCGTGGGTGTCCAGGCACGTCTTCACGACCCGGTCCGCCGAGAACCCCGTCCACCTCATCAGGTTGTTGGCCAGATTGCTGGATTGCGGTGTGATGCGGCCGGATTCGACGATGTTGGTCTTGACGAACGTGGGACATAACACCGTGACCGTCACGCCGGTGCCGGACAACTCGGCAGCCAGCGTCTCCGACAGTGACAGCACGCCGGCCTTGCTGACGTTGTAGGCGGCCATGTTCGGTGCGGCGCCGAACGCGGCGGCGGAGGCAACGTTGATGATGCCGCCGTAGCCGGCTTCCCGCAGGACCGGCGTGAACACATGGCAGCCGTGAATGGCGCCCCACAGGTTGATGCCGAGCACCCATGACCAGTCGTCGAGCGACATCTCGCCCACGCTCTGACCGCCGCAGCCCACCCCTGCGTTGTTCACCACGAGTGTCGGTGCGCTGCCGAACCAGTCCTGCGCGTCGGAGGCCAGCCGCGACACGTCGTCGCAGCGGGACACGTCGCAACCCAACGCGATCGCCGCTCCACCCTTCTCGGTCACGGCGACAGCGGTGCGCTGCGCAGCCAGCTCGTCGATGTCGCTGCACACCACCCGGCCACCGCGGCGGCCCAGCTCGACCGCGAACGCGGCACCGATGCCGCTGCCGGCGCCGGTGACCACAGCACGCGCATTGCGGCTGCGTTTGCGTGAACTTCCGAACATCGTCATCCCGTCCGCTCGATGGTGGCCTGAGCGCTGCTGCCCAACGCGTCGGCGACGAACGACGCGACGTGGCGCATCGCTTTGGCTGCTTCGGGCGTCAGCCGCGGCAAGGCCTGGAACACGTGCACTTGGTCCGGCCAGATCTGCAGTTGACAGCAGCCGCCCGCGGCGCGGATGTCGCGCGCGAGATGGCTGGCGTCCGCCGACAGCATTTCGGCGCCACCGGCCTGGATCAAGGTAGGCGGTAGGACGGGGCCGCGGGTGACGTCCAGAGCCAGCCGCGGATGGGCCGGATCGATGCCCTGGCAATACAACTGGACCAGCCGGGCCGCATCGGCGGACCTGATCGCAGGATCGCGACGACGCGCCTCCTGCGCCGCTGCGAGGGCCAGTGTCAGATCGACCAACGGAGAGAACAGCACGAGCGCGGCCGCCTGCCGCGGCGTGGGATCGCCGTGCAGCATCAGATCGACAGCCAAGTGCCCGCCGGCCGAATCGCCCGCTACCACAACACGATTCGGTGGTAACCCCGTGGTCGACAGCAGCCAGTCCCAGCCGGCGTGGACGTCCTCGGCGGCACCGGGGAACCGGTGCCGCGGAGCCAGGCGGTAGTCCACCGAGAACACCGGCAGTCCGGTCAGCCGCGACAGCCACGCCACCAAGCGCCGGTGCGTGCGGGGCGAGCACAGCGCGAAGCCGCTGCCGTGGATGAAGTAGATCGCCGCGTCGGTGCGCCGCACACCGCGGCCCCGCACCCATTCACCGGCGACCGGACGCGAGTCAGCAGTGGCTGTGCGGACCTGCTCGACGGTGGTGCCCGCCAGTGACGGCCCGAACACTTCCATGATCGTCGCGACGATGCGCCTCGAAACCCACAGCGCCCACGCGCGCTCGGGCGGAAGGAAGAGACTGACCTGGCGCAACGTCAGCGCGCTGACGACCGCGGCGCCACGAGAACGCAGCGAACCTCGACTGGGCAGCACGTCGTCGTTGGCCACGGATGAATACAACGGCTAATGCCGCCATTTGTCAATGGCACATTTCGCGGGCTAGCCGAGGTCTGGCGCGTCGAACGTGTCACACTTCTTCGGATCGCCCAACTGGTAACCGACGGTGAACCAGTGTTGCCGCTGTTCTGAGGTGCCGTGGGTGAACGACTCCGGATTGACCCTGCCGGTGGACCGCTTCTGGATCCAGTCGTCGCCGACGGACCGCGCCGCGGACAGCGCGTCGCTGATGTCCTTGTCGGTCAACGGGTTCAAGTAGGGCGTGCCGTTCTTCTGCTTCACGGTCGACGCGTAGTGGGCCCAGACGCCGGCGTAGCAGTCGGCCTGCAACTCGGTGCGCACACCTTCACCTTCTGCGCCCTGGGTGGCGCCGGACTGCTGTGCGCGGCCCAGGTCGCCGAGCAGGTTCTGCACGTGGTGACCGTACTCGTGGGCGACCACATATTCCTGCGCGAAAGGTCCTCCGCTGGAACCGAATTGGTCCTCCAGCACCTTGAAGAAGTCAGTGTCGAAGTATGCGGTCCGGTCGACCGGGCAGTAGAAAGGACCCACTTCGGTGGTGGCGCCGCCGCAGCCGGTCTGCACAGAGCCGGAGAACAGGTGCACCTTCGGCCGCGTGTATCCGCGCAGCTGCTCACTCCACACTGCGTCCACCGAATTGCCCGTTGCGATGATCCGGCAGCCCAGAATCCTGTTGGCGTCCGCGCCGGTCTTGCACTGGCTGATGTCGAAGCCGCCGACCTGTCGCTGCTGCTGGCCGGGCTGCGGCGACGATGTGACGGAGCCCGGGTCCACGCCGAGCAACAGCGCGATCACCACGATCACCAGTCCGCCGACCCCGCCGCCGATGGCCAATCCGCGTCCCGGACCGCCGCCGCTGCTCGACGCGGTGCTCGTGTCGATTTGCATGCCCTCGTTGAAGGTCATAGCTCAGCTTCCCACAACTACGATGCGGACGTGTCGATGCTCGTCCATGCGCCGTGCGGGGCTATACGAGGCACGACCGAGTCCGGTGTGCGCGTTTGGCGCGGGGTGCCCTACGCCGAGCAGCCGGTCGGTGAGCGCCGATTCCGGGCACCGCAGCCAGTGGTGCCGTGGGCAGGCGTGCGTGACGCCGTCGAGCACGGTCCAATACCGTTGCAGCCCAAGTCATCTGCTGGCCGTGGTGCGGTTCCGCTGATGCGTGACGAAGCCTGCCTCACGCTGACGGTGTGGTCGCCGGACAATGCCGAGGCGTTGCCGGTGATGGTGTGGCTGCCCGGAGGTGGGTTCATGACGGGCGCCGGGCAGTTCGACCTCTACAACGGCGCGCGGCTGGCCCGCAGCGGCAACGTCGTCGTCAACGTCACCTACCGCGTCGGGGTGTTCGGCGGGCTGGATCTGTCGAGTCTCGGGGAAGCGTTCGACGACAACCTCGCGCTGCGCGATCAGATTGCCGCGCTGCAGTGGATACGCGACAACGTCGCCGCGTTCGGCGGCGACTCGCATCGAGTCACGGTGTTCGGTGAATCCGCTGGCGCCACATCGGTATTGGCGTTGCTGGCTAGTCCGGCCGCGAGCGGGTTGTTCGGCCGGGCGATCGCGCAAAGTCCAGCGTTGCCACTGATCGCCGACAAACAACATCGCGCCCGTCTTGCCCGGTCGTTCGTCCGCGAACTGGGCGTGGACGTCGCTGAGATCAAGGGCCTGCCGCAGCGGCAGCTGCGCCGCGCGGCGAGTGTGCTGCAGCAGCGCAGCGCGGCGACCACGCCCACGCTCGCCCACGGACTCACCCACGGCGTCGAGCTGCTGCCGCGGCATCCGATCGAGGCGGCCCGTCGCGGCGAGATCGCCCGCGTGCCGCTGATCGTCGGCACCAACAGCCACGAGGCCACGATGTTCGCGTGGGACAAGCAGCCGATGCTGCCCACCACGCCGGCGCTGATCGACGACTACTTCCGGCGGCTCGGCCCGGACGCCAAAGAGCGCGTACTGGCCGCATACCCCGGCTATCCGCGCCGGCGGGCGGCGATCGCGGTCGCCTCCGACGTCATGTTCGGCGGACCGGTCTGGACGTTCGCCGACGCTTACAGCGCCATCGCCCCGACGTACCTGTACCGCTTCGACCACGTCAGTGCCGGCCTGCGGGCAGTGGGCTTGGGCGCCACCCACGGCAGCGAGATCGTGCACGTTCACCACACTTACGGCTCGCCCATGGGGCGGCTGATCCATCCGATCGGCCGGCGGGTCATGCCGTCGGTGGGCCGGCGGATGCAGCGCGCGTGGGTCGCCTTCGCTTCGGGCAATCCGCCGGACGACGACTGGCCGTGCTACGAAGTGCCAAGGCGTTCGACCTGGCTGATCAAGACCACACGCGATGTCGTGGTCGACGATCCGGATCGGCAGCGCCGCGAAGCCTGGGCGACGGTGTACTGACTTGCGAGGCGGACACGGCCATCAGCCCGGCCCGTCACTGGCCGCCGCCAACAGCGGCACAACCACCTCGCTGATCGGGGTCGGCAGGCCATGCGCCCGGGCCCGGCGCAGCACCACGCCGTTTCGCACGTTCCACTCCAGTGGCCGGCGTGCCTCGCGGTCGAACAGCATCGACGTGCCGAGGTCCTCCGGCGCCTCGCTGAACAACGCAATCATGTCGTCGACCACGTCGTCACCCAGTCGCGCTCCCTCGGCGCGGGCAACCGCCAGGCACTCACCCAGATAGGCACGAGCCAGCACCGCGACATCGTCGCGCCGGAACATTCCCGACCGCCGGCCGGTGAGCACCATCAATCCGGCGAGCGCGTTGACCAGCAGCTTGCGCCACGCCTCGGTGGCGAAGTCGGCGGCCGCGGTCACCACGCAACCGCCAGCACGCAGCACGTCGATCACCGGCGTGGCGGACGCTGGAAGGGTCAGCCGCGGTTCGCCACGCAGCCGCACCCATCCCTCGGGTTGCACTTCGGCGCCGAACCACACAATCGCCGGCACGACCGTGGACTGTGGGCACAGCGGCTGCACCGACTCGACCTGCTCGACGCCGTTCTGCATCACGCAAACTGTGGTCTGCGAGTCGCACAGCGCCGCAAGCCAGTTCGCGGCCGCCTCCAACTGAATGGCCTTGACGGCCAGCAGAACGAGGTCGACCGGCCCTGTCAGCGAACCTGGGTCGGTATGCACCGGGCCCGGCACCACCAGGGCCGGCTCGCCGTCGGGACGGACCTCGAGGCTGTCGCGCGGCGTCCTCCCGCACAGCGTGACGGCGAATCCGGCGTTGTGCAGATGCGCCGCCACTGTCGCCCCGATCGCCCCGGGCCCTACCACCGCGATGCGCGCGAGCACCTGCGCCACGCTACCGGCGCAGCGCCCGCCTTTAGACTGGGCTGTCATCCCGAGATCACGTCAGGAGTCTTTTGTGCTGCGCACTCACGCCGCGGGTTCCCTGCGGGCCAACGACGCCGGGCAGAAGGTGACCTTGGCGGGTTGGGTGGCGCGCCGGCGCGACCACGGCGGCGTGATCTTCATCGACCTTCGCGACGCGTCGGGCGTGACGCAGGTGGTGTTCCGTGAGGGACAGGTGCTCGGCCAGGCGCACCGGCTGCGCGCGGAATTCTGCGTCGCCGTGCAGGGCATCGTCGAAATCCGCCCGGAAGGCAACGCGAACCCCGACATTCCCACTGGCGACGTCGAACTCAACGCCACGATGCTGACCGTGCTGGGCGAAAGTGCGCCCCTGCCGTTTCAGCTCGACGAGCCCGCGGGGGAGGAGGCGCGGCTGAAATACCGCTACCTCGACCTGCGCCGGGACGGCCCCGGTGGCGCAATTCGGTTGCGCTCCAAGGTGAATGCCGCTGCCCGTGACGTGCTGGCCCGCCATGACTTCGTCGAGATCGAGACCCCGACGCTGACCCGGTCCACGCCTGAGGGTGCCCGTGACTTCGTGGTGCCGGCGCGTTTGCAGCCCGGCACCTTCTACGCGCTGCCGCAGAGCCCCCAGCTGTTCAAGCAGCTGCTCATGGTCGCCGGCATGGAACGCTACTACCAGATCGCCCGCTGCTACCGCGACGAGGACTTCCGCGCCGACCGCCAACCGGAATTCACGCAGCTCGACATGGAGATGAGCTTCGTCGACGCCGAGGACGTCATCGCGATCTCCGAAGAAATTCTGGCGGCGCTGTGGGCGCTGGTCGGCTACCAACTGCCCCGGCCGCTGCCGCGCATCACCTACGCCGAGGCGATGCGGCGATTCGGCTCCGACAAACCCGACATGCGGTTCGGGCTGGAGCTGGTGGAGTGCACAGAGTTTTTCCGCGATACGCCTTTTCGTGTCTTTCAGGCGCCGTACGTCGGTGCAGTCGTGATGCCGGGCGGTGCGTCGCAGCCGCGCCGCACGCTCGACGGCTGGCAGGAGTGGGCCAAGCAACGTGGTCACCGCGGGCTGGCTTATGTGCTCGTCGGTGACGACGGGACGCTGAGCGGGCCGGTGGCCAAGAACCTTTCCGACGCCGAACGGGAGGGCCTCGCCTCACACGTCGGCGCGAATCCCGGTGACTGCGTGTTCTTTTCGGCCGGACCGCCCAAGTCGTCGCGCGCACTGCTCGGCGCGGCGCGCATCGAGATCGCCCGCCGGCAGAACCTGATCGACCCGGATGCGTGGGCCTTCGTCTGGGTGGTGGACCCGCCGCTGTTCGAACCGGCCGACGAAGCCGCAGCCCACGGCGATGTCGCCGTCGGCTCGGGCGCGTGGACCGCCGTGCACCACGCTTTCACCGCACCCAAGCCGGAGTGTGTCGATGCCCTCGACGACGACCCGGGCGGTGTGCTGGCCGACGCATACGACATCGTCTGCAACGGCCACGAGATCGGCGGCGGCTCAATCCGTATCCACCGTCGCGATATTCAGGAACGGGTCTTCGCGGTGATGGGCATCGACAAAGCCGAAGCCGACGAGAAGTTCGGATTCTTGCTGAACGCGTTCACCTTCGGTGCCCCGCCGCATGGCGGCATCGCATTCGGCTGGGATCGCATCACGGCGCTGCTGGCCGGCATGGATTCGATCCGCGAGGTGATCGCGTTCCCGAAGACCGGCGGCGGCGTTGACCCGTTGACCGACGCACCTGCGCCCATCACTGCGCAGCAACTGAAAGAGGCTGGTATCGCGGTGGTTTCGAGGAAGGACGACACGTGAGTGAGACGCCGGACACCTCAGAGCTGAAAGGCTTCAACGCCAGGATCATCGAGGAGTTTCGCGCCAACGGTGGAAAGGTGGGCGGCCCGTTCGAGAATGCCGACCTGCTGTTGCTGACCACGACGGGCGCCAAGTCGGGCCAGCCGCGCACCAATCCGCTGGCATATCTGATCATCGACGGCAAGATGCTGATCATCGGCTCGTACCGCGGCGCCGACGTCGACCCCGCCTGGGTGCACAACCTGCGCGCCCACCCGCAAGCGCACATCGAGGTGGGCACCGACTCCTACGACGTCGTCGCCCGCGAGCTACCACGCGACGAGCGCGACGCCGCATGGGAGAAGATCGTCGCTGTCGCACCGGGATTCGGTGACTATCAGGCCAACACCGAGCGGGTGATTCCGCTCTTCGAGCTCACTCGCTGCTGACCGTAGCCGGAACGTCGAATCGGGGCTCGCGGCAGTCTTACGGCAGTACAGTTGCTCAATGGCATCACTTCGTTCCACAGCACGCCGCGCTGCCGTCGCGCTCGGCGTGGCCGCCGCCGTCGGCGTTGCACCGCTGGCGGCTGCATCTCAGGTCCTCGCCGAGCCCGACGAGTGCACCACCAGCACCGAGCCGGGCAACGCGTCGTTGAATTGCGCGCCCGCCGTCATCCCTAACATGGGTGCGCCCAGCGAGATGGAAGTCAACGACGCCAACCCCGGCATCGCGTCTGCCGAATCACCGGAGCACAGCGGCCACCACTGACGGTCCGCCCGCTAGTGTGCGGTGAGTGTTGCACTTGCGGGTGATTGCGCCGACGGAGCTGCGCGATTCAGTGATCGACATCCTGCACCGGGAAAAGGGTGTGACGCACCTTGTCGTCCACTCGAACGCCGCACTCGACCCGCCCGGTGACGAAATCACCGCCGACATCGCCCGCGAGGTCGCCAACGACGTCATCGACGACCTGAAGGGCCTCGGCCTGAAACGGCGCGGTGCGATCACGCTCGATCTGGTGGACACTGTGGTCTCCACGGCCGCCTACCGTGCCGAAAAGGAGGCCGAAGGAGATCCCGCCGACGCCGTCATCTGGGACGAGTTGGCCGCGCGAACCCGGGAAGAGTCGACACTCAACGTCACCTACCTGACGTTCTTGTCGCTGGCCTGCCTGATCGCCGCGGTCGGCGTGGTGACCGATTCGCCGGTCACCGTCGTCGGCGCGATGGTCGTCGGCCCCGAGTTCGGCCCGCTCGCCGCGCTGGCGGTAGCTGTAGTGCGTCGACGGAGCTATCTCGCGCGGCGTGCGGCACTTGCACTGCTGGTCGGCTTCCCGCTGGCAATGGTGGTGACGGCGATCGGTGTGCTGGTGTGGGAGGCCACGGGGTGGGTCAAGCTCGCGACGACTGCCCAGCTCAGTGAGGTCGACTTCATCTTCCAGGTCGGGCCAATGTCATTCGTCGTCGCGCTGTTCGCCGGCGCTGCAGGAATGCTGTCGCTTGTGTCGGCGAAGTCGTCGGCGCTGGTGGGCGTGTTCATCTCGGTGACCACCGTGCCAGCCGCTGGGTTCGCGGTAGTAGCGGCCACGGTCGGCGACTGGGCAATAGCCGCCAAGTCTGCGGCGCAACTCGGGGTCAACCTCGCGGGCATCGTGGTGGCGGCCGTGCTGGTGCTCTGGGTGTATCTGCGGGTCAGCTCGAATCACCGGTCGGCGCGGCGGCGATGACGCTCACCGGCGGCGCCTCGACGGCGCCGGCGCGCGACTCAGATCGGCTGCTCGCCGGCTATCGCAGCGCGCGCACGCAGCAGGCGTTGTTCGAACTGCGCGGCGGACCTGACGCCGGTTACGACGAATTCGTCGACGCAGCAGGCCACGTCCGGCCGGCGTGGAAGGAGCTGGCCGATGCGGTCAGCGAGCGCGGTCGAGCGGGACTCGATCGGCTGCGGTCCGTCGTCGGCGAACTTGTCGACCATGACGGCATCACCTATGGGACGGCGCCCGTGCCGTGGCAGCTCGACGGTCTGCCGCTGCTGGTCTCGACCGCCGACTGGGAGACGCTGGAGGCCGGTCTGCTGCAGCGATCACGCCTGCTGGACTTAGTCCTCACCGATCTCTATGGACCCCAGCGCTTGATCACCGGCGGTCTGGTGCCGCCTCAGCTGGTGTTCGCCCATCGCGGCTACATCCGCGCGGTGCGCGGCATCGACATCCCCGGCCGCCATCAGCTGTTCCTGCACGGCTGCGACGTAAGCCGTGCCGCCGACGCAACATTTCGGGTCAATGCCGACTGGACGCAGGCTCCGTCGGGTGCCGGCTACGCGCTGGCCGACCGCCGGGTGGTCGCGCACGCTGTGCCCGACCTGTACGAGCAGATCGGGCCGCGGCCCACGTCGCCGTTCGCCCAAGCGCTACGGCTGGCGCTGATCGACGCCGCCCCCGACGCGGCGGACGACCCGGTGGTGGTGGTGCTGAGCCCCGGCAGCCACTCCGAGACCGCCTTCGACCAGGCTTACCTGGCGACCGTGCTCGGCTTTCCGCTCGTCGAGAGCGCCGACCTCGTAGTACGCGACGGCAAGTTGTGGATGCGGTCACTGGGCACGCTCAAACGCGTCGACGTGGTGCTGCGCCGCGTGGACGCCGACTACGCGGATCCGCTTGACCTGCGCTCGGATTCGCGCCTCGGCGTCGTCGGTCTCGTGGAGGTGCAGCGGCGCGGCAACGTCACCGTGGTCAACACGCTGGGCAGCGGAGTGCTGGAAAACCCTGGGCTGCATCGATTTCTGCCCGATCTTGCCCGCCGATTGCTCGGCGAGGAGCTACTGCTCGGCAGCGCGCCGGTGTTCTGGGGAGGTATCGACGCGGAATGCAGCCACCTCGTCGCGCGCCTGCTGTCGCTCGTGGTCAGATCCACGGTCGGCGGCGACACGATCGTCGGGCCGGCGTTGTCGGCGCGGGAACGCGACCGGCTGGCCGACCGGATCAGAGCGGCGCCGTGGCAGTGGTTGGGCCAGGAACTGCCTCAATTCTCGTCCGCGCCTATCGCACTGCGCGGAAGTGGGCTGAGCTCCGGCAGTGTCGGCATACGGTTGTTCTCGGTGTCGCAACGTGGCGGATACGCCCCGATGATCGGCGGACTGGGATACGTGATGGCACCCGGGATTGCGGCCTACCGGTTGGATACCGTTGCCGCCAAAGATGTTTGGGTCCGGCCCACCGAGCGGGGCCGAGCCCAGACCGTGACGATCCCGTCGATGGACCTGCCGACGATCACCGGCGCCGGAGCCCAGGGCGTCAGCTCGCCGCGCGTGCTGTCCGATCTGTTCTGGATGGGACGCTACGCGGAGCGCGCGGAAACCTTGGCCCGGCTGCTCGTCGTCACCCGTGAGCGTTATCACGAATTCCGCCGCCGCCAAGGCGCTGATGAAAGCCAATGCGTTCCAATACTTTTCGCGGCACTAGAGCAGATCACCGGAGCCGAAAGCGGCGCTGACGCCGACGACCACGAAATCATCGCGGTCGCGCCGTCCACGTTGTGGTCGCTGACTATGGATCGTGCGCGCCACGGATCCCTGGCTCATTCGGTGGAGGGCCTTGGGCTGGCCGCACGTGCGGTGCGCGACCAGTTGTCCGCCGATACCTGGGGTGTGCTGGCCGGGGTCGAGCGCGCGGTAGCGCGGCGATCGAACTCACCGCCTGAGTCCCTGGCCGAAGGCGACGCGCTGCTGGCCGCGGCACAGCAACAGACGCTCGCCGGAATGCTCGCTCTGTCAGGCGTGGCCGCGGAGTCGATGGTGCACGACGTCGGTTGGACGATGGCCGACATCGGCAAGCGGATCGAGCGTGGGCTCGGGCTGACCGCATTGCTGAGTGCCACGATCACGCAGACCCGCAGCCCCGGCGCCGAACAGACGGTCATCGAGTCGACGCTGGTGGCGTGCGAGTCGTCGGTGATCTATCGGCGCCGCAACCCAGGCAAGGTCAGCGTGGCTGCCGTGGCGCAGCTGCTTCTCTTCGATGCCGCCAACCCGCGTTCTCTGGTGTTCCAGCTGGAGCGCATCCGCACCAACCTCAGGACGCTACCGGGCGCATCGGGGTCGTCGCGGCCGGAGCGGTTGGTCGACGAGATGAGCACCAGATTGCGCCGGCTGGACCCCGACGACCTCGAGATCGTCGACGACAACGGCAAGCGCGTCGAATTGTCCGAGCTGCTCGTCGGCATCCACGCTTCGCTTCGGGAGCTGTCCGACGTGATCACCCGCACCCAACTCGCCTTGCCCGGCGGCATGCAGCCGCTGTGGGGACCAGACCAGCGGCGGACGATGCCATGACCCGCCGCTACCGAATCCTGCACCGCACCAAGTACCGCTATTCCGACGTGGTCACCAGTTCCTACGGGCGCGGGTTTCTCACTCCGCGAGACTTGGCGCACCAGCGCTGCCTGCACCACGAGTTGCGCGTCGATCCCGAACCGGCAGACCGCTCCACCAGCCGCGACGGCTACGGCAACATCAGCACGTACTTTCACGTCACGACGCCGCACCGCGAGCTGTCGGTCACCAGCGCGTCCGTCGTCGAGGTTAACGCCGTTGCCTCGCAGCGCTATTCGGTCTCACCGGCGACCGCCGCGTGGGAGCACGCTCGGCCGGCCGGCGCGGAAGGTGCGTTGGCCGTCGAATTCGCCCTCGATCTGAGCCCGCCGGAGATCACCGACGCCGTCCGCGAGTACGCGGCGCCCAGCTTCACCCCGGGTCGTCCGCTGGTCGATGCGGTGCGCGATCTCTCCTCGAGGATCCATGCGGACTTCACGTACCGCTCCGGGTTCACCACAGTGTCGACGTCAGTCGCCGACGTGGTGGCGGCAAGAGCAGGAGTGTGTCAGGACTTCGCGCGCCTGGCCGTCGCCTGCCTGCGCGCCAACGGCCTTGCGGCAAGCTATGTCTCGGGATATCTGGCCACCGATCCGCCGCCGGGCAAGGATCGCATGATCGGCATCGACGCCACCCACGCGTGGGCGGCGGTGTGGACACCCGGCGGCCAGTGGCTGGGTTTCGACCCGACCAACGACCAGATGGTCGACGAGCGATACATTCTGGTCGGGTGGGGCCGCGACTACGCGGACATCCCGCCGCTGCGCGGAATCATCTACACCGATTCCGAACACAGCGAGATCGACGTGTCCGTGGACGTGGCGCCTTTCGAAGGGGATGTGGTTCGTGCGTGATTTCGTTTGCCCCAACTGCGGACAACATCTGACGTTCGAGAATTCGGTGTGCCTGTCCTGCGAGAGCCACCTCGGGTTCTCGCTCGACGACATGGCACTGCTGGTGATCGCACCGAGTCCCGACAGTGCCAAGCCGGGTTTCGTCGACTCCGACGAATACGAGTTGTGTGCGAATCTTCACCTGGCGCAATGCAATTGGCTGGTGCGCAAGGAGCCGGTGCGGCGGCTGTGCGTGTCGTGCCGGCTTACCCGGACGCGGCCCAACGACGCGGACACCTCCGCGCTGGCGGCGTTCGCCGACGCCGAGAAGGCCAAACGGCGGCTGATCGCCGAACTCCACGAGCTCAACCTGCCGATCGTCGGCCGTGACGAAGACCCCGACTTCGGGCTGGCGTTCGATCTACTGTCCAGCGCGCAGGAGAAGGTGTTCACCGGCCACCACAATGGTGTGATCACCCTGGATCTGGCCGAAGGCGACGACGTCCACCGAGAGCAGTTGCGCATCGAGATGGACGAGCCGTACCGCACGCTGCTGGGCCACTTCCGCCACGAGATCGGCCACTACTACTTCTACCGCCTCGTCTCGCCATCGGCGGAGTACTCCAAGCGGTTCCGCGAACTGTTCGGCGACCCGGACGCCGATTATCAAGAGGCGCTGGATCGGCACTACAGCGACGGGCCGCCTGCCGGCTGGGAAGAGGACTACGTTTCGTCCTACGCGACCATGCACGCCGCCGAAGACTGGGCGGAGACGTTCGCCCACTATCTTCACATCCGCGACACGCTGGACACCGCAGCCGCATTCGGCTTCGCCCCGGCTAACGCCACTTACGGGCGAAGAGTCTTGGGGCCCAGCGGCTTTGACACGATCATCGACATGTGGCTGCCGTTGTCGTGGGGGCTGAACATGGTGAACCGGTCCATGGGCCGCGACGACCTGTATCCGTTCGTGCTGCCGGTGCCCGTGCTCGACAAGATGCGGTTCATCCACACGGTCGTCGACGAGGTGACCAGCTCGCCATGACGCTTGACGGGCTGGCCATTTCCGAGCACCATCGCGCGGCATGACCCAACGTTGTGCCACTGTCGTCGGCGCGACGCTCCTCACCGGGGCGCTGATGCTGCAGCTGACCGCCTGCGGCAAAACCATCAAACCCGAAGGCGCTGCGAAACAGGTGACTGATCTGGTGTCCCAGAAGGCCCACTTCAAACCGACCGACGTCAGCTGCCCGGACGGAGTGCCCGCCAAGGCGGGCGAGCAGTTCCAGTGCCACTTCACCGGCCCGGAGGGCAAGCCCTATACCGCCGAGATGACGGTCACGAAGGTCGACGGCTCCGACGTCGTCTTCAACATCAAGACCCACCCGAGCTAGCGGACCATGGGTTCAGACGGCCTCTTCGATCTCGCGGGCGCCGGCGACTCCGCCGACTGGCAGGGCCGCGGCGAGGCCGTGCCCGCGCCGCTGGCAGTGCGGATGCGCCCGGTCACCCTCGACGAGGTCGTCGGGCAGTCGCACCTGCTCTCTGCGCGCTCGCCGCTGCGCCGGCTGATCGAAGGCTCCGGCGCGGCGTCGGTGATCCTGTACGGGCCGCCCGGCACGGGCAAGACCACGCTGGCGTCGCTGATCTCGCACGCCACGGGCCGCCGGTTCGAGGCGCTGTCGGCCGTGTCGGCCGGCGTGAAGGAGGTGCGCGCCGTCATCGACACTGCGCGCCGCGCCGCCGCGCACGGCGAGCAGACCGTGCTGTTCATCGACGAGGTGCACCGGTTCTCCAAGACGCAGCAGGACGCACTGCTGGCCGCGGTCGAGAACCGGGTCGTGCTGCTGGTGGCCGCCACCACCGAGAACCCGTCATTCTCCGTGGTGGCGCCTCTGCTGTCGCGATCGCTGATTCTGCAGCTGAAGCCGCTGAGCGCCGACGACATCCGCACGCTGATCCAACGGGCGATCGACGATCCCCGCGGGCTCGGTGGGCGACTGGCCGTCGAACCCGATGCCGTCGAGCTGCTGGTTCGGTTGTCCGCCGGCGACGCGCGCCGGGCGCTGACAGCCTTGGAGGTCGCCGCCGAAACGGTCGCCGACCAGGGCGGCCCGGTGACGGTAGCGGCCATCGAGGAGTCACTGGACAAAGCGGCCGTGCGCTACGACCGCGACGGCGATCAGCACTACGACGTGATCAGCGCGTTCATCAAGTCGGTGCGCGGCTCGGATGTCGACGCGGCGCTGCACTATCTGGCCCGCATGCTGGTGGCGGGGGAGGATCCGCGGTTCGTGGCGCGGCGGCTGATGATCTTGGCCAGCGAGGACATCGGCATGGCCGATCCCACTGCGCTGCCGATTGCGGTCGCGGCCGCCCAGACCGTCCAGCTGATCGGCATGCCGGAAGCTCAGCTGACGCTCGCGCACGCCACCATCCACCTGGCCACCGCACCGAAGTCCAACGCGGTGGTGGCCGCCATCGGAGCGGCGACCAGCGACATCAAAGCCGGCAAAGCCGGCCTGGTGCCTGCGCATCTACGCGACGGCCACTACTCCGGGGCGGCCGCACTCGGCAACGCGATCGGCTACAAGTATTCGCATGACGACCCGGACGGCGTTGTGCCGCAACAGTATCCGCCCGACGAGCTGGTTGGCGTGGACTACTATCGCCCCACCGACCACGGCCATGAGCGGGAGATCGCCAAGCGGCTCGACCGGCTGCGGGCGATCATCCGTCGCAGGAGCTGACCGCTACCACCGCCGCGTCAGGCCGGAGCGCGGACGCCCGAACCTGCTGCGCCCGAACGACGAGCGGCCCAAGCCTGCGGACACCAGGGCGACGCCGAGCACCGCCACGATCACCTGGACCAGCAACTCACCCCAGTCGATCCCAGGTGTGTCGATCGGAATGCCCATCGCCCGGGCCAGCGCGGTGCCGATGAACGCCGACACGATGCCTACGAGGATGGTCAGCCAGATCGGAATCGCCTGCTTGCCCGGGAGCACGAATCGCGCCAATGCGCCGATCACCAGACCGATGACGATTGCGCCCAGCACACTGTGAATTGTCATGTCGCCTCCAACGATGAAGATGCAGGCGGCATACCCGCGCCAGAGGCCGATAAACGCGGGGGAAAGGGGTCGGCGACCGATCGGAGCTGTTTCAGCCACAGGCGAGCGGGTACCAGTTTGGCGGACGATCACGTCACGCGGAACCGTGCGCCGATCTATGTAAATCCGTACATGCCACCGTAATTGGTGGGTGCAGCACGTGTCATGCGGCCACAAGGTCAACGGGCCGCTCCGTGACATAAGCGTTGACAACCACAGTGGGCTGCCGAGGGTGCCCGCCGAAAGGCAGGTGAAGACAGCGATGACAACCGACTACCTCGCGGCGTCGATCACCGACTGGCGCGGGATGTGGCATGACGTCGCCGAATGGCTTGTCACCAAAGGGGTGCACATCGTCCTGCTGCTGATCGCCTCAGTGGTCGCCGCCCGGCTGATCCGCTGGACGGCGCACCGGATCACCCGCCGCCTCGACCGCCGAGAAGGCGACGCGCTGGTCCGGTCGGAAGCCACCAAGCACCGCAAGGCCGTCGCGGGAGTGATCTCCTGGGTGGCGATCGTGATCCTCTACGTGGTGGTCGCGTTCGAGGTCGTCAGCATTCTCGACCTGCCGGTCGGCTCGCTGGTGGCCCCCGCCGCGGTGCTCGGCGCCGCACTGGGCTTCGGGGCGCAGCGACTGGTCCAGGACCTGCTCAGCGGGTTCTTCATCATCACCGAAAAGCAGTACGGCTTCGGCGATCTGGTGCAACTCACCGCATCGGGCTCTAGCAAGGACGCGGCCGGCACCGTCGAAGACGTGACGTTGCGCGTCACCAAGCTGCGCAACAGCGACGGCGAAATGGTCACCATCCCGAACGGTCAAATCGTCAAGGCGGTCAACCTGTCCAAGGACTGGGCACGGGCCGTGCTCGACATCCCGGTGCCCGCCAGTGCCGACCTGAACCGCGTCAACGATGTGCTGCACCGGGTATCCGGGGAGGCCATGCGCGACGACACGCTCAAGGAGCTGCTGCTCGACGAGCCGTCGATGATGGGCGTGGAAAGCATCGAGGTCGACACGGTCAATGTGCGCATGGTGGCGCGGACGCTGCCGGGCAAGCAGTTCGAGGTCGGCCGGCGGTTGAGGCTCCTGGTTGCCGAGGCGCTGAGCCACGCCGGGATCGCGACCCCTGGCGACAGCGCGCCCACCTATGAAGCGATCGGGCAGTCTGCCGAGCAGGTCGACGGGCGCGAGCCGAGCCGAACCGGCTGACGGTCAGCGTCTTTCGAAGTGCAACATCCCGTCGGCGCACGGGCCGATCGGGGCCGGCCGAACTGCTAAGCCAGCTCGGGGACGCGGAGATGGGCGACAGCGAGATCGAACTCGCCGACGTCGAGTTGGTCTGCACCCAGGTCGCGCAGCCGCTCGGTGCGCAACGACCTGGCCTGCTCCCGGTTGTGGTCCATAGCGTCGCGGCTGTCGAAGCTGACCGACGACACGGCCCGGCCCGACGCTCGATCCACCAACAGGCTCGCGCTGCAGAACCCTTCGAGGGCTTCCAGGGCCGGCAGCACCGAATCCCGGTAGAACTCGATCGCCGCGTCGAGCCTGCCTCGCGCCACCTTGAACCACGTGGCCCGCACGCAGGCGCCCGCCCCGGAGCGGTGATCGCGGTGCAGTGCGGCGATCTCCCACTCCTGCACCGCAGGGGTGCCGCCGAGCGTCGCCGCAACCCGCTCGCGAAGCGGCGCGGTCCTTCCCGCGCTTGCGCGCATCGCCTCGTCGGACTCCCACGCGCTGGTCGCGATGCACCGGCCGGTTTCCCGGTCGACCAGCAGCGACACGCCGACGCAGCCGTCCATGGCTTCCAGTGCCGGCATGACCTCGTCGCGGACGAGCGCGATGCCGGCGTCGATGGCGTCTGGACGCGCGTCGATGGTGGTAGATCGTGCGACTGGGTGACTGGCCAGCATGGGCGCACCCCCTCTTGGGGTCGGGGCGGCGCCCCGGCGGCGCCACCGGTCCGCTGATTACCTTGCTCCTTCGACCGCGGCCTGGCAATGGGCGGCAGCGGTTTCGTCCGTACCCTGAAGATGTGGATAGCGCCGTTCTCGACGTCGACACCGCGCGCCGGCGCATCGTCGATCTCACTGACGAGGTCCGTGCGTTCTGTGCGTCACACGGCGACGGTCTGTGCAACGTGTTCGTGCCGCACGCGACCGCCGGAGTGGCGGTGATCGAGACCGGTGCGGGCAGCGACGACGACCTCGTCGACACGCTGGAACGCCTGCTGCCGCGCGACGACCGCTACCGCCACGCCCACGGTTCGCCCGGGCACGGCGCCGACCACGTGTTGCCGGCGCTCGTGGCGCCGTCGGTGACGTTGCCGGTCGAGAACGGCAAGCCGCTGTTGGGCACCTGGCAGAGCGTCGTGCTGGTAGATCTCAACCGCGACAACCCTCGGCGGTCGGTGCGATTGAGCTTCGTCGACGGCTGATCGGCGCCGGGCACCAGCGCGTCGCCCGAATCGTTGACGAAGGGCAGACCGGTAAGGTAATCGGGTCCGAGCGCCGAGACCGTCGGCTCACAGAGAAGACAGACAGCAAAGTGCGAACTCACGACATCAGGAAGCGGTTCACCGACCACTTCGTGAAAGCGGGTCACACCGAGGTGCCTAGCGCGTCGGTGATCCTCGACGACCCCAATTTGCTGTTCGTCAACGCCGGCATGGTGCAGTTCGTGCCGTACTTCCTCGGTCAGCGCACCCCGCCGTACCGCACGGCCACCAGCATCCAGAAGTGCATCCGCACCCCTGACATCGATGAGGTGGGTGTCACCACCCGCCACAACACGTTCTTCCAAATGGCCGGCAACTTCAGCTTCGGCGACTACTTCAAGCGCCGCGCGATCGAGCTGGCGTGGACCTTGCTGACCAACCCGGTCGAGGACGGCGGTTACGGGCTGGATCCTGAAAGGCTCTGGGCGACAGTCTATTTGGACGACGACGAGGCTGCGCAGCTGTGGCAGCAAGTGGCGGGTCTGCCGCCAGAACGGATTCAGCGCCGCGGCATGGCCGACAACTACTGGTCCATGGGAATTCCCGGGCCGTGCGGCCCGTCGTCGGAGATCTATTACGACCGCGGCCCCCACTACGGCCCCGAGGGCGGTCCGGTCGCCAGCGAGGACCGCTACATCGAGATCTGGAACCTCGTGTTCATGGAGAACCTGCGCGGCGAGGGTACCTCGAAAACCGACTTCGAGATCCTGGGGCCGTTGCCGCGCAAGAACATTGACACCGGCATGGGCGTCGAGCGAATCGCGTGTGTGCTGCAGGGTGTCGACAACGTCTACGAGACCGACCTGCTGCGGCCGGTGATCGACAAGGTCGCCGAGATCGCACCCCGCGGCTACGGCGCAGGCAATCATGACGACGACGTGCGTTACCGGATCATTGCCGACCACAGCCGCACCGCCGCGATTCTCATCGGCGACGGGGTCAGCCCCGGCAACGACGGCCGCGGATATGTGTTGCGCCGCTTGCTGCGCCGCATCGTGCGGGCGGCGAAGCTGCTGGACATCGACAGGCCCATCGTCGGTGAACTCATGGCCACGGTGCGCGACGCGATGGGCCCGTCGTATCCCGAACTGGTCACCGACTTCGCGCGGATCAGCCGCATCGCCGAAGCCGAGGAGGCGGCATTCAACCGGACGCTGGCCTCGGGGTCGCGGCTGTTCGAGCAGGCCGCCGGCGCTACCAAGGCGGCGGGCAGGACAGTGCTGTCCGGCGACGATGCGTTCACGCTGCACGACACGTACGGATTTCCCATCGATCTGACCCTGGAGATGGCTGCCGAGGCTGGGCTCACGGTCGACGAAGCCGGATTCCGGCGGCTGATGGCCGAGCAGCGCGACCGTGCCAAGGCCGACGCCGCCGCGCGCAAGCATGCCCACGCCGACCTGTCGGCGTACCGGGAACTTCTGGACGCCGGGCCGACCGAGTTCACCGGCTTCGACGAATTGACCTCAGAGGCAAAGATTCTCGGCATTTTCGTCGACGGCAAGCGGGTACCGGTGGTCGCGCACACCCCCCAAACGCAGGCCGCGCAGCGCGTCGAGCTGATCCTCGACCGCACCCCCCTCTACGCCGAGTCGGGCGGCCAGATCGCCGACGAAGGCACCATCACCGGCACCGGCGCCGGCGCCACCGCCAAGGCCGCCGTCACCGACGTGCAGAAGATCGCGAAAACGCTGTGGACGCACCGGGTCAACGTGGAGTCCGGCGAGTTCGTCGAGGGTGACACCGTGGTGGCCGCTGTGGATCCGCGCTGGCGCCACGGCGCCACCCAAGGGCACTCGGGCACCCACTTGGTGCATGCTGCACTGCGACAAGTGTTGGGCCCCAACGCAGTTCAGGCGGGTTCATTGAACCGTCCCGGTTACCTGCGATTCGACTTCAATTGGCAGGGACCGCTTTCCGAACACCAGCGCACGCAGATCGAAGAAGTCACCAACGAGGCCGTCGAGGCCGACTTCGAGGTGCACACGTTCACCACCGAACTCGACAAAGCCAAGGCGATGGGCGCGATCGCGCTGTTCGGCGAAACCTACCCGGAGCAGGTCCGGGTGGTTGAGATCGGCGGCCCGTTCTCGCTGGAGCTGTGCGGCGGCACGCATGTGCACAACTCCGCGCAAGTCGGCCCGGTGACCATCCTGGGTGAATCGTCGATCGCCTCGGGTGTGCGCCGGGTCGAGGCTTACGTGGGACTCGACGCGTTCCGGCACCTGGCCAAGGAACGCGCGCTGCTCGCCGGGCTGGCGTCGTCGCTGAAGGTGCCGTCTGAGGAAGTGCCCGCCCGGGTGGCCACCCTGGTCGACCGGCTCAAAGCGGCGGAGAAGGAACTCGAGCGGATGCGCCAGGCCTCTGCCCGCGCGGCCGCCGCGAATGCGGCCGCTGGAGCCGAGCAGATCGGTAGGGTCCGGGTGGTGGCTCAGCGAATGGCGGCGGAGACGGCGGGGGATCTGCGGAACCTCGTTGGCGACATCCGTGGCCGGCTTGGTAGCGACCCGGCGGTGGTGGCACTGATCGCCGAGGGCGAGGGCGGTGCGGTGCCATACGTGGTGGCGGCCAATCCCGCGGCCGTGGACCTCGGCCTGCGGGCCAATGAGCTGGTGAAGCGGTTCAACGAGGCGGTCGACGGCCGCGGCGGAGGAAAGCCGGAGCTGGCTCAGGGCTCGGGGAAGAACGCGGCCGGGATCGACGCGGCGCTCGCCGCGCTACGAGCCGAGATCGCCCGGAGCTAGTGACCTTGGCTGTCGGTATGGACCGTGTGCCGGACCGGCCCGGCCTCGACGACCCCGGACGTGGCCGACGGCTCGGTGTCGACGTGGGAAGCGTCCGTATCGGCGTGGCCGTCAGCGACCCCGACGGCATCCTGGCCACACCGGTGGAAACCGTGCGGCGCAACAGGTCGGGCAGCCACCTCAAGCGACTGGCGGCACTGGTCGCCGAGCTCGACGTGGTCGAGGTGGTGGTCGGCTTGCCGCGTACTCTCGCCGACCGCGCCGGCTCCGCTGCGGAGGACGCGATCAGCGTGGCCGACGCGCTGGCCCAGCGGATCTCAGGTGTCCCGGTGCGGCTGGCCGACGAGCGGCTGACCACGGTCAGCGCTCAGCGGTCGCTGCGCGAGGCCGGAATCTCGGCGAAAGACCAGCGGTCCAAGATCGATCAGGCCGCCGCGGTCGCCATCCTCCAGGGATGGCTGGATCAGCGCCGCGCGCACGCCGGAAAGGGCGGCGGTGGCTGACGGGCGCGCGTCGGGCCGGGCGGAGCCCGTGGCGGTCAACTCGCCGCGGCGCAGTTCACGTGCCGAGCGGATTCGGCGGGAGCGAATCCGTCGGCGCCGCAACAACATTCGGATGGCGATTGTGGCCCTGCTCGTCGTGGTGGTGATCGCGGCGGTTTTCCTGGGATCCCGGCTGTGGCACTCCTGGTTCAGCGACTACTCCGGCGGCGGCAAGAACGACGTCGTGATCCAGGTGCACAACGGCGACTCCACCACGGCCATCGCACAGACGCTCGTCGACAACAAAGTGGTCGCCTCGGTGCGCGGCTTCGTCGACGCGGCGCACGGCAACTCGCAGATGTCGTCGATCCAGCCGGGCTACTACCAGATGCGCACCGAAATCTCGTCCGCCGACGCGGTGCGCCGGTTGACCGACCCGCACAACCGGGTCGGCAAGCTGGTGATCCCGGAGGGCCGGCAGCTCGACGACGTGGCTGACGTCAAGACCAACGCGGTCACCGAGGGCATTCTGACGCTGATCTCCCGCGCGTCGTGCGTTCAGCTCGACGGTAATCGGCGCTGCGTACCGGTCACCGAGCTGCGTGAGGTGGCCGGCAGCGACGCGCCGGCGGCGTTGAACGTGCCGTCCTGGGCGGTTCAGCAGGTGGCTGCGATGGGCGGCGACCACCGGCGGCTGGAGGGGCTGATCGCTCCCGGCACGTGGGACATCAACCCGGCATGGACGGCGCACGAGATCCTGGCGAAGCTGATCGGTGACAGCGCAGGCCTGTACTCGCAGCGCGGGCTGGGCACTTCGCCCGACGGGCAGTCGCTGTCCACCTATCAGACGCTGATCGTGGCGTCGCTGGTGCAGCGGGAATCCAAGCCGGCGGACTTCGCGAAGGTCGCCCGCGTCATCTACAACCGGCTGCAGGTGCACCAGCGACTGGAGTTCGACTCCACCGTCAACTACCCGCTGGACCGCCAGGAGGTGGCCACCACCGACGCCGACCGCGGCCGCGAAACCCCGTGGAACACCTACGTGAGCGAGGGGCTGCCCAAGACGCCGATCTGCTCGCCGGGGGATCAAGCGCTGGCCGCCGCGGAACGACCCGAACCGGGGGATTGGCTGTACTTCGTCACGGTGGACATGCAGGGCACCACGCTGTTCACCCGCGACTATCAGCAGCATCTGGCCAACATCGAGCTGGCCAAGCGCAACGGTGTCCTCGACAGCGCACGATGAGAGCGGGCGTGCTGGGTTCGCCGGTCGCCCATTCGAAGTCGCCGCAGCTGCATCTCGCCGCCTACCGGGCGCTGGGACTGGCCGACTGGACCTATGAACGCATCGAGTGCACGGCCGAGCAATTGCCCAGGCTGGTCAGCGGATTGGGCCCGGACTGGGTGGGGCTGTCGGTGACGATGCCGAACAAGTTCGCCGCGCTGGCTTTCGCCGACCAGCGCACCGAACGCGCGCAGCAGGTGGGATCCGCGAACACCCTCGTGCGCACCGAACGCGGCTGGCGCGCCGACAACACCGACGTCGACGGCGTGGTCGGAGCGCTCGGCAGCGTCGACGGTGTGCTGGTCGTGCTCGGCGCGGGGGGCACTGCCCGCGCCGTGGTGGTCGCGGCCGCCGACCTTGATGCCCGCCGGGTGATCGTGGTCGCCCGCGATGCTGCCAAGGCGCAGCCTCTGCTAGCGCTGGCCGGTGACTGCGGTCTTGCGGCGTCGTGGCGCGCATTCAGCGACCCTGCTCTGGCCGACGACGTCGCGAGCGCCGGTGCCGTCGTCAACACGATCCCGGCCGACGCCGCCGCGGCGCATCTGGCGGTGCTGCGGCGCGCGCCCGTGCTGCTGGACGCCGTCTACGATCCATGGCCCACGCCGCTGGCGGCGGCGGTTTCCGAGGCGGGTGGCGCGGTGATCGACGGGCTGCAGATGCTGCTGCACCAGGCGTTCGCCCAGGTCGAGCAGTTCACCGGACGGCCGGCGCCAAAAGAAGTGATGAGGGCTGCGCTCCAGCGGGGTTAGCCTCCATCCGTGGGGCTGGGGGAGTTTTTGGCGGCGCTACTGTGGCTGGCGTTGTTGAGCGGCTACGACCTGCGGCAGCGCCGATTGCCGAACTGGTTGACACTGCCGGGCGCCGTCGTGGTGCTGGTATTGGCGACGGCCTGCGGACGTGGTGTGCCCGCCTTGGCCGGCGCCGCCGGCCTGGGCCTGCTCTACCTCCTGGTGCACGCTGTCGCGCCGGCGGCGATGGGCGCGGGCGACGTGAAGCTGGCGCTCGGGGTCGGCGCGCTCAGCGGCTACTTCGGAGCGGACGTGTGGCTGCTCGCCGCGCTGGCAGCGCCGTTGCTGACCGCGATGTGGGCGGCGGTGGAGCTGCTGCGCCGCGGCGCGCGCACGGTGCCGCACGGTCCGGCGATGTGCTTCGCCACGGCCGCCGCCGCCACGCTGGCGCTCCTCTGACGCCCAATCGCGATTAAGCCCAGCGGCGGTCGCATGGGAAGATGGGACGCGTGTTGCGATGGACGACAGCCGGCGAGTCGCACGGCCGAGCGCTGGTGAGCATGCTCGAAGGCATGGTCGCCGGCGTGCACGTGACGTCCGCCGACATCCGCACCCAGTTGGCCAGGCGACGCCTCGGCTACGGCCGCGGCGCGCGGATGAAGTTCGAAGCCGATGAAGTCACGATGCTGGCAGGGGTGCGCCACGGGGTGACCCTCGGTGGCCCGATCGCGATCGAGATCGCCAACAGCGAGTGGCCGAAATGGGAGACCGTGATGGCCACCGACCCGGTCGATCCCGCGGACCTCGCCGACATCGCGCGCAACGCGCCGCTCACCAGACCCCGGCCCGGTCACGCCGACTACGCGGGAATGCTCAAGTACGGCTTCGACGACGCCCGTCCTGTGCTGGAGCGGGCCAGCGCCCGGGAGACCGCGGCCCGCGTCGCCGCGGGAACCGTCGCGAAGCAGTTCCTCAAGCAGGCCATGGGCGTCGACGTGCTGAGCCACGTCATCTCGATCGGCGCGTCGGAGCCCTACGACGGGCCGCCCCCGCAGCCGGCCGACCTCGACGCGATCGACGCCAGCCCGGTGCGCGCTTTCGACAAGACCGCCGAGCAGTCGATGATCGACGAGATCGAGGCGGCCAAGAAAGACGGGGACACGCTCGGCGGTGTCGTCGAGGTCGTCGCGCTGAACCTGCCTGTCGGTTTGGGGTCGTTCACCAGCGGCGACAACCGCCTCGACAGCCAGCTGGCCGCCGCGATCATGGGCATCCAGGCCATCAAGGGTGTCGAGATCGGCGACGGCTTCCAGACGGCCCGCCGCCGCGGCAGTGTGGCCCACGACGAAATGTATCCCGCACCGGCTGGAGTGCTGCGGTCGACCAACCGCGCCGGTGGCCTGGAGGGCGGCATGACGAACGGTCAGCCGCTGCGGGTGCGCGCGGCCATGAAGCCGATCTCGACGGTGCCGCGCGCGCTGGCCACGGTCGACATGGCCACCGGCGCGGAGGCCGTGGCAATCCATCAGCGTTCCGACGTGTGCGCGGTGCCAGCCGCCGGGGTCGTGGCCGAGGCGATGGTCGCGCTGGTGTTGGCCCGCGCGGCGCTGGAGAAGTTCGGCGGCGACTCGATCAACGAGACCAAGAACAACATCGCCTCGTATCTCGAGGGCATCGCCGCCCGCAGCCGCGACCTTCGGGCGTCGGGGTGATCGTGATGGCGCCCAAGGCCGTTCTGATCGGTCTGCCCGGGTCCGGCAAGTCGACAATCGGGCGGCGCCTGGCCCGGGCGCTCGACGTGGCGTTCCTGGACACCGACGCGGCGATCGAAGCCAAGACCGGCCGCACCATCGCCGACATCTTCGCCGCCGACGGCGAGCAGGAGTTCCGGCGCATCGAGGAAGAGGTGATCTGCGATGCGCTTGCCGAACACGACGGCGTCCTGGCGTTGGGCGGCGGCGCGATCACCACACCGGGGGTGCGCGATGCGTTGGCCGGCCACACCGTCGTCTACCTGGAAATCAACGCGGCCGAAGGCGTGCGCCGCACCAGCGGCAGCACCGCGCGCCCGCTGCTGGCCGGCCCCGACGCCGCCGCGAGGTACCGCGCGCTGATGGCTGACCGGGTGCCGCTGTACCGCCGCGCGGCAACCATGCGGGTCAACACCAATCGCCGCAACCCGGGGGCCGTCGTCCGCCATATCGTGACCCGGTTGGAGAACCCGCAGCCGTCCAGGCGTAAGCGCCGCCATGTATGGCGGCGCTCGCCGATCTCGCTGACCCCCAGCGAAGCCTCGCACGCGCCGCCCAGCCCCGCCGCGCTGGCCGCCCGCAAAGCCGAACGGACGGACCGTGACTGAGCCCGTGACCGTCGACGTCCATGTCGACCCGCCGTATCCGGTGATCATCGGCAGCGGTGTCCGCGCCGAGCTGCCGCGACTGCTTGAGGGCACGCACAAAGTGGCGATCCTGCACCAGCCGGTCATGGCCGAGACCGCTGAGCTCACTCGAACGTCGTTGTGCGACAACGGAATCGATGCACACCGCGTCGAGATCCCGGACGCGGAGGCCGGTAAGGAGCTGCGGGTCCTCGGCTTCATCTGGGAAGTGTTGGGGCGCATCGGTGTTGGGCGCAAAGATGCGATCGTCAGCCTCGGCGGCGGTGCCGCCACCGACGTCGCGGGATTCGCCGCTGCCACCTGGCTGCGCGGCGTGGCCGTCGTCCATGTGCCCACCACATTGCTCGGGATGGTGGACGCGGCGGTCGGCGGCAAGACCGGCATCAACACCGACGCCGGCAAGAACCTGGTCGGCGCGTTCCACCAGCCGCGCGCCGTGCTGGTCGACCTGGACACACTGAAGACACTGCCGCACGACGAGCTCGCGGCAGGAATGGCGGAGGTGGTGAAGGCCGGGTTCATCGCGGACCCCGCGATCCTGGAGCTGATCGAGAACGATGCTCAGGCCGCGCTGGACCCGGGGGCAGACGTGCTGCCCGAACTGATCCGCCGCGCAGTGGCGGTCAAGGCCGAGGTGGTGGCCGCCGACGAGAAGGAATCGCAGCTGCGCGAGATTCTCAACTACGGGCACACGTTGGGACACGCGATCGAGCGCCGGGAGAACTACCGGTGGCGGCACGGTGCCGCGGTGTCGGTGGGCCTGGTTTTCGCCGCGGAGCTCTCCCGGCTGGCGGGCCGGCTCGACGACGCGACGGCCCGGCGCCATCGGGACATCCTGACGTCACTCGGTCTGCCGGTCACCTACGACGCCGACGCGCTGCCGCAGCTGCTCGAGATCATGGCCGGTGACAAGAAAACGCGAGCCGGGGTGCTGCGGTTCGTGGTGCTAAATGGCCTGGCCAAACCCGGCCGGCTGGAAGGGCCCGATCCGGCGCTGCTGGCGGCGGCATACGCGGAGGTGGCGGCGTGACAACGGTCAACGTGCTCAACGGCCCGAATCTGGATCGGTTGGGGCTGCGCGAGCCACAGGTCTACGGCACCACCACATATCAGGAAGTGGTCGCACTGATCGAGAAGACCGCTGCCGAGCTGGGCCTGAAAGTCCTTGTGCGGCAAAGCAACAGCGAGGCCGAGCTGATCGATCTGATTCACCGGGCTGCCGACGCCGACGAGCCGGTCATCCTCAACGCCGGCGGGCTGACTCACACGTCGGTCGCATTGCGCGACGCCTGCGCGGAACTACGGTCACCGCTCGTGGAAGTGCACATCTCGAATGTGTACGCGCGCGAGGAGTTTCGGCACCACTCATACATCAGCCCGGTCGCCACCGGCGTGATCGCGGGCCTCGGTGTGCAGGGATATCTCCTCGCCCTGCGTTATCTGGCGGAAACGCTCGCGCGCTGACCCTCGACTGAACGCGCGGCTGGACTAGCTGCGCTCGGTGCGCTCGGTGCGCTCGCTGCCCTCCGGGTGCGTCGGCCCCTCCTGGGTGCGCTGCTCGTGCAGGCGCGCCTCTTGCGTCGGCGCCTCGTCACGCCCTTCGTCGCGCTGGCGGCCTCCGCCGACCGCGGCGAACACATCGGTGTCGGGCCCTTGGTCACCTTCCGCGCCGTCGCCGCGGCGGGACGACGGATAGCCCTCTTTGGCATAGCGGCGGTCCACCAGGAAGCGGCCCACCGCGACCCCGATCATCGCCATCACGAATGTCAGCAAAGCGGTGTAGGCCGCGAACACGGTGAGTTCGTTCAGCAGGCCCATCACATACATTTCCTTATAGAACAGCGACACGATCCACGACACCAGACCGGACAGCACACCGGCGACAAGTCCCGCCAGCAGCCATGTCATCGCGAGGTCGGCGCGGCGGTCGGGGTCCGGTTGCGCATTGGCGTCACGGCGGCCGTCGACGAAGCCCCAGGCCAGCGCGATCACGGCCAAGATCACCTGCAGCGACACGCTGATGATCGGGGCCTGCGTCTCCCACGTGTTGATCATCGCGGTCTGAATGATGCGAAGCACCGTCTGCAGGAACGCGAAGACCAGTCCGCGCAGCAACCATGACCTCATGGGCGCTGAGCCTAGCGGGTAGCGTCAAGACCTGTGACATATTCCCAGCGCCGCCGCAACTTGTGTCGCCGGCTATCCGCCGCCGGAGTAGACGCGATGTTGGTGTCGGACCTGGTGAATGTCCGTTATCTGGCCGGGTTCACCGGCTCGAACGCGGCCCTGCTGGTGTTTGCCGACGACGACGTTCCCGCGGTGCTGGCGACCGACGGTCGCTACCGTACGCAGGCCGCGCGCCAGTCGCCCGACGTGCGGCTGGAGATCGAGCGCTCCTGCGGGCCGCACCTGGCGCGGCTGGCCGCCGAACATGGCGTGGGGCGGCTCGGCTTCGAGAGCCACGTCGTCACGGTGGACGGCTACGACCAGTTGGCGCGGGCGGCCGGCGACATCGAGCTGGTGCGGGCGTCCGGCAACGTCGAGGCGTTGCGGGAGGTCAAAGACGACGGCGAGAAAGCGCTGCTGCGGTTGGCGTGCGAGGCGGCCGACGCTGCGTTGACCGACCTGATTCAGCGAGGAGGCCTGCGACCTGGGCGCACCGAGCGGCAGGTGGCCCGCGACCTCGAGGCTCTGATGCTCGACCACGGTGCCGACGGGGTGTCGTTCGAGACGATCGTCGCGACCGGTGCGCATTCTGCGATCCCGCATCACCGGCCGACCGACGCCGAGCTGACCTTCGGTGACTTCGTCAAGATCGACTTCGGCGCGCTCGTCGCCGGCTACCACTCCGACATGACCCGGACGTTCGTGCTGGGCCAAGCGGCCCATTGGCAGCACGAGATCTACCAGGTGGTGGCCACCGCGCAGAAAGCCGGTCGGGAGGCGCTGGCGCCCGGGAAGCCGTGCAGCGAGGTCGACGCGGCGGCGCGCCAGGTGATCGCCGACGCCGGTTACGCCGAGAACTTCAGCCACGGACTGGGCCACGGCGTCGGACTGCAGATCCACGAGGCACCCGGGATCAGCGGCGCCTCGGCCGCGACGCTGCATGCGGACGCGGCGGTGACCGTGGAGCCCGGCGTCTACCTGCCGGACCGAGGCGGGGTGCGCATCGAGGACACGCTGATCGTCGGCGACGAAGCGCCGGAACTGCTCACCCGATTCCCCAAAGAGCTCGCGGTCCTCTGACGACGCCGCGCAACGGCGTCTGCCCGATGCGGTGATCGTGTCACCGGCTGGGCGGCGGATGAGAGAATGGGGCCCGAACTTCGGCCCGGCCGCCGATCAGGCCGATCCGGCGAGCGCCGAACGGCCCCATGGACTGTGACTGACAACGAGGAGAACAACCGACCGTGGCAACGACTGCCGACTTCAAGAACGGGCTCGTCCTTCAGATCGACGGCCAGCTCTGGCAAATCATCGAGTTCCAGCACGTCAAGCCCGGCAAAGGGCCCGCTTTCGTGCGGACCAAGCTCAAGAACGTGCTGTCGGGCAAGGTTGTCGACAAGACTTACAACGCCGGTGTGAAGGTGGAGACCGCGACCGTCGACCGCCGCGACACCACTTATCTGTACCGCGACGGCACCGAGTACGTGTTCATGGACAGCGAGGACTACGAGCAGCACCACCTGCCCGAGTCGCTGGTTGGCGACGCGGCCCGGTTCTTGCTCGAGGGCATGCCAGTGCAGGTGGCGTTCCACAACGGCAACCCGCTCTACATCGAATTACCGGTGACCGTCGAGCTGGAAGTCACCCATACCGAGCCCGGCCTGCAGGGTGACCGCTCCAATGCCGGCACCAAGCCCGCAACACTGGAGACCGGCGCGCAGATCAACGTGCCGCTGTTCATCAACACCGGCGACAAGCTCAAAGTCGACAGCCGCGACGGCAGCTACCTAGGAAGGGTGAATGCCTGAGCGCAAAGCCGACCGGGGTCGCCATCAAGCACGAAAGCGCGCGGTGGACGTGCTATTCGAGGCCGAGGCACGTGGGCTGACCCCCGCGGAGGTGGCCGACGCGCGTACGGCGCTGGCCCAGCAGCAGCCCGACGTGTCTGCGCTGAACCCGTACACGGTCACGATCGCCCGCGGAGTCACTGCGCACCGCGAGCACATCGACGACCTGATCTCGGCTCACCTACAAGGCTGGACGTTGGAGCGGCTGCCGGCCGTCGATCGCGCGGTGCTGCGGGTCGCGGTGTGGGAGTTGTTGCACGCCAGCGATGTTCCGGAGCCGGTCGCGGTCGACGAGGCGGTGGAGCTGGCGAAGAAGTTGTCGACGGACGATTCGCCAGGCTTCGTCAACGGCGTGCTGGGCCAGATCATGCTCGTCACTCCGCAGATCCGGGCAGCGGCAGCCGCCGTGCGGGGAACGCCGGACTGATGCCCTGGTGGCCCGGCCGGTCAGTCGCCTTGTTCGGTGAACCACCGCTGCGCCGCCGCCAAAGTAGCGGTAGGTGTACTCCTGAGCGAGCTTGCGGTTCTGGCAGAACACGATCGGCACCGTCGGAAAGCCGACTTGTAGTTCTGCGAGCGCATCGGCGACAGTGGCCGGCCTGACGAACGTCGACGCGAAGATCTCCGAGTACCGGTCTTCCACCACCACTGCCGCCCGCGGCAGCGCCGCCAACTCGATGAGCTGGTATCTGAGCTTGCCGTTGAGCAGGCCGGAGCTAAAGTCCGACAACGACTTTCGTTCGACGGCCGCGACGAGCCGGCCATCGATGTGCAGTCCGTAGTCCCCACAGGCGAGCGGCTGGCGGATGGTGACGACGGGCTTGTCGCTGAAGCTGTACGCGTAGCGCTCATGGGAGTCGACGGCAATGGACAACTCGGGTATGCCGGCGGCCCGCGCGGTCGGGGTGCGCACCCGAGGCCGTGATTGCTTACGGGTGAGCGGGCTCTGCCAGAACACGACGTCGCGGCCGCGTGCGATGGTCTGGACGAGCTGAGAGCGGTTCTCTCTGGACCGGGCGGCGACGACGTCGATGGCGGCGCCTCGACGGGTGCAGGAGCGCAGTTCGACGGTTTCGACGAGCTCGGGCTCGGCGGGCCAGCTCTCGGCGGGCAACGGATGGCAGTACACCGCCTGTGCGCGCGGCCAGGTTCCCGACGTAGCGAATACCAGACCGTCGCCCACCGGAACCCGGATGAGGAAAGGCAGCCGCGACTGAGGGTCCGGGTTCACCGCGACCAGCAGCTCCACGGCTTCTCAGGGTACGGTGTGACATCCTTGCCGGGTGGTCCAAGTCGCGGGTTTGCGCGTCGCGGTCACCGGCGGCGCGCAGGGGATCGGGCGATTTCTCGACGAGGACGCGAAGCTCACCCGTCGTACGGTCGAGCTGAACTTCATCGGCGCCGTCACCGGCCGCGGTGTCGAGATCTCGGCGTTCGGCCCAGGATTCGTGCGCACCGAACGGGTCGCCGGGATGTCAGCGCCGAGAACACTCGAGCGGTTCTTGGTGGTCGACCCCGCCGGGCTGGATGCGGAGAAGCGGGCCGGCTATCAGGCGCGAATGGAAGGAAGTGAGTGACATGGGCGACGCCAACGTGCATACCGAATCGTCCGGTCTGCCGGGGGTTCCCGAAACTGCCCTCAGTGAAGAGCTGATCGCCAGTTTGCCGGCCAACGCGGCGCCCGCGCCGTGGGACTGCCGATGCTCGGCGCTGCTGTGGCTGGGCCGAGGTGGTCGTGCGGCGGCCGCTGCGCTCCCGCCGCGTCTGGCCGGCAGCCCGGCGCTGGCGACGGTCGGCGGCTTCGTCCACTACACCGACACGCCGGTCGGCCCGTACGACGAGGTGCTGGGCATGATCGCGTCCCGCACTGGCTTGCGCCCCTGGGCCAACGTGGCGTTCATGTCGGTGGATTCGCCGTCCAGTCTGGTTGGCGGACGGACGAATTGGGCCATGCCGAAGACCCTCGCCGAGTTCGACGGCGAACCGGGCGCCGGCCGGACCGTCACCGGCACCGGCCGCGACGGAGCCGCATGGTCGGTGAGCGCGACGCCGCGAGTCGTCGGCCCGGCGATCCCGCTGAAGTACCGGGGTACGGCGCGTCAGCAATTCAGCGACGGCCGGATCGGCGACTCGCTGCTGACGTTCACCGGTCAGGTGCGGCCGGCGATCGTGACCGTCGACGTCCGCTCCGCGGGCACGCTCGCCACCTGGTTACGACCGGGCCGTCACATCGGTGCGGTCATCGACTCGGCCACATTCACACTCGGCGAGCCCCGCTTCCGCTAGCGGCTCGACGCGGCGGTCCGGGTGCCGGTCACTGACGCGGTTGCAGCCGCGGCCGCGGCCAGGGGCCCGGGCATTTCGATCAACGCGATTGCAATGTCGAATTGGCTTGTGAAGTGGCGCAATAACCCGTGACCGATCGCTTTGCGCTGGTCGCGACGTCCAATTACCGGCGCAATGGGGCTGGGCCACTTCCGGCCGTGCTCGGCGACACGGGCCGCCCAGCGCTGCCGTCTTAACGTTTTCAGCATGCCAGTTGTCGATCCGACTCCGCTTCGCCGGCCGCGTGCCGACCGCGCGAGGCAGGTCGCCGACGTGCTGCGCCACCAGATTTATGCCGGCGCCTACGAAGACGGGTTGCCGTCCGACGAGCAGCTGGCAGCGGAGTTCTTCGTGTCGCGCAACACGATTCGCGACGCTCTCGCCGCACTCAAGGCCGAGGGGCTGATCGACCGCAGCCCCAAAGTGGGCACCCGGGTCGCACACCGGAAATACGACCACGGCCTCGACGCGTTGCTGGGACTCAAGGAAACGTTCAAGGGCTACGGCGAGGTCCGCAACGAGGTGCGGGCCGCGTTGGAGATCGCCGCACCACCGTCGGTCGCGCGCCGGCTGGCGCTGGCACCCGGTGAGCGGGTGGTATTCGTCGAACGGTTGCGCTATCTCGGCGACCTGCCGCTGAGCCTGGACTTGACCTATCTTGTGCCGGACGTGGGCGCCGACGTCCTGCGCCATCCGCTGGAGACCAACGACATCTTCACGCTGATCGAGGAAGTGACAGGGCAGAGGCTCGGCTCTGCCGCGCTCGCCGTGGAAGCCGTTGCCGCAGACGCTCATTCGGCCGCCACGCTTCAACTTCCCGACGGGGCAGCCTTGTTGATGCTCGAGCGGCTCACCCACCTCGACGACGGCCGTCCCGTCGACCTCGAGTACATCCGCATGCGCGGCGACCGAATAACGCTACGCGGCAACCTGTCCCGTGGACGTCAGGAGTAAGACAAGACATGACGCTGGTGAATCAACGTGTCGACGTTCCTGTGACCATCGACGAGTCGCTGTGTGTCGACGGCTGCACATTGTGTGTCGAAGTGTGCCCACTCGATGCACTGGCCATCAACCCCGACACCGGTAAGGCGTTCATGCACGTCGACGAGTGTTGGTACTGCGGACCGTGCGCGGCCCGGTGCCCCACCGGAGCCGTCACCGTCAACATGCCCTACCTGATCCGCTAACGGACCGCAGTACCCGAAGGACCTTCGATGAAAGTCTCCGTGATCCGGCTCATCGCCGGCACCGCCGCGGTCGTCGTCACCGCTGCAGGATGCTCCCTTGACTCGCAACAGAGTTCGCCGGACGTCGTCAACGTCGTCGTCGGCTACCAGTCCAAGACCATCAACACCGCCACCGCCGGTGCGCTGCTGCGCGCGCAAGGCTATCTGGAACGGCGACTGTCCGACGTGACCGCGCGCACCGGCAAGAAGTACAACGTCCAGTGGCAGGACTATGACACCGGCGCGCCGATCACCGCGCAGATGGTCGCCGAAAAGATCGACATCGGCTCGATGGGCGATTACCCGTTACTCATCAACGGTTCCAAAACTCAGGCGAACGAGCGGGCTCGGACAGAGCTGGTCTCCATCACCGGCTACAACCTCAAGGGTGGCCTGAACGGCGTGGTCGTCAAATCCGATTCGTCGGCAGCCACGCTGAGTGACCTTGCCGGTCAGAAGGTTTCGGCCAGCGTCGGTTCGGCCGGACACGGCATGCTGGTGCAAGCCCTGCAGCGGGCCGGGGTGGATCCCACGACCGGCGTCGAGGTGCTCAACCAGCAGCCGCAAGTCGGCGGATCTGCGCTGGAATCAGGTCAGGTGCAGGGCCTTTCACAGTTCGTCGCGTGGCCCGGCCTGCTGGTGTTCCAGAACAAGGCGCGGCTGCTCTACGACGGCGCCGAACTGGGCGTGCCGACGTTCCACGGCGTCGTGGTCCGGCGCGTGTACGCCCAGCAGCACCCGGAGGTCCTCGACGCGTTCCTGCAGGCGCAGCTCGATGCGACCGACTTCGTGCACCAACAGCCGCTGAAAGCCGCTGAGATCGTCGCGCAGGGCAGTGGGCTGCCGCAGGAGGTGGTCTACCTCTACAACGGTCCGGGTGGCACGTCGTCGTTCGATACCACGATCAAGCCACAGCTGGTCGATGCGTTCAAAGGCGATGTGTCGTACCTGAAGTCGATCGGCGACTTCGCCGATTTCAACATCGACGAGTTCGTCCAGGACGGCCCGCTGCGCGCGGCGTTCAAGGCACGCAACCTCGACTACGACAGCGCGCGCGCCGCCACCGCCAATCCGTCGGCGATCGGCGGCACCGACCCGGTGTGCAATCAGCCGGTCAACAATCCCTCGCAGGCCAGTGAGTTGTGGTTGACCGGTTCGGACACCACCCAGCCGGCGGCCAATCCGACGTGTCTGCTGCGTGCCGTCCGCGAGGCGACGAGCAAAGGCGCGACCGTGCGGGCGGCATATGTGCCCGACACCGAGCTGGGCACGCGGTGGTTCGCCGATCGCGTCACATGGGTCCGCGACGGACAGAACTATCTGCCGTTTTCGACGACGGCCGGGGCCAAGCGTTACGTCGCAACGCATCCCGGCACTGCGACCGTCGACTATCGGCAGGCACTGGCAGGTGCGGTATGACCGCCGTCGACGCAAGCATCGCCGGTCTGCTGCCGGCGCCGGTAGCCGAACCGGTTGCGGTCCGGGACCGGGCCGCCCCACCATGGCGGCGCCGACTGCTGCGGGTCGCCTCGGTTGCCGCCGCCATCGGGCTATGGCAAGTGCTGACGGCCAGCCACGCCCGGCTGTGGATTCGCTTCGACACACTGCCCACGGTCACCGAAATCGCCCGGGTGTTCGTCAAGCGGCTGGGCACTGACGCGTACTGGCTGGACCTGGGGCAGTCGCTGATCAGGATCCTCACCGGGTTCGTGCTGGCAGCGGTCGTCGGTCTTGTCACCGGCGTCATGCTCGGCCGCTCAACGCTTTTCGCCGACACGTTCGGACCGCTCACCGAGCTGGCTCGCCCGATCCCGGCAATCGCTCTCGTGCCGGTCGCCATCCTGCTGTTTCCCAGCGACGAAGCAGGCATCGTATTCATCACGTTCTTGGCCGCGTACTTCCCGATCATGGTGAGCACCCGCCACGCGGTGCGCGCGCTGCCGACGCTTTGGGAGGACTCTGTACGCACGCTCGGGGGCGGCCGGCTCGACGTCCTGCGCCACGTCGTATTGCCCGGAATCCTTCCCGGGCTGTTCGGCGGCCTGTCGGTGGGCATGGGTGTGGCGTGGATCTGCGTGGTGTCCGCGGAGATGATCTCCGGCCGGCTCGGCGTCGGTTACCGAACTTGGCAGTCCTACACGGTGCTGGCCTACCCCGAGGTGTTCGTCGGGATCATCACGATCGGCGTGCTCGGCTTCGCCACCGCGGCGGCCGTGGAGCTGATCGGGCGGCGCGCCACCCGGTGGCTCCCGCGCGCTCAGGAGAACGCCCGATGACCACGACGCTCACGCGCGGGATGCGTCTGCAGCTCGACCGGGTTCGGTTGAGCTACAACGGAATTCCGGTGGTCGACGGACTGAATCTCGTGGTGGAGCCGGGAGAAATCCTGGTGCTCACCGGGCCGTCCGGATGCGGCAAATCGACGGTCCTGCGCGCGTTCGCAGGGCTGCTGCGGCCGAGCGCAGGGCGGGTGCTCGCCGACGATGTGGAGGTGGTCACGACGTCGCGCGACCGCGGAATGGTATTCCAGGACAGCGCCCTGTTGCCGTGGCGCAGCGTCCGGTCCAACATCGAGTTGGCGTTGAAACTGCGCGGCGAACCCCGGGCGGGCCGGCGGGAGCGCGCGGACCGCTGGATCGCCGAGGTCGGATTGGCCGGGTTCGGGGACTACCTGCCGAAGAGCCTCTCGGGTGGGATGCGCCAGCGGGTGCAGCTGGCACGCGGGCTCGCCGGCGCGCCCCGGGCGGTGCTGATGGACGAGCCGTTCGGAGCGTTGGACGCCCAGACCCGAACGGCGATGCAGCGGCTGCTCATCGACACGTGGCGGGCGCATCCGACGACGATCGTGTTCGTCACCCATGACGTGGACGAGGCGTTGGTGCTGGGCGATCGGATTGCAGTGATGGACAGAAGCGGTGGCCTTGCCGCGGTGATCGACGTGCCCCAGCCCAGAAGCGATTTGAGCACAGACCGTGAGGTCCTGAAGTCGGCAACCCTTGCAGCGCTTGGATACTCGTGATGCAGATACCTCACCTGGCCGACAGGACCACTCTCGACTGCGACGTCCTGGTGATCGGGGGCGGCACCGCAGGCACCATGGCGGCGCTGACGGCCGCTGAGCGTGGGGCGCAGGTGCTGCTGCTGGAGAAGGCCCACGTGCGCCACTCGGGTGCGCTGGCGATGGGTATGGACGGCGTCAACAATGCGGTGATCCCGGGCAAGGCCAAACCCGAGGACTACGTCGCGGAGATCACGCGAGCCAACGACGGGATCGTGAACCAGCGCACCGTCTATCAGACAGCGACGCGCGGGTTCGCGATGGTGCAGCGGCTAGAACGCTACGGCGTGAAATTCGAGAAGGACGAGCACGGCGAGTACGCGGTGCGACAGGTGCATCGATCCGGCTCCTACGTGCTGCCGATGCCCGAGGGCAAAGACGTCAAGAAGGCGCTCTACCGGGTGCTGCGGCGGCGCGCGATGCGCGAGAAGATCCGCATCGAGAACCGCGTGATGCCGGTGCGGGTGCTGACGGTGGGCGGCCGAGCGGTCGGTGCTGCCGGATTCAACACCCGCACAGGCGAATTCGTCGCCGTCCGGGCCAAAGCGGTGATCCTCGCTACCGGGGCATGCGGTCGGCTCGGTCTCCCCGCCTCCGGCTACCTCTACGGTACCTACGAAAACCCGACGAACGCCGGCGACGGCTATGCGATGGCCTACCACGCCGGGGCGGAGTTGTCAGGTATCGAATGCTTCCAGGTGAACCCGCTCATCAAGGACTACAACGGCCCCGCGTGCGCGTACGTCGCCAACCCGTTCGGTGGCTACCAGGTCAACGCGCTGGGGGAGCGGTTCGTCGACTCCGACTACTGGTCGGGTCAGATGATGGCCGAAGTGAAGCGGGAGATCGAATCGGCGCGCGGGCCGATCTACTTGAAAGTTTCGCACCTGCCTGACGAGACGCTGACCGCGCTGGAGAACATCCTGCACACCACCGAGCGGCCCACCCGCGGCACGTTCCACGCCAACCGTGGGCACGACTACCGCACCCACGACATCGAAATGCACATCTCTGAAATCGGTTTGTGCAGTGGGCATTCCGCATCAGGAGTGTGGGTCGACGAGCATGCTCGCACCACCGTGCCCGGGCTGTATGCCGCGGGTGACATGGCCTGCGTGCCGCACAACTACATGATCGGTGCATTCGTCTACGGCGATCTCGCCGGCGAGCACGCGACGTCGACCCTTGGTCAGGTGACGCTGCCCGACGCGCTGCCCGAAGACCAGCTGGCGCAGGCGCACGAGTTGATCTACCGGCCGTTGCGCCACCCGGACGGGCCGCCGCAGCAACAGGTCGAGTACAAGCTGCGCAGATTCGTCAACGACTATGTGGCGCCGCCGAAGACGGCCACCAAGCTGTCGATCGCAGTGCGCACGTTCGAGCGGATGAAGGCCGAGGTGGCTGAAATCGGCGCCCGCACACCGCATGAATTGATGCGCGCGGCAGAGGTGAGCTTCATCCTCGACTGCGCCGAGATGGCGGCACGTGCGTCGCTGACCCGCACCGAATCACGCTGGGGCTTGTACCACGAACGCAGCGACCTTCCCAACCGTGACGACGAGCAGTGGCGGTATCACCTGAATCTGCGCAAGCGCAGTGACGGATCGATGGAATTCCTCAAGCGCCCTGTCGCGCCGTACCTCGTGCCGGTGCCCGGCCTCGAGCACGTGCCGTCAAGCGACCGGGTGGTGCTCGTCGAGCAACCGCCGCTCGCCGGAGGACGGGCGCCGCGCAGTGAACAAGGCCGTCTGCCGGCGAAAGCCGCGGTCCAACCGCCGTCGCCGCGAATCGCCGCGGTGCTCGCGTTGGAGTCGCCCAGCCTCTCCGAGCTGGCAGGCTACCTCGCCGATGACGACAGCGGGGTGCGGCGCACAGCTGTCGCCACACTGGTCGAGAACCTGCCGGACGGATACGAGGATGCGCTGCTGCGCGCGCTGGCAGATCGTGACGCCGAAGTGCGTCGGTGCGCGTCTGACGGCTTCCGCGAGGTGGTCGAAGTGTTGTCCCGCCCCGCCGACATCGAACCGCATTTAGTGTCCGGGGACGGAGTCGTGCGAGCGACCGCGCTGTACGTGTTGAGTGCGCGGCGGGTCGGCGACCGGCAGGGGTACCGAAACGCGCTGTCGGACAACGATTATCGGGTACGGATCGAAGCCGTTCGCGCGCTGGTGTCGATCGACGACGCTGACGGTGTCGCAGCTGCCGCCGGGGACGAGAACCGGGAGGTGCGGATCGCCGTGGCCAACGGCTTGGCGACGCTGCGTGCCGGCGCTGACACCGTGCGTCGCCTCATGCGCGACCACGATCCACTGGTGCAGGCGGCGGCGCTGACCGCGTTGGGCGTGATCGGCTGCGACGACGAGGACGTCCCGACGGTCGAGCGGGCGCTGGACTCGTCGGTGTGGCAGATCCGTGAGGCCGCGGCCAAGGCGTTGGCGGCCGGGCCTGCCGGTGTCTCGGTGGCTGCATTGTCTCGTGCCTTGAAGGACCCGCATCTCGACGTCCGTAAGGCTGCCGTGCTGAGTCTGACCCGTTGGGCTCCAACCGAACACGCCGCACGGGAGGCATTGGGTGCGGCACTCGACGACAGCGACGCCGACGTGCGTGCGTACGCTCGTCGCGCGTTGGCGGCTTAGCACACGGGACTGACAGTTACCGTTCGCGAATCCCAGTAATCCACAGGCATTTTGGGCTGTGGACGAATGAACTGCTTGTCGGCGGTAGGCGATAGTATTCGCTCATGTGTTCGGGCAGCGTTTGGACCACGCTGGTACGCCTGGAGGCGGGAGCCGACGCGTTCGCAGCGCTGTCGTTCGATGCGTTGTCGGAGCTCGATTGCGTCGCGGTGGTGGAGCGGCTGACGACCATCGCCCGCAAGTGCGCGGCGTCCCAGTACGAGTTGGTGAATCAGCTCGTGGAGCGCGCCGTACCGTCCGACATCGGCGGCCCGCTTCCGCGTGTGCTGGCTGACCGGCTCAAGATCCGACCAACCGCTGCCCAGCAGATGATCGCCGAAGCCGGACAGGTGGGGCACCGCCGCTCGATCACCGGCGAGCGGCTGGACCCGCTCTTGCCCACTGTCGCAACCCAATTGCGCAGCGGGGAGATCGGTCACGAGCACGTGGCGGTCGTCCGGAAGTTCTTCCACCACTTGCCGGCCGGGTATCCGGCCGAGGCACGTGACCGTGATGAGGCGATGTTGGGCGCGATGGCCGCCGGCTTGCGACCGGATCAGTTGGAGAAGGCCGCCGAGCGGATGGCGGCGCTGATCAACCCCGACGGTCAGTTCTCGGATGCGGACCGGGCACGCAAGCGCGGATTCCGCTGGGGTCCACAGGGACCCGACGGGATGAGCAAGGGCACGCTCATCGCGGATCCGCAGCTGCGCGCGACGATGGATGCGGTGTTCGCGAAGCTGGGCGCGCCCGGCATGTGCAATCCGGAGGACCCGACGCCCACCGTGGACGGTGAACCACCCGACGACGCGGTGCGCCGTGATACCCGCACCCGAGCGCAGCGTGCCCACGATGCGCTGACCGCGATGGGCCGCGCAGTGTTGGCGTCCGGCACGCTGGGTCAGCACCGCGGGCTGCCCGCAACGATCATCGTCCGTACCACGTTGGAGCAGCTGGAATCCGGCGTGGGCAGAGCCGACACCGGCGGAGGCAGCTGGCTGCCCATGCGCGACGTCATCAAGATGGCCAGTGCCGCCTACCACTATCTCGCCGTGTTCGACAAGCACTCGAACCGGCCCCTGTATCTAGGTCGCACCCGTATCGCCAGCGCGGACCAGCGCATTGTGCTGCACGCCCGCGACGGCGGATGCACGGCGCCCGGTTGCGACAAGCCCGGCTATGAGTGTGAAGTCATGCACTTGACAGCATGGGCGCGCGGCGGCCTGACCGAACCCGACAATTTAGGCTTCGGCTGCCACACCGATCACAAGCTTGACGACGAAGGCTGGAGCGCCCGTCTCAACGAGAACGGCGTTGTCGAATGGCTGGCGCCTCCGCATCTGAATCGAAAACCCGGCATCAACAACTTCTTTCACCCCGAGCGCTATTTGCCTGAGGACGAGGACGACCCGTAGCCAGGGGCCGTCCGGCCGAAACGCTTGCGCCGCACCAGCTTCAGGTCAGCGCCTTGTACGTGCGCGACACGAACCGCGGCCGTGCGGCCATCAGCTTGACCTGTGACGCGTTGCCGCCCACCGCTGCTGCCGCATCCGCTGACAGCGTCGGATGGTTCTGCACCAGATAGATCAGGATCAACTCGAGCGTCGGGTCGGCCTGCCACCAGGTGCCGTACGCGCCCGGCCACCCGAACGTGCCGGCGCCGCCCGGCCCGAACAGCGGTCTCGCCTGCTGCGGGTCCGTCACCACCGACAGGCCCAGCCCGAACCCGCGGCCCACCCAGTACGGCGCACCCAGGAACGGCTGTCGGCGTTGCTCGTCGGTCAACCGGTTCGTGCGCATCAGCCGCACCGCTTCGGCGGACATCACCCGTGTCCCGTCCAGCTCGCCGCCGCCGAGCAGCATCCGGGCGAACGCGAGATAGTCGTCGGCGGTCGACCAAAGTCCCACACCACCCATACAGAAGGCCGGCGGCTCGATCGCCGGCGGCCCCATCACGTCGTGGCGCAGCCGGTCGTGCTCGTCGAGCTTGTACATCGTCGCCGCCCTCGACCGGCTCTCGGAGGTGACGAAGAACCCGGTGTCACGCATGCCCAACGGCTCGAAAATCCGCTCAGTGCAGACCTGTTGCAACGTCTTGCCCTCGATGCGCGACAGGATGATGCCCAGCACATCGGTCGCGTGGCTGTACGTCATCCGCTCGCCCGGCTGGTGCGCCAGCGGCAGCGCGGCCAATTCCGCCAGCCATGCGTCGGGATTGTGGATTCCCCGCAACCGCCGATAGGCGCGGGCCAGCGGCCCTGTCACCGAGAACTCGTAGGCCAGCCCGCTTCGGTGGGTCAGCAAGTCGTCCACGGTGATCGGCCGGCGCGCCGGGCCGGTGTTTTCCAGGGGGCCGGTGGGATCGTCGAGCACTCGCATCGAGGCGAACTCGGGCAGCCACCGGGTGATCGGGTCGTCGAGCGCCAGCTTGCCTTCGTCGACGAGGATCATCGCGGCCGCGCTGGTGATCGGCTTGGTCATCGACGCGATCCGGAAGATCGTGTCGCGCTGCATCGGCAGACCGGCTTCGACGTCGCGATAGCCCACTTCGTTGACTTGCAACACTTTTCCGCGTTGCCACACGAGTGTGACCGCGCCTGAGAGCAGTCCGGCGTCGACGACTTCGCGGAGCGGTTCTGCGTTGCGGTCCAGCACCCGCCCGAGCGTACCGGCGCGCTGTCAGCCGGCGGCAGGGGCCGACATGCAGCACGAACCGGTAGCCGGCGGGGCTCATTGCAAGGCGCTCGAGCAGCGCCTCGTCGAGTCGCAGCCGTCGGCCGCGCAGCGGGCTGTGCCGCCGAAGGACCACGCCGCGGACACTATGCGCGAGCTGATGTCGCTGGGGCGAAAAGCGCGGTGGTAGGCTCGCCGCAGTTTGACGTCCTTTAACGATCCGTCCAGCGAGGCGGAGAAGGAGGTCCAGGTCACACGTGGGCTCGGCTAGCGACAAAGCCACCGACCGGGAATTGATGTCCGCCGCGGACGTCGGCCGCACCATTTCGCGCATCGCCCATCAGATCATCGAAAAGACCGCATTGGACGGCCCGGACGCGCCGCGCGTCGTACTGCTCGGCATTCCTACGCGCGGGGTGATTCTCGCGTCGCGGCTGGCGGCGAAGATCAGTGAGTTCGCCGGCATCGCGGTTCCGCACGGGGCACTCGACATCACGCTCTATCGCGACGACTTGATGATGAAACCTCCACGGCCGCTTGAAGATACGTCGATTCCAGAAGGCGGTGTCGACGACGCCCTGGTGATTCTCGTCGACGACGTGCTGTATTCCGGGCGGTCGGTGCGGTCGGCTCTCGACGCGCTGCGTGACCTCGGCCGCCCGCGGGCGGTGCAGTTGGCGGTGCTGGTCGACCGGGGGCACCGCGAGCTGCCGCTGCGCGCCGACTACGTCGGCAAGAACGTCCCCACTTCGCGCAGCGAGAGCGTGCACGTGCTGTTGACCGAGCACGACGGCCGCGACGGGGTGGTGATCAGCAAGTGACCAGACATCTGTTGTCCGCGGCCGACCTGACCCGTGACGAGGCGACCGCGATCCTCGACGACGCCGACCACTTCGCGCAGGCGCTGATCGGCCGGGATGTGAAGAAGCTGCCGACGCTGCGCGGGCGGACCATCATCACGATGTTCTACGAGAACTCGACCCGCACCCGGGTGTCGTTCGAGGTGGCCGGCAAGTGGATGAGCGCCGACGTGATCAACGTCAGCGCCAGCGGGTCGTCGGTGGGCAAGGGCGAGTCGCTACGAGACACCGCGCTGACGCTGCGGGCGGCCGGCGCCGACGCGCTGATCATCCGGCATTCGGCGTCGGGGGCGGCCCGGCAGCTCGCCGAGTGGACAGCCACCGAGCACCACGGGCCGTCGGTGATCAACGCGGGCGACGGGACTCATGAGCACCCCACTCAGGCACTGCTCGACGCGCTGACCATCCGGCAGCGGCTCGGTGGTATCGAGGGCAAGCGCGTGGTGATCGTCGGCGACATCCTCCACAGCAGGGTCGCGCGGTCGAATGTGCTTCTCCTGCATACGCTTGGCGCCGAAGTGGTGCTCGTCGCGCCGCCGACGCTGCTGCCGGTCGGCGTCCATGGCTGGCCGGTGACCGTCTCCCACGACCTCGACGCCGAGCTGCCGGCGGCCGACGCAGTGCTGATGCTGCGCGTGCAGGCCGAGCGGATGACCGGCGGCTTCTTCCCCTCGTCGCGGGAGTACTCGGTGCTCTACGGGCTGTCGGAGCGGCGCCAAGCGATGCTGCCGGGTCACGCTGTCGTGCTGCACCCCGGCCCGATGCTGCGCGGCATGGAGATCTCGTTCTCGGTTGCCGACTCGACTCAATCGGCTGTGCTGCAACAAGTTTCGAACGGTGTGCACGTTCGGATGGCGGTGCTGTTCCACCTACTCGTCGGCGCTGAGCAGCAGCAGGCGGTGGGCGTATGAGCGTGCTGATTCGCGGCGTGCAGCCGTACGGGGAAGGCGATCCCGTGGACGTGCTCGTCGACGACGGTCAGATCATGGCGATCGGCCCGTCTCTGGACATCCCTACCGATGCCGACGTGATCGACGCGACCGGCCAGATTCTGCTGCCGGGCTTTGTCGACCTGCACACTCATCTGCGCGAGCCGGGCCGCGAGTACGCCGAGGACATCGAGACCGGCTCTGCGGCAGCGGCTTTGGGCGGTTACACGGCGGTGTTCGCGATGGCCAACACCAACCCGGTCGCCGACAGCCCCGTCGTCACCGACCACGTCTGGGCGCGCGGCCAGCAGGTGGGACTTGTCGACGTACATCCGGTCGGCGCGGTGACCGTCGGACTGGCCGGCGCGCAGCTCACGGAGATGGGCCTGATGGCCGCCGGAACGGCTCAGGTGCGGATGTTCTCCGACGACGGCGTCTGCGTGCACGACCCGCTGGTGATGCGCCGCGCCCTCGAGTATGCGACCGGCCTGGGCGTGCTGATCGCCCAGCATGCCGAAGAGCCGCGCCTGACGGCCGGCGCGGTGGCGCACGAAGGGCCGAATGCGGCGCTGCTCGGGCTGTCGGGATGGCCACGCGCCGCCGAGGAGTCGATCGTCGCGCGTGACGCATTGCTGGCCCGTGACGCCGGCGCCCGCGTGCACATCTGCCACGCTTCCACCGCAGGCACTGTCGAGATACTGAAATGGGCTAAGGCACAAGGCATTTCGATCACCGCGGAGGTAACCCCGCATCACCTGGCGTTGGACGACTCCCGGTTGGCGACGTACGACGGCCGCAACCGAGTCAACCCACCGCTGCGGGAGGCGTCCGACGCGCAAGCGCTGCGGCAGGCGCTGGCCGACGGAGTGATCGACTGCGTTGCCACCGACCACGCGCCGCACGCCGAGCACGAGAAGGTCTGCGAGTTCGCCCATGCGCGCCCCGGGATGCTCGGCCTGCAGACCGCGCTGTCGGTGGTCGTGCAGACGATGGTGCAGCCGGGGCTGCTGAGCTGGCGTGAGGTGGCTCGCGTGATGAGCGAGAACCCGGCGCGCATCGTCGGGTTGCCCGACCAGGGCCGCCCGATCGACGTCGGCGAGCCGGCCAACCTCACTGTCGTCGACCCGGACGCCACGTGGACGGTGCGCGGCGCCGACCTGGCCAGCCGGTCCGACAACACGCCGTACGAGTCGATGACCCTGCCCGCTGCCGTGACCGCAACGCTGTTGCGCGGCCGGGTGACTGCGCGCGACGGGAAGTGCCCCGCGTGAGCCACCAGTTGTCGACCATTCTGCTGCTGAGCGCCGCGGTCTTGGCAGTGGCCGCGTTCGTGGCGTTCTGGGTCAGGATGCGCAACTGGCTCCGACGGGCACAGGGCCAGCTGCCGGTCATGGGCGGCCTGCCGCCGTTGCCAGATACGGTCGGAGCGCCGCTCGGTCCTGAGTTGACCGGCGTGTACGTCGGAACCACGCTGATGCCGGGTCGCAGAGAGCGTGCGGGGGTCATGGGCGAACATGCCAAGGCGGTGCTGACCCGCTATCCCGAGGGCATCATGCTCAAGCGCAGCGGTGAGCGGCCTATCTGGATCCCCGACGAGTCGGTCGACGAGATTCGCACCCAGCGGCTGCATGGCAACGCCGCCGCGGCGGACGACATCCTGGCGATCCGGTGGCGGCTACCGTCGGGAGCGCAACTCGACACCGCGTTTCGCGGTGACGACCACAGGAACTATGCGGACTGGTTACGAGAACCCGGGAGAACGACGTGAGTAAAGCGGTCTTGGTGCTGGAAGACGGCCGTGTGTTCACCGGCACGTCGTTCGGCGCCGTCGGCCAGACGCTCGGCGAGGCCGTCTTCTCGACGGGCATGTCCGGGTACCAGGAGACGCTCACCGACCCGAGCTACCACCGTCAGATCGTCGTCGCCACCGCGCCGCAGATCGGCAACACCGGCTGGAACGACGAGGACGCCGAAAGCCGCGGCGACAAGATCTGGGTCGCCGGGTACGCGGTGCGCGACCCGTCGCCGCGGGCGTCGAACTGGCGTGCCACCCGCACCCTCGAAGAGGAGTTGGTGCGCCAGGGCATCGTCGGGATCGCCGGCATCGACACTCGGGCAGTGGTGCGCCATCTGCGCACCCGAGGGTCGATGAAGGCGGGCATCTTCTCGGGTGACGCGCTGGCCGACATCGATACTCTGCTGCAGCGCGTGCGCGAGCAGCCGGCGATGCTCGGCGCCGACCTCGCCGGCGAAGTCACCACTCCCAGCGGCTATGTCGTGGAACCTGAAGGGCCGCAACGTTTTACCGTGGTGGCGCTTGACCTCGGCATCAAGACCAACACTCCGCGCAACTTCGCCCGCCGGGGCATCCGCAGCCATGTGTTGCCGTCGTCGGCGACGTTCGAGCAGATCGCCGACATCAAACCTGACGGGGTATTCCTGTCCAACGGGCCCGGAGATCCCGCCACGGCTGACCACGTCGTCGCCGTCACTCAGCAGGTGATCGGCGCGGGAATCCCGTTGTTCGGCATCTGTTTCGGCAACCAGATCCTCGGCCGGGCGCTGGGGCGCTCCACGTACAAGATGACGTTCGGGCACCGCGGCATCAACGTCCCGGTGATCGACCACGCCACCGGACGCGTCGCGGTGACCGCGCAGAACCACGGCTTCGCGCTGGAGGGCGAGGCGGGGGAGCGGTTCGACACCCCGTTCGGCAAGGCCGAGATCAGCCACACCTGCGCCAACGACGGCGTCGTCGAAGGCATCAGACTCGTTGACCGGCGGGCATTCTCGGTGCAGTACCACCCGGAGGCCGCGGCCGGTCCGCACGACGCGAACTACCTGTTCGACCAATTCATCGACCTGATGGCAGGGGAGGCGCAGTGACGCTTCGTCGTCTCGCGAGCGTGCGTGTCTGTACGTCGACACGCCGGTCGTGGCGTACAACCGTGCACGCTCGCGGGGCGTGGGGGCGGGAGAGCTATGCCGCGGCGCACTGACCTCAACCACGTGCTGGTCATCGGCTCGGGGCCGATCGTCATCGGCCAAGCCGCCGAGTTCGACTACTCCGGCACACAGGCCTGCCGAGTGCTCAAGGCCGAGGGTCTGCAGGTGACCTTGATCAACTCGAACCCGGCGACGATCATGACCGACCCCGAGTTCGCCGACCACACGTACGTCGAACCCATCACCCCGACGTTCGTCGAGAAGGTGATCGCCCAACAGGCCAGGCGCGGCAACAAGATCGACGGACTGCTGGCCACGCTCGGCGGTCAGACCGCATTGAACACCGCGGTCGCGCTGTCGGAGAACGGCGTGCTGGAGAAGTACGGCGTCGAGCTGATCGGCGCGGACTTCGACGCCATCCAGCGTGGTGAAGACCGCCAACGGTTCAAGGACATCGTCGCCAAGGTCGGCGGCGAATCTGCCCGCAGCAGAGTCTGTTTCACGATGGACGAGGTCACTGAAACCGTCGAGGAACTGGGCCTGCCGGTGGTCGTGCGGCCGAGCTTCACCATGGGCGGCCTCGGATCCGGGCTGGCGCACAGCGTCGAGGAGGTGCGCCGGATGGCCGGCGACGGGCTCGCCGCGTCACCGAGCGCCAACGTGCTGATCGAAGAAAGCATCTACGGCTGGAAGGAATTCGAGCTGGAGCTGATGCGCGACGGCAACGACAACGTCGTCGTGGTCTGCTCGATCGAGAACGTCGACCCTATGGGCGTGCACACCGGCGACTCGGTGACCGTCGCCCCCGCGATGACCCTCACCGACCGCGAATACCAACGGATGCGCGACCTCGGCATCGCGATCCTGCGCGAAGTCGGCGTCGACACCGGCGGTTGCAACATCCAGTTCGCCGTCAATCCGCAGGACGGCCGGCTGATCGTGATCGAGATGAACCCCCGGGTCAGCCGGTCCAGCGCGTTGGCGTCCAAGGCCACTGGCTTCCCGATCGCCAAGATCGCCGCGAAGCTCGCCATCGGCTACACCCTCGACGAAATCCTCAACGACATCACCAGGGAAACCCCGGCCTGCTTCGAGCCCACGCTGGACTACGTGGTGGTCAAGGCGCCGCGGTTCGCGTTCGAGAAGTTCCCGGGTGCCGACCCGACGTTGACCACCACGATGAAGTCGGTGGGCGAAGCGATGTCGTTGGGGCGCAACTTCATCGAAGCGCTCGGCAAGGTGATGCGCTCGCTGGAGACGACGCGCGCAGGCTTCTGGACGGGACCGGATCCCGACGGCGGCGTCGACGGCGCACTCGAGCGGCTCAAGACGCCCAGCGAGGGCCGGCTCTACGACATCGAACTCGCGCTGCGGCTGGGCGCGCCGGTGGAGAAGGTGTCGGAGGTCTCCGGCGTCGACCCGTGGTTCGTCGAGCAGATCGCGGGCCTGGTCGAGCTGCGCGCCGAGCTGATCGACGCGCCCGTGCTCGACGCCGAGCTGCTGCGCCGGGCCAAGCACAGCGGTTTGTCGGACCGTCAGATCGCCGCGCTACGACCCGAATTGGCCGGCGAGGTCGGCGTTCGCGCATTGCGCCAGCGCCTCGGCATTCACCCGGTGTTCAAGACCGTCGACACCTGCGCCGCGGAGTTCGAGGCCAAGACCCCGTACCACTACAGCAGCTATGAACTCGACCCGGCCGCCGAAACCGAAGTCGCGCCGCAGACCGACAAGCCCAAGGTGCTGATCTTGGGGTCCGGGCCGAATCGGATCGGGCAGGGCATCGAATTCGACTACAGCTGTGTGCACGCGGCCACCACGTTGAGCCAGGCGGGTTTCGAGACCGTGATGGTCAACTGCAACCCGGAAACCGTCTCCACCGACTACGACACCGCCGACCGGCTCTACTTCGAGCCGCTGACGTTCGAAGACGTGCTCGAGGTGTTCTACGCCGAATCACTTTCCGGCGCAGGGGGTCCGGGCGTGACCGGCGTGATCGTCCAGCTGGGCGGCCAGACCCCGCTCGGCCTGGCTCAGCGCCTGGAGGACGCCGGCGTGCCGATCGTCGGCACCAGCCCGCGGGCGATCAATTCGGCCGAAGACCGCGGCGTGTTCGGCGAAGTGCTCAGCGACGCCGGGCTGCCCGCGCCGCGGTTCGGCACCGCGACGAGCTTCGAGCATGCCCGCAAGATCGCTGCGGAGATCGGCTATCCGGTGCTGGTGCGTCCCTCGTATGTGCTCGGTGGCCGCGGCATGGAGATCGTCTACGACGAAGAGACACTGCACGGCTACATCACGCGTGCCACCGAGCTCTCACCCGAGCACCCGGTGCTGGTGGACCGCTTCCTCGAGGACGCCATCGAGATCGACGTCGACGCGCTCTGCGACGGCACAGAGGTCTACATCGGCGGGATCATGGAACACATCGAGGAAGCCGGCATTCACTCCGGTGACTCGGCGTGCGCGCTGCCGCCGGTGACGTTGGGACGCAGCGACGTCGACAAGGTCCGCCACGCCACCGAAGCGATCGCGCACGGCATCGGCGTGGTCGGCCTGCTCAACGTCCAGTACGCGCTGAAAGACGACGTCCTCTACGTGCTGGAGGCCAATCCGCGCGCCAGCCGCACCGTGCCGTTCGTGTCCAAGGCCACCGCGGTTCCGCTGGCCAAGGCGTGCGCGCGAATCATGCTCGGCGCCAGTATCTCTGAGCTTCGCGACGAGGGGATGCTGCCGCGCACCGGCGATGGTGCGACCGTCGCCCCTTCCGCCCCGATCGCGGTCAAGGAAGCGGTGTTGCCTTTCCACCGGTTCCGCAAAGCCGACGGCGCCCAGATCGACTCGCTGTTGGGACCGGAGATGAAGTCGACCGGCGAGGTGATGGGCATCGACCGCGATTTCGGCAGCGCGTTCGCCAAGAGTCAGACCGCCGCGTACGGCTCGCTGCCGGCCGAGGGCACGGTCTTCGTGTCGGTGGCCAACCGCGACAAACGCTCGCTGGTGTTCCCTGTCAAGCGGCTCGCCGATCTGGGCTTCCGCGTGCTGGCGACCGAAGGAACCGCAGAGATGTTGCGCCGCAACGGAATTCCGTGCGACGAGGTGCGTAAGCATTTCGAGCCGCCCAGTGAAGGCCGACCCGCGTTGTCGGCGGTGGACGCCATCAAGGCCGGGGAGGTCGACATGGTGATCAACACTCCCTACGGCAACTACGGTCCACGCATCGACGGCTACGAGATCCGCTCGGCCGCAGTGGGGAAGAACATCCCATGCGTCACCACGGTGCAGGGAGCGTCGGCAGCCGTGCAGGGCATCGAAGCCCGGATCCGCGGCGACATCGACGTGGTGTCGCTGCAGGAACTGCACCAGACGCTGAGCAACGGCGGATAGCGTGGCGGGGTTCGGCGCCAGGTTGGCCGACGCCACTCGGCAGCGCGGGCCGCTGTGCCTGGGTATCGATCCGCATCCGGAGTTGCTCGACGCGTGGGGCCTGCCACGCAACTCGCAGGGGCTGGCGCGCTTCAGCGACGCCTGCGTGGCCGCGTTCGGGGACTTCGCCGTGGTCAAGCCGCAGGTGGCGTTCTTCGAGGCGTACGGGTCGGCCGGCTACGCCGCGCTGGAGCGCACCATCGCTGCCTTGCGTGGAGCCGGGGTGCTGGTGCTGGCTGACGCCAAGCGCGGCGACATCGGCTCGACAATGGCCGCCTACGCCACGGCCTGGGTCGGTGATTCGCCACTGGCCGCCGATGCCGTCACCGCATCGCCGTACCTCGGTTTCGGATCACTGTGCCCGCTGTTGGAGGCCGCCCAAGAGCGTGGGCGCGGAGTGTTCGTGCTTGCGGCGACGTCGAACCCTGAGGGTGCCGACGTGCAGACCGCCCAGACGAACGGCCGCACGGTGGCGCAGTCGATTGTCGACGCCGCCGCGGCGGCCAACCGCTCGGCGCTGCCCGAACCCGGGTCCGTCGGGGTGGTGGCCGGCGCAACCGCTGCCTTTCTGCCGGATCTGAGCGGGCTGGGCGGCCCTGTGCTGGTGCCCGGCATCGGGGCCCAGGGTGGCCGCGCGGAGCAGCTGCTGAACTTGGGCGGCGCGCAGCGGGACCAGCTGCTGCCGGCCGTGTCGCGTGAGGTGCTGCGCGCCGGGCCGGACGTCGGGGCACTGCGGGCGGCCGCGGACCGCATACGCGACGCGGTGGCTTACCTGCGCTAGTCCGTCGCGACACGCCCAGCCGCGCCACAAACTGGCAATTTCCTGCACTTTTGTGGCTGCAACAAGTATCAACGCCGTCGATCGCGGGGGCAGCGGCCGACCGGCCGTCGCTGTAGTACGACGAAAGCCGTCGTGACCTGCCCGTCCGAGCATCCGCTTGGGTTGCGGGCATGGCCGCCGCCGACCCCGGGCCCCGGCATGCGGAGATCTCACAATCAGCGCCAGCGACGCGACACGCTGGCATTTTGCGTCGAAAACCGGGGGGTGGGGTTCGCAATCGTCGGATGTCGTGGGTACGGTCGTCGTCGCTGGCTGGATAACTCCGGCGGCGAGGAATATCGATGGTGATGAGACGGAGGAATCGTGGCCCTTCCCCAGTTGACTGACGAGCAGCGCGCGGCGGCGTTGGAGAAGGCTGCTGCCGCTCGCCGGGCGCGGGCCGAGCTCAAAGATCGGCTCAAGCGAGGCGGCACCAACCTCAAGCAGGTGCTCAAAGATGCCGAGACCGACGAGGTCCTCGGCAAGATGAAGGTTTCGGCGCTGCTCGAGGCGCTGCCCAAGGTCGGCAAGGTCAAGGCGCAGGAAATCATGACCGAGCTGGAGATCGCACCCACCCGCCGGCTGCGCGGCCTGGGTGATCGCCAGCGCAAGGCCCTGCTGGAAAAGTTCAACTCGGCGTGACGTCCGGCGGGGGGCCGGGCACGCGCGACGACCCTCTCGGGCGAAAAGAACATCGCCCGGCGCGGGTGCTCGTGTTGTCCGGTCCCTCGGCCGTCGGCAAATCGACGGTCGTTCGCTGCCTCCGCGAGCAGGTGCCTGACCTGTACTTCAGCGTGTCGGCGACGACGCGGGCGCCGCGGCCGGGCGAGGTCGACGGCGTCGATTACCATTTCGTCAGCCCTGAGGAGTTCCAGCGCCTGATCGACGAGGGAGCGCTGCTCGAGTGGGCTGAGATCCACGGCGGCCTGCACCGGTCGGGGACGCCGGCCCAGCCGGTCCGTGACGCCGCCCGCGCCGGCCGGCCGGTGCTGATTGAGGTGGATCTGGCCGGTGCCCGGGCGATCAAACAGGCGATGCCCGACGCGTTCACGGTGTTCCTCGCGCCGCCGAGCTGGGAGGCTTTAGAGGCCCGGCTCACCGGCCGGGGCACCGAAACCCCCGAGGCGATGGCTCGCCGGCTGGCCACGGCCCGGGAGGAATTGGCAGCTCAAAGCGACTTCGACGCGGTGGTAGTCAACAGCGAATTGGAGTCGGCGTGCGCAGAATTGGTAGCCTTACTTGGGGTAACCGCGCCGGACACGGCGTGATCGACCTGCAGAACCTAGTTTTCTCACTTTCAGGAGACAGTCTTTCGTGACCATTTCGCACAACTCGACGCTGGCCGGGGTGCCTGACCGCGTGGTGGAGACCAGCGCCTACGACCCGCCGGAGGGCCTCACCAACCCGCCCATCGACGAGTTGCTGGAGCGAGTGTCGAGCAAGTACGCGCTGGTGATCTACGCCGCCAAGCGCGCCCGCCAGATCAACGACTACTACAACCAGCTCGGCGAAGGCATCCTCGAGTATGTCGGGCCGCTCGTCGAGCCCGGCCTACACGAAAAGCCGCTGTCGATCGCGCTGCGCGAGATCCACGCCGACTTGCTCGAGCACACCGAGGGCGAGTAGCGGAACAGCTAGTGGACCGCAAGCGGATCATCGTCGGCGTCTCCGGAGGGATCGCCGCCTACAAGGCCTGTTCGGTGGTCCGCCAACTCGCCGAAGCCGGTCACCGCGTACGCGTCATCCCCACCGAGTCCGCGTTGCGGTTCGTCGGAGCCGCCACGTTCGAGGCGCTCTCCGGTGAACCAGTGCACACCGACGTCTGGCACGCCGTCCCCGAGGTTCCGCACGTCCAGATCGGCAAGCAGGCCGACCTCGTGGTGGTCGCGCCGGCCACCGCCGACCTGCTCGCTCGCGCGGTGCACGGGCGTGCTGACGACCTGCTGACCGCGACGCTGCTGACAGCCCGGTGTCCGGTGCTGTTCGCGCCTGCGATGCACACCGAGATGTGGCAGCATCCGGCCACCGTCGAGAACGTCGCCACGCTTCGGCGGCGCGGGGCCGTCGTGCTCGAACCGGCGTCCGGCCGGCTCACTGGCGCCGACACCGGCGCAGGCCGGCTTCCCGAGCCGGAGGAGATCACCACGTTCGCCGAGCTACTGCTGGCCCGCGGCGATGCGATGCCCTACGACATGGCCGGCTGCAAGGTCCTGGTGACGGCCGGCGGCACCCGCGAGCCGATCGACCCCGTGCGGTTCATCGGCAACCGCAGTTCCGGCAAGCAGGGCTATGCGCTGGCCCGCGTCGCGGCCCAACGAGGCGCCGACGTCACGCTGATCGCCGCGCACACCGCAGGGCTGGCCGATCCGGCCGGGGTGCATGTCGTGCACGTCAGCTCCGCCCAGCAACTGGCCGACGCGGTGTCCAAACACGCCCCGGACGCACACGTGCTGGCGATGGCCGCGGCCGTCGCCGACTTCCGTCCCGCCAGCCCTGCAACCAGCAAGATCAAAAAGGGCCCGGACGCCAGCGCCGACGCCCCGACGATCGATCTGGTCCGCAATGACGACGTGCTCGCGGGAGCGGTCCGCGCCCGCGCCGACGGTCTTTTGCCGAACATGCGCGCGATCGTCGGCTTCGCCGCCGAAACCGGCGACGCCAACGGCACGGTCCTCGACCATGCGCGGGCCAAGCTGCGCCGCAAGGGCTGTGACCTGCTGGTGGTCAACGCCGTCGGCGAAGGCCGGGCGTTCGAGGTGGACAGCAACGACGGCTGGCTGCTGGCCGCCGACGGCACCGAATCCGCACTCGAGCACGGCAGCAAGACGTTGATGGCCAGCCGTATCGTGGACGCGATCGTGACGTTCCTGCACGGCCGCTCCTGTTAGGCGCGTCTCCGGACTTGCGCGGCCCCGCCGCTGCACGCTTAGGTGCACATGGCTCGGCAGCGTCGCCCAGATATATTGATGAACTAAGTTTCAAGCGTCGGAAAGGACATCACCGTGAGCCAATCAGGCCGGCTGTTCACCAGTGAGTCGGTGACCGAAGGTCATCCCGACAAGATCTGCGACGCGATCAGCGACTCGGTGCTCGACGCGCTGCTGGAGCAGGACCCGCGCTCGCGGGTGGCGGTGGAAGCTCTGGTGACGACGGGCCAGGTGCACGTCGTCGGCGAGGTCACGACGGCGGCCAAGGAGGCGTTCGCAGACATCACCGACACGGTTCGCAACCGCATTCTGGAGATCGGCTACGACTCGTCGGACAAGGGCTTCGACGGCGCCTCATGCGGCGTCAACATCGGGATCGGCAAGCAGTCCCCGGACATCGCGCAGGGCGTGGACACCGCGCATGAGGCGCGCGTCGAGGGCGCGGGAGACCCGCTGGACGCGCAGGGCGCCGGCGACCAGGGCCTGATGTTCGGGTACGCGATCAACCACACGCCGGAGTTGATGCCGCTGCCGATCGCACTTGCCCACCGGCTGGCCCGCCGGCTCACCGAGGTGCGCAAGGGCGGCGTGCTGCCCTACCTGCGCCCGGACGGCAAGACCCAGGTCACCATCGAGTACGAGGGCAACCGGGCGGTGCGCCTGGACACCGTGGTGATCTCCACCCAGCACGCCCCGGACATCGACCTCGACAGCACGCTGGCCCCGGAGATCCGCGAGAAGGTGCTCAACACCGTGCTCGACGACCTCGGCCAAGAGACGCTGGACACCTCGTCGGTGCGGCTGCTGGTGAACCCGACCGGCAAGTTCGTGCTCGGCGGCCCGATGGGTGACGCGGGGCTGACCGGCCGCAAGATCATCGTCGACACCTACGGCGGATGGGCCCGCCACGGCGGCGGCGCGTTCTCGGGCAAGGATCCGTCCAAAGTGGACCGGTCAGCCGCGTACGCGATGCGCTGGGTAGCAAAGAACGTGGTCGCAGCCGGTCTGGCGGACAGGGTCGAGGTGCAGGTTGCCTACGCGATCGGCAAGGCCGCACCGGTCGGGCTGTTCGTCGAGACCTTCAACACCGAAACCGTCGACACCGCCAAAATCGAGAAGGCCATTCTCGAGGTGTTCGACCTGCGGCCGGGCGCCATCATCCGCGACCTGGATCTGCTGCGGCCGATCTACGCGCAGACCGCGGCCTACGGCCACTTCGGCCGGACCGACATCGAGCTGCCCTGGGAGCAGCTGAACAAGGTCGACGACCTGAAGTCCGCGATCTAACTCTTCCGCCGAGCAGACGCCAAATCGCACAAAGCGGCATCTGGTAGTGCGATTACGCGTCTGCTCGCTAGGTGGTGACGTCGGGCACCCGGCTGAAACGCTGAGGGGTGAACGCGTAGTCCGACAGGGGGAAGCGGCGGCTACGCCAGATGGTGCCGAGCGTGGTGGCCCGGCGCAGCGGCACGTCACCGTGGCTGTCGAAGTAGTAGCTGTTGGCCAGCGTGCAGCTGTCCTGCCAGAAGATCTGCGTGTGGCGTTTGCGCATGCACTCCGCGAAGTACCGCGCATTGGCTTCTTCGGTCACTTCCACTCGCGAGGCACCCTGTCGCCGAGCGTGTTTCAGACACCGCACGATGTGATGGGTCTGCGTCTCGATGTAAGCGAAGAACGACGCTCCGTTGAAGCCGTACGGTCCGGCGACCGTGAAGAAATTGGGGAAGCCCGGCAGGCTGACGCCTTCATAGGCCTGGAGCCGGTTCTCCGTCCAGAACTGGCTCATCGACAACCCGTTGCGCCCGACGATGTCGTAGGTGAGGCTGTCGACGTCCATCACCTTGAACCCGGTCGCCAGGATCAGCACGTCGGCTTCCCGCAGGTCGCCTTCGACCGTGGCCACGCCCGTCGGCGTGATCTTGTCGATCGGATCGGTGACCAACTCCACGTTGTCGCGGTTGTACGTCGACAGGTAGGTGTTGTGGAAGCCGGGCCGCTTACAGCCGACCGCGTACCGCGGTGTCAGCTTGTCCCGCACCACGGGGTCACGAACTTCCTTGCGCAAGAAGGCTTTTCCGGCTGCCTCCGCTCGCTTGGCGAGCGGGAACACCGTGAAGTACTGCGCCGACAACGGAAAAGTCAACTCCACGTAGACCTGGCTCAGCAGTCGCTGCACGGCCATGCCGCCGGGCAGGCGCATCGCGGCGCGGGCTGCCTTGGGCAGCGGCACGTCGAGCTTCGGGAAACACCAGATCGGGGTGCGCTGGTACACGGTCAGATGCTCGACGACCGGCGCGATCTCCGGAATGACCTGCACTGCTGACGCGCCCGTGCCGATGATCGCGACGCGCTTACCGGTCAAGTCCTGGCTGTGGTCCCAGCGCGCGGTGTGGATCGTGATGCCGTCGAAGCTGTCCACTCCCGCGATGTCGGGGAGCTTCGGCGTGGTCAGCACGCCCGCGGCGTTGACCAGAAAACGTGCGGTGAGCTGTTCTCCTGAGCCCAGATCCAGCCGCCATAGGTTGCACGCGTCGTCGAACGCAGCGCGCACCACCTTGGTGTTGAACCGGATCTTGGGGCGGATGCCGTACTTGTCCGCGCAGCGTTCGGCGTAGGCCTGTAGCTCGTGCCCGTGCGCGTAGGTGCGGCTCCAATCCGGTGTCTGCTCGAACGAGAACTGGTAGGAGAACGACGGGATGTCAACGGCCACACCGGGATACGTGTTCCAATACCATGTCCCGCCCGGTGCGTCGCCGGCTTCGACGATCACATAGTCACCCAGCGCCGCCTCGTCGAGTTTGACGGCGGCGCCGATGCCGGAGAAACCTGCGCCGACGATCGCGGTGTGATAGTCCGGTGCCGCTGCAGTGGGCATGGCTCCACTTAAGCAGACTTGACTGAGCGGTCGAGTAGCTTCTGCAGGATGGCCGACGACGTCACACCGCCGCGCATGCTGGCCGGAGCATGGGTGGCCGCCGGCTGGGCCGGCGTGGCCTACGGGGTGTTCCTGACGCTGATCGCATTGCGCTCGGCGCCTGGCGAGCCGCTCACGGGCATTTTCGCCGGACAGCCCGTGGCCAAGGCTTTGATGGCGGTGCTGCTGGCGCTGGCCGCGGTCGCGCATCCGATCGTGCGGGAGCGGCGCTGGTTGATGCCGGCACTGGTGTTGTCGGCGGTCGGTGACTTCTTGCTCGCGATGCCCGAGTGGGCGCCGTCGTTCGTCGGCGGCCTCGCGGCGTTCCTGCTGGCGCATCTGTGCTACCTGGGCGCGCTGGCGCCGCTGGCAGTGATCACCCGCAGGCGGCTGCTCGCAGTCGTCGTCATGATCGGGTTGTGCACAGCGCTGCTGGTGTGGTTCTGGCCGATGCTGGGTCAGCAGCGGCTGACGTTGCCGGTGACCGTCTACATCGCGGTGCTCTGTGCAATGGTGTGCGCTGCGCTGCTGGCCCGGCTGCCGACGCCGTGGACGGCGCTGGGCGCGGTCTGTTTCGCGGTGTCCGACGCGATGATCGGCATCGACCGGTTCGTCTTGCAGTCCGACGTGCTGGCGGTGCCGATCTGGTGGGCGTACGCGATGTCGCAGCTGCTGATCACCGCGGGCTTGTTCTTCGGCCGATCTGTCGGTGCGTCCCCTTACCGTGAGGCTCAACCGGACGAATCCGACCAACACGTCGAGGAGACCTCATGACGAGCATGGACACGTCGCTGACCCACCGTTGCGATCACGCCGACCCGCGCCGGGCCAAGGGCTGCGCATAGCGAGCCGAAAAGTGGCCGGCGATCGCCGGGCCGCCGTTCACGAACCGATCGCGCGGGTGCTGCCGATGCTGTCGGTGCCGCACCTGGATCGCGAATTCGACTACCTGGTGGCCGCCGAGCAGTCCGACGACGCTCAGCCCGGGGTACGGGCCAGGGTGCGCTTCCACGGCAGGCTGGTCGACGCGTTCGTGCTGGAACGGCGGTCCGACACCGACCATGTCGGCGAGCTCGGCTGGCTGGACTCGGTCGTGTCGCCCGAGCCGGTGCTGACGCCGGAGGTGCGCCGGCTCGCCGACGCGGTCGCGGCCCGCTATGCCGGCACTCGCGCCGACGTGCTGCGGCTGGCGGTGCCGCCGCGGCATGCGCGCGTCGAGCGGGAAGCGCGGCAGCCGCGCATCCCGGTCCCGCGCGAGCCGGTCGACGTCGCGAGCTGGGCCGCCTACCAGCGCGGCGAGCGGTTTCTCGCAGCGTTGGAGGAGGGTCGCGCCGCCCGTGCGGTGTGGCAGGCGCTGCCCGGCGAACAGTGGGCCGCGCGGCTGGCGGAGGCCGCGGCCGTGGTGGCCGCCGTCGGGCGCGGCGTGCTGGTCGTGCTGCCCGACCAGCGCGACGTGGACGTCGTGTGGGCGCACACGGTCCGGCTGCTCGACGCCGGCTCGGTGGTCGCGTTGTCGGCGGGACTGGGCCCCGCCGAGCGGTACCGCCGCTGGCTGGCTGTTCTGCGCGGTGCCGCCCGCGTGGTGATCGGCACCCGAAGCGCCGTGTTCGCCCCGGTGACCGACCTCGGTTTGGTGGTCGTCTGGGACGACGGCGACGACACGCTGGCCGAACCGCGGGCACCGTATCCGCATGCCCGGGAAGTCGCGATGCTGCGCGCACATCAGCTGCGCTGCGCAGCGCTGATCGGCGGCTACGCCCGCACGGCCGAGGCCCAGGCCCTGGTCTGCAGCGGCTGGGCGCACGATCTGGTGGCCGCCCGGCCGGTCGTGCGCTCCCAGGCACCGAGGGTGGTCGCGCTCGACGACAGCGGTTACGCGGACGCCCGCGACCCGGCCGCGCGCACCGCGCGGCTGCCGTCGATCGCCCTGCGGGCTGCGCGCACGGCGCTGGAAGCCGGCGCGCCGGTGCTGGTTCAGGTGCCGCGGCGCGGGTACGTGCCTGCGCTGGCCTGCTCGCGGTGCCGGACCATCGCCCGCTGCCGGCACTGCACCGGCCCGCTGTCGCTTCCGGGCGCCGACGCCGCGGGCGCGGTGTGCCGCTGGTGCGGCCGGATCGACACGACGCTCAAATGCGTGCGCTGCGGCGCCGGCGCGGTGCGCGCGGTGGTCGTGGGCGCTCGGCGCACCGCCGAAGAGCTGGGGCGCGCGTTTCCGGGCACGCCGGTGGTCACTTCGGGCGGCGACAGCATGGTCCGGGAGGTCGACGGACGCCCCGCACTCGTCGTCGCGACTCCGGGTGCCGAGCCCCTGGCCCGCGGCGGATATGGCGCGGCGCTGTTGCTGGACAGCTGGGCGCTGCTGGGCCGGCAAGATCTGCGGGCCGCCGAGGACGCTTTGCGACGCTGGCTGGCGGCGGCGGCTCTGGTCCGCAGCCGCGGCGACGGCGGGGTGGTCGCGGTGGTGGCCGATTCGGCGATCCCGACCGTGCAGGCGCTCGTCAGGTGGGACCCGGTCGGCCACGCAGACGCCGAGTTGCGGGCCCGCTCCGAAGTGGGTTTGCCCCCGAGTGTGCACATCGCGGCACTCGACGGGTCGCCGCAGGGCGTCGCCGCGCTGCTCGACCAAGCCCAATTGCCGTCGGGCGCAGAGTTGCTCGGGCCGGTCGAGCTACCGGTGGGCGCACGCCGGCCCGCGAGCGTGACAGACGGCGACACCGTCACGCGGATGCTGGTCCGGGTGAGCCGTGACGACGGCTTGGCGCTGGCCGCGGCGCTTCGCCGCGCGGTCGCGGTGACCTCGGCCCGCCATGACCACGAGCCGGTTCGCGTCCAGATCGATCCGCTACACATAGGGTGAGGTCCGGACGCAGGCTGCAAGCGATGGAAGGGGCGCCGATGGGCTGGGGCCGCCGCGTCGCTGCGCTGGGAATTTCGTTGGTGCTCATTGCCATCGGATTGTTCTGGCCAGTGGTGTTCACGGGACTGTCGCAAGGCGCGAATACACTCGATCCGGTCTGGTTTTCCCATTACCAGGCCCGCTACGTCGTCACGGCCGACGGTCGTGTCGAGGTCGCCGAGACCATCAACGCCCAGTTCCCGGGCGGCAAGCACGGCTTCTTCGAGTTCTGGGACGTCGCCGCCCCGCATGATCCGCACGTGCGGATGATCCCGACCGTGACGGAGGTGACCGTCGACGGCCAGCCAGCGCCGTACGAGCTGCTGTGGGACAGCAGCCGCCGGTTCCTCACCGCGAAGATCGGCGACCCCAGCCGGTACCTGTCCACGGGCGCCCACGAGTTCGTCATCCGCTCCGTCGTCCCGAACGGTCTCGCGCCGTCCCGTGTCGGAGACCACCTCGAATTCGCGTCATCGACGCGTGCAACTAGCGAAACTTCCGATGCGCCTTCGGTTTTCTATTGGTTCCTGGTGAAGAGCTGGAACAATTCGATCCGCCGTGCCGATGTGTCGGTGACGCTGCCGTCCGCGGTGACAGGCGTCCAGTGCTCGGTGGGCTTCGGCAGGGGCGATCCTTGCCCCGCCCCGGTTCGCGGGGGGAACCGCATCGACATGACGATGTACAACATGGCGCCGCACACGCCGGTCACCGTGCGCGCCGGCGTCGACATCGCCACCCCGCCGCGTGACGAACTGCCGTGGTCGTGGCGCTTCGACCGGATGCTGGGGCGGTCGGTCACCAAGGTGCTGGTGATCCTCGGGCTCTCGGTTGCCGCCGGGGCGCTCGGGTATGCCTGGTGGCGCACCACGGTCGAGCGCAAGCCCGGCTTTCCACTGCAGTACGCACCCCCGCCCGGCCTCGGGCCGGTGCAGTGTGAATACATCCGCACCGAAGCGGTGCCGCGCAATGGGCTGACCGCCACGCTGTTCTATCTGGCCGAGCGTGGTCTGGTGTCACTGACCCAGCGCGGCGACAGGCACTGGACGGTCCGCGGCCTCGCCGCAAAAAGCGCATGGGCGTCGATCGATCCGGTCAGCCGCGCGGTCGGGCAAGCGCTGAAGATCGACGACGTGGGCGAGGAGTTCGAAGCCAAGAAGACCGTGACGTCCGGAAAGCGGTTGTCGGCGGCCAAGACTGACATGACCGAAGCCGTCAAGAAGTGGGCCAAGAGCGAAAACCTGATCGTCGCCAAGAAATCGGAGCAGTGGGTGCGCTTCGCCAACCTGCTCTCCGCCGTCGTCGCGGCGTGCGGGTTCATCACCTGGGGCTTCACCATCACGCTGTGGGGACTGCCGTTCGCGGTGTTCTTTCTGGCCACCGCCCGGTCCTGGGCCGACGGCGTCGGCACTCGACGCACCGCCGCCGGCCGCGAATTGTGGTCTCGGGTCGGCGGATTCCACCGGGTGCTGACCACCGACTCCGCGGAGGCGCGCTTCGACTTCGGCGCGCGCCGAGACCTGTACAGCGCCTATGTCCCGTTCGCGGTGGCGGCCGGCGCGGCGGCGCTGTGGGCGAAGAAGTATGAAGCGGCCACGGGATCGCCTGCGCCGCAACCGGATTGGTATCACAGCAGCACGCCGTGGGTGTACGGCGCGGTCGGTAGCTCCAGCGGCCCGGATTTCGACAGCTTCGAGTCGACATTGTCATCGTCGATCGGCGCGTACTCCGCGTCGCAGTCGTCGTCGTCTTCGTCGAGCAGCAGTGGCGGTTTCAGTGGCGGCGGCGGCTTCGGCGGTGGTGGAGGAGGAGGCGGTTCCTGGTGACCTGGTTGCTGATCCTGCTGGTGGTGCTCGCCGTCGCGGTGCTGATCGTGTTCGTGGTCGGCTACAACAAGGTTCGCGGCGCCGACGTCCGGGTCGAGGAGGCCCTCGGTGGCATCGACGTTCAATTGACCCGCCGGGCGTCGCTGATACCGAGCCTGGTGCACACCGTGCAATCGTTCGCGGCCCACGAGCGCGCGATCCTGGACAACGTGACCGCCGCACAGGCGGCGCTGACCAGCGCCACCACCGGCAAGTCGGTGGCACAGCGCAGCGCAGCCGAGCAGCAGCTGGATTCCGCGGTCGGCCAGGTGCTCGCGCTGGGTCAGCTGTACCCGAACCTCAGCTCGTCGGCGAATTTCCTTGATTTGCAACGGAATCTGGCCGACACAGAAGACAAGCTGGCCTTCGCCCGTCAGTACTACAACGACGCGGTCGCCACCAACAACAGGCTGGTGACCACGATCCCGTGGATGTTCGTCGCGGGCGTGGCCGGGGTGCGCGAACGCGAGTACTACCAGGTGCCGCGATGAGCCGCTTGCGCGAAGAGAAGGGTTCACGGTAGTGCGACTGGTCTTCGCCGGCACCCCGGAAGCCGCCTTGCCCTCGCTGCGGCGGCTGATCGCGTCGCCGCGCCACGACGTGGTCGCAGTACTGACCCGGCCCGACGCGGTCTCCGGCCGGCGCGGCAAGCCCACACCATCGCCGGTGGCCCGGCTGGCCCGCGAACAGGGCATCCCGGTGCTCACGCCGCGGCGCCCGAACTCCGACGAATTCGTCGAAGAGCTGGCCGCATTGGCGCCCGACTGCTGCCCGGTGGTGGCGTACGGTGCGCTGCTCGGCGACGCGCTGCTGGCGATCCCCCCGCACGGCTGGGTGAATCTGCATTTCTCGCTGCTGCCGGCGTGGCGGGGTGCAGCGCCCGTGCAGGCCGCGATCGCCGCCGGCGACACCGTGACCGGTGCGACGACGTTCCGCATCGTGCGCGAGCTGGACAGCGGGCCGGTGTACGGCGTGGTCACCGAAGCCATCAAGCCTCATGACACCGCAGGCGAACTGCTGCAACGCCTTTCGGTATCCGGAGCGGCGCTGTTGGAGTCGACGCTGGACGGCATCGCCGACGGCACGCTGGTCGCCGTGCCGCAACCTTCGGACGGGGTCAGCATCGCCCCCAAGGTGACCGTCGACGACGCACGCATTCGTTGGGAGCTGCCCGCACCGGCCGTCGAGCGCAAAATCCGCGCGGTCACGCCGAATCCGGGCGCGTGGACCGTCGTCGCGGACATCCGGCTGAAGATCGGCCCGGTGACCGTGGACGAGCAGGCCGATCCGCTGCCACCGGGACAGCTGCAGGTGAGCCGCCATGGTGTGCGCGTCGGCACCGGCTCAGTGCCGGTCCTGCTCGGCCAGGTGCAGCCGCCCGGCAAGAAGCCGATGCCCGCGGCCGACTGGGCCCGCGGCGCACGTCTGCCCGACTCGGCGCGCGCATCGTGACCGGGCCGCGCCGTAAACCGCCGCCGCGCCGGGGCCGCACGTCGACGCCGCGCCGCAAACCGCTGGATCCGGCTCGCCGCGCCGCATTCGACGTGCTGCGAGCAGTGTCCGAGCGGGACGCGTACGCGAACCTCGCGCTGCCGGCGCTTCTGAACGAACGCGGCATCACCGGCCGCGACGCCGCTTTCGCCACCGAGCTGGCCTACGGCGCGTGCCGCATGCGGGGTCTGCTGGACGCGGTCATCGCCACGGCCGCCGACCGGCCGCCCGAGCGCATCGACCCCGTCCTGCTCGACCTGCTGCGGCTGGGCGTGTACCAACTACTGCACACGCGCGTCGACACCCACGCCGCGGTGTCCACCACCGTCGAGCAGGCCGGCATCGAGTTCGATTCTGCCAGAGCGGGTTTCGTCAACGCGGTGCTCCGCGCCATCGCCGCCAAGGACGAGCAGACATGGGTGGCCGAACTGGCCCCGGACGCCACCACCGACCCGGTCGGGCACATTGCGTTCGTGCACGCTCACCCGCGCTGGATCGCTCAGGCCTTCGCCGACGCGTTGGGCCGCGACGCCGCCGAACTCGGCGCACTGCTGGCCAGCGACAACGCCCGACCGGCGGTGCACCTGGCAGCCCGCCCCGGTGTCATCACTGCCGCCGGGCTCGCGGACGCGGTAGGCGGCACGGTCGGCCGCTACTCGCCGTACGCGGTGTACCTGAGCGGCGGGGATCCCGGTCGGCTGAGGCCGGTGCGCGACGGCCAGGCGCTGGTGCAGGACGAAGGCAGCCAGCTGGTGGCCCGGGCACTTGCGCTCGCGGAGCTCGACGGCGACGACGGCGGGCGCTGGCTGGATTTGTGCGCGGGACCCGGCGGCAAGACCGCGCTGCTGGCGGCTCTGGGCGCGTCATCCGGTGCCCGGGTCACTGCGGTGGAACCCGCGCCGCGCCGGGCCGATCTGGTCGAACAGAACACTCGCGGCCTCGACGTCGAAGTTCTACGTGTCGACGGCCGAAACCCCGGATTGGCAACGGGTTTCGACCGCGTGCTCGTCGACGCGCCGTGCACCGGGCTGGGAGCATTGCGCCGGCGGCCGGAAGCCCGGTGGCGACGAGGCCCGGGAGACGTGCCGCAGCTGGCCAAGCTGCAGCGCGAACTGTTGGCCTCGGCGATCGAGCTGACCCGCCCCGGCGGCGTGGTGGTCTACGCCACCTGCTCGCCGCACCTGGCCGAGACCGTCGGCGTCGTCGCCCACGCGCTCCGCCGCCACCCGGTGACGGCGCTGGACAGCCGACCGTTGTTCGCGCCGGCCGACCGGCTGGGCGACGGGCCACATGTACAGCTGTGGCCACACCGGCACGGCACCGACGCGATGTTCGCCGCTGCACTGCGCAAATTAGGCTGAGGCCATGGCCGCACCGCTGATCGCGCCGTCGATCCTCGCCGCCGACTTTGCCCGCCTCGCCGACGAGGCCGCGGCTGTCGCCGGCGCCGACTGGCTGCACGTGGACGTGATGGACAACCACTTCGTGCCCAACCTCACCATCGGTCTGCCCGTCGTCGAAAGCCTGCTGGCGGTCACCGACATCCCGATGGACTGCCACCTGATGATCGAGAACCCCGAACGCTGGGCTCCGCCGTACGCCGAGGCCGGCGCCTACAACGTCACCTTCCATGCGGAGGCCACCGACAATCCCGTCGCCGTGGCGCGCGACATCCGCGCCGCCGGGGCGAAGGCCGGACTGTCAGTCAAGCCCGGCACCCCGCTGGAGCCGTACCTGGAAATCCTTCGCGAGTTCGACACGCTGCTGATCATGTCCGTGGAGCCGGGATTCGGTGGCCAGCAGTTCATTCCCGAGGTGCTGGCCAAGGTGGGCACCGCACGCCGGCTCGTCGACTCCGGAGAGCTGACCATCCTGGTCGAAATCGACGGCGGCATCAACGAGGACACGATCGAGGAGGCGGCGCTGGCCGGAGTCGACTGCTTTGTCGCGGGCTCGGCGGTGTACGGCGCCGACGATCCCGCCGCCGCTGTGGAAGCGTTACGCCGCCAGGCTGCCAACGCGTCACAGCACCTGAAACTGTGACCGCTTACGACGACGCGATGCGGTTGGCGATCGAGCACGCCGCGTCGGTGAAGGGTGCGACGTACCCGAATCCGCCTGTCGGGGCGGTGATCCTGGACGCCGGCGGCGAGGTCGTCGGCGTCGGCGGAACCGAGCCCACCGGCGGCCCGCACGCTGAGGTGGTGGCGCTGCGCAGGGCCGGCCAGCTCGCGAAGGGTGGCACCGCCGTGGTGACGCTCGAGCCGTGCAATCACCACGGTCGCACGCCGCCGTGTGTGGATGCGCTTGTGACCGCGGGCATTTCGACGGTGGTGTATGCGGTGGCCGACCCGAACCCGCAGGCGGCCGGGGGAGGGGCGCGGCTGCGCGACAGCGGTGTCGAAGTGGTCGGCGGGGTTCTCGCCGACGACGTCGCGCGCGGCACGCTGCGGGAGTGGCTGCACAAGCAGCGCTGTGGATCACCGCATGTCACATGGAAATTCGCGGGCAGTGTCGACGGGCGCAGTGCGGCCGCCGACGGAACCAGCCAGTGGATCACCAGTGAGGCGGCGCGAGCCGACGTGCATCGCCGTCGCGCGGTGGCCGACGCGATCGTGGTGGGGACCGGCACGGTGATCGCCGACGACCCGGCGCTCACGGCCAGGCTGCCCGATGGCAGCCTGGCATCCCGCCAGCCGCTGCGCGTCGTGGTAGGTGAACGCGAAATATCCCCCGAGGCAAGGGTTCTCAATGACGACTCGCGGACGATGCTGATCCGCACGCGTGACCCTGGTGAAGTGATCAAGGCGCTGGCGGACCGCACCGACGTGATCCTGGAAGGCGGTCCGACGCTGGCCGGGGCGTTCCTGCGGGCCGGACTGGTCGACCGAATCCTTGCCTACGTAGCGCCCATCCTGCTGGGCGGGCCGGTCACCGTGGTCGACGACGTGGGAGTGGCGACCATCGGCAAGGCGCTGCGGTGGAAGTACGACGGCGTCGAACGCATCGGCCCTGATCTGCTGCTGAGTCTGGTGCCCGGGTAACGCCAGCTAATCGCCGAGCTCCTTGTGCTCGATGATGTCGCGAAAACCGGTGGAGCCCAGGCGTTCCCGGAACTGCTGCACCGTGTAGCCGATGACCGCGGCGTCACTGCGGGCGCGGACCGTCGCCGAGCGGGGCAGCCCGAACAGCGGGCCCATCTCGCCGAAGTAGTCGCCCGGCCCGGCGACCTTCAGCACTTCCTCACCGCCGCTGGCCAATTCGCGGAGGATCTCGACCTCGCCCTCGGACACCACGTAGATGCAGTCGCCCATCGTGCCCTGCTCGAACAGCACGTCGCCCGGCTCCAGCCGCACCGTCTGCGGCGCATGGTCCGAATGGGGCATGTGCGGAACCAGCTCCACCACTTGGTCCGCCAGCGGCAGGATGCGGGTGTCATGGGTGGCCACCACGACGACGCGATCGCCGGACGCCAATTCCCGCAGTAGCCGCAGTACCTCCTCCACCTGGATGAAGTCCAGATGGGCGGTCGGCTCGTCGGCCAGCAGCAGCGGTGGGTCCAACGCGATGGCCCGCGCCACCGCGACCCGCTGCTGCTGGCCGCCGGACATGTCGCCGGGCCGGTGTCGCATCCGCTCGGAGAGCCCGACGCGGGTCAGCAGTTCCCCGGCCCGCTGGCGGGCGGCGTGCCGGGACATGCCGGCCGCGCGCATCGGGACCATCACGTTCTCCAGCGCGGTCAGGCTCGGCACCAGATTGAACGCCTGGAACACGATGCCCACGGTGTTACGCCGGTACTCGGCCAGCCTTCGCCGGTCGATCTTTCTCAAGTCGATGTCGCCGAACTCGATCCGGCCCGCGGCCGGTTTCAGGATGCCGCCGAGGCATGACAGCAGCGTCGTCTTCCCGCAGCCGCTGGGCCCCAGCAGAATCGCCAACGAGCCGGCGCTCACCTCGAGGTTCAGCCCGTCGATCGGGCGCACCGCATATTCGCCGCTGGCGTACTCGACAACCAGGTCCTTGATCCGCAGATCTGCCACGGCTCAGGGCCCCCCGAACGCCAGCGCAGGGTCGACAGTCACGGCGCGCCGCAGTCCCGCAACGCTCGCCAGCAGGCCGATCACCACCGCGATCGCCGGAAGCAGCACGAACGCCGCGATCGGGATGTCCACTCGCATCGGAAACAATGGCCCGAGCAGCACGGACAGCACCCCACCGAGCAGCGCCGCGAGCACCGCGACCACCACCGCCTGCAGTGCCAGCCCCGCGATGATCGACCGCGTCGCCACTCCGACGGCCTTGAACACCGCGAAGTCGCGGATCCGCTCGAGCACCGACACGTAGATCATCGAGCCGACGATCATGGCCGCCACCACCCACAGCAACCCGGCCATCAGCGTCATCGCCCGCCGCGCACCGCTTAGCGGCCGTACCAGATCGTCGATGGCTCCGGCACGGTCGACGAAGCGGTAGCCGTCCGGCGGCCGTATCCCGTTGCCGCGAATGCCGATCGACGAGATCAGCGGCTGTCCGGAGAACAGCAACTGTTGGGCGCCCTGCATTGTCAAGAACACGTTGGCCTGGCCCGCCAGCACCGTCGAGTCGTCGACCAGTCCCACGATTCTCATTGTGCGCGAGCCGATTTCGAGATCCTGGCCCACACCTCGACCCATGGTGGACGACACCGCGATCTCTTCGGCCGTCGTGGGCACCCGGCCGGCCGAGACCGCCGGCATCCCGGGGCCGCCCTGGGGCGCGCCGAACACGTTGACGTTGCGCGGGCTGCGCTCGTCCGCGACGGTCGTGCTGCCATACACCATCGGCACCGCCAGCGTGACGCCCGGAAGTCGTGCCGCACGCTGCAATTCCGCCGGCGGAAACGGCGACGAACCGATGAACGGCCCCGCCGCGCCCGACTTGATCAGGTAGCCGTCGAGCCCCAGGGAGTCGACGGTGCGGGATGCCTCGACCCGAAATCCGTTGGCAAGTCCGGTGAGAACGAGTGTCATCGCGAACACCAATCCGGTTCCCACGATCGCGATGACGAATCGTCGCTTGCGCCATTGCAGGTCGCGCAGCGCCGCCGTCAACACGGCGTCGCACCGCCCATCCCCGGCATGGTGGCGACGTTACCCACCGCCGGTGCTATTGGGAAAACGCCTCCACCAATTTCGAGCAGAACGCAGGCAGGTCATCGGGTTTGCGGCTGGAGATCAGTGTGTTGCCGCGGCGGTCGTCCACCACCACTTCCTCGTCCACCCAGTTGCCGCCGGCGTTGCGGATGTCGGTCTGCAGGCTCGGCCACGACGTGATGGTTCGGCCCCGCACGACGTCCGCCTCGACCAACGTCCACGGGCCGTGGCAGATGACGGCCACCGGCTTGCCCGCGTCGAAGAAGCCTTTGACGAACTCGACCGCGGCAGAATTCATACGCAGGAAATCCGGATTGGCCACTCCGCCCGGTAGCACCAGGCCGGCGTAGTCGTCGACGCTGACGTCAGCGGCGGCCTTGTCGGCGTCGAACGTGTCGGCTTTGTCGAGGTGATTGAACGCCTGCACTTTGCCGACTTCGGTGGACACCAGCTCCGGGGTGCCGCCGGCTTCTTTGACTGCCTTCCACGGCTCCGTGAGCTCCACTTGCTCGACGCCTTCGGGCGCCACCAGAAACGCGACCTTCTTACCGTCAAGACTCATGATCTGCCTCCGTCGTCGAAAGATTTTCCACCGTCGGATACCCATGACGGGTCGCGGCAATCAGCGGCAGATCGAAGCAATCACCCGTGCCGCAGGCCGGGAATGAGCATCGGCACGCGGGTGCGGTAGTCGGCGTACTGCTCGCCGAACGTGCGGACCAGGTCGCGCTCCTCGAACTGGATGGCCACCAGGATGTAGCCGGTGGTGGCGACCGCGAAGATCAGGTGGCCCAGCGTCATCGTCGGAGTCACCCAGAACGCGATCAGGAACCCAAGGTACAGCGGGTGGCGGATCACGCGGTAAAAGGCCGGTGTCACAAAGGAATACGGCTGCGGTTGCCGGTTCTTCAGCCGCATGAACACCTGCCGCAGACCGAACAGGTCGAAGTGGTTGATCAAGAAGGTGCTGGTGAAGGCGATCAGCCAGCCCGACAAACCCGCTGCGATCAAGATGCCCCGCCACGGCTGCGTGGTGACGTCCCACAGCGTCGGGGTCATCGGCCACCAGAACACGATCAGCGCCGCAAGGCACACGCTGGACATCCATACATATGTCGACCGCTCGAGTGAGGGCGGCACGAAGCGGGTGATCCACCGCTTGAAACCGGCGCGCGCCATCCCGCTGTGCTGAACCGCGAACAGCATCAGCAGTCCGGCGTCGACGAGCACCGCCGTCGCGGTGAGGCTGCCGTCGCCGAGTCCTCCACGGTTGATGGTCTTGGGCACAAATCCCGCGTCGGCGACGAACGCGATCGCGTAGACGAACACGACAACGAACAAAACGTATGCCGCGACGCCGTAGGCCAGAGCAAAGATTCCCGCGGTCCGGGAGTGTGATTTTGTCGCAGAGTTGGTCACGTGAGCCTCCTGGGTCGCTTAGTACACGTCAGGAAGGTTCCTCCGGTTCACCGGCAAAAACATGAGGCAAATGCCTCAACTCGCGGCTCAGTGCCGGGAAGCGAGCGGTTCGGCATGCGCCGCGGGTGCTGTGCCGTCGTCGGGGCGGGCGGCCCGGCCCGCGATGAACAACCCGAGCACCGCGCCGACCACACAGACGATCGCGGTGACCGTGAAGATTTCGCCGTACTCCTGGGCGTAGGACTCCCGGTAGTTGGTGGCGATCTGGTTGGCGACGTCCAGCGCGTTCCTGCTGTGCGACCGCGGCTTGGTCTGCAGGATCTGCTGGAACCGGTACAGCCCCCACGCCGACAGCGCTGCGACACCCACCAGCATGCCGATCATCCGGGTCACCACCACCGCCGACGACGCGATGCCGTGCTGGGCCGGCGGCACCACGCGCAGCGCCGCCGAGGTGAGCGGTCCGATCACCAAGCCAAGGCCCAAACCAGCCAGCGCCAAGTCGGTGTCGAACGTCGGCAGGGTGAACAGTCCGAGGTCGTGGCGCTTGGTCAACACGTCGACGTTCCAGAACGAGATCAGCCAGTACGCCCCCGCAGCGATCATCAGGCCGGCGAACGCGATCACCCGGTCGCCTATGCGGGTGGCCAACCACCCGCCCAGCAGCGCGCCGATGGGCAGCGCGATCAAGAACCGCAGCAGCAGCATGGCGGCCTCGTTCTGGCTCATGAACAGCACGCCCTGGCCGAACAGCTCGACGTCCACCAGCGTCACCATCAACGCTGCCCCTGCGCATGCCGACGCGCCGAGCGCGAACAAGAACGGCCGGAACTGCACGCCGGCGGGCTCGATCAACCTGGTGCGGGCGAACCGCTCCCAAACCGCGAACGCCAGAGCCGCCACCAGCGCCGCGCACAGCACGGGAAGACCCCAGTCGGGCAGCACCTGCTTGCCGTCGGGTCGCGGGTTGTACAGACCTAGAACAGCCAGACCCAGCGCGATGGCCAGCAGCACGCCGCCGACCACGTCGACACGTTCGGGCGGCCCTTCGGAACGTTCGTGCGAAGGCAAGTTGAAGTGGATCAGCACCATCGCGATCACGACGAGCGGCACATTGATCCAGAACACGTCGCGCCAGCTGTTCAGCAGCCAGACGATGAAGATGCCGTAGAGCGGCCCGAGCACGCTGCCCAGTTCCTGAGCGGCGCCGATCCCGCCCAGCACCGCCGCGCGGCTGCGCTGGGCCCACAGGTCGGCGGCGAGCGCGAAAGTGACCGGCAGCAGCGCACCACTGGCCGTGCCCTGGATGACCCGGCCGATCACCAACATCGTCAGGTCGCTGGACAAGGCGGTGACCACGGAGCCGGCCGCGAAGGCAACCAGGCTGAGCTGCAGCAGCAGCTTGCGCCCGAACCGGTCGGACGCCCGGCCGAGCAGCGGCATGGCTGCGATGTAGCCGAGCAGGTACCAGGTGATGATCGGGGTGACGCGCTGCACCTCGTTCACGCCGATGCCGACGTCGCCCATGATGTCGCGCATGATCGTGACGACGACGTAGGTGTCGAGCGCGCCGAGCAGCACCGCGAGGCTGCCAGCACTGATTGCGACCGCGCGGTGCGGCCCGGTCCGTGGCGCAGCGGCGGAGGTCTTCGTGGTCAGCTCTGGGACTTTTGCGTTCGGGGCTTCGGCGCTCATCACACCGGCGGCTTCTCGACCGTGACCGGCTCGTTCCACTTGGACAGTGTCATCTGGATGCTGTTGCCCGGGCTCGGCTCCAGCTTCGCCTGGACCAGGTCATGGTTGCCGTCTTCGCGGATCCACGCGGTGCCCGGCACCGGCTCCGACGAGACCTTCGGCGCGAGCTTGTCGACGGCGTCCGGGCTGACCTTGCCGGTCACCTTGACGGTCTGGAGCCCGTTGATCGTCTCCCGGCCCTCGGACTTCGCGTCGCTGAAGTTCGACAGGATGTTCGCCAGCCCGGTGTCCGGATTGAGGATCAGCGACACGTCGTAGGTGTTCGCGGCGGCGCCGAAATCGTTCCACTGGCCGGGGTCCAGGGCGGCGTAGAGCGTGCCGTCGAACACCACGAAGTCGGCCTCGGCCTCGCTGTCGGCCACCACGAGACGGGTCTTGCCCTTTGCTGCGACGGCCGGCGAGTTGGTCAGGTCACCACTGAGCGACTTGATGGGCAATCCCTTGATCTTGCCGCTGACCGCGATCTCCAGGTGGGCGCTCTTCAGATCGCGGGTGGTCTGCGCGGACTGCTTGAGCAGCGTGGTGGCGTCCGGCAACGGGGCGCCGGAGTTTTCGTCCTTGTCCTTCGAGCACCCCGCCACAAGTGAGGTTGTGACGGCGACGGTGGCGAGCAGGGCTGCGATACTTCGACGTCCGAACGGCATGACTTGCATCGTAGAGGGTCGCGCAGACAACTCGGGTTTGCGCACTAGCCTGTGCTGGTGTTCACCGGCATCGTCGAAGAGGTCGGGCGCGTCGTCGAGAAGTCGGACCTCTCGGACGCCGTCCGGCTCAGAATCCACGGTCCCGTCGTCACCAGCGACGCCTCGCCGGGCGACTCGATTGCGGTCAACGGGGTGTGCCTGACGGTCGTGCAGGTGTTGCCCGGCGGCGAGTTCACCACCGACGTGATGGCCGAGACTTTGAACCGATCGACTTTGCGGCACGTGGGCGAACGCCCCGAGGTGAACCTCGAGCGGGCGGTCACCGTGGACAAGCGGCTGGGCGGTCACATCGTCCAGGGCCACGTCGACGGCACCGGGCGTGTGATTTCGCGCACTCCTTCCCAGCACTGGGAGGTAGTACGGATGGCGCTGCCCGCCGGGCTTGCCCGCTATGTCGTAGAGAAGGGGTCGATCGCCGTCGACGGCGTCAGCCTCACGGTCTCTGGGTTGGGTAACGATGCAGGTCAGGACTGGTTCGAAGTGTCGCTGATTCCGACGACGCTGTCGCAGACCACGCTCGGAGGCGTCGCGGTCGGCGGCGAGGTCAACCTGGAAGTCGACGTCATTGCGAAGTACGTCGAGAAACTGACCGGCGCCAATCACTAAACTCGACTGCAGCAGCGCCTGCGCGGGGCACTGCGCCGCCGCCCGAAGGAGTTACCGACCATGACCAGGTTGGACAGCATCGAGCGCGCGGTCGCGGACATTGCAGCGGGCAAGGCGGTGATCGTCGTCGACGACGAGGACCGCGAGAACGAAGGCGATCTGATCTTCGCGGCGGAGAAAGCCACCCCGGAGCTGGTCGCGTTCATGGTGCGCTACACGTCCGGTTACCTATGCGTGCCGCTGGCCGGTGAGATCTGCGACCGCCTCGGCTTGCTACCGATGTACGCAGTCAACCAAGACAAGCATGGCACCGCCTACACTGTGACAGTCGACGCCAAAAACGGTGTCGGAACGGGTATTTCGGCGTCCGACCGGGCCACCACGATGCGTCTGCTGGCTGATCCGTCAAGCGTGGCAAGCGATTTCACCCGCCCCGGGCATGTGGTGCCATTGCGCGCCAAGGACGGTGGGGTGCTGCGGCGGCCCGGGCACACAGAGGCGGCAGTCGATCTGGCCAAGCTGGCCGGGTTGCAGCCCGCGGGCGCGATCTGCGAGATCGTCAGCCAGAAGGACGAAGGGGCGATGGCGCAGACCGAGGAGCTGCGGGTGTTCGCCGACGACCACGGTTTGGCGCTCATTTCGATCGCCGACCTGATCGAGTGGCGGCGTAAGCACGAGAAGCACGTCGAGCTGATCGCCGAGGCACGCATTCCCACCCGACACGGCGAATTCCGGGCGGTCGGCTACACGAGCATCTACGACGACGTCGAGCACGTCGCGCTGGTGCGCGGCGACATCGGTGACGGCGAGGACGTGCTGGTGCGGGTGCACTCCGAGTGCCTGACCGGCGACGTGTTCGGCTCGCGCCGCTGCGACTGCGGCCCGCAACTGGATGCGGCGATGGCGATGGTCGCACGAGAAGGCCGCGGCGTGGTGTTGTACATGCGTGGCCATGAGGGCCGCGGCATCGGGCTGATGCACAAGCTGCAGGCCTACCAGTTACAGGACGCCGGTGCCGACACCGTGGACGCGAACCTCGAGTTGGGCCTGCCCGCCGACGCCCGCGACTACGGCCTGGGTGCGCAGATCCTCTACGACCTCGGTGTGCGCTCGATGCGGCTGCTCACCAACAACCCCGCCAAGCGGGTGGGGCTCGACGGGTACGGGCTGCACATCATCGAGCGGGTGCCACTGCCGGTGCGGGCGAACGCGGAAAACATCCGGTACCTGATCACCAAGCGCGACCGGATGGGCCACGACCTGTCCGGGCTGGACGACTTCGACGCGCTGCCAGGCGAATTCGGCGGAGCCCTGTGAGCGCCGCGTGAGTCCGGCGCACGGCGTGCCGGACATGCCGGCGCTCGATGCGTCGGGTATGCGGCTGGCCATTGTCGCGAGCACCTGGCATCAGAAGATCTGCGATGCGTTGCTGGACAGCGCACGCCGCATGGCGGCGGACGCCGGCGTCCGCAAGCCGACGGTGGTCAGAGTGCTGGGCGCTATCGAAATCCCTGTTGTCGCACAGGAGTTGGCGCGCAACCACGACGCCGTCGTCGCGCTCGGGGTGGTGATCCGTGGGCAGACACCGCATTTCGACTACGTATGTGACGCGGTCACCCAGGGCTTGACGCGGGTGTCACTGGACGCGGGCACGCCGGTGGCCAACGGCGTGTTGACCTGTGACACCGAGGAGCAGGCGCTGGATCGGGCCGGGTTGCCGTCCTCGGCCGAAGACAAGGGAGCGCAGGCCACAGCGGCGGCGCTGTCGACGGCGCTGACGCTGCGGCAGCTGAGGTCGTGACGGCGCTGAGGCCATGACGGCGAAGTGGGACCTGCAGGTGCGACCGCACCTGACCCCGTTGTTCGCCTACGTCGGGGCGGTCGTGATCTTGGCGGCACACATAGCGGTGGGCGTGCTGTTGAAGATCGGCTCGACCGGGGTGGTGTTCCAGACCGCCGACCAGGTCGCGATCGCGGGGCTCGGCGTGGTGATCGCCGCGGTCGTGCTGTTGTTCGCGCGGCCGCGGCTGCGCGCGGGGGAGGCGGGACTGGCCGTGCGGAATCTGCTCGGCGAGAAGCTGATTGGCTGGGCCGACGTCGTCGACGTGTCGTTTCCCCCCGGGGCGCGCTGGGCGCGCGTCGACCTGCCCGACGACGAGTACATACCGCTGATGGCGATTCAGGCTGTCGACAAGGAGCGCGCGGTCGCGGCGATGGACGCGGTGCGCGAGATCGTCGCCAAGTACCGGTCCACGCAGTAGTCGCCGAAACGGTATTCCACGCGGTCCTCACCCGCATTTTCCCGCGCTCACGGCAGTCGCGGCGCCGGTACTAACCTGGTCAGGTGCCTGATCCCTCGACGTACCGGCCCGCTCCCGGGTCGATCCCCGTCGAACCCGGGGTCTATCGCTTTCGGGACACCCAGGGCCGGGTGATCTACGTCGGCAAGGCGAAAAGCCTGCGCAGCAGGCTGACGTCCTACTTCGCCGACATCACCAGCCTGCCGCCTCGGACCCGGCAGATGGTCACCACCGCGGCCAGCGTCGAGTGGACCGTCGTCACCACCGAGGTGGAGGCGCTTCAGCTCGAGTACAACTGGATCAAGGAGTTCGACCCTCGGTTCAACGTCCGCTACCGCGACGACAAGTCGTATCCGGTGCTCGCGGTCACGCTCAACGAGGAGTACCCCCGGCTGATGGTGTACCGCGGGCCTCGCCGCAAAGGCGTTCGTTACTTCGGCCCGTACTCGCACGCCTGGGCGATCCGCGAGACGCTCGATCTGCTCACTCGCGTGTTCCCGGCCCGTACCTGCTCGGCGGGAGTGTTCAAGCGGCACAGGCAGATTGACCGTCCGTGCCTGCTCGGATACATCGACAAGTGCTCGGCGCCGTGCGTGTATCGGGTCAGCGCCGAGGAGCACCGCAAGATCGTGCTGGACTTCTGCGACTTCTTGTCGGGCAAGACCGACCGGATGATCCGCGACATGGAGCAGCGGATGAACGAGGCTGCGGCCGCGCTCGACTTCGAAAGGGCCGCGCGGCTGCGTGACGACGTCTCCGCGCTCAAACGGGCGCTGGAGAAACAGGCGGTGGTGTTTGGTGACGGCACCGACGCCGACGTGGTCGCGTTCGCCGACGACGAACTCCAAGCCGCCGTTCAGGTGTTCCACGTTCGCGGTGGCCGGGTGCGCGGGCAGCGCGGCTGGATCGTCGAGAAGGCATCGGGTCCAGAGGAATCGGCACACAAGGTGCTGGTAGAGCAATTCCTCACGCAGTTCTATGGAGAGCAGGCCGAATTAGACGGCGCCGCAGACGAATACACCAATCCCGTGCCGCGCCAGGTGCTGGTGCCGGTGCTGCCGGACAATGCCGACGAGCTGGCGGAGTGGTTGTCGGCGTTGCGCGGTTCGCGGGTGTCGCTGCGGGTGCCGCAGCGCGGTGACAAGCGCGCGCTGGCCGAAACCGTCGCGCGCAATGCGCAGGAGGCGCTGGCCCAGCACAAGCTGAAGCGGGCCGGCGACTTCAACGCGAGATCCGAAGCGCTGCAGAGCATCCAGGATGCGCTCGGGCTGGCCGAGGCGCCGTTGCGCATCGAGTGCGTGGACGTCAGCCATGTGCAGGGCACCGACGTGGTTGCCTCGCTGGTTGTGTTCGAGGACGGGCTACCGAAGAAATCGGACTACCGCCACTTCGCGATCCGGGAGGCGGCCGGCGACGGGCACTCCGACGACGTCGCGTCGATCGCCGAGGTCACCCGGCGCCGGTTCTGGCGCCATCTGTCAGAGGCACGCGTCCCGGACACATCGCGCCGGTTCGCTCATCCACCAAACCTTTTCGTCGTCGACGGGGGCGCTCCCCAGGTCAACGCTGCCCAGGCGGTGCTCGACGAACTGGGCATCACCGACGTTGCCGTGATCGGCCTGGCCAAGCGCCTCGAAGAGGTGTGGGTGCCGTCGGAACCCGATCCGGTGATCATGCCCCGTAACAGCGAGGGGCTTTTCCTGCTGCAGCGGGTCCGCGACGAGGCGCACCGGTTCGCAATCGCATACCACCGCAGCAAGCGGTCGAAGCGGATGACGGAGTCGGCGCTGGACTCGGTGCGGGGGCTGGGGGAGGCGCGGCGCAAGGCGCTGGTGGCGCACTTCGGTTCGGTGGCCCGGCTCAAGCAGGCGTCGGTCGAGGAGATCACCGCGGTGCCCGGCATCGGGCTAGCGACGGCGCGTGCCGTCCTCGATGCGCTCGGAGCCGACGACGCGAGGAACGAGACGGCAATCGCAGATTCGCCGGGAACCGGCGCGGAGCCCGCCGCAATGGGCGATGATCGAAGCAGGGCATCCGGATGACAGACCAGGGCACAGGCGAAGAGCTGCGAGACACCTCCGGCGACGGGGCTGCGGTGAAGTCAGGGATCGACGTCGTCCTGGTGACCGGTCTGTCGGGTGCGGGACGTGGCACCGCCGCCAAGGTGCTCGAGGACCTCGGGTGGTACGTCGCCGACAATTTGCCGCCGGAGCTGATAGCGCAGATGGTCGATCTCGGGCTGGCAGCCGGGTCGCGGATCACCCAGCTGGCGGTGGTGCTCGACGTGCGCTCACGCGGATTCACCGGCGATTTGGAATGGGTGCGTAAGGATTTGGCGGCCCGAGGCATCTGGCCCCAGGTGTTGTTCTTGGAGGCGTCCGACGACATCCTGGTCCGCCGCTACGAGCAGGTGCGACGTAGCCACCCGCTGCAGGGCGACCAGACGCTGGCTGAAGGCATCGCCGCCGAACGCAGGATGCTGGCCCCGCTGCGGGAGGGAGCCGACCTGATCATCGACACCTCCACGCTGTCGGTGCGCGGGCTGCGTGAGAGCATCGAGCGGGCGTTCGGTGGGGAGGCCGTCGCGCACACCAGCGTCACGGTTGAGTCGTTCGGATTCAAGTACGGGTTGCCGATGGACGCCGACATGGTGATGGATGTCCGTTTCCTGCCGAATCCGCACTGGGTCGACGAACTGCGCCCCCAAACCGGGCAAGCCCCGGCGGTGCGCGAATACGTGTTGGCTCAACCCGGTGCCGAAGAGTTCCTCGACACCTACGATCGACTGCTATCCCTCGTCGTCGAGGGATACCGACGGGAGGGGAAGCGTTACATGACCGTCGCCATCGGCTGCACCGGCGGCAAACACCGGAGTGTCGCGATGGCTGAGGCGCTGGCCGAACGGTTGCAACCGCACGACGAACTGTCGGTGCGCGTGCTGCACCGGGATCTGGGCCGCGAATGAGTCACCGCATCGTCGCGCTCGGCGGCGGGCACGGGTTGTATGCGACGCTGTCCGCCGCGCGCCGGCTGACCCCGCATGTCACCGCTGTGGTCACCGTCGCCGACGACGGCGGTTCGTCGGGCCGGCTGCGCAGTGAGCTGGACGTCGTACCTCCGGGTGACCTTCGAATGGCGTTGGCGGCTCTGGCTTCCGACAGCCGGTACGGGCGACTGTGGGCCACGATTCTGCAGCACCGGTTCGGCGGCAGCGGCGCGCTGGCCGGTCATCCGATCGGCAATCTGTTGCTTGCTGGGCTCAACGAGGTGCTGGCCGACCCGGTGGCCGCGCTCGACGAACTCGGGCGGATCTTGGGTGTCAAGGGCCGGGTGCTGCCGATGTGCCCGATCGCCCTGCAGATCGAGGCCGACGTCGCCGGGCTCGAGTCCGACCCGAGGATGAGCCGGGTGATCCGCGGCCAGGTCGCGGTGGCGACGACGCCGGGAAAAGTCCGACGCGTTCGGCTGCTGCCCGGCGATCCACCGGCCACCCGCCAGGCGGTGGATGCGATCCTCGCTGCGGATCTCGTTGTGCTGGGCCCAGGTTCGTGGTTCACCAGCGTGATTCCGCATGTGCTGGTCCCCGGTCTCGCGGCGGCGTTGCAAGCCACGTCGGCTCGTCGGGCGCTGGTGCTGAATCTGGCCGCCGAGCCGGGCGAGACGGCCGGGTTTTCTGCGGAACGGCATCTTCACGTGCTGTCACAGCACGCGCCCGGCTTCCGCGTCGACGAGATCATCGTCGACGCGGAACGCGTTCCCAGCGACCGCGAGCGGGACCAATTGCGGCGCACGGCCACGCTGCTCAACGCGGAAGTAAAGTTTGCTGACGTAGCGCGGCCGGGTACGTCCCTGCACGATCCGGCGAAGTTGGCTGCGGTGTTGGACAGCGTGCGGGTCCGCGCATCAGCGATGCCGATGGCACCCACGGTGCCGACCCCTGCGGCCGGCCGGTTAGAGGGACCGGGAGGTGACGACGCGTGGCGATGACCGCCGAGGTCAAAGACGAGTTGAGCAGGTTGGTCGTCAATTCGGTGAGCGCGCGAAAGGCGGAAGTTGCGGCGCTGCTGCGCTTCGCCGGCGGCCTGCACATCGTGGGCGGCCGAGTGATCGTCGAGGCCGAGGTCGATCTCGGAATCATCGCGCGGCGGCTCCGGAAGGACATCTTCGACCTGTACGGCTACAACGCCGTCGTACATGTGTTGTCGGCCAGCGGGATTCGCAAGAACACCCGTTACGTGGTGCGAGTGGCCAAAGACGGTGAGGCGCTGGCGCGCCAGACCGGACTGCTGGATCTGCGCGGCCGGCCGGTGCGGGGGCTGCCGGCGCATGTGGTCGGTGGCAGCGTTGCGGACGCGGAGGCCGCGTGGCGCGGCGCCTTCTTGGCGCACGGCTCGTTGACCGAGCCGGGACGCTCGTCGGCCCTGGAGGTGAGCTGCCCCGGCCCGGAGGCGGCGCTGGCGCTCGTCGGTGCGGCGCGGCGGCTGGGAATCAGCGCCAAGGCGCGCGAGGTGCGGGGCAGTGACCGCGTCGTGGTGCGCGACGGCGAGGCGATCGGGGCGTTGTTGACGCGGATGGGTGCGCAGGACAGCAGGCTGACATGGGAGGAGCGGCGCATGCGCCGCGAAGTCCGGGCGACCGCCAATCGGCTGGCCAATTTCGACGATGCGAACCTGCGGCGGTCGGCACGCGCGGCGGTGGCGGCGGCGGCGCGGGTGGAACGGGCGTTGGAGATTCTGGGCGACACGGTGCCGGACCATCTGGCTGCGGCGGGCAAGCTGCGAGTGGAGCATCGACAGGCGTCGTTGGAAGAACTCGGCCGGCTCGCCGATCCGCCGATGACGAAAGACGCTGTGGCAGGCCGTATTCGGCGGTTGTTGTCGATGGCCGACAGAAAAGCCAAACAGGACGGCATCCCCGACACCGAGTCGGCGGTGACCCCGGATCTTCTCGAGGACGCATAGTGAAGCAATACCGCCGCGGCGAGCTGACGTTCGACTACCTCGACGAAGGGCCGGCGGACGGTCCGGTGGTGGTGTTGCTGCACGGCTTTCCGCAGTTCAACAGCAGCTGGAACGGGGTGATCGAGCGGCTGACACCGCGCGGCTACCGGTGCATCGCGCCGAACCAGCGTGGCTATTCGCCCGGCGCTCGGCCGCCGCGGCGGCGGGACTACCGCACACCGGAATTGGTCGAGGACGTTCGCGCGTTGATCGACACCGTAGGCGCTAGCCGGGTTCACCTCGTCGGGCACGACTGGGGTGCTCTCGCGGCGTGGGCGACAGCCGCTGAGTACCCGGAACGTCTTGCCTCGCTGTCGATCTTCTCGGTCCCGCACCCGGCGGCGTTCCTCAAGTCTTTCGTCACGAGCCGGCAGGGTCTCGCATCCTGGTACATGTTCTTCTTCCAGCTGCCCTGGTTGCCCGAACGGATGCTGTTGGGACGAAAGGGCAAAGCCGCACTGATGGCCCGGTTCCTGCGCAGGGCAGGCCAGAGCCCGCAGGCGGCCGAGCGAGATGCCAAGGGAATGGCCGAACCTGGTGTGCTCACGGCGGCGCTCAATTGGTACCGGGCGATTCCGCTGAACGATTTCCGGACGACCAACCAGAAGATCTCGGTGCCCTCCCTGTACGTCTGGAGCGACGACGACATCGCGCTCACGGAAAAGCCTGCCCGTGACACGGCCCGATACGTCAGCGCCGAATACCGCTTCGAAGTGCTGCGTGGTGTTTCGCATTGGATCCCCGACCAAGAACCCGACAAAGCGGCCGACCTCTTGCTGGAGTGGTTCGAGGCGCACCCGATCTAGAGGCTCGTCAGGCGACGGCTCAGCCGAAGCGCGCCAAGAACTTCTCCCGGTCGACGATCGCGCGGTCGATTTCGCCGGCAGCAACCACCTGACCCGAATCGTCGACGGCCCGAACCCGGAATGTCAGACTCCGGCCGTCAGGCGCCGCAGGCGGCTCGGCGGAGACTTCGACGATCCCGCCCACCTTCGTCGCCCGGCGATGTTCGACGCGTACCGCGGTCCCGACCGTCGTCTGGCCCGCCGCCGTGAACGGCGCGGCCGCCAGGACCGTCGCCGCTTCCAGCCATGCGATCAACCGCGGCGTCGCGAGCACCGGAACGTCGCCGCTGCCGACCCGCTCGGCGGTGTCGTCGTCGGTCACTTCGTAGCGCACCTCGACCACGTTAACCAGATCACTGCCGTCACCACCGGCCGCACGGCGAAAAGGCCCTCCCACTAGGCTGGCCGGGAGAAATCATCAGACCAAGGAGACAGACGTGACGGTCCGGATAGGTATCAACGGCTTCGGTCGCATCGGACGCAACTTCTACCGGGCCCTCGAAGCGCAGAAGGCCGAAGGCAAGAGCACCGACCTCGAGGTCGTGGCGGTCAACGACCTCACCGACAACGCCACCTTGGCGCATCTGCTGAAATTCGACTCGATTCTCGGCCGGTTCCCGCAGGACGTCAGCCTCGAAGGCGACGACACGATCGTCGTCGGCTCCAACAAGATCAAGGCCCTCGAGCTCAAGGAAGGCCCCTCCGCGCTGCCGTGGGGTGACCTCGGCGTCGACGTCGTCGTCGAATCCACCGGCTTGTTCACCGACGCCGCCAAGGCCAAGGGTCACCTCGAAGCAGGCGCGAAGAAGGTCATCATCTCCGCGCCCGCCAAGGGCGAAGACCTCACCGTCGTGCTCGGCGTCAACGACGACAAGTACGACGGCAGCCAGAACATCATCAGCAACGCGTCGTGCACCACGAATTGCCTTGGGCCACTTGCCAAAGTGCTGCACGACGAGTTCGGCATCGTCCGCGGTCTGATGACCACCATCCACGCGTACACGCAAGACCAGAATCTGCAAGACGGCCCGCACAAGGACCTGCGCCGCGCTCGGGCCGCCGCGCTGAACATCGTGCCGACGTCCACCGGTGCCGCCAAGGCCATCGGCCTGGTGCTTCCCGAGCTGAACGGCAAGCTCGACGGCTACGCGCTGCGCGTGCCGATTCCTACCGGCTCGGTCACCGACCTGACTGCCGAGATCTCCAAGTCGGCCAGCGTCGAGGACATCAACGCCGCGTTCAAGGCCGCCGCCGAGGGCAAACTCAAGGGCATCCTCAAGTACTACGACGCTCCGATCGTGTCCAGCGACATCGTCACCGACCCGCACTCGTCGATCTTCGACTCCGGGCTGACCAAGGTCATCGAGAACCAGGCCAAGGTGGTGTCCTGGTACGACAACGAGTGGGGCTACAGCAACCGGCTCGTCGACCTCGTCGCGCTGGTGGGCAAGTCCCTGTAGACATGGCCGGCTTGCCTACTCTCGAAGATCTTCTGGCACAAGGAGTTTCGGGACGGGGAGTGCTGGTGCGCTCCGACCTCAACGTCCCGCTCGACGACGACGGCCGCATCACCGATCCGGGCCGGATCACCGCGTCGGCGCCCACGCTGAAGGCGTTGGCCGAGGCCGGCGCGAAGGTCGTCATCACCGCGCACCTCGGTCGTCCCAAAAGCGGTCCGGACCCGAAGTTCTCGCTGAAACCGGTTGCCGCGGCTCTCAGTGACGCGCTGGGCCGGCATGTCCAACTGGCCGGGGACGTCGTCGGCGCGGACGCTCTCGCCCGCGCCGAGGGCCTGACGGACGGCGACGTACTGCTGCTCGAGAACGTCCGGTTCGACCCGCGGGAAACCAGCAAGGACGACACCGAACGGATGGCGCTGGCTCGTCAGCTCGCCGAACTCGTCGAGCCCGACGGTGCTTTCGTGTCCGACGGCTTCGGGGTGGTGCACCGCAAGCAGGCGTCGGTGTACGACGTCGCTACGCTGTTGCCGCACTATGCCGGCAGGCTCGTCGAGGCGGAAGTCAATGTGCTGCACCAGCTCACCAGTTCCACCGAGCGGCCCTATGCGGTGGTGCTGGGCGGGTCCAAGGTGTCCGACAAGCTCGCGGTCATCGAGCAGTTGGCCACCAAGGCCGACAGCCTGGTGATCGGCGGCGGCATGTGCTTCACTTTCCTTGCCGCCCATGGGGTTTCGGTGGGCAAGTCGCTGGTACAGCCCGAGATGATCGACACCTGCAAGGAACTTCTCGAGACCCATGCCGATGTCATCCACCTGCCGGTCGACATCGTCGTCGCCGACGAATTCAAGGCCGACTCGCCTTCACAAACTGTCAGCGCAGGCCAGATCCCGGACGACAAGATGGGATTGGACATCGGGCCGGAATCGGTGAAGCGGTTCACGGCCCTGCTCTCGAACGCCAAGACCGTGTTCTGGAATGGTCCGATGGGCGTTTTCGAGTTCCCGGCGTTCGCCGCCGGCACCAAGGGCGTAGCTGAAGCGATCATCGGCGCCACCCGCAAGGGCGCCTTCAGCGTGGTCGGCGGTGGCGACTCGGCCGCGGCCGTGCGGGCGCTGGGATTGCCCGAAGACGGCTTCTCGCACATTTCCACCGGCGGCGGTGCCTCGCTGGAATACCTTGAGGGCAAGACACTGCCGGGCCTCGCTGTCCTAGAAGAGTGAGAGGTACTGCAATCGTGAGCCGTAAGCCGCTGATCGCCGGCAATTGGAAAATGAACCTCAACCACTTCGAAGCGATCGCGCTGGTGCAGAAGATCGCGTTCTCGCTGCCGGAGAAGTACTTCGACAAGGTCGACGTCGCCGTGCTGCCGCCGTTCACCGACTTGCGCTCGGTGCAGACGCTGGTCGACGGTGACAAGCTCAAGCTGACGTACGGCGGCCAGGACATTTCGCAGCACGACCAGGGCGCCTACACCGGAGAGATCAGCGGCGCGTTCCTCAACAAGCTGGGCTGCACCTACGTTGTGGTCGGGCACTCCGAGCGCCGCACCTACCACAACGAGGACGACGAGCTCGTCGCCGCGAAGGCGGCCGCCGCGTTCCGCCACGAGCTGATCCCGATCGTGTGCATCGGCGAGCACCTCGAGGTCCGCGAGGCGGGCAACCACGTCGCGCACAACGTCGAGCAGTTGCGCGGATCGCTCGCCGGGCTGTCGCAGGAGCAGATCGCCCAGGTGGTGATCGCCTACGAACCGGTGTGGGCCATCGGCACCGGTCGGGTGGCCAGCGCAGCCGACGCCCAAGAGGTGTGCAAGGCGATCCGCGACGAGCTGGCCAAGCTGACGTCCCCACAGGTCGCCGACGCGATCCGGGTGCTGTATGGCGGGTCGGTGAACGCCAAGAACATCGGCGACATCGTTGCGCAGGCGGATGTGGACGGCGCGCTGGTGGGCGGTGCATCCCTGGACGGCGAGCAGTTCGCGATCATGTCGGCCATCGCCGCCGGCGGCCCGCTGCCCGACCTGCCCGGTTGAAGACGGTAGGGTAGCGGCCATGGAGATGGCCCTGCAGATCCTGCTGGTGATCACCAGCATCTTGGTGGTGTTGCTCGTGCTGCTGCACCGCGCCAAGGGCGGCGGCCTGTCGACGCTGTTCGGCGGCGGCGTCCAGTCGAGTCTGTCCGGCTCGACGGTGGTGGAGAAGAACCTCGACCGGGTGACGTTGTTCGTGGTCGGGATCTGGCTGGTCTCGATCATCGGCGTCGGTCTGATGATCAAATACAGCTGACAACTGCCACGCCGTGCGGGGCGCCTGAAGCACACCGATACTTGGCTCATGGCTGAGGTTCCCGACGCACTGGCGCCCATCGGAGCGGTGCACCGCACCCAGCTGGGACGCGAGGCGACCGAGCCGATGCGCGAAGACATCCGGCTGCTCGGCGGCATCCTCGGCGACACCGTCCGCGAGCAGAACGGCGAGGAAGTGTTCGACCTCGTCGAACGCGCCCGCGTCGAGTCCTTTCGGGTCCGCCGTTCGGAGATCGACCGCACGGAGCTGGCGCGGATGTTCGACGGCATCGACGTCCGCGAGGCGATCCCGGTGATCCGCGCCTTCAGCCATTTCGCGCTGCTGGCAAACGTCGCCGAGGACATCCACCGGGAACGGCGCCGCGCCATCCACGTCGCGGCGGGTGAGCCGCCACAAGACAGCAGCCTGGCCGCCACGTACCGCAAACTTGATGCGGCTCAATTGGATTCGCCGACGATCGCCGAAGCACTCCGCGATGCGCTGGTGTCGCCGGTGATCACCGCCCACCCGACCGAGACGCGACGCCGCACGGTGTTCGAGACGCAGCACCGCATCACCGAACTGATGAGGTTGCGGCTACACGGCCACCGCGAGACGCCCGACGGGCGCGACATCGAAACGGAGCTGCGCCGTCAAGTGCTGCGGCTCTGGCAGACAGCGCTGATCAGATTGCAGCGCTTGAGGATTCAAGACGAAATTCAAGTCGGCCTGCGTTATTTCCAAGCCTCGTTTCTGCAGGTGATCCCTGAGGTCAACGCGGAGGTTCGCGAGGCGCTGCACGCGCGCTGGCCCGGTGCCCACTTGCTCGAAGAGCCGATTCTGCGGCCGGGGTCGTGGATCGGCGGTGACCGCGACGGCAATCCCAACGTGACAGCCGACGTCGTGCGGCACGCGACCGACAGCGCTGCCCACACCGCGTTCCAGCACTACCTTTCCGCGCTCGCCGCGCTGGAAGAACAGCTTTCGATGTCGGCGCGGCTGGTGAAGGTCACCGACGAGCTGGCGGCGCTGGCCGACCGCAACGACGAACAGGCCAGGCTCGACGAGCCGTATCGGCGGGCACTGCGCGTGATTCGGGCGCGGCTGACCGCTACCGCGCAGCAAAAGCTGGACCGCCAGCCCGGCCCGCAACTCGACTTGGGCATGGCGCCCTACCAGTCGCCCGACGAGCTGCTCGCCGACCTCGACGTCGTGGACACGTCGCTGCGCGGTCACCGCAGCGATCTTCTGGCCGACGACCGGCTGGCCCACTTACGAGAATCTGTGCGGGTCTTCGGTTTTCACCTCTCCAGCCTCGACATGCGGCAGAACTCCGACGTGCACGAGGAAGTGGTGGCCGAGCTGCTGGACTGGGCCGGCGTGCATTCCGACTACCGGTCCCTGCCGGAGCCGGAACGCGTCGAGCTGCTGGCTTCAGAGCTGGCCACTCGCCGGCCGCTGACTCGCGAGAACGCTCAACTGTCCGAGCTGGCGCGCAAGGAAGTCGACATCGTGATTGCCGCGGCCCGGGCCGTGCGGGTGTTGGGTCCGGAAGCGGTGCCTACCTACATCGTGTCGATGTGCCGCTCGGTGTCGGACATGCTCGAGGCGGCGATCCTGCTGCGCGAGGGCGGGCTGCTGGATGCCGCCGGCGACGAACCGTGCTCGCCCGTGGGCATCGTCCCGCTGTTCGAGACGATCGACGACCTGCAGCGCGGCGCCTCGATTCTGCAAGCGGCACTTGACCTTCCGGTGTACCGGACACTGGTTCGCGCGCGTGGCGACAGTCAAGAGGTGATGCTCGGGTATTCCGACTCCAACAAAGACGGCGGTTACCTGGCCGCGAACTGGGCGCTGTACCGCGCCGAACTCGATCTGGTCGAGACCGCGCGCAAGGCCGGTATTCGGTTGCGGCTGTTCCATGGTCGCGGCGGCACCGTCGGTCGCGGCGGCGGTCCGAGCTACGACGCGATACTCGCGCAACCACCCGGCGCGGTGTCCGGGTCGCTGCGTCTCACCGAACAGGGCGAGGTGATCGCCGCCAAGTACGCCGAACCGCGCGTCGCCCGGCGCAACCTCGAAACGTTGGTTGCCGCCACGCTGGAAGCCACACTGCTGGACACGGAAGGCCTCGGCGACGACGCCGAACAGGCGTATCGGGTGCTCGACGAACTCGCCGAACTTGCCCACCGCGCATATGCCGAATTAGTCCACCGCACAACGGGTTTCGTCGACTACTTCACCGCCTCCACCCCGGTCAGTGAGATCGGCGCACTCAATATCGGCAGCCGCCCGACCTCGCGCAAGCAGACCACGTCGATCTCTGATCTGCGGGCGATCCCGTGGGTGCTGGCGTGGAGCCAGTCGCGCGTGATGCTGCCCGGCTGGTACGGGACGGGCAGCGCCATCGAGCAATGGCTCGCCGACCGCGACGGTGGCCTCGAGGTGCTGCAGGACCTGTACCACCGCTGGCCCTTCTTCTCCACCGTGCTGTCGAACATGGCTCAGGTGCTGGCGAAGTCGGACATGGGGCTAGCCGCCCGATATGCGGAACTGGTGCCCGACGAGGCGTTGCGGCGGCGCGTGTTCGACAAGATCGTCACCGAACACCAGCGCACCATCAGAATGCACCAGCTGATCACGGGTCAAGACGACCTCCTGGCCGACAATCCCGCGCTGGCCCGATCGGTGTTCAACCGCTTCCCGTATCTGGAGCCGCTGAACCACCTGCAGGTGGAGTTGCTTCGCCGGTACCGCGGCGGCGACGACGACGAACTCGTGCAGCGCGGCATCCTTCTCACCATGAACGGCCTCGCGTCGGCCCTGCGCAACAGCGGGTGACGGAACCGTTCGCGGCCGCGGATGCGTCGTAGGAACATGGCCGACGTGTACCTCACCCCGCAAGGCGGACCCGACGCGGCAGCGCTGTGTGACGCGGCCGCCGCAGACCTCACCGCGAAAGCCCGCTCGGTTGAACGATTCACTGACGGAGTCCATGACGGCTGGCTCGGTGACTGCGAAGAGGGCCGAGGATGGGCGCAGCTGCTGCAGGACAAAGCGGTGGGTGCGAACTCGCTGCGGTGGCTGCTCGACACCCACGCCGCGAACCTCGCCGCCATTGCTGCCCAATTCCGCAGCAGCACAAGCGGTTATGGTGACGCCGACCGCGCTGCGATAGGGAAGTCGTGGCTCTAACGCCGGACGACTGGACTCCCGGCGTGTGGTCGCACGCCGCGGTGATGGACATGCAGGCCAGACTCGATCCGGTTCGGATCTCGCGCCGCGTCGACGACTGGCACGCCGCGATCGACGACATTCGTGACGTACTGACCGCTCTGTTGCGCGGAGTCTGCGGGCAACTCGAGCAGGGATGGCGAGGTCAAGGAGCCGAGGCGGCTGCAGAGGCGTTGCGGCGCTACATCACCGGCTCCCTCGACGGCTTGACCTCGTGCCGATCGCTGGCTGTGCACCTGGGGGAGTTGTCTCGCGCCGCCGGTGATCTGCGGGCGTGCATCACCGCGCCGGACGAAGGGGATTCGGCGGCACAGCGTCTCGACGAGGCGCTGTCGCAAGTCCGCCAGCTCTACAGCGGACCCGCCGTGGCGGCGGGCAACGCGGTCGCCGATCTTCCATCGCCACCCGAGCCGTTCCCGCTGGGCAGCACCGAAGACACGATTCCGCTGCCGGCCATACCGGCGCCGGGAACGTCGCCCACCGGTCCGGTTCCCGGGGCGACGCCGTTTCATATCGGGCCTGCCCCGCCTCTCGCGCTGCCCTTCGATCCAGTGAGAGGTGCCACGCATCCAGCTGGCGTCACCAATCCGCTGCCGGCGTGGCACTCGCCGCCAAGCAGCGCTGCGGTGGCGCCATCGCTCAGCGGCGCACCGTCGGCACCCTTCGAACCGGCAGCCACGGCGACGCCGCCACCGACCGGTGTGCCCACGGCCGGGCAGAGCACCCCACCGAACCCGGTCCGGTCGACGTCGTCGGTCACACCGTTGGTCGGGACGGCCTATCCCGGCGGGCTGTGGCGCGACGACACCCAGCAGCATCGTTCGCCGCGATATCTGGTGTCGGCCGGCAACACCAACGAACTGGTCGGTGAACTGCCGCTGGTCGCACCCCCGGTGATCGGCGAATAATTGCCTACAGGTGCGTGCGGTCGCGAATCTTCTTCACCACCTGGCGGACTGCGGTTTCGGTCGCTGCCAACGGAGCGACCGCGGCCTCACCGATGCCGACGATGCGTTCGACGCGGTCGACGATTCCCTCCAGACGGTTGAGCGTGTCGTTGAGGTAGTCCAAGCTGCTGTTGAAGGTGACCAGCGACCCGTCCAGGCCTTCGATCGACTTGTCGAGCGCCGACAAGGATTTCATGAGGTTGTTCAGGACTGTGTCGACCTGCTCGACGGTGAGGTCGGCATTGAGCGCTGCCTGAGCCAAGGTCTTGATCCGTTCCCGGCCGGTGCGCGCGCCACCCTTGTCTGTCATGCCGGTCATTATGACCCGTCGCCGAGCTTTCCCGCTGCCGCCTTGTCGAGGAACCAGACGGTGGCGTCTCGCCCGACGGCGCCGGCCGCGGGCACCGACACGGGGTCTGCGCCGTCTACCGCCGCAGCCACCGCATCCGCTTTGCCCGCACCCGAGACGATCAGCCAGACCTCGCGCGATCGTTGAATTGCCGGCAGTGTCAACGTGATTCGCCGCGGCGGCGGCTTGGGCGAATCCTCGACGCTGACTACCAAGCGCTGCTTCTCTCGCACCGCCGCGGAGTGCGGAAACAGCGAGTTCACATGGCCTTCCGGACCCATGCCCAGCAGGTGCACGTCGAATTGCGGAGCCGACTGACCGGGGTCGGCCTGAGCGGCGAGTTCGCGTTCGTAGGCCTGGGCCGCGGCCTCGATGTCGTCGCCGAATTCGCCGTCACTTGCGGCCATGGGATGCACGTTCTCGGCGGGGATGTCGATCTTGTCGAGCAGCGCGGCGCGGGCCTGGCGGAAGTTGCGCTCGTCGTCGTCCTCCGGCACGAACCGATCGTCACCCCAGAACAGATGCACCCGCGACCAGTCGATGCCACCGCCGTGCTCGCCGAGATGCTGCAACACTCCGATGCCGGTGCCGCCGCCGGTCAGCACGACCATCGCCCGGCCACGAAACCGCACCACCGACGCGATCTCCTCGGCAAGCCGCTCGCCTACGCCGGCCACCAATGTCGCGCTGTCGGGGTATGTGTGGACCGATGTACTCATACGTACTGCACCTTGTCGATTCCGCGGAGCGCTTCTTCGTAGATCTGGTCGGGGTCGAGTCGGCGCAAATCCTCGGCCAGGCATTCGCGAGTCGTCCTGCGCGCCAAGGGAAGTAAAGCGTCGGGCCGGGCTGTGCGGCTGAGCGTGGCCGTCGACCCGGTTTGTGGACGACTGAGTGTGACCGTTTCCGTCGGTCGGGTCAGCTCGACCTTGAGGTCGCCGACTGCGCGCCGCACCGGACCGTCGATCCGCGACGCCAGCCAGCCGGCCAAGATATCGAGCGCTGGTTCGTTCTTCAGCCCGGACACCAGCACGGAGCTCACCGGCTCGAACGGCGGCTGATCGAGCGCCGACGCCAGCAGCGCGCGCCAGTACGTGATGCGGCTCCACGCCAAATCGGTGTCGCCTGGCGTATAGCCGGGCAGGCGGCTCTTGATCGCCTCGAGCGGATCCTCGGCGCCGGTCGCATCGGTGATCCGCCGAATCGCCAACCGGCCCAACTGATCCTGGGCGGGAACGGCTGGTGCGACACCTGGCCACCACGCCACCACCGGGGTGTCCGGCAGTAGGAACGGCAGCACCACGCTGTGGGCGTGCGCGGCCAGCGGACCGGAGATGCGCAGTACCACGACTTCTCCGGCCCCGGCGTCACCGCCGACGCGCAGCTGAGCGTCCAACCGCGGTGTCTCCGCGAACGGTTCGTCGGGCACCACCGCGATGATCCGGCAAGGATGCTCACGGCTGGCCGACGTGGCCGCCTCGATGGCGTCTTCGTTCAGATTGCCGATGTCCAACGCGATCACAAGTGTCAGCACGCGGCCCAGCGTGATCGCACCGCCCTCTTCGCGCAGTGCCGTGATCCGCTTGGCGATGTCGTTGGTGGTGGTGTCGGGCATCTCGACGATCACGGCCGCCGCCATTCCCGGCCGGTGCGCCGCAGCATCTCGAACGACGACTCAGGACCCCACGTGCCGGCCTCGTACGGGTCGGGTCGGCCGTGCGTCGCCCAATAATCCAAGACGGGATCGAGGATCTCCCAGGAGAGTTCGACTTCCTGGTTGACGGGAAACAGCGACGGCTCGCCCAGCAGCACGTCGAGGATCAGCCGCTCGTAGGCCTCTGGTGAATCCTCGGCGAACGCTGCGCCGTACGAGAAATCCATGTTGACGTCGCGAACTTCCATGGCGCTGCCCGGGACTTTGGAGCCAAACCGCATGGTGATGCCCTCGTCCGGCTGCACCCGGATGACGAGCGCGTTCTGGCCGAGCTCCTCGGTCATCGTCTGGTCGAACGGCAGATGGGGAGCCCGCTTGAAGATCATCGCGATCTCGGTCACCCTGCGGCCCAACCGCTTTCCGGTCCGCAGGTAGAACGGCACGCCGGCCCAGCGGCGGGTGTCGATGTCGAGTGTGATCGCCGCGAACGTTTCGGTCTTGGAATCCTTGGAGAAGCCCTCTTCGTCGAGCAGCCCGACCACCTTCGAGCTGCCCTGCCAGCCGGCTGTGTACTGTCCCCGCGAGGTCGTCTCCGACAACGGCTCGGCCAGCCGTACCGCCGAAAGGACCTTGACTTTCTCCTCTTTCAGTTCGCGCGGGTGGAAGTTGATGGGCTCTTCCATCGCGGTCAGCGCGAGCAGTTGCAGCAGGTGGTTCTGGATCACGTCACGGGCGGCGCCGATCCCGTCGTAGTAGCCGGCTCGTCCGCCCAGCCCGATGTCCTCGGCCATCGTGATCTGCACGCTGTCGACGTAGTGGCTGTTCCAGATCGGTTCGAACAGTTCGTTGGCGAAGCGCAGTGCCAGGATGTTCTGCACCGTCTCCTTACCCAGGTAGTGGTCGATCCGGAACACGGTGTCTTCCGGGAAAACGCTGTTCACCACGGCGTTCAGTTCGCGTGCGCTCTGCAGGTCATGGCCGAACGGCTTCTCGATCACCACCCGGCTCCACTTGCCCTCTTGCTGCCGTGCCAGCCCCGATTTGGACAGCTGCTCGCAGACAAGCGGGAACGCCTTGGGCGGGATCGCAAGGTAGAACGCGTGATTGCCGCCGGTGCCGCGCTCAGCGTCGAGCTTGTCCAGCGTTTCGGCCAGCCGCGCGAACGCGGCGTCGTCGTCGAATGTGCCCTGCACGAACCGGAACCCCTCGGCGAGCCGGTCCCATACCTCCTTGCGGAACGGAGTGCGGGCGTGCTGCTTGACCGCGTCGTAGACGACCTTGCCGAAGTCCTCGTCGGCCCAGTCGCGGCGGGCGAATCCGACGAGCGCGAACGTCGGTGGCAGCAGCCCGCGGTTGGCCAGGTCGTAGATCGCGGGCATCAGCTTCTTGCGGGCAAGGTCGCCGGTGACACCGAAAATCACCACACCGCACGGCCCCGCGATGCGCGGCATGCGCTTGTCGCGCTTGTCGCGCAACGGGTTACGCCACTCCGCTGCAGCCGCCGCGGATCCGGTCTCCGCCCCTGTCATTTCTTGGCGGCGTCGAGCTGTTCCTGCGTGGCGTCCCGAAGCTCGTGCCAGGATTTCTCGAACTTCTCGACGCCTTCGTTTTCGAGCACGAGGAACACGTCGCGCAGGTCGACGCCCAACGCGTCGAGTTTGTCGAACACCTCCTGCGCCTCGCCGGCGCGGCCGGTGACGGTGTCGCCCGTGATGACACCGTGGTCGGCGACGGCCTCGATGGTCTTTTCGGGCATGGTGTTGACGGTGTTGGGGGCGACGAGCTCGGTGACGTAGAGGGTGTCGGAGTACTCCGGGTTCTTCACGCCCGTCGACGCCCACAGTGGCCGCTGCACGCGGGCGCCGTCGGCCTTCATCGCTTCGTAGCGGTCACCGCCGACGAACACTTCCTCGTACGCGGCGTAGGCCAGGCGCGCGTTGGCCACACCGGCCTGCCCGCGCAGCGCGAGCGCCTCGTCGCTGCCGATCTTCTCCAGCCGCTTGTCGATCTCCGTGTCGACGCGGGACACGAAAAACGATGCGACGGAATGGATTTTGGAGATGTCGTGACCGGCCTTCTTAGCGGACTCCAGTCCGGCGAGGTAGGCGTCCATCACGGCGCGGTGGCGTTCGACCGAGAAGATCAGCGTCACGTTGACTGAAATGCCTTCGGCCAAAGTGGATGTGATGGCCGGCAGGCCGGCGTCGGTGGCGGGAATCTTGATCAGCAGGTTCGGCCGGTCGACGATCTTCCACAGTTCGATCGCCTGCTGGACCGTCTTGTCGGTGTCATGGGCGAGCCGCGGGTCCACCTCGATGGACACCCGGCCGTCGACGCCGTCGGAGCCCTCCCACTGCGGGCGCAGCACGTCGCAGGCTTCCCGGACGTCGTCGGTGGTGACGGTGCGGATCGCCGCGTCCACGTCGGCGCCGCGCTCGGCCAGTTCGGCGATCTGCTCGTCGTAGGCCTGCCCCTTGGACAGCGCGGTCTGGAAGATCGTCGGGTTGGTGGTGACACCCACCACGGATCGGGTGTCGATGAGGTTCTGCAGATTGCCGGTCCGCAGCCGGTCCCGGGACAGGTCGTCCAGCCACACCGATACACCGGCCGCCGACAGCGCGGCGAGATTCGGATTCTGGGTCATCGCAGAGCCTTTCGCTTCAGTTGTCGATTGCTCGTTCCGCGGCGGCGACGACGGCTTCTGCGGTGAAACCGAACTCGCGGAACAGCGTCTTGTAGTCGGCCGACTCGCCGTAGTGCTCGATCGACACGATCTCCCCGGTGTCGCCGACGAACTTGTACCAGCTCTGGGCGACCCCCGCTTCGACTGCGACGCGTGCCGGCACGTCCGGCGGCAGCACGCTGTCGCGGTACTCCTGCGGCTGCGACTCGAACCATTCCACGCACGGCATCGAGACGACGTAGGCGTTGATGTCGCGCTCCGCCAACAGCTTTCTGGCCTCCACCGCAAGCTGTACTTCCGAACCGGTGGCGATGATGATCACGTCGGCGTCGTCGGACGGGTTGCCTCCGCCGAGCACGTAACCGCCGCGCGCGACACCGTCGCGGCTGGTGCCCTCCAAGACCGGCACACCCTGGCGGGTCAGGATCAACCCGACGGGACCGCTGCCGGCGCCGCGACACAGGATGGTGTGCCAGGCGTAAGCCGTTTCGTTGGGATCGGCGGGCCGCACCACCGACAGCTGCGGGATCGCACGCAGTGCGGCGAGGTGCTCGATCGGCTGGTGGGTCGGCCCGTCCTCGCCCAGCCCGATCGAGTCGTGCGTCCAGACGTAGATGGTGTCGATGTCCATCAGTGAGGCCAGCCGGACGGCCGGGCGCATGTAGTCGGAGAACTGCAGGAACGTTCCGCCGTACGCGCGGGTGGGGCCGTGCAGCACGATGCCGGACAGGATCGCACCCATCGCGTGCTCGCGGACGCCGAAGTGCAACGTGCGCCCGTACCAGTGCGCGGTGTACTCCTTGGTCGAAATCGACGGCGGCCCAAACGAATCCGCGCCCTTGATCGTGGTGTTGTTGCTGCCGGCCAAGTCGGCCGATCCGCCCCAAAGCTCAGGCAGCTTCGGCCCCACCGCCGAGAGCACCTCGCCGGAGGCCGCCCGGGTGGCCACCGCCTTGGAGCCCGGCTCCCAGTAGGGCAGGTCGTCGTCCCACCCGTCGGGCATCTCCTGGGCGATCAGCCGGTCCAGCAGCGCCTTGCGCTCCGGTTCGCGTTCGGCCCACGCGTCGAAGTCGGCCTGCCACTTCTCGTGCGCCTCGCGGCCGCGGTCCACCAGCTTGCGGGTGTGTGCCAGCACCTCGTCGCGGACCTCGAACTTCTTGTCTGGGTCGAAGCCGAGGATCTTTTTGACCTCTGCGACTTCCTCCTCGCCCAGCGCGGCGCCGTGCGCCTTCCCGGTGTTCATCAAATTCGGTGCGGGATAACCGATTACGGTCCGCAGTGCGATGAACGACGGCTTGTCGGTGACGGCCTTGGCCGCGGCAATCGCCTGTTCGATGCCGACGACGTTCTCGCCGCCCTCCACGATCTGCACGTGCCAGCCGTAGGCCGCATAACGCGCCGGGGTGTCCTCGGACAACGCGATCTTCGTGTCGTCCTCGATGGAGATCTGGTTGTTGTCGTAGAAGACGATCAGGTTGCCCAACTGCTGGGTGCCGGCGAGCGAGGACGCCTCAGACGTCACACCTTCTTCGATGTCGCCGTCGGAGGCGATCACGTAGATGTAGTGGTCGAACGGGCTGGCGCCGGGCGCGGCGTCGGGGTCGAACAGGCCTCGCTCGTAGCGTGCGGCCATGGCCATACCGACCGCGGAGGCGAGTCCCTGACCCAGCGGGCCGGTGGTGATCTCCACGCCTTCGGTGTGGCGGAACTCGGGGTGGCCGGGAGTCTTGGAGCCCCAGGTGCGCAACGACTCGATGTCCGACAGCTCCAGGCCGAAGCCGCCGAGAAACAGCTGCAGATACAGGGTCAGGCTGCTGTGGCCGGCCGACAGGATGAACCGATCGCGGCCGAGCCAGTGGGTGTCGCTGGGATCGTGGCGCATGGTGCGCTGAAACAGCGTGTAGGCCAGCGGCGCCAGGCTCATCGCAGTGCCGGGATGGCCGTTGCCTACCTTCTGGACCGCATCCGCCGCGAGCACCCGGATCGTGTCGACGGCTTGCGAGTCGAGCTCGGTCCAGTCGTCGGGGTGGTTTGGGCGGGTAAGGGCGGAGAGCTCCTCAAGCGTGGTCACAAACGCGCTCCTCGGGTCGGTAGGCAGCCCGGCCGGTCAAGTACAAGGTCAACCCTAGTGCGGCCGGGCCGGGATGGTCGATTGCTCCGGCAGTTCGACCCTGCGCTATGGGTCATGTGGGCCTGCGGTCTACCATCGCCTGTAGTAGAAGCCCACCCGCCGAGGAGTCATGCGTGAGCATTCGCGAGCGGGTCCACGTGTCGTGGTCCCACCGCATCCGCACCACGCTGCTCGGTTATCTCGCTCTCACCAAGCCCCGTGTCATCGAGTTGCTGGTGGTCACCGCGATTCCCGCCATGCTGCTGGCGGATCGGGGAACCGTGGCGCCACTGCTGATGCTCAATACCTTGATCGGCGGCATGCTGGCGGCCGCTGGGGCCAACACGCTGAACTGCGTCGCCGACGCCGATATCGACAAAGTGATGAAACGCACGTCGCGGCGGCCGCTTGCCCGCGCGGCGGTGCCCACCAGCCATGCGCTGGTATTTGGGGTCGCCCTGTCGGTGGCGTCGTTCTTCTGGCTGTGGTGGACGACGAACCTGCTGTCGGCGCATCTTGCCGGCGCGACCATCGGGTTCTACGTGTTCGTCTACACGTTGCTGCTCAAGCGGCGGACGTCGCAGAACGTGGTGTGGGGCGGTGCGGCCGGATGTATGCCGGTGATGATCGGGTGGTCCGCGATCACCGGCACCATCAGCTGGCCGGCGTTGGCGATGTTCGCGATCATTTTCTTTTGGACACCGCCGCACACCTGGGCCTTGGCGATGCGCTACAAGGACGACTACCGGGCGGCCGGCGTGCCGATGCTGCCCGCGGTGGCAAGTGAACGCCACGTGACCAAGCAGATCCTGGTGTACACCTGGCTGACGGTGGCTGCGACGCTGGTGCTTGCGCTGGCTGCGGGCTGGTTGTACGCCGTGGTCGCGGTGTTGGCCGGGGCGTGGTTCTTGACCATGGCACATCAGCTGTACGCCGGAGTGCGCCGCGGCGAGCCGGTCAAGCCGCTGCGGCTTTTCCTGCAGTCAAACAACTATCTGGCCGTCGTGTTCTGTGCGCTGGCCGTCGACTCCGTGCTGGCGCTGCCGACGCTGCTGTAGGGCGATGTGCTCACGGCACCAGAACCACCGAGCCTGTCGTCTTGCGGCCCTGCAGGTCGGCGTGCGCGCGAGCGGCTTCGGCCAGCGGGTAGCGCTCACTGACCGTCACGGTGATCGACCCGGCGGCGATCGCATCGAGCACTTCGCCTGCCCGCCAGGAGAATTCGTCAGGGGTGCGGGTGAAGTGCACCAGTGACGGCCGGGTCAGATACACCGAGCCGGCCGCATTGAGCCGTTGCGGGTCCACTGGCGGCACCGGACCGCTCGCGGCGCCGAACAACGCCAGCGTGCCGCGGACGGCCAGGCTGGCCAGGCTCGCGTCGAACGTGGTTCTGCCCACGCCGTCGTACACCGCGGCCACCCCGTTGCCGTCGGTCAGGTCACGAATACGCGCGCCGAACTCGCCGGGGTCCGAGGGGTAGTCGAGCACCTCCACAGCGCCGGCTTGCCGGGACAGCTCTGCCTTCTCGGGCGTCGACACGGTGGTGATCACCTTCGCGGGCAGGCTGGTCAACCACTGTGTCAGCAGCAGCCCCACACCGCCGGCCCCCGCGTGCACCAGTACGGTGTCGCCCTGTTGCACGGGATAGACCGACTTGATCAGGTAGTGGGCCGTCATGCCTTTCAGCAGCGCTGAGGCAGCCACCTCCGGTGCCACCCCGTCGGGCACGTACGCGACGAAATCGGCTGGGGCGACGCTGTATTCGGCGTACGCGCCGCTGGCTGCGACCGTGACAACGCGGTCGCCCTCGCGCAGCGCCGCCACGCCGTCGCCCAGCGCTGCGATCCTGCCGCAGACCTCCTGGCCCACGATGAACGGCAGCTCGCGGGGATAGGAGCCCGAGCGGAAGTAGGTATCGATGTAGTTGACGCCAATCGCCTCGGCCTCGATCAGCACCTGACCAGGGCCAGGAGTAGGCCGTGGTTTTTCGACGTAACGCAGGACCTCTGGACCGCCGTGTTCGGCGACTTCGATTGCGTGCATCCCACTATCATCCCCGGCAATGAAGCTTGCTCGGCCGAACGTGTTCCATCCGCGGATCGTGCTGGCCGGATGCCAGGCGCTGCCAGACGGTGACGGCGACGACGCCGGCCTGGTGGAAGCGCTGCGCCGCCGCGGCCTGCACGCGAAATGGCGCCCGTGGGACGACCGCGACACGCTGCGTGCCGACGTCGTCATCCTGCGGGCGACGTGGGACTATGCCGAGCGGCTCGACGAATTCCTGCAGTGGACGACATCGGTGCCGCATCTGCTCAACGCACCCGAGGTGGTTGCCTGGAACGCCGACAAGCGCTATCTGCTCGACCTCGCGGCAAGAGGAGTGCCGATTGTGCCGACGGAGGTTTTCGGCGCCGCCGACGACGTGCGACTCCCCAGCGCCGACGAAATCGTGGTCAAGCCGTCGACTGGCGCCGGATCGCTTGCCGCGCAACGATTTACAGACCCTGCCGCGGCACTGACGCATGCCGCCGACTTGCAAGCGCACGGTCGCAGTGTGGTGGTGCAGCCGTATGACCGTCGGGTGGAGCACGCGGGGGAGACCGCGTTGGTGTTTCTCGGCGGCAAGCAGTCGCACGCGTTCAGCAAGGCCGCGATGCTGCCGCCCCAAGGTCAGCGCATCTCGCTGGATGCCACCGGGACGTACGCGGTGGAGACGTTGACGTCGGCTGACCCCGACTTCGAGATCTGGGACCTGGGCTTCGCGGCGCTCGACGCCGCCGCAGGCCGGCTCAACACGTCGATCCGGGACTTCCTCTACGCGCGTGTTGACGTCATCGGAGGAATCGACGATCCGCGGCTACTCGAACTGGAGCTCATCGAGCCGTCGCTGGGTTGGATGCAGCTCGACGACCAGACTCGCGATCTGCAACAGCGCGAGTTCGCGCGATGCGTCGGTTCAGCCTTGGAGCGGCTCGGCCTTGGTCCGCTGTCGCATCGCCGCCCATAGCGCCGCGGTGCCGCCCGTCACGGCGGCAGCCCCCGCCACGTGAACGGCCACCAACGCGGCGGGCACACCGGTGAAGTACTGCACCGTTCCGACCACGCCCTGAGCTACCACCAGCGCGGTCAGCACGCCGAGCCGGACAAGCACGGCCCGCGGGGCAGCGACGGCAAGCAGACCGAAGCCCAGCCCCACCAGCAATGCGAGGTAGCCGATCAGCAGCGTCGAATGGACGTGCACGAGTGTGGTGATCTCGATCTGGAGCCGCGGCACCGTTCGAGTTGGGCTGGTGTCGCCGGCGTGCGGTCCGGCGGCAGTCACCAGAGTGCCCGTGACGAGCACGGCGGCGAGTACGACCGCGCTCAGAAACACCAAGCCCCGCAACGGTTTTGGCACCGTCCGCTGCGGCACCCCGTCGTCGGGCTCGCTGACTTTCATGAAGAGAAGGACCGCCAGCCACACCATGGTCATCGACGCGAGCAGGTGCAGCGCGACCGTCCACCACAGGAGCCCGGTCAGCACGGTGATGCCGCCGATGACGGCTTGCGCCACCGTCGACGCCGGCATCAGCCACGCATACACCTGCACCTCGGCACGACGGCGCGCGCGGGTGACGGCAAGCACGGCCAGCGCGGCCGTCAGCACCACGAGGAACGTCACCATCCGGTTGCCGAACTCCACCGCCTGGTGCACGCGGGGCACTTCCGACACGGCGATCGGCGTGAAGCTGCCCGGGAAACACTGCGGCCAGGTGGGGCAGCCGAGTCCGGATGCGGTGACCCGCACGATCGCGCCGGTCACCGCAATACCGCCCTGAGTCAGCACCACTGCCGCGGCGATCAGGCGTTGGACGCGCAGGCTGGGCATCGGCAACAGGTCGACCAGTCGCAGCAAGAACCGTCCGACACCCATAGCCGAATCTTAACTACAGCCTGTAGTAGGCACCGCCCACGCGGCCTGACGGTGAACGGCTGCCGTCACGTGAACCGAAACAGCCGCAGCGCCGCCAGCCCGGACAACGTGCCCCACACCGCAAGCACACATACTCCAAACCAGTCCACCGACACCGTCATCGCCTGCGTCAACGCCTCAGTGAGCGCTCCCGATGGGGTCAGCCGCGCCACCCACTCGACGCCGTGCGGCACCAGTCCGCCGCCCAGCGTCAGCGCGCCGAACCCCGCGAACGCGAACCACATCAGGTTGGCCAGCGCCAGCACGACCTCGGCCTTCAGCGTGCCGCCCAGCAGCAGTCCGAGTGCGGCGAACGCGGCGGTGCCCAATGCGATCACCGCCGCGCCCAGCACGAGGCCGGTAGGCGACGGTCGCCAGCCGAGCCCGAAACCTATGGCGCCCAAGAGGATCGACTGCAAGATCACCACGGTGACCACAGCCAGAGACTTGCCTGCGATGATGCCCCAGACCGGAAGCGGTGTGGCGCCGAGTCGTTTCAGGGCGCCGTAGCGGCGGTCGAACGCCACGGCGATGGCCTGGCCGGTGAACGCGGTCGAGATCACGGCGAGCGCCATGATCGCCGGCACGAAGGTGGCCGCGCGGTTGTCGCCGAACGAACCCAGCGGCAGCAGCGTCAGCCCGACCAGCAGAGTCACCGGAATGAACAACGTCAGCAGCAGTTGCTCGCCGTTGCGGAGCAGCAGCCGGAGCTCCAAACCGTATTGCGCGGCGAGCATCCGCTGGATGCCGCTGGGGCGCGGATCGGGTGCGAAAGTGCCTGGCGCAAAACGGGATTCGCTCATCGCCGCACCTCCTTGCCGGTGAGCTCCAAAAACACGTCCTCGAGGCTGCGCTGCTCGACGCGCATGTCGGTGGCCAGCACGTCCAGGCGCGCGCACCACGCCGTCACTGTGGCGACCACCTGCGGGTTGATCGTTCCTTCGACCAGATACTGGCCCGCCGACACTTCGGTCGCCCTGTATCCCTGCGGCAGCGCCGCCGACAGCAGCGACAGATCGAGCATCGGTGGTGCGGTGAAGCGCAACTGGTTCTGGGCGCCACTGCGCATCACCTCGGCCGGCGTGCCGGCCGCGACGGCCTTGCCGTGGTCGATGATCACCAGGCGATCGGCCAACTGCTCGGCCTCCGCGAGCTGATGCGTCGTCAACACCACGGTCACGCCGTCGCGGCGCAGCGCGTCGATCAATTCCCACACCACCAGCCGGGCGTGGGCGTCCAGGCCGGCGGTCGGTTCGTCGAGGAACACCAACTCCGGGCGCCCGACGAGCGCGCACGCCAGTGCGAGCCGTTGTTGCTGCCCACCGGAGAGCCGGCGGTACGTCGTGCGTGCTACGTCGGTCAGGCCGAGAGTGTCCATCAACCATTTCGGGTCGAGCGGGTTCGCCGCGTATGCCGCAACAAGGTTGAGCATCTCGGCGGCGCGAGCGGCGGGATAGCCGCCGCCGCCCTGCAGCATCACCCCGATCCGTTCCCGGACGCGCGCGTTGTCGGTGACCGGATTCATGCCCAGCACTTCGATGGTGCCGGCGTCGGGCCGCACGAACCCTTCGCACATCTCGACGGTGGTGGTCTTGCCGGCGCCGTTGGGGCCGAGCAGCGCGAACACTTCGGCGCGTTGGACGTCCAGGTCGAGGTCCGACACGGCGGTCAGGGACCCGTACCGTTTGCGCACCCCGCGCATCCGCACGGGGATCGGTGGCGTCGGGTTCACGGAGACTCAGCGTATGCGCCGGGCACGGGGGTCGGTTCGGGCGCCGGGGTGAGTGGCGCTGGCGCCGGCTCGCTGGCTTCTTCGCTGCTGGCTACGGGGTGCGGCACGCTGCGCCAGGGCAGCATCGAGTAGGTCGCCGCGATGAGAATCAGCACGATCACGGTGCTGGCGACGGTCGCGTCGACGATCTGGAACAACGCGAACCGGTCACCGTTGGCCGTCGGGCCGAAGATGCCGACCACGAGCGTGACCAGGATCGTCGCGATCCGGAATCGCGGCCGGGTGGCCCAGGCAGCCAACGGGATGATCGCCCACAGCAGATACCAGGGCTGCACGACGGGGAAGAGCAGCACCGTCGCGCCCAACGCCACGCCGAGGCCGCCGACCGGATGCAAACGTCCGCGCAGCACGGCGATCAGCAGCCAGGAGACGATGACCGCGATGATCAACACGCCGATGCCGCGCGTCAACGACAGCACTGCGGTGGTGTGGTCGCCCAGGCCCAACAGAATTCCCACCTGACCGGTGCCCAGCGCCAGCAGCGTCGGCGGTGACATCCAGCTGCGCACCACGTTCGCTGTTCCCAGCGTGTTCACCCAGCCGAAGCCGAGTCCGCTGGCCGAGCCGATCGCCGCCATCACGGCCAGCGACAGCATGCCGAGCAGTCCACCCGCGCCGACCACTGCGCGAACGTTGGCGCCCCAGCGGCGGGCCAGCGCCATCGTCACGAAACCCAGTGCAAGCAGGGAGGGAAGCTTCACTTGCGACGACAGCGTGATCAACACCGCGCCCAGCACGAGCATGGCCAGCGGCGAGAAGTGCGCCCATTCGCTGCGCTCGCGGGGCCAGCGCAGCGGCCGCGGTGTCAGCGGCTCAGCGGACTCGACGCCGCGCAACGCGAACTCGGTGCCGGTCAGCATCAAGCCGAGCATCAGAGCCTCGTTGTGGATGCCTGCGACCAGGTGCATGAGCAGCAGCGGGTTGGCTGCCCCCAGCCACAGCGCGCTGACTTCTGCCACGCCGCAGCGCCGGGCCAGCCGCGGCGTCGCCCAGACGATCATCCCGACGCCGATCAGCACGACCAGCCGGTGGCACAGCACCGCCGCGACGATGTTCTCGCCCGTGAGCGTCGAGATGCCCCGACCGATCCACAGAAAGAGCGGCCCATAGGGCGCTGGTGTGTCCCGCCAGAGGCTCGGCACCGACAGCGTGAAAACGTGGTCGAGGCCGAGCGCCGGCGCCGGGCCGACCTTGTAGGGGTCCAGGCCCAGCGCGGAGATCTGGCTCTGCGCCAGGTAGGAGTAGACGTCCTTGCTGTACATCGGCGGCGCGATGAGCAACGGCAGCATCCACAGCATCAGGGTGTGGTCGAGCTGGCTTCGTGACATCCGGCGGTCGCCGAGCGCGAAGCGGCCCAGCATGAGCCACGCCAGCGCCATCATCACGGCACCGGTGGTGGTCATCGTCAACGAGACGGTCTGGATGCGCGACGGCAGGTTGAGCAGCCGGACGCCGAATGTCGGATCCTGGACGACGGGCCGCGCGCCCGCCCCAAGCGACCCGATGGCCATCAGGACGGTCCCGGTGGCGCCGAAGAGGCGGGTGCGCCGTAGCGCTACGACTTCGGCATCGTTGAGCGGCGAGCCGACAGTTCGCTCATCGCCGTGCCAGCGGGCAATCGACGAGCTCAGGGAGCCATGGCGGCGAACTGCCATCTGTGCAGCGTAACGAGTTGGGCTAGTGGCTCATCTCACCGTGGCGGTTAGGGTGCCCTTCGTAGAATGTGTCGGGCAATTCCGTCACAATGGTGTTGTGAAAATCCGTCCGGCAATCGACCGTCACACGCGTGGCGAGATCGTCCAGCTGCTGCTGGAGTCCGGACCGATCACCGCGGGTGAGATCGGGGAGCGCCTCGGCATTTCCGCCGCGGGCGTACGCAGGCACTTGGATGCGTTGCTGGAAGCGGGGGAGGCGCAAGCCAGCCCGGCGGCGTCGTGGCAGCAGCACGGCCGCGGGCGCCCCGCAAAGCGATACCGGCTGACCGCGGCCGGCAGGGCCAAGCTGGGCCACACCTACGACGATCTTGCCGCGGCGGCCATGCGCCAGCTGCGTGAAATCGGCGGGGAAGAGGCGGTTCAGACGTTTGCGCGGCGCCGCATCGACACGATCTTGGCTGGAGTGAGCGACGGTCCTGACGACGTGGAGGCCACTGCGGAGCGCGTCGCCGCGGCGTTGACCGAGGCCGGGTACGCGACCACCACGACGCGGGTGCGCGGCGCGGTCGAAGGCATCCAGATCTGTCAGCACCACTGCCCCGTCTCCCATGTCGCCGAAGAGTTTCCGGAGCTGTGCCAGGCCGAGCGCGACGCGTTCGCGGAGATCCTCGGCAGGCACGTCCAAAGGCTCGCCACGATCGTCAACGGCGACTGCGCCTGCACCACTCACGTACCACTGAATGACGCTGCGGGAGCCAGCCCGCGCCGAAGCCGCACAACCCTCGAAGGAGCTTCGATATGACCGCGACGCCGGACACCTCGTCCCACAAGGTGGGCGAACCGCTCAGCCAGGAGGAGGCCATCGCCTCGCTGAGCCGGTACGGCTACGGCTGGGTGGACACCGACGTCGCAGGTGCCAGCGCCAGGCGTGGGCTGGACGAAGACGTGGTGCGCGACATCTCGGCCAAGAAGAACGAGCCGGAATGGATGCTGCAGCAGCGGCTGAAGGCCCTGCGGATCTTCCAGCGCAAGCCGATGCCGACGTGGGGGTCCAACCTCGAGGGCATCGACTTCGACAACATCAAGTACTTCGTGCGCTCCACCGAAAAGCAAGCGGCCTCTTGGGACGATCTGCCAGAGGACATCCGCAACACCTACGACAGGCTGGGCATTCCGGAGGCGGAAAAGCAGCGACTGATCGCCGGTGTAGCGGCTCAGTACGAATGCTTGGCAGGCGAGACGCTGGTGTGGACAGCCAACCGCGGCGAGGTTCCGATCAAGGAGATCGCTTACGGCGACCGGGTTTTCGCCTACGACGAAGCGGCTGAGCGCTTCGTGGTCGCGCCGGTCAAAGCGGCAGCGCAGACAGACACCCGTCAGACGTACGAAGTCAAGACCACCCGTCGCAGCGTCCGTGCCACGGACAACCACCCGATCCTGGTGCTGCGCGACGAGCGTAAGCCGGGGCGTCAGCGAGCTCGGTATCACCGGCGTTGGGTCACGGTGGGCGAGTGCAAGCCGGGCGACTTCATTGCGGTGCCGCGGCAGCTTCCGGAATTCGGCGTCGAGGCGGCGCTTCCCACCGTTGCGGGACTCACAACTCCGGCCGCCAGCAATGTCGATCTCATGTGGCTGCTCGGCCTCTACATCGGCGACGGCAACCTGCATCTTTCGTCGAAGACGTACCGGGTCCAGTTCGCGATTCCCGCTACGGATGTCGAGTTGCGCGCTGAACTGGCTCGCGTGATCAAGGATCAGTTTGGTCTGCGGTGCATCGAGGCCGACGAATATCGCGTTGTCGTGAACTCGAAGGCGCTGACGGAGTGGATCACTGAGATCGGTTTTGCCGGCCTGTCATTGACCAAGCACGTTCCGGATTGGGTGTACGGGCTGCCGGTCGATCAGCGACTCGCATTCCTTGGTGGCTGGGTCGACGCCGACGGGTTCGTCGGCCCCGATAAGAGCGGATCGATCTCACTGACGTGTGCCAACGAGCCGTTGATCCGTCAAGCGCGGGAGTTGGCCGAACTCTCCGGGTTGAGGGCAAGCGGGCCGTGGTCGTTCACGCAGCCATACCGCCATGCTCCGGAGCGCATGCAGACTGCCTGGCGGCTTGGCATTTCCGGCGACTTCGAACGCCTTGGGTGCCGAAACATCAAGCGAACTGACCGCTTCGGGCGACGCGCCTACTTCCACTCCTCGAACAGCGCGCACGGCACCACGATCCGCGCGCACTGCAACGACTGGCTCGGTTTCGAGCGGGTCACGTCGATCGAGCCCTACGCGGTTGAGCCGGTGTACGACATCGAGGTCGACGGTCCGCACAACTTCGTCGCCGAAGGCCTCGTGGTGCACAACTCGGAGGTGGTTTACCACCAGATCCGCGAAGACCTCGAGGCGCAAGGCGTCATCTTCCTCGACACCGACACGGGTCTGAAGGAACACGAGGACATCTTCAAGCAGTACTTCGGCACCGTGATTCCGGCCGGGGACAACAAGTTCTCCGCTCTGAACACCGCAGTGTGGTCCGGCGGGTCGTTCATCTACGTGCCGCCAGGCGTGCACGTTGACATCCCGTTGCAGGCCTACTTCCGGATCAACACCGAGAACATGGGCCAGTTCGAGCGGACGTTGATCATCGCCGACGAGGGTGCCTATGTGCACTATGTGGAGGGATGCCTGCCGGCTGGCGAACTCATCACGACGGCCGACGGTGATCTTCGGAAGATCGAAGAGATCAAGGTCGGCGATTACGTTCTCGGCCACGACGGTCGGGCTCATCGTGTGACCGCGGTGCAGATGCGCGATCTCAACGGCGAGCTGTTCAAGTTCACCCCCATGTCGCCTGCGAATGCTTTCGAGGTGACGGCCGAGCATCCGGTGCTTGCTGTCCCGCGCAGTGAGGTTCTGGTCAAACGTCAGCCGCGTAACGGTTGGAAGCCGGAAGTCGACTCGAAGAAGTTGGCGTGCGCCGAGCCGCGGTGGATCGCGGCCAAGGACGTGGCAGAAGGTGACTTCTTGGTCTATCCGAAGCCGAAGCCTGTGCCGCACAAGACGGTGCTGCCTCTGGAGTTCGCACGGCTGGCCGGTTACTACCTGGCGGAGGGACACGCCACTCTCACCAACGGCTGCGAGTCGCTGATCTTCTCGTTCCACAGCGACGAGTTCGACTACGTCGAGGAAGTGCGGCAGGCATGCAAATCGCTCTACGAGACGGCTGGCTCCGTTCTGGTTGAGGAACACAAGCACTCCGCGCGCGTCACCGTCTACACGAAGGCCGGCTACGCGGCGATGCGGGACAACGTCGGCGTCGGATCTGCGAACAAGAAACTGTCGGATCTGCTGATGCGTCAGGACGAGATCTTCCTGCGCGAGCTCGTCGACGCCTATGTCAACGGCGACGGCAACATTACCAAGCGTGGTGGCGCGGAATGGAAGCGCGTACACACAACGTCCCGGATTTGGGCGTTCCAACTGCAATCGATCCTTGCTCGTCTCGGCCACTACGCCACTGTGGAGTTGCGTCGACCGGGTGGGCCAGGCGTCATTCAAGGTCGGAACATCATGCGCAAGGACATTTATCAGGTCCAGTGGACCGAAGATGGCCACGGCCCGAAACAGGCGCGGGACTGCGGTGATTACTTCCTCGTTCCGATCAAGAAGCGGTCCGTCCGTGAGGCCCATGAGCCGGTGTTCAATCTCGATGTCGCGGCACCGGACAGCTACCTCGCTTACGGGTTCGCAGTGCATAACTGCACGGCACCGATCTACAAGTCGGATTCGCTTCACTCCGCTGTTGTCGAGATCATCGTCAAACCGCATGCGCGCGTTCGTTATACGACCATTCAAAACTGGTCGAATAATGTCTACAACCTGGTCACCAAGCGTGCCCGCGCTGAAGCGGGTGCGACGATGGAGTGGATCGACGGCAACATCGGCTCCAAGGTGACGATGAAGTACCCGGCGGTCTGGATGACCGGCGAGCATGCCAAGGGCGAAGTGCTGTCAGTGGCTTTCGCCGGCGAAGGCCAGCACCAGGACACCGGCGCGAAAATGCTTCACCTGGCGCCGAACACGTCGAGCAACATCGTGTCCAAGTCGGTGGCTCGCGGCGGCGGCCGCGCGTCCTACCGTGGCCTGGTTCAGGTCAACAAGGGCGCGCACGGCAGCAAGTCAAGCGTGAAATGCGATGCGTTGCTTGTCGATACGGTCAGCCGCAGCGACACCTACCCGTACGTCGACATCCGCGAGGACGACGTCACGATGGGTCATGAGGCCACCGTCTCGAAGGTCAGCGAAGATCAGCTGTTCTATCTGATGAGCCGCGGCCTGACCGAGGACGAGGCGATGGCGATGGTGGTGCGCGGCTTCGTCGAGCCGATCGCCAAGGAGCTGCCCATGGAGTACGCGCTGGAGCTCAACCGGCTGATCGAGCTGCAGATGGAAGGTGCGGTCGGCTAGATGACGAACCTGACAGAGGCGGTAGAGGGTTCGGCCCTCACTGCCGCCAACAAAGGCGAGGTCTTCACCTCCTTCGACGTCGACTTGTTCGAGGTGCCCAGCGGCCGCGACGAGATCTGGCGGTTCACACCGCTGAAGCGGCTCAGGGGCGTGCACGACGGATCGGCACCCGCCACCGGCGCCGCCACCGTCGATGTCAGCGAGCAGCCAGGTGTGACCGTCGAGCGCGTCAGGCGCGGCGACGAACGCCTCGGACAGGGCGGTGTGCCCGCGGATCGTGTGGCGGCGCAAGCGTTTTCGTCATTCGACGAGGCAACCATCCTCACCGTCGCGCGCGACACCGAGGTGGCCACGCCGATCGAGGTCGTCATCACGGGACCAGGCGAAGATGCGGTGGCCTACGGGCACTTGCAGATCCGCGTCGAGGAACTCGCCCGCGCCATCGTCGTCGTCGACCTGCGGGGCAGCGGAACCTACGCCGACAACGTCGAGATCATCGTCGGCGACTCGGCCGCGCTCGGCGTGATCTGGATCGCCGACTGGGCCGACGACATGGTGCATGTCAGCGCCCATCACGCACGGCTGGGCAAAGACGCCGTGCTCGGGCACGTCAATGTGACACTCGGCGGCGACGTCGTGCGCACCACTGTGAACGTGCGTTTCGGCGCACCGGGCGGCAACGCGCAATTGCTCGGCACGTATTTCGCCGACGACGGCCAGCATTTCGAGTCGCGACTGCTCGTCGACCACGCTCAGCCGAACTGCCGCTCCGATGTGCTGTACAAGGGTGCGCTCCAAGGCGATCCGCACTCGCACAAGCCGGACGCCCACACCGTCTGGGTGGGCGACGTATTGATCCGCGCCAACGCCACAGGCACTGACACGTTCGAGACCAACCGCAATCTGATTCTGACCGACGGTGCTCGCGCCGACTCGGTGCCCAACCTCGAGATCGAGACCGGCGAGATTCTCGGTGCCGGGCACGCAAGTGCCACAGGACGATTCGACGACGAGCAGATGTTCTACCTGCAGGCGCGCGGCATCCCGGAGGACCAAGCGCGCCGGCTCATCGTCCGCGGTTTCTTCAACGAGATCATCAACAAGATCGCCGTGCGTGCAGTGCGTGAGCGACTCACGGAAGCCATCGAAAAAGAACTAGCGATCACGGAATCGAGAGCCTCGCAATGACCACACTCGAGATCAAGGATCTGCACGTCAGCGTCACCCCCAATGAGAACGAGGAAATCCCCATCCTCAAAGGCGTCGACCTGACCGTGAAGTCGGGCGAAACGCATGCGCTGATGGGCCCTAACGGGTCCGGAAAATCGACGCTGTCGTATGCGATCGCCGGCCACCCCAAGTACAAGGTGACGTCCGGGTCGATCACGCTCGACGGCGAGGACGTACTGGCGATGACCGTCGACGAGCGCGCTCGCGCAGGGCTCTTCCTGGCGATGCAGTACCCCGTCGAGGTGCCGGGCGTGTCGATGTCGAACTTCCTGCGCACCGCCGCGACCGCTGTCAGGGGCGAGGCGCCGAAGCTGCGGCACTGGGTCAAAGAGGTCAAGGCCGCGATGGCCGACCTCGACATCGACCCGTCGTTCTCCGAACGCAGTGTCAACGAAGGCTTTTCGGGCGGCGAGAAGAAGCGTCACGAGATCCTGCAGCTCGACCTGCTCAAACCGAAGATTGCGATCCTCGACGAGACCGATTCCGGTTTGGACGTCGACGCGCTGCGGGTGGTCAGCGAAGGCGTCAACCGCTACGCGGAGAAAACCCACGGCGGGATCCTGCTGATCACCCACTACACCCGAATCCTGCGGTACATCCAGCCGCAGTTCGTGCACGTGTTCGTCGGCGGGCGCATCATCGAGTCCGGCGGCCCGGAACTGGCCGACGAGCTGGACGCCAACGGCTACATCCGGTTCACCGAGAAAGCCGCCACGGGGGCATAACCATGGCGACGTCGTTGGATGTCGACGCGATCAGGGCCGATTTCCCCATCCTCAAGCGGGTGATGCGCGGCGGAAAGCAGTTGGCGTACCTCGATTCCGGCGCGACGTCGCAGCGGCCGGTGCAGGTGCTCGACGCCGAACGCGACTTTCTGACGACGTCGAATGGGGCCGTACACCGCGGTGCTCATCAGTTGATGGAAGAGGCCACCGACGCCTACGAACAGGGCCGCGCAGACATCGCGGCGTTCGTCGGCGCCGATGCCGACGAGATTGTGTTCACCAAGAACGCCACCGAAGCGCTGAACCTCGTCGCATACGTGTTGGGCGACAAGCGATTCGACAATGCCGTCGGACCTGGCGACGTGATCGTCACCACGGAGCTCGAGCACCACGCCAATCTGGTCCCGTGGCAGGAGCTGGCGCTTCGCACAGGTGCGACGCTGCGTTGGTACGGCGTCACGGACGACGGCCGGATCGACCTCGATTCGTTCGCACTCGACGAACGCGTGAAGGTGGTCACCTTCAGCCATCATTCGAACGTGACCGGTGCGTTGGCGCCTGTTGCCGAGTTGGTCTCACGGGCTCGGGATGTCGGGGCGTTGACGGTGCTGGACGCCTGCCAGTCGGTACCGCACCAGCCGGTCGACTTCCATGAGCTCGGCGTCGATTATGCGGCGTTCTCCGGCCACAAAATGTTGGGCCCCAACGGGCTCGGCGTGTTGTACGGCCGCCGTGAGCTGCTGAACGCGATGCCGCCGTTCATCACCGGCGGGTCGATGATCGAAACCGTGACGATGGAGGCCACCACCTACGCGCCGGCCCCGCAGCGTTTCGAGGCTGGCACGCCGATGACCTCGCAAGTGGTCGGATTGGCCGCGGCTGCAAGATATTTGCGGGCCATCGGCATGGACAACGTGGAGGCGCACGAACGCGAACTCGTCGCCGCCGCGCTGAAGGGACTGTCGGCTATCGACGGAGTCCGGATCATCGGTCCGACGTCGCTCGAGAATCGCGGCTCGCCTGTGTCTTTCGTCGTCGACGGCGTGCACGCCCACGACGTCGGGCAGGTGCTCGACGACGACGGCGTGGCTGTGCGGGTCGGGCATCACTGCGCCTGGCCGCTGCATCGCCGGTTCGGGATCGCGGCGACGGCGCGTGCGTCGTTCGCGGTGTACAACACGCTCGACGAGGTGGACCGGCTCGTGGCTGGCGTCCGTCGGGCGGTGAACTTCTTCGGCGGGGCGTGAGGTGCGGCTGGAGCAGATTTACCAGGAAGTGATCCTCGATCACTACAAGCACCCGCATAATCGGGGGCTGCGGGAGCCGTTCGACGCCGAGGTGTACCACGTGAACCCGACGTGCGGGGACGAGGTCACGCTGCGAGTGGCGCTGGAGGGCGACCGGGTCGCGGATGTTTCGTATGAGGCGCTGGGCTGCTCGATCAGCCAGGCGGCAACGTCGGTGCTCACCGACCAGGTGATTGGCCGAAGCGTCGACCGGGCACTCGACATCGTGGGTGCGTTCACTGAGATGGTGTCGTCGCGGGGGACTGTTGAGGGCGACGAAGACGTGATCGGAGACGGCATCGCCTTCGCCGGAGTGGCGAAGTATCCGGCACGCGTGAAGTGCGCGCTGCTCGGGTGGATGGCGTTCAAAGATGCGCTGGCCCAAGCCAGCGCGGAAAACGACGCGCTCGCACAGCCGAGCGCATCAGATGCAGCGCTGGCGCAGGCCAGCGAACGTGTGGAGGTGGACGATGAGCGAAACGGCCGCTCAATTGCCGGATGACGAACTGCTGGCCGACGTGGAAGAGGCGATGCACGACGTCGTCGACCCTGAGCTGGGCATCAACGTCGTCGATTTGGGGCTGGTCTACGGGTTGAACGTCGAGCGCGGCGAACAGGGCACCGTGGCGCTGATCGACATGACGCTGACCTCCGCGGCGTGTCCGCTGACCGATGTCATCGAGGATCAGTCGCGCACAGCGCTCGTCGGCGCAGGGCTGGTCAACGAGATCAAGATCAACTGGGTGTGGAACCCGCCGTGGGGCCCGGACAAGATCACCGACGAGGGCCGAGAACAATTGCGCGCCTTGGGCTTCACCGTCTGAGGCGCACATCGATTACCCCGGCGGCGCGGCCCGATGACCGTTGCCCTGCAGATCCGCGTGGACGTCTGCGACGCCATCGCGGCGCAGGCAGCCAAGCGAGGCCAGTCGATGCAGGCATGCCCTCCTCGACTTAATGCAGTGCGAAGCGCGTATCGCACGTCAGTTCCACGCACTCGAACTAATCGCGCGCCAACCTCCTCTACGGCGGAAACCGGTTGCTGCCGTGTCCATGTGGTGTACACCTCGCGCAGCGGATATACCCGCTGGATAGCAAAAGAGCGCAGTCGATCTCGTGTTGCGCAGGCTCGTGGGTGAGCCACTGGGTCTGGACGAGGCTCTTGCGCGACGGGGTAGCGGGTTTGACTACACGAACGATGAGATCGAGTCGTTCTCGTCCGAAGGAAACCATCCCGGTGCTGACCGGTAGATGATCGTCGACACGTCCGTCTAAAACGATTACCTCAACACCACGAACTCGCGCGCCAGCTGCTGGCTGGCCGACCGAATACGCGCGGACGAGCGAATTATCGTTCCCGATGTGGTGCTGATGGAGCTGATGATCGGCACCACCGACGAGGCAACGGCCGCGCTGCGTCGAGGTGATCCGAAAGCACTGCGGCCATGAAGACGGAGCCGCTGTCCTGAGCTCTACCTGTGGTACCGACGTTTGCCGAATTCCCGACGTGGCTACCCGAACCGTTAGCCACGAAATGAAGGAGCGCAAATCATGGCTGTGCCGGCGATAGCCCAGCAACTGCAACCGAAAAGCCGCGACGCCTCACAATGGGTGATTCCGGTGATCCTCGCGGCATGGGTGGTCGTCTTGCTCTGCGGCTTGCTGGTCAGCGGCGTCGCGTGACTTCGGAACATATCTCGAACTGAGGACGTTGGGCTGACCATGGCAACCAGAAACCTCACCGCCGCAGAATTCAACGAAACGATCAACAGCAACGAGATCGTGCTGCTCGACTTCTGGGCGTCGTGGTGTGGCCCGTGCAAGCAATTCGCGCCCACGTTCGAGGCGTCGTCCGAAAAGCACCCGAACATCGTGTACGCGAAAGTCGACACGGAAGCCGAACAAGAACTCGCAACGCAGGCGCAAATCCGCGCCATTCCCACGCTCATGGCCTTCAAGAAAGGCACGCTGGTGTTCAACCAGGCCGGTGCGCTGAGCCCGGCCATGCTCGAGGAACTGGTCCAGAAGGTTGAGGCGCTCGACGTGGAGGCCGCGCTCGCCGCACAGCGCGCACAAGACGACGGCGAACAGGTCTGACCGCCCGCACGCGATAGCGTGCAATCCGTGAACAACGACTTCGTCCTGGTCGACCGTCCGCGCCCGCACGTCGCGCTCGTCACACTGAACCGGCCCGAGCGCATGAATTCCATGGCGTTCGACGTGATGGTTCCGCTCAGCGCGGTGATCGAGGACATTACCTACGACAACGACGTGCGTGTGGTCGTGCTCACCGGCGCCGGCCGCGGCTTCTCCTCGGGCGCCGACCACAAGTCCGCCGGATCCGTGCCCAACGTCGCCGGCCTCACCCGGCCCACCTATGCGCTTCGCTCGATGGAGATTCTCGACGACGTCATCCTCGGCCTGCGGCGCATGCACCAACCCGTCATCGCCGCGGTCAACGGTGCCGCGATCGGCGGGGGACTGTGCCTTGCCCTGGCCGCCGACATCCGCATCGCCTCGACAGCCGCCTATTTCAGGGCCGCCGGCATCAACAACGGCCTGACCGCCAGCGAACTGGGCTTGAGCTACCTGCTGCCACGTGCGATCGGATCGTCGCGCGCCTTCGAGGTCATGCTGACGGGCCGCGATATCCACGCCGACGAAGCCGAACGCATCGGTCTGGTGTCGCGTACCGTGCCCGGCGACGAACTGCTCGAAACGTGCTATCAGATCGCCGATCGGATCGCCGCGTTCTCCCGGCCCGGAATCGAGTTGACCAAGCGCACGCTGTGGACTGGACTTGACGCCAGTACCCTGGAGGGACACATGCAGGCCGAAGGCCTCGGGCAGCTGTTCGTGCGTCTGCTCACTTCCAACTTCGAAGAGGCCGTCGCCGCGCGTGCCGAAAAACGCGCACCGGTCTTCACCGACGACAAGTAAGGGACATCGGCCATGATCACCGCAACGGACCTTGAGGTCCGCGCCGGCGCGCGGATCTTGCTGTCCGCGGCGGGTTCGGCGCTGCGGGTGCAGCCCGGCGACCGCATCGGCCTGGTCGGCCGCAACGGTGCCGGCAAGACCACCACCATGCGGATCCTCGCCGGAGAGGCGGAGCCCTACGCCGGCACCATCCAACGCAAAGGCGAGATCGGCTATCTGCCACAAGATCCGAAGGAAGGCAACCTCAACGTCGTCGCCCGCGACCGGGTATTGTCGGCCCGCGGCCTCGACACGCTCATGACCGAGCTCGAAAAGCAGCAGGCCGTCATGGCGGAGGTTGTCGACGAAACCGAACGCGACAAAGCCATCCGCCGCTACGGGCAACTCGAGGAGCGGTTCGCCGCGCTCGGCGGATACGTCGCCGAAAGCGAGGCTGCACGGATCTGCGCCAGCCTCGGCCTGCCCGATCGCGTTCTGATGCAGCCACTTCGCACCCTGTCCGGCGGACAGCGTCGCCGCGTCGAGCTCGCCCGTATTCTGTTCGCCGCCTCCGACACCGGTGCCGGCGCGGACACCACGCTGCTGCTCGACGAGCCCACCAACCACCTCGACGCCGACTCGGTTGGCTGGCTGCGCGACTTCCTGCAGAACCACAGCGGCGGTCTGGTGGTGATCAGCCACAACGTCGAGCTGCTCGCCGACGTCGTCAACAAAGTCTGGTTCCTCGACGCGGTCCGCGGCGAGGTCGACGTGTACAACATGGGCTGGCAGAAGTACCTCGACGCCCGGGCCACCGACGAGCAACGCCGCCGCCGGGAACGCGCCAACGCCGAACGAAAGGCGACAGCCCTGCGGGCACAAGCTGCGAAGCTCGGCGCCAAAGCCACGAAAGCTGTTGCCGCACAGAACATGCTGCGTCGCGCCGACCGGATGATGGCCGGCCTGGACGAGGAACGCATCGCCGACAAGGTGGCGCGCATCAAGTTCCCGACGCCCGCACCGTGCGGCCGGACACCGCTGACAGCCACGGGCCTGACCAAGACGTACGGCTCGCTGGAGGTGTTCAGCGGCGTCGACCTGGCGATCGACCGCGGCTCGCGCGTCGTCGTGCTCGGGCTCAACGGCGCTGGCAAGACCACACTGCTGCGGCTTCTGGCCGGCGTCGAAACCCCCGACACCGGCGTCGTCGAACCCGGACACGGCTGCAAGATAGGATATTTCGCGCAAGAGCACGACACGCTCGACAACGGAGCGACGGTGTGGGAGAACATCCGGCACGCAGCACCTGACTCCGGCGACCAGGAGCTGCGAGGTCTGTTGGGCGCGTTCATGTTCAGCGGCCCGCAGCTGGAACAACTCGCGGGCACGCTGTCCGGTGGCGAGAAGACGCGGCTTGCGCTGGCCGGGCTGGTGGCCTCGACCGCGAACGTGCTCTTGCTCGACGAGCCCACCAACAACCTGGACCCTGCCTCGCGCGAGCAAGTGCTCGACGCGCTGCGCAGCTACGTCGGCGCGGTGGTTCTGGTCACCCACGATCCCGGCGCCGCGGAGGCACTCGACCCGCAGCGGGTGGTGCTGCTGCCTGACGGCACTGAAGACTTCTGGTCGGAGGACTACCGCGATCTCATCGAGCTGGCCTGAAACACCAACCGATTTCGGTCAATCGCCTCCATCGCCGCGTCGTTGCCCCTACCCTGCAAACTGCGGATGCTTTCACAGCGGGGAGATGGCGATGAGAAAGCCGGACAAGCAACGCATGGAGTTGCTACACGAGCTTCGCAACGAATACGAACACGGGGCGAGCATCAGGAAGCTGGTCGCATCGACTGGCCGCTCATACGGTTCCATTCACAGCATGCTGCGTGAATCGGGCACCACGATGCGCGGGCGCGGCGGCCCAAACCACACCCGCAGACGCGTCAGCTAGCGGCTGCGCACTGACTCCTCGACGAGATCGAGGACCGCGGAGAGCCGTTTGGGATCCTCGCCTGACGCCAGCCGCGCCACAAGTCCGTCGAGCACCAGATCCAGATAGCACTGCAGCACATCGCCGGGTACGTCGTCGCGCAGGCGCCCCGCTTTGCGCTGCCGACGTAGCCGCGCCGACGTAGCCGCCGACAGTTCCGCGGACCGCTGCATCCAGCCGCGGTGAAACGCAGGATCGTTGCGCAGCTTGCGGGCGATCTCCAAACGCGTTGCCAGCCAATCGAATTGCTCCGGTGCGGCCAGCATGTCGCGCATCACCTGGATCAGGCCCTCGCGTGAGGCGACGTCGGCCATCCGCTCGGCGTCCTCGCGGGCCAGTTCGAAGAACAACGCGTCCTTGTCCCTGAAGTGATGGAAGATCGCCCCCCGCGACATCCCGATCGTCTCTTCGAGCCGACGCACGGTCGCCCGGTCATAGCCGTATTGGGCGAAGCAACGTCGAGCACCGTCAAGGATCTGACGTCGACGAGCCGCCAAGTGCTCCTCGCTGACTCGGGGCATGTGGCGGCCGGTCAGGACCTCAGCATGCTGCGCAGGACGTACTGCAGGATGCCGCCGTTGCGGTAGTAGTCGGCCTCACCAGGCGTGTCGATGCGCACCACCGCGTCGAATTCGACGTCGTCGCCGCCTTCCTTGGATGCCTTGACATGCACGGTCTTCGGCGTCTTGCCGTCGTTGAGTTCCTCGATCCCGGTGATGTCGTAGGTCTCGGTGCCGTCAAGACCCAGATCCTTCGCCGACTTGCCCTCGGGGAACTGCAACGGGATCACGCCCATGCCGATCAAGTTCGAGCGGTGGATGCGTTCGAAGGACTCGGCGATCACCGCGCGCACGCCCAGCAGCCGCGTGCCCTTGGCCGCCCAGTCGCGCGACGACCCCGACCCATACTCCTTACCGCCGAGCACCACCAGCGGAATGCCTTGCTCCGCATAGTGTTGCGCCGCATCGTAGATGAACGCCTGCTCGCCACCCTTGGTGAAGTCGCGCGTGTAGCCGCCCGACACGTCGTCGAGCAGAAGATTGCGCAGCCGGATATTGGCGAACGTCCCGCGAATCATCACCTCGTGGTTGCCGCGCCGCGAACCGTAGGAGTTGTAGTCCTTCTTCTCCACGCCGTGCTCGTCGAGGTACTGAGCCGCCGGGGTGCCGGGTTTGATGCTGCCGGCCGGCGAGATGTGATCGGTCGTCACCGAATCTCCGAGAAGCGCGAGCACCCGCGCACCCTTGATGTCGCTGACCGGTTCCGGATCGGCCGGCATACCGTCGAAGTACGGCGGCTTGCGCACATACGTCGACTCCGGGTCCCACTCGAACGTCTTTCCTTCGGGCGTCGGCAGGTTGCGCCACCGCTCGTCGCCCTTGAACACGTCCGCGTAGTTCTTGGTGAACATCTCCTGATTGATGGAATCGTTGATGGCGGCGTAGATGTCCTCGCGCGCCGGCCAGATGTCGCGCAAGAACACGTCGTTGCCGTCCTTGTCCAGGCCCAGCGAGTCGTTCTCGAAGTCGAAATCCATGGTGCCGGCGAGCGCGTAGGCGATGACCAGCGGGGGAGACGCCAGGTAATTCATCTTGACGTCGGGATTGATACGGCCCTCGAAGTTGCGGTTGCCGGACAGCACCGCGGTGACCGCCAGGTCGTTGTCGTTGACGGCCTGCGAGACCTCGTCGGGCAGCGGCCCCGAGTTGCCGATGCACGTGGTACAGCCGTAGCCCACCAGGTAGAAGCCCAACTTCTCCAAATACGGTGTCAGCCCGGCCTTTTCGTAGTAGTCGGTGACCACCTGCGAGCCGGGGGCCAGTGACGTCTTCACCCACGGCTTGGAGGTCAGGCCCTTGTCCACTGCGTTCTTGGCCAGCAAGGCGGCGCCCAGCATCACCTCGGGGTTGGAGGTGTTTGTGCAGGAGGTGATCGCTGCGATCACCACCGCGCCGTGGTCGAGGATGAATTCGCCGCGGTCCTCGGAGTTCACCTTGACCGGGTTGGACGGTCGACCCTCCGACTTGTTGGCCGCCGAGCGAAGGTCTGCCTCGCCGTCGTCCGAGTAGCAGATCGCGGCCGGATCGCTGGCCGGGAACGTCTCGTCGACGGCCTCGTCGACCTTGCTGTACTCCTTCTTTTCGGGGTCGTCGCCGACGTAGTTCTTGATGTCGCGCCGGAAGGCGGCTTTTGCGTTGGACAGCGGGATCCGGTCCTGGGGGCGCTTCGGCCCGGCGATCGACGGCTCCACCGACGCGAGGTCGAGCTCCAGGTATTCGGAGAACTCCGGCTCCTTGTCGGGCTCGTGCCACATGCCCTGTTCCTTCATGTACGCCTCGACCAGCTCGCACTGCTCGTCGCTGCGCCCGGTGAACTTCAGGTAGTCGATGGTCACCTGGTCGACCGGGAAAATGGCTGCGGTGGAACCGAATTCGGGGCTCATGTTGCCCAGGGTGGCGCGGTTGGCCAGCGGCACTTCCGCCACGCCCTCGCCGTAGAACTCGACGAACTTGCCCACGACGCCGTGCTCGCGCAGCATCTGGGTGACGGTGAGCACGACGTCGGTGGCGGTGACCCCGGGCTTGATTTCGCCGGTCAGCTTGAAACCAACCACCCGCGGAATCAGCATCGACACGGGCTGGCCCAGCATTGCGGCCTCGGCCTCGATGCCGCCGACGCCCCAGCCCAGCACGCCGAGTCCGTTGACCATGGTGGTGTGCGAGTCGGTGCCCACGCAGGTATCGGGATAGGCGACGCCGTCGCGTTCCATCACCACCCGGGCCAGGTACTCGATGTTGACCTGGTGCACGATGCCGGTGCCCGGCGGCACCACCTTGAAGTCGCTGAAAGCGCCCTGGCCCCAACGCAAGAACTGGTAGCGCTCGCCGTTGCGCTCGTATTCCAGCTCGACGTTGCGCTCGAACGCGTCTTCGCGCCCGAAGAGGTCGGCGATCACGGAGTGGTCGATGACCAGATCGGCCGGCGCGAGCGGATTGACCTTGTCGGGATCACCGCCCAACTCGCCGATGGCCTCACGCATGGTTGCCAGGTCGACGATGCACGGGACGCCGGTGAAGTCCTGCATGATCACCCGGGCGGGGGTGTACTGGATCTCGACGCTGGGCTCGGCCTTGGGATCCCAATTCGCGATGGCCTCGATGTGCTCCTTGGTGATGTTCGACCCGTCTTCGTTGCGAAGCAGGTTCTCGGCCAACACCTTCAAGCTGTAGGGGAGTTTCTCGGTTCCTTTGACGGCGTCAAGACGATAGATGTCGTAACTCTTGTCGCCGACCTTCAGGGTGTCGCGGGCATCAAACGAGTTGGCCGATTCTGCGCTGCTCACATTCACTCCCAGTTAAGTTGTCGGCCGGCGGCGGGCTGTTGTCGCCGGCACCTGCGATCCTAGCAGTACGCTTGTCCTGTTTCACCGGGGCGGCGGGCCGATTTTCCGTGCGCCCGGGCGAATCCGCACCCGCAGGGTGTACCCACTTTGGAAGTCGCTCTTCGCGCAAGCGCTCATCGGTGTCTTCCGCTCTTCGCGCAAGCGCTCATCGGTGTCGGCCGCTCTTCGCGCAAGCGCTCGAGCGCTCGCGGTACGGTCATCACCGTGACGATGCCGCAGATTCCTCTCTATATCCCGGTAGAGGTGTGCGCGACCGTCGGAGCGTCCCCGGCGACACCACCCGGCGAGTGCCTGAGCCAGGTCCTGGTCGATGTCCGCGACGACGGTGTCAGTGCGCCCAAGGACGTCGACGTCGCCGGCCTGCGCCAGGTGGTCACCGATGCCAAGCAAAAGGGCATCGACCTCAAAGTCGTCTGGGTGCCGAAAAACCCGCCGATCGACACTCCGCTTCGCGACATTGCCACCGAAGTCGGCCATGCCTATCCCGGATCGACGGTCCTCGTCATCAGTCCGGGGTGGGCCGGCACGTATAGCACCACCTATGACCGGGTGACGTTGGAAGCCGGTCAAGACGTCGCCAAAACAGCCGGAAACCCGGTACAGGCCGCAAAGAATTTCGTCAGCCAGCTGCAGACGCCGACCTTTTCCTGGACTGCCCTGACCATTGTTCTGATGGTCGTGGTGACGGTTGCGACCGTGCTCACCCGGGTACTGCAGGTGCGTAGCAGGCGCGCAGCGCAGCGTGCCGAGGTGCCGTCGGAGCCCACCGGCTGACCTGCGCTTTCGACGAATGTCGGCCGCAGTGGCCGCTGCCCGGATAACTAATTGGTCACAGCATTCTCAATTACAAGTTTGTAGTTTGTGACCAAAGTTTCTTCAGTGTCAAATGTGACGTACGGTTCCTATGTCCACTTCTGTTATTGAAGTGATTCGAGTGTCGACTCGGCACTGACGAGCGCTTGCGCGAAGAGGCACGGACATAGGAGACCGAAGTCGCATGACATGCATCCGCCACTCGGTATGCGCGACAGCAGTGGTCGTCGGGCTGTTGGTGTCCACTCCGGGGCTGGCGGCCGCGGATCCCGCCCCGGCTGCGCCCAACGAAATGGCATCGCTGATCGCAGCGGTGGCCGACGCAAATCAGAAGCTTCAGGACATCGGCGCGGCAGTGCAGAGCCGCCAAGAGGCGGTGAACAAGGCGATCGTCGATGTGCAGACCGCCCGCGAGCGGGCTGACGCAGCGAAGGCCGACGTGGCGGGCAGCCAGCGCGCAATAGAGGACGCGAACACCGCGATCGCGGCCGCCCAACAGCGCTTCGACACGTTCGCCGCCGCGGCTTACGTAAACGGCCCGTCGTCGTCGTATTTCTCGGCGACCAACCCCGAGGACTTCATCGCGACCGCGTCGGCGGGGGAGGCGCTCGCGATCAGCGCCAAGCAGACCCTCACCGATTTGCAGCGTGCCCGCACTGAGCAGGTGAACAAGGAATCGGCGGCAAGGGCGGCCCAGCAGAAGGCGGATCAGGCTGCTGCTGACGCGAAGCGCGCCCAGGACGACGCAGTGGCCGCGCTGACCGACGCGCAGAAGCAGTTCGGCGCCCAGAAGGCCGAAGTCGACAAGCTGGCCGCCGAGCGCAACGCCGCCCAGGCCAAGCTCGACGCGGCCCGGGCCGTGTGGTCAACGTCGGCCGGCCGGACCCCGCAACCTCCGCAGGCCGCTCCCGGCCCGGCGCCGCCAACCGGCCCAAGGGATCGCTGGGACGCGCCGGGCTCGAATGCCCCTGCGCCGCAAGCGAATACGCGTAACTGGGACGCAACGGCGTGGGATCCGACGCTGCCCGCAATCCCGAGCGCGTTCGTCAGCGGTGATCCGATCGCGATCATCAACGCGGTGCTCGGCATCTCGGCTACGTCGTCGCAGGTCACGGCGAATCTAGGGCGGAACTTCCTGATCAAGATGGGCATCATCAAGCCCAATCAGCCCGATCCCGGCATCACCAATGGGCGAATTCCGCGGGTCTACGGCCAGCAGGCCTCCGAGTACGTGATCCGCCGCGGCATGTCGCAGATCGGGGTGCCGTACTCGTGGGGCGGAGGCAATGCGGCCGGACCCAGCCCCGGCATCGACGGCGACGAGAACATCACAGGCTTCGACTGCTCGGGACTGGTCTTGTACTCGTTCGCCGGCGTCGGTATCAAATTGCCGCATTACTCCGGCGCCCAATACGACATGGGCCGCAAGATCCCCGCGGCTCAGATGCGCCGCGGCGACGTCATCTTCTACGGCCCGGGCGGCAGCCAGCACGTGACCATCTACCTGGGCAACGGCCAGATGCTCGAAGCCCAGCAAAGCGGCGTGCCGGTCAAGGTCTCGCCCGTGCGCACCAGCGGCATGACGCCGTACGTGGTCCGCTACATCGAATACTGACCAGGAGGGAAGAGTTCTTGCGTCCAACACGACGGCTGCGGATCGTCGGCGTCATCCTGGCGCCCTTGCTGATTGCGTTCGCAGCACCGGCGGCCGCCGAACCTGACGCCTGGGATCCGACGCTGCCGCAGGCAATCAGCGCCGGAGCACCCGGTGACCCGGTCGCGATCGCCAACGCGTCACTGCAGGCCAGCGCCCAGGCCGCGCAGACGACCATGGACCTCGGCCGCAAATTCCTCGGCAGCCTGGGACTGCTGCCCAACAACCCGACCGCCGCCACCTCGCCATCCGGGCGCGTGTACGGGCCGCAGGCTGTCGAGTACGTGATCAGGCGCGCCGGCTCGCAGATCGGAGTGCCGTACTCGTGGGGTGGCGGCAGCCTCACCGGACCCAGCGCCGGGGTCGACGACGGCGCGGGCACCGTCGGGTTCGACTGCTCCGGGCTGATGCGCTACGCGTTCGCGGGAGTGGGCGTGTTGATTCCACGATTCTCCGGGGACCAGTACAACGCCGGGCGGCACATTCCGCCGTCACAGGCCAAGCGTGGTGATTTGATCTTCTACGGGCCCGGCGGTGCGCAGCACGTGACGATGTACCTCGGCAACGGCCAGATGCTCGAAGCGTCATCGGTGGCTGGCAAGGTGACGATCAGCCCGGTGCGCACAGCGGGCATGACGCCGTTTGTCACCCGAATCATCGAGAGCTGAGCTGACACACCCAGCCGGTTGGCAGGCAACCTACGTCGACGGATGTCGGCACGCCTGGAATAGTTGACGAGGACATCGGTCTATCGACAGCTCGGGAGGATCTTGATGACGTCACCAGGTGGGCCGCCGCAGGGCGCCGGGAGCTTTTCCGGGCCGGGTGCGTCGGGACCGGGCTACCCGGGTGCGCAGACCCCTCCCGCCGGCGGACCGCCGCCCGAGCGCAACGGCGGGCTGTCCTCGGAGGTGCACACCCTGGAGCGGGCCGTCTACGAAGTCAAGCGAATCATCGTCGGCCAAGACCAGCTCGTCGAGCGGATGCTGGTGGGCCTGCTGGCCAAAGGCCACGTGTTGCTCGAAGGTGTGCCGGGCGTCGCCAAGACGCTGGCCGTGGAGACGTTCGCCCGGGTGGTCGGCGGCACCTTCGCCCGTATTCAGTTCACTCCCGACCTGGTGCCCACGGACATCGTCGGCACCCGCATCTACCGGCAGGGCAAGGAGGAGTTCGACATCGAGCTCGGCCCAGTGGTCGCGAACTTCCTGCTGGCCGACGAGATCAACCGCGCCCCGGCCAAGGTTCAGTCCGCGCTGCTGGAGGTGATGGCCGAGCGGAAGATCTCGATCGGCGGCAAGACGTTCCCCATGCCCAACCCGTTTCTGGTCATGGCTACCCAGAACCCGATCGAGCAGGAAGGCGTGTACGCGCTGCCCGAGGCGCAGCGGGACCGCTTCCTGTTCAAGATCAACATCGACTACCCGTCGCCCGAGGAAGAGCGCGAGATCATCTACCGGATGGGCGTCAAGCCGCCGGAGCCCAAGCAGATCCTGGCGCCTGGTGATCTGCTGCGGTTGCAGGACGTCGCGGCGAACACGTTCGTCCATCACGCGCTCGTCGACTACGTCGTGCGCGTCGTCACCGCCACCCGGCGCCCGGATCAGTTCGGCATGCCCGACGCCAAGGCCTGGATCGCCTATGGTGCCTCGCCGCGCGCGTCGCTGGGGATCATCGCCGGCGCCCGCGCGCTGGCGTTGGTGCGTGGCCGCGACTACGTGATCCCGCAAGACGTCATCGAGATCATTCCCGACGTGCTGCGTCACCGGCTGGTGCTCACCTACGACGCCCTTGCCGACGAGATCTCCCCGGAGACGGTGATCACCCGGATCCTGCAAACGGTCGCTCTGCCGCAGGTGAATGCTGTTCCGCAGCAAGGACATTCAGTGCACCCGGTGGTGCCGGCCGCGGCGGCAGCGGCTAGCGGTCGGTGAGTCCGTCCGCCGGTCGGACCGTCGACCTGCCGTCCTTGCAGCGCGGGCAGATTCGTGACCCCGAGCTGTCGGCGGCGCTGCGCAAATTGGAGCTCACCGTTAGGCGAAAGCTCGACGGCGTGCTGCACGGAGATCACCTCGGCCTGATCCCGGGACCTGGCAGCGAGCCGGGCGAGTCGCGCCTCTACCAGCCCGGCGACGACGTACGCCGGATGGACTGGTCGGTGACCGCCCGCACCACCCAGCCCCATGTGCGCGAGATGATCGCCGACCGCGAGCTGGAAACCTGGCTGGTCGTCGACATGTCGGCCAGCTTGGACTTCGGCACCACCGGATGCGAGAAGCGTGACCTGGCCGTGGCCGCCGCCGCGGCGATCGCATTCCTCAACAGCGGGGGCGGTAACCGGCTCGGCGCGCTGATTGCCAACGGGCAGAACATCATTCGGGTGCCAGCGCTTTCGGGCCGGATGCACGAGCAGACACTGCTGCGGGCGATCGCCACCTCACCGCAGGCCCCGGTCGGGGTGCGCGGCGACCTCGCCGGCGCCATCGACGACCTGCGCCGCCCCGAACGGCGCCGGGGGATGGCGGTGATCATCAGCGACTTCCTCGGGCCGATCAACTGGATGCGTCCGCTGCGCGCAATCGCCGGCCGCCACGAAGTGCTGGGCATCGAGGTGCTCGACCCCCGCGACGTCGAACTGCCCGACGTCGGCGACGTGGTCTTGCAGGATGCCGAAACCGGCGTGGTACGGGAATTCACCATCGACGCCAAGCTGCGCGAGGACTTCGAGAAAGCCGCAGCGGCGCACCGCGCCGAAGTGGCCCGCACGCTGCGCCGCTGCGGCGCGCCGTTGCTGTCGCTGCGCACGGACCGCGACTGGATTGCCGACGTGGTGCGGTTCGTCACCAATCGGCGCAAGGGTGCCCTGGCGGGACGGTCGTAGCGCGACCGAACCACACGACTGAAATGACACAGCTGAAATGACAGACCTGAAATGACACTGCGTACTGACATCGGTGTAATGACACGCTGCGCATTGACCAGAAGCGGATCCGCATGAACGTTCCGCTGCTAGGTCCGATGACGCTGAGCGGATTCGAGCACAAGTGGTGGTTTCTGTTCCTGCTCGTCGTCGTTGCGCTGGTGGCGCTCTACGTCGTGGCGCAGTTGGCCCGCAAACGCCGGGTGTTGCGTTTCGCGAACATGGAGCTCCTGGAAAGTGTTGCGCCCCAACGTCCTAACCGGTGGCGGCACCTACCGGCGATCCTGTTGGTCACGTCGCTGCTGCTGTTCACGATCGCGATGGCCGGACCCACCCAGGATGTGCGCATCCCCCGCAACCGCGCAGTGGTGATGCTGGTGATCGACGTGTCACAGTCCATGCGGGCCACCGACGTTCCGCCCAGTCGACTGGCCGCCGCACAGGACGCCGCCAAGCAGTTCGCCGACGAGCTGACCCCCGGCATCAACCTCGGGCTGATCGCCTATGCCGGCACCGCGACGGTGCTGGTGTCACCGACAACCAACCGCGACTCCACCAAACGCGCGATCGACAAGCTGCAGCTCGCCGACCGCACCGCCACGGGTGAAGGCATCTTCACCGCGCTGCAAGCGATCGCCACCGTCGGCGCGGTGATCGGTGGCGGGGACACGCCACCGCCGGCGCGGATCGTGCTGCTGTCCGACGGCAAGGAAACGGTGCCGTCCAACCCGGACAACCCGAAAGGCGCCTACACCGCGGCCCGCACAGCCAAGGACCAGGGTGTGCCTATCTCCACGATTTCGTTCGGCACCCCGTACGGCTACGTCGAGATCAACGACCAGCGCCAGCCCGTGCCCGTCGACGACGAGACGCTGCGCAAGATCGCCGAATTGTCCGGCGGCGAGTCGTACAACGCGGGCAGCCTGTCGGAGCTGAAGAACGTGTACTCGACGCTGCAGCAGCAGATCGGCTACGAAACCATCAAGGGTGACGCCAGCACCGGGTGGCTGCGGCTCGGCTCGCTGGTTCTGGCCTGTGCTGCGGTCGCGGCTCTGCTGATCAACCGTCGGCTGCCCACCTGAGCGGCCCCGCTCGCCACGTGCGTTCGCCACGCGCCCGCGCTGCGAGCCGAAACGGTATTCCGCGAGGCCCGCACCCGAACTTTCCCGCGGCAGTTACCGTCTCGGCGTCTTTGCACCGGCGATTTCGGGCTGAAGCGGCCGACACGTTAAGTTGACGGGCATGACGGACACTGCTGTTGCCGACAACGAGGCCGCTGCTACCGGCGGGCGCCCGCCGTTCGTGTCCCGCTCGGTGCTGGTGACCGGCGGAAACCGGGGTATCGGGTTGGCTGTCGCGCGGCGGCTCGCCGCCGACGGGCACAAGGTCGCCGTCACCCACCGCGGCTCTGGTGTGCCCGACGAGGACCTGTTCGCCGTCGAATGTGACGTCACCGACAACGACGCCGTCGACCGCGCCTTCAAAGAGGTCGAAGAGCATCAGGGCGCCGTCGAGGTGCTCGTCGCGAACGCCGGCATCGCCGCGGATGCATTTCTCATGCGGATGACGGTCGAGAAGTTCCAGAAGGTGATCGACGCCAATCTGACCGGGGCGTTTCGGGTGGCCCAGCGGGCCTCGCGCAGCATGCAGCGCAAGCGGTTCGGGCGGATGATCTTCATGGGCTCGGTCTCGGGCACTTGGGGCATCGGCAACCAGGCCAACTATGCGGCGTCCAAGGCCGGCCTGATCGGGATGGCCCGGTCGATCTCCCGTGAGCTGTCGAAAGCCAACGTCACCGCGAATGTCGTCGCCCCGGGATACATCGACACCGAGATGACCCGAGCGCTCGATGAGCGGATTCAGCAGGGCGCGCTCGATTTCATCCCGGCCAAGCGTGTCGGCACGGCCGAGGAGGTGGCGGGCGTGGTCAGCTTCCTGGCGTCCGAAGATGCCAGCTACATCGCCGGCGCGGTGATCCCGGTCGACGGCGGCATGGGCATGGGCCACTGAGAGGACGGATATGACGCTGCTCGAAGGCAAACGGATCCTGGTCACCGGGATCATCACTGACTCGTCGATCGCCTTCCACATTGCGAAGGTGGCGCAGGAAGCCGGCGCCGAGCTGGTGTGCACCGGCTTCGATCGGTTGCGGCTCATCGAGCGCATCCTCGATCGGCTGCCTCAGAAGCCGCCGCTGCTGGAGCTCGACGTGCAGAACAACGAGCACCTCGACACGCTCGCCGACCGGGTCACTGAGGTGATCGGCGCGGGCAACAAGCTCGACGGGGTGGTCCACTCGATCGGTTTCATGCCGCAATCCGGGATGGGCATCAACCCGTTCTTCGACGCGCCGTTCGAAGACGTCGCCAAAGGCATTCACATCTCGGCGTATTCGTATGCCTCGCTTGCCAAAGCACTGCTGCCGATCATGAATCACGGCGGGTCCATCGTCGGCATGGACTTCGACCCCAGCCGGGCGATGCCCGCCTACAACTGGATGACCGTCGCCAAGAGCGCGCTTGAGTCGGTCAACCGCTTCGTCGCACGCGAAGCCGGCCCGCACGGCGTACGGTCCAATCTCGTTGCGGCAGGGCCAATTCGGACGTTGGCGATGAGTGCGATCGTCGGTGGTGCACTCGGCGAAGAGGCCGGTGCCCAGATGCAGCTGCTCGAAGAAGGCTGGGACCAGCGTGCCCCGATCGGCTGGGACATGAAAGACCCGACGCCCGTGGCCAAGACGGTGTGCGCGGTGCTGTCCGACTGGCTGCCCGCGACCACCGGGACGGTCATCTACGCCGACGGCGGCGCCAGCACGCAGTTGCTTTGAGTTGAGCCACAACGACTTCGACGCTCTGCTTCTGCTGTCGTTCGGCGGCCCGGAAGGGCCGGAGCAGGTGCGCCCGTTCTTGGAGAACGTCACCCGCGGCCGTGGTGTGCCGCCCGAGCGGCTCGACGCCGTCGTCCAGCACTACCTGCATTTCGGTGGAGTGTCGCCGATCAACGGGATCAACCGTGCGCTGATCGAGCAGATCCGCGCAGAGCTCGCCGACCGCGGCGAGCGGCTGCCGGTGTATTTCGGTAACCGAAACTGGCAGCCGTTCGTGGAGGACACCGTCGCCAGGATGCGCGACGACGGCGTGCGGCGCGCTGCGGTGTTCGCGACGTCTGCCTGGGGCGGGTACTCCAGCTGCCGGCAGTATCTCGAGGACATTGCGCGGGCACGCGCCGTCGTCGGCGCCGACGCCCCGGAACTGGTGAAGCTGCGCCACTACTACGACCACCCGCTTCTGGTGGAGATGTTCGCCGACGGAATCGCTGCCGCTGCGCAGACTGTGCCGGCCGGCGCGCGGCTGGTGTTCACTGCGCATTCGATTCCCCTTGCGGCGCAAGACAAATGCGGAGAGAACCTGTATGCACGTCAAGTCGCACATGCGTCTGCACTGGTAGCAGCCGCCGCCGGATACGACGACTACGACCAGGTGTGGCAATCACGCTCCGGGCCGCCGCAGGTGCCGTGGCTGGAACCCGATATTGCCGACCATGTGAGCGCACTGGCTGCCCGTGGCACCGCGGCGGTGATCGTGTGCCCGATCGGTTTCGTCGCCGACCACATCGAAGTGGTGTGGGACCTAGACCACGAATTACGCGAGCAGGCCCAGTCATTGGGTATCGCATTCGCCCGCGCGACCACGCCGAATGCGGATCGCCGATTCGCCCGCCTCGCCGTGGATTTGATCGACGAGCTACGCCGTGGCCGAGAGCCAGCTCGCGTGCCGGCCGTCGATATGCCTGCGGTGCAAGGATTTTCGGTGAACGGCGCTCCTTGTACCGCTGCGTGCACCTGACCGGTGAAGGGTGAGCGTCGTGACCCGGGCCTCCGGCTCGGCGAGCGTGCGCAGTTGTCCGCGTTCCCCCCGCGTGTCGGTGCGCAGACACGCACCCTCGCGGAAAGAAGGCAGGGGAGGTCAGCGGCGCCAGGCCGAGTGCAGGATCGCGTTGACCGCAGCCAACCGCGCGGACCGCACCACCGCAGACAGCGGCGTGAACACGTCGCTGACGATCTGCGCCTCGGAGCTCACCGCAAGGATCGCATCGACACGTGCGGCGTTCTCCAGCACACGCAGCGCACGCGAGGGCGTGCCGTCGGGCACGCGGTGCGCATGCGCGGATTCCAGCAGCTGCTCGACCATGCCGCGGGGGTCGGCGACCGCGTAACCCGGCCGGATCGCGCCGAACGCTTCGGCAGCCGAGCGCACCGCGTTACGCAATGCGTATTCGGCTTCGCCGAGATCTGGATGCTCCGCCGGCGGCACCTCCGACAGGCAGTAGACCGTCCACAGCACAGCCCGCGGGCAGTCGTCACCGGCCTCGTAACCGTCGTCGCCGTAGTCGAATTCCGGAACGAGCCCGATGGCGCTGCCAGGTTCGCCCGCCACCACGATGGCCTCCCCGGCGGCCAGCGCGTCGCGCTGGAATTGTGTTCCGGCGGTCAGCCCGCGCACGTCTCCGGGCACGGGAAGCACGACGCGGATGGACCCCTCGGAGGGGCCGGTCCGACGCGCGGTCGTGCGCAGCGTCTGCAACAACGTGACCACGCTGGCATCGTCCACATCCGGCCACGGCAACCCGGTGTGCCCGGCGGTGACCGAATCGTACGCAGCGACCAAATGCCTTGGCGCCCAAAGGCTTAACGCATCCAGAACGTCGTCTGGCGCAGCCGAGCCGGCGAGCCAGGCATTGGCCCACACCGACAGCGAGACACTCGGGCACCACATGACCGCCGAGTGTAATAGTTCGCCGCGGAGCGGGCTGGTTTCGCGTTAGGCTGGCGTCATGCCTGTGGCGCTGATCTGGCTGATCGTCGCGCTGGCGCTGGCGGGCGCGGAGGCTTTGACCGGCGATCTGTTCTTGTTGATGCTCGGCGGCGGTGCGCTCGCGGCGGCAGGAGCCAGTGCGGTGTTCGACTGGCCGGTCTGGGCCGACGGCGTCGTGTTCCTTGTGGTGTCGGTTCTGCTGCTCGTCGGTGTCCGGCCCGCATTGCGCCGACACCTCAGCACCGGCAAGGGGCTGCCGGAGCCCATGAAGGAGCTGGAGGGCAAAAGCGCCCTCGTCCTCGACCGCGTGGCGCGGCACGAGGGTCAGGTCAAGCTCGACGGCCAGGTGTGGACCGCCCGGCCGCTCAACGAGAGCGACGTCTACGAACCGGGTGACCACGTGACCGTCGTACACATCGACGGAGCCACCGCGGTCGTCTCCAAGATCGACTAGACCTGGAATAGCAGGAAGGAACCCTCATGGAAGGTGCCGTCGCCGGGCTGGTGCTGCTGGGCGTGCTGGTGATCCTGGCGATCATCATCGTCGCGAAATCCGTTGCGCTGATACCGCAGGCTGAGGCCGCGGTGATCGAACGGCTGGGCCGTTACAGCAAGACCGTGTCCGGTCAGCTGACGCTGCTGCTGCCGTTCATCGACCGGATCCGCGCGCGAGTGGACCTGCGCGAGCGCGTGGTCTCTTTTCCGCCGCAGCCGGTGATCACCGAAGACAACTTGACCGTCAACATCGACACTGTCGTCTACTTCCAGGTGACCAATCCGCAGGCTGCGGTGTACCAGATCAGCAACTACATCGTCGGCGTCGAGCAGCTCACCACCACCACGTTGCGCAACGTGGTCGGCGGCATGACGCTGGAGCAGACGCTGACGTCGCGCGACCAGATCAACGCGCAGCTGCGTGGGGTGCTCGACGAGGCCACCGGCCGGTGGGGACTGCGAGTCGCACGCGTCGAGTTGCGCAGCATCGACCCGCCGCCGTCGATCCAGGACTCGATGGAAAAGCAGATGCGCGCCGACCGCGAGAAGCGCGCGATGATCCTCAACGCCGAAGGTGTGCGCGAGTCGTCGATCAAGCAGGCGGAGGGACAGAAGCAGGCGCAGATCCTGGCAGCCGAAGGGGCCAAGCAGGCGGCGATCCTCGCGGCCGAGGCTGACCGGCAGTCCCGGATGTTGCGGGCGCAAGGCGAGCGCGCGGCACAGTACCTGCAAGCTCAGGGCCAGGCCAAGGCGATCGAGAAGGTGTTCGCAGCGATCAAGTCCGGCCGGCCCACTCCCGAGCTGCTGGCCTACCAGTACCTGCAGACGCTGCCGCAGATGGCCAAGGGCGAGGCGAACAAGGTGTGGATTGTGCCCAGCGACTTCGGATCTGCGCTACAGGGATTCACCAAACTGCTGGGAGCGCCGGGCGAGGATGGGGTGTTCCGGTATCAGCCCTCTCCGGACGACGACGCCAAACATGCCGCGCCCGATGACGATTCGGCCGAAGTCGCCGACTGGTTCAACACCGAAACCGACCCGGCGATCGCGCAGGCGGTGGCCGCAGCCGAGGCCGACGCGCGCAAACCGGTGGCCGGACCCACTACTCCACCGTCGCTGACCAGCTGATGAGCACGCTCACCTCGACCAAGACCTACGTCGCACTCGCCGCGTTCCAGGCCGGCGACGCCGTAGCGTGCGCAATCCCGCTGCCGCCGATTGCGAAGCTCCTCGATCAGCTCGGCGTTCCGGAAGGCATCCGCTGGGTCCTGCCTGTCGCGAAGGCTGCGTCGGCGATTGGGCTGGCATCGGTGTTGCGGTTTCCGTGGCTCGCCAGGCTCACCACCGCGATGCTGACGCTGTACTTCGTCCTCGCCGTCGGCGCGCACGTGCGCGCCCGCGACCGCTTCTACAACGCGATTCCGGCGGCCACGTTCCTGGTGACGTTCGCGGCGATGACGGTGAAAGGTCCCGACCGACCCTAGGCGGCTGAGTCGACGGCTCTGCGCCGATGTGCCCGCACCTCGTATGCCAGCCCGGCGATGCCGACGCACGCGGTCACCACCGACACGACGGCGAGCACCGGGTTGACCCGCCCGGTGACGGCATCGCCCAGCACGACGATCGCGAGCGTCCCGGGCATCAGTCCGATCAGCGTCGCCAGCGTGTACGGCAGCAGTCGCACCGCCGACATGCCCGCGGCGTAGTTGATCACCGAGAACGGAACGGCGGGAATCAACCGCAGCGAGAACACCACCGGCCAGCCTCGGCCGCGCAGCCGCGCGTCGACAGTCTCTATCGCCGGATGGCTGACCAAGCGGTCCAGTCGCCAGCCCGTCGCCCGCACCACAATCAACGCGATCACCGCGCTGGCGGTGCTGGCCAGCACCGCCAAGGTGACTCCCAGCGCGGTGCCGAACAGCAGACCCGCTGCGAGCGTGAAAGCGGTTCGGGGAAACGGCAAGACCGTGACGAGCACGTGGGTGGCGAAGAACACCAGTGGAACCCAGGCACCGGCCGAGGTCGCCCAGTCGCGCACCTGCACGGCCGTCGGCATCGGGGTGAAGAACCACAGTGCGACCAAGATCACAACGGCGGCCGCCATCGCGACGATGCGCCGGCGGGGCACCTGCTGAGCCGCGGCGACCATGGCGGAGTTGAGTCTGCGCAGGTCACGCAGCGCTCCGCCGATCTTCATGGCTACCGAGAGTACGGCCCCTTGGTGAACACGTCGTTGATGCTGGCTTAGCCTGAACACGTGTCTATCGAAGCCAGCGTCGACCCCTCCGAAGTAGAGCAGGCTCGTCAGCGTTGGCGCTCGGCAGTGGCCGACGTGCTGGCGAAAACCCACAAGTCCGATCTGCCCCCCGAGCCGGAACGCCTGCTCGACACGCCCACGTACGAAGGCTTTTCCATCCGGGCGCTCTACACCGCGCTCGACGCCCGCTCCGAGCATCCGTTGCCGGGGCGCTGGCCGTTCGTTCGCGGCGCCGACGCGCTGCGTGACGTCAACACCGGCTGGAAGGTCGCCGAGACCTTCCCGCCGCCGGGGGAGACCGGCGTCAGCGACCTCAACGGTGCGGTGCTGCTGTCGCTGACCGAAGGGGTCAGCGCGCTGGTGCTGCGCGTCGGTGACGGCGCCATCGCACCGGGCTCGCTCGGCGACGCTGTGGAGGGTGTGTTCCTCGAGTTGGTGCCAATCGTGCTCGACGCCGGTGCCGACTTTGTCAGTGCCGCCGAGGCGGTGCTCGCGATGGCTGAGCAACTGGACGAGGACAAGTACGCGATGCTGTCGGTCGACCTGGGTGCCGACCCGCTGACCGCGCCGCTGAGTGGGCGCGCGGCGCCGAGCCTCGACGACGTGGTCGCGGTCGCCTCTCGAGCGGGCGGCTATCGGGGAGCGGTGCGGACGGTCACGGTCGACGGTCCTGCGTTTCACAACCTCGGCGCCAGCGCGTCGTGGGAGCTGGGCGCCGGCATCGCCGCCGGCGTGGCGTACCTGAGGTCACTGTCGTCGGTCACCGCCGCACATGCTCTACGCCAAATCAGCTTCCGGTTCGCCGCGGACGACGACCAGTTCATGACGATCGCGAAATTCCGTGCAGCACGCCAACTTTGGGCTCGCGTGGCCGAAGTCGTCGGCGCCCCGGGCGCCGGCGCGGCGACCATGCACGCCGTCACTTCGCTGCCGATGATGACTCAGCGCGACCCCTGGGTGAACATGCTGCGCACCACCGTTGCGGCGTTCGCGGCCGGAATCGGCGGCGCCGACACGGTATTGGTGCATCCGTTCGACGTCGCGATCCCGGGCGGCGCGCCGGGGATGAGTCCCGGCTTCTCGCGGCGCATCGCACGCAACACCCAGCTGTTGCTGCTCGAAGAATCCAACATCGGACGCGTGCTCGATCCGGCGGGCGGCTCCTGGTACGTCGAAGACCTCACTGAAGCACTGGCGCAACAGGCGTGGGACCACTTCCAGGCGATCGAGGCGCGCGGCGGCTTCACCGAAGCTCGCGACTTCGTCGCAGACGAGCTCGACCGGCTGCGTAAAAAGCGCACCGACGACGTCGCGCACCGACGCGCCAAAATCACCGGGGTCAACGAGTACCCCAACCTTGCCGAGGCGCCGCTGCCGCAGGCCGGGGCAATCACCGACACCGGACTGCACCGGTACGCCGCCGATTTCGAGGCGTTGCGGGACCGATCGGATGCTTATCTCCAGCGCACAGGACACCGGCCGCGCGTGCTGTTGCTGCCGCTCGGGCCGCTGGCCGAACACAACGTCCGCGCCACCTTCGCCACCAACCTGTTGGCGTCCGGCGGAATCGAGGCCGTCAACCCGGGCCCGCTGGATGCTGCCACGATTCCCTCGGCCGTCGAGCAGGCTGGCCGCCCTGACATCGCGATCATCTGCGGCACCGACAAGCGGTACGGCTCCGAGGTGGCCGGCGCGGTGGAGGCGGCGCACGCGGCCGGGATCACGACCGTTTATCTGGCCGGTCCGCAAAAGGCCGTCGCGGATGTGGACCAGGCCCATCAGCCCGACGCATATCTGACCGCGACGATCGATGCGGTCGATGCCCTGTCGAACCTGCTCAGCCGATTGGGGGCGTGAGGACCGATGACTACTTCAGACGTCTCCGTAATCGCCAGCTTCGCCGACATCCCGCTGCACGGCGACGAGGTGGCGACTCCGCCGACCGCAGCCGACGTGGCCGCACACGTCGCCGCCGCGGCCAGCGCACACGGGTACAGCCCGGACCAATTGCATTGGCACACGCCGGAAGGCATCGTCATCAAACCGGTCTACACCGCCGCCGACCGGGCCGCCGCATCCGCGGAAGGCTATCCGCTCAACAGCTTTCCCGGTGAAGCGCCGTACCTGCGGGGGCCGTATCCGACCATGTACGTCAACCAGCCGTGGACTATCCGCCAGTATGCGGGGTTCTCCACCGCAGCGGAATCGAACGCGTTCTACCGGCGCAACCTGGCTGCCGGGCAGAAAGGTCTGTCGGTCGCCTTCGACCTGGCCACCCACCGCGGCTACGACTCCGACCACCCCCGGGTGCAGGGCGATGTCGGGATGGCCGGTGTCGCAATCGATTCCATCCTCGACATGCGGCAGCTGTTCGACGGGATCGACTTGGCTTCGGTGTCGGTGTCGATGACCATGAACGGTGCCGTGCTGCCGATTCTCGCGCTCTACGTGGTGGCCGCCGAGGAGCAGGGGGTGCCGCCGGAGAAGCTGGCCGGGACCATCCAGAACGACATCCTCAAAGAGTTCATGGTCCGCAACACCTACATCTACCCGCCGAAGCCGTCGATGCGGATCATCTCCGACATCTTCGCCTACACCAGCGCGAAGATGCCGAAGTTCAACTCGATCTCGATTTCGGGTTACCACATCCAAGAAGCCGGAGCCACCGCCGATCTCGAGCTCGCGTACACACTGGCCGACGGGGTCGAGTACATCAAGGCAGGGCTGGACGCCGGACTCCACATCGACCAGTTCGCGCCGCGGCTGTCGTTCTTCTGGGGCATCGGCATGAACTTCTTCATGGAAGTGGCCAAGCTGCGCGCCGGCCGGCTGCTCTGGAGCGAGCTGGTCTCCGAGTTCAATCCCAAGAACCCGAAATCGCTTTCGCTGCGCACACATTCGCAAACCTCCGGCTGGTCGTTGACCGCGCAGGATCCGTTCAACAACGTCGCGCGCACCTGCATCGAGGCGATGGCCGCTACGCAGGGGCACACGCAGTCCTTGCACACCAACGCCCTCGACGAAGCGCTGGCCCTGCCCACCGATTTCTCCGCGCGTATCGCACGCAATACTCAGCTGCTGCTGCAGCAGGAATCCGGGACGACGCGGCCGATAGACCCTTGGGGCGGTTCGTATTTCGTGGAGTGGCTCACCCACCAACTGGCGCAGCAGGCGCGTGCGCACCTGCGCGAGGTGGCTGAGCACGGCGGCATGGCCCAAGCGATCAGCGACGGCATTCCCAAGCTGCGGATCGAGGAGGCCGCTGCCCGCACGCAGGCCCGCATCGACTCCGGGCAGCAGCCGGTGATCGGCGTGAACAAGTATCGGGTCGACGAAGATCCGGCGATCGAGGTGCTCAAGGTGGACAACACCAAGGTGCGCGCCGAGCAGTTGGCCAAGCTGCAACAGCTGCGCGCCGAGCGGGACCAGGATCGCGTCGAGGCCGCACTCGCGGAGTTGACGCGGGCCGCCGCCGAAAACGATGGCAATCTGCTGGAGTTGTCCATCAACGCCGCCCGGGCCAAGGCCACCGTCGGCGAGATCTCCGACGCGCTCGAGAAGGTGTATGGCCGCCACCAGGCCGAGATTCGTACGATTTCGGGCGTCTACCGCGACGAGATCGGAAAGGGGACCGCTATTTCGTCCGCCACCGAGCTCGTCGAGAAATTCGCCGAAGCCGACGGCCGCCGACCGCGCATCCTGGTCGCCAAGATGGGCCAGGACGGCCACGACCGCGGGCAGAAGGTGATCGCAACGGCGTTCGCGGACATCGGGTTCGACGTGGATGTCGGCTCGTTGTTCTCCACGCCCGAGGAGGTGGCGCGGCAGGCCGCAGACAACGACGTCCATGTGATCGGTGTGTCGTCGCTGGCCGCCGGACACCTGACATTGGTTCCGGCGCTGCGCGACGCGCTCGCCGACGTCGGCCGGCCCGACATCATGATCGTGGTGGGCGGAGTGATTCCGCCCGACGATTTCGACGCACTCTATGCCGCCGGGGCGACCGCGATATTCCCGCCGGGAACCGTGATCTCCGACGCCGCGATCGGGCTGCTGCGCAAGCTCGCCGAGCGGCTCGGCTACAGCCTGGACTGATGGCCGAAACGACCGATCGGCTCGCCGAGGCGATCCGCGCCGGCGACCGCACCGAGCTGTCCCGGGCGATCACGCTTGTCGAGTCGACGCGGCCCGACCACCGCGAGCAAGCCCAGCAATTGCTGCTGACGCTGTTACCGCACGCCGGAAGCGCGCTACACGTCGGCATCACCGGGGTACCGGGCGTGGGCAAGTCGACGGCGATCGAAGCGCTCGGCATGATGCTGATCGAGCAAGGCCACCGCGTCGCCGTGCTCGCGGTCGACCCGTCGTCGACGCGCACCGGAGGCTCGATCCTCGGCGACAAGACCCGGATGGCCCGCCTCGCAGTGCATCCCGATGCTTACGTGCGTCCGTCGCCGACGTCGGGAACGCTGGGCGGCGTCGCGAAAGCCACCCGCGAAACCATCGTGCTGTTGGAGGCCGCCGGTTTCGACGTGATCCTGGTGGAAACCGTCGGCGTCGGGCAGTCCGAAGTCGCGGTGGCCAACATGGTGGACTGCTTCGTGTTCCTGACGCTGGCGCGCACCGGAGATCAGCTGCAGGGCATCAAGAAAGGCGTGCTGGAACTCGCCGACATCGTGGTGGTGAACAAGGCCGACGGCGAGCATGCCACCGAAGCGAAGGCGGCCGCTCGCGAACTGACGATGGCGATCCGGTTGATCTACCCGCGCGACACCCTGTGGCGGCCACCGGTGCTGACCATGAGCGCGCTGGAGGGTACCGGTCTTCACGAGCTGTGGGACACGGTGCTGCGACACCGCGACGTGCTGACCGAGGCCGGCGAGTTCGAGGCGAAACGCCGCCAGCAGCAAGTGGATTGGATGTGGTCGATGGTGCGCGACGCGGTGCTGGACAGAGTGCTGTCGAACCCGGCGGTGAAAGACATTCGCGGCGACGTCGAGCGGCAGGTCCGCGACGGCGAGTTGACGGCCGCGCTGGGTGCGCAGCGCATCCTGGACACCGCCTCGCAGCCGTAGGTTAACGGAACCATAACAATGGGTTTGTTTGGGCAGCTAAAGGGTCATTATTAGGCCTGTGACGCGCCCTCAGCTGCATCTGATCGACAGTGGCTTGCCCCACGGGGTGCAGGGCGCCGCCGATCCCCACTTCGCGTGTGCGATCCGGTTGTTCTCGAAGCTGTTTCCGGGCCGCCGGTTCGGTGGCGGCGCGCTGGCGGTGTATCTCGACGGCCGACCGGTGGTCGACGTATGGACGGGGTACTCCGACCGGCGCGGAAAGCAGCGGTGGACCGCCGACACCGGTGCGATGGTGTTCTCGGCCACCAAAGGCGTGGCCGCGACCGTGATCCACCGGCTCGTCGACAGGGGACTGCTCAGCTACGACGTGCCGGTGGCGGCGTACTGGCCCGAATTCGGGGTGAACGGCAAGCACGCGATCACGGTCCGTGACCTGATGGGTCACCGCGCCGGTCTGTCGCACCTCAACGGAGTCAACAAGACCGAGCTGCTGGACCACGTCGCGATGGAAGCACGGATGGCGGCCGCGCATGTGACGCGTCTCCTGGGCCATCCTGCCTATCACGCAATCACTTACGGCTGGCTGGTTTCCGGGCTGGCGCGCGCGGTCACCGGCGTCGGCATGCGCGAACTCATTCGGTCCGAAGTAGCCCGCCCCCTCAACATCGACGGGTTGCATTTGGGTCGGCCGCCCGCACATTCGCCGACCCGGACTGCGCAGATCCTCGCGCCACAGAGCACGCGCGCCAACCCACTGTTCAATTTGATCGCACCCAAGTACGCCGCATTGTGGTTCTCCGGCGGCTTTGGGGCGATGTACTTCCCCGGCGCGAAATCCTTTGTGCAGGGCGATATTCCATTCCTCGACGGCGAAATCCCTTCTGTCAACGGGGTAGCGACCGCGCGGGGGCTGGCGAAGATGTACGGCGCGATCGCCAACTGCGGACGGATCGACGGAATGCGTTATCTGTCAGCAGATGTGGTGCGCGGCCTGGCTGGCCGGCCGAGCCTGCGGCCCGATCTCAACATCGTTGTGCCGCTCGCTTGGCACCTGGGCTACCACTCCGTGCCGATCCCCGGTGTGCTGCCGGGCTTCGGGCATGCCGGGCTCGGTGGGTCGATCGGCTGGGCAGATCCCAGCACGGGGATGTCGTTTGGTTTCGTGCACAACCGGCTGCTTACCCCCATGGTTTTCGACCAGGCGACGTTCGCGGCGCTGGGAAATGTGCTGCGCCGTGGTGCAGAAGCTGCGCGCCGCCACGGTGCGCACTCCGTGCCACATTTTGGTGCGCCGTACACCGAGCCGTCGGAATCGGTCGCGGGCTAGACGCCTCGTCAACGGCTGAAGGCCTGGACCGATTTTCTCGTGGCCAGTCGGTCCAGGCCTTCGCGCGAGTCGCTCAGTAGTTGTTGCAGGTATTGAAGACCTGCTGCAGCATGCCGATGTACGGCCGGTTCGCCGGCGCGTTCATCATGTTCTCAGCCATCTTCTGGCGTTGATCCGGCGGCGCGGCCAGGAATTGCCGCAGACCCGACTGCAGCTTGCGCGACGAGTTGAAGTACGCAGCCGCAGTGGCATCCTGCGCGTTGAGTGCCGCTACCCATTGCGGATACGTGCACGTCGTGTTGACCACCGGACCCAAATCCGGGTCCGCGGACGCGGTCCCTGCCGCGCCGGTGAGCGCGATTGCCAGACTGCCCACCCCGATAGCCAGTCCAGTCAGCGAACGCTTGATCATTCGGAACTCCCTCCCTCTAGCTGACCGCATCGACTCTAGCCATCGAAGCTAAGCGGTGCATCAAGATCGGCAAACGCCGGTTAACCAACCAGTGCCGTGGTCGGGTTTCAGGGGGCCGTCGAGAGGTGATCGGCAGGTGTCGCAACAGGATTCGGCCGGTTCCACGCCGTCGTCACTGAGGGTGTGCCGGGAGCTGTTCGCTGGATGCGCTCGCCCACGCCCGAACCGACCACCACCTCCACGGTGACCGGTGATGGTGGCGCGCTGCGCACGGCAACCCCGCCCCTGCCGTCATCGCGTCCTCTCACCTGCTTGTTCATGTTTGTCATGAATTAGTTGCCGCGTCATCTCGTTCCGGCTGGGGGGCCGGACTGTACACTTTTCCGCCACCCGAGCCACAGCATCGTGTGATTTGCGGGTGATGCCGCCGATCCGTACCGTGCCTGTACGCACGCGGTGCGTATTGCGATCCCATATCACGTTGGGAACGGCCCAATATGGAGGTAAGCGGCATGGTTTACTGTTCAAGATCGGGTTGCGCTCCCGAGGCGCCGCAGGTCTGAGGTGCCGCCGCACGGCTAGCCGGCGACGCCCAGCGCATACCATGTGCGGCCGTCGGCTGTCGCGGCCGACGCGAGTGACAAATGGTTGAGCGGCTGATTTTGCACCGGGTGGCTGGAACGGGCGGAGGGGAGTCACGATTTTCCGGGTACTGAGGCGGCTGTGGATTCCGCTGCTGGCGCTGGTGGTGATCGCCGCCGGCGGATTTACGGTGTCCCGGCTGCACGGAATCTTCGGCTCTGAGAAGCGCCCGTCGTACGCAGACACCAAGATCAACGACACCAAACCGTTCAACCCCAAAAAGCTGACGTATGAGGTTTTCGGCGCCCCGGGAACGGTGGCCGACATCAGCTACTTCGACGCCGAGGCTGAACCCCAACACATCCAGGGAGTGCCTCTGCCATGGTCGTTGCAGTTCGAGATCACTAAAGCGTCAGCGGCTGGAAGTCTCGTGGCCCAGGGCGACAGCGACAGCATCGGCTGCCGCATCGTCGTCGACGGCGAGGTCAAAGCCGAGAGGATCTCAAACGACGTGAACGCCCTCACCTTCTGCCTGTTGAAGTCCGCATGAGAGATCGAAACACGGAGCCCATCCGGCGGCCGTTCTTCGCGCGCAACATCCACCGGCTTTCGCTGCTGATCATCTTGGCCTGGCTGGGCGTGGCCGTCGTCGTGACGGTCGGCGTCCCGCCTCTGGAGCAGGTCGAACGCGAGCATTCGGTATCGCTGAGTCCTTCAGACGCGCCGTCGTACAAGGCGATGAAGCGCATGGGCGAGGACTTCCAGGAGTCGAATTCGCAGAGCGTCGCGGTGCTGGTTCTCGAAAGCGACCAACCGCTGGGCGACGAAGCACATCAGTACTACAACAACTTGATTCGTCAGCTGCGCGACGACCCGAAACACGTGCAGCACATCCAGGATTTCTGGGGGGATCCGCTCACCGCAGGCGCGGCACAAAGTGCCGACGGTAAAGCGGCCTACGTCCAGTTGAACCTCGCCGGCAATTTGGGCTCGGCACTGGGCAACGATTCCGTCGAATTCGTCCGCCACGTCGTCGACAGCACGCCGCCGCCGGCCGGCCTCAAGGCCTATGTCACCGGCCCCGCCCCCGTGGTGGCCGATATGGGCAAGAGCGGCAACAGGACTGTCGTTCTCATCACGGCCGTCACGTTCGCGGTCATCTTCATCATGCTGCTCATCGTCTTCCGGTCATTCCTTTCGGTGATCGTGCTCCTGCTGATGGTGGGCATTCAGCTTCAAGTAGCCCGAGGAATAGTCGCCTTCCTCGGCGACCACGAGATCGTCGGTCTCACCACATACGTCGTCAATCTCTTGGTGTCCATCGGGATCGCGGCCGGAACCGACTATGGGATCTTCTTCGCCGGCCGCTATCAGGAGGCTCGGCAAGCCGGTGAGGATCGGGAGACCGCCTACTACACCGCCTACAGTGGCGTCGCGAAAGTTGTTCTCGCTTCTGGTTTAACCATCGCTGGAGCCATCTTCTGCCTCAGCTTCACTCGCCTGCCTTATTTCCAGCCGCTGGGTGTGCCGGGCGCTGTGGGCATGCTCGTCGCGGTTGCGGTGGCTCTGACGTTGATTCCGGCAGTCATGGCTGCGGGCAGCCGCTTCGGGCTCTTCGACCCCAAGCGGCTGATCAAAACCAGGGGATGGCGGCGCATCGGCACGGCGATCGTCCGCTGGCCGGGACCTATTTTCGCAGCGACGATGGCAGTCGCGCTGATCGGTCTGTTGACGCTGCCGGGATACAACCCGAGCTACAGCGATCAGAAGTTCATCCCGAAAGACATCCCGGCCAACCTCGGGCTTGCCGCAGCCGCGCGTCATTTCCCGCAGTCGCGGATGTCGACGCCGGACATCTTGCTGATCGAGAGCGATCACGACATGCGGAATCCGACCGACTTCTTGGTGCTGAACAAATTAGCCAAGGCGGTCTTCGCGGTCCCGGGTATTTCGAGTGTGCAGGCGATCACCCGCCCGGAGGGCACACCGATCGCGCACACGTCGATTCCGTTCATGCTCAGCATTTCTCAGGCCAGCCAGCGGTTGAATCTGCCGTTCCAGAAGAGCCGCATGAAGGATCTGCTCAAGCAGGCCGACGAGATGTCGACGACCATCAGCGTCATGCAGCGCATGTATTCCTTGATGCAGCAGATGAACGACACGACGCACCGGATGGTGGGCCAGACCCACGAGCTGCAGGAAATCACCGGGGAATTGCGCGACCACATTGCCGACTTCGACGACTTCTGGCGGCCGATCCGCAATTACTTCTATTGGGAACAGCACTGCTACGACATCCCCATCTGCTGGTCGCTGAAGGCAATCTTCGACTCGATCGACGGTGTCGACGAGATCAACGACAAAATGCAGGATCTCGTCAAGAACCTGGATGAACTCGACAGGCTGCTGCCTCAGATGCTCGCCCAGTTCCCGCCGATGATCGACATCATGCAGAGCTCGCGGACCATGATCCTGACGATGCACAGCACCATGTCCGGGATCTTCGACCAGATGGACGAGTCGACGAAGGACGCGACGGCGATGGGCAAGGCCTTCGACGCCGCCAACAACGACGACTCGTTCTATCTGCCGCCGGATGTATTGAACAACAAGGACTTTCAGCGCATCCTCAAAGTCTTTTTGTCGCCGGACGGCAAGGCAGCGCGCATGCTCATCACGCAGCGGGGCGATCCGGCGACCCCTGAGGGCATTTCGAGGGTCGACCCGATCAAGACCGCCGCCGAAGAGGCGCTGAAGGGCACTCCGCTGGAGGACTCCAAGATCTACCTCGCCGGCACGTCGGCGATGGTCAAGGACTTGGTGGACGGCTCCCGCTACGACTTGATGATCGCCGGCATCGCTGCTCTGTGCCTCATCTTCATCATCATGATGATCGTGACCCGCAGCTTTGTCGCCGCGCTGATCATCGTGGGAACTGTGGCGCTATCGCTGGGCGCGTCGTTCGGGTTGTCTGTGCTCGTCTGGCAGTACCTTCTGGGAATTCAAATCCACTGGGTCGTGCTCGCGATGTCGGTGATCCTGCTGTTGGCGGTGGGATCGGACTACAACCTGCTGCTCGTGTCCCGAATGAAAGAGGAGTTACACGCCGGCCTGAATACCGGCATCGTCCGGGCGATGGCAGGTACCGGCAAGGTGGTGACGGCCGCGGGTCTGGTGTTCGCGTTCACCATGGGGTCCATGGTGGTCAGCGACCTCCTCAGCATCAGTCAAGTGGGCACCACCATCGGTATGGGATTGTTGTTCGACACCCTGATCGTGCGTGCATTCATGACGCCGTCGATCGCTGCACTGCTGGGGCGCTGGTTCTGGTGGCCGCAGCGGGTGCGGCCTCGTCCCGCAAGCACAATGCTTCGGCCGGTCGGTCCTCGTCCTTTGGTGCGTGCCCTGTTGCTGAGGGACTAGCGAAGGCCGCATGAGCACCCCACGCAATCGGCCGCCCCTCGTCGCGCGGATAATTCGGCGATTCTCGCTACCCATTGTCCTGTTCTGGATAGCGGTGACGTTGTTCACCACATTGGCTTCGGTCGGCTGGCATTGGAAATCCGCGATTCCGGCGCTCGAGCGGGTCGGCGAACAGCATTCGGTGTCGCTGATGCCTGCGGATGCGCCCTCGGTTCGGGCCATGACACGAATCGGCCAAGATTTCAAAGAATCCGACTCGGATAGCTTCGCGATGATCGTGCTGGAGGGCCAGCAGCCACTCGGCGACGATGCCCACCACTATTACGACGGATTGGTCCAGCAGCTCAGAGCCGACACCAAGCATGTACAACACGTGCAGGATTTGTGGGGCGACCGGCTCACCTCGTCCAGTGTGCAAAGTCCCGACGGCAAGGCTGCCTATGTGCAGCTGAATCTGGTCGGCAACCAAGGCACGCCGTCGGGTGAAGAATCAGTGGCCGGTATCCGCAATATCGTCAACCGCACGCCGCCGCCGCCCGGCATCAACGTGTTTGTCACCGGCCCGTCACCGCTGGTCTCCGATATGCAGCACAGCGGCAACAGATCCATTCTGAAAATCACGCTGGTGACCGTCGTGATCATCTTCACGATGCTGCTTCTTGTGTACCGCTCCGTCCTCACCGTTGTCCTGCTGCTCGTCATGGTCGGCGTCGAATTGGCGGCGGCCAGAGGTGTGGTGGCATTTCTCGGGCATAACGACGTTTTCGTGCTGTCCACTTTTGCCGTCAATATGCTGGTCTTCCTCGCGATCGCGGCGGGGACGGACTACGGAATCTTCTTCTTCGGTCGTTATCAAGAGGCACGCCAAGCCGGCGAAGACCGGGAAACGGCGTACTACAGCACGTATCGCGGCGTCGCGCCCGTCGTGCTGGCTTCCGGCTTGACCATCGCGGGGGCGATCTTCTGCCTGAGCTTCACCCGGCTGTCCTACTTCCAGACCATGGGTGTCCCGTGCGCAATCGGAATGCTTGTTGCCGTCGCGGTGGCGGTAACGCTCGTGCCCGCAGGCATTGCGCTGGGCAGCGCTGCAGGACTACTGGATCCGAAGCGCAAGATGCGGGTTCGCCGCTGGCGTGGGGTCGGCACGGCCATCGTTCGCTGGCCGGCGCCCATTCTGGCCGCTTCGTTGGCAGTCGCCTTGATCGGCCTCATTGCCTTGCCCGGCTACAAGACCAGCTACAACGACCGGCTCTACATACCCGCCGATATCCCCGCGAATCTCGGTTATGCCGCCGCGGAACGGCACTTCTCGCAGGCCCGCATGATGCCGGACATTGTGATGATCGAGGCCAACCACGACCTACGGAATCCCTCGGATTTCTTGGTGCTGAACAAGGTGGCGAAGGCTCTTTTCCGGGTGCACGGTATTTCTCGCGTCCAGGGCATCACAAGGCCGGAAGGCACGCCTATCGAGCACACCTCGATCCCGTTCTTGCTGAGCGTGCAGAACGCCGGCCAGCAACAGGCCATGCAGTTCCAGCGAAAACGTATCGAGGATATGACCAAGCAGGCCGACGATCTGGCCAAGCAGATCAAGATCATGCGCGAGCAATACGCCATCCTTCAACAGTTGGTCAGTACTACTCATCGAATGGTCGAAACCACTCATGATCTGCAAGATGTGACGGTAGAACTACGCGATCACATCGCCGATTTCGACGACTTCTGGCGGCCCATTCGCAATTACTTCTACTGGGAACAGCACTGCTACGACATCCCGATCTGTTGGTCGCTGAGAGCGATTTTCGATTCGATCGACGGCATCGACATCCTGACCGACAAGCTGCAAGACCTTGTCAAGAGCATGGACGACCTCGACACACTGATGCCCCAGGTGCTTCCGGTCATCGCGGAGATGATCCCGACTTTGGAATCCATGCGGATGTCGGTACTGACCATGCACAGCACGATGTCGAGCACGTTCGCCGAAATGGACGAAACAAGCAAAGACACCGCCGCCATGGGGCAGGCGTTCGACGCTTCGAAGAACGACGACTCGTTCTATCTGCCGCCGGAGGTCTTCCAGAATCCCGACTTCCAGCGTGCGATGAAGTCGTTTTTGTCGCCGGATGGCAAATCAGCGCGCTTCATCATTTCTCACAGCGGCGACCCCGCGACTCCTGAGGGCATCAAGCGCATCAACCAGCTGCAAACGGCGGCCGAGGAAGCACTCAAGGGCACACCTCTCGTCGACGCCAAGGTCTTCTTGGCCGGCACTACCGCCACCGCGAAAGACTGGCAAGACGGTTCTACCTACGACCTGTTGATCGCCGCTATTGCCGCGCTCTGCCTCGTCTTCATCATCATGTTGATCATCACGCGAGGCTTCATCGCGGCGCTGGTGATCGTGGGAACGGTAGCGCTGTCGCTGGGTGCGTCGTTCGGCCTCTCAGTGCTGCTGTGGCAGTACATCTTAGGTGTCAACCTGCACTGGATGGTCCTCGCGATGTCGGTGATCATCCTGTTGGCGGTCGGCTCCGACTACAACCTGCTGTTGGTGTCGCGCATGAAAGAGGAGATAGGCGCCGGCATCAACACCGGCATCATCCGCGCTATGGGAGGCACCGGCAAGGTCGTCACTTCGGCAGGCCTGGTGTTCGCCGCGACCATGGCTTCGATGGCCGTCAGCGACTTGCGGATCATCGGTCAGATCGGCACCACGATCGGATTGGGCCTGTTGTTCGACACGTTGATCGTGCGCTCGTTCATGACGCCGTCCATTGCTGCCATGCTGGGTCGCTGGTTCTGGTGGCCGCAGCGAGTGCGTCAACGTCCCGCCAGTGCACTGCTCAGGTCGGAAGGACCCCGTCCGCTGGTGCGGTCTTTGCTGCTGAAGAACGAAGGCCGCGACGACGACGACGCAGTCACCGACCGGATTCCGAGGCCGTCGGTCTGACATCGGTAGGCGCAGCGGCAAATCGCGTGGGAGACGCGAAAGTCGGCCCAGCGCAGACCCGTTCGCTGGTCGGTGTAACGCCTGAGCACCGCGCGGCGATGGACTCATTGGCGCCGCAATCCACGGCACCGGTTGCGTTCTGGCTGGTGTGGGCTATCGGGGCGTGAGGTTTAGAGACAGCGACTAGAGTCAATGTCATCAGCTAGAGGGAGGGATCACCTATGATCAAACGTTCTTTGAGCAAACTTGCTATCGGAGTCAGTGGTCTGGCGTTGGCGTTCACCGCTGGTGCGGGTGTGGCGTCAGCAGACCCCGACCTGGGCCCCGTCGTGAACACGACATGCACCTACGGTCAGTGGGTGGCTGCGCTCAACGCTCAGGACAAGTCGGCTGCCGCGTACTTCAATTCGTCGCCGCGGCTGCAGTCGGGATTGCGCCAGTTCCTGGCCGCACCGCCGGATGAGCGGCAGAAGATGGCCGAGAACATGATGAACGCACCGGCTAATCGACCGATCATTCCGATGCTTCAGCAGGTCTTCAACACCTGCAACAACTACTGAGCGGGCGCCCGGCAGGGCACTCTCGGCTAGAACCCCACATGGCCTCGGGCGACTGCACGGGGTACGTGTGGGGTTTTTGCTGGGGCCGTCACGCTTTCGGCGGCCGTCATCAACATGCGACGCGTCGTGCGCGCAGGTCGCCCTAAGCAACGGTGAATTAGCCATATTCTCTGGCCGACTGCGGGGCGGTTCTATTTTTCGAGAACATTGCGGTGGCGCGCTACGCCACACCCGGCACGCCATACCAGGCGCCCTCGTCAGCCTGACATTCTCATCGAATACCGACGCACAATCGGAGCATTTCTCAGGACGCTTTACTTGGCTCAAAAGAGTGCCGAATTCTACGCGTTATCTGTGCGAGCTTCTGCGCACCACCGGCAACGCCGGCTTGAATACCGAGCCGATTGCTTCTCAGAGCCGGTCTTGCCGCAGCGAGATCCGACGCCGGCGCGAGGTTGTGGGGCGTTGGAGTGGGAGCGTCGGTGGGGAAACCCCATTTTCAACGTGCCGCTGCCGGTACGCTCTACGCAGAGCAGTGGGTGACCGACCAGGTTCGCAGCCCGCCGCAAGCGTCCCAGCGAACTAGCCAGTGCCAGGTTTTGAGGGTTGTCGCGTCCGCCGGGGACTGATTGTGCGCCGCCAGCTGGCGAATTCAACTGTGCTGGCTCGGACTTGGCCGCTTCGAACCACGCTGAGCGTAAAAGTCGCTTTGCTGAAGCGCCTACGTAGAGCCGTAGGGCGCGGAGCTGTGGCGCCTCCGCACACCGTGACATCGGCGAACCGCAGCCGCTGCGGACCCTCGACGAGCGACACGGCCGCGACCCACTGCGGGGTCGGGTGGGCGCGACGCGGATACCGCTATGATGTGCTGAGCACTATGATTTGACGAGCGTTTGGCGCTAAACAGCGGTAGCCGGCGAAAGCCGGCGGAAGTCCGCGGCGCCGAACGCTCGTGCAGCTAGATGCCGTACTTTCGATCACGTTGAGGGGGAACCCCAGCGTCGCCCGTGTGTCGACCTGGGATGACATGTGCAAGTTCAAGAAGTTTGCCGAAACAGGGTGCTGACCCTGTTTGGCTTCAGTATTGTTTGGGGGATTCCACCTATGTCGACTAGACGGTCTGGAGAACGATGAGCATCAATCCGTTTGACGACGACAACGGCACTTTCTACGTCTTGGTCAACGACGAAGAGCAACACAGTCTCTGGCCGACGTTCGCCGACGTTCCAGCCGGCTGGCGGGTGGTCTATGGGGAGGCTGACCGCGCCGCCTGCCTGGAGTACATCGAACAGAACTGGCCGGATATCCGCCCGAAGAGCCTTCGCGACAGGCTCGCCAAGGGTTCGGGTTCTTGATTTTTGTCCCGTGGTTTGGGGGGCCGCATGGAACATGATGACCGCGCGCTGCCACTGACGCGCGGCCAGCTCGACATTTGGCTGGCGCAGGAAACCGGTGATTCCGGCACGGAGTGGCAGCTCGGCCTGTTCGTGCGGATTGAGGGGCTGGTGCAGCGTGACTCCCTCGAGTGGGCGATCCGCCGCGTCGTTCGAGAGGTGGAACCCGGCAGAGCCGCCTTCTTCGAACAGGATGGCCAGGTCGTCCAAAAGGTCATCGACAACCCGGACGTCGAACTCGCGTATCACGATCTGCGCGATTCGACCGATCCAGTGGGAGAAGCTCACCAAATCGCCGAGGCGATTCAACGCACACCGCTGCCATTCAGTGGGCCACTCTTCAAATTCGCGTTGTTCCAGACCCGGGTCGACGAATTCTATCTGTTCGCCTGCTGCCACCACATCATCATTGATGGGTTCGGTCTCGGCCTGGTGGGCCAGCGAATTGCATCGGTTTATTCAGCAGTTGTTTCCGGCGCCGCCATTCCGCCGTCTATTTTCGGCTCACTGCAGGAATTGGTCGATCTCGAAGCAGAGTACGAAGCGTCCAAGGACTATCTCGACGACCAGGCGTACTGGAGCCAGAACCTTCCGTCGGGAACGGGTTCGGACTACCAGTTACCTCCGGCAGAGGACGACCGAGATCCGTCGTGGCTTTCTCCGCCGGTGCGCCTGGACCCCGCGGTGCTGCGCCGAGTCGACGATCTGTCTCGAGCGTGGAACGTGCCGCGCTCGTCCGTTATCACCGCAGCGTGCGCACTGCTGGTACACGGCTGGAGCGTTGAAGGTTCGGAGGTCGTGCTCGACTTCCCGGTGAACAGGCGTGTGCGTCCGGAGGTGCGGACGCTTCCCGGGATGGTCGCCGGCGTAGTGCCATTGGTGCTCAACGCCTCACCCGAGTCCGCGGTCGCAGACTTCTGCAAGCACGTCGACGCCCGGATCCGCGAAGCGGTTCAGCACCAGCGATTTCCGGTACACGCTCTCGAGCGCAGGTCCGGGTCGCGGCAGCGGGCCGACAGGGTAAGCGTCAACTTCCTCCCGCCGGCCCTCACATTCCCGTTCGGTGGCGCGACGGCGACCGCGTCCTACACCAATCCCGGGCCGGTCGGCGCCTTCGGATTCATCTTCGCCAACTCGGGCGACGACCTGTTCCTCAGCACAGAGGGCGCCGCCCAGCCCTTCGCGAACTTCGAGCCCGCCGAACTCGCCCGACGGTTGGAACAGCTGCTGGTGGCGATGGCGGCTGATCCGTCGCGGCGGTTGTCGACGGTGGCTGTGCTCGATGAGGCCGAGTGCGCGCGGCTTGATGAGTTGGGTAATCGGGCGGTGTTGTCGGGGCCTGCGCCGGCGATGGTGTCGATTCCGGAGGTGTTCGCGGCTCGGGTGGCCGCTGCGCCGGATGCGGTGGCGGTGACGTTCGAGGGTCGGGCGTTGTCCTATCGGGAGTTGGATGAGGCGTCCAATCGGTTGGCGCACATGCTCGTTGAGCTCGGTGCCGGGCCGGGTCGGACGGTGGCGTTGTTGTTCAACCGGTCGGCTGAGGCGATCGTGTCGATGTTGGCGGTGCTCAAGAGCGGTGCGGCGTATCTGCCGATTGATCCGACGCATCCGGATGCGCGCATCGAGTTCATGCTCGCTGATGCGGCGCCGATCGCGGCGGTGAGCACTGCGGGGCTGGCGGGGCGGTTGCAGGGCCGGGATCTGTTGGTGATCGATGTGGCCGATGCGCGCATCGAGGGCTATCCGAGCACGGCGCTGCCGGTGCCGGCTGCTGATGACCTGGCGTATGTGATTTACACCTCGGGGACCACCGGCACGCCGAAGGGCGTGGCGATCACTCATGACAACGTGACCCAGTTGGTGGGGTCGATGGATGCGGCGGGTCTCCCGGCGGGTGCGGGGCAGGTGTGGTCGCAGTGGCATTCCTACAGCTTTGACATTTCGGGCTGGGAGATCTTCGGTGCGCTGCTGCGTGGCGGGCAGTTGGCGGTGGTGCCCGAGTCGGTGGCGCGCTCACCGGAGGATCTGCGGGCGTTGCTGATCCGGGAGAAGGTCAGCGTGCTCAGCCAGACGCCGTCGGCGGCGGGAATGCTGTCGCCGCAGGGGTTGGAGTCGGTGCACGCGTTGCTGGTCGGTGGTGAGGCCTGCCCGCCGGATTTGGTGGATCGGTGGGCGCCGGGTCGGGTGATGATCAACGAGTACGGCCCGACGGAGACCACGATGTGGGTGGCGGTCAGTGCGCCGCTGTCGCCCGGTTCGAGGGTGGTGCCGATTGGGGTGCCGTTGCCGGGGTCGGCGTTGTTCGTGCTGGATTCGTGGTTGCGTGCGGTGCCGGCGGGTGTGGTCGGCGAGTTGTATGTGGCCGGTTACGGCGTCGGTGTGGGCTATGTGGGCCGGTCGGGGCTCTCGGCGTCGCGGTTTGTGGCGTGTCCGTTCGGTGGGCCAGGCCAACGGATGTATCGCACCGGGGATTTGGTGCGCTGGGGTGCCGACGGGCAGTTGCAGTATTTGGGCCGGGTCGACGAGCAGGTCAAGATCCGCGGGCACCGTATCGAGTTGGGTGAGATTCAGGCGGCGTTGGCCGCTGTGGACGGGGTGGAGCAGGCCGCGGTCATCGCCCGGGAGGACCGTCCCGGTGACAAGCGGCTGGTCGGCTACATCACCGGCACCGCTGATCCGGTCAAGGCGCGCACCGCGCTGGCCGAGCGGCTGCCGGCCTATGAAGTGCCCTCTGCAGTGGTCGTGGTGGACAGGCTGCCGCTGACGCCGAACGGCAAACTCGACAAGCGGGCGTTGCCCGCACCGGAATACCTCGACGTCGATTCCTACCGCGCCCCGGCGACCGCTACCGAAGAAATCCTGGCCGGCGTCTATGCCCAAGTGCTCGGTGTGGAGAGGGTCGGGGCTGACGACTCCTTCTTCGACCTCGGCGGCGATTCGCTTTTGGCCATGCGTCTGGTCGCCGCCATCAACAAGGCCCTCGACACCCACGTCTCCGTGCGTGCGTTGTTCGAGTCGCCCACGGTCGCGCAGCTCGCATTGCGTGTGGGTGAGGACGACGGCGGACTGGAGCCGTTGGTCGCCGTCGAGCGGCCGGCCGTGATTCCGTTGTCGTTTGCGCAGAACCGGTTGTGGTTCCTCGATCAACTGCAGGGACCGTCAGCGATCTACAACATGGCCGTCGCGTTGCAGCTGCGGGGCCCGCTTGATGCTGCAGCCCTGAAGGCCGCGCTGGGTGATGTGGTGGCGCGCCACGAGAGTTTGCGCACAGTGTTCGTCGCGTCCGACGGGGTGCCCCAGCAGGTGGTGGTGCCGGCCGAACAGGCCGAGTTCGGCTGGGAGTTGGTCGATGCGACGGCGTGGTCGGCGGACCAGCTCGAGGATGCCGTCGGGCAGGCGAGCGGTTACACGTTCGATCTTGCTGCCGAAATTCCTTTGCGGGCAACGCTTTTCCAGCTCGGCGATGACGAGCACGTGTTGGTGGGGGTGGTGCACCACATCGCCGCCGACGGCTGGTCGATCACTCCGTTGGTCAGGGATTTGGGTGAGGCTTATCTGGCGCGCCGTGAGGGCCGCGCGCCGGGGTGGGCGCCGTTGCCGGTGCAGTACGTGGATTTCACGTTGTGGCAGCGGGCGCAGTTGGGTGAGCTCGACGATCCGGACAGCCGCATCAACGCGCAGCTGGCCTATTGGCAGCAGGCGTTGGCCGGACTGCCCGACTGGTTGGCGTTGCCCACCGATCGCCCGTATCCGGCGGTCGCCGATTATTGCGGGGCCAGCGTGGTGGTGGACTGGCCGGCAGAGTTGGCGCAGCGGGTGCGTGAGGTGGCCCACGCGCACAACGCGACCAGCTTTATGGTCGTGCAGGCGGCGTTGGCGTTGTTGTTGGCCAAGATCGCTGCGAGTTCTGATGTGGCCCTTGGGTTTCCGATCGCCGGTCGGCGTGACCCCGCACTCGATGATTTGGTCGGGTTTTTCGTCAACACATTGGTGTTACGGGTGAATGTGGCCGGCGATCCCACGGTGGGCGAGTTGGTCGATCAGGTGCGCCAACGCAGCCTAGCGGCGTTCGAGCACCAGGACGTGCCGTTCGAGGTGCTCGTCGAGCGGCTCAACCCGGTGCGCTCGCAAACCCATCACCCGCTGGTACAGGTGCTGTTGGCGTGGCAGAACTTCGCCGGGCACGACAACGGCGATCCGGCTGCCGGGCTGACGCTGGGTGAGGTCCAAGTCAGCGAAATGCCGGTGCAAACCCGCACGGCCCGAATGGATTTGGCGTTCTCGCTGGGTGAGCGCTGGGATGCCGCGGGTGAGCTCGTCGGCATCGGTGGGGTGGTGGAGTTTCGCACCGATGTGTTTGATGCGGCCAGCATCGAGGCGTTGGTGGGCCGGTTGCGGCGGGTGTTGGCGGCGATCACCGCAGACCCGGCGCGGCGGGTGTCGCGGGTCGATGTGCTTGACACTGGTGAGCGGGTGGTGCTGGAGCAGTGGGGCAACGCGGCGGCGTTGAGTGCCCCGCAGCGTGGCTGGGTGTCGATTCCGGAGATGTTCGCCGCGCAGGTCGCCCGTGTTGGTGAGGCGACCGCGGTCAGGTGTGGCGGCCGGTCGTTGACGTATCGCGAGCTCGATGAGGCGTCGAACCGATTGGCGCATTTGCTGGTTGAGCTGGGTGCGGGCCCGGGTCGGTGTGTGGCGTTGTTGGTGCCGCGCTCGATCGAGATGGTGGTGTCGGTGTTGGCGGTGCTCAAGACGGGTGCCGCGTATTTGCCGATTGATCCGGCGCATCCGGATGCGCGTATCGGGTTCATGGTTGCCGATGCGGCGCCGGTGGTTGCGGTGAGTACTGCGCAGCTGGCGGGGCGGCTGCGGGGGGTTGGGGTGGTGGTCGATGTCGAGGATCCGCGCATCGACGGTTATCCGGGTACCGCGTTGGCGGTGCCGGGTGGCGATGATGTGGCGTATGTGATCTACACGTCGGGCACCACCGGTACGCCCAAGGGGGTGGCGGTGGCGCATCGCCATGTTGTGCAGTTGTTGGAGCAACTTCGACGGTATGTGCCGGTGACCGCGGTGTGGTCGCAGTGTCATTCGTATGGGTTTGACACCTCGGTGTGGGAGACCTTCGGGGCGCTGGTGCATGGCGGGCGGCTGGTGGTGGTGCCCGATGAGGTGGTGCGCTCGCCGCAGGAGTTGCATGCGGTGTTGGTGGCCGAGGGTGTGGGGATGTTGACTCAGACGCCCTCGGCGGTGGGGGCGCTGTCTGAGCAGGGTTTGGACGGGGCGGCGTTGGTGGTGGCCGGGGAGGCGTGCCCGCCGGATGTGGTGGATCGGTGGGCGCCGGGGCGGGTGATGATCAACGCCTACGGGCCGACTGAGACGACGATGGTGGTGATGCTCAGCGCTGCGCTGAAGGCGGGGTCGGGGGAGCCGCCGATCGGGTCGCCGGTGGCCTCGGCGGCGTTGTTCGTGCTGGATCAGTGGTTGGCGCCGGTGGCCCCGGGTGTGGTCGGTGAGTTGTATGTGGCCGGGCATGGGGTGACCTACGGCTATGTGGGCCGGCCGGGGCTCTCGGCGTCGCGGTTTGTGGCGTGCCCGTTCGGGGCGCCCGGGCAGCGGATGTATCGCACCGGGGATTTGGTGCGCTGGGGTGCCGATGGGCAGTTGCGTTACCTGGGGCGCGCGGATGAGCAGGTCAAGATTCGCGGGCATCGCATCGAGCTGGGCGAGATCCAGGCCGTGTTGGCCGGCTTGGAGGGGGTGGCTCAGGCGGCGGTGATCGCGCGTGAGGACCGTCCCGGTGACAAGCGGCTGGTCGGCTACATCACCGGCAGCGCCGATCCCGCCCACATCCGCGCCCAGTTGGCCGAGCGGTTGCCGGCCTACGAAGTGCCCGCCGCCGTGGTGGTGTTGGACAAGCTGCCGTTGACCGTCAACGGCAAACTCGACACCCGCGCGCTGCCGGCACCGGACTACCACGACGCCCAGCGCTACCGCGCCCCGTCCACCCCCACCGAAGAAATCCTGGCCGCCATCTACGCCAACGTCCTGGGCCTCGAGCGCGTCGGCGTCGACGACTCCTTCTTCGACCTCGGCGGCGACAGCATCTCGGCGATGCGAGTGGTCGCAGCCGTCAATAAAGCCCTGAATACCTCGCTCGCAGTCCGCACCCTGTTCGAGGCGCCGACGGTGGCGCAGTTGGCGCCGCGGATCGGCGAAGATGCCGACGGGCTCGACCCGCTGAGACCCGTCGAGCGGCCGGCGGTGGTGCCGCTGTCGTTCGCGCAGAACCGGTTGTGGTTCCTCGACCAACTGCAAGGGCCGTCGCCGATCTACAACATGGGTGTCGCGCTGCAACTGCGCGGCACGCTCGACGTCGACGCGCTGAAAGCCGCGCTGGCCGACGTGGTGGCCCGTCACGAAAGCCTGCGCACCCTGTTCGTGGCGTCCGACGGGGTGCCCCAGCAGGTGATCGTGCCGGCTGAGCAAGCCGAATTCGGCTGGCAGGTGGTGGATGCCACCGAGTGGTCGGCAAGCCGACTCGAAGAGGCCATTCAGGAGGCAGGCAGCTACACCTTCGCGCTTGCGAACGAAATTCCTTTGCGCGCAACGCTTTTCAAGCGGACGGCGGACGAATACGTGCTGGTGGGGGTAGTGCACCACATCGCCGCCGACGGCTGGTCGATCACTCCGCTCGTCGCTGATCTGGCCCAGGCGTACCAGGCCCGCCAGCAGGGCAAAGCGCCTGCGTGGGCGCCGTTGCCGGTGCAGTATGTCGACTACACGCTGTGGCAACGCGAGCAGTTCGGTGACCTGGACGACAGCGAGAGCCGTATCGCTTCGCAGCTGGCGTACTGGGAACAGGCTCTGGCCGGACTGCCTGAGCGGCTCGAATTGCCCACTGACCGGCCGTACCCCGCCGTGGCCGACTACCGCGGCGCCAGCGTGGCGGTGGAGTGGCCGGCGCAGCTGCAGCAGCGGGTCAACGAGGTGGCTCGTCAGCACAACGCGACCGCCTTCATGGTGCTGCAGGCCGCGTTGGCGGTGCTGCTGGCCAAGATCAGCGCCAGCAGGGATGTGGCGGTCGGCTTCCCGATCGCCGGGCGCCGCGATCCTGCGCTTGACGATCTGATCGGGTTCTTCGTCAACACCCTGGTCCTGCGCGTCGACCTCACCGGGAATCTCACGGTCGCCGAGTTGCTGGAGCAGGTGCGCCAGCGCAGCCTGGCCGCCTTCGAGCATCAGGACGTGCCGTTCGAGGTGCTGGTCGAGCGACTCAATCCCGTTCGGTCCCGCAGCCACCACCCCCTGGTGCAGGTGCTGTTGGCGTGGCAGAACTTCGCGGGGCAGGGCAGCGACCTGGTTTCTGGCCTGTCCCTGGGTGATGTCGAGGTCGCCCAGATGCCGGTGGAAACGCACACCGCCCGCATGGATCTGGCGTTCTCGCTCGGGGAGCGCTGGACCGAGGCGGGAGAGCCCGCTGGAATCGGCGGATCGGTGGAGTTCCGCACCGACGTCTTCGACACCGGAACCATCCAAGCGCTGATCGAGCGGTTGCAGCGGGTGCTGGCGGCCATGACCGCCGACCCGGCGCAGCGGCTCTCGTCGATCGATCTCGTCGACGCCGACGAGCTAGCTGCCCTCGACCAGATGGGCAACCGGGCGGTGCTGGGCCAGCCAGTTACGCCGGTGTCGATACCCGAGTTGTTCGCCGAGCACGTGGCGCGCTCGCCGGAGGCGACGGCGATCACCTTCCAAGGTCACTCGATGACCTACCGTGAGCTCGACGAGGCCGCCAATCGGCTGGCGCATCTGCTGGTCGACCGGGGCGTCGGGCCGGGCGATTCCGTGGCGGTTCTCTTCCCACGGTCTGCTGCCGCGATCGTCTCGATCCTCGCGGTGCTCAAGACCGGAGCGGCATATCTGCCCATCGATCCCGCGCTGCCGGCCGCGCGGATGGAGTTCGTGCTTGCGGACGCCGCGCCCGTCGCTGCCGTCACCACCGCGAATTTCGCCGAGCGACTGCAGGGCCGCAACCTGTTCGTCGTCGACGTCGACGATCCGAGCATCGGGGCTTACCCCGCTACCGGCCTGCCTGCCCCGGCGCCCGAGAACATCGCCTACATCATCTACACGTCCGGCACCACCGGTGTGCCCAAGGGCGTGGCGGTCGCCCACCGCAACGCGGCCGAACTGTTCAAGTCGCTGCACGCGGACATGGGCTTGACGCCGGGACAGGTGTGGACGCAGTACCACTCGCTGGCGTTCGACTTCTCGGTGTGGGAGATCTGGGGTGCGCTGATCGGCGGTGGCCGTCTGGTGGTGGTCCCCGAACCGGTGGCGCGCTCACCTCAAGACTTCCACGACGTGCTGATCAATGAGCACGTCACCGTGCTGACGCAGACCCCGTCCGCGGTCGGGGCGCTGTCACCGGAAGGGCTGGAATCCGTGGCGCTGGTGGTGGCCGGTGAGGCGTGCCCCGCCGAGGTGGTGGACCGATGGGCGCCCGGCCGTCTGATGATCAACGGCTACGGCCCGACGGAGACCACGGTGTGCGTCGCGATCAGCGCGCCGCTGTCACCCGGGTCGGCCGTCCCGATCGGCTCGCCGGTGTCCGGCGCCGCGTTGTTCGTGCTCGACGAATGGCTGCGGCCGGTCCCGCCCCGCGTGGTCGGTGAACTGTACGTGGCCGGACGTGGCGTGACGTGCGGCTACATCCGGCGGCCCGGACTGACCGCCTCGCGCTTCATGGCCTGCCCCTTCGGCGAGCCCGGCGAGCGGATGTACCGCACCGGCGACCTGGTGCGGTGGGGCCCCGACGGCCAGCTGCAGTACCTCGGCCGCGCCGACGAGCAGGTGAAGGTCCGCGGCTACCGCGTGGAACTCGGCGAGATCCAGGCCGCGCTGGTGGCACTCGACGGCGTGCAGCAGGCGGCGGTCATCGCGCGCGAGGACCGCCCGGGCGACAAGCGACTGGTGGGCTATGTCACCGAGTCGGTGCCGGGCGCGGTGGACCCGTCCGCTGCCCGTGCGGCGCTGGCGGAGCGGCTGCCGGCCTACATGGTGCCCGCTGCGGTAGTGGTGCTGGACACGCTGCCCCTGACCGCCAACGGCAAGCTCGACAAGCGCGCGCTGCCCGCGCCGGAATACCGCGACGGCGATTCGTACCGCGCGCCGAGCACGCCGACCGAGGAAATCCTGGCCGGCATCTACGCACAGGTGCTCGGCCTGGAGCGGGTCGGCGTCGACGACTCGTTCTTCGACCTCGGCGGCGACAGCATTTCGGCGATGCGCCTGGTGGCGGCGGTCAACAAAGCGCTCGACGCCCACGTCGCGGTGCGCGCCCTGTTCGAGGCGCCCACCGTGGCGCAGTTGGCGCCGCGGATCGGCGAGGAAGCCGACGGGCTCGAGCCGCTGGTGGCCGTCGAGCGGCCGGCGGTGGTGCCGTTGTCGTTCGCGCAGAACCGGTTGTGGTTCGTCGATCAGCTGCAGGGACCGTCGCCGATCTACAACATGGCGGTCGCACTGCAGTTGCGCGGCACGCTGGATGCCGATGCGCTGCACGCAGCGCTGGCCGACGTGGTGGCCCGTCACGAGAGCCTGCGGACCGTGTTTCCGGCGTCTGACGGGATCCCGCATCAGCACGTGGTGCCCGCTGAGCAAGCCGTGTTCGGATGGGACGTCGTCGACGCCACCGGTTGGTCGGCAGCACAGCTAGATCAGGCCATCGAGAAGGCCGCCGGCTACACGTTCGAGCTCACCAGCGAAATCCCTTTGCGCACAACGCTTTTCAAGACCAGCGATGACGAGCACGTGCTGGTGGGCGTGGTGCACCACATCGCCGCCGACGGCTGGTCGATCACCCCGCTGGTCGCTGACCTGGCGCGGGCTTACCAAGCGCGTCAGCACGGCCGGGCCCCGGACTGGGTGCCGTTGCCGGTGCAGTACGTGGACTACACGCTGTGGCAGCGTGCCCAACTCGGCGATCTCGACGACGGCGACAGCCGCATCGCCGCGCAGTTGGCCTACTGGCAGCAGACCCTCGCCGGACTGCCGGAACGGCTGCAGCTGCCCACGGATCGGCCGTACCCCGCCGTGGCCGACTACCGCGGCGCCAGCGTGGCGGTGGAGTGGCCGGCGCAACTGCAGCACCGCGTCACCGAGGTGGCCCGTCAGCACAACGCCACCAGCTTCATGGTGATGCAAGCCGCGTTGGCCGTGCTGCTCTCGAAGATCAGCGCGAGCTCCGATGTGGCCATGGGCTTCCCGATCGCCGGGCGCCGCGATCCGGCGCTGGACGACCTGATCGGGTTCTTCGTCAACACCCTGGTCCTGCGCGTCGAGGTCGCCGGCGACCCAACCGTCGCCGAGCTGCTGGAACACGTGCGCCAGCGCAGCCTGGCCGCCTTCGAGCATCAAGACGTGCCGTTCGAGGTGCTCGTCGAGCGGCTCAACCCGACACGATCCCTGAGCCATCACCCGCTGGTGCAGGTGTTGTTGGCGTGGCAGAACTTCGCCGGACAGGGCAATGACCTGATCTCCGGCCTTTCGCTGGGCGACGTCGACGTCAGCCAGCTGCCGGTGGACACTCACACCGCCCGCATGGACCTGGCGTTCTCACTCGGCGAGCGCTGGACCGAGGCCGGGGAGCCGGCAGGCATCGGCGGCGCGGTCGAGTTCCGCACCGACGTGTTCGACGCCGCCAGCATCGAGTCGTTGGTCGACCGGCTTCAGCGGGTGCTGACGGCCATGACCGCCGACCCGACGCAGCGGCTGTCGTCGATCGACCTCCTCGACGCGGGCGAACACGCCGGCCTCGACGAGATGGGCAACCGCGCTGTGCTGACCCAGCCCGCGACGCCGGTGTCCATTCCCGAGCTGTTTGCCGAACATGTGGCACGCCACCCAGAGGCTGTCGCGATCAGCTTCGAGGGCCGCTCGACCACCTACCGCGAGCTCGACGAAGCCGCCAACCGGCTGGCGCATCTGCTGGTCGAGCACGGTGCCGGCCCGGGCCAGTGCGTGGCGCTTCTCATGCCGCGATCGGCGCAGGCCGTCGTGTCGATCCTCGCGGTGCTCAAGGCCGGCGCGGCCTACCTGCCGATCGATCCCGCCCATCCCGATGCCCGCGTCGAGTTCATGCTGGCCGACGCGGCGCCCGTCGCCGCCGTTACCACTGCTTCGCTGGCGGAGCGCCTCGACGGCTCCGGACTGCTCGTCATCGATTTCGACGACCCGCGGATCGCCGCGCAACCCAGCACCGCGCTGCCGGCGCCGGCGCCCGACGACATCGCCTACCTGATCTACACCTCGGGCACCACCGGTGTGCCCAAAGGCGTGGCGATCACCCACCACAACGCCACGCAGCTGCTCGAATCGCTGGACGCGGGTCTGCCGCGTGACGGCGTGTGGCCGCTGTGCCATTCGCTGGCCTTCGACGTGTCGGTGTGGGAGATCTTCGGCGCGCTGCTGCGCGGCGGTCGGCTGGTCGTCGTCCCCGAAGTCGTCGCCGGCTCGCCCGAGGACTTCCACGACGTGCTGGTCACCGAGCAGGTGAGCGTGCTGACCCAAACCCCCTCTGCGGTCGGGATGTTGGAGCCCGAAGGGCTGGAGTCGGCGGCCTTGGTGGTGGTCGGTGAGGCGTGCCCCGCCGAGGTGGTGGACCGCTGGGCGCCGGGCCGGGTGATGATCAACGCCTACGGCCCCACCGAGACCACGATGTGCGTGGCCATCAGCGCGCCGCTGAGCCCGGGCGCGGCCGTGCCGATCGGCTCGCCGGTCACCGGCGCTGCGTTGTTCGTGCTGGACCAGTGGCTGCGGCCGGTCCCGGCCGGCGTGGTCGGCGAGTTATACGTCGCCGGGCGCGGCGTGGGCGTCGGCTATGTCCGTCGCGCCGGGTTGACCGCGGCGCGGTTCGTGGCCTGCCCGTTCGGCGGACCCGGGGCACGGATGTACCGCACCGGTGACCTGGTCCGCTGGGGTGCCGACGGGCAGCTGCAGTACCTGGGCCGCGCCGACGAGCAGGTCAAGATCCGCGGCTACCGCATCGAGCTCGGCGAGGTGCAGGCGGCCCTGGCCGCGCTGGACGGCGTGGAGCACGCGGCGGTCATCGCCCGCGAAGACCGCCCCGGCGACAAGCGCCTCGTCGGCTACATCACCGGAACCGCGGACCCGGTCGCGGTACGGCGCGAACTCAGCGAGCGCCTCCCGGTCTACATGGTCCCCGCGGCGGTGGTGGTGCTCGACGCGCTGCCGCTGACGCCGAACAACAAACTCGACACGCGCGCTCTGCCCGCGCCGGAATACCAAGATGCCGGAGGCGAGTATCGCGCCCCGTCCAGCGCGGTCGAAGAGGTCCTTGCCGGAATCTACGCGCAGGTGCTGGGCCTGGAGCGGGTGGGCGTCGACGACTCGTTCTTCGAGCTTGGCGGCGACAGCATCTTGTCGATGCAGGTGGTGGCCCGGGCGCGGGCAGCCGGCCTGACCTGCCGCCCACGCGACATCTTCGTCGAGCAGACCGTGGCGCGGCTGGCCCAGGTGGTCGGCGTGGCCGACGGCGCGTCCGGTGTGGTGGACGAGGGCACCGGCCCCGTGGTGGCCACCCCGATCATGCGCTGGCTGCACAGCGTCGACGGCGCGGTCGACCAGTTCAACCAGACCGTCGTGGTGCAGGCGCCGACCGGGGCGACCGAGGACGACGTCGTGGTGCTGTTGCAGGCGCTGCTGGACCGGCACGCCGCGCTGCGACTGCGGGTCGACGACGACGGCGCGGGCGGCTGGGCGCCGATCGTGCCCGAACCCGGCAGTGTCGACGCACGCGAATGCCTACAGGTCGTCGACGTGCTGTCCGAGGACGCCGTGACAGCGGCCCGCGCAAGGCTGAACCCGTCCGCCGGGACCATGCTCAGCGCGCTGTGGGCTACCGACTCCGGCCAGCTGGCTCTGATCGTGCACCACCTGGCCGTCGACGGCGTTTCGTGGCGAATTCTGTTGGAAGACCTCAACATTGGGTGGGCTCAGCATCACAGCGGCCAGCCGATCGCACTGCCCGCGCCCGGAACGTCGTTCGCCCGCTGGTCGGCGCTACTGGCCGAGCGCGCTCATGCCGCCGACGTGGTGGCGCAGGCTGACGCCTGGCGCCAGGTCGCCTCGACGCCGGCCGTGTTGCCGACGGTGCAGCCCCAAGTCGATACCTACGCCACCGCCGGGTCACTGTCGATGAGGCTCGACGCCGACACCACGCGACGCCTGCTCGGTGAGGTGCCGGCCGCGTTCCACACCGGGGTGAACGACATCCTGCTGATCGCGTTCGGGCTGGCATTGTCGGAATTCCTGGGCAGTGGCGCCGCGCCGATAGGCATCGACGTCGAGGGCCACGGCCGCGCGGAGGAGCAGTTCGGCGACGTCGACCTGTCCCGCACCGTCGGGTGGTTCACCACCAAATATCCGGTCGCGCTGGCGCCGAGCGGCCTTTCCTGGGGTCACGTGGTGGCCGGCGACGCCCCGCTGGGTGCCGCGGTCAAGCACGCCAAGGAGCAACTGCGCGCGCTGCCCGACGGATTGACTTATGGGCTGCTGCGCTACCTGAACGCCGACGTCGAGTTGGCCCATCCGGATCCGACCATCGGGTTCAACTACCTCGGGCGGTTGGGTGCGGCCGCGTCGCAAGCATCCGAAGATCTGTGGCGGCCCAGCCAGGACGCCGGATCGCTGACCGCCGCGGCGGCCGCCGTGCCGATACCGCTGGCGCACACCCTGGAACTCAACGCGGGCACCGTCGACACCGACACCGGCCCGCATCTCGAGGCCAGCTGGACGTGGGCGCCGTCAGCTCTCGACGACGCGCAGGTCCGGCGTCTCGGCCAGTTGTGGTTCGACGCCCTGGCCGGCATCAGCGCGCACGTCGAACGCGGGGGAGGCGGCCTCACCCCGTCCGACATCCTCCCGGCTCGCCTGACCCAGCAGCAGATCGACGAACTGCAGGGCCGGCAGCGCGTCGCCGACATCCTGCCGCTCACCCCGATGCAGCAGGGCCTGCTCTTCCACGCCAGCGCCGCCGAAGGCAACGACGACGACGTCTATGCCCTGCAGCTGAGCATCACGGTCACCGGTCCTCTCGAGGCCGACCGACTCCGCGAAGCAGTGGACCTGGTGGTCAACCGTCACCCGAACCTCGCGGCGCAGTTCTGCGATCAGTTCGACCAGCCGGTTCAGGTCATCCCGGCCGCTCCCGTGCCGGCGTTCCGGTATGTCGAGCTCGACGGCGATTCGGCAGACCTCGACGGGCAGATCGAGCAACTGTGCGCAGCCGAACGCGCCGCGGTCTGCAACCTGGGGGACCCGCCGGTCTTCCGGACGGCGCTGATCCGCACCGCCGACGATCGGCACCGGTTCGTGCTGACCAGCCACCACATCGTGCTCGACGGCTGGTCGCTGCCCATCCTGCTGAGGGAGATCTTCGCCGGCTACTACGGGCAGCGGCTGCCCGCCGCGGCGCCGTACCGCAGCTATGTGAGCTGGCTGGCCGATCGTGACCTGGATGCCGCCCGCGCCGCCTGGGCCGACGTGCTCGCCGGGTTCGACACCCCCACGCTGGTGGGTCCCGCGGATCGGCTCGGGCTGGGCAAACGCGGCGTCGAATCGCTCCAGGTGTCCGAAGCGACCACGCAGGCCCTCGGCGAGCTGGCGCGCTCGCAGCACACCACCGTCAACACGGTGCTGCAAGCGGCGTGGGCGCAGCTGCTGATGTGGCTGACCGGCCAGCACGACGTGGCCTTCGGCGCCGTGGTGTCAGGACGGCCGGTCGAGCTGCCCGGCGCGGACTCCATGGTCGGTCTGCTGATCAACACCGTGCCGGTGCGGGCGACGCTCAGCGCCACCACCACCAGCGCCCAGCTGCTCGACCAGCTTCAGCGCGCCCACAATCACACACTGGAACACGAGCATCTGGCGCTGCACGAAATCCATCGCATCACTGGACACGACCAGTTGTTCGACACGCTGTTCGTGGTCGAGAACTATCCCATCGACACCGGTGTGCCGCTGGGCGTCGACGGGTTGGCGATCGCGGAGTTCGCCAGCCGCGAATACAACCACTACCCGCTGACCGTGCAAGCGGTGCCGGGCCGGGAACTGACGTTGCGCGTGGAGTTCGACACCGAGGTGTTCGACGCCGCCAGCGTCGAGTCGCTGGTCGAGCGGCTGCGGCGGGTGTTGGTCGCGATGACGACCGATCCGTCGCGACGGCTCTCGTCGGTCGATGTGCTCGACGAGCGTGAACACGCCCGCCTCGACGAGGCCGGCAACCGGGCGGTGCTGAGTGAGCCTGAGGCTGCGTTCGCGTCGATTCCGGCGCTGTTCGCCGTGCAAGCCGCGCGAGCACCCGAGGCCGTGGCGGTGACGTGTGAGGGTCGGTCGTTGACCTATGGCGAGTTGGATGAGGCGTCGAATCGGTTGGCGCACTTGCTGATTGGTTATGGTGCCGGACCGGGGCAGCGGGTGGCGGTGTTGTTCCCGCGCTCGATTGAGGCGATCGTGTCGATTTTGGCGGTGCTCAAGACCGGGGCGGCGTATTTGCCGATGGATCCTGCGCATCCGGTGGCGCGGATGCAGTTCATGTTGGGTGATGCGGCGCCGGTGGCGGCGGTGACGACGGCGGGGTTGGCGGAGCGGTTCGAGGGTGCGGGTGTGGCGGTGATCGACATCGACGATCCAGCCATTCACGCTCAGCCGGCCACTGCGTTGGCGGTGCCGGCCGCTGATGACATCGCCTACATCATCTACACCTCGGGCACGACCGGGACGCCGAAGGGTGTGGCGATTGCGCATCGCAATGTGGCGGTGTTGTTGGAGACGTTGGACGAAAGCCTTGAACTCGACGGGCAGGTGTTCACCCAGTTCCATTCGCTGGCGTTCGATTTTTCGGTGTGGGAGATCTGGGGGGCGCTGCTGGGTGGCGGGCGGCTGGTGATGGTGCCCGATTCGGTGGCGCGTTCACCGGAGGAGTTCCACGCGTTGTTGGTGGCTGAGCAGGTCAGTGTGCTCAGTCAGACCCCGTCGGCGTTTTATGCGTTGCAAAGCGCTGATGGGTTGCAGCCCGAGTTGGGCCAGCAGCTCAAGTTGCAGACGGTGGTGTTTGGCGGTGAGGCGTTGGAGCCGGCGCGGATGCGGTCGTGGCTGGAGCGTCATCCGGGGTTGCCGCGGATGATCAACATGTACGGCATCACTGAGACGACGGTGCATGCGTCGTTGCGCGAGATCGTCGAGGCTGACGTCGAGGTGAGCGTCAGCCCGATCGGGGTGCCGCTGGCGCATCTGGGGTTTTTCGTCCTTGATGGGTGGTTGCGTGCGGTGCCGGCTGGTGTGGTCGGTGAGTTGTATGTGGCCGGGGCGGCGTTGGCGTACGGCTATGTGGGCCGGCCGGGGCTCAGTGCGGCGCGGTTTGTGGCGTGCCCGTTCGGGGCGCCCGGCCAGCGGATGTATCGCACCGGGGATTTGGTGCGCTGGGGTGCTGACGGGCAGTTGCAGTATCTGGGTCGCGCCGATGAGCAGGTCAAGATCCGCGGCTATCGCATCGAGCTCGGTGAGATCCAGGCGGCGCTGGCCGGTGTGGACGGCGTGGATCAGGCGGTGGTGATCGCGCGTGAGGACCGCCCCGGTGACAAGCGCCTGGTCGGCTACATCACCGGCAGCGCTGACCCGGTCAAGGTGCGCGCCGAGCTGGGCGGGCGGCTGCCCGAATACATGGTGCCCGCCGCGGTGGTAGTGCTCGAGGCGCTGCCGCTGACCGTCAACGGCAAACTCGACACCCGCGCGCTGCCGCCACCGGAATACCAGGACGTCGACGGCTATCGGGCGCCGGCGAGCGCGGTCGAAGAGATCCTGGCCGGCATCTACGCCGAAGTCCTCGGCCTCGAGCGCGTCGGCGTCGACGACTCGTTCTTCGAACTCGGCGGCGACAGCATCCTGTCCATGCAGGTTGCGGCCCGGGCCCGGGCCGCCGGTCTGACCTGCCGTCCGCGCGACGTGTTCGTCGAACAGACCGTGGCGAAGCTGGCCCGCGTCGTCGGGGTGGCCGACGGTCCCGGTGTGGTCGACGAGGGCACCGGCCGGGTGATTGCCACCCCGATCATGCGCTGGCTGCACAGCGTCGGCGGTCCCGTCGACCAGTTCAACCAGACCGTCGTAGTGCAGGCCCCGGCCGGGGCGACCGCCGACGATGCGGTGGTGCTGTTGCAGGCTCTGCTGGACCGGCACGCGATGCTGCGGCTGCGCGTGGACGACGACGGCGACGGCGGTTGGTCACTGACCGTGCCCGACGCCGGATCCGTCGACGCGCACGGTTGCGTGCAGGTGGTCGACACCCTGACGGACGAGGCGCTGGTGGCGGCCCGTGAGCGGCTGAGCCTGGCCGCGGGCGCGATGGTCAGCGCGTTGTGGGTGACGGACACCAGCCAGCTGGTGCTAATCGTCCACCACCTTGCCGTGGACGGGGTGTCGTGGCGAATTCTGTTGGAAGACTTGAACATTGCGTGGGCCCAGCACCACAGCGGTCGACCGATCGAACTGCCGGCGCCGGGCACGTCGTTCGCCCGCTGGTCGGCGCTGCTGGCCGAATATGCGCATTCCGCGAAGGTGGCGGCGCAGGCCGACGCCTGGCGGCAGGTCACGGCCACGCCCGCGGTGTTGCCGGCCGTGCAGCCGGACAAGGACACCTACGCCACCGCAGGCTCGATGTCGGTGTCGGTGGACCCCGAGACGACGCGGCGCCTGCTCGGTGAAGTGCCGGCCGCGTTCCACGCCGGGGTCAACGACATCCTGTTGATCGCCTTCGGGTTGGCGCTCTCGGAGTTCATGGGCACCGGCGCCGCGCCGATCGCCATCGATGTCGAAGGCCACGGCCGCGTCGAGGAACTGTTCGGCGACGTCGACCTGTCGCGCACCGTGGGCTGGTTCACCACCAAGTACCCGGTGGCGCTGACGGTCGGGGGCGTGTCCTGGGAGCAGGTGCTCGCCGGCGACGCGGCGCTGGGTGCAGCGATCAAGAACGCCAAAGAGCAGCTGCGTGCGCTGCCGGATGGGCTCACCCACGGCCTGCTGCGCTACCTCAACGCCGACGTCGACCTGCCCGGCTCCGATCCGGCTATCGGGTTCAACTATCTGGGCCGGCTGGGCGCCGGCGGCGCCGAGATGTCCGGTGAGCTCTGGCTGATGAGCCAGGACGGAATGTCGGAAACCGCAGCTGCGTCGGCGCTGCCGATGCCCTTGGCGCACACCGTCGAACTCAACGCCGGAACGGTCGACACCGACGCCGGCCCCAGCCTGCGCGCCGCATGGACGTGGGCACCGTCGGCGCTGGATCAGACCCAGGTCGACCGGCTCAGCCAGTTGTGGCTCGACGCGCTGACCGGCATCTGCGCGCACGTCCAACAAGGCGGCGGCGGCCTCACGCCGTCCGACATCGCGCCGGCTCGCCTGACCCAGCAGCAGATCGACGAGTTGCAGGCCCAGGAGCGCGTCGCCGACATCCTTCCGCTGACCCCGCTGCAGCAGGGCCTGCTCTTCCACGCCAGCACCGCACACGGCAGCGATGACGACCTCTACGCGGTGCAGCTGAGCATCACCGTGACCGGTCCGATCGACGCCGACCGGTTGCGCGAGGCCGTGAACACCGTGGTGAACCGCCACCCGAACCTGGCGGCCCGGTTCTGCGACCAGTTCGACGAGCCGGTGCAGGTCCTGCCCGCCGAAACCGTCGTGCCGTGGAAGTACGTGCAGCTCGACAGCACCGGCGTCGACAGGCAGGTGCAGCAGCTGTGCGCCGACGAACGCGCCGCAGTCTGCGACCTCGCCGACCCGCCGGCCTTCCGCGCCGCTTTGATCCGCACCGCGCCCGACCGCCACCGCCTGGTGCTGACGAACCACCACATCGTCATGGACGGCTGGTCGATGCCGATCCTGCTGCAGGAGATCTTCGCCAGCTATTGGGGCCAGCGGCTAGCCGCGCCGCCGTCGTACCGCAGCTTCGTCACCTGGCTGGCCGAACGCGATCTCGACGCCGCCCGCGCCGCCTGGCGCAAGGTGCTTGCCGGCTTCGACACGCCCACTCTTGTGGCGCCGCCCAACCGCATGGGCCTCGGGCGGCGCGGCGTGAAGTCTCTGCAGATGCCGGAGGAGACCACGCGCGCCATCGGCGAGCTGGCGCGCTCGGAACACACCACCGTCAGCACTGTGCTGCACGGCGCATGGGCCCAGCTGCTGATGTGGCTGACCGGAAACAACGACGTGGTGTTCGGCACCACAGTGTCGGGCCGGCCGCCGGAATTGCCAGGCTCCGAATCCATGGTGGGGCTGCTGATCAACACCGTTCCGGTGCGCGCAACGATCACCGCGTCCACCACCATCGGCGACCTCCTCCAACAGCTGCAGACCGCCCACCTGGAGACGCTGGAGCACCAGCATCTGGCGCTGCATGAAATCCATCGCATCGCCGGCCACGACCAACTTTTCGACACCGCCTTCGTGTACGAGAACTACCCGATCGACAGCGGTGCCCAGTTGAGTGCCGAGGACCTGGCGGTCACCGAGATCACGCCGCAGGAGTACAACCACTACCCGTTGACGGTGCAAGCCGTCCCGGGCCGCGAATTGATTTTGCGGGTCGAATTCGATACTGACGTGTTCGAAGAGGAAACCGTCGAAGCGCTGATCGAGCGGCTGCGACGAGTACTGGTGGCGATGACCGCCGACTTGGGGGGAAATTCATGACTTCTGGCGCCTCGCGGCGTTTGTTGTCGATTGATCTGCTGGATGAGGGTGAGCACGCGAGCCTGGATGAGTGGGCTAATCGTGCGGTGTTGACTCGTCCGGGGCCGCCGGCGCGGTCGATTCCGGAGGTGTTCGCCGAGTGGGTGGCGCGTGCCCCGGAGGCGGTGGCGGTCAGCGGCGGGGGTGTGTCGTTGACGTATCGCGAGTTGGATGAGGCGTCGAACCGGTTGGCGCATCTATTGGCCAGTCGCGGTGCTGGGCCTGGTCGGTCTGTGGCGTTGTTGATGTCGCGGTCGGCGCGGGCGGTGGTGTCGATTTTGGCGGTGCTCAAGACCGGGGCGGCGTATGTGCCGATCGATCCGGTGGTGCCGGATGCGCGTATCGAGTTCATGTTGGGTGATGCCGCTCCGGTGGCGGTGATCAGCACCGCGGAGTTGGCGCAGCGCCTGGATGGGTTCGGAGTTGCGGTGATCGATGCGCAGGACCCGCGCATCGATGCCGAGCCGGTGTCGGGGTTGGCGTTGGCGGCGCCTGATGATGTGGCGTATCTGATCTATACGTCGGGCACGACGGGTGTGCCCAAGGGTGTGGCGGTGACGCATCACAACGTCACGCAGTTGTTGGCGTCGCTGGACGCGGGTCTGCCCAGGCCGGGTGTGTGGGCGTTGTGTCATTCGTTGGCCTTCGACGTGTCGGTGTGGGAGATCTTCGGGGCGTTGCTGCGTGGTGGGCGGCTGGTGGTGGTGTCCGAGGTGGTGGCCGCCTCGCCGGAGGATTTCCACGATGTGCTGGTGGCCGAGCAGGTCAGCGTGTTGACGCAGACGCCGTCGGCGGTCTCAGCTTTGGACCCGCAGGGTTTGGAGTCGGTGGCGTTGGTGATGGCTGGTGAGGCCTGTCCGCCGGAGGTGGTGGATGCGTGGGCGGCTGGCCGGGTGATGGTCAACGCCTACGGCCCGACCGAGACGACGATGTGTGTGTCGATCAGTGCGCCGCTGAGGCCGGGTTCGGGCGCGCCGCCGATTGGTTCGCCGGTGCCGCAGGCGGCGTTGTTCGTGCTGGACAAGTGGCTGCGGCCGGCGCCGGCGGGGGTGGCCGGCGAGTTGTATGTGGCCGGTGCGGGGGTGGCCAACGGTTATGTGGGCCGCTCCGGGTTGACGGCGTCGCGGTTTGTGGCGTGCCCGTTCGGCGGTGCGGGGGCGCGGATGTATCGCACCGGGGATCGGGTGCGGTGGGGTAGTGACGGGCAGTTGCAGTATCTGGGCCGCACCGATGAGCAGGTCAAGATCCGCGGGTATCGCATCGAGCTGGGCGAGGTGCAGTCGGCGCTGGGGGCGTTGGACGGGGTCAAGCAGGCAGTGGTGATCGCCCGGGAGGACCGCCCGGGCGATAAGCGTCTGGTGGGTTATGTCACCGAGACGGTCAGCGGGGCGGTCGATGCGGTGGCGCTGCGCGCGCAGCTGGCGGAGCGGCTGCCCACCTATATGGTGCCGGCGGCGGTGGTGGTGTTGGAGTCGCTGCCGTTGACGGCCAACAACAAGCTCGACACGCGGGCGTTGCCGGCGCCGGAGTATGTGGATGGCGGTGGGGCGTATCGGGCACCGGGCACGCCCACCGAGGAGTTGTTGGCCCGCATCTTCGCCGAGGTGTTGGGGTTGGAGCGGGTCGGGGTGGACGACTCGTTTTTCGAGTTGGGCGGCGACAGCATCTTGTCGATGCAGGTGGTGTCGCGGGCGCGGGCGGCCGGTGTGGTGTGCAAGCCGCGGGATGTGTTCGTCGAGCAGACGGTGGCCAAGCTGGCGCGGGTGGTGCGCACCGCGGATGCGGCGGGGGTGGCCGATGAGGGCACCGGCGCGGTGCTGGCGACGCCGATCATTCGCTGGTTGCAGACGGTGCAGGGTCCGGTCGATCAGTTCAATCAGACGGTGGTGCTGCAGGCCCCGGCCGGGGTCGGTGAAGCCGACGTGGTGGTGGTGTTGCAGGCGTTGGTGGATCGGCATGCCACGCTGCGGCTGCGGGTCGATGACGACGGTGCCGGCGGGTGGGCGCTGTCGGTGCCGCCGGTGGGATCGGTGGATGCGGCTGGGTGCGTGCAGACCGTGGACGTGATCTCAGATGAGGCGTTGGTGGCGACGCGACAGCGGTTGAACCCGGCAGCGGGGGTGATGCTCAGCGCGTTGTGGGTGGCTTCGGTGCGTCAGTTGGTGGTGATGGTTCATCACCTGGCGGTCGACGGGGTGTCGTGGCGAATCCTGTTGGAAGACTTGAACATTGCGTGGGCGCAGCACCACAGTGGCCAGCCGATCGCGTTGCCGGCGGTGGGTACCTCGTTTGCCCGCTGGTCGAGGCTTTTGGCCGAGTATGCCGATGACCCGAAGGTGGTGGCGCAGGCCGAGGCGTGGCGGCAGGTTGCGGCCACCGCGCCGGTGGTGGCGCCCGTGGTGGCCGACCGCGACACCTATGCCAGCGCGGGGTCGTTGGCGGTGTCGCTGGACGCTGAGACGACGCGGATGGTGCTGGGTGAGGTGCCGGCGGCGTTTCACGCCGGGGTCAACGATGTGTTGTTGATCGCGTTCGGGTTGGCGTTGGCGGAGTTCTTCGGCACCGGCAGCGCGGCGGTGGGTATCGACGTGGAGGGCCACGGCCGCGCCGAGGAATTGTTCGACGACGTGGACCTGTCGCGCACGGTGGGTTGGTTCACCACGAAGTATCCGGTGGCGCTGCGTGCGGGCGGGGTGTCGTGGAGTCATGTGGTGGGCGGGGACGCCGCGTTGGGTGCGGTGGTCAAAGACGCCAAGGAGCAGCTGCGTGGGTTGCCCGACGGGCTGACCTACGGGCTGTTGCGTTACCTCAACCGCGAGGTCGAGTTGGGTGGGGCCGATCCGACGGTCGGGTTCAACTATCTGGGCCGGATGGGCGCCGCCGGTGCGGAATTGTCCGGGGACTTGTGGTTGATCAGCCAGGACGCGTTGGCGGCGACGGGTGCGGTGGCCGCGGTGCCGATGCCGTTGGCGCACACCCTGGAGCTCAATGCGGCCACGGTGGACACCGAAGCGGGCCCCACCCTCAACGCGACTTGGACGTGGGCGCCTGCGGTGCTCAGCGAGGCGCAGGTCAGCCGGTTGAGCGAGTTGTGGTTTGAGGCGCTGCGCGGGATCTGCGCGCACGTGCGCCACGGCGGCGGCGGGTTGACCCCTTCCGATATTGCGCCGGCTCGGCTTTCTCAGCGGCAGATCGACGAGCTGGCCGAGCAGTACCGCATCGCCGACATTTTGCCGTTGACCCCGCTGCAGCAGGGGTTGCTGTTTCACGCCAGCACCGCCGCGGCCGGTGGTGAGGTGGCCGACCTGTACACGTTGCAGCTCGATTTCACGGTGGCCGGTCCGTTGGATGCCGATCGGCTGCGCCAAGCAGTGCAGGTCGTGGTGGGGCGCCATCCGAACCTGGCGGCGCGGTTCTGCGAGCGCTTCGAGCAGCCGGTGCAGATCATCCCCGCTGATCCGGTGCCGGCATGGCGCTACGTCGATGTGGCCGAGGCGCCCGATGTCGAGCAGCAGACCAGCCAGCTGGTGGCCGCCGAGCGGGTCGCGGTGTGCGATCTGGCCCATCCGCCGGCGTTTCGTGCCGCCTTGGTGCGCACCGGCGCCGATCGGCACCGGTTCGTGCTGACCGTGCACCACATCGTGATGGACGGCTGGTCGATGCCGATCCTGCTGGCGGAGATCTTCGCCAGTTACTACGAGCAACCGCTGGGTGCGCCGGTGCCGTATCGGCGGTTCGTCACCTGGCTGGCCGAGCGTGACCTGGATGCCGCGCGTGCGGCATGGGCGCAGGTGCTGGCCGGGTTCGACACCCCGACCCTGGTGGCCCCCGGGGATCGGTTGGCCGTGGGTGAGCGGGGCGTACAAACGTTCGCCATCCCCGAGGACATCACCGCTGCGGTCGGGGAGTTGGCGCGCAGCCAGCACACCACCGCGAACACCGTGCTGCAGGCCGCGTGGGCGCTGCTGCTGTCGTCGCTGACCGGCCAGCACGACATCGCGTTCGGGCTCACGGTGTCGGGGCGCCCACCGGAGTTGGCCGGCGCGGACTCCATGGTGGGGTTGTTGATCAACACCGTGCCGGTGCGCGCCCTCATCGGTGTGCACACCAGCACCGTCGATCTGCTCGACCAGCTCAAGACCGCGCACCACCAGACGCTGGAACATCAGCATCTGGCGCTGCACGACATCCACCGCCTCACCGGAGTCGACCAGCTGTTCGACACGCTGTTCGTCTACGAGAACTACCCGATCGACACCGAAGCGCTGTCGGGGGCGGCCGGGCTGACCGTCACCGACATCAGCAACCATGAATCCACCCACTACCCGCTGTCGGTGGTCGCGGTGCCCGGCCGCGAGCTGGGGCTGCGCCTCGAATACGACAAAGACGTCTTCGATGAGCCCGCCGTCGCGGCGCTGATGACACGCCTGCAGCACCTGCTGGCGGCGATGACCGCCGACCCGGGCCAGCCGCTGTCGACCATCGATATGCTCGACCCCGCCGACCAGGCCCGCCTCCACGAGCTCGGCAACCGGGCGGTACTGACCCGGCCCGCACCCCAAACCCCTTCCATCCCAACGCTTTTCGCAGCGCAGGTGACCCGCGCCCCGCACGCCACCGCCGTCACCGACCAAGGCCAATCACTCACCTACGCCCAACTCGACGAAGCCTCGAACCGGTTGGCGCACAAGCTCATCAGCTACGGCGCCCGCCCGGGCCAGGGCGTGGCGCTGCTGATGCCGCGCTCCGCGCAGGCCATCGTGTCAATTCTGGCGGTGCTCAAAACCGGGGCTGCCTATCTGCCGATCGACCCGGCAGTGCCCGAGGCGCGCATCGCGGTGATCCTCGGCGACGCCAAGCCGGTCGCGGTGGTGAGCACCGCCGCTGTAGCGGCGGGGCTCGACGGCCTCCGCGGTGACGTGGCGATCGTCGATGTCGAGGATCCAGCCATCCAGACTCAGCCGAGCACCGCGTTGCCGGCCCCGGCCGCCGATGATCTGGCCTACCTGATCTACACCTCGGGCACCACCGGCACACCCAAGGGTGTGGCGCTGACCCACCGCAACGTGACGCATCTGCTGGAGTCGGTGGACGTCGGGCTGCCGCGTGATGGGGTGTGGTCGCAGTGGCATTCCTTGGCGTTCGACGTTTCGGTGTGGGAGATCTTCAACGCGCTGCTCGGCGGTGGGCGGCTGGTGGTGGTGCCCGAAGCAGTGGCCGCCTCACCCGAGGACTTCCACGCGCTGTTGGTGAGCGAGCAGGTCACGGTGCTCAACCAAACACCGTCGGCTGCGGCGGCGCTGTCGCCGCAGGGGTTGGAGTCGGTGGCGTTGGTGGTGGCCGGGGAGGCGTGCCCGCCCGAGCTGGTGGATCGCTGGGCGCCCGGGCGGTTGATGCTCAACGCCTACGGTCCCACCGAGACGTGGTACACGTCGTTCAGCGCGCCGCTGAGCCCGGGAACCGCGGTGGTGCCGATCGGCACGCCGGCACCCGGAGCGGCCTTCTTTGTGCTCGACAGCTGGTTGCGCCCGGTACCGACCGGCACGGTCGGCGAGCTGTATGTGGCCGGCCACGGCGTGGCCAGCGGCTATGTGCGCCGTGCCGGGTTGACCGCATCGCGGTTTGTGGCGTGCCCGTTCGGTGGGTCCGGGCAGCGGATGTATCGGACCGGGGATTTGGTGCGCTGGGGTGCCGACGGGCAGTTGCAGTATCTGGGCCGCGCTGACGAGCAGGTCAAGATCCGCGGCTATCGCATCGAACTGGGCGATGTGCAAGCCGTGCTGGCAAGCCTCGACGGGGTGGAGCAGGCCGCGGTCGTCGCCCGCGAGGACCGCCCCGGCGACAAGCGCCTCGTCGGCTACATCACCGGCACCGCAGATCCCGCCGCGGTGCGCGCCCAGCTGGGCGAGCGGCTGCCGGCCTACATGGTGCCCGCGGCGATCGTGGTGCTCGAGGCGCTGCCGTTGACCGTCAACGGCAAACTCGACAAGCGGGCGTTGCCGGCACCGGAGTATCAGAGCGGCCTCTACCGTGCACCGAGCAATCTCACCGAGGAGATGCTGGCCGGCATCTACGCCCAGGTGCTCGGTGTCGAACGGGTCGGGGTTGACGACTCCTTCTTCGAGTTGGGTGGCAACTCGCTGCTGGCCATGCGGGTGGTCGCCGCGATCAACAACGCATTCGACGCCGACGTGTCGGTGCGAGCATTGTTCGAGGCGCCCACCATCGCCGAGTTGGCCCCGCGTATCACGCAATCCGCCGGTGGGCTCGCGCCGTTGACGGCGGTGCAGCGCCCGGCGGTGGTGCCGTTGTCATTCGCACAGAACCGGTTGTGGTTTCTCGATCAGTTGCAGGGCCCATCGCCGGTCTACAACATGGCGGTCGCGCTGCAGCTGCGCGGCGCGCTCGATGTCGAGGCGTTGGGTGCGGCGCTGGCCGATGTGGTGGCCCGCCACGAGACGCTGCGCACCGTGTTCGTCGCCTCCGACGGTGTGCCCCAGCAGGTGGTCCTGCCCGCCGAGCAGGCCGATTTCGGTTGGCGGATCATCGATGCGGTCGGTTGGCCGGCCCAGCAGCTCGAGGACGCCATCGGCCAGCAGGTCCGCTACACGTTCGACCTCGGGACCGAAACCCCTTTGCGGGCAGCGCTTTTCCGTCTTGCCGACGAAGACTATGTGCTGGTGGCGGTGGTGCACCACATCGCCGCCGACGGCTGGTCGATCACCCCGCTGGTCAACGACTTGGGACAGGCATACCTGGCCCGCCACGAAGGAAGGGCACCGCAGTGGACGCCGTTGCCGGTGCAGTACATCGATTTCACGTTGTGGCAGCGGGCCCAGCTCGGCGATCTCGACGATCCCGACAGCCGCATCAACGCGCAGTTGGCCTTCTGGCAGGACGCGTTGGTCAACTTGCCGGAACGGCTGGCACTGCCTACCGACCGGCCGTATCCGGCGGTCGCCGATTACCGCGGGGCCAGCGTGGCGGTGGACTGGCCGGCCGAATTGCAGCAGCAGGTCGCCGAGGTGGCCCGCGAACACAATGCCACCACCTTCATGGTGGTGCAGGCGGCGTTGGTGGTCCTGCTGTCCAAGATCTGCGCCACTTCCGATGTAGCCGTTGGCTTTTCGATTGCCGGGCGCCGCGATCCCGCGCTGGACGATCTGGTCGGCTTCTTCGTCAACACCCTCGTGCTGCGCGTCGAGGTCGACGGTGACCCCACCGTCGCGCATGTGCTCGAGCAGGTACGCCAGCGCAGCCTGGCCGCCTACGAGCACCAGGACGTGCCGTTCGAAGTACTCGTCGAGCGGCTCAACCCGACACGATCCCTGAGTCATCACCCACTGATCCAGGTGTTGTTGGCCTGGCAGAACTTCACCGGTCAGGGCAACGCGGCGGTGCCTGACTTGGCATTGGGCGATGTGCAGGTAAGCCAGCTGCCGGTGCAAACCCGTGCCGCGAGAATGGATTTGGGGTTCTCCCTCGGTGAGCGCTGGAGAGCTACGGGTGAGCCCGCGGGCATCGGTGGGTCGGTGGAGTTCCGCACCGACGTGTTCGACGCGGCCAGCATCGAGGCGTTGATCGAGCGACTGCGGCGGGTGTTGGCGGCGATCACCGCTGATCCGGCGCGGCGGTTGTCGACGATCGATGTGCTCGATGAGCAGGAATATGCCCGGCTGGATGAGTTAGGTAACCGGGCGGTTCTGACCCGGCCGGCGCCGGCCGCGGCGACGATCACCGAGTTGTTCGCGGCTCAGGTCGCCCGCGTCGGCGACGCGACCGCGGTCACGTGTGGCGACCGGTCGCTGACGTATCGCGAGTTGGATGAGGCGTCGAATCGCTTGGCGCACACGCTCGTTGAATTGGGTGCGCGGCCCGGAAAATCTGTGGCGCTGTTGTTGCCGCGCTCGGCGCAGGCGGTGGTGTCGATTATGGCGGTGCTCAAGACCGGGGCGGCGTATCTGCCGATCGACTCGGCGGTGCCCCAGGCGCGCATCGCGGTGATAGTCGCCGATGCCGGCCCGGTCGCTGTCATCACCACCGCTGATTTGGCGCAACGGGTTGATGGCGATGTGGTGGTCGTCGATGTGGACGATCCGCGCATCGAGAGCTATCCGGGCACGGCACTGGCGGGTCCGGTCGCCGATGACATCGCCTACATCATCTACACCTCCGGCACCACCGGAGTGCCCAAGGGTGTGGCGATCACTCATCACAACGCCACGCGGTTTGTGGAGTCGGTGGCTTCGCGGTTGCCGCGTGATGGGGTGTGGACGCAGTGGCATTCGTTGGCCTTCGACGTGTCGGTGTGGGACATCTTCGGTGCGTTGCTCGGTGGCGGGCGGCTTGTGGTGGTGCCCGAGGAGGTGGCCGCCTCGCCGGAAGAGTTCCGCGCCTTGCTGATTCGCGAACGCGTCGATGTGCTCAGTGAGACTCCCTCGGCCGTCGGGGTGCTCTCGGCGGAGGGCTTGGAGTCCACGGCGTTGGTGGTGGCCGGGGAGGCGTGCCCCGTCGAGTTGGTGGATCGCTGGGCGGCCGACGGGCGGGTGATGATCAACGCTTACGGCCCGACGGAGGCCACGGTGTATGCGGCGATGAGTGCGCCGCTTTCGCCGGGGTCTGGTGTGGTGCCGATCGGTGCGCCCGTGCCGCAGGCGGCGTTGTTCGTGCTGGATCAGTGGTTGCATCCGGTGCCGACGGGTGTGGTGGGTGAGTTGTATGTGGCCGGGCACGGTGTGGGTGTGGGTTATGTGCGCCGTGCCGGGTTGACCGCGGGACGGTTTGTGGCGTGCCCGTTCGGGGCGCCCGGCCAACGGATGTATCGGACCGGGGATCTGGTGCGCTGGGGTGCTGATGGGCAGCTGCAGTATTTGGGCCGCGTCGACGAGCAGGTCAAGATTCGCGGCTATCGCATCGAGCTCGGCGACGTGCAGGCCGCCCTGGCCGAGGCCGACGGAGTGGAGCAAGCCGTCGTCGTCGCGCGCGAAGACCACCCGGGCGACAAGCGGCTGGTCGGCTACATCACCGGCACCGCAGATCCCGCCGCGGTGCGCGCCCAGTTGGGCGAGCGGCTGCCGGCCTACATGGTGCCCGCGGCGGTCGTCGTCTTGGAGAAGCTGCCGCTGACCCTCAACGGCAAACTCGACAAGCGGGCGTTGCCCGCCCCGGAATACCACGATGGCGCCAGCGCCTACCGCGCCCCGAGCACGCCCACCGAGGAAATCCTGGTCGAGCTCTACGCCCAAGTGCTCGGTGTCGAACGCGTCGGGGTGGATGACTCGTTCTTCGACCTCGGCGGAAACTCACTGTCGGCCATGCGCTTGATCGCCGCAATCAACAAAACCCTCGGCGCCCACGTCGCCGTCCGCACCCTGTTTGAAGCGCCGTCCGTTAGAGGCTTGAGCCAACAGCTCAACAGGGACCAGAACACGCTGGCAATTGCTCCTGTCGAGCTTTTTCAGGACGGAACGGGTGTTCCGTTGTGCTGTATCCATGACGGTCTCGGGCTCAGCTGGTCATATGCGTCATTAGGGCGTTATCTGAATTGCCCGATTATCGGGATCAACCAGGTCAATCGTGACGGCGAAGCTGACCCACGATCAATCAACGCCATGGCGGCTCGCTACGCGGACAGGCTACGAGCGGTGCACCCTTCGCCCGCATACAAGCTTCTTGGGTGGTCGTTCGGAGGTGTGGTGGCGCACGCACTTGCCGTTGAGCTGCAACGCCGGGGATGCACGGTCGAACGTCTGGTTCTGCTCGACCCGTCTTTCACGGGCAAACGGATCATGGCAGGGAACCAAGCCGTTGATCAGAGTCGAATTCTGGAACACATCTTGCGAAGTAACGGCATCGCGATCCCGAAGGATGTCCGACCTCTCACTTACGAGAAAGCACAGCAACTACTCTCGGAGCAGGCAGCACTCGAATCCGCACTTCCGCCCCGTCACTTGGTGGAGTTCATGGTCAACAACCTGAAAGCGAATCAACGCTATCTGCTCAGGCACAGACCGCCTCGGTTCGACGGTGACATCGTGATCTTTTCCGCATCGCGCATCCCTAGGGTGAGTGCGAGGTTCCCAGAGCTGCGAGCCAGACTCGCGATGCGTGCCCATCTGCACAGGTGGCGGCGGCATGTTGCCGACGAGATCACGACATACTCTGTCGACTGCACACATTACGAGTTGCTCAGCCCCACAACGCTGACGATGTACGGGGAACAACTCAAACGCGCATTAGAGGCCTAGCGATCGAGCTCAACCCACAAGGGCGAAGGCATTGGCGCTCGATAGGTGGGTCGGGTCTTGCGTACTAGCGGGCTGCTGCCGGAGCGGCACTCACGCTTCGGTGGTCAAAGCTTGCTGATGCCTTGAAGCACTAGGGACACTCCGACCAATAGGCAGATACCAAGAACAATGCGGCTACGGTTCGCCAGCACCCAGTCGTGTACTCGGCGCAGTACTGCTTCTGTTCTTACCGGTGCGATCAGGTATCCGACGAGGATCAGTTCGGCAACCGCATACATCACAAGAGCGAATGCGATTGCGCCGGCGACCTGTGTGCCTATCGCAACTCCGGAGGAGGCGATCAACGCAACGACAAAGAGAGTGCCGTCCAACGGCATGGTCCAAAAGCCGATGAAGAACGCAATCCACAGAGAGCCGTTCTCCCAGGCGTTGCGGGCGCGGCCGAGCAACCGCCGCATAGCAGATGCCCCGTCCAGCGTCTCGTCTTGCGGGCGGCCAAGAATCCGCAGGATCGGAATCTGCCGGTGCGATTCCAGAGTCAGGGTAGAAATGTTGGCTGCATGTGCCGGTACGGTTGTGCGCTGAGCGGCAAGGAAACGCACGATGAGCAGCGCGGTGATCACCAGCGTCACAGATCCCAGGCCGATCTGAATGTGGGGCACAATCGAGCCCTTAGCGGGACTCGACAAATACTGCTCAAACGAGCGAAATGTCGGCATGAAATGCAGCAACATCAGTGGTACAAGCGAGTCGAACAGGCAGACCGTCATGCTGCCCAGCCAGTAGGCGAGCAGGTTCTGCACAGGACGCGGGCGAGAAATCATCAGGAGCACCAGGCCGAGTCGTACTGGATTGAGCGCGGCAAGGCATGCGAACCCCAGCACGGAACCCCACATGTTTAGCACCCTACCGTGTCCGAGGAACCCTTTTGCTGTTTTGGGGCGGGCAGGCGGTTCCCGGCCTGGAGCGGCGGCGGTTCGTGGAGATGGTGAGCGCGGGGCTGGAGCAGCGTATTGGCGCCCGCAGAACCGCACAAGCCGGTGCGGGTGCTGTCGTTGGGTTCGTTTAGCGCTGCCGCGATGAAAGACGCTGTTCGACCAATTGGTACAAAGGCACAGCTAGAACACCTGTAACACCGATCAGCACTGTGTGGCTGCGCCATGTGTGCGGCATGAGCGGCATAAAGGCGGCAACAACACTTGTTGCGGCCTCAATTGAGTCGTACCCTGCACGGACTAGCTTAGGTGCGCCCCTCGCAATAGGCAGAGGTCAACGCTCGCCCTGTGGTGAGTGACCTTTGCTGAAGGTTGAGCCAGAGAGCCGACGCAGCCGCTGCGACACCTACCCGAACCAGGGGGTGTCATTCGCAAACCAGTCGGCCATCGCCACGGTTCACCCCGTTGAGAACACAGCCACACAGGCCCTGCCAACCAATGGCGCCAAGAATGGCCGGTAGTACAAAAAATTACGTTCAAAACTAACCGAACCATCGTTTCCTCCTGCCATACTCCCGTGTATGACAGCAAATGCACGTGTTGCTGGCCGATCGACCGGAAAGTTCCGGGAAAAGGCGGTGACATTGATTCAGAAGGGCATGACCCGCACCCAGAAGTACATCTATCCCATCGTCACCCGCCGGTACGCCGGAGACGACATCTTGTTCATCAACTACGGGTACGAAGAAGACCCGCCCATAAATCTGCCGCTCGATCCTGCCGACGAGCGCAACCGGTACGCGATCCAGATGTACTACGCCACGGCAACGCAGGTCGACATCTCTGGCAAGCGGGTGCTGGAGGTCGGTTGCGGCCACGGGGGAGGCGCCTCGTTCATCATGCGAACCCTGCACCCGGCCTCGTACACGGGCCTCGACCTGAATCCGGCCGGCATCGAGTTCTGTCGGCGGAAACATCAAATCGAGGGCCTCGACTTCGTCCAGGGCGACGCCCAGAACCTGCCGTTCCCCGACGAATCGTTCGACGCGGTCATCAACATCGAATCCTCACAGCACTATCCCGACTTCCCTCGTTTTCTCGCCGAGGTGGCCCGCGTGCTGAAACCCGGTGGGCACCTGCTCTACACCGATGCCCGCGGACCCGTAGGCCTTCCCACTTGGGAGGCCGACCTGGCGGCCGCGCCGCTGCGGATCGTCTCGCAACGAGATATCAGCACCGAGGTCGCGCGCGCCATGGAACGAAACTGGCAGCAGGCGCAGGACGACGTCGACAAGCGGCTGCCGAAGCTTGTCCGCCCCATCAGCCACTCAATGCACCGCAAGATCTACGAAGGCTTCAAGACCGGCCAAACCCCGTACCGCATGTACTGCCTGGCCAAGGACTGAGCAGGCGGTTATCTCGCCGCAGGCGAGAATCCGCATCTGCTCACCCGGTTTTCGCGGGCGCAAGCTTCTCGCACAGTTGCCCCGCCAAGTCCCGAATCGTCGTCGACATGTCGGTGGCACTGATGCGCACGCCCGTCTCGGTCTCGATGCGGGTACGTAGCTCCAGCGCGCCCAGTGAGTCCATCCCGTACTCCGCGAGCGGACGGTCCGGGTCGATGCTGCGACGCAGGATCAGGCTCACCTGATCGGAGATCAAACGCCGCAGCCGGGTCGGCCACTCGTCGAGAGGCAGCTCGTCCAGCTCAGCGCGCAGTTTGCTTGTGCCCGAACCTTTTTGGCCGGTGTCGCGGAACGCCTCGGCGAACGGGCTCTGCGCAGCGAACGCCGCCAACCACGGCGCGTCGGTGATCGGCGCATACCCGGTGTAGGCGCGCTCGTGGCGCAACAGCGTTTCGAACGCGTACGCACCCTCGTCGGGCGTGATCGCCGTACCCATTCCCTCGGCCAGCGCCGTGCCTGCCCCGATCTGGCCCCAGGCGCCCCACGCGATCGCGGTGGCCGGAAGACCTCGAGCCCGCCGCCACAACGTGAAAGCGTCCAGCCAGCTGTTGGCCGCCGCGTACGCGCCCTGTCCCGGGGAGCCCACCAGTGCGGCCGCCGAGGAGAATGCACAGAACCAGTCCAACGGCTGGTCGGCGGTGGCGGTGTGCAGATTCCAGGCACCGTACACCTTTGGCGCCCAGTCTCTTTCGACCAGCTCGTCGGTGATGTTGGCCAGGGTGGCGTCCTCGATCACCGCGGCTGCGTGCAGCACGCCCCGCAGCGGAAGACCCGTGTCCGTCGCCACCGACACCAAGCGCTCCGCCGTCGCCGGTTCGGCGATATCGCCGCACTCCACCACCACGTCAGAGCCCATCGAGCGGATCATGTCGATGGTCTCCTGCGTCTTCTCATCCGGCTGGGAACGCGACGACAGCACGATCCGACCGGCACCGCCCGAGGCCATCTTCTCGGCGAGGAACAAACCCAAGCCACCCAAGCCGCCGGTGACGATGTAGGAACCGTCGGTGCGGAACACCGGAACCTGCTCCGGCGGCACCACAACGGTGCTCTGCCCCGAACGCGGAATGTCCAGGATCAGCTTCCCGGTGTGCTGGGCGCCGCTCATCATCCGAATCGCGGTGGCGGCGTCGGCAAGCGGATAGTGCGTGGTCTCCGGCATCGGCAGCTTGCCCTCCGCAGTGAGCTCATACACCGTCTTGAGCAGCTCCCGCACCCGATCGGGATGGCTCACCGACATCAACGCCAGGTCGACGGCATAGAACGACAGATTGCGCCGGAACGGGAACAAGCCCAACCGGCTGTCGCCGTAGATGTCGCGCTTACCGATCTCGATGAATCGCCCACCGAATGCCAGCAGCTCCAGGCCCGCGCGCTGGGCGGCACCGGTCACCGAGTTCAGCACGATGTCCACGCCGTACCCGTCGGTGTCGCGGCGGATCCCGTCGGCGAACTCGAGGCTTCGCGAATCGTAGACATGCTCGATTCCCATGTCCCGCAGCAACTGTCGACGCTGTTCGCTGCCGGCGGTGGCGAAGATCTCTGCACCGGCGGCGCGTGCAATCGCAATCGCCGCCTTGCCCACACCGCCGGTGGCGGAATGGATCAGCACCTTGTCGCCGGCCCTGATGCGGGCCATATCGTTCAGCCCGTACCAGGCCGTGGCGGTCGCGATCGTCAGCGCAGCCGCCTCAGCGTCGCCCAGACCGTCCGGCAGAGTGACGGCGAGGTTCGCGTCGCACGTGATGAACGTGCCCCAGCAGCCGTTGGCGGACAGACCGCCGACGCGGTCACCGACCTTGTGGTCGGTCACGTCGGGCCCGACCGCCGTCACGACTCCGGCGAAGTCGATGCCAAGCTGTGGCAGACGACCGTCGAAAGCGGGGTAACGGCCGAACGCCACCAGCACGTCGGCGAAGTTGATGCTCGACGCGGTGACCGCAACTTCGATCTCACCCGACCCGGGCGGAACGCGGTCGCAGGCCACGAGTTCCAGCGATTCCAAGTCACCCGGCGTGCGGATCTGCAGCCGCATCCCGTCGCGTTCGTTGTCGGCGACCGCCGTCTTACGCTCCTCCGGGGACAGAGGAGTGGGGTACAGCCGCGCGGTGAACCACTCACCGCCACGCCAGGCGGTCTCGTCTTCTTCAGACTCGCTGATCAGCTGGTGCGCCAGTTGCTCGGCGTCGCTCTCGTCGTCCAGGTCGATCTGAGTGGGACGCAAGTGCGCCTGCTCGGTGCCCATCACCCGGATCAACCCGCGCAGTCCCGCCTGCTCGAGGTTGGGCTGCTCGCCGGGCAGCACAGCTTGGGCATTTCGGGTAACGACGAACAAGCGGGGCGGCTCACCTGCAATCTCCGGCAGTTCACGCATGATGCGCACCAGATGCTGCACATATTCACGCCCGAGTGAAGGCGATTCACCGTCTGCGTCGCCGTTCTTCGGTCCGGTGAGCACCACCACCCCGGTGAAGCCGCCGCCACGCAGATGCGCCGCGAGTTGCTCGGTGTTGGCGCCGTGGTCGGCATGCAACGGCCAGCACATCGACGTGCATTGCGCCCCAAGGTTTTTCAGCGCATCGGTCAAGGCGGTGGCCACCTGGTCGGTGTTGACGGTGCTGATCAGCAACCACGATCCGGCCTCGGCGTGCTCGATCTCCGGCAGCTGACGGTGCTGCCATTCGGTGGTCAGCAACCGCTCGGCGAGCACCCGGTCACGGCGGCCCTCCTCGGACACCGAGGTACCCAAGCGCAGCCCCTGCACCGACAGCAGCACGGCGCCGTGTTCGTCGAGCACGTCGATGTCGGCCTCGATACCGGAAGCGTCCGCCTTCGTCACCCGCGTGCAGCAGTAGTGCGCGTTGCGGGCAGCGGTGTAGGACCGCAGCCGGCGAATTCCCAACGGCAAGCCCAGCACCCCTTCACCCAACGCGCGAACCGCCGGATGCGCCTCGACCGACTGGAAGCAGGCATCCAGGAGCGCGGGGTGCACGGTGTAGGCGTCTTGCTGCGAGCGGATCTGGCGCGGCAGAGCGACCTCGGCGAGCACCACGTCGGTCTGGTCGTCGCCGGTGTGGACCGCACCCAGACCGCTGAACGCCTGGCCGTATTGCATACCCCGCTCGTCCATGCGCCGGCGGACCTCGTCGCCGTCTTCGCGTTCGGGGTTCTTCGCGAGCAGAGCAGCGATGTCGTGCGCAGGAGGCTGCTGGTCTTCGGCGACCGTCAGGGTCGCGCTGGCCTGCCGCGCAGTCTCCCCACCCTGGCTTGTCTCCACCGTGAACTCGACGACACCGGGTGCCGACGATGACGCCGACGCGCCGACGGTGGTCTGCTCGTCGAGCAGCAGCGCCTGCTCGAAACGGATGTCGCGAACCTCGGACGACTCGCCCAGCACCGCTCGTGCGGCCTCCAGCGCCATCTCGCAGTAGGCGGCGCCCGGCAGCACGGCCACGTTGCGAATCTGGTGATCGCCCAGCCACGGATGGGCAGCGGTACCGACTTCGCCTTGCCAGACGTGCCGTTCCGGTTCCTCCTGCAAGCGCACATGCGCACCGAGCAGCGGGTGGACCGTCAACGTGTAAGCGCCGTGCATCGGGGCGTCCTGCCCGCCACCGGTCAACCACAGGTGGCGATGCGTCCAGCTGGGCAGCGGCGCGTCCACCAGGCGACCCGTCGGATACAGCACGGAGAAGTCGACCTGAGCGCCTGCGCTGTGCAGGTCGGCGACGACGCCACGCAGCCCGTGCGGCATGTTTTGTTCGCGGCGCATACTCGCCACCGCAGCCAACGGCACGTCGACGCTGCGAGCGATCTGGTCAAGCGCGCGGGTGAGCAGCGGGTGCGGAGACACTTCCGCGAACACGCGATAGCCGTCCTCGAGCGCGGCCTGCACTGCCGTGGCGAACCGCACCATGCGGCGCACATTGTCGGCCCAGTAGCCGGCATCGAACACCGGCTCTTCGCGGGGGTCGAACAGCGTCGCCGAGTAGAACGGGACCTCAGGCTTGCGCGGCTGCAGATCCTTCAGGGCGTCGGTCAGGTCGCCGAGGATCGGGTCAACCTGTGGCGAGTGGAACGCGACGTCGGTCGGAACCTCGCGGGCCATCACGTCGCGCTGCTCCCACACCGCGATCATCTCGCGGACCTTCTGCGCGTCACCTGCGATCACTGTGGACTGCGGCGAGGCCACCACCGCCACCACCACGTCGTTGATGCCGCGGGCCATCAGCTCTGAAAGGACCTGTTGTGCAGGCAATTCCACCGACGCCGTCGCACCGTTGCCGGCGATGCGGTTCATCATCCGGGACCGGCGGCAGATGACCCGCAACCCGTCTTCCAGCGACAGCGCGCCCGCCGCGACGGCCGCCGCGGCCTCACCGAGGGAATGCCCGATCACCGCACCCGGCCGCACCCCGTATGACTTCAAGGTCTCGGCCATGGCGATCTGCATGGTGAACAGGGTCGGCTGAATGCGCTCTTGGCCGGTCACCACCTCTGGTGACGTCATCGCCTCGGTCACCGAGAACCCGGACTCGCTGGCGATCACCGGCTCGGCCTTGGCGACGGTCGCGGCGAACACCGGCTCCGTCGCAAGCAGCTGTGCCCCCATCGACTTCCATTGCGAGCCTTGGCCGGAGAACACCCACACCGGGCCGCGATCGTCGTGCCCGACCGCGGGCTCATACGGCGCGTCTCCCTCGGCGACCTCCCGCAGGACCTCGACGAGCTCGGCTTGACTGCTCGCTATCACGCCGGTGCGCACCGGGCGGTGTACGCGGCGGCGCGACAGCGTGTAGCCGAGATCCGGCAACGAAACATCGTGCGTCTGAACCCAATTGGCGAGCCGGCCGGCGGTGCGGCGCAGCTCGCCGGCCGAGGTGGACGACAACGGGAACAGCAAAGAATGGGCGGACGGCTGGGTCTGCGGTGCCTGCGCAGCGGTGTCGGCCGTCTCCGGGGCCTGCTCCACGATCGCGTGCACATTGGTGCCCGAGATGCCGTACGCCGACACGGCCGCGCGCCGCGGCCCCTGGCCGTTCGTCGGCCACGGCGTATTCTCCTGCGGCACAAAAAGATTCGTTTCAATCTTCGCCATCTTGTCAGGCAGGCGATTGAAGTGGAGGTTCTGCGGGACCACTCCGTGCTGCAGGGCGAGCACGGCCTTCATCAGTCCTAGGGCGCCGGAGGCTGACTGGGTATGCCCGAAATTCGTCTTGGAAGAGGCCAGGGCGCAGGGCCCGTCGACCCCGTATACCTCGGCGAGGCTGGCGTATTCGACGGGGTCGCCGGTGGGTGTTCCGGTGCCGTGCGCCTCCACCATGCCGACACTGGCCGGGTCCACGTCCGCCGCAGCCAACGCCTCCCGGTAGGCCGCGACCTGGGCGGCCCGCGACGGGGTTGCGATGTTCACCGTGCGCCCGTCCTGGTTGGCCGCAGTGCCGCGGATCACGGCCAGGATCCGGTCGCCGTCGCGCTGCGCATCCGCCAAGCGCTTGAGCAGCATGACGACGCAGCCCTCGCCGCCCACGAACCCGTCGGCGTCGACGTCGAACGCGTGGCAACGGCCGGTGGGCGACAACATGCCCTCGGCCGAGCCGGCCGACCACTTCCGTGGGTCCAGCGCCAGCGTCACACCACCGGCGAGCGCGAGGTTGCTCTCGCCTTCGTGCAGGCTGCGGCAGGCCAGGTGCACCGCGGTCAGGCCCGACGAGCAGGCGGTGTCGACCGTGAGCGCGGGGCCGTGCAGCCCGAGGACATAGGCGATCCGCCCGGACGCCAAGCTGAAGCTGTTGCCGGTGAAGCCGTAGGGCTGCTCGACGGCGTTGGCGTCGGCGGCCAGCAGCTGGTAGTCGCCGTGAGTGAGCCCCACGAACACGCCGGTGAGCGAGTCGGCCATCCGCTCGCGGGTGAGTCCCGCGTGTTCCATGGCCTCCCATGAGGTTTCCAATAAGATCCGGTGCTGCGGATCGGCGGCGGTGGCTTCGCGCTCGTTGATGCCGAAGAAGTCGGCGTCGAAACCGGCGACGTCGTCGAGGAAGGCGCCCCACTTGGAGACGGACCGACCGGGCACCCCCGGTTCGGGGTCGTAGAAGTCGTCGGCGTCCCACCGGTCGGCCGGGATCTCGGTGACCAGATCCTCGCCGCGCAGCAACGCGTCCCACAGCTTGTCAGGGGAGTCGATACCGCCGGGCAGCCGGCAGGCCATGCCGATCACGGCGATCGGAGTGACCGGTGTGGTGCCCACCGTCGTCGACGTTACGGCTGACTCCGAGCCCGACGAATCATGCCCGGTCCCGACCGAAGCCATGTGCCCTCCTCATAGCAAACATTGCGTTGCCCTTGCCCCCGCCAGGCTCGATATCCCCGCCCGCGCAAGATGGCCAAGATACCCGCGTCGCGATGGTCCCTTGCTCACCTCAGCGGCTTCGGGCGCGCCTCAGCAGGCAGTCACAACCGCCCACGTTAATTTCGCGCATGCCGAGTTGTCCCGAAATCCACCGAATCCGTCCCGGAAGTGACACTAGCAAAATCCCGTCGCGGTGTTTGCTGGACGGCGGTTTGTCGCGGCTACACGGTGCGGGCTAGGCGCTGCGCGAGCAGGCTGGCGAACTTCGCCGGGTCTTCGGGGATATCGCCTTCGGCGAGAAGCGCTGTGCCGTAGAGCAACTCCGCCGTCTCGGCCAGCTCCGACTGGTCACCGCCCGACTTGTGCGCCTCGTGCAAACCGGTCACCAGCGGATGGTTCGGGTTGAGTTCCAGGATTCGCTTGCCGACGGGCACCGACTGGCCGGATGCGCGGTACATGCGTGCCAGCGCCGGGGTGATGCCGAAGGTCGGAGTGATCAGACATGCCGGTGACTCCGTCAGCCGGGACGACAACCGCACTTCGGACACGTGTTCGCTCAGGGTCTCTTTCAGCCACGTCAGCAGGTCGGCGAACTCGCGCTGCTGCTCTTGGCGCTCGGCCTCGTAAGCCGCCTTCTCCTCCTCGGAGTCGAGGTCCACCTCGCCCTTGGCCACCGACTGCAGCGGCTTGCCGTCGAACTCGGGCACCGACCCCACCCACAGTTCGTCGACCGGGTCGGTCAGCAGCAACACCTCATAGCCCTTGGCCTTGAACGCTTCGAGGTGCGGCGATTTCAGCAGCTGCTCGCGCGACAGCCCGGTGGCGTAGAAGATCTGCGTCTGGCCGTCCTTCATCCGCTCTACGTATTCGGCCAGCGTGGTCAATTCCTCGTCGCTGTGCGTCGAGGCGAACGACGAGATGCGCAGCAGCGTGTCGCGGTTGTCGACGTCGGACATCAGGCCTTCTTTGACGACTGCGCCGAACTGCGTCCAGAACGTGCGGTAGTCATCCGGCCGCTCCGCCTGCATGTGCTGAATGGTCGACAACACCTTCTTGGTCAGTCGCCGACGGATAGCCGTCACCTGCCGGTCCTGCTGCAGGATCTCCCGAGAAACGTTGAGCGACATGTCTTCTGCGTCGACCACGCCCTTGACGAAGCGCAGGTATCTCGGCATGAGCTGGTCACAGTCAGCTATGACGAACACGCGCTTGACGTAGAGCTGCACCCCGATCTTGGCGTCTCGGGTGAACAGGTCGAACGGGGCGTGCGACGGAATGAAGAGGAGTGCCTGGTACTCGAAGGTGCCCTCGCCCTTCATCGCGATGATCTCGAGCGGTTCGTCCCACGCGTGCGCGATGTGCTTGTAGAACTCCTTGTACTCCTCGTCGGAGACCTCGTCTTTGGACTTGGCCCACAACGCCTTCATCGAGTTCAGCGTCTGCGTTTCGACGGTGACGGTCTCTTCGCCGCCCTCCTCGGTGGCCGGGCTGCGCCGCTCGACCTGCATACGGATCGGCCAGGAGATGAAGTCCGAGTACTTCTTCACCAGCTCCCGGATCTTCCACTCCGCGGTGTAGTCGTGCAGCTGGTCTTCTTTGTCTTCGGGCTTGAGGTACAGCGTGACCGACGTGCCCTGCGGCGCGTCCTCGACCGATTGGATGGTGTAGGTGCCGTCCCCGCTGGACACCCACCGGGTGGCTTCGCTTTCCCCGGCCTTGCGGGTGAGCAGCTCCACTTTGTCGGCCACCATGAACGTCGAGTAGAAGCCGATGCCGAACTGACCGATCAATTCCGCTGAGGCGCTGGCATTTTGGGCCTCGCGCAGCCGCTGGCGCACTTCGGCGGTGCCCGACTTGGCCAGGGTGCCGATCAGGTCCACCACCTCCGCGCGCGTCATACCGATGCCGTTGTCGCGAACGGTGAGCGTGCGCGGATCCTTGCCTACCTCGATCTCGATGTGGAGGTCGGAGGTGTCGACGTCGAGGTCTTTGTTCCGCAGCGCTTCAAGACGAAGTTTGTCCAGCGCGTCGGAGGCGTTGGAGATCAACTCGCGAAGAAAAGAATCCTTGTCGGAGTAGACCGAGTGCACCAATAAATCCAGCAGTTGGCGTGCCTCGGCCTGAAACTCCAATTGCTCGGCGTGTGCAGGCATGCGATTCCCCCAACAGAAGTGTCGGTACCGCAACGAATAATACCGAGCGTCATCGATCGGCGGGACGCCGCCCGAACCGCGGCTGCTCCCATGCCGCCGCGTACGCACCCAGGACGTCCTGGGCGCTGGGGTGACCGCAACAAGGTAGCCAACTCGACTTTGCTGCCGGTTCCCGAGTGCGCCGGCAACGCCCACTGTAACCTGATACGCGTGACACAGACTTCCCTTACTGACGTGCTGCGCGAGCGCGCCAGTCTGCAGCCCAACGAGAAGGCGTTCACGTACATCGACTACGACCAGGACTGGGAAGGCGTTGCCCAAACCCTGACCTGGTCGCAGCTGTATCGGCGTGTGCTGAACGTGGCGCGGGCGCTCGACGAGCACGGATCGCCTGGTGACAGGGTGCTGATCCTGGCACCTCAGGGCTTGGAGTACATCGTTTCGTTCTTCGGTGCGCTGCAGGCCGGCCAGATCGCGGTTCCGCTCGCCGTTCCGCTGGGCGGCGCCGCTGACGACCGTGTCGACTCCGTGATGCAGGACGCGTCGCCATCGGTGGTGCTCACCACGTCGTCAGTCGCGGGAATCGTCACCGAACACCTCAAGGCGCAAGGCGGTCAATCCGTTCCGGCGGTCATCGAGGTGGATTTGCTAGATCTCGACGGGCCGCCAGGGTCGAGTTCCCGCAGAGCTGACTACCCGGAGACCGCCTATTTGCAGTACACCTCCGGGTCCACCCGTTCGCCCGCCGGCGTCATGATGTCGCACAGAAATGTGCTGGCGAATTTCGAGCAAGTGATGTCCGACTACTTCGGCCATTACGGAAAAATTGCGCCGCCGGATACCACCATTGTGTCGTGGCTGCCGTTCTACCACGACATGGGTTTGTATTTGGGAGTCTGCGGGCCAGTGCTCTCCGGAATTCACGCGGTGCTCACCAGCCCGGTGGCCTTCTTGCAGAGGCCGGCGCGATGGATTCAACTGCTCGCCCGCAACAGCAAGGCCTACACGGCCGCACCGAACTTCGCGTTCGAGCTCGCGGCCAAGAAGACCTCCGACGACGACATGGCCGGCCTCGACCTGAGCGACGTGCTCGTCATCGCCACCGGCAGTGAGCGGGTACACCCGGCCACGCTTCGGCGTTTCACTCAGCGGTTCTCCCGCTTCAACCTGCCCGAGGCCGCGATCCGGCCGTCGTACGGTCTGGCTGAGGCGACGGTGTATGTCGCCACGCGCGACGCCACCCAGCCACCGGCCATCGTGCGGTTCGACACCGAGAAGCTGACCGCCGGCAACGCCCAGCGCAGCGAAAACAGCGGTGGCACACCGCTTGTCAGCTACGGGGTGCCGCGCTCGCCGATGGTCCGCATCGTCGATCCGGACAAGCACACCGAGTGTGCGGCCGGAACCGTCGGCGAAATCTGGGTGTACGGCGACAACGTCGCCTTGGGCTACTGGGGCAAGCCGCAGGAGACCGAGAACACCTTCCGCGGGAACATCGTCGCTCCGTCGGCCGGCACCCCGGAGGGTCCGTGGCTGCGCACCGGCGACTCGGGTTTCATCTTCGAAGACGAGTTGTTCGTCATCGGCCGGATCAAAGACCTGTTAATTGTCTACGGCCGCAACCACTCTCCGGACGACATCGAGGCGACCATCCAGGAGATCACCCGCGGCCGCTGCGCGGCGATCGCGGTCCCCGACAGTCACACCGAAAAGCTCGTCGTGATCATCGAGGCCAAGAAGCGAGGGGAGACACCCGATCAGGTCGCCGAGCAGCTCGACTCGATCAAGCGGGAAGTCACGTCGGCGATCTCGAACTCCCACGGCCTTGCCGTCGCGGATCTGGTCCTCGTGGCGCCGGGCTCGATTCCGATCACCACCAGCGGCAAGGTGCGGCGGGCCACCTGCGTCGAGCATTACCGGCACGGTCAGTTCGAGCGCCTGGACGCATAGCCTGTTTGCCCTCAGCGCGACGCGCTGGTGAACCACTTCGTCTTGATGCGCCACGAGTGCGCCGACGCCAACGCGAAGCCGGCGCCGCAGATGCACGCGAAGAACCACACCAGCGTGCCGCCTTCGATGGATTGAAGCGGCGTCACGTACGCGGTGATGATGCGCACGAGGCAGGCCAGGATGCCGCTGGCCGACGCGGCGAGGTACACGTTGGCGATGCGCCGGGAGCGCGGATCCTTACGCAGCACCAAGAGCGCCCGCGAGCCGTATGCGAGCAGATAGATCAGCGTGCCGCACAGCAGCAGCCAATAGGTGTCGAGCCAGAAATCGGTGGGCACCTCGAAGAAGTCGGCCCGGTAGATCGCGGCACCGTTGCCTATGGAGAACGTGGCCAGCAGCAGCGGGATGCACAGCGTGGCCGGGCGCTCGACGTACTGCTTGAACGAGGCCTGCATGGCGTCGTCGTCTTGGAGCCGCCCCAGGGCGTTGTAGACGATGGCCGATGCCGCGACGATGTAGCAGTCGTGGCCGATGTAGTCCTCGAGGTTCCACTTGCCGGTCAGCGCGTGGAGCGCATGGCCGAGGGTGGCCGAGGCCAGCGGAGACATCAGTAGCACGGCGAGGCCCTGCAACGCGATGTTGAGGGTTGCCGCGACCTCCCAGCGGCATGACCAGGTGAGGCGACGAATCCACAGGCTCCACGAAATGCACGCCAGCGTGATCGTGATGAGCGTTGCTAATGCCATGGGCTCTTGCCTTTGTGCCGGGCCAGTGTCAGCAAATGCTACAGCTAACCGGCGCTACAGCGGGGGTGCATCGGCGCGCGGTTTCAATTCAGACAGCTTCGGGCGGCGCTGAGTGGGGGGCGCCTGTCGCACGGTGGCAACGTGGAAAGGAGTGGATTGGAGGTAGCTGGCTACCTCGTCATGGCTCATCAACCCGAACCTGATCTGCAGATCTGGGTAGCTGAGGTGGAACCTGTCGGCCACGCGGCGCAGCTCCTCGGCGTCGGGATAGTCGTCCTCCTTGATCCGCCGGTAGTAGGTGCTGCTGGAGATGCCGAGCGCGTCGTAGATCTCCTTGGCATCGACATCCCCGTCGAGCAGGTAGCTGAGCAGGGCCTTCAATTGCCTGCCGTTCTCGTCTGTCCGTGGCACTCCCTCACGATAGACGCTTGGGCCCCGTTTGGGCAGCCCCCAGCAAACTTCGGACGGTGTTCTCGTTATTGACGTTGCCGTTGGACTTCTGGCACAGGACTCCCAAAATTGGGACAGTGGCGTACGGTAAGCCCCATGTCTGAGATCTCCGTCGACAGCTCTTTGCAGATCGTCGATCACGACGTTGCTGGCGCGGCCCGCCCCGAGAACCTGGCAAAACTTTCCGCTCCGTTGACCAGCATGGTGACGGCAGAGCTCGACGAGGCCCAGAGCTATCTCGGCCTGAGAACCGACGAGCTACTGATCGCGGCGTTGGGCCGCGCCATCGCCAGAACGTTCGGAGACGGCGAGGTGGGCGTCGACGTCTTCGGCCACGGTTCCTCGATCGCCCTGGCCTGCCCGGCCGACCGGGAGCTGGACGCCACCAAGCTGCTGCAAAGTGTTCAGCGCTCGCTCGCGGGAGCGTCGCGCCGGATCGCGCCGCGGGCCGCGGTCTTCTTCTCCAACGTGGGCTTTGCGAACGTCGGTGCCGCGGCCGAATCGTCGTTCGCCGAGCTGCCGCCCGCCGAGACCCTTTCCGACACCGGTCACACGCTGGCGCTTCGGGTGTACCGCAGCAGCGATGTGCTGCAGATGGATTGGTGGTACGACAGTCGCCGGCTGGACGCAGCAACAGTCGAAGAGCTCGCCGAGCAGTTCCCGCTGGCACTGATCGAGTTGACATCGGAAGCGACGCCGCCACTTCACCAGGACAGCCAGCTGGCCATGGCCTGAACTGCGCGGATCAGCCGGCTCGGTAGAATCGGTCCAACGGCGTCGAACCGGCCATCACCGGGGAGCCTTCGGAAGAACAGCCCAACCGGCCCAGTAGAACCGAACGGGTAGGCCCGTCACAGCCCACAACGAAGCGGCCACACCTCAACGTGGCAAGCGGGGTGGTACCGCGGCGCTCGCGCACCGGCGCGTCGTCGTCCCCGTGCCTAACGATCGACCATCGGGCACAGGAGAACACGCACCCGTGAGCCAATCCGCTTATCCGCGTACCGAACTCGGCGCTGACCAACGCGGCGGGTCGCCCGATTTCCCGGCGCTCGAAAAGCAGGTCCTCGACTACTGGGCGGCCGACGACACATTCCGCGCCAGCATCGCGCGCCGCGACGGCGCACCCGAGTACGTCTTCTACGACGGGCCCCCTTTCGCCAACGGCCTGCCGCACTACGGCCACCTGCTCACCGGTTATGTCAAAGACATCGTGCCGCGCTACCGCACGATGCGCGGCTACAAAGTCGACCGCCGATTCGGCTGGGACACCCACGGGTTACCGGCTGAACTCGAGGTCGAGCGACAGCTCGGCATCACCGACAAGTCGCAGATCGACGCGATGGGCATCGCCGAGTTCAACGACGCCTGCCGTGAGTCGGTGCTGCGCTACACCGACGAATGGCGCGAGTACGTCACCCGGCAGGCGCGCTGGGTGGACTTCGACAACGACTACAAGACGCTGGATCTGACCTTCATGGAGTCGGTGATCTGGGCGTTCAAGCAGCTCTGGGACAAGGGCCTGGCGTACGAAGGCTATCGGGTGCTGCCGTATTGCTGGCGCGACGAGACTCCGCTGTCCAACCACGAGCTGCGCATGGACGACGACGTGTACCAGAGCCGGCAGGACCCGGCGCTGACCGTCGGGTTCAAGATCGTCGACGGTGGCGAGCTCGACGGCGCCTACCTGTTGATCTGGACGACCACGCCGTGGACGCTGCCGTCGAACCAGGCTGTCGCGGTGCACCCCGACATCGAGTATGTGCTCGTCGACGTCGGCGAGCGGCGCTATCTGCTGGCCAAGGCGCGCCTGGCCGCCTACGCGCGGGAACTCGGGGCGGAGCCGGAGATCGTCGGCACCTACCGCGGCGCCGACCTGCTCGGCGTGCGCTATCTGCCGCCGTTTCCGTACTTCCTGGACGCGCCCAACAGCTTTCAAGTGTTGGGCGGCCAGTTCGTGTCCACTGAAGACGGCACCGGGATCGTGCACATGTCACCGGCGTACGGCGAAGACGACATGGTCACCGCCGATGCAGCCGGCATCGTGCCCGTCACTCCCGTCGACTCCAAGGGCCGCTTCGACGACACCGTGCCCGACTACGCGAATCTTCATGTGTTCGAAGCGAATCCGAGAATCATCCGCGACCTGAAGAACGGCACCGGCGCCGCGGCCGTCAACGGTGCGGTGCTGCTGCGCCACGAAACCTACGAGCACTCCTATCCGCACTGCTGGCGATGCCGCAACCCGCTGATCTACCGGGCGGTGTCGTCGTGGTTCATCAGGGTCAGCGCGTTCCGCGACCGCATGGTGGAGCTCAACCAGCAGATCACCTGGCATCCCGAGCACGTCAAGGACGGGCAGTTCGGCAAGTGGCTCGAAGGTGCCCGCGACTGGTCCATTTCCCGAAACCGCTACTGGGGCACGCCGATTCCGGTGTGGAGATCCGACGACCCCGCCTACCCGCGTATCGACGTCTACGGCAGCCTCGACGAACTCGAGCGTGACTTCGGTGTGCGTCCGGACAACCTGCACCGGCCCTACATCGACGAGCTGACGCGGCCGAACCCGGACGACCCGACCGGCCAGTCCACCATGCGCCGCATTCCGGACGTCTTCGACGTCTGGTTCGATTCCGGCTCGATGTCATACGGGCAGGTGCACTACCCGTTCGAGAATGCCGAGTGGTTCGAAAGCCACTTCCCGGCCGACTTCATCGTCGAGTACATCGGCCAGACCCGCGGCTGGTTCTATACGTTGCACGTGCTGGCCACTGCGCTGTTCGACCGGCCCGCGTTCACCACCTGCGTGGCGCACGGGATTGTGCTGGGCAACGACGGGCAGAAGATGAGCAAGTCGCTGCGCAATTATCCCGACGTCAACGAGGTGTTCGACCGCGACGGCTCCGACGCGATGCGGTGGTTCCTGATGGCGTCGCCGATTCTGCGGGGCGGCAACCTGATTGTCACCGAGCAGGGGATCCGCGACGGCGCTCGGCAAGTGCTGCTGCCGCTGTGGAACGCGTACAGCTTCCTGGCGTTGTATGCGCCGAAAGTGGCTGAATGGCGGACGAATTCGACACATGTGCTGGACCGGTACATCTTGGCGAAGCTCGCCCAGTTGCGCGAGGACCTGACGGCCGCGCTCGACATCTGCGACATCTCCGGCGCATGCGAACAGTTGCGGTTGTTCACCGAGGCGCTGACGAACTGGTACGTGCGGCGGTCGCGGCAACGGTTCTGGGACGAGGAACCCGACGCGATCGACACGTTGCACACCGTGCTGGAGGTGACCGCGCGGCTGGCCGCTCCGCTGCTGCCGCTGACCACCGAGGTGATCTGGCGCGGCGTCACGGGGGAGCGGTCCGTGCATTTGACCGACTGGCCCGCCGAAGGGGAGCTGCCCGCCGACCCTGATCTGGTCGCCGACATGGATTTGGTGCGTGACGTGTGCTCGGCAGGGTCGTCGCTGCGCAAGGCCAAGAAGCTTCGCGTTCGCCTGCCGCTGCCCAAACTGACTGTGGCCGTTGATGATCCACAGCGGTTACAGCCGTTCGTCGGCCTGATAGCCGACGAGCTCAACGTCAAGAGCGTCGAACTCACCGACGACATCGCGACACATGGGCGTTTCGAGCTGACCGTGAACGCCCGCGTGGCCGGCCCGCGGCTCGGTAAGGACGTGCAGGCGGCGATCAAGGCCGTCAAGGCTGGCGAGGCCGTCGTCAACTCGGACGGCACGCTGACGGCGGGGCCCGCGGTGCTGAGGCCCGAGGAGTTCTCGTCGCGGCTGGTGGCGGCGGACCCAACCTCGACGGCGGCGCTGCCCGACGGAGTTGGCCTGGTGGTGCTCGACGGCACCGTCACCCCGGAACTCGAGGCAGAGGGCTGGGCCAAGGACCGCATCCGTGAGCTGCAGGAATTGCGCAAATCGACCGGCCTGGAGGTGTCCGACCGCATCACCGTTGTCATGGCGGTTCCAAAGGAACGCGCCGACTGGGCCAGCACCCACCGCGAGCTGATCGCGCGCGAAATCCTCGCTACCCGTTTCGATTTCGGCGAGCTCAGCGACGGCGTCGAAATCGGCGACGGAGTGCGGGTGGCCATCGCGAAGGCCTGACATCCGCTCGCCGAGTGTGGACTCGATCACGCTTTTCGACGTTCGGCGTGGATCAACCCAACACTCGGCGGCAGAGATGTCTCCATAGCATGACTCGCATGAGCCGGTGGGTGCTCCACATCGACATGGACGCGTTCTTCGCCTCGGTCGAGCAGCTCACCCGGCCCACGCTGCGGGGACGGCCCGTGCTGGTCGGGGGGCTCGGCGGACGGGGCGTCGTCGCCGGCGCCAGTTACGAGGCCCGCGTGTTCGGCGCGCGCTCCGCGATGCCGATGCACCAAGCTAGGCGTCTGGTCGGCATCCATGCGGTGGTGCTGCCGCCGCGCGGTGTGGTCTATGGGGTGGCGAGTCGTCGCGTGTTCGACACGGTACGCGCGATCATGCCTGTGCTGGAACAGCTTTCGCACGACGAAGCGTTCGGTGAACCGGCCGAACTCGCCGGCGCGTCCGCCGCCGACGTGGAGCGCTTCTGCGAGGAACTTCGCGGCCGCGTGCGGGAGGCGACCGGGCTTGTCGCGTCGGTGGGCGCAGGTTCCGGGAAGCAGGTCGCGAAGATCGCCTCGGGGCTGGCCAAGCCCGACGGTGTGCGGGCGATCCCGCGCGACCAGGAACGTGCGCTGCTCGGTGGGCTTCCGGTGCGCAAGCTGTGGGGGATCGGCCCCGTCGCGGAGGAGAAGCTGCACCGGCTCGGCATCCAGACCATCGGCCAGTTCGCCGATCTCACTGAGACAGAAGTTGCCGACGTCCTGGGTGCGACGGTGGGCCCCGCGCTGCACAAGCTGGCCCGCGGCATCGACGAGCGTCCCGTCGCCGAACGCGCGGAGGCCAAGCAGATCAGCGCCGAGTCGACGTTCCCGGCCGACCTGACGACCCTGGAGCAGTTGCAGCAGGCGGCGGGCCCGATCGGCGAGCATGCGCATCGGCGGCTGCTCAAAGACGGCCGAGGTGCCCGCACCGTGACGGTCAAGCTGAAGCGTTCCGACATGAGCACGCTGACTCGGTCGCTGACTCTGCCGTACGCCACAACAGACGCCACCACGTTGATCGCCGCAGCGCGTCGGCTCCTTCTCGATCCAGTCGACGTCGGCCCCATCCGCCTTGTGGGCGTTGGCTTTTCGGGGTTGTCGGAGGTGCAGCAGGAGCCGTTGTTCCCGGACCTCGATGCGTGGGACGCGCCGACGGACACCCGCTCGGCCGGCACACCGGCCACCACGGCCGGCGGGTGGCGCGTCGGCGACGACGTCCACCACACACGGTGGGGGCACGGCTGGGTGCAGGGATCCGGACACGGCGTGGTGACGGTTCGGTTCGAAACCCGCGCCAGCGGTCCAGGCGCCGCCCGCACATTGCCCGCCCACGATCCCGAGCTGAGGCGCGCGAATCCCGTCGACAGTCTGGACTGGCCGGAATTCGTCAACGCCCTTGCCGACGAGTCAGCCCCAGCGGGCGACGACTTCACCGACGGGTGACCCGGCGGCCAGCGCGGCCATCAGCAGCACCCGCGCCTGAGGAGGCCGCAGCCGCGGCATCTCGAATGCGCCCGCTTCCACCAGCTTCAGTCCGGGCCCGTACCGGGCGCTGACGCCGCCGAACGGTACCCGGGTCGACACCGCGACCGTGACGCCTGCTGCGCAGTGGCGGGCGACGGCGTCGACGACGGCGTCGCCGACATTGCCGGCGCCGAGTGCCTCGAGCACCACGCCGCGCGCGCCGGCGGCCACGCAGGCGTCGAGCGCGACTGCGTCGGCGCCCAGGTAGCAGGCCACCACGTCAACACGCGGCGCAGACTCGGCGGCGACGGCGCCCACAAACGGCCGCTCCTTGATTGCGTGCAGCTGCAGCCGGCCGTCGGCGATCGCGCCGACGGCCGGACCGTCGAAACCCGCCCACGGCCCGCTGCCCACTTTCCGCGTTCCGAGCGGGGCCAGGACGGCGCCGCTCAGGCACACCAGCACGCCGAGACCGCGCGCATCAGGGCTGGTGGCCAGCGCGATCGCGTCACGCAAATTGCCCGGGCCGTCCGCCTGCGGGTGGTCGGCGCTTTTGGCGGCCCCGGTGAGCACCACCGGGGCCGCGCCGTCGTACGTCAGCTCCAACCACAGCGCGGTCTCTTCCATCGTGTCGGTGCCGTGGGTGACGACGACGCCGTCAGCACCGTCGTCGACGGCGCGGCGGATGGCGGCGCCGATCCGGTCCCAATCCGCAACGGTCAACTGCGAACTGTCTTTTGCCATCACGTCGACGACGTCCACGTGCTGGCCGCCGGCCCCGCACAGCAGTTCCGCTCCGCTGCGCACCGGCTGCAGGATCCCGCGGGCGTCGGCGACCGATGCGATGGTGCCGCCGGTGGTGACGAGGGCGACGCGGCTCATGGCCGAATCATGCCCCAGTCGGGCTTTGGGATGATGAGAGACGTGAGTGACGAGTCCGCGGGCGAACCGGCGACGGCAACCGAGGGTGCCGCGCCGCGGCCGCGCCGACAGGTCCGGTTGCTGGTGTCGGTCGCCGCGGTGATCCTCGCCGTCGACGTTGTCACCAAGGTGCTCGCCGTGCACTGGCTGAACCCGGGTCAGCCGGTGTCGATCATCGGCGACACGGTGACGTGGACGCTGGTGCGGAATTCGGGCGCGGCGTTCTCGATGGCGACCGGGTACACGTGGATTCTGACGTTGATCGCGACCGTGGTGGTGATCGGCATCGTCTGGATGGGGCGCCGGTTGGTGTCGCCGTGGTGGGCGCTCGGGCTGGGCATGATTCTCGGTGGCGCACTTGGCAATTTGGTCGACCGGTTCTTCCGGTGGCCCGGGCCGCTGCGCGGGCACGTCGTCGATTTCCTGTCGATCGGCTGGTGGCCGGTGTTCAACGTTGCCGACGCGTCGGTGGTCGGCGGGGCGGTGCTGTTGGTGGCGCTGTCGGTGCTCGGCTATGACTTCGACACCGTCGGGAGGCGCAAGCCGAACGACGCATCGGGTGAAGTCGGGAGGCGCAAGGCGAACGACGCATCGGGTGAGGTCGGGAGGCGCAAGCCGAACGACGCATTGGGTGAAGTCGGGAGGCGCAAGCCGAACGAGTCGGGCGAGCCGGGAAACGAAGCGCGCTGATGCCGGAGCGGTCGATGCCAGTACCCGAGGGGCTGGCCGGAATGCGGGTGGACGCCGGGCTGGCACGGCTTTTGGGACTGTCGCGCACCGCCGCGGCCGCGCTGGCCGAGGACGGCGCCGTCGACATCGACGGCACCCGCGCAGGCAAATCCGACCGGCTGACCGCCGGGGCATGGTTGGAGGTGCGGTTACCGGAGCAGCCCGCGGCGCCCGAGAACCGGGTCGAAGAAGTGGTCGGCATGAGCGTGCTCTACGCCGACGACGACATCGTCGCAGTGGACAAGCCGCCCGGTGTGGCTGCGCATGCGACGGTCGGCTGGCACGGCCCGACCGTGCTCGGCGGACTGGCCGCCGCCGGTATCCGGATCAGCACGTCGGGCATTCATGAACGTCAGGGGATCGTTCACCGTCTCGACGTCGGCACCTCGGGCGTCATGGTGGTGGCCCGCTCTGAGCGGGCGTACACAGTGCTCAAGCGCGCGTTCAAGCAGCGCACCGTCGACAAGCGCTATCACGCTCTGGTGCAAGGACATCCGGATCCGTCAAGCGGCACCATCGACGCGCCGATCGGCCGGCATCGCGGTCACGACTGGAAGTTCGCGGTCACCGAGCAAGGCCGGCACAGCATCACCCATTACGACACGCTCGAGATGTTCCGAGCGGCAAGCCTTCTCGACATCCACCTGGAAACCGGACGCACACACCAGATCCGGGTGCATTTCGCCGCACTGCACCATCCCTGCGTCGGGGACCTGACCTACGGCGCAGACCCGACATTGGCGAAAAAGCTTGGGCTGCAACGACAATGGCTGCACGCGCGGTCGCTGGCATTCACCCACCCCGCTGACGGGCGCCGGATGGAGATCACCAGCCCGTACCCACACGACCTACAGCACACCCTAGACCTGTTACGCGGCCAGTGACCGACAGGCATCGGTCCGGGCTGGTTTCGGGCGTCGGCGCCTACGTCTGGTGGGGCCTGTTCCCGGGGTTTTTCCCGCTGTTGCTGCCCGCCGGGGCGCTGGAAATCTTGGCGCATCGCTACCTGTGGACCGCGGTCTTTTTGCTAGTCGTGCTGGTCGGCGCGCGCAGGGTCGGCGAGTTGCGCAGACTCAGCGGGCGAACCTGGCTGTTGCTCGCGGCAGCGTCAGCATTGATCGGCATCAATTGGGGCACCTACATCTTCGCGGTCACCAACGGCCACGTCGTCGACGCGGCGCTCGGCTACTTCATCAATCCGCTGGTCTCGGTGGCGCTGGGGGTGCTGGTTTTGCGGGAACGCATCCACGCGCTGCAGCTCACAGCGCTCGTCATCGCGGTCGCCGCGGTTGGCGTGCTGACTGCACAGGTCGGCGGAGTGCCGGTGATCGCGCTGGCGCTGGCGACGTCGTTTGGCTCGTACGGGCTGGTGAAGAAAATCGTGACGGTCGACCCCCGCGTGAGCGTGGCCGTCGAGTCGTTGTTGGCGCTGCCGCTGGCCGGCGGCTACCTGATCGCATTGCAGGCCGCCGGGCATGCCCACTTCGCAGGATTCGGCACCGGACACACCGCGCTGATGATGCTGTCCGGGCCGGTGACCGCGATCCCACTGCTGATGTTCGCCGCGGCCGCTCAGCGGCTCTCGTTGATCACGCTGGGTCTGCTGCAGTACCTCAACCCCGGCCTGCAGATGGCGTGGGGGGTGCTGATCAACCACGAGCCCATGCCGACTGCCCGCTGGATCGGGTTCGGCCTCATCTGGGTGGCTCTCGCGGTGCTCACGCTCGACGGCCTGCGCCGCGGACGCCGCAAGACACACGAGCACGACACGCCGAAACTCGTCGGTGGGCCGCCATAGACTGGCCTGCCTATGGACCGCTCGTTCGTGCACCTGCACAACCACACCGAATACTCGATGCTGGACGGTGCCGCGAAGATCGCGCCGATGCTGGCCGAAGCGCAGCGCCTGGAGATGCCCGCCATCGGCATGACCGACCACGGAAACATGTTCGGCGCCAGCGAGTTCTACACCAAGGCCACCGCCGCGGGCATCAAGCCGATCATCGGCATCGAGGCCTACGTCGCGCCCGGCTCGCGGTTCGACACCCGCCGCGTCACCTGGGGCGATCCCAGCCAGAAGGACGACGACGTCTCCGGCAGCGGGTCCTACACCCACCTCACGATGGTGGCCGAGAACGCGACCGGTCTGCGCAACCTGTTCAAGCTGTCGTCGCTGGCGTCGTTCGAGGGCCAGTTGGGCAAGTGGGCCCGCATGGACGCCGAGCTGATCGCCGAGCACGCCGACGGGATCATCGCCACCACCGGCTGCCCATCCGGCGAGGTGCAGACCCGGCTGCGGCTCGGCCAGCACCGCGAGGCGCTGGAGTCCGCGGCGCGGTGGCGCGAGATCTTCGGCCCTGACAACTACTTCCTCGAGCTCATGGACCACGGGCTGACCATCGAGCGTCGGGTCCGCGACGGGCTGCTCGAGTTGGGCCGCACGCTCGGGATCGCGCCGCTGGCCACCAACGACTGTCACTACGTCACCCGCGACGCCGCCCACAACCACGAGGCGCTGCTGTGCGTGCAAACCGGCAAGACGCTGTCTGACCCCACGCGCTTCAAGTTCGACGGCGACGGCTACTACCTCAAGTCGGCAGCGGAGATGCGGGCGCTGTGGGACGCCGAGGTGCCCGGCGCCTGTGACTCCACCCTGTTGATCGCCGAGCGGGTGCAGTCCTACGAGCAGGTGTGGCAGCCGCGCAACCGGATGCCGGTGTTCCAGGTTCCCGACGGCCACGACGAGGCGTCCTGGCTGCGCCACGAGGTCAACGCCGGCTTGCGACGGCGCTTCCCCGACGGGCCGCCCGACGGTTATGAACAGCGTGCCGCCTACGAGATCAAGGTCATCTGCGACAAGGGCTTCCCGTCGTACTTCCTGATCGTCGCAGACCTGGTCAGCTACGCCAAGTCGGTGGCGATCCGGGTAGGGCCCGGCCGTGGGTCGGCCGCGGGGTCGCTGGTGGCCTACGCGCTGGGCATCACCGACATCGACCCGATCGAACACGGGCTGCTGTTCGAGCGGTTCCTCAACCCGGAGCGCGCGTCGATGCCCGACATCGACATCGACTTCGACGATCGCCGGCGCCCGGAGATGCTGCGGTACGCCACCGAGAAGTACGGCCATGACCGCGTCGCCCAAGTGATCACCTTTGGCACCATCAAAACCAAAGCGGCCCTGAAAGATTCGGCCCGCATTCATTTCGGCCAACCGGGCTTTTCGATCGCCGACCGGATCACCAAGGCGCTGCCGCCGCCGATCATGGCCAAAGACATCCCGCTGTCGGGCATCACCGACCCCAGCCATGAGCGGTACAAGGAAGCCGCCGAAGTACGCGGGCTGATCGACACCGACCCCGAGGTGCGGACCATCTACGACACCGCGCTGGGTCTGGAGGGGCTGATCCGCAACGCCGGCGTGCACGCCTGCGCGGTGATCATGAGTTCCGAGCCGCTGCTCGACGTGATCCCGCTGTGGAAGCGTCCACAGGACGGCGCCGTGATCACCGGCTGGGACTACCCGTCCTGCGAAGACATCGGCTTGTTGAAGATGGACTTCCTCGGGCTGCGCAACCTGACGATCATCGGCGACGCGATCGACAACATCCGGGCCAACCGCGGCGTGGACGTCGATCTGCAGTCGTTACCGCTCGACGATCCGGCCACCTACGAACTGCTGGGCCGCGGCGACACGCTGGGGGTGTTCCAGCTCGACGGCGGCCCGATGCGTGACCTGCTGAGGCGCATGCAGCCGACGAAGTTCGACGACATCATCGCGGTGATTGCGCTGTATCGGCCGGGCCCGATGGGGCAGAACGCCCACAACGACTACGCCGACCGCAAGAACGGCCGCCAGGCCGTCAAACCCATCCATCCGGAACTGGCCGAGCCGCTGGAGGACATTCTCGCCGAGACGTACGGCTTGATCGTCTACCAGGAGCAGATCATGCGCATCGCGCAGAAGGTCGCCGGGTACTCGCTGGCCCGAGCCGACATTCTGCGCAAAGCCATGGGCAAGAAGAAGCGCGAGGTACTCGACAAAGAGTACGAGGGCTTCGCAGAAGGCATGCGCGCCAACGGCTTTTCCGCGGCAGCCATCAAGGCGCTGTGGGACACGGTGCTGCCGTTCGCCGACTACGCGTTCAACAAGAGCCACGCCGCCGGCTACGCGATGGTGTCGTACTGGACCGCATACCTCAAGGCCAACTATCCGGCCGAATACATGGCGGGGCTGCTGACGTCCGTCGGCGACGACAAAGACAAGGCCGCGGTGTATCTGGCCGACTGCCGCCGCCTGGGCATCACGGTGCTGCCACCCGACGTCAACGAGTCGGGCCTGAACTTCGCGTCGGTGGGCAACGACATCCGCTACGGCCTGGGCGCGGTGCGCAACGTCGGCGCCAACGTGGTCAGTTCGATCATCCGAGCCCGCAACGACAAGGGCAAGTTCACCGATTTCTCGGACTACCTCAACAAGATCGACATCGCGGCCTGCAACAAGAAAGTCACCGAGTCGCTGATCAAGGCAGGGGCGTTCGATTCGCTCGGTCATCCGCGCAAGGGCCTGTTCCTGGTTCACACCGATGCCGTCGATTCGGTGCTGGGCACCAAGAAGGCCGAGGCGATGGGTCAGTTCGACCTGTTCGGCGGCGGCGACTCGAGCTCCGACGCGGTGTTCTCGATCAAGATTCCCGACGACGAATGGGACGACAAGCACAAGCTTGCCCTCGAGCGCGAGATGCTGGGTCTGTACGTGTCGGGGCATCCGCTCAATGGGGTCGCCCACCTCCTTGCCACCCAGGTGGACACGCAGATTCCCGCGATCCTCGACGGCGATGTCGCCAACGACACGCAGGTGCGCGTCGGCGGAATCCTGGCCTCGGTGAACCGCCGGGTCAACAAGAACGGATTGCCTTGGGCATCAGCACAATTGGAGGATCTGACGGGCGGCATCGAGGTGATGTTCTTCCCGCACATGTACTCTACCGTCGGCGCAGAAGTGGTCGACGACGCGGTGGTGCTGGTCAGCGCGCGGGTGAAAATCCAGGACGACCGCATCTGCCTGATCGCCAACGACCTTGTGGTGCCGGACTTCTCGAACGCCGCGGCCAACCGGCCGGTGGCGGTGAGCCTGCCCACCCGACAGTGCACACTGGACAAGGTCACTGCCCTCAAGCAGGTGCTCGCCCGCCATCCGGGCACCGCGCAGGTGCATCTGAGGCTGGTCAGCGGCGACCGCATCACCACACTCGAGCTCGACCAGTCATTGCGGGTCACCCCGTCCTCTGCGTTGATGGGCGATCTCAAGGCGCTGCTGGGACCGGGGTGCTTGAGCTGAGGCCGTCGAACGGCCAGCGGGCTCGCCGATGATGTGACCAGTTTCTGAACTCTGGAAGCACAACGCTCTCCCTCTGGCAAACTACCGATGGGAGTTGCGCCCGTCAGGCCACCATCGTGTCAGGCGTGGTCCTGATTGCGGAGGCGGTTTTTCATGCGGTGGGTGCGCTGGTGGTGGCGACAAAAGGACCGGTTCGACTGGTTCACCAGCTACCTCGCCGAACGGCACCTGCAGGATGCGGCCCGCTGCGCCGTCGTCATGGTCACGTTGACGTTCGCGGCGGTCGCTGCGGCGATGCTCGCCAGCGAATTGGGGCCGCAGACCGGCTGGCAACGCGGCACATCCGCCGCCGCCGCTCTCGTCGGCGTGTGCCTCGCCGGGTTGTGGGTGTGGCGATGGCCGACGCTCACACAATCGCGGATCTTCGTCGCTGCCTGCATCGTGTGCATCGCGGCGGCGTGCCTTAGTCAAGCCGACCCGCTGGCGGGTCTGACGGGCTGCTTCACCTTCGTCGTGTTGGGTGTCTACGCCGCGCTGATGCACTGCGCGAAGGCGACGAGCTTCAACTTCGCCGTCAGCGTCGCGGTCGCGGGGGTGCTGGTCTGGCGGGTGTACGAGGGCGGGGGCGACGTCGTGTTTGCGCTGTGCGAGGCGGCGGTGCTGGGGCTGGCCGGCATCGGGGCGCCCGTAGCGCTGAACACACTGCTACACGTCATGGCCACCGACATCCTGGGCTCCGACCGCGACCCACTGACCGGGCTGCTGAATCGACGCGGCTTCTACCGCCAGGCCAGACGGCTCCTCGAAGCGTCGGCCGACTCGCAAAGCAGTTACCTGACCGTCGCGATGATCGACCTCGACGACTTCAAACGGCTCAACGACCACCACGGTCATTCCGCAGGGGATCAGGCGCTCATCGACGTCGGTCATGCGCTCACCCAGCACACCAGCAAGACCGCCGTCGTCGCGCGGGCGGGCGGCGAGGAGTTCTTGGTCGCCGAGGTGTCCGACGATGCGATGCCCGCAGCGAAGCTGTGCCGGGCCGTCGCAGAAACACCGCACGACGTGACAGCCAGCGTGGGAACCACCAGTGTGCCGCTCGCAGCGCTGGACCACCAGAACCGCCTCGCCCTGCTGGATCGACTCATCGCACACGCCGACGCCGCCATGTATGCCGCCAAATCAGCCGGCGGCAACCGCCACTTCCACCACCGCGGGCCTCCTCTGTAGCGCAGAACTCAGCGCAGCACGTTCACCGCGCGGGCGAACACCAGCGCGATCGTCGACACCGCGACAAGCGCCTGCAGCGTCATCATCGCCTTCGCTCGATGCGTCAAAGGCATTGTGTCCGTGGGGGAGAACGCCATCACATTGGTGACGCTGACGTAGAGGTAATCCAGGAACCGCGGCTCCCATTCCGCCGATGCGAGCTCGCGCGTTCCCGTCTGCGGGAACATGAAATCCGGATAGCACCGCTTCGGACTGCGCTCAGTGACTCCGGCCCGGGCGAACGGGCCGCCGAGATCGATCTCCCAGTACCAGATACCGAACACGATGATGTTGGTGACGAACACCGCTGCGCCGCTGCCCAACAGCACGGCGGGATCGTTGCTCACCTCACCCGACAGAATGTGGTAGTCCAGTACCACCGCTGAGGCGGTGTTGTCGATGGTGATCGCCGCCAGCAGCAGCACGCTTGCCGTCCTGCCGAGCGTGGTCGAGCGGGTGAGGTGGCGGGGGTTGATCACCAGCAACACCACGACCAGCAGCAGCTCCATCGCGATCAGCGGCCAGCGCGGCACCACGGTGTAGCGCTCGGGGATCGCGCGCTGCATCGCGATCGCGGCGATCAGCGCCACCAGCACCGGCCACCGGCTCTCCGGATTGCCGGGACGAAGCCACGCCGGCAGCCGCTGTTCGGCCTCGCGGGCCAGCTGTTCGGCCCTGCGCACCACGTCTTCCCTTGGGCGTTGCGGTTTTCCGCTGTCGTCGCTCATCCCCGCCGTACGCTACCCGTCATGACCGAGCGACCGGCCACTCTTTGCGAGGCCTTTCAGCAAACCGCAAGCATCGATCCGGACGCCGTCGCGCTGCGCACCCCGGGCGACACCCAGACCCTCACCTGGCGCCAGTACGCCGACCAGGTCCGGCGGGTGACCGCAGGACTGGCGGGGCTGGGTGTCAAACGCGGGGACACGGTGTCGCTGATGATGGCCAACCGGATCGAGTTCTATCCACTCGATGTCGGCGCGCAACACCTGGGCGCGACCTCGTTTTCGGTGTACAACACCTTGGCGGCCGAGCAGTTGGCGTACCTGTTCGGCAACGCGGAAACCAACGTGGTGATCTGCGAACAGCAGTACGTCGACCGCATCAAAGCCAGCGGCGTGGCCCTGGACCATATTGTCTGCATCGACGGCTCGCCGCCGGGGTCCGTGCCGCTCGAGGACGTGCTGGCCGCCGCGCCTGCCGACTTCGATTTCGAATCAGCTTGGCGGGCAGTCGAATCCGACGACATCGCGACATTGATCTACACCTCGGGCACCACGGGAAGCCCGAAAGGCGTGGAGATGACCCACGCGAACCTACTGTTCGAGTCGTTCGCAGTCGCGAGCGTGCTCGACGTCCGTTTCGGCGACCGGATCACGTCGTTTCTGCCGTCGGCGCACATCGCCGACCGGTGGAGCTGCCTTTACAGCCAAGAAGTGTTCGGCACGCAGGTCACCGTCGTCTCCGACACGAAGGCGATCGCCGCGGCGCTGCCTGACGCGCGTCCCACGATCTGGGGCGCGGTGCCGCGGGTATGGGAAAAGCTGAAGGCCGCAATCGAATTCGCCGTAGCTAACGAGTCCGACGAGACCCGGCGTCAGGCCTTGCAGTGGGCGATGGCCGTCGGCGCGAAGAAAGCCGCAGCGCTGCTCGCCGGTACGGAAGTGCCCGACGACCTGGCCGCCGAGTGGGCGCAGGCCGACGAACTGGTGTTGTCGAAGCTGCGGGCCAAGCTGGGTTTGGACCAGGTGCGGTGGACGGTGTCGGGTGCGGCGCCCATCCCCAAGGAGACGCTGGCTTTCTTCGCCGGGCTCGGCGTGCCGATCGCGGAGGTGTGGGGCATGTCGGAGCTCAGTTGCGTCGCCAGCGTGAGCCATCCGCGGGAGGCGAAGCTCGGCACCGTCGGCAAGCTGCTGCCGGGTTTGGAGTACAAGATCGCCGACGACGGCGAGTTCCTGGTGCGCGGTCCGCTGGTGATGAAGGGCTACCGCAAGGAGCCGCAGAAGACGGCGGAGGCCATCGACGCCGACGGCTGGCTGCACACCGGAGACATCCTGGAAGTCGACGACGACGGTTTCCTGCGCGTGATCGACCGCAAGAAGGAATTGATCATCAACGCCGGCGGCAAGAACATGTCACCGGCCAATATCGAGAACACGATCAAGGCCGCCTGCCCGCTGATCGGTGCGATGGTCGCCATCGGCGACGCGCGGCCGTACAACACCGCGCTGATCGTGCTCGACGCCGAGTCGGCGGTGCCGTACGCCGCGCAGCATGGGCTGGCGGACGCGTCGCCGCAGACGCTGGCCAGCCATCCGGACGTGATCGCTGAGATCGCGGCGGGGGTGGCCGAAGGTAACAGGAAGCTGTCCCGGGTGGAACAGATCAAACGGTTCCGCGTGCTGCCGACGTTCTGGGAGCCGGGCGGCGATGAAGTCACGCTCACCCTCAAGCTGCGCCGGCGTCAGATCAACGAGAAATACGCCGCGGAGATCGAGGAGTTGTACGCCCCGCGACCGGGGGAGCTGGTCTACGAGCCGGCTGTCAGCGGTGTGCGTGCGTAACGGCGCCGACCACCAGCCAGGCGGCGGTGCCGGCGGCCGCACCGGCCAACACGGCTACCGCCACGTCCGTCGTCACCAGCCCGGCCACCACCGCGACCAGGAAGCCGACGAGCAGGCCCACGACCTTGTAGAGCGGCCACGGCACGCCGGCGATCGTCACCTCCGTGCTCTTCGGAGAGGCGATCGCAGGGATGCGCTCGGCCGTCGTCATAGGTTCAGGTTACGCCCAGAGGAAGATTTCGGGCAACCGAAACGCCGTGTGTCGACGCCTGCGCATATGGTGGGCGGATGCCTCTGTCTGGTGAATATGCCCCGAGCCCGTGGGACTGGTCTCGAGAGCAAGCCGAGAAGTACATGGAATCCGGCGGCACCGAGGGCACCGACATGCAAGGCAAGCCGGTGGTCCTGCTGACCACGGTCGGCGCCAAGACCGGCAAGCTGCGCAAGATCCCGCTGATGCGCGTCGAGCACGACGGCCAATACGCGATCGTCGCCTCGCTGGGCGGCGCACCGAAGAACCCGGTCTGGTACTACAACGTCAAGGCCAATCCCCGAGTGGAGTTGCAGGACGGCACCGAGACCCACGACTACGAGGCCCGGGAAGTCTTCGGGGACGAGAAAGCCGTCTGGTGGGAGCGTGCCGTGCAAGCCTGGCCGGACTACGCGAAATATCAGGAGAAGACCGACCGCCAGATCCCGGTGTTCGTGCTCACCCGAGTGGATTGACCTGCATGGTTGCTGGCACCATTGACCGGTGTCCGCCGAACCGAGCCTGACCCGCACCGATGGGCCGCTGTCCGCGGCCGACGTCGACGCGGCGGTGAAGCGAATTTCCGGCGTGGTGGCGCCGAGTCCGCTTCAGCTCAGCGAACGCCTGTCCGCGGCGACCGGCGCCACGGTGTACTTCAAGCGCGAAGATCTGCAGTCGGTCCGGTCGTTCAAGCTGCGCGGCGCGTACAACCTGCTGATGCAGTTGACCGACGAGGAGCGTAAGGCGGGTGTGGTGTGCTCGTCGGCCGGCAACCATGCGCAGGGATTCGCTCACGCCTGCCGCTCGATGGGCATCAAGGGCCGCGTCTACGTTCCGCGCAAGACGCCCAAGCAGAAGCGTGACCGCATCCGCTACCACGGCGGCGAGTTCATCGAACTGATCGCCGTCGGGTCCACCTACGATCTGGCTGCCGAAGCCGCACTCGAGGACGTCGCCCGGACCGGGGCCACGCTGGTGCCGCCGTTCGACGACGTGCGCACCATCGCCGGGCAGGGCACGATCGCCGCCGAAATCCTCGAACAGCTCGACGAAGAGCCCGATCTGGTGATCGTGCCGGTCGGCGGCGGGGGGCTGATCGCGGGCATCACTACCTATCTGGCCGAGCGCACGTCGAACACCGCGGTGCTGGGCGTGGAGCCGGCGCGGGCCGCGGCGATGATCGCCGCGCTGGCTGCCGGTGGGCCGGTGACGCTGGAGCACGTCGACCAGTTCGTCGACGGCGCCGCAGTCAACCGGGCCGGCACGCTGACCTACGCCGCACTGGCCGCTGCCGGCGACATGGTGTCGGTGACGCCGGTCGACGAGGGCGCAGTGTCCACCGCGATGCTGGACCTGTATCAGAACGAGGGCATCATCGCCGAGCCGGCGGGTGCGCTGTCGGTGACGGCGCTGCTGGAAACTGATGTGGTGGAACCGGATTCGACGGTGGTGTGCTTGATCTCCGGCGGCAATAACGACGTATCACGCTACGGCGAGATCCTGGAACGGTCTTTGGTGCACCTTGGCCTCAAGCACTACTTCCTGGTGGACTTCCCGCAGGAGCCGGGTGCGCTGCGGCGCTTCCTCGATCAGGTCCTCGGGCCCAACGACGACATCACGTTGTTCGAATACGTCAAGCGCAACAATCGCGAGACCGGGGCGGCCCTGGTCGGCATCCAGCTCGGATCGGCGGAGGACTACGACGGACTGCTCACCCGGATGGCCGCGTCCGACATGGACGTCGAAGTGCTGGCGCCCGAATCGCCGGCGTATCGCTACCTGATCAACCCGTAGCGCTCACGCCGGCTGTGCCACCGAAATCCCATGAGCATCAACAGCATCCGCTAGACGACTGTCGTAGGTGACGACAGCCCGAAGATCAGGCGCAGTGAGCGCGGCGGCGAGGTGGATAGCATCGAGCGTCCGCAGTCTTAGAGGCGGTAGAGTTGCCGCGTTTTCGAGGAGCCTGTTGCTCAGCGGTACGAGGTGAAGCGTAGCGATAACGTTGCGCGCGTTGTGAGCAGCTTCGCTGGACCCACGCAGCGCAGCGGCTCTGAGCAATTCCGTCCGAGCCAAGGCGGCGCTCATCTGGACATCGGAGCGGTATTGACGGAGATACGCTCTGAGCGCGGACGTCTCGGCTTCGACGACGGCGAGCTTTACCAGCGCAGAACTATCGAGGTACAGCTGCATCACCGTTCGTCAGCCCGCAATTCCGCCAGCGCCCCCGAGAGATCAATTCCACAGTCCAAAGGCTGCACGTCGAGCAGTTGGTCCGACGACTCCGGCGGAGTGATTTCGCCGCGAAGGATGAGGTCGCGCCATGGGTCTTCCACGGCCGGGACAATTCTGGCCACCAAACGACCTCGCTGAGTCACTTCGACAGTTTCTCCCTGCGCGACACGGGCGATGTAGCGGCTCGCGTTCTGGCGGAGTTCGCGAAGACCGATCCTGTCCATGTAGCACACCGTAGCACAATGCCGCTGCCCCGTGTTGACCAAGCCGTAGCCGCCTACGCCGCGCGCACGATCGCAAACGAGTGCCCCGCGAGACGTATCCGCGAGCCGTCGACCACCGGTTCTCCCCAGGCCAGCACCACCTCGCCGCTGACCGGCACCGGCGCCGGCTCGGCGCCGATGTTGCAGGCGATCGACAGCGCCCCGCGCCGCATCACCAGCCAGCCCTGCTCCTCGTCGTAGTCGACGCCGAGGTGCTCGAGCCACGGGTCGCGAAGGTCAGGCTCGTTGTGCCGCAATGCAATCAGCTGCCGGTAGACGTGCCACAGCTGGGCGTGCTCACCGACGGTCACCTCGTCCCAGTCCAGCTTGGACCGCAGAAACGTCTGCGGGTCCTGTGGATCGGGGATCTCGTCGGCATCCCAGCCGTGATGAGCGAACTCCGCCTTGCGCCCCTCAGCGGTGGCCCGGGCCAGCTCCGGCTCCGGATGCGAAGTGAAGAACTGGAACGGATGCGACGAGCCCCACTCCTCGCCCATGAAAAGCATTGCCGTGTAGGGGGATCCGAGCGCCAGCGCGGCCTTGACCGCCAGCTGCCCGAAGTCGAGGTTCTGCGACGGCCGGTCACCGACGGCGCGATTGCCGACCTGATCGTGGGTGCAGGTGTAGGCCAGAAGCCGGGTCGCGGGGATGGTCTTCTTGTCCAGGGGTCTGCCGTGCCGGCGACCGCGGAACGACGAATAGGTGGCGGCGTGAAAGTAGCCGTTTCGCAGCGTGGTGGCCAGCACTTCCAGCGTGCCGAAATCGCCGTAGTAACCCTGCCGTTCACCGGACACCGCGGCATGGATGGCGTGGTGGATGTCGTCGTCCCATTGCGCGGTCATGCCGTAGCCGCCCGCCTCGCGCGGGGTGATCAGCCGCGGGTCGTTGAGGTCGCTTTCGGCGATCAACGACAGCGGGCGGCCGAGTTCGGCTGAGAGGGCGTCGGTTTCGGCGGACAACTCCTCGAGGATGTGGATGGCCGTCGTATCCACCAAGGCGTGCACCGCGTCCAGACGCAGGCCGTCGGCGTGGAAGTCGCGCATCCAGCGCAGCGCGCAGTCGATGATGTAGCGGCGCACTTCGTCGGCGCCCGCGTCGGACAGGTTGGGACCTTCGCCCCACGGGTTGCTGCCCGAGGACAGGTACGGACCGAACCGGGGCAGGTAATTTCCCGACGGCCCAAGGTGATTGAACACCGCGTCGATCAGCAGACCCAAGCCGTGCCGGTGGCAGGCGTCGACGAACCGCACCAGCGCGTCGGGTCCGCCGTACGGTTCGTGCACCGCATACCAGAGCACCCCGTCGTAACCCCACCCGTGAGTGCCGGCGAACGCGTTGACAGGCATCAGCTCGACGAAATCCACGCCCAGGCGCACCAAGTAGTCGAGCTTGTCGATCGCCGAGTCCAGCGTGCCCTCGGGGGTGAACGTGCCGACGTGCAGCTCGTAGATCACCGCACCTTCGATGGAGCGGCCAGACCAGTTCTGGTCCGACCATGCGTCAGCCGCCGGCTTCCACAGCTGTGAGCGTTCGTGTACGCCGTCGGGCTGCCGCGGTGAGCGGGGATCCGGCAACACCTTCGGGTCGTCGTCGAGGACGAACCCGTACCGCGCATCGGGTGCGGTGTCCACGGTCGCGCGCCACCAGCCGTCGTCTGCGCGGTGCATCGGATACAGCGTGCCTTCGACGTCGAGCTGCACCCGCTCGGGAATCGGCGCCCATACCGCAAATTCAGTCATCGGCGCGCTCCAATAACGCCACTGGCAACTCGCCGAACAACTCGACGGCCGACACGTCACCCTCGAACAGCTTGCCCGTCAAGACGTCGGTCCACCGACCGGCCGGCAGCGCGAGACTGGTGTCATCCCAACCGGTTTCGGCTAACCGTAACGTCCAGCGGCTGACCGCCACCACGACGTCGTCGCCCCGGCCGAACGCGACCAGATGCGCGCGAGACCGCCCCGTCGCAAGCATCGGCAGATAGCCGCCGGCCAGGAAGGTGTCGGGACGCCGGCGCCTCAGTCGCAACGCGGAGGCGGTCACGCGCACCTTCGGATGTTCGAGCGCCGCAAGGGCGGACCGCCGCAGCGCATAGTCGACAGGCCGGCGGTTGTCCGGGTCGACCAGGCTGTCCTCCCACAGCTCGGTGCCCTGGTAGACGTCCGGCACACCGGGCGCGGTGAGCTGCACGAGTTTCTGGCCCAGCGCGTCGTTGCGGGCATGCGGGTCGAGGCGGGCCACCAAGCCGGTGAGCTCCGCGGCGATATCCCCGGAGATCACCGTATCGAGCCATCGGTGCACAGCGGATTCGAAGTCGTCGTCCGGGTCGTTCCACGACGTGCGGGTGGCTGCCTCGCGCATCGCCTTCTCGGCGTATCCGTGCAGCCGATCGCGCAGCTCCTGCGTGACCACACCATCTGCCGGCCACACGCCGAAGATGTTCTGCCACAGAAACATTCCGGTCGTCCGGTCCGGTGCCGGCGATCGCTGCTCCCAGCCGCCGACGAACTCCGCCCACAGCGACGGGACTTGCGACAGCACGCCGATCCGGGCGCGCACGTCCTCGCCACGTTTGGTGTCGTGGGTCGACAGCGTCGTCATGGCCGATGGCCACAGCCGCGCCCGGTCGGCGGCTCGCTGGTGGAATTCGGCTGCGCTGACGCCGAAGCGGTCCGGTTCGCCGCCGACTTCGTTGAGCGACACCAGCCGGGCGTCGCGGTAGAACAGGCAGTCCTCCACCGACTTGGCCGTCGCGGCACCGCACAGCTGCTGCAGGCGCACCGCGGGCTCGTCGTGCGTGAGAGCAGCCGTCACGATCGCCAGCGCCTCGGCCAGTTGCGGTTCCGCCTCGACGGTTTCGGCCAGGGCGGCGGGCAGCACCGCCGCCAGGCACAGGTAATCGCTGCGGTACAACGGAATTCGGCTGACCAGCGCGGCCACCGCATCGGCCAACTGCGGATGACCGGTGCCGGTGACCCGGACTATCGCGCGGCACAGCCGGCGCAACTCGCTGGCCAGTGTGCGGGTCACAGTGGTGGCTTTCAGTGTGCGGGCCAGCTGCGGCATGGTCGCGTAGTCGGTGCCTGCGGTCTCGAACAGTGTGGTGAGCGCGGGCTCGCCGGTGGGGTCGACGAACAGGCCGCCGATTTCGCGCAACGCGTCATAGCCGGTGGTGCCGGCGATCGGCAAGGTCGGATCCAGCGCCTCGTCCACGGCGAGGATCTTCTCGATGACGATCCACGCGCCCGGGCCGGCGATTTCGCGGAGCCACGCGAGATATCCCGCCGGATCAGACAGCCCGTCGGGATGGTCCACGCGCAGGCCGTCGACCAGGCCGTCGGCGCACCACCGCCGGACCTCGACATGGCTGGCGTCGAACACTTCACGGTCTTCCTGTCGCAGCCCGGCCAGTGAGGTGATCGCGAAAAACCGCCGATACCCGCACAATTCGCGCCGCCATCCGATCAGCCGGTAGTGCTGGCGGTCGTGCACTTGTGGTCCGGTGCCGTCACCGGTGCCCGGTGCGATCGGGAACGCGAGGTCGCCGAGGCGCAGCAGGTCGCCGTCGACGGTCAGCTGGTCGACGTCTTCGTCGGAGCCGAGCACCGGCAGCGCCAGCTTGCCGTCGACACCGTTGTCCGGTGCCCAGTCGATGTCGAAGTACGTGGCGTACTGCGATTCCCGGCCGTGGCGCAGCACATCCCACCACCACGGATTCTGTTGCGGCGCATCGACACCGAGGTGGTTGGGCACGATGTCGACCACCAACCCCAGTCCGCGCTTGCGGGCGGCGGCGGACAGCTGCGCGAATCCGTCGGCGCCGCCCAACTCGTCGAAAACCGACGTCGGATCGGTCACGTCGTAACCGTGCGTGGAGCCTTCGACCGCGGTGAGGATCGGCGACAGGTAGACGTGGGTGACGCCGAGGTCGTCGAGGTAGTCGAGCAGGGCTTCGGCATCGGCGAAGGTGAACGCCTCGCCGCTGGCCGGCCCGCGCATCTGCAGCCGGTAGGTGGACACCACCGGGTGGGGACTCACGCTGCTCTTCTCAACACGATCACCGAACGCGCCTCCATCGTGATTTTCTCGCCGGCCCGCACTGTCAGATCGGTGTTTCCCACCGGGTCCGCGGTGTCCAGGCATCCCTGCCATAGGCTGCCGTAATTTCCTTGCGGCACAACGACATCCAAGTCGTGGTCGTGTGCGTTGAAGCACAGCAGAAACGAGTCGTCGACGACGGGATATCCCCGCGCGTCGGGCTCGGGAATGGCCGCACCATTGAGGAACACAGTGACGGCTTTGCCGAATCCACTGTCCCAGTCCTCGAGTGTCATCTCCTGGCCGGCCGGGGTGAGCCACGCGATGTCGCGGATCTGCGCGCCGGTGCGGATCGGCGTGCCCGCGAAGAAGCGGCGCCGGCGGAACACCGGGTGGTCCTTGCGAAGCTTGGTCACCTTGCGCGCGAACGCCAGCAGGTCGGCGTTCTTCTCCGTGAGCGACCAGTCGATCCAGGACAGCTCGGAATCCTGGCAGTAGACGTTGTTGTTGCCGCGCTGGGTGCGGCCGATCTCGTCGCCGTGCGCGATCATCGGCGTGCCTTGGGAAACCATCAGTGTGACAAGGAAATTGCGCATCTGCCGGCAGCGCAGCTTGATGATCGCCGGGTCGTCGGTGGGGCCTTCCACGCCGCAATTCCACGACCGGTTGTAGCTTTCGCCGTCGCGGTTGTCCTCGCCGTTGGCCTCGTTGTGCTTGTCGTTGTAGGACACCAGATCGTGCAGTGTGAAACCGTCGTGCGCGGTCACGAAGTTGATGCTGGCGCTGGGCCGGCGCCCGGTCGCTTCGTACAGGTCCGACGATCCGGTCAACCGCGATGCGAACTCGCCGAGAGTGGCCGGCTCGCCGCGCCAGTAGTCACGCACCGTGTCGCGGTACTTGCCGTTCCACTCCGTCCACAGACCCGGGAAGTTGCCGACCTGGTAGCCGCCCTCGCCGACGTCCCACGGTTCGGCGATCAGCTTCACCTGGCTCACCACGGGGTCCTGCTGCACCAGGTCGAAGAACGCCGAAAGCCGGTCCACGTCGTGTAATTCCCGCGCCAGCGTCGCCGCCAGATCGAACCGGAAGCCGTCGACGTGCATCTCCAGCACCCAGTAGCGCAACGAATCCATGATGAGCTGAAGAGTGTGGGGGTGACGCGCGTTGAGGCTGTTGCCTGTGCCGGTGTAGTCCCTGTAATAGCGCAAATCCTCGTCGACGAGCCGGTAGTAGGCGGCGTTGTCGATGCCGCGGAAGTTGATGGTGGGCCCCAGCTGATTGCCCTCGGCGGTGTGGTTGTAAACCACGTCGAGAATCACCTCGACACCCGCCTCGTGAAACGTGCGCACCATGGTCTTGAACTCCGCGACGGCGGCACCGGGCTGGCGGATCGACGCGTAGGCGTTGTGCGGCGCGAAGAAGCCGAAAGTGTTGTAGCCCCAGTAGTTCCGCAGACCGAGGTCGAGCAGCCGGAAGTCGTGCATGAACTGGTGCACCGGCATCAGCTCGATCGCGGTGACGTTCAACGACAGCAGATGCTCGATCACCGCGGGATGGCACAGGCCCGCGTAGGTGCCGCGCAGCTCCTCCGGCAGGCCGGGATGGGTCTGCGTCATGCCCTTGACGTGCGCCTCGTAGATGATCGTCTCGTTGTACGGCCGCCGCGGCGCGCGGTCGGAGCCCCAGTCGAAGAAGGGGTTGACCACGACGCTTGTCATGGTGGAGCCCAGTGAGTCGAGCATCGGGCCCTTGACCGACGCAGAGTCGTCGTGTTCGGCGGCGGCAAGATCGTAGGAGAACAGCGCCGGGCCCTTTGTGAACTCGCCGTCGAAGGCCTTGCCGTAGGGGTCGAGCAGAAGCTTGCTCGAATCGCAGCGGTGCCCGGCGGCCGGCTCCCACGGCCCGTACACCCGGAATCCGTAGCGCTGGCCCGGCGTGATGCCCGGCAGGTAGGCGTGCCAGACGAAACCGTCGACCTCGTCGAGCCGGATGCGGTCTTCGGTCCCGTTCCGTTCGATCAAGCAGAGCTCGACTTTCTCGGCGACTTCGGAGAACAGCGAGAAGTTGGTGCCAGCGCCGTCGTAGGTTGCGCCGAGCGGATACGGAGTGCCGGGCCACACTGTCGCCAGGATCGGCCCGGTGTTCGGATTCGAGTCACTCGCGGCCACGATTCGACCCTATCGACCCGCGTCCGTACTCTCAGTCTTCGTGCCGTTGACTCCCGACGAGATCGGCGCGATCGACGCAGCGCACATCTGGCATCCGTACAGCCCCATCGGCGCGCAGGCGCTCGCGCCGACGGTCGCGGTGGGCGCCCGCGGCGCGTCGCTGACCGTGGTGCGCGACGGTCGCCGGGTCGAGGTGCTGGACGCGATGAGCTCGTGGTGGACGGCGATTCACGGTCACGGCCACCCGGTGCTGGACAAGGCGATCATCGACCAGCTGGCCACGATGAACCACGTGATGTTCGGCGGGCTCACCCACGAGCCGGCGGCGCGCCTGGCGCAGCTTCTGGTCGACATCACCCCGCCCGGATTGGAGACCGTGTTCTTCAGCGACTCGGGCTCGGTGTCGGTGGAGGTGGCGGTCAAGATGGCGCTGCAGTATTGGCGCAGCCTCGGGCGGCCGGCCAAGCACCGGTTGATGACGTGGCGCGGTGGCTACCACGGCGACACCTTCACCCCGATGAGCGTCTGCGACCCGGACGGCGGCATGCACGCGTTGTGGACGGACGTGCTGGCCAGGCAGGTGTTCGCGCCGCAGGTGCCCACCGACTACGACGCCTCCTACAGCGCCGCGTTCGAGGAGCAGCTGGCCGGTCACGCCGACGAGCTGGCCGCGGTGATCGTCGAGCCGGTGGTCCAAGGCGCCGGCGGGATGAGGTTCCACGACGCCCGCTATCTGGCCGACCTGCGCGACATGTGCCGGCGTTACGGTGTCCTGCTGATCTTCGACGAGATCGCGACGGGGTTCGGGCGCACCGGAGAGCTATTTGCCGCCGACCACGCCGGGGTCGCGCCGGACATCATGTGCGTGGGCAAGGCGCTGACCGGCGGTTACATCACGCTGGCCGCGACGCTGTGCACGGGCGAGGTGGCGCAGACCATCAGCAGCCACGAGCCGGGCGCGCTGATGCACGGCCCGACGTTCATGGCCAACGCGCTGGCGTGTGCGGTCTCGGTGGCGTCGGTGGAGCTGCTGCTCGGCCAAGACTGGCGGTCGCTGGTGGGGGAGATCGAAACGGGTTTGCGGTCGGGTCTGGAACCGGCGCGACGGCTCGACGGCGTCGCGGACGTGCGGGTGCTCGGCGCGATCGGGGTGATCGAGACGCGTGAGCCGGTGGACCTCGCGGTCGCCACGCCTGTCGCACTGGACCACGGCGTGTGGCTGCGGCCGTTCCGCAACCTGATCTACGCCATGCCGCCCTACATCTGCTCACCCGAGGAGACCGAGCGCATCACCGCCGCGATGGTCGCCGTCGCCGCTTCGGTCAGCTGATCAGCGCCCGCGCTCGCGACACGTCGGGAAGCTCGCAGTCCACCGGGAAGCGGCCGACGGCAGTCGTGAGGGCCTCCCGGGCAGGCGCACCGCGCAACTCGAAATCGTCTGTCGCAGCGCGTAATTCGAACAGCGGTGCGTCCTGGTGGTGGGCGAGTTGAATTGCCGTGGCCAGATCGGCAGCCCGCTTATCGTCGTCGGGCTGCGTGCGGGCGCGTACCCGAAGAAGCTCAGCGTCATAGAAATGCATCCCGGTGTCCTCGGCGATCTGAAGCCCGGTGCTGATCCGGTCTCGCGCCTCATCGGTGCGGCCCGCCGCGATCAACAGCTCGGCGAGTAGGCAGTCGTAGTGGGTCTGATAAGCGACCAGACCGAGCGCGCGCCAGAGCTCCACCCATTGCGTCATCGCCTCGATCGCAGCGGAAAGGGCAGCCGAATCCGGCTCGTCTGAGGACAGCAACCGGTAGGCGTGCACCAGAGATTGCTCCGTCATGCCGAACATCTGCCAGAAGTCGAAGCCGTGCCGCTCCGACCTTTCGAGCATCTCGTCGACGAGCTTCTCGGCGCGGTCGACTTGGCCGGCCTCCGCCCGCATCCAGATCTCCATGTCGACGGCGTAGACGTAGTTGTACGGACCCGTCGGGAACGCCAGCCGCTCCGATCGGCGCTTGGCTTTCTCCATCTCGGCCTCTGCTGCGGCGATGTCGCCGTGCAGGACCCGGTCGATGGCCAAATGCTCGTGGCTTATTGCCACAGAGTCGTGCGGGATGAACCACAGCGCCTCGAGGTGGGGCGCCTCTGCTTCGGCGACACCTGTGGCCGCGGTCGTGAACCAGGACCGGGCCGTGGGGAAATCACCGCGCTGAAACGCCACCATGCCGAAGAACCCGTCGATCACTGGCCGGAACCACGGCCGGTCGGCGGCCTGGCCGGTTTGGACGAGCTCGATGAGTTCCTCGGTTTTCCGCAATTCGGCGCGCGAACAATGGAACGACGCGACGGCCAACAGCGTGGCAAGCCCTTGGTCGTCGCTCATTTCCTCCCCGACCAGTTCCCGGCAACGCTCGAAGTCGGCGACGACCGCTGGACTCATGTAGCCCTCGGCGGCTGACGTCAGGAATCCGCGATCGAGCCGCAGCCCGATTTGCCGTCGGTCTCGTTCGGGGCTCGGCGAGCACTTCTCGAGCTGCGTCAGGCCATGCGTGAGGTAGGTGCGAGCCTCCGTCAGCGCTCCCCGGCGCCGCGCGTCGGCGGAGGCTCGCTGGTAAGCCGACGCGGCGTCGTCGTAACGCTCGGCCCGTTCATAGTGGCCGGCGACAAGTCGCCAATCAGGATCGCCGCTCCCGGCGACCAGTGTGTCGGCCACCCGTGCGTGCAAGTTGCGGCGCACGCTCGGAGGAGCGAGTTCAGCGGCGACTTCGCGGAGCAACTCGTGGCGGAACCGCCAGGCGTCGGCGCCCCACGGCTCGAGCACCGCGGCTTCTTCCAGTTCGTCGAGCACGTCGTCGACCTCTTCGGAGGACAACCCCGACACGGCGATCAACAACGACCGCTCGACGTGCCGTCCGATCGCCGCGGCCCCCTCGACGACCGGTACGACGTTGCGGCTCGCCAACAGCCGGGAGAACAGCGGCTCGTACAGCGGGTCGGGCACCGTCGGTCCCTGTCCGTCGCCGGTCATGCCCAACCCGGCAGTCACCTGCTCGATGTAGAACGGCACGCCGTCACAGCGTTCACGCACCGATACGCGCTCGTCTTCCGATACGGCCGGATTGAGTAAGACGATCAACTCCTCCGACTCCTCGGGAGTCAATGCAGCCAGGTCGAAGGTCTTCACCTGCCAGTCGGGGGACAACCAATTCCCGTCCCGGCCGGTGAGCACCACCATCATCCGGGTGCCGGAGCGCCGCAGCAGCCCACCGAGGATCTCTAGCGTCGACGGGTCGAACCAGTGCACGTCTTCGCCGATCAGAAGGCCAGGGGAGCCGTCAAGGCACGCGTCCAGATAACGCTGCACCACATCGGCGATCAGCTCTTGCAGCTTTCGGCCTTCGACGGGCACCGGCTGGTAGCCGTGTTCGGGGCCGATGGCGAGTACCGGCGCCAACAACGGCAGCACGGTCGACGAATCGAGTCCCACCGCGTTGATCTCGGCGCGCAGCAGTGCAAGTCGCTGTTGCGGGGTGCTGTGCCGATTGATGCCGCATCGCCGCTCCAACAGCGAGCGGACCGGGTGCAGCCCGACCTCCGGGTGGAACGGGGACCCGACCAACTCGAGCACGATCCCGCCGTCGGCTCGGACCAACTCGGCCGCCGCCGCGGCCAACCGGCTCTTGCCGATGCCGGCCTCACCGCGAAAGACCACCCCCGGCGTTGTCATTGTGCCTGTCTGGGCGCGGGTCCAGGTCTTGTGCAGCCGCGCCATCTCTCGCTCGCGACCCACCAGCGGGGCCAGAGTGATTTGCGCTCCGTCCGTCCGCTCGCACACGACGCGGAAGTGAGTGATCAGCCCGTCGACACCTTTCACGGGCGCTGGAGTCAGGGCCTCCAGTTCGAACGTCTGCCGGATCAACGGCTCGACGGTGTCGGAGACAACGAGGGATCCGGGGGGTGCCAGACCTGATACGCGTGCCGCCAGGTTGGCGGCCAAGCCGTAGACATCGTCCTGTGCGGTGTCGAGGTACACCGGGCCGCGGTGGATTCCGACCCGCACGTTCAGCTGGGCGCCGAAGCGGCGCTGGGCGTGAGCGCTCAGCCGCGCCACCTCACGTGTGATGTCCAGGCCGGCCTGCACTGCCCGGCGCACGTCGTTTTCGTGGGGATGCGGATGTCCGAACACCACCAGCAGACCGTCGCCCTTCGTCGAACCGACGTGGCCTTCATAGCGGTTGACCACCCGCAGCACTTCGTCGCGATAGCGGCCCACAAGCAGTCGGTAGACCTCGGGTTCGACTGTCGTCGACAGCACGGTCGAGTCGACAAGGTCAGCGAACATGATCGTCAGCCGCCGGATCTCGCCGGCGACTGCCGGCGTCGAGAACACGTCCTCGGCGTCGGCCTCGGAGCCGCCGGTGGCCAGCGTCTCGTGCTGCCTGGGGACAGTGTGGGCCACGCCGGCGACGGCCACCTCCGCCGGCACCGCGACCGGCGAGAGAATTTCGTCGATCTCTCTGGCAACCGCGAACGTCACGTCGGCGCGGGCGCGCAACTCGCGCAGCAACTGCCGGATGTCGTTGCGGACCGAGTCCTCCCTCTCGGAGTCGAAAGCCGTGCGGAGCTCGTGTAGTAGGGATGCCTGTTCTGACGCAGCGATCTCCTGTTGGCCGCGGAGGACGGTGCCGGATCGGAGCAGATATTCGTAGGGCGTTGGCGGCGGCTCAGGCAGCGGATCAGGCAGGGCCCTTCGCTGGCTGGAGCATTCGTGCAGGGCCGATATCAGAGCGATGCCGCTGTCCTTCGTCGATTCTCGGTAATCGACCTGTGGCACCGACGAGATCGGCTCGGTCCTCGCGCTACTCAGGCGCCCGATTTGCACTGGAAGGACCGGAACACCAAGCGATTTGGCGTAGGCCAGTTCGGTCCGGCAGAGCTTGGACGAGAGTGAATTGTCCGACAATGCGAACAGGAACACGCTGCAGTTGCGGATTTCACTGAGAACCTTCGCCCACCAGGCGTCGCCGCCCACGCGTTGCGCGTCGAACCAGAAGTCTTGCCTCGCGCGGCTCAGGTCGGTGACCAAGGATGTCTCGACCGCAGCCTGGTCGAGACTCGAGTAGCTGATGAAGACCTTCAACGCGGCGAACTCCCGCCCGGCTTCGAGCCTGGATCTGTGCACTTGCTGTGAGACTAGCCGTGTTCGGGTCTGCGCGAGGTGCCAATTTTCGAACCCGCAATGTTTGCTGACGGGGAGCAGGACGCTGGGGTGCGCGGGGCTGGCTTAGGGTAAGTCGGGATGACGCCGCTGAACCGCACCGAAATATCGCCGCTGGCGTGGCTCGACGAGGTCGAAGCGCAACGCCGCAGCGCGGGGCTGCGACGGTCGCTTCGCCGCCGCTCACCGGTGGGCGCCGAGGTGGACCTGGCCTCCAACGACTATCTGGGTCTGTCGCAACACCCCGCGGTGATCGACGCGGGTGTGCAGGCGCTGCGCACCTGGGGCGCGGGGTCTACCGGCTCGCGGCTGGTCACCGGCAACACCGAGCTGCACGAGGAGTTCGAGGCCGCGATCGCCGAATTCGTGGGCGCCGCTTCGGCTTTGGTGTTCTCGTCGGGATACACGGCGAACCTCGCGGCGGTGGTCGCGCTGTCCGGCCCCGGCTCGCTGGTGGTGTCGGATGCGCACAGCCACGCCTCTCTGGTGGACGCGTGCCGGCTGTCGCGGGCGCGCGTGGTGGTGAGCGCGCACCGCGACGTCGACGCAGTCGACGCCGCACTGGCCTCACGAACCGAAGAACGCGCGGTAGTGATCACCGACTCGGTGTTCTCCGCCGACGGCGCGCTGGCGCCGCTGTTGTCGTTGCACGAGGTGTGCCGACGCCACGGCGCGTTGCTGATCGTCGACGAGGCGCACGGGCTTGGCGTACGCGGCGACGGCGGCCGTGGCCTGCTGCACGAGGTCGGCCTGGCCGGCGCCCCTGACGTGGTGATGACGACGACGATGTCGAAGGCGCTGGGCAGCCAGGGCGGCGTCGTGCTCGGCCCCGTCGCGGTCCGCAACCATTTGATCGACGCGGCCCGGCCGATGATCTTCGACACCGGACTGGCGCCCGCCGCCCTCGGTGCGGCGCTGGCGGCGCTTCGCGTGCTGATCGCCGAGCCGCAGCGGCCGCGGGAGGTGCTGCACACCGCGGCGCTGCTAGCTGAGACCTGCGGGGTGGCGGAGCGGCCGGAATCCGCCGTGGTGTCGGTGATACTCGGCGCGCCGGAGGTGGCCGTGGCCGCGGCCGCAGCGTGCCTCGAACGCGGCGTGCGGGTCGGCTGCTTCCGGCCGCCGTCGGTGCCGGCGGGCACGTCGCGGCTGCGGCTGACAGCCAGGGCGTCGCTCTCCGGTGACGAACTCGACACCGCGCGCCGTGTGCTGGCAGAAGTGCTCGGTGCGGCTCGCAGCCGCTCGACACGCGCGTGAGCCACCTCTTCGTCACAGGCACCGACACGGGCGTCGGCAAGACTGTCGCGACCGCCGCGCTGGCATGCCGTGCCCGGCTGGCGGGCATCGACGTGGCGGTGTGCAAGCCGGTGCAGACCGGCACCATCGACGGCGACGACGACCTCGCGGAGGTCGCCCGGCTGTCGGGCGTCGAGAAGACGTTCGGGTCGTGGCGCTACCCCGAGGCGCTGGCGCCGGCTGCCGCAGCGCAACGGGCGGGTCTTGCGCTGCCCAACCGCGTCGAGTTGGACGTGTTCCTGCGCGTCGTCGACCACAGCCACCAGCTCACGCTGGTCGAGGGCGCCGGCGGGCTGTTGGTCCAGTTGGGGGAGGACGGCGCCACGCTGCGGGATCTGGCCCGGGATTCGCACGGTTCCGTGCTCGTCGTCGTCAGGGCCGCATTGGGTACGCTGAACCACACCGCACTGACTCTGGAAGCCCTTGAGTCACAAGGGGTTTCGTGCGCCGGGTTGATCATCGGCGCGTGGCCCGCCGAGCCGGGACCCGTCGAACTCGGCAACCGCGAGGCATTGGCGAAGATGGCGCCGCTGCGTGCGGTGCTGCCGGCGGGCGCCGCTCGGCTGTCCCCGCAGGAGTTCGAGCAGATGAGCGCGTCGGCGCTCGACAGCGACTGGTTGGCGGAGCTGGCCGGCTGACATGGTGCACTCGCTCGAGCTGCTGTTCGACCAGGACACCGAGGCGGCGATCCGGCGGGTGTGGGCGGCGCTGGCCGACGTCGGCTTGCGGACCCCGGCCTCGACCAGCAGGCCACATGTGACATTGCTTGTGGCGGACGGTATTTCGGCTGGGGCCGACGAACCGCTCCGGCAGGTGCTGCAACGGCTGCCGCTGGACTGCCTGATCGGTGCGCCGATGGTGTTCGGGCGCTCGCCGTTCGTCCTGGTGCGTCAGGTGGTGCCCTCGGTGCAGCTGCTGGCGGCCCATGCCGACGTGGTGCAGATCTGCTCGCCGTACCTGGAGCCCGGTCCCGCACCGAATACCGTTGTAGGCCAATGGAGTCCGCACACCACACTGGCGCGGCGCGTGGAGGCGTCGCAGCTGGCCGAGGCGCTGGCCATGCGCACGATGACTCGGGACATCAGCGGGCAGTTCGTCGGGCTTCGGCACTGGGACGGCAACAAGCGCGTCGAGCACCTCATCACTTGACGCCGAAACGGTATTCCGCGTGGCTCTTACTCCACATTCTCCGCGGCAGTTACCGCCTCGGCGCAAGCCGCCATTCCGTCGACCAGCAGCCGCAACCCGAACGCGAACCGGGCGCTCGGATCCGTCGTCAACACCGATTGTGTCTCGGGCAACGCACCGGCGGCGTCCCACTGCAGCCGGGACTGCTCGTCGGCGGTGAAGCCCAACACGTAGTACACGGCGGTGCGGGCCGCCAGCTCGGCTTGGCCCGGTGGGACCCCGGCCTCGGCAGCAGCGCACGTCAGGCGCATCACGACAGAGGTCATCGCCGCAGATTGACCGGCGGCGAAGCTGGCCGACACGAGCTCCGCCCCATCGGTGTGGGAAAGCAGCGCCTCACGCAACTGTCCACAGACCCCGGCCACGCGCTCGCGCCAGCTGCCGGCAACGTCGCCGACAGGCAGCAAGATCCGGTCGGCGACCGCACCCAGAAGCGCCTGCTTGCTAGGAAAGTGCCAGTACAGAGCTCCAGGCGTGACGTCGAGTTCGCGGGCCAGCCGGCGCATGGTCAGGTCGGCGATGCCGTAGCTATCGAGGAGAGCGGTCGCGGCGTCGACCACGTCGCTTTTGCGCAGCTGCACCCACGTACCCTAACCTGAACACCGTTCAATTGTCGGCCCGCCGACGTGTTCAACTGGCGGCGTGACGAGCAGAGGCACGAGGAGGCCTACATGATCGACATCCTGGCCGAGGCCCGCGAGCAGGTGCTCGAGCGTGGTGAGGGCCTGACACAGGATCAGGTGCTTGCAGTGCTGCGACTCGACGACGACCGGCTCGACGAACTGCTGGCGCTGGCGCACGAGGTGCGGATGCGTTGGTGCGGTCCCGAGGTGGAGGTCGAGGGCATCATCAGCCTCAAGACCGGCGGCTGTCCCGAAGACTGCCACTTCTGTTCGCAGTCCGGGTTGTTCAGCTCGCCGGTCCGCAGCGCATGGCTGGACATCCCGAGCCTGGTCGAGGCTGCCAAGCAGACGGCGAAAACAGGCGCCACCGAGTTCTGCATCGTCGCGGCCGTGCGCGGACCCGACGAGCGGCTGCTGGCACAAGTGGCCGCCGGCATCGAGGCGATCCGCAACGAGGTCGACATCCAGATCGCCTGCTCCCTGGGCATGCTGACCCAAGAGCAGGTCGACCAGCTCTCCGCGATGGGCGTGCACCGCTACAACCACAATCTGGAGACCGCACGGTCCTACTTCACCAACGTTGTCACCACCCACACCTGGGAAGAACGCTGGCAGACGCTGCAGATGGTGCGCGACGCCGGCATGGAGGTGTGCTGCGGCGGAATTCTCGGGATGGGCGAGACGCTCGAGCAGCGGGCCGAATTCGCTTGCCAGCTAGCGGAATTGGAGCCCGACGAGGTTCCGCTGAACTTCCTCAACCCGCGGCCCGGCACGCCGTTCGGCGACCTCGAGGTGCTGCCCGCCACAGAGGCGCTCAAGGCTGTCGCCGCGTTCCGTCTCGCGCTACCGCGGACCATGCTTCGCTTCGCCGGCGGCCGCGAGATCACGCTCGGCGACCTCGGCGCCAAGCAGGGGATCCTGGGCGGCATCAACGCGGTGATCGTCGGCAACTACCTCACCACGCTGGGCCGTCCGGCGGAGGCCGACTTGGATCTGCTCACGGATCTGCAAATGCCGATCAAGGCCTTGAACGCGACGCTGTGACGTCATGCAGGGCAAGTTCAACGTCTACACCGGCGAACCGGCCGGCACGGCGGTGCCCACGGCTGCGCAGCTGGGGCTGGAGCCGCCGCGTTACTGCGGCGAGTGCGGCCGGCGGATGACCGTGCAGGTGCGTCCTGACGGCTGGTCGGCCCGCTGCTCACGGCACGGGGTCACGGATTCCAAGGACGTGGAGACCGCCCGGTGAGACCGGCCCTGGCCTTCGCCGCAGGCATGGCCGTCGCGGGCGCGGGGGCGGGCGCGCTGTGGGCGTGGCTCGCGCCGTCGATCCGCAGCGCGGTCGCGGTGACCAAGTCCGGCGACCCGGTTCAGCAGTACCTCGGTCACGAGGCCGACCACTACTTCGACGCCGCGGTGATGATGGCCGGGCTGTTGGTGGGGCTCGCGGTGATCAGCGCGGTGCTGGCCTGGCAGTGGCGACGAACCCGCGGACCGGAGATGGTCATCGGCGTCACGGCGGGCGGAGTCGCCGCGGCAGCCGCAGCGGCCGGAGTCGGTGCCTGGCTGGCTCGGATTCGCTACGGGCACGTCGACATCGACGCCACCCCACGGGACCACAAGATCCACTACGTCACCGAGGCGCCGGCGGTGTTCTTCGGGCACAGCCCGCTGCAGATCCTGACGAGCCTGCTGTTGCCCGCGGCGTCGGGGGCGTTGACCTACGCCGTCATGGCAGCCGCATCGGCCCACGACGATCTGGGCGTGGCGCCGGAAGCCGTGACATCCTCAGTCTCCGAGGCTGTTCTGTAGGCGCTCGGCGGCCGCGAGATAGTCCTGTGCGAACTCGTAGACCACCTGCCGCGCGGGTTTGACGGAATTCATCAGCCCGACGCCCTGACCCACCCAGTAGGTGGCCAGCGCGCGGGCGCCTTCGTCGCCCTTGGCTGCGAGCGTGTCAATGCGCCGAAGCACCGGCTCGCTGATGATCGACTGCAACGGCATCGGCAGCGGCTTGGGGCCCCGCCCGGATTCCCACGCCTCGGTCCAGTCCGACTTCAGTTGCCGCGTCGGCTTGCCGGTCCGGCATGTCGAGCGGACGGTGTCGCGCGACGTCGCGGTCAGCATCCGCTGTTTGGTGTAGGGCGCGGTTTCGGCTTCTTCGGTTGTGAGCCAGACCGATCCGGTCCACGCACCGGCGGCGCCCATCGCCACCGCGGCGGCCATCTGCCGGCCGGTCACGATGCCGCCCGCGGCGAGCACAGGCACCGGCCGTAGCGGTGCGATGGCCTCGATGACTTCGGGCACCAGCACCATCGTCGTCACCTCGCCGCAATGGCCGCCGGCTTCGGTACCCGCGGCGACGATCACGTCGACGCCGGCGTTGACGTGTTTGACCGCGTGCTCTTTGGCACCCGCCAGCGCGGCGACGGGCACACCGTGGGCCTTGGCGGCGTCGAGCATCGACTGCGGCGGGCGGCCCAACGCGTTGGCGATCAGCTTGATCGGGTGCTTGAACGCGACCTCCATCAAGCTTTCGCTCGCGTCGTCGGTGGTCGCCACCCGCGGTGTCTTGGTGGTCGTCACCGGCGGAAGGCCGTGCTCGGCCAACAGCGCGTCGACGTACGCGCGGTGCTCGGCGGGAATCATCTCCGCGAATTGTTCAGCGGTCAGCCGCTGTCCCTTGCCCACCGACGTCTCGGGGACGATCAGGTCGACGCCGAACGGCTTGCCCCTGACTTCCGCTTCGATCCAGCGCAGCTCCTGCTCCAGCTGCTCGGGGGTGAGCGTCACGGCACCCAGCACGCCGAACCCGCCGGCGTTGGTCACCGCAGCGACCACGTCGCGGCAGTGGCTGAACGCAAGCAGCGGAATGTCGATGTCCAGCATGTCGCAGATCGCTGTTCTCATGGCCACTCCTCGTCCCGCCAGCGTGGACTTGATGCACGGTTCGCCACGAACAACCGTGTCACAACTCGACGTCCGGCGGCGACGGGTCGCGCCGTGTCAGGCGTCTGAGTACGACAGCGGCTTGCGCCGCAGTTTCCGGCCCGTCATCACCCGGCCGGCAATGGTCAAAAGCTTCAGCATGCCCGTGTAGGTGGACGGGTTGAACATCGTCGGCCACGTGGTGCGCACCAGGTGCTCGGCGAGTGGCCGGCCGGCGAATCGGTCGCGCAGCCAGCGCAGCGTCATCGGCGCCGACATCGGATGCAGCAGCATGTGCTCGCTGAACATGTCCCGGTGGTAGGTCACCGGGGCGCCGCCGGCGCGGTAGCTCTCGGTGAGTTCGTCGATGTCGTCGACGGACACGATCTTGTCGTGTACGGCCTGAACGATCAGCACCGGCCGGCTGGGTGCGGCCGTGCCGAGTTTGATGTCGTCGAACACGTATTGAAGATCCGGCTCGGCCAAGATGTCCTCGAGCGGACGATCGACATAGTGGTCGATGTCCTTGCGCATCAGCCGAAGCACCGCGATGGCCGTCGTCATCTTCTCCGCCGACTTCAGCAGCGCGCGGCCCTCGTCGGTGGCATGCCGATCGATGACCCGCTGCAGTTCGGGATAGATGTGCCACAGCGCGGCGATCACCATGGTCGGCAGTCCCGCCCAGATGGAGCCGTTGAGCCGCTTGAACGCGTTCCCCAGATCACCCACGGGCGAGCCGAGCACCGCGCCCACGATGTTGAGCTCGGGCGCGTAGTCCGCGCAGGTCTCCACGGCCCACGCGGTGGCGAGTCCGCCACCGGAATAGCCCCACAGGCCGATAGGGGAGTCGGCCGAGATGCCCAGACGCTCACAGCTTGTTGCTGCGCGCAACCCGTCGAGGATCCGGTATCCCGGCTCGTAGGGCGCGCCCCACATGCCGCGGGTGCCCTCGTGGTCGGGCACCGACACCGCCCAGCCTTCGGCGAGCGCGGCGGCGATCAGCAGGAATTCGAACTGCGCCAGCGCGCCGGGCGCGAACGCCCCACGCCGCATCGCATACGACGGGAAGCATCGGGACGTGACCGCGTCGATCGCGCACTGGTAGGACACCAGCGGGCAGACTCTCTCCGGCCCACGCTCGGTGGGCACCAACACCGTCGTCACTGCGGCTTCTGGCAGGCCGTTGCGATCGCTGCTGCGGTACAACAGTTGGGTCGCGTGGAACTTTTGCCGGACGACCCCTAAAAAGCCCAGCTCCACGTCACGACTGCGCAGCACGGTGCCGGGATCGGCGTGCTCGAAGCCTGGCGGGGGTTCGTAGAACGGGTCGTTCTCGGGCAATACCGGCCGGCCCCGCCGCAGCTCTTCGTGCGGTACCGCGCCGATCCACTCAGCACGGGCCGCGTGGGCCAGGCCGGCAGGATCCATGTGAACACTCCTTCGTGATCAACCAACCGGCAGGTTACTTTAAGAGAGCGATAAGAAGCCAGTCGGCGTGCGGTGCTGTTAGCGCCCCGTTACCCGGGCGGTCGCAGCGCGGCGAATTCGTCGGTGACCCGATATTGGGCATCGGTGAACCGGTACAACGCGGCGGGGCGCCCGCCGCTGCGGCCGCTGCGGGCAATCGTGCCGGTCCGGGTGATGACGTTGCGCCGCGCGAGCACCCTTTGCAGGTTGGTGGCGTCCACCTGATACCCCAGCGCGGCACTGTAGATGTCGCGCAGCGTTGAGAGCGCGAATTCCGTTGGCGCAAGCGCGAATCCGATGTTCGTGTAAGACAGCTTGGCCACCAGCCGGCTGTGCGCGTGGGTGACCATCGGCCCGTGGTCGAAAGCCATCGGCGGCAGCCCGTCGACCGGATGCCAGCGGGTGTCCGGGGGTAGCGCCGGCGTCGCAGGGGAGGGCACCAGGCCCAGAAACGTCGAGGCGATGGTGCGGGTGCCCGGCACCCGGGCGGGATCGGAGAACACGGCCAGCTGCTCCAAGTGAGCTATCTCACGCACGTCGACTTTCTCGGCCAGTTGACGACGAATCGAACTCGTCATGTCCTCGTCGTTGCGCAGCTTTCCGCCGGGCAGCGCCCACGCGCCGCGCTGCGGATTCATTGCGCGCTCCCACAGCAGGACACTGAGCTGCGGTTTCGGTGTGCCCAACTGGCGAACCTGGAACACGACGGCGAGCACCTCGTGCTCGGTGCTAGTATGAGCCATGTTTTCGATTGTAAGTCGAAAACCGGGGCAGCTGAAGGAGACGGCGATGACGGTCCTCGACGACGGCGTCTACACAGGCGTCGAACCTGACGCCGCATGGGCCGCAGAGGTCCGCCGACTCGCCGAGCAGCGCAACGCGACGCTGCTGGCGCACAACTATCAGATCCCGGCGATCCAGGACGTTGCGGACCATGTCGGCGACTCACTGGCACTGTCGCGCATCGCGGCAGAGGCGCCCGAGCAGACGATCGTGTTCTGCGGCGTGCACTTCATGGCTGAGACCGCCAAGATCCTCAGCCCCGACAAGACCGTGTTGATTCCGGACCAGCGGGCCGGCTGCTCGCTGGCCGACTCGATCACCGCCGACGAGCTCGCGGCCTGGAAAGCCGAACACCCGGACGCCGTCGTGGTCTCGTACGTCAACACCACCGCAGCGGTCAAAGCGCTCACCGACATCTGCTGCACGTCGGCCAACGCCGTGGACGTCGTGGCGTCCATCCCCGATGACCGCGAGGTGCTGTTCTGCCCCGACCAGTTCCTCGGAGCGCATGTCCGGCGGGTGACGGGGCGTAAAAACCTGCACATCTGGGCCGGCGAGTGCCACGTGCACGCCGGCATCAACGGCGACGAACTCGCAGCGCAGGCGCGCTCACATCCGGACGCCGAACTGTACGTGCATCCAGAGTGCGGCTGCGCCACGTCGGCGCTGTACCTGGCCGGCGAGGGCGCCGTCCCGGCCGACCGGGTCAAGATCTTGTCGACGGGCGGCATGCTCGAGGCCGCGCGTAACAGCCGGGCCCGCGAGGTCCTGGTCGCCACCGAAATCGGCATGCTTCACCAATTGCGCAGGGCCGCACCAGAAGTCGATTTCCGCGCGGTCAACGACCGGGCGTCGTGCAAATACATGAAGATGATCACGCCGGCCGCGCTGCTGCGGTGCCTGGTCGAAGGCGCCGACGAAGTCGACGTCGATCCCGAGACCGCACGGCTGGCCCGGCGCAGCGTGCAGCGGATGATCGAGATCGGCCAGCCGGGCGGCGGCGAATGACCCGCTGGCACGCCCGTGCCGACGTGGTGGTGATCGGCACCGGGGTGGCGGGTCTGGCCGCCGCGCTGGCCGCCCACCGACGCGGCAGCCGGGTGATAGTGCTGAGCAAAACCTCCGACACCGCAACGTTTTACGCGCAGGGCGGCATCGCGGTGGTGCTGCCGCGCACCGACGACTCGGTCGATGCGCACGTCGCCGACACGCTTGCCGCGGGCGCCGGGATGTGCGACCCCGACGCGGTGCGCTCGATCGTCGCCGACGGGTATCGCGCAGTAGCCGAATTGGTCTCTGCCGGTGCGCGGTTCGACGAGGCTGAACCGGGCCGCTGGCATCTGACCCGCGAAGGCGGCCACTCTCGGCGCCGGATCATTCACGCCGGCGGCGACGCAACCGGTGCCGAGGTGCAGCGCGCCTTGGACCATGCCGCCACGCTGCTCGACATCCGCCACAATCACGTTGCGCGCCAGCTGATTCACGACGGCGACGGCATCACCGGCGTCGAGGTCATCAACGAAGACGGCGCTGGGATCGTGCACACGCCGGCGGTGATTCTGGCCACCGGCGGCCTCGGGCACCTTTACCGAACCACCACGAACCCAGAGGGTTCCACGGGCGACGGAGTCGCGCTGGCGCTGACGGCCGGTGTGGCCGTGAGCGACATCGAGTTCATCCAGTTCCACCCGACCATGCTCTACGACGCGCGCGTCGCGGGACGCCGACCGCTGATCACCGAAGCGCTGCGCGGCGAAGGCGCGAAACTCGTTGACGCACAGGGAAACTCCGTGACTGCAGGAGTGCATCCGATGGGCGATCTCGCCCCACGCGACGTGGTGGCCGGTGCCATCGACGCGCGGCTGCGCGAGACCGGCGATGCGTGCGTCTACCTCGACGCCCGGGCGGTAGCCGATGTCGCAGCCCGGTTCCCAACCGTCACCGCGGCCTGCCGCGCCGCGGGAGTCGACCCGGCACGCGACCTGATTCCCGTTGCCCCGGGCGCGCATTACAGCTGCGGCGGTGTGATCGTCGACGTCCACGGCCGCACAGAGCTTCCGGGACTGTTCGCAGCCGGCGAGGTCGCGCGCACAGGCATGCACGGGGCGAATCGACTGGCCTCCAACAGCCTGCTCGAGGGATTGGTGGTCGGCGGCCGCGCCGGCCGGGCGGCCGCCGAGCACGCGGTAGCCCGAGGGCCCGTCGTCGCCGAGCCACCCGACCTTGGCACCCGCGCCGCGATGCCGCGCCGCGAGCTGCAAGCCCTGATGTCCGGGCACGCGTCGGTGGTGCGTGACGCCGACGGGCTGCATCTGCTGCAGCAGCAGCTGGACGCCGCGCCGCGTCGCGTGATGCGGACACGGGCCGACATCGAAGACGCCGCACTGACGACGACGGCCCGCGCGGTCGCCGCGGCCGCTCTGGCGCGAGCCGAGACACGCGGGTGCCACCACCGCGCCGACCATCCCGACACCGACGGCGGGCAAGCACATGGCATCCGAGTGCGGTTGTCGTGCGATGGGCGCGTCGTCGTCCGCGCGCCTGAGCCCGTGGGTGCCTGTCACTGATGCGGCTGAGCGAACACGAGGTCGCCGACGCTCGTGCGGTGATCCGACGAGCGCTCGACGAAGACTTGCGGTACGGGCCGGACGTCACCACGGAGGCCACCGTGCCCGCAGACGCCACCGCCACCGCGGCCCTGGCCACGCGTGAACCGGGTGTCATCGCCGGGTGCGACGTCGCGCTGCTGGTGCTTGACGAGGTGCTGGGTATGGGCGGCTACCGCGTGCTCGACCGCGTCGCCGACGGCGAACACGTCGGCGCGGGCGCCGCGGTGCTGCGGGTGCAAGCACCGACACGGAAGCTGCTGACCGCCGAGCGCACGCTGTTGAACCTGGTGTGTCACCTGTCCGGGATCGCAACGACCACGCGGCAGTGGGTGGACGCGGTCGCCGGCACACGCGCAGTCGTGCGTGACACCCGCAAGACACTGCCCGGTTTGCGTGCGCTGCAGAAGTACGCGGTGCGCGTCGGCGGCGGTCAAAACCACCGGATGGGCCTGGGCGACGCCGCGTTGATCAAGGACAATCACGTCGCTGCTGCGGGTTCGGTGGTTGCCGCGTTGCGGGCGGTCAGCGCTGCGGCACCCGGGCTGCCGTGCGAGGTAGAGGTCGATTCGCTCGAGCAGCTCGACGAGGTGCTGGCCGAGCCGGTGGAGCTGGTGTTGCTGGACAACTTCCCGGTGTGGCAGGCGCAGATGGCGGTGCAGCGGCGTAACGCGCGCGCTCCGGACGTGAAACTGGAGGCCTCGGGTGGCCTGTCACTCGAAAACGCCCACGCCTACGCGTCAACGGGCGTCGACTACCTGGCCGTCGGCGCGCTCACCCATTCCGTGCGCGTGCTCGACATCGGCCTGGACGTCTAGCCGGTTCAATCAATTTTTCTTCGGGTGCGTTGATCGGGGACAATCGACGTAATGCCCACCTTCGAGATGGCCCGGATCGACCTGCGCAACCGCACGCTCAGCGCTGCGCAGTTGCGTGCTGCGCTGCCCCGCGGCGGCGTGGACGTCGACACGGTGCTGCCCGTCGTGCGCCCGGTCGTCGACGACGTGGCACAGCGCGGGGTGGAGGCCGCGCTCGATTACAGCGAGACGTTCGACGGTGTCCGGCCGGCAACCGTGCGGGTGCCCGTCGGCCGGCTCGACGATGCGCTCGCCGAGTTGGCGCCCGATGTGCGGGCGGCGCTCGAAGTTGCCATCCAGCGGGCCAGGACCGTGCACGCCGATCAGCGCCGCACCGACACCACGACCACGCTCGGACCAGGTGCGACGGTCACCGAGCGCTGGGTCCCGGTCGCGCGGGTCGGGCTGTACGTGCCCGGCGGCAATGCGGTCTACCCGTCGAGCGTGGTGATGAATGTTGTGCCCGCGCAAACCGCGGGTGTCGAGTCTCTGGTGATCGCCAGCCCGCCGCAGGCCCGATTCGGCGGTCTACCGCATCCGACGATCCTGGCCGCCGCGCGGCTGCTGGGCGTCGACGAGGTGTGGGCGATCGGCGGTGCGCAGGGCGTTGCGCTGCTGGCCTACGGCGGCACCGACACCGACGGCGCGGAACTGGAACCGGTCGACATGATCACCGGCCCGGGAAACATCTATGTCACCGCCGCGAAGCGGATCTGCCGCAGCCACGTCGGCATCGACGCCGAAGCCGGACCCACCGAGATCGCGATCCTCGCCGACCACACCGCGGATCCCGCGCACGTCGCCGCCGACCTGATCAGCCAGGCCGAGCACGACGAGATGGCGGCCAGTGTCCTGGTGACACCCAGCGCCGACCTGGCCGATGCAGCCTCCAAAGAGCTTGCCGCGCAAGTGGAATCGACGGTGCACCGCGAGCGGGTCACTGCTGCGCTGACCGGCCGGCAATCGGCGATCGTGCTCGTCGACGACATCGACGCCGGAGTGCGGGTGGTCAATTCCTATGCCGCCGAACACTTGGAGATCCAGACGGCCGACGCGCCCACGGTCGCGAGCCGCATCCGTTCGGCAGGTGCGATTTTCGTCGGCCCCTACTCGCCGGTGAGCCTCGGCGACTACTGCGCGGGCAGCAACCACGTGCTGCCGACCGCCGGGTGCGCGCGCCACTCCAGTGGCCTTTCCGTGCAGACGTTCCTGCGCGGCATTCACGTCGTCGAGTACGACGAAGCCGCGCTCAAAGACGTGTCCGGCCATGTGATCACGCTGGCCAAGGCCGAGGACTTGCCTGCTCACGGCGAAGCGGTGCGCCGGAGGTTCGAGCGGTGAGCGTTCCGGGGCAAGACGTCACCCTCGACGACCTGCCGTTGCGCGACGATCTGCGCGGCAAGACGCCCTATGGTGCACCGCAACTCGAAGTGCCAGTGCGGCTGAACACCAACGAGAACCCGCACCCGCCCACACCTGCGCTCGTCGACGACGTCGCCCGGGCGGTCCGCGAGGCGGCGGTCACCTTGCACCGCTATCCCGACCGCGACGCGGTTGCGCTGCGTGCCGACCTCGCGGCCTACCTGGCACGCCAAACCGGCGTGCCCGTCGGCGTCGAGAACCTCTGGGCGGCAAATGGTTCCAACGAGGTGCTGCAACAGTTGCTGCAGGCGTTCGCCGGGCCCGGTCGCAGCGCGCTGGGCTTCGTGCCGTCGTACTCGATGCACCCGATCATCTCGGGCGGCACCCAGACCCGTTGGCTGGAGGCGTATCGCGCCGACGACTTCCGGCTCGACACCGATACCGCCGTCGCCGCAATCGCCGAGCACCGCCCGGACGTGGTGTTCGTTGCGAGCCCCAACAACCCGTCGGGACAGAGTGTTTCACCGGCGGAGCTGCGCGCGCTGCTCGATGCCATGGATACCGGCATCTTGATCCTCGACGAGGCGTATGGCGAATTCTCGTCGGTGCCGAGTGCGATCAACCTCATCGGTGAGTACCCGGCGAAGCTTGTCGTGTCGCGCACGATGAGCAAGGCGTTCGCGTTCGCCGGCGGCCGTCTTGGGTATCTGATCGCCGCGCCCGCCGTCATCGACGCGATGCTGCTGGTGCGGCTCCCGTACCACCTCTCGGTGCTCACACAGGCTGCGGCGCGCGCGGCGCTACGCCACGCGGACGAGACGCTGGGCAGCGTCGCTGCGTTGATCGCCGAACGTGAGCGGGTATCGGAGGCATTGGCGGACATGGGGTTTCGGGTGATTCCCAGCGACGCCAACTTCGTGCTGTTCGGCGAGTTCGCCGATGCGCCCGCCACCTGGCGTCGCTACCTCGACGACGGGGTGTTGATCCGCGACGTCGGCATTCCAGGCTTTCTGCGCACCACGATCGGCCTGGCGCACGAGAACGACGCGTTCCTCGCATCCAGTGCGCGTCTGGTGGCCACCGAACTTGCCGCACCGTTAGGAGCATCATGACCGAGAACCGCCGCGCCCGCGTGGAGCGCTCCACCAAGGAGTCCGACATCGTGGTCGAACTGGACCTCGACGGCAGTGGGGAGGTCGACATCGACACGGGCGTCCCGTTCTACGACCACATGCTGCACGCGCTCGGCGCCCATGCGAGCTTCGACCTGACCGTGCGCACCAAAGGTGACGTGCACATCGAGGGCCACCACACCATCGAGGACACCGCGATCGTGCTCGGGCAGGCGCTGGGTCAAGCGCTGGGCGACAAGAAGGGTATCCGCCGGTTCGGAGACGCATTCATCCCGATGGACGAGACTCTGGCGCACGCCGCGGTCGACGTCTCCGGGCGGCCGTACTGCGTGCACTCCGGCGAACCGGATCATCTGCGCCACTTCACGATTGCCGGCAACACCGTGCCTTACCACACCGTCGTGAACCGGCACGTGTTCGAGTCGCTGGCCATGAACGCGCGCATCGCCCTTCACGTGCGCACGCTCTACGGCCGGGATCCGCACCACATCACCGAAGCCCAATACAAGGCGGTGGCCCGGGCGCTGCGCCAGGCTGTCGAACGCGACTCTCGAGTCACCGGGGTGCCGTCCACGAAAGGTGCACTGTGACAAGCAAATCCGTTGCGGTGCTTGACTACGGCTCAGGCAACCTGCGGTCGGCTCAGCGTGCGCTGCAACGGGTCGGCGCCGAGGTCGAAGTGACCGCGGACCCGGCCGCCGCTACCGCCGCCGACGGCCTCGTGGTGCCGGGCGTCGGCGCGTTCGAGGCCTGCATGAGCGGGCTGCGCGGGATCGGCGGTGACAAGATCATCGCCGAGCGGCTCTCGGCCGGAGCCCCGGTACTGGGCGTGTGCGTGGGAATGCAGATCCTGTTCGACCGCGGCGTCGAGTTCGGCGTGGAAAGCCGTGGCTGCGGGCAGTGGCCCGGCGCCGTCACGCGATTGGACGCGCCGGTGATCCCGCACATGGGATGGAACACCGTCGAGGCCGGTCCAGGCAGCAGGCTTTTCGCCGGTCTCGACCGCGACACGCGGTTCTACTTCGTGCACTCGTACGCCGCGCAGCAGTGGGAAGGAAACGACGACGCCGTGCTCACCTGGGCCACCCACCACGTGCGATTCCTGGCGGCCGTCGAAGACGGGCCGTTGTCGGCGACACAGTTTCACCCCGAAAAAAGCGGTGACGCCGGCGCGGCGCTGCTGAGCAACTGGGTGCGGGCACTATGACGAAACTCGTCCTACTGCCGGCAGTCGACGTCGTCGGCGGCCGCGCGGTGCGCCTGGTGCAGGGCAAGGCGGGCAGCGAAACCGAGTACGGCTCAGCGCTGGAGGCGGCGCTGACGTGGCAGCGCGACGGTGCGGAGTGGATTCACCTGGTCGACTTGGACGCAGCATTCGGCCGGGGCTCCAACCGCGAACTGCTCGCGGAAGTGGTCGGACGTCTCGACGTCAGTGTCGAACTGTCCGGCGGCATCCGCGACGACGCGTCGCTGTCGGCCGCACTTGCAACCGGTTGTGCGCGTGTGAATATCGGCACAGCGGCGCTGGAGAATCCGCAGTGGTGCGCGAAGGTGATCGCCGAGTACGGCGACAAGGTGGCCGTCGGACTCGACGTGCAGATCGTCGACGGCCAGCACCGGCTGCGGGGACGCGGCTGGGAAACCGACGGCGGCGATCTGTGGGAAGTGCTGGAACGCCTTGACCGCGAAGGCTGTTCGCGGTTTGTGGTCACCGACGTGACCAAAGACGGCACGCTGACCGGACCCAACATCGAGCTGCTGGCCGGCGTGGCCGAGCGCACCGATGCTCCGGTGATCGCCTCCGGCGGTGTGTCGAGCCTCGACGACCTGCGCGCCATCGCGACGCTGACCGACCTCGGCGTCGAGGGCGCGATCGTCGGAAAAGCGCTCTACGCCGGACGTTTCACGCTGCCGCAGGCGCTCGAAGCGGTCGGGCAGTAGGCCGCAATGGACACCAACGACCTCAACGCACTGGTGGCCGAGGCCGCAAAGATCCTCGACAAAGCGGCCGAGCGGTTCGTCGAGGGCCACGCCGCCGACCCGGCCGTGCGCAAGAAAGGCAACGACTTCGCCACCGAGATCGACCTGGCCATCGAGCGCCAAGTGGTCGACGCATTGACGTCGGCCACCGGCATCGAGGTGCACGGCGAGGAATTCGGCGGAGCCGACCTCGACTCACCATTGTTCTGGGTCCTCGATCCGATTGACGGCACGTTCAACTACGCGGCCGGTCTGCCGCTGGCGGCGATGCTGCTGGGCCTCGTCCGCGACGGAGAGCCGGTCGCAGGGTTGACGTGGCTGCCGTTCACCAATGAGCGGTTCACCGGCGTCGTCGGAGGACCGTTGCGCTGCAACGGCGTCGACCTGCCACCGTTGGAGCCGGCGGACCTCGAAGACGCTGTCGTCGGTGTCGGCACGTTCAACGTGGACTGGCGTGGCCGGTTCCCGGGACGGTATCGGCTGGCGGTGCTGGAAAGCCTGAGCCGGGTGTCGTCACGGCTGCGCATCCATGGCGCCACGGGCATCGACCTGGCGTACACCGCAGCCGGAATCCTCGGCGGCGCAATCAGTTTCGGAGATCACCTTTGGGACCACGCGGCCGGAGTAGCGCTGGTGCGAGCGGCCGGCGGCATCGTCACCGATCTGGCCGGCAATGACTGGACCATCCAATCGCAGGCGGCGCTGTCGGGTGTGCCGCGTTGTCATCAGCAGATCCTGGAGATCCTGCGTGACGTCGGCGACCCGAAGGACTACTGATGGGAGACGTCGCGGTTCGCGTCATCCCGTGCCTCGACGTCGACGGCGGCAGGGTGGTCAAGGGCGTGAATTTCGCCAACCTGCGTGACGCCGGCGATCCGGTCGAGCTGGCCGCGGTGTACGACGCCGAAGGCGCCGACGAGCTGACGTTCCTCGACGTCACCGCATCGTCGTCGGGGCGGGCGACGATGCTCGACGTGGTCCGGCGCACCGCCGAGCAGGTGTTCATCCCGCTGACCGTCGGCGGGGGAGTGCGATCGGTGGCCGACGTCGACATGCTGCTGCGTGCGGGCGCCGACAAAGTGTCGGTGAACACCGCCGCGATCGCACGCCCGGAGTTGCTCGAGGAGTTGTCGCGGCGGTTCGGCTCGCAATGCATCGTGCTGTCGGTGGACGCGCGTACCGTGCCAGCGGGGTCCCCGCCGACGCCATCGGGATGGGAGGTCACCACGCACGGGGGACGGCGCGGCACCGGCATCGACGCCGTCGAATGGGCCGTGCGCGGAGCCGAACTCGGCGTGGGTGAAATATTGCTCAACTCCATGGACTTCGACGGCACCAAGGCTGGGTTCGACCTGCCGATGCTGCGCGCGGTGCGCGCGGCGGTCACGGTGCCAGTGATCGCCAGCGGCGGAGCGGGCGCTGTCGAGCATTTCGCGCCTGCGGTCATGGCGGGCGCGGACGCGGTGCTCGCCGCGAGCGTGTTCCATTTCCGCGAGCTCTCGATCAAGGAGGTCAAGGCGGCGATGGCGGCAGAAGGGATCACGGTGCGGTGATGAGCGCATTGGACGCCGCGATTGCCTCGCGGCTCAAGCGCGACGCCAACGGGCTGATCACCGCCGTTGCGCAGGAGCGGGGCACCGGCAAGGTGCTGATGGTCGCCTGGATGGACGACATGGCACTGGCCCGCACGCTCGAGACACGTGAGGCGACCTACTACTCCCGGTCGCGCCAGCAGCATTGGGTCAAGGGCGCCACCTCTGGCCACACCCAGCACGTGCACTCGGTGCGACTGGACTGTGACGGCGACACCGTCCTGCTGGAGGTCGACCAGGTCGGCGGCGCCTGCCACACCGGCGACCACAGCTGCTTCGACGCGGACGTCTTGCTGGCCGACGACGCGGGCTAACGCTTCCGCGCGCGCAAGACCTCCAGCGCCTTATCGGCGTGGGTGTTCATGTTGACCTCACTCGAGATGACGTCAAGCACTTTGCGGTCGGTGTCGATGACGAACGTTGTCCGCTTCACGGGCAGGAACTTGCCCAAAAGGCCCCGCTTGACGCCGAATTCGGCGGCGACGGTCCCGTCGGCGTCGGACAGCACCGGAAAGTCGAAGTGGTGGTTGTCGGAGAATTTCGCCTGCTTGTCCACCGGATCGGTGCTGATGCCCACCCGCGACGCACCGACGTCGGCGAATTCCTTTGCCAGATCGCGGAAGTGACAGGCCTCACGGGTGCAGCCCGGGGTTCCGGCGGCCGGATAAAAGAACAGCACCACGGGGCCGTCGGCCAGAAACTCGCTGAACTGGCGCACCTTGCCGGTCTGATCTGGCAGTTCGAACTCGTCGACCAGGTCACCACGTTTCATAAGTGCACAGGCTACGCCCGCCCGGGCACGCCGCCGGAAAGTGGGAAGATACACCCGTGACCTCGACCGCCGATCTCACCGGAGCTTCTGCTCTTCGCGCAAGCGGCTCATCGCTGTCTTCTGCTCTTCGCGCAAGCGGCTCATCGCCGACCACCACGCGCGAGCAGTTCCGGGCGCTGGCGGCTGAGCATCGGTTCGTGCCGGTCACCCGCAAGGTGCTCGCCGACAGCGAGACGCCGCTGTCCGCGTATCGCAAGCTCGGTGCCAACCGGCCCGGCACCTTCCTGCTCGAGTCCGCCGAGAACGGCCGGTCGTGGTCGCGGTGGTCGTTCATCGGTGCGGGCGCGCCGTCGGCGCTGACCGTGCACGACGGCGAGGCGGCCTGGATCGGGGCCACACCGCAGGACGCCCCCCGCGGCGGCGACCCGTTGCAGGCGCTGCGCGCGACGATGAACCTGCTTGCCAGCGAGCCGTTGCCCGGCTTGCCGCCGCTGTCGGGCGGCCTGGTGGGGTTCTTCGCCTACGACATGGTGCGCCGGCTCGAGCGGCTGCCGTCGCTGACGGAGGATGACCTGAAGTTGCCGGACATGGTGTTGCTGCTGGCCACCGACATGGCTGCGGTCGATCACCACGAGGGCACGATCACCCTGATCGCCAACGCGGTGAACTGGAACGGCACCGACGAGCGGGTGGACTGGGCCTACGACGACGCCGTCAAGCGGCTCGACGTGATGACGCAGGCGCTGAGCCAGCCGCTGCCCTCGACGGTTGCGACGTTCGACCGCCCGCAGCCGCTGCACCGCTCCCAGCGCACGGTCGAGGAGTACTGCGCGATCGTCGAGCGGTTGGTCGGCGAGATCGAGGCGGGCGAGGCCTTCCAGGTCGTGCCGTCGCAGCGATTCGAGATGGACACCAGTGCCGAGCCGATCGACGTGTACCGCATGTTGCGCGTGTCCAATCCCAGCCCGTACATGTATCTGCTGCATATCCCCAAAGCCGATGGCAGTCTTGACTTTTCGATCGTCGGCTCCAGTCCTGAGGCGCTGGTCACCGTCCAGGACGGATGGGCGAGCACGCATCCCATCGCGGGCACGCGCTGGCGTGGCCATACCGAAGAAGAGGATCTGCTACTCGAGAAAGAGCTGCTGAGCGACGAGAAGGAACGCGCCGAACATCTGATGCTGGTCGATCTCGGCCGTAACGACCTCGGTCGCGTGTGCGTGCCCGGCACCGTTCGCGTCGACGACTACAGCCACATCGAGCGGTACAGCCACGTCATGCACCTGGTGTCGACGGTCACCGGCCAACTCGCCGGGGACAAGACGGCGCTGGACGCCGTCACCGCCTGCTTTCCGGCGGGCACGCTGTCGGGCGCGCCGAAGGTTCGGGCGATGGAGTTGATCGAAGAGGTGGAGAAGACCCGGCGCGGGCTCTACGGCGGCGTGGTCGGCTACCTCGACTTCGCGGGCAACGCCGACTTCGCGATCGCGATCCGCACCGCGCTGATGCGCGACGGCACCGCGTACGTGCAGGCGGGCGGAGGTGTCGTCGCAGACTCCAACGGCCCCTACGAGTACACCGAGGCGGCAAACAAGGCCAAGGCCGTGCTGAGTGCGATCGCCGCTGCCGAGACGCTGCGGTCGCCGTGATCCGATTCGCGCAATTTCTCCTGGTGCTTGGCGCCGCGGGCCTTTGGGTTGCCTCGCGTCTGCCGTGGGTTGTGCTGAGGTCGTCCGACGGGCTGGGCCAGCCCCGCACGACGACGCTGTCGGGCGGTGCCTGGGCCCCGGCGCTGGTGCCGCTCGCGGTGCTGTTGCTGGCAGCGGCGGTCGCGGCACTGGCGGTGCGGGGATGGCCGCTGCGCATCCTGGCGGTGCTGATTGCGCTGGTCAGCGCGGGCGCGGCCTATCTGGCGCTCACGCTGTGGACCATTCGCGACGTCGCGGTGCCTGCCGTACGGCTGGTTGATCTTCCGGTCACCTCGTTGGTGGGCAGTTCCCGGCAGTATCCGGGCGCGGTGATCACGATGGTCGCGGCGGTGGTGACGCTGGCGGCCGCGGTGTTGTTGATGCGGGTCGCGGTGAAAGGCTCGGCTCGGGCGGACAAATACGCCTCGCCGTCGCAACGGCGTGCCGTGACCGTCCAGGGAGACTCGTCGGCGACGATGTCAGAACGGAAGTTGTGGGATGCGTTGGACGAAGGCGCTGATCCGACCGGCGACCCGACCCGGGACTCGCCTAGCGAGGGTCGGTGAGGGGCCGCACGCCCGTGGCGGCTACCCTTTCGATGTTGATCGCACGTCGGCTGTAGCGCAGGAGGGAGTCGACAGGGCCATGAGTTCGGCGACGGTGCTCGACTCCATTCTGGAGGGAGTTCGCGCCGATGTTGCCGCTCGTGAAGCCGTCGTCCCGCTGGCCGAAGTAAAGGCCAAAGCCAAGGATGCGCCGCCGCCGCTCGACGTGATGGCAGCGCTGCGTGAGCCCGGCATCGGTGTGATCGCCGAAGTCAAGCGCGCCAGTCCGTCACGTGGCGAATTGGCTTCGATCGCCGATCCGGCGAAGCTGGCCCGTGCATACGAGGAAGGTGGCGCACGCATCGTCAGCGTGCTCACCGAGCAGCGCCGGTTTCACGGCTCGCTGGAGGACCTCGACGCGGTACGCGCTGCGGTGTCAATTCCGGTGCTGCGCAAGGACTTTATTGTTCGTCCCTACCAGATCCATGAGGCACGCGCACACGGCGCCGACATGCTGCTGCTAATCGTCGCGGCGCTGGATCAGCCCGCATTGGCGGCGATGCTCGACCGCACCGAATCGCTGGGCATGACTGCTCTGGTCGAGGTGCACACCGAAGAAGAGGCCGACCGGGCGCTGCAGGCAGGCGCCAAGGTGATCGGCGTCAACGCGCGAGATCTCAAGACTCTCAAGGTCGATCGGGATTGCTTTGCGCGGATCGCGCCCGGCCTGCCGTCGAACGTTATTCGCATCGCCGAGTCGGGCGTCCGCGGCACCGCCGACCTGCTGGCCTACGCCGGCGCGGGTGCAGACGCTGTGCTCGTCGGCGAAGGGTTGGTGACCAGTGGTGATCCGCGAAGCGCGGTAGCGGATCTCGTGACGGCCGGCACCCACCCGTCGTGCCCGAAATCGGCTCGGTGAGCAGCCCGGAACTACCTCGGTCCAGTGCGGCCGTCGCAGAGCCGACTGCCCACGACCCAGACGCGCGCGGCCATTTCGGTGTCTACGGCGGCCGATTCGTGCCTGAGGCGCTGATGGCGGTGATCGAAGAGGTCACCGCCGCGTACGAAAAAGCACGCACCGACCAGGAATTCCTCGACACCTTAGACCGTCTGCAAACCCACTACAGCGGGCGGCCGTCGCCTCTGTACGAAGCCCGTCGGCTCAGCGAGCATGCCGGCGGCGCGACAATCTATCTCAAGCGAGAAGACCTGAATCACACCGGTTCTCACAAGATCAACAACGTGCTGGGTCAAGCGCTGCTGGCACAGCAAATGGGCAAGACACGGGTGATCGCCGAGACCGGTGCGGGTCAGCACGGGGTCGCCACCGCGACGGCCTGCGCACTGCTTGGGCTGGAGTGCGTGATCTACATGGGTGCCGTCGACACGGCCCGACAGGCTTTGAACGTTGCGCGGATGCGGCTTCTGGGCGCTGAGGTGGTGTCCGTGACGTCCGGTTCGCAGACGTTGAAGGACGCGATCAACGAGGCGTTCCGCGACTGGGTGACCAATGCTGAGCGCACCTACTACTGCTTCGGTACGGCAGCTGGACCGCACCCGTTTCCTATGATGGTCCGCGACTTTCAGCGGGTGATCGGATTGGAGACCCGCGCGCAGATCCTGGCTCAGGCCGGCCGCTTACCCGACGCCGTCACGGCCTGCGTGGGCGGTGGCTCGAACGCGATCGGCATATTCCACGCGTTCATCGACGACCCGGGCGTGCGGCTGCTCGGCTTCGAAGCCGCCGGTGATGGTGTCGAAACCGGAAGGCATGCAGCCACTTTCACTGGTGGCTCACCGGGTGCCTTCCAAGGCTCCTACTCGTATCTGCTGCAGGACGACGATGGGCAGACCATCGAAAGCCATTCGATTTCAGCGGGTTTGGACTACCCCGGGGTAGGTCCGGAGCACGCATTGTTGAAGGACATCGGCCGGGCCGAATACCGCCCGATCACCGACACCGAGGCCATGGACGCGTTCCGGCTGCTGTGCCGCGCAGAAGGCATCATCCCGGCGATCGAGTCGGCACATGCGGTGGCGGGAACGCTTCCATTGGCGGCCGAGATTGGCCGCGGTGGAATCGTCGTCGTGAACCTATCCGGGCGCGGCGACAAAGACGTCGCCACTGCCGCGAAATGGTTCGGGCTGCTCGACGACGAGGGCGGCGTCCGTGGCTGAGCAAGCCCGGCTGACCGAACTGTTCGACTCGTGTCGGCAGCATGACCGGGCGGCACTGATCGGATACCTGCCGACGGGCTACCCCGACGTGCCGACGTCGCTGGACGCCATCCGGGCACTAGTTGAAAGTGGTTGCGACATCGTCGAAGTCGGGGTGCCCTATTCGGATCCGGGCATGGACGGCCCGACGATTGCGAAGGCGACGGAGGTTGCGCTGCGGAAAGGGGTGCGAGTGCGGGACTCGCTGCGCGCCGTCGAAGCGGTCAGCGATGCCGGTGGCCGCGCGGTGGTGATGACGTACTGGAACCCGGTGCTGCGCTACGGTGTCGACGCGTTCGCCCGGGACTTGGCCGGGGCGGGCGGGTTCGGGATGATCACACCTGATTTGATCCCCGACGAAGCGGCACAGTGGCTGGCCGCATCCGATGAGCACCGGTTGGATCGCATCTTCTTGGTGGCGCCGTCGTCGACGCCGCAGCGGCTGGCCGCGACGGTTCAGGCGTCCCGGGGGTTTGTCTACGCCGCGTCGACGATGGGTGTCACCGGGGCGCGAGACGTCGTGTCGAACACCGCCCCGGAGTTGGTGCGCCGAGTGAAGGAAGTGTCCGACATCCCCGTCGGCGTCGGACTCGGCGTGCGCTCCCGCGAGCAAGCGGCCGAGATCGCCTCTTACGCCGACGGAGTGATCGTGGGATCTGCGCTGGTGTCCGCGCTGGGTGACGGTGGAATCGCGAAGGTCCGTGAACTCACAGAGGAATTGGCAGACGGCGTGCGACAGAGGATTTCCGCGTGACGAGTTATCTGGCTTCGTTCCCGAGCCCACCGCAAGGTGTGTGGCATCTGGGTCCGCTTCCTATTCGTGCCTACGCGTTGTTCATCATCGTCGGCATCGTCGTCGCGCTGGTCATCGGTGATCGTCGCTGGGTGGCACGCGGAGGAGAACCGGGCGTCGTTTACGACATCGCCTTATGGGCGGTGCCGTTCGGGCTGGTCGGTGGCCGGCTGTATCACGTGATGACAGATTGGCGCACCTATTTCGGCGACGAAGGTTTGGGATTTGTTGCGGCGCTCCGTATTTGGGACGGCGGCCTGGGCATTTGGGGTGCGGTTGCGCTAGGCGCAGTGGGTGCGTGGATTGGTTGCCGACGGCGCGGGATTCCGTTGCCCGCCTTCGGCGACGCGATTGCGCCGGGGATCATCCTGGCCCAGGCGATCGGCCGGTTGGGCAACTACTTCAATCAGGAGCTGTACGGACGCGAGACCACGTTGCCGTGGGGATTGCGGATCTACGAGCGCCGCGACGCGTCGGGTGCGGTGGATTACCTCAACGGCGTGTCGACCGGCCTCGTCGAGAAGGTGGTGCAACCGACGTTCCTCTACGAGTTGATCTGGAACGTCTTGGTTTTCGGGCTGCTGATCGTCGCGGACCGGCGGTTCAAGCTCGGACACGGACGCTTGTTCGCGCTGTATGTGGCGGCCTACTGCGTCGGCCGGTTCGGGGTCGAGTTGCTGCGTGACGACACGGCCACGCTGATCGCCGGAATCCGGATCAACTTGTTCACGTCGACGTTCGTGTTCATCGGCGCGGTGGTGTACATCATGGCTGCCCCGAAGGGCCGCGAGGACCCGGCGGCTCTTTCTGGCAAGCCGCGTGAAGAGCAGCAAAAGCCGCCGGTCGAGGCCGAAGAGGAAGCGACCGAAGTTCCGGCGTCGTCGGAGGATTCGGCGTTGGTCGAGTGGACCAAAGAGCTTGCGGCTGCGGCCGCGACGACCGGTGTGGTGGCGGGCACGATCGTCGCGGCTGAGGACGAAGACTCGGACCGGGCCCGCGAGGATGAGCAGGCCGACGGCGCTCCAGCTGCTCGGGAGTCCACCACGGATGCCACTTCTGAGCCGGCTATCGAGGAGGCGCCTGCAAAGCCTCAGGCCGCCGCCGAGGACGAAGAGCCGGTCGAGGACCTGGCCGAGCCAGAGATCGTCGCTGATAAGGAGGCCGTCGACAGCGCGGCGGAGCCTGTGGGTGAGGCCGCGGCTGGAGAGCCCGTCGAAGAGGCAGGCGCGGTTGAGCAGTCGGACGTTGAATCGGCTGAGCCCGAGGTTCTCGCTGATGAAGACGCTACTGAAGGTGCGGTGGAGCCAGAGGGAATTGAGGCCGCGGCTGAAGAGCCCGTCGAAGAAGCGGGCGCCGTTGAGCAGTCGGACGTCGAATCGGCTGAGCCTGAGGTCGCCGCTGATGAAGAGGATACCGACGAGGTGGCCGAGCCTGTTGTGCAGGAACAGGAAACCGCGGCAGAGCCGGAGGCTGTGGGTGAGGCCGCGGCTGGAGAGCCCGTCGAAGAAGCGGGCGCCGTTGAGCACACGGACGTCGAACCGGCTGTCGCTGATGAAGAGGACGCCGACGAGGCCGCGGCTGAAGAGCCCGTCGAAGAGGTAGGCGCGGTTGAGCAATCGGACGTCGAAGCGGCTGAGCCTGAGGTCGCCGCTGATGAAGAGGCCGTCGACAGCGCGTCGGAGCCTGTGGGTGAGGCCGCGGCTGAAGAGCCCGTCGAAGAAGCGGGCGCCGTTGAGCACACGGACGTCGAACCGGCTGTCGCTGATGAAGAGGACGCCGACGAGGCCGCGGCTGAAGAGCCCGTCGAAGAAGCGGGCGCCGTTGAGCAATCGGACGTCGAACCGGCTGAGCCTGAGGTCGTCGCTGATGAAGAGAACGCCGACGAGGTCGCGGCTGAAGAGCCCGTCGAAGAAGCGGGCGCCGTTGAGCACACGGACGTCGAACCGGCTGTCGCTGACGAAGAGGCCGCCGACGAGGTGGCCGAGCCTGCTGTGCCCGAGCAACCAGAGCAAGCTGTCGAAGAACCCAGTGACACGTCAGCCGAATCCGACGAACCGGACGGTACAGACTCGAAAGTGCTTGATACGGGGAAACTTTCCGAGCCTTCGGAGGGCGCAGAGCCTGAGCTAAGTGCCGCGGACGGAAAGCCTGCTCGTGAGCCTGCAGCCGGTCGAGCACGGCGGTGGCGACTGCCCAGATTCAGGAGCCGCACCAGATAGCGCCCTCTCATGGGTCGCCCAGACAGGCTCTGGACTGGTGCCTATGTGACTGATGCGGCCGACGCCGGTGTCTAAACGTCGAACCTCACGCCAAACACGCACCACGGCAAGAGCACCGAGTGGCATGCTGGGCCCATGACCGATCCGCAGTTCGGCCGCAGCGAGCAAGCGACTCCGCCGCCCGCCGGATACCCCTATCCGCCGCCATATCCCGGTGTAGACCCCGCCGCGCCTTACGGCCGCCATCCCGTCACAGGTGAGCCCTACTCCGACAAGTCGAAGCTCACCGCAGGGCTGCTGCAGCTACTCGGCATCATCGGCGTCGCAGGCATCGGCCGCATGTACCTCGGCCAGGTCGGCCTCGGCGTCGTGCAGTTGATCGTCGGTCTCGTGACCCTCGGTGTGGGTGCGTGGATCTGGGGCATCATCGACGCGATCCTGATCCTCACCGACAACGTCCGCGATCCGCAGGGCCGGCCACTGCGCGATGGCACCTAGCTCTAAGCAGATCTCCATAGGCCGGGCCTCGGCAGCAATCGCGGCGGGCGCCGCGTTCACCGCGGCGATGGTCTATACCGGTCTCAACGACCCGCACCGCGCCGGCTCGCTGTTCCCGCCATGCCCGTTCAAACTTCTCACCGGATGGAACTGCCCGGCTTGTGGCGGCCTGCGCATGACGCACGACCTGCTCCACGCGGACCTGTCGGCAGCCGTCGTCGACAACGTCTTTCTGCTCGTCGGCATCCCGGCGCTTCTTGCGTGGTTCCTGTGGCGCCGCCGCACTGGAAGACCAGCGATGACGGTCACAGTCATCGCGGTCCTCACCGCCCTTGTATTGTCCTGGACCCTGATCCGCAACGTACCCGGCTTCCCGCTGGTCCCGACGATCTACCGCGCATAGCACCCGCTCACGCCGGCGCGGGGGTCAACCGTTCTGCTTCCCGTCGGCTAACGGGGCCAAGGACTATGCTCGGAATTCGTGAATAGACGCGGGAAGATCGTCTGCACACTTGGCCCCGCCAGCAGTTCCGACGAGGTGGTGCGAGCTCTGGTCGAGGCCGGCATGGACGTTGCCCGCATGAATTTCAGTCACGGCGACCATGCCGACCACAAGGCCGTCTACGACCGCGTCCGAGCCGCTTCAGACGTCACTGGCCGAGCCGTGGGAGTGCTGGCCGACCTACAGGGACCGAAGATTCGGTTGGGCCGCTTCGCCGCGGGCCACGCGTTCTGGCAAAGCGGTGACACGGTGCGGATCACCGTCGAGGAATGTGACGGCACCCACGACCGGGTGTCGACGACGTACAAGCAGCTCGCCCACGACGCCGCGCCGGGGGACCGGCTGCTGGTCGACGACGGCAAGGTGGTGCTCGTCGTCGAACGCATCGACGGCAACGACGTGGTGTGCACCGTCACTGAGGGCGGCCCGGTATCCAACAACAAAGGCCTGTCGCTTCCGGGCATGAACGTGTCGGTGCCCGCACTGTCCGACAAGGACGTCGACGACCTCGAATTCGCGTTGGAGCTCGGTGTCGATCTGGTGGCGCTGTCGTTCGTGCGGTCGCCCGCCGACATCGAACTCGTCCACGACGTGATGGACCGTGTCGGCCGACGGGTGCCGGTGATCGCCAAGCTCGAAAAGCCCGAAGCCATCGACAATCTCGAAGCGATCGTGCTGGCTTTCGACGCGGTGATGGTCGCTCGTGGCGATCTCGGTGTGGAACTGCCGCTCGAGGAAGTGCCGCTGGTGCAGAAGCGGGCGATCCAAATGGCAAGGGAGAACGCCAAACCCGTGATCGTCGCGACCCAGATGCTCGAGTCGATGGTGGAAAACCTGCGGCCCACCCGCGCCGAGGCGTCCGACGTCGCCAACGCCGTGCTCGACGGAGCCGACGCGCTGATGATGTCGGGGGAGACGTCGGTGGGCAAGCACCCGGTGGAGGCCGTCAAGACGATGGCGCGAATCATCACTGCGGTCGAACAGAATTCGACGGCCGCGCCTCCGCTGACCCATGTACCGCGCACCAAACGCGGCGTCATCTCCTACGCCGCCCGCGACATCGGCGAACGCCTCGACGCCAAAGCGCTGGTGGCATTCACCCAGTCCGGAGACACGGTGCGTCGGCTAGCCCGCCTGCACACACCACTGCCGTTGCTGGCCTTCACCGATCGCCCGGAAGTGCGCAGCCAGCTTGCGCTCACCTGGGGCACAGAGACATTCATCGTGCCGCACATGCACACCACCGACGACATGATCCGCGTGGTGGACAAGTCGCTGCTCGAGTTGGGCCGCTACAAGCGAGGCGATCTTGTGGTGATCGTTGCAGGCGCCCCACCGGGCACGGTGGGCTCCACCAACCTCATCCACGTCCACCGGATCGGAGAGGACGACCATTAGCTCAGCAGACGAGCGCCGCAGCGATTTCGACCAGCTCCTGGCCACGCTCGATCTGACGCGCGTCGACGACCATACTTTCCGCGGCTCCCACCCCAGCAAGACCCCAGTCCGCACGTTCGGCGGTCAGATGATGGCGCAATCCCTGATCGCCGGCACCGGCACCGTCACATCGCATCTGCCGCTCGCGGCGCTGACCGCTACCTTCATCAACGGCGGCGACCCGACTGCCGACATCGAGTACCGGGTAGTCAACCTGCGCGACGAACGCCGATTCGCCAATCGGCGCGTCGATGCCACGCAGAACGGCAATCTGCTTGCCTCCGTGATGCTTTCGTATCTATCCGGTGGTCGGGGGCTGGAGCATGGCGTCGAGCCTCCGCAGGTGCCGGACCCGAACACGTTGCCGCCCATCGAGGAATACCTGCGCGGCTACGAGGACACCGTCCCGGGATTCGTCAACGCATTGCGACCGATCGAGTGGCGTTACGCCAACGACCCGGCATGGGTGATGCGCAGGAAGAAGGGCCGGCTGCCGCACAACCGCGTCTGGATGAAAGCCCACGGCAAGCTGCCCGAAGATCCGACACTGCATGCGGCGGCCATGGTGTACGCCTCGGACACCACGATTTTAGACTCGATCATCACCACCCATGGATTGTCGTGGGGATACGACCGCATCTTCGCAGTCACCGTCAACCACTCGGTGTGGTTCCACCGCCAAGTCAACTTCGACGACTGGGTGTTGTATTCGACGACTTCCCCCGTCGCGGCGGATTCACGCGGCCTGGGCACCGGCCACTTCTTCAACCGCGGTGGTACGGTGCTCGCCACCGTCGTGCAGGAGGGCATCGTGAAGTATTTCCCCGGATCACGGCGCTGACAGCGGGTAATCTTCTGGTGGTGACACAGCTGGTCAAAGTCGCGAAAGTACGCGCCCGCGAACGCGTTGTCGTCAGTGTCGACAGGCCGGCGGCGCGGTGGATCGGCGCGCTGGCTGTTCTCAGCTTGTTCTGCTGGCTCGTGGTGTTACTCGCTCATGACTACCACCACGCCGACTGGGCGGCATCCGGCCGCCTGGCGTGGTCGTTGGTGATCTTGACCACTGTCGCGCTGATCGCGCGCGGCATCTTCCTGGGCCGCCCCGTGACTACAGCGCACGCAACAGCCGCAATGGTGGTGCTGCTCGTCGGCTTCGGTGCGCATCTGCTGTCGTTCGGCGTGCTGGGCAATGTGCTGGTCGCCGGCGCCGGCTGGGTCCTCATGTGGCCCACGGCGTCGCGACCGCAGCCGGACGACCTTCCCCACGTGTGGCGGCTGATCAACGCCACCGAAGGCGACCCGCTCGCACCTTTCGCGATGCAGACCCAGAAGAGCTACTTCTTCAACGTCGACGGCACGGCGGCGATCGCGTACCGCACCCGCATCGGATTCGCTACGGTCAGCGGGGATCCGCTCGGCGACGAAAGCCAATTTCCCCAGCTGATCGCCGACTTCGTCGCGATGTGCCACACCAGGGGCTGGCGGATCATCGTGCTCGGCTGCAGCGAGCGGCGGTTGCCGCTGTGGCGCAATGACGCGGTGGTGGGCCAACGGATGCGCAGTGTGCCGATCGGGCGCGATGTCGTCATCGACGTGCAGAACTTCGACATGGTGGGACGCAAGTACCGGAATCTGCGCCAAGCCGTGCAGCGTACTCACAACTTCGGCATCACCACCGAAGTTGTCGCCGAGCAGGATCTCGACGACGCGCTGCAAGCGGAGCTGGCAGAGGTGTTGATCGCTTCGCACAGCGGTGCGCGTACCGAGCGGGGCTTCTCGATGATTCTCGACGGCGCACTCGAGCGCCGGTATCCCGGCATCCAGTTGATCGTCGCCCGTGACCGTGACGGGCAGGTGCAGGGTTTCCACCGCTACGCGACGGCCGGCGGCGGCAGAGACATCACCCTCGATGTGCCGTGGCGTCGTCCAGGAGCGCCCAACGGCATCGACGAACGGCTCAGCGTCGACATGGTGCTGCAAGGTAAAGCCCTTGAGGCACAACGGGTTTCGCTCGCCTTCGCAGCATTCCCGGAAGTCTTCGACAACAAGAACCGCAACTGGCTCCAAGACGTCGTCTACCAGGCGATCCACCTGCTGGATTCGCTGATCGCGCTGGAGTCGCTGTACCGGTATCTGCGCAAGTTCCACGCGCTCGGACAGCGGCGATTCGTGCTGCTGTCACTGCGGCACGTGCTGCCGGCGGCTGTGGTGCTGTTGTCGTTGGAGTTCATGCCGCGCAGGCGTCGGCTCGAGCTCACGGCGTGTTCGTCAGCGTGACGCTGTACTTGGTCTCCAGGCTCTCGCGGAACTGGTCCTCGCACTGCTGCTGTGCGCTCGTATCGTTGCCTGCCTTGTTCATGCAGTCCATGAAGTCCTTGCCGCCACCCTCTTTGAAGATCGCGACGCCGACGACCGCGTAGATGGCAAGGAATGCCAGCGCGGCCACGATCGACAGGAATCCCAGGATGATGCCGGCCAGCGCGACGCCCCCGTTGTTCGCTTCCCCGCGGTTGACGCGGCCGCGCCCGACGAACCCCAGGATCACGGCGATGATGCCGAGGATGACGCCCCCGACGACGCTCCAGCACGACAGCAAGCCGATGATCGCCAGCACCAACGCCGAAGTGCCGAGCCCGTTTCGGGGCGGGACAGGCGGCGGGGCCTGACCGGCGTAGGGCATCGGCGGCGGCGGCGGATACTCGCCGTACTGTCCCTGTTGCGGATATCCGCCGTACTGTCCCGGGGGCGGTGTTTCCGGCTGGTTCGGCTCCGTCATGCGTTCGTTCCTTCCGCGGTGACACGTCGTTCGACGAATTCGTCGACCCTCTTCGAGGCCTTACGGATTCCGAAGGCTGACACGATCTCGAACACACCCATCACGATGAGCCAAATGCCGGTCACCAGAGCCAAGATGACGAGCGAGCGGAACGGAGAAGCCATCACGACGATGCCCGCGATGATGCTGACGATGCCGAAGAAGATCTCCCAGCCGCGGCCGGGCATGCCCGGATCGCTGATCGCCGAGGTTGTTGTCGCGACACCACGGAAGATGAAACCCACCGCGATCCAGATGGCCAGCAGCAGAACAGCACTCGCTTCGTCTGTACCGAAATGACGGAAAGCCAGAATGCCGAGAATGAGAGCGGCCGCACCGCTGATGAACAGTAAGACCCTGCCGCCCGCTGAAATATGCAGGGTGAGTGCGAAGAACACTTGGAAGATACCGCTGACAAGCAAATAGGCACCCAACAGAATCGCGGCTACGAGGATCGTCTTGCCGGGCCACCAGAGGACGAGAACACCGACAATCAGCGACGCGATGCCGGAGATCAGCGTCGTCCACCAGAGATGTTTGAGCAGCTTGGGGCGTTGGGGAGCAGTCATGCGTGAAGTGTTCCACAGGCCCAGTCGGCCGGTGAGCATTTCGCCGTCGCGGTCAACACGTCGAGTCAATGGCACGCATCGAATGCGTTGCTCGGCATGGCCGAACGGCATTTAGCGCGGACGCCAGGCCTTGCAACCCTTCGTTTCGAACACTGCCCCGTCGGGACCTAACACAACGTCCGTGGCGCCCGAATTGCTTCGGTGGATGATCGCGGCCATTGTCTGCACTCCGTGGTCGAGCTGAGGCCACCCGATCCGCCATCCGCACCGCACCGTCGCCGCCATACCCACGGCGTTGACGCTTCGCGGCCCGTCGGTGTGCCACCTTCCGGCGGGAATGTCCTTGCCGATGGTGTAAGTGCCATCGGTCACCGGCTCGGCGGCGGCTTGACGCGCAGGACCGGCCGATTCGCCTGCGAGAAGTGAGGGCCCACCGACCAGGAGCAAGGAGGCGGCACCGATGAAGCCCACGGCTCGCAGCCCGTTCACGGCGCAAGACGGTACATCACCCGCTTTGTGGGCTGGAAAACGTTCACCCCGCTAGTGTTCACGTACTGGCTCCCGCCGTCGTCGACGTCAGGTGGTCGACGGCCCCGACCGGAAAGAGAGGCAATGAGGAGATCACGCGCATGGCTGGTGGCCGGAGCGATCGTCGTCTCCGCGGCCCTGGCCCTCACCGGCTGTACCAGCAACACGGAAAGCTCCGGGCCGGGCGGATCGACCACGTCGGTGAAGCCGGCCAAGGTCGACGAGATCGCCAACCTGTTGCCGGACAAGATCAAGAACGCGGGCAAGATCGTCGTCGGCACCGATCCCACTTACGCGCCCAACGAGTTCAAGGACGCCAACGGCAACATCATCGGCTTCGACGTCGACCTGCTCAATGCCGTCGCAGCGGTGCTTGGTGTCACCCCCGAGTACCGGGCATCGGCTTTCGACAAGATCATTCCGTCGATCCAGGGCGGCACCTATGACATGGGGATGTCGTCGTTCACGGACAACAAGGAACGCGAGCAGCAGGTCGACTTCGTCGACTACTTCCGCGCCGGATCGCTTTGGGCGCAACGTCCCGGCGCGCCGATCGACCCCAACAACGCGTGCGGGAAGAAGGTGGCGGTGCAGACCGGCACCGTGCAAGACACCGAAGAGCTGCCGGCCAAGAACGCTGACTGCCTCAAGAAGGGTCAGCCGCCGATCAACGTGCTGAAGTTCGACGGCCAGGACGCGGCGACCAATGCAGTGATGTTGGGCCAAACCGACGCCATGACAGCCGATTCCCCGGTCACCGCGTGGGCGATCAAGCAGAGCGGAGGCAAGCTGGAGGCAGCCGGTGAGCTGTTCCAGTCAGCCCCGTACGGCTGGGCGGTGCCGAAGGGCTCGCCGCTGGGACAGGCGCTGTTGAGGGCACTCGAGCACGTGATCCAGACCGGTGATTACAAGAAGATCCTGGACAATTGGGGCGCCCACACCGGCGCGATCGACAAGCCGGTGATCAACGGCGCAGTCGGCTGATCGTGGCCGCTGAGGCATCGCCACCGCCTGCCATCGATGCCGTGCCGCTGCGGCATCCGTGGCGGTGGGTGACAGCCATCGTCATCGCCGTGCTGGTGGCGCTGTTCTTGTGGGGAGCCGCCACCAACCCGGCCTATTACTGGTCCACGTACGCGAAATACCTTTTCGATCAACGGATTTCGATTGCAGCGTGGAACACGATCCAGCTGACGATCCTGTCGATGGTGTTGGCCGTAGTACTGGGCGTGACCCTGGCCGTGATGCGGTTGTCGCCCAACCCGGTGCTGCGGTCGGTGTCCTGGGTGTACATCTGGATCTTCCGCGGCACCCCGGTGTACGTCCAATTGGTGTTTTGGGGCCTTTTTCCGGTGCTGTACAAGAACATCCAAGTTGGTATCCCGTGGGGGCCGACGTTCTTCCACTTCACATTGCAGAACTTCTCGTTCTACTTCGTGATGGCGGTCATCGGGCTGGGGCTCAACGAGGCGGCCTATATGGCCGAAATCATCCGGGCCGGCATCAATTCGGTGCCCGAAGGCCAAACGGAGGCGTCGATCGCGTTGGGCATGTCGTGGTGGATGACGATGCGCCGCACCGTGCTTCCCCAGGCCATGCGCGTGATCATCCCGCCTACGGGAAACGAGGTCATCAGCATGCTGAAGACCACGTCGCTGGTGATCGCCGTGCCGTACACCCTCGAGTTGTATGGCCGCGCCCATGACATCGGCTTGGCGCTGTTTCAACCGATTCCGCTGCTGCTCGTGGCGGCCACGTGGTACCTGGCCATTACCAGCGTGCTGATGGTGGGGCAGTACTACCTGGAGCGGTACTTCTCGCGGGGGGCGTCACGCAAGCTCACGTCCAAGCAACTCGAGGCGCTCGCGCAGGCCAAGCGCGCATTCGAGGAGCACGTATGACGGCGATGGTGGTCGCCGAGCAGGTGTGTAAGAGCTTCGGTGCGCTCGAGGTGCTCAAGGGTGTGACGCTGACGGTCGAGCGCGGGCAGGTGTTGTGCATCGTCGGTCCGTCCGGCTCGGGCAAGTCGACATTTCTGCGCTGCATCAACCACCTCGAGAACATCACCGCGGGCCGGCTCTACGTGGACGGTCAGCTGGTGGGGTATCGCGAGAAGGGCGGCAAGCTGCACGAGTTGCCGCCGCGTGAGGCGGCCAAGCAACGCCGCGACGTCGGAATGGTATTCCAGCACTTCAACCTTTTCCCGCACCGCACCGCGCTGCAGAACATCGTCGAGGCGCCCATCCACGTCAAGAAGGTGAAGAAGGACGTCGCGGTGAACCGGGCGCGCGAGTTGCTGGACCGGGTCGGGCTTTCCGACAAAGCCGACGCCTATCCGGCGCAGCTGTCGGGTGGACAGCAGCAGCGCGTCGCGATCGCCCGGGCACTGGCCATGGACCCGAAGTTGATGCTGTTCGACGAGCCGACGTCGGCGCTGGACCCCGAGCTCGTGGGCGAGGTGCTTTCTGTGATGCGAGACCTCGCGCGTGGCGGCATGACGATGCTGGTGGTTACCCACGAGATGGGCTTCGCACGTGAGGTCGCCGATCAACTGGTGTTCATGGACGAAGGCGTGATCGTGGAGAGCGGCAACCCACGCGAGGTGCTCGCATCACCTAAACATCAACGCACACAAGCGTTTTTGTCCAAGCTGTTGTGATGCTGTCCCGTAGAGATACTGGATCAGGCGCGGGCACCGGCCGCCGCGCACGCCAGCTGGACCTCATGAGCGTCGTTGTTGAGGCTGGACGCGGCCGAGTTGAGCGCGTCGCCGCCGCCGCGCAGCCCCATGGTGAGGACCAGCCGCGCGGCGTTCAGCGACCACTTTCGCATCGGGTCTGCGATCTCCGGCGCCAATCCCGGTGTGGCCGAAGCGTTTAGCGCCACCGCGGCGGCTTGCCGCAATGCCGTCCGGCCGACGACATTGGAGTCCGAGACCTCGGGATCCTGGTAATTCACCAGGTTGCCATTGCCTGCGGTGGCGTACGCGAAGTCTTCGTAGTTGACCGCGGCGTAGTTCCACGCAGTCGAGAACTGCCGGCAGGCGTCCGCGGCGGCCGCATCGGCACCGTCGGCGATCGGAGGGGTGGCAGCCGGGGCGGCGATCGTCGAACCCGGCAACGTGGGGTGGGGCTCGTCGGCCGCGGCTGGGTCTGCAACGGCGCAGGGTGCGACCGATAGGCCGACACCGAGCGCCAAGAGGGTAGCGGCCAATCCCTGTCCGCGTACTCGTGATGACTTCATCATTTCCTTCCAGAGACTCGAACGTCTCAAGGCTAGGTCGAGGTGAAATGGTGCGGGCGCCAACTGTCCGCATCGTGAACAGAAATCAAACAGCGGATGGCCGGGGGTGAGCGAGTGCAGACAGGGCGCCGCGGCCTTATCCCGCGAGCCTTGCTGAGCGCTGCGATTTCCGGGCATTTCACGCCAGCCGACGTGGCGTATCTTGCATGCTCAGTAGTTGGTAACCGGGCGCGAACTGTTGACGCACCGTTTACCGTTTGGACACCCGGCCCATCGAAGATTCCCGGGACAGATTCCATGGGGATTCAGATGATGAGAGGCGCCACCACGACATGTTGAATCGATTTGCCACGCTGGCTGCCGTTAGCCTGCTGGTCCCGGTCGGGACGGCTCCACTCGCTCTTGCCGACCCACCCCCCGCACCCGTTGTGCCGGCCGCCGACACCGCTCCACCGCCCGGCGAGCCCGGCGGCCCGGGCCCTGCCGGTCCCGTGCCGTCTGCTCCACCCGGAGTGCTGAAAACCCCTGACGGCTACACCCTGACGGTCGTCGGCAAGAACGAGTCGATGGAGCCGGTGGCGCCGCTGACCGGCGCGCCGACCTCTCGCGAGTACCTCGTCGACGGAACGTTCACCGGATCGGTGACGGGTTCGGGTGGACCGAAGCTCGCCGGCGGGACGCTGGAAGCCGGATACCAAATCGGCTGCGGCATTGCGCAGGACGATATCGAGAGCATTGTCTCGGCGGGTATCCAACCGGGCATATCGCTTCTCAGTCCGAGCAGTGTGTTGCCGATCTTCCCGGTCACCATCAACCCCTCGCTGTCGTACCAGATGAAGATCGACCTCAAGCCCGGCACGGTGAACATCGTCCCGATCGACAAAAAGAAGTTCAAAGGCACGTCGCCGGTGATCAATATCACCGGTTTGCGTGTCAAGTTCGATCAATGCGCAGGTGCGTCGTTCATTCGGTCCTACGCGACGCTGACCAGCTCCACCGACGACACCGATGACGTCGTCACCTACACCGGCGTCACCAAGATGGTCTGACAGCGGTCGCAATCGCCCCTCGGGTCGCATGCCCCTCGCCCACGGCGGGGGGCATGCGGCTGTTCGCGGGGACGCCACTCGATGTGTGGCGCAGAACGCAGCCCTTCCGGATGCAACAAGTTTGCCGGTGTGCTATACCCGCATCGAATTCGGATGATTTCCAGCGCTTTTCGAGCTTCGCAGTGGTCGGCAATCGGGTGCGAACTGTTGGCGCGCCGTTTACCGTTTGGACACCCGGTCCATTGAAGATTCCACGGACAGATCCCACGGGATTCGAGATATGAGAGGCGCCGACACGACATGTTGAATCGTTTTGCCATGGTGGCCGCTGCTTGCACCCTGGTCCCGCTGAGCGTCGCTCCGTTCGCTCTGGCGGACCCGCCGCCGCCTCCGCCGGCGGAGCCGGTCGCCGACGCAGGACCACCGCCTGACACCGGAGCCGTGCCGTCGGGGCCTCCAGGCATCGCTCACACAACCGACGGGCGCACGTTGACCGTGGTCGCGAAAGACGAGACGCAGCTGCCGGTGGCGCCCCTGACGACGTCGTTGGCATCACGTGACTGGCTGGTGGGCGCCACCTTCACCGGGACAGGAATGGGCTCAGCGAAAGGCGGCACGCTCGAGGTCGGCTACCAGATCGGTTGCGCCATCGAAATGGACAAGGTGAAGCTGAACGGCAGCATCGGCATCGGCGGCAGTAACTCACTCGCCACCAGTGGTCTGACTTCGGGAATCAACTTCCCCATTCAGGGTCAGATCGAAATCGAGCCCAGGCCCGGCACCGTGACGAGCGTTCCCGTGGACAAAAAGGAATTCAAGGGCAACTCGACCCGAGTCACGGTGAGGGATGTCCACATCAAGATCGACAACTGCGTTGGAGCGTCATCGCTGCGCTCTTATGCGATATTGACCAGCTCCAACGGTGACACCGACGACGTGGTCGCGTACTACGGCGTCGCCAAGGTCTTCTGAGGCGAGATGGCCCGGACAAGACGATGCACCAGGTCGGCGGCTCTTGCGGCGGTGAGTCTGCTCGCCGTAGGCGGTGCGGTCGCGTCGTCGGCTACCGCCGCTGCCGATCCACCACCGCCGCCGCCACCCGCACCGGCTGAGCCGCCGCCCGCGCCCAACGCCGCACCGGTCGGCCTGCTGCCGCCACCAGGAGTGCTCCAAGGGTTTCTACCGAACGGTGCGATGGCACCCGGGTCGGGCTATGACTTCCTGCTCGGCCAGGCGCCCGTCCCCACGGTCGCCAGCGGTACACCCGACCAGCCTGCGCAGCCACTTCTAGTGGACCAGAACGCAATTCAAGCGCTGCGGCCCATCAACTTCGGGCTGACCGGACAGGGGCAGGAATCGCTCTACAGCTATACGCCCGCCGCGCCCGACGCGCCGCCCGGTGGTCTTCTCGACAACATCAGGGGAGCGCGCGGCCTCTTCCACTATCCGATGGGCAAGCTCGACCCGTCTCAGCTAGGCGAGCCGCTTCCCGGCACCGCACCGCCCCCGGGGACCAACATTCCATTGGGGCTGAACTGGCCCGAGCCACCGCCTGCTCCTGAGCCTGCGCCGCCATCGGCTCCACCGCCCGGCGGCTGATCACAGAGCACTATCGGATCACGGCTTCCTTTGTGGCGGAGTAAATTTCGCTCTCTGGGGGACCGTCACGTTCGGCCACGAGGAACCACGTCCGCATGACGCCTTTGCCTTTGACCTGCACCTCGCCGCGCGGCTCGAACACGAACGTGTCTTTGAGACGCTCGTAAACCTCTTGCGGCACTTGGATACGGCCCAGGACGCCGGTGGACTCCATCCGCGATGCGACATTCACCGCGTCGCCCCACACGTCGTAGAAGAATCGGCGGGTCCCCACCACGCCGGCCACCACCGGACCGACGCCCATGCCGATCCGCATCGGAACGGATTGTCCTGCTTCGTCTTTGAGATCGGCGATGGTGCCGGCGATTTTCAGCGCCAGGCATGCCAGCGCTTCGAGGTGGTCAGGCCGCGGTTCGGGCACCCCGCTGACCACCATGTAGCAGTCGCCGCTGGTCTTGATCTTCTCGAGCCCGTGCTGCTCGACCAGACGGTCGAATTCGGTGTAGAGCACGTTGAGGAATTCGACCAGGTCCGCGGGGGTCGACCGGCTGGCCCGCTCTGTGTAGCCGGCGATGTCGGCGAACAGGACCGAGGCGTCGTCGTACTTGTCGGCGATGATCGTGGTGGCCGGGTTCTTCAGCCGCGTCGCGATGCTCTCGGGCAGGATGTTGGCCAGCAATTGTTCCGAGCGTTCGTATTCTTCTTCCATCGCTGCTTCAGCGCGCCCGATCTCACGCAGCGCGTACCAGACTGTGGCGACAGCCATCACGCACGCGGACACCACCGAGGTGACGAAGGCCGCCGGCAGGGCCCAGGGTGCTTGCAGTCCCGTGTCGGCGGGGACGGTGAACTGCAGCGCGATCACGATGCCCGCGCCGATCGCGACGATGACGCATGCGAGCACGATGTGCTCGATTCCGAGCACCAGCACCGCGACGGTGGCCGCGACGAGGAAGTAGAACTGCAAGCCGGCACCCGTGCCGACATTCCAGATCAGCACCGAGAGCACCACGTACGACGTCAGGGTCAGCGTGAGCTGCGATACCACCAGGCCGTATCGATGCAGCAGCGGGATCGCGAGGAAGATGACCCCGGCCACGACGTTGATCATCGCCACGCGCCAGATCCCGTTCTCGGTCACAAGCTGAACCACCGCGAAGCCGATGGTGACGACCGCTGCGATGGTGGTGGTGATGTTGATGACTTTGCGGCTGCGCGCTTCGCGGTCGGCATAGTGCCGGCTACGCGCCGTGGCTTGGGGCCGAAGGTGCATCGGGGGACCGCAGAAGGTCCGGGTGGGGCCTGCTGCCGCGTCGTCGACCTCGGCGGCCATCCTGACAGCTTATCGGGCGACGCCCGCGACGGCGGGTCTCCGCAGAGATCGACGGCTATCCGATGGCGCCGGCGGGTTCACCGCCGTCCTGCAGGCCAGGGTCGGTGTCGACGTCCACCGGCATCGTCGGGCCGGAATCCAGACCCGTGCTGCCCGCAGGCTGGCCCATGCCGGGCCCGCTGGCGACGTCAGGTTCGGTTTGCGGGCCGGTCGACAGCCCGGTGCTGCCGGCGGGGTCGCCGGGATTGCATTCACTGGAGGTGGCCTCGACACAGTCGACCGGGTCGACGGGTTCGTTGACGAACACGCCGAGGTGACGTGCCGAAGTGTCGGTGATCGCGGGGCTTGCCCCGGCGGCTGGTGCGACGGCGAGCGTAATCGCCAGTGCAATACCGCCGAAGGCGGCCGAGGCGATCGTCGCTGCTTTGGTGTTCATGTGCAATCCCTTCGTGATTGCTGTCCATCTTGAGGTCAACGGGATCGCGATCTGACGACTTTGGCGAAATTGTCGGGTAAGCAAGTGCGGCCAGGCTCCGCGCGAATTGTCCTCTGGCCGTGCGCAACCAGCGTGGGCCATGCGAAAGGCGTTGAGAGTCAATCGAATTCGCAACAGCGCACGAGAAATCAGTGCAACCCTCGAGCGGCGATGCTGCGCCGGGAGTGCCCTCGGTGGGATTCGAACCCACACTGTCTGGGTTTTGAGTCCAGTTCCTCTGCCAGTTGGGATACGAGGGCGCAGCACCTCACGATAGCGATGCTCGCACAGGCTCCTCCACTTCGGTGCCCGCCTCGACTGACGCCGACGGTGACGGACGTCGGCTGCCGTAGGCAATGATCCCGATCGCGAGGACGCCGAGCAGCATCAGCATTTCGCGCAGCAGCCAGCCGACGACCGCCTCGATGAGCGAGGGGTCGACCAGCCAGTCCTGCCCGACTTCGGGGGTGGCGAAGACCGTCACCAGCGTGCCGCCGATGACCACCGCACGGGCGCACCAGCCGCGGTGGAACCAGATGAACACGGCGGCCGGTACGAGGTACACCCAGTGGTGCACCCAGCTGATCGGAGAGATCAGCGTCGCTGTCATGCCGATGACCAGGCCGCCGGCCAGCAGGCCCGAATGAGCCGTGGCTCGTCGGGCCAACAGCAGCCCACCCACGGCGGCGACGGCCGTCAGGATCAGCGCCAGCGGCCGCGTCCAGTCACCCACGGCCGCGAGCAGGCCCTGGATCGAGTTGTTGCCCGACGTGGCGAACTTGGTGCCCAGCGCCACCTTATCCGTCAGGTGCCACAGGCCGTGGGTGAAGAACGCGATGCTCAGCGAGGGCCGGGCAAGGAACGCCAGGACGAAGGCGCCCGCGCAGCTGGCCAGGCTCCACCAGAACATCCGCCACCGCCTGGCCGCGGCGAGATAGATGATGAACAGCCCCGGCGTCAGCTTGATCGCAGCGGCCAGTCCGATCAGCACTCCTCGGGGTATGAGGCGTCCGAGCGCGGTGTCGTCGCGTCGGGTGAGATCGGCGACCACCAGCAGCATCAAGAGGATATTGATCTGGCCGAAGAAGAAGTGCGCGTACACCATGATCGTGGCGCACGCGGCCGATGCGATGCCGAACACGGCGATCCAGCGGTACCGCAGCTGCGACGGCGTCACCATCGCGATCACCGCCACCAGCGCCAGCATCGACGCGATGCTCCACGCCCACAGCCCGACTTCTTGGCTGCCGAGGTTCGTGGGCCACAGCACCAGCGCGCCGAACGGCGTGTACGTGAACGGCAGGCCCTCGTCGGCGATGTGCTGGCCGTGCAGGTTGCCGGCGTACAGGTCGACACCCCGCCATGCCGCTGCCGAGCCATAGCGGTAGACAGCCCAGTCCACCGGGTAGACGTCACGGATTCGCTCGTAGATCCACGTTGCCGCCACTGCCATCAGCGCCGCCGCGACGACGACCCAGGGCTGCGCAGCTGACCGCAGCAACCGGGCATTCACACAGCGGATCGTACCCACGTTGCATGTCACAACCCCCCGGTCGCCGCGCCGCGTGTGCCACGACACAATGGCATCCATGACCGGGTCATCGTCGGAGCCACGAGCGACGAACACAACGCCGCGCCGCGTACTCGTGGCCGAAGACGAGGCCCTCATCCGGCTCGACTTGGCCGAGATGCTCAAGGAAGAGGGCTATGAGGTCGTCGGGCAAGCCGGCGACGGGCAAGAAGCGGTGGAGCTTGCCGATTCGCTGCGGCCCGACCTGGTGATCATGGACGTCAAGATGCCCCGCCGCGACGGCATCGACGCGGCCCGGGAAATCGCGCAGAAGCGGATTGCACCGATCGTGGTGCTGACGGCGTTCAGCCAGCGAGAGCTCGTCGAGCGTGCTCGGGACGCCGGCGCGATGGCCTACCTGGTCAAGCCGTTCTCGGCGACCGACCTCGTTCCGGCCATCGAGGTCGCAGTCAGCCGGTTCAACGAAATCGCCGAGCTGGAGCGGGAGGTGGCGAGCCTCTCGGATCGATTGGAAACCCGCAAACTCGTCGAACGTGCCAAAGGCCTGCTACAGAGCAAGCAGGGGATGACCGAGCCGGAGGCGTTCCGCTGGATCCAGCGGGCCGCGATGGACCGCCGGACCACGATGAAGCGGGTGGCCGAAGTGGTGCTGGAGACGCTCGGCGAGCCCCCACCGAAATCGAAGGACGCCTCGTCGGCCAGCTGACGGCTCGGACAACACCGCGCACGGCAGCAAGGTGTTGGCTATGGTTCTATCCCAACGTTCTAGACGTTCTAGCCATCGCATGCTGACCTGGAGGTGACACGTGCGCGGTCGCGCGACGCGGAGTGCTTGGGTGATCGGTGCTGTCGGGCTGCTGGTCGTCGGCATGGCCGGCTGTACCCAGTCGAAAGACGAGAGCAGCGGCACGAACCTCAAGATCGTCGAGCAGGTGCCTATCGACGACAACGGTAAGCAGATCAAGCCGCCGGACACCTCCGCCGCTGCGGATCCCGCCGGCACCGGTAAGGCCACCTGCCCGACGGTCAGCATCGCGATGGCAGGAGCGCTCAACGGCCCCGACGCCGCGCTCGGCATCAACATCAGAGACGGTGTGCAGCTGGCCGTCGACAAGCACAACGCTGCCAACCCCGGCTGCCAGGTTCAGCTCAAGCCGTTCGACACCGAAGGCGATCCGCAGAAAGCGACCGCGATCGCTCCGCAGATCGTCGACGACGCGAGCATCATCGGGTTGATCGGCCCGGCCTTCTCCGGTGAGACCAAAGCCACGGGCGGTGTCTTCAACCAGGCCGGCCTGGTGGCCGCGACCGCGTCGGCGACCAACGTCACGCTGTCCCAGAACGGCTGGAAGACGTTCTTCCGTGGCCTGGGCAACGACGGCGCGCAGGGCCGCGCAGTCGCCAACTATCTGAAGAACACGCTCAACAACAAGAAGGTGTGTGTCGTCGACGACAGCACCGATTACGGCGTCGGCCTGGCCAATGTGGTGCGGCAGACCCTCGGGCCGGTCGCCGACAGCGCCTGCAACATCTCGGTGAAGAAGGGCGACAAGGACTTTTCCGCCGCGGTCACCCAGGTGAAGAACGCCAGCCCGGATGCGCTGTTCTACAGCGGCTACTACGCCGAAGCCGCTCCGTTCGTGCAGCAATTGCGCGACGGCGGCGTCGCCGCAACGTTCGTATCCGCCGACGGCACAAAGGATCCGGAGTTCGTCAAGCAGGCCGGCAGCGCATCGAAGGATGCGATCCTGTCATGCCCCTGCAGCCCCGCCCCGCCTGCCTTCGCCGACGAGTACACCAAGAAGTTCAACCAGGCGCCCGGCACGTACAGCACCGAGGGATACGACCTGGCCACCATCCTGCTCAAGGGCATCGACTCGGGCGCCGTCACGCGTCCGCAGCTGCTCGATTACGTCCGCACGTACAACGGCCCCGGCGTCGCGCGCCAATACCAGTGGGATCCGACAGGTGAACTGACCAACACACTGATCTGGATCTACAAGGTTCAGTAGCCGCACAGGGCGAGATGCGCGTCCGAGACCCGACAACGGCGACTCGGACGCGTTCTCGTAATCGAGGAGCCGCCACCGGATGATCGACGATTGCCTCGGCCAGTGCGCCGTGTACGCCGCCAACATCACGTTCAATCTGGACGGTCTGCGGCACGGCTTCGGGCAGTTGACAATTGACGGCCTGGCCTGGGGCGCAATCTATGCATTGGTGGCGGTCGGCTACACGCTGGTGTTCGGTGTGCTGCGGCTGATCAACTTCGCGCATTCCGAGATCTTCATGCTCGGCATGTTCGGCTCCTACTTCGCGCTCGACATGATTCTCGGCTTCGCCCCGAGCGGCAACGCATACGGCAAGGGAATCGGGCTGACGGTGCTGTATCTCGGGATTGCGATGATTGTCGCGATGGCCGTATCCGGTTCGGCTGCAATCGGTTTGGAAGCAGTAGCATACCGGCCGCTGCGCCGGCGAAACGCCCGCCCGCTCACCTTCCTGATCACCGCGATCGGTATGTCGTTCGTGCTGCAGGAATTCGTGCACTTCGTGCTGCCGCAGTTGCTGAAGGGCTACGGCGGCAGCAACGCCCAGCAGCCGATCATCTTGGTGGTGCCCAAGATTCAGTTCAGGGTGTTCGGGGCCGACATCTCGAACATCACTCTGGTGGTCATTGCCGCCGCGCTGATCTTTGCGGCGCTTACCGACGTGGCGATCAATCGGACGAAATTCGGTCGTGGCATCCGCGCGGTGGCCCAAGATCCCACGACGGCCACTCTGATGGGCGTGTCGCGAGAACGCACCATCATGACGACCTTCCTCATCGGTGGCCTGCTGGCCGGCGCAGCGGCGCTGCTGTACACGCTGAAGGTGCCGCAGGGAATCATCTACTCGGGCGGCTTCCTGCTCGGTATCAAGGCGTTCTCCGCTGCGGTCCTCGGTGGCATCGGCAACCTGCGCGGCGCGCTGCTCGGTGGACTGTTGCTCGGCGTGATGGAGAACTACGGGCAGGCCGTTTTCGGAACCCAGTGGCGCGATGTTGTCGCGTTCGTCTTGCTGGTGCTGGTGCTGCTGGTCCGCCCGACGGGGATACTGGGTGAAAGCCTCGGAAAGGCACGGGTATGAGCCGAAGCCAGATGCTCGCCCGCCCCGGTGACGCGCTCCGCCAATGGTGGAACCAGCTGAGTCGACAAGCGAAATGGGTTGTGGGCATTGTGTGTTTCGCGCTGGTTGCGTTGCTGCCGCTGCATACACCGGGCTTTCTGGATACCCCGGGCATCAGCTTCGGCGGTGTGATGGCGCAGTTCGCGATGGTGGCGCTGATCGCGATCGGACTCAACGTGGTGGTGGGTCAGGCGGGTCTGCTCGATCTTGGCTACGTCGGGTTCTACGCCGTCGGTGCCTACACCGTCGCTCTGCTCACCAGTCCGGACAGCCCATGGAACAAGATGGGGCCCACTGGCTTCTTCAGCACCGACTGGGCGTGGCTGTCATGTGTGCCGATCGCGATCTGCGTCACCGCGTTCGCGGGCCTGGTCCTGGGCACGCCGACCCTGCGCTTGCGCGGAGACTATCTGGCGATCGTCACTCTCGGCTTCGGCGAGATCATCCGGCTGCTGGCCGACAATTTGCAGGACATCACCAACGGATCACGTGGCCTCAATCAGATCGCCTACCCGCGGTTGGGGGAGCGGGACAACTTGCCGCAAGGCGTGTTCTCCAGCGGTAATTCGGGCGGGGACGCCAACTACGGAACCTGGTGGTTCTGGCTGGGGCTGGTGTTGGTGGCAGCCGTGTTGATCCTCGTCGGCAATCTGGAGCGAAGCAGGGTGGGACGGGCGTGGGTGGCAATCCGCGAGGACGAGGATGCCGCAGAGGTGATGGGCGTCAACACCTTTCGCTTCAAGCTGTGGGCGTTCGTCATCGGCGCCGGCATCGGCGGGCTGTCCGGTGCGCTCTACGCCGGCCAGGTGCAGTACGTGGCACCCACCAACTTCAACATCATCAACTCGATGCTCTTTCTGTGCGCGGTCGTGCTCGGCGGTCAAGGCAACAAACTGGGCGTCATATTCGGCGCGTTCGTGATCGTCTACCTGCCCAACCGATTGCTCGGCGTGCACTTCCTCGGCATCAATCTCGGTGACCTGAAGTACTTGTTCTTCGGGCTCGCACTGGTGGTGCTGATGATCTTCCGCCCGCAGGGCCTCTTCCCGGTGCGTCAGCAGCTGTTGGCATACGGCAAGTCAGCGCGCGAGTTGCTGCGGCGCAGTGAGTCCCCCGTATGAGCGTCGATGAGGTCGCCGGGCTGCACCGTGAGGTGCATGCGGCTGAGGGCGAAACTCTCCTGGAGACACGAGATCTCACGGTCCGCTTCGGTGGTCTGGTGGCGCTCGACGCGGTGAGCTTCAGCATCCGGCGCGGCGAGATCCTCGGGCTCATCGGGCCAAACGGTGCCGGCAAGACGACGTGCTTCAACGCGATCACCGGCGTGTATCGGCCCAGCGCGGGCACGGTGATCTTCGACGGCGCGCCGCTGGGTCGCATCAAACGCCACCAGATCACTCGCCGCGGCATCGCCCGTACGTTCCAGAACATCAGGCTCTGGGGCGAGATGACGGCCCTGGAGAACGTCGTCGTGGGCACTGATGCACGTCACAAGACCTCGGTGCCCGGTGCGGTTTTTCGTGGCCCACGCCATCGCCGCGAGGAGAGCGATGCGATCGAACGCGCCGCCGCGCTTTTGAAATTCGTCGGAATCGCGTCGCGCGGCGAGGAAAAGGCAGAAAATCTGCCCTATGGCGACCAACGGCGGCTAGAAATTGCCCGGGCGCTGGCCACCGAACCGAAGCTGCTGTGCCTCGACGAGCCGGCAGCCGGATTCAACCCCGCCGAGAAGGCGGCACTGATCGAGTTGATCAACAAGATTCGCGACGACGGATATACCGTGCTGCTCATCGAGCACGACATGCGACTGGTGATGGGTGTCACCGACCGGATCGTGGTGCTGGAGTTCGGCCGCAAAATCGCCGAGGGCGTTCCATCGGCGATCCGTGACGACCCGGCGGTGATTGCCGCCTATCTGGGAGTGCCGGATGACGACATCCGATAACAGCGCGGCGTTGCTCGAATTGCGCGACGTCGTCGTGCATTACGGCCGGATCGAGGCGCTGCACGGCGTGTCGTTACAGGTGCGGGAGGGTGAGCTGGTCACGCTCTTGGGTTCCAATGGCGCCGGCAAGACCACCACCATGCGAGCGATCTCCGGTCTGCGGCCGCTGACTCGCGGCTCCATCTGGTTCGAAGGCCGCGACATCTCCCGGGTGAAGGCCCATCAGCGGGTCGTCGACGGGCTGATCCAGGCGCCCGAGGGCCGCGGTGTGTTCCCGGGGATGTCCATCGTCGAGAACCTCGAAATGGGCTGCTACGGAAGGACTTTCCGGTCACGAGCCGAGCACCGGGCGAAACTCGAGTGGATCTTCGAGACGTTCCCCCGGTTGGCGGAACGGCGTCAGCAGGTGGGCGGCACACTGTCCGGCGGCGAACAGCAGATGCTCGCCATCGCGCGAGCTCTGATGGCCAGGCCAAAGGTGCTGCTGTTGGACGAACCGTCGATGGGCCTGGCGCCCATGATGATTCAGCAGATCTTCCGGATCATTTCCGAGATCAACTCCCAAGGCACCACGGTGCTGCTGGTCGAGCAGAATGCCCAGCAAGCCTTGAGCCGTTCGGACCGCGCCTACATCCTCGAGACCGGGACCATCACGCGCGAAGGGCAGGCGCAGCAGCTCCTCAACGACGACAGCATCCGGGCCGCCTACCTCGGCGTTGCCTGACGTGCGATGCGCGCAGGACGATAAGGCGCGTTGCGAGCCGCAGCCGCAACGGCCGCACCGTCACAGCGTCGAGCCGGCCGTGGTCGGCTGACTCGGTGGGGCAACAGACCGGCCGGCGGTTGACCGGCGCCGCAGCCACCATCCCAAGCCGGCCAGCGCGGCCGCCGCAACCACGACCAGCGTGGGCCAGAACGCCGCTTCGAGCAGCCAAAGTCGTCGCTGAGCCTTGAACACGCGGCGCTGCGCCTCGCGCAGCCTGGCTATAGCTGTCATGGTCGTCCTTTTCGAGAAGCGGTGAGCGATCCACACCGGTTCTACCCGAGCGACAGCGGTACAAACGTCGCAGCGCGACGAGATCGACCAAGCTCTATAGGAGCGGTCAGCGCGCGACGATCACCGACGACCCGTGACCGAACAGGCCTTGATTGGCCGTGATGCCGACGGCTGCATTCTCGACTTGACGCCCTGTAGCCTGCCCGCGCAGTTGCCAATTCAATTCGCACACTTGGGCAATGGCCTGCGCTGGTATGGCTTCTCCGAAGCACGCCAGTCCGCCGGATGGATTCACCGGCACGCGGCCGCCGATCGTCGTCGCCCCGGTGCGCAGCAGCGACTCGGCCTCCCCCTTCTCGCACAGTCCCAGGTGTTCGTACCAGTCAAGTTCCAAGGCGGTCGAGAGATCGTAGACCTCGGCCAAGCTGACGTCCTCTGGCCCGATGCCCGCCTCCTCGTACGCCGCGTCGATGATCTGGTCCTTGAACACCCGATCCGGAGCAGGCACGACCGCGGTGGAATCCGTTGCAATGTCGGGCAATTCGGGCAGATGCTGCGGATACCGCGGGGTGACGGTGCTGACCGCCCGCACCGACGGCACTCCCTCCAGCGAGCCGAGATGCTTGCGGGCGAACTCGGCGCTGGCCACCACCAGCGCGGCGGCGCCGTCGGATGTCGCGCAAATATCCAGCTGCCGCAACGGATCTGCGACGACCGGACTGGCGAGCACGTCGTCCACCGACGTCTCCTTGCGGTAGCGGGCGTACGGGTTTTGCACGCCGTGCCTGGCGTTCTTGACCTTGACCTGAGCGAAGTCCTCGGAGGTGGCGCCGTAGAGGTCCATTCGCCTGCGAGCGAGCAAGGCGAAGTACACGGGGTTCATCGCCCCGATGAGGTGGAAGCGCTGCCAGTCCGGGTCGTTTCTGCGCTCCCCGCCGACCGGCGCGAACGCGCCCTTGGGCGTGGTGTCTGCACCGACAACCAGCGCGACATCGCAGAAACCCGCGAGAATCTGCGCGCGAGCACTCTGGAGGGCTTGCGAACCGCTAGCGCAGGCGGCGTAGTTCGAACTCACGGGCACGCCGTTCCAGCCGAGCTTCTGCGCGAACGTCGAGCCGGCGATGAAGCCGGGGTAGCCGTTGCGGATGGTGTCGGCGCCTGCGACGAATTGGATCTGCCGCCAATCCAGACCCGCCTCGGCCAACGCCGAACGCGCAGCGACGACGCCGTACTCGGTGAAGTCGCGGCCCCATTTGCCCCACGGGTGCATGCCGGCGCCGAGTATGTAAAGCGGTTCTGGGCTCATTGCGCAATCCTCCACGCGTGCACCACGCGCTCGACGCCGTCGTCGTCGACGAACAGGGGCATGGTGGTCAGTTCCATCTCCATGCCGACTTTCAAGTCAGCGGCCAACGTGCCCTCGACGACCTTCGCCAGGACGATCATTCCCTCGTCGGCGAGCTCCACTGCGGCAATGGCGAACGGCTCGAACGGATCTGGCGCCGGGTAGGGCGCCGGCGGTGGGTACCGGTTTTCGGTGTAGCTCCACAATGTGCCGCGGCGGGACAGAGGAACCTGCGCGAGCTCGTCGCCGTCACAGCCGGGATTGGGGCAGTTGTTGGCACGCGGCGGAAAGACGTAGGTGCCGCACTGGTGGCACTTCGAACCGATCAGGTACGGCGCACCTGATCCATCGGTGGCGAACCAGCCGTCGATCGCCGGTTGGGTGGATGTCGACACGTCGGTTAGCGTACCGACCACGACCCCAAAACTGAAACGTGTTCCAGTTTGGGCCGCCGAAGGCAGGCCTTTACTGGTCCTTGACCGCATGTTGATTCACCCACAAGACGATGGTCCGGTGACTACGCTTTTAGCGGTGGAGCTGGGGGTTTTGGGTCCTCTCCAGGTCCGGACCGATGGCGCGCCGGCCTCGATTCCGGGCACCAAACCGCGCGCCGTCCTGACGATGCTCGGCCTCCATGTGGGTTCCGTGGTCCCAGCAGACACTCTCGTCGAATTGCTGTGGGGCGCCGATCCGCCCCGGACTGCTGCCAAGGCCCTGCAGACGCACATTTCGTCGCTGCGGCGCGCGCTCGGCGACCGAGTCGTGGTGACTGAGGGGGCAGGGTGGACGCTGGCAGGCGCAGACGTGGACACCTTGCATTACAAACGGGCCGCTCGGCACGGTCGTGATGCGGCGGGCGCCGGCGATGCGAGCGGTGCGGTGGTGTCATTCGACGAGGCGCTGACGCTGTGGCGAGGCATTCCCGAGCTCCCCGATACACCGCGCGGCTCCTCGGAAAAGACCCGCTGGATCGAGAGTCACGCTGCCCTTGTCGAGGACCGCGCCGATGCCTTGCTTGCGACGGGGCGGGCGGCGGAGATCATCGGCGAGCTGGAAGCGGCGGTGGCTGACGCGCCGCTGCGCGAAAGACGTTGGGGTCAGCTGATCCTGGCGCTGTACCGCGCCGGCCGGCAGGGCGAAGCGTTGGGCGCGTACCAGCGGGCGAGATCGCTGCTGGCCGAGGAGCTGGGAGTGGACCCGGGGCCCGAGCTTCGACGTCTGCAGGCCGCCATCGTCGCGCAAGATGCAGCGCTGGAAGCGCCTGCCGCGCAGGACGTTTCGACGGTGACACGCGCGGTGACATTCTTGCTCACCGATATCGAAGGCTCGACCGCCGCATGGGAGGCCGACGCGGAGGCGATGGCCGTGGCGCTCGCCCGTCACGACGAGCTCGTCGAACACATCGTCACGGCACGCGGCGGACGGCTGATCAAGACCCGCGGCGAAGGCGACGCGACGTTCTCGGTCTTCGAGCGGCCGTCGGCTGCTGCCGCCGCCGCCATCGAGCTGCAAGACGCCATCAGCCGCGAGCCGTGGGCGCTCCGGCAGCCGATGCGCATCCGCATTGCGCTGCACACCGGCGAGGCGGAGCTTCGCGACGGCGACTACTTCGGCCGCGCGGTCAACCGTGCTGCCCGGCTGCGGTCGCTGGCCACGGGCGGACAGATCCTCTGCTCAGGGGCGACCGCCGAGCTCGTCATCGACTCGCTGCCCGACGACGTCGTGCTCGCCGACTTGGGTGTGCGCCAGTTGAAGAACCTGGCACGACCCGAGCATGTTTTCGAACTTTGCGTCGAGGCCGTCACAGCCCAGCCTGAGCCAGCCGATGCCCCCATCGAGCGTCCCGGGCTGCCGTCGGTCCTCGCCGGCCCGGGGCCGTTCGTCGGGCGCGGCTCGGAGCTCGCACGGCTCTGGACCACCTGGCAGACGGCGCTGGCCGGCGGTATGCGGGCAGTTTTGATTGCGGGCGAACCCGGGGTGGGCAAGACGCGTCTGGCCGGCGAATGGTCCCGGCAGGCCTACGAGCAAGGCGCCGTTGTTCTCTACGGCCGTTGCGACGAGGATCTCGGCGCGCCGTACCAGCCGTTCGCCGAGGCTCTGCGCGCGCTGGTCCCATGTCTTGCTGCCAGTCGGTTGCGGGGTCTGCGCGGCGTAGAAGCGCTGGTGCCACTCGTGCCGACGCTTACAGACCTGCTGCCGGATATGTCGGCGCCGACGCGTGGCGATCCCGACACGGAACGCTACGCGCTGTTCGACGCCGTCGTGGCGCTGCTTGACGCCGCGTCGACGAACATGCCTGTGGTGCTGATCCTCGATGACCTGCACTGGGCGGCCAAGCCCACGCTGCTGCTGTTGCGGCATGTATTGCGATTCGGCGAGCACGCCCGCGTGCAGATCGTCGGTACCTACCGAAGCACCGACTTGGATCGGTCGCATCCGCTGGCGGCGATGCTCGCCGACCTTCACCGCGACGGCACCGCCACCCGCATCACCCTCGGCGGTCTCGACGAGGACGACGTGACCGCCTATGTCGCGGAGGCGGGCTACGACGACGAAGAGCTGGCGCGGGCGCTGGCCTCCGTCACCGGCGGCAACCCGTTCTTCCTCATCGAGGCTCTGCGCCACGTCGATGAAAGTGACAGGGTGTGGGATCAGAGCACGTTGCCGCAGGGCGTTCGGGAAGCGGTGAGCCGCAGGCTTTCTCGGCTGCCTGCGGAGACGAACAAGGCGCTGGCGGCAGCCGCTGTCGTCGGCAGCCGATTCGCCGTCGAACTCGTCGAGCGAGTCACCGACCAGGATCTTGTCGATGCGTTCGACGAGGCATGCAAGGCCGGCATCGTCATCGAAGAGCCCGGCGGGCATTACCGGTTCAACCACGCTCTGGTGCGTCAGTCACTGCTCGCCGAGTTGCCGTCCGTGCGGCGCATGCGGCTGCACCAACGGATCGCCACGACTCTGGAAGCACAGCCCGGTGCCAGCGACGAGCTGCTCGCCGAACTGGCGCACCACTATTTCGAATGCGCGTGGGCGGGCAACGCGGGCAAGGCCGTCGAGTACTGCCGGCGCGCGGCGGATCAGGCGATGACGCGGTTGGCGTATGAAGGTGCCGCCGATCTGTACGACCGCGCCCTGCATACACTGGAAGAGATCGACGAAGAACTACCCGATCGTGACGAGCAGACGGCAGACCTCTTGGTTGCGCGCTGTGAGGCGCTGCTGGCCGCAGGCGACGTGGCTTCGGCAGCCGGTGCCGTCGGAAAACTGCAAGAGGCAACGCGGGATTCGGAGCGGCTCGCCGCGTGGGCGACATGCTTCGACGGCCAGCTGTCCATCTTGATCCACCCCGAGCGGTTGGACGATGTCGAAGCCGCGCTGGGTGCGGCCGCCGACAAGTTGGCGGCGTTGGACGACGCTGCAGGGGAAGCCAAGGCGCATACCGTGCGCGCTGGGTGCCTGGCTCGGCTTGGGCGGATCGCCGATTGCGAGGTGGCGCTGGACAATGCGCTCACTGCGGCACGGCGGGCGCGTGATCACCGCCGGGTGAACGCGGTGTTGGCCGGTGCACCGCTCGCGGCGTTGTGGGGGCCGAACCCGGTGCCGCGTGCGGGTGGGCGCTGCCTTGACGTGGTGCGGCTGCTGCGGATTACGACGGACTCGCCGGCGGTCGAGGCGACGTCGACACGCTGTCAAGCAGTGTTGGAAGCATTTCGCGGCCGGGCAGCAGCGGCTCGGCGGATGATCGACTCGGCACGGCGCACGGTCACCGAACTCGGCCTGCGGCATGCGTTGCTCGAAGTCGAGCAGTTCGCGGGCATCGTCGAGTTGGTGGTCGATGATCCCGCGGCGGCAGAGCCACATCTTCGTCAGGCTTACAACGGTTTTCGCCGGATGGGTCTGGATGCTGACACCGCGGAGACGGCCGCGCTGCTGGGTCGGGCTTGTCTTGCGTTGGGCCGAAGCGCCGAGGCTGATGAGTTGTGTTCGGAGAGCGAGCGGTTAGCAGGCCATGCGTTGCAGGCGTCGATCGCCTGGCGCACGTTGCGGTCGCAACTGTTGTCCGGCCAGGGTGAGCATGGCGAGGCTCGGCGCGTGGCGGAAGCCGCCGTGAGTCTGGCCGAGCGCACCGACCTGTTAGCTCACCACGGCGACGCGTGTCTTTGTCTGGCAATGGTGCTGGGTGTAGCCGGCGATGCAGCGGGCGCGCGAGCCGCGGCCCAGCGGGCTGCTGACTTGTATGAGCGGAAAGGCGCAGCGGCACTTGTCGAAAGGGCGCACAGCATTCTTGATGAGCGCGTTCCGGCGCCGAGGGCACCACTACCGGATGAACCGGCCGTCGAGCTGGACAACGCGTGCGTGCAAGCGATCCGCGAATCCGACGAGGCCATCATTAGCGGAGCCTGGGCCACATTGAGCCAAGCGCTTGCACCGAACTTCACCATCGAAAGTCGGCGCAAGATCGTCGGTTTTCCCCAACGGCTATTCAAGCCTGAGGAGGTGGCGGCGCAAAGCAGGCAACTCTCAGATGAGGGCATGGTGCTGAATCGCCGTGTTGTTCTCGCAATACGGGGCGAGCGTCTTGCCCTCACCAGAGTGGAGATCGGAACAAAAGGCGGTCGACCTGATGCGCCGCGAGATGAGCTACTCCACCTCATAAGCCTGGACGAAGAGGGCCGTATTGCACTGCAGGTCTGGTTCGACGTCGAGGACGTAGACGCTGCCTTGGCCGAGCTCGACGCCAGGCATGCTCGGCTTGACGCAGAGCAACCAGATGCGGGCCAGCTACAAAATGCGGCAAGCCGAGTGGACCAACGCTTCTGGAATTGCTTTGCGGCCCATGACTGGGATGCCATGGCCGGGCATCTGACCGACGACTTTCTGCTCCACGATCGTCGACAGGCGGTGAACGCCGGCATCCGACAGGGACGCGACGTCGAAATCGAGAACGTGAAAGTCATGGCCGAAGTCGGGGCCAGGAGCGCGATTTCGACTGTCATTGCGACACGTGGAGAGCACCTGGCGCTGCGCCGTCTTCGCTTTACGGGAGACCGAGGACCCGCACCGTTCATCACTGACCTACTCGGCGTCGTTGAGATCAGCACCCAGAACCAGCTGTCGGCACACATTGTGTTCGAACCCCACGACGTCGATTCCGCCGTTGCCGAGCTCGATACGCGCTACATGGCCGGAGAAGCGGCGCCATACGCGCACACGTGGTCAACGATTACACGGGCTATGGCCACGCTCAACCGGCGCGAACCGCCGGCCACAACACGGGATTGGGTCACCGTCGACCATCGGCGTGGTCCATCCTTCGAGCCTGGTGCGTTGCCTGCGTTACCCGCTAACTGGAATGACACACGAGACGTCAGCGCGTTTATCGAGGTGGTATACCGCCTGAACGAGGTTGGAGCCGTGGTCCATTCGTCCTCGAGTGAAAACTCCCAAGAGGGTCTCATCGCCGAGTGGACGGCGATCTGCGTCATCACCCTTGACGGTGATCTGATCAACCGCAGTGAGATTTTTGACGAGGCAGACCTCGAGACTGCGCTGGCGAAGTTCGAGGAACTCGTTCAGCCGGCACAGCGGTTGCAGAACACCGCAATACGCGTTGCAGCCCGATTCTTTCAGTCCTTCAACGCCGGTGACTGGGAAGCGATGGCGGAGGTCCTAGCCGACGACCTTTGCACGGATGATCGCCGCACAGCCGCGAACGCCGGCGTCCAACAAGGCTCCGACACCATCATCGAACAATTCAGGACCGGAGTCTCTCTCGGGTTCGCCGGCGTGGATTGGAGCGTGATTGCGACCCGCGGCGAGCGTCTGGCCCTCACACGCGCTCGCTATCCGAGTCGGGAACTCAATGCGTTCAGTGTTGAGGCCCTCCACATCATAGAGCTCAACGGCGACAACGTGATCGCTGCCGTCGTCGTATTCGACGCTGACGACATCGAGTCTGCGATTGCGGAACTCGACCGTCGGTACATCGCCGGTGAGGCGGCACCGTATGCACACACGTGGTCGGTGATCTCGCAGTCCTACGCCGCGGTCAACCGGCTCGAGCCGTACCCGACTACGCCGGATTGGGTGCAGATCGACCACCGAAGGGAAACAGCGTTCGGGGCCGCAGAGCTATTTGCGTACGTTGACTCCGGTAGGACTGGAAATCAACGCGCGCTGGCATACAACCAGGCCGTGCATCGGCTGAGCGACCTCGCGGCAGTCATCACCTATGCCGCGCGTGGTACCTCGCGAGAAGGCTTCGAAGCCGAATGGTGTGGCGTCGCCCTGCTGCTCGTCGAAGGCGAGAAGATCAAGCGCACCGAGCTCTTCGACGAGGAAGACCTTGATGCCGCGCTCGAGCGATTCGACGAACTGAACCGTCCAGCACCGCGATTGGAAAACGCGGCAAGCCGAGTGATCGAACAGATCTGGTCCCACTTTGCAGCAGGTGACTTGGAGGCCATGGCAGCGCGAGTGGCCGAGGACTATTACGCTGACGATCGCCGGCGAGTTGTGAACGCCGGGGTAAGACATGGCAGATCTGCGGCCATCGCAGACACGCATGCTATCGCCGGGGTCGGTGTCACTGGAATTTCAACGACGGTCACTGCCACAAGGGGTGAGCGCCTCGCGCTCGTCCACGTCCGAATCTCGGGATGGAAACAGCATGGTGAGGAACTCCTCATGGAGATACTCGCCATAGTTGAAATCGATGCCGCAGAACAGGTTATCGCGTCCATAGTGCTCGACCTCAACGATTTTGACGCGGCCATCGCCGAACTGGATACGCGGTACCTCGCCGGCGAGGCCGCCGCACACGCAGACACGTGGTCGGTCATCGCGCAGGCCTACGCGGCAGTCAACCGACTCGAAATGCCGCCGTTGACGCCGGATTGCGTCACCATCGACCATCGAGGCGAAAGCGCGTTCGGAGTCGATGAGCTGAATGGCTACCTCCGCGCCGGACGGGATGCCGGACAAAGCACGGCGACATACATCGAAGCCGTACACCAGCTGAATGACCGTGGAGCGGTGCTCACCTACACGGCTCATGAGACCTCTCAACAGGGTTTCGATGCCGAGTGGCGAGGGGTCGCACTCCTGACCGTAAAGGGGCAGATGATCGACCGCTGCGAGGTTTTCGACGAGGCGGACCTCGATACAGCGCTCGCGAAGTTCGAACAGCTCACCCGGCCGGAAGCGCGACTGGAGAACGCGGCGACCCGAGCTCACGCGCGGCTGCAGGGGTATATCGAGGCAAGCGACTGGGATGCCGTGGCTGACATCGCGGCCGACAACGTCGTCGTCGAGGATCGCCGCCGGGTGGTCAATGCCGGAATCCTACGCGGCCGCGACGCCAATATGGACGATCTGCGCGCAACCGTCGGTGTCGGTTTCATGATTAATACGTTGGGTGTCATAGCGATTCGCGGCGAGCGCCTTGCGCTGATGCACGTTCGCGTCTCGGGTCCCGATGCTCGAACCATTCAGAACGATGCCCATAACCTTGTTGAGATCGACGCCGATGGACGGATCGCGGCGGTTGTCGTTTTCGACCTAGAGGACATCGACGCCGCTATGGAAGAACTCGACGCGCGGTACCTTGCCGGGGAGGCGGCGCCGCATGCGCGCGCGTGGTCGGTCATTGTGGGAGCCATCAAGGCGAATAATCGCAACCTGGAATGGCCGATGACAAAAGATGCTTCGGTCGTCGATCACCGGCTCCGCGCAACGACCGCGGCCAGCACTCTAGATGAATACTCCCGCGCCACGTCGGACCTCATGGCAAACCTCAAGACCTATGTCGAGGCGGTACACCAGTTGACCGACCTTGGAGCGGTCGTCATGCAGGAGGCGTACGGAACGACGAAAGAGGGATTCGAGGCCCAGTGGCGGGTGATCACACTGATGACCATCGAAGCCAACTTGGTCAACCGTTGCGAACTGTTCGACGAGCCAGACCTCGATGCCGCTCTCGCAAGATTCGACGACCTCAGTCGGCCAGGACCGCGACTCGAGAATGCGGCAAGCCGAGCCAACGAGCGCATCCACGCTTACTTCGAAGCCAGCGACTTCGACGCGATTACCGAGATCCTGGCCGACGACTATCACAGCGATGATCGTCGTCACGTGGTGAACGTTGGACGCCCGCAGAATCGGGACGTTGTCATCGAATTGATGAAGACCGCGGGCGACGCCAGGATCAGGTTCGAGCCACCACAGCCCATCGCAACCCGGGGTGACCGCCTGGTCCTCAGCCGCACCCGCTGGTCGGCCGCGGATCAGCGGCCCGACGTCTTCCATACAGAGGCGATCAGTATCGTCGAGGTCAACGGCGACAATCGCATCATTGCCCGTATCTGGTTCGACCCCAATGACTTCGACGCTGCCTTCGCGGCGCTCGACGCCCGCTATGTCGCCGGCGAGGCTGCGCCGTACGCCCGAACATGGTCGGCAATTGCCGGCGCGTACACCGCGCACAATCGGCGCGAATTTGCACCGGCGGCACCGGACGTCGTGAGTATCGATCACCGCCGTGTGGCAGCGTTTGCGCCCGGTGAAGGTATCGAATATATTCGCGCCGGTTGGGAGCTCGGGCAACGCGTAAGTGTCTACGTCGAAAGCGTGCATCGAATAAGCGAACTCGGCGCGGTGTGTACGTGGGTAGGGATCGGAAGCTCGCAATACGGTTTCACCGCCGAGTGGCGGGGCGTCCAACTGATGACCGCGAAACAGGGAATTATCGATCGCGCCGAGCTCTTCGACGAAGAGGATCTCGACGCTGCACTCACCCGCTTCGACGAATTACGCAGCCAGACAGCACAAGTGGAGACTCCGGTAAGCCGGGTATATGCGGAACAACGCAGGTGCTTCGAGGCGCGCGACTGGACCGGCATGGCCGAACTCATGTCCCCGAGCCTGTCCTACATCGACCGGCGTCGGGTGGTCAACATCGGTCTAAGGCAAGGCCGCGAAACTGTGATCGGGGATTTGAAAGGCATCGCCGAAGTCGGCGTCGAGAAGTTCACTTCCGACATTGTCGCTACCCGCGGTCAGCGTCTGCTACTCAGTCGCACGCGTGCCTCCGGCCGGAGCCGACACGCTGAGCCGTACCACACAGTCACTCTCGAGGTCGTCGAAATCGATGCAGACGAACGCATCATCGCCGGGGTGGTATTCGACGTCGATGACCTTGAGGCCGCCATTGCGGAACTCGATGCCCGTTACATCGCAGGGGAAGCGGCACCCTACGCGCACACATGGTCGCTCGTGGTAAGCGCCGAATACGCACTCAATCGCCGCAAACTGCCCCCGACGACTCCGAATTGGGTAAGCCTCGATCACCGTCGAGTGGCCGCCTTCGCGCCAGGTGATCTGATCCCATACCTGCGTGCGGGCTGGGACCTTGCCCGTGAGGTCCACAACTACGTCGCAGTGGTTAATCGGCTGAACCGCCGAGGAGCCGTCGTCACACACGTAGCGCACGGAACTTCACACGACGGCCTGGAGGTCGAATTCCGCGAGGTCGGCCTAGTCATGTTCGACGGCGATCTGCTCAGTCGGAGTGAACTTTTCAGCGAAGCAGACCTCGAGGCGGCTTCGGCCCGCTTCGACGAGCTCAGCCGTCCGACGCCACGAGTGGAGAATGCGGCAAGCCAAGCGGCCCAGCGCTTTTACGCATGTTATTCGGCTCGGGACTGGAATGCGATGGGTTCGACTCTTGCCGACGCATGTTCATTCGACGATCTCCGACGGGTGGTGAACGCAGGACGCTGGAGCGGTCGCGGTGACGTGGTGACCAACATGCAAGCCTTTGAGGTCGAGGCCGCCATGAGCTTGACCGTTATCGCGACACGCGGCGAACTCCTGGCCCTCGCTCGTCTTTCATCGACGAACTGCAACACGCGACAAGGGGAATTCGACATCGACCTGCTCGCCGTGGTCGAGGTGAACTCCGAGAACCAGTTAGCGGCACACATTGCCTTCGACGCCGACGACTTCGTCGCAGCTATCGAAGAACTCGACGCGAGGTATCTGGCGGGCGAAGCGGCCGTCCATGCGGAGACGTGGCGCGTCGTCGCAAATCAGTACTCGGCCTTGAGCCGTCGAGAACTGCCTCCGCGTACCCGCGACTGGGTCAATATCGACCACAGGCGACTTGTCACGATGGAGGAAGGGGGCCTACCTGCGCATCTTCGCGCGACATGGGACGACTCGCCGCGAACCGGAGTCTACATCGAGGCCGTGCATCGCTTGGGCGACCAGGGAGCGGTCGTCACACGGGTGGCGCAGGGCACTTCGAAGGATGGCTTCGACGCCGAATGGCGCGGAATAGACCTTGTCAGACTAGAAGCCGCTCGCCTCAACCGCTGCGAGCTGTACGACGAAGAGGACCTCGACGCCGCGCTAGCGCGCTTCGAGGAGCTCATCAGCTAGCGTCACCGGCTCCGATGAGAATCCGCTCCAGCTCGTCGGGACAATCGCGCATGAGGTTGTGGCCCCCGTCGAGGGGGTGAGTGTTCCACCGCGGATCGCTGCGCACCTGCTCGTAGGTCGCGCGGAACGGTGACTCGCCTTCCCACCCCTGTGCGAACACGTAATCGCGCCGCCGGAACCTGTTCAGGTCGCCGCGCAGCACGATCGGCTGGAGAAGAGAGGCCAGCGGGTGCGCCGTCGCCCGCTCGTCGAAGAATGGCAGCGGCGGAACGCCGTACCCCGTCTCGTCCACTCCGATGTACCACTCGCGCTGCTCGTCGGTGGTCAATGTCCAGCACGAATCGCCATGGCGGGGAACGAATGCGTCGATGTAAACCAGCGAATCAACGATCTGTGGCAGCTGATCGGCGACGCCGGTCATCACCATTCCGCCGTAGCTGTGCCCCACAAGGACGGCATCGCGCACTTGCTCAACGACGAGCGCCGACACCACGTCGCGGATATGGGTGTCCAGGTTCACGCCGGAATGCAGCAGGTGCGCGCGTTCGGAGACACCGGTCAACGTGTACGCCAAGACCCGGTGACCCCGGGAGCGCAGCCTTGCCGCGAGATCGTCGAAGCACCAAGCGCCGTGGCACGCACCGGGGATCAACACGAAGGTGGACATGGCCTCTTTATGCCACAGCGGTTGTGTGTCGGCGCGGCTGCCTAGAGTGATTCCGTGAGCCCCGCCAAGTCAGCGTCCCCTTCCGCCCCGCCTGCCGGAGCCGATACCGCGGCCAAGCCCACATTGATGCTGTTGGACGGCAATTCGCTGGCGTTTCGCGCGTTCTATGCGCTACCGGCGGAGAACTTCAAGACCCAGGGCGGACTGACCACGAACGCGGTGTATGGGTTCACCGCGATGTTGATCAACCTGTTGCGCGACGAGACGCCCACCCATGTCGCCGCCGCGTTCGACGTGTCCCGGCAGACGTTCCGCGCCGACAAGTTCCCGGAATACAAAGCCAATCGGACGTCCACGCCTGACGAGTTCCGCGGTCAGATCGAGATCACAAAGGAGGTGCTCAACGCACTCGGCATCACGGTGCTCGCGGAACCGGGGTACGAGGCCGACGACGTCATCGCCACGTTGGCCACCCAGGCCGAGGAAGCCGGCTTCCGGGTGCTGGTGGTTACCGGGGATCGCGATTCCTTGCAACTCGTCAGTGACAACGTGACCGTGCTCTATCCCAGGAAAGGCGTCAGCGAACTCACCCGCTTCACGCCCGAAGCAGTGGTCGAGAAGTACGGGCTCACTCCCCAGCAGTATCCCGACTACGCGGCCCTGCGCGGCGATCCCAGCGACAACCTGCCCGGTATCCCCGGCGTGGGGGAGAAGACGGCCGCGAAGTGGATCGCCGAATACGGTTCCCTGCAGGCACTCGTCGACAACGTCGACTCGGTACGCGGCAAGGTCGGAGATGCTTTGCGCGCCAACCTATCTCATGTCGTACTCAATCGCGAACTCACCGACCTGGTGAAGGACGTGCCGCTGGCGCAGACGCCCGACATGCTGCGCATGCAGCCGTGGGACCGCGACCACATCCACCGGCTGTTCGACGACCTCGAATTCCGGGTCCTGCGCGACAGGCTGTTCGACACGCTCGCCGCAGTCGAGCCGGAAGTCGACGAGGGGTTCGACGTTCGTGGCGGCGCCCTGGCACCCGGTGAGGTTGCCGAGTGGCTGGCCGAGCACGCGTCCGATGGCCGCCGCGCAGGCGTGTCCGTGGTCGGTCCGCACGTCGTGTGTGACGGTGACGCCACGTCGGTGGCCATCGCGGCACCCGACGGTGACTCCGGCTACATCGACACCGCGACGATGACCGCGGACGACGAAAACGCACTGGGTCGGTGGCTGGCCGACGAGAGCCAGCCGAAGGCCCTGCATGAGGCCAAGTGGGCGATGCACGACCTCGCCGCCCGCGGCTGGGATCTGCGCGGTGTCACGTCTGATACCGCGCTTGCGGCGTATCTGGTGCGGCCGGGGCAGCGCAGCTTCACCCTCGAGGACCTGTCGCTGCGGTACCTGCGCCGTGAACTGCGGGCCGACAACCCGGAGCAAGCGCAGCTGTCACTGCTCGACGACAGCGACGGCGTCGACGACCAGGCAGTGCAGGCGCAAATACTGCGGGCCAGGGCGGTGGTGGACCTTGCCGAGGCTCTCGACGCGGAGCTGGAGCGCATGGAGTGCTCGTCGCTTCTCGGCGACATGGAATTGCCCGTGCAACGCGTGCTCGCCGAGATGGAAAAGGCGGGTATCGCGGTCGACCTCGACCAGCTGACCGACCTGCAGCGGCAGTTCGCCGACCAGATTCGCGATGCGGCGGAGGCCGCGTATGCGGTGATCGGCAAGCAGATCAACCTAGGTTCGCCCAAACAGCTGCAGGTGGTGCTGTTCGACGAGCTGCAGATGCCGAAGACCAAGCGCACCAAGACGGGCTACACCACGGATGCCGACGCGCTGCAGTCTCTCTACGAGAAGACGGGGCACCCGTTCCTGCAGCATCTGTTGGCGCACCGCGACGTGACGCGGCTCAAGGTCACCGTCGACGGGCTGCTGAATTCGGTCGCCGCCGACGGGCGAATTCACACCACCTTCAACCAGACCATCGCGGCCACCGGCCGGCTCTCGTCGACGGAGCCCAACCTGCAGAACATCCCCATCCGCACCGACGCGGGCCGGCAGATCCGCGACGCATTCGTGGTCGGCCGAGGCTATGACGAGCTGATGACGGCCGACTACAGCCAGATCGAAATGCGGATCATGGCGCACCTGTCGCACGATGAGGGCCTGATCGAGGCGTTCCGAACGGGTGAAGACCTGCACTCGTTCGTGGCCTCGCGCGCGTTCGGCGTGCCGATCGACGAGGTCACCGCCGACTTACGGCGCCGCGTGAAGGCGATGTCGTACGGGCTGGCGTACGGGTTGAGTGCCTACGGGCTCGCACAGCAGCTCAAGATCTCCACCGAAGAAGCCAAGGAGCAGATGGAGCAGTACTTCGCTCGCTTCGGCGGCGTGCGCGACTACCTGCACGAGGTGGTCGATCAGGCTCGGAAGGACGGTTACACCTCGACGGTGCTGGGTCGTCGTCGCTATCTACCCGAACTGGACAGCAGCAATCGCCAGGTCCGGGAGGCGGCGGAGCGGGCGGCGCTGAACGCCCCGATCCAGGGCAGCGCCGCCGACATCATCAAGGTCGCCATGATCAACGTCGATACGGCCCTCAAAGACGCCGGCCTCAAGTCGAGAATGCTGTTGCAGGTGCACGACGAACTGCTGCTCGAGGTCGCGCCCGGGGAGCGTGAGGCGCTCGAGAAGTTGGTGCGCGAGAAGATGGGCAGTGCTTATCCGCTCGATGTGCCGCTGGAAGTGTCCGTGGGATATGGCCGCAGCTGGGACGCGGCGGCGCACTAACTGTTCACGCCCGCCCGCTGCCGGAGGCGGGCCATCCCGCGCATGATCCACGGCGTCCGCCTCGCCATCAGTTCCAGGGCGCGGTCTGACCGACGCATGGTGGTTCGTGGCCCGGGAGTTGGTGTCGAAGCAAGTTTCGCCTCGACGGATCCCGCGTGCGAGCCTTCCTTGTTCACCGCAAGAAGCTCCCAGATGCCGGGCACCCCACGGAGTTCGACACTGCCACGCTCCTGGAAACTCGTGCCCGAGCCAACAACCAGGTCACGTACGGTTCGGGACACGAGTACTTCGCCGGCGCCGGCGTGCCCGAGAATCCGCGCTGCGATGTGGACTGCGATCCCGCCGATGTCACCGTCGAGAAGTTCGCATTCACCGGTATGAATGCCGGCGCGGATCTGGATGCCCAAAGTTTCGGCGTCGGCCCGCAATGCCTCGGCACAGCGGATGGCTTGCGTGGGGCCGTCGAAGGTGGCTAGGTGACCGTCGCCGGTACTCTTCACCACCATTCCGTTGAACCGTTGCGTCAGTTGGGCAGTGATCTCGCCGAAGCGGTGCAGCACCGCGCGCCACCGTTCGTCACCGGTGGCCGCGGCGTGCTGCGTCGATGCGACGATGTCGGTGAAGAGCACGGTGCGCAGCGCCCGTTGGGATTGCGGGGGCGCCGCATGGGTACCGGTGACGAATTCTTCGATCTCGGTTGCGATCAGGTCGGGGTGGCTCAGCCATGGCACGTGATCCGTGCCGTCCACCTCGAGTAATCGTGCACCAGGAATGTGGTCGGCGATATAGCGGCCGCCCTGAACCGGGACGAAATCGCCGGTGGCATGAATCACGAGCGTCGGTGCGCTGATCGTGGGCAGAATCGATCGCACGTCCATCCGGCATACCGCTTCCACCGTCGCGCGCGCCATTCCCGGGCTCGCGCTCATCCGTTCCAGCATTGCGAGTTGACGCTGCGAGGCGACCGACGGAACCAGAACCTGCAGGGCCGCGCCTGTACCCCACTGTGAGCGTGCGGCACGGGCGAAATCAAGCCACTTCGCTATCTGGTCTGTCGACGGCGTGTACTTTTCGCCCAGTTCGCGAACCAAGCGGGGCCGTATCTCGGCTGGGTCGCGTTCGACGTCGTTCCACTCGTCGAAGAAACCGATGAATGACGTTGTGCCAGTGAGGATCAACGCTTGCGTGCGTTCGGGTCGCGTGGCCGCAAACAAGATGCTCGCCGGGCCACCCTCGCTGATGCCGAAGAGGATCGCCTTCTCGAAGCCGGCAGCGTCCATCACGGCCTCGATCTCGGCGGCTCGGTCATCGAGCGTGCGGACTCGCGGGACGGGGTCCGAAAGGCCAACGCCTGCCTTGTCGAACAAGACAATGCGGCAGAACGTGGAGAGCCGCTCCATGAACGATTCGAATTCGGGCATCGTCCAGAACAGCTCGACGTGACTCACGAACGACCCGGCGTACACCAGTTCGGCAGGCCCGTCGCCGAACACCTGATACGCCAGGCTGAGATCGCCGCATTGTGCGTAGGCCGTTTCCGGCACGGTGCTGAGCGTAGCCTCGCCGGACGATCGAAATCGTGTCTTTTGCGTGCCGAGCGTGAAACTACGGCGGAAATTCGGCGGCCATTTCTTCGCGCTTACCGCACGCTCGGCGCCGGAAACGGCGACGCTCGGCGCGATGCCGGGCTAACCGGTCGGCACCCGGTAGCCGGCCAGCCGCTGCAGGATCGGCGCGGCGGCCCGGGCCGCGTAGACGCCGTACGCCTCTTCGGTCTGCAGCGCGAACACCCTCGGGTCGCCGTAGCCTCGCTCGATGCGGTCTCGGACGAACGCCAGCTCGACCACTTGTGCCGCGAAGTTCTTGACCGCTTTTCCGGCGTTCGGTCCGCCCAGCCGGGTCGCCTCCGCGATCGCCAATTTGCGACTGCGAATCGAACCCAGCCAGGTGGCCTCGTTCGGCGTCACCAGACCCGCCGACACCATCCCGGGCAGCTTGGCGGCTACCACACGCTGCTCGCGGCGCCGGCTGGCAACTGCCAGCGCCACCGCGAACACGAAGATGGGCATCATCCACAAGAGGTAGACGCCGAAGTACGCCTGCGCGCTCAGCAGCGCGGACCCGTTCCACATGCCGTGCATGACCACGGCACCGATGTAGCCGAGCAGCAGCGACCCGGCCTTGGCTGCTGCGCTGCGCTGCTGGAGCGCGAAATACAGCCCGAGCGCTAAGAACGACGTGAACAGCGGATGGGCGAACGGGCCCATGACCAAGCGCATCGCTGCCGTCGTCAGTGTGCCGGCAAGCGATTCACCGTTCGCGATATAGAGGATGTCCTCGAGCCACGCGAAACCGGCCGCGGTGAGCCCCGCGTACACCAGGCAATCGGTCAACGAGTTGAGCTCGTTGCGCCGCACGCCGGTCATCATCAGCAGTAGAAACAGGCCCTTCGCCGCCTCCTCGATCAGCGGGCCGCCAATTGCGACGGATGCGGCGCTGACATCTTCACCGCGATGGACCAGGGAGTCGAAGTACAGCTCCAGCACGACCGACAAGACGACGGCGATCGACGCGCCCCAGACGAAGGCGAACACGAGCAGCCTCGGCGGCTCCGGCTCCCACCGGTCCAGCCACAGGTAGGCGAGCACGACGCCGGCCATGGCCAGCGTGGAGAGCACAAAGCCGATCGCGGTCCCGGCAGGATTGAGCGCAGTCAGCAGAATGACGATCAACCCGGCGACGGTGCCCAGCGCGATGAGCAGCCCGAGCGGCGCGCCGACCTTGCGGATGCGCCGCTGAAACGGTGGAGCCGGGGGCGGACCCACGGTCGGCGGCCGGTGCGGCATCTCGGGTTGCGACACGACAGCAGGGTAGCGGCCACGGCCGACGAAGTCTGTCGGCTCTTGAGCGCGAGCGCTCATTGCAGTTTGTCCAGGATGTGCACAGTCGAGTAACCTCGGCAGATGGCTCGCGGCCTGTTCGCGAGCGCATAACGACACCGGCGCGCGCCGGGTCATCGAACTGTCCCTACGACCGAACCTGTCCGGAGCAACCCAACAACATGCCAAGTCCCTCCGTCGCCTCGCCCCAAGTAGCCGTCAACGACATCGGCTCGAGCGAGGACTTTCTCGCCGCCATCGACAAAACAATCAAATACTTCAACGATGGCGACATCGTGGAAGGGACGATCGTCAAGGTTGACCGTGACGAAGTCCTGCTCGACATCGGCTACAAGACCGAAGGTGTCATCCCGTCCCGCGAGCTGTCCATCAAGCACGACGTCGACCCCAATGAGGTCGTCAAGGTCGGCGACAAGGTCGAGGCTCTTGTTCTCACCAAGGAGGACAAGGAAGGCCGGCTCATCCTGTCCAAGAAGCGCGCACAGTACGAGCGCGCCTGGGGCACGATCGAAGCGCTCAAGGAGAAGGACGAGGCCGTCAAGGGCACCGTCATCGAGGTGGTCAAAGGTGGCCTGATCCTCGACATCGGATTGCGCGGCTTCCTGCCCGCTTCACTGGTCGAGATGCGGCGCGTCCGTGACCTGCAGCCCTACATCGGCAAGGAGCTCGAGGCCAAGATCATCGAGCTGGACAAGAACCGCAACAACGTGGTGCTCTCCCGCCGCGCCTGGCTGGAGCAGACCCAGTCCGAGGTGCGCAGCGAGTTCCTCAACCAGCTTCAGAAGGGCGCGATCCGCAAGGGCGTCGTCAGCTCGATCGTCAACTTCGGCGCGTTCGTCGACCTTGGCGGCGTCGACGGTCTGGTGCACGTCTCCGAGCTGTCCTGGAAGCACATCGACCACCCGTCCGAGGTGGTTCAGGTGGGCGACGAGGTGACCGTCGAGGTCCTCGACGTCGATATGGATCGCGAGCGGGTTTCGTTGTCGCTCAAGGCAACTCAAGAAGACCCGTGGCGTCACTTCGCCCGTACCCACGCGATCGGCCAGATCGTCCCCGGCAAGGTCACCAAGCTGGTGCCGTTCGGTGCGTTCGTCCGCGTCGAAGAGGGCATCGAGGGCCTGGTGCACATCTCCGAGCTGGCCGAGCGTCACGTCGAGGTGCCCGACCAGGTGGTTCAGGTCGGCGACGACGCGATGGTGAAGGTCATCGACATCGACCTGGAGCGCCGCCGCATCTCGCTTTCCCTCAAGCAGGCCAACGAGGACTACACCGAAGAGTTCGACCCGAGCAAGTACGGGATGGCCGACAGCTACGACGAGCAGGGCAACTACATCTTCCCCGAGGGCTTCGACCCCGAGACCAACGAATGGCTCGAAGGCTTCGAGAAGCAGCGCGCCGAGTGGGAGGCCCGCTACGCCGAGGCGGAGCGCCGGCACAAGATGCACACCGCGCAGATGGAGAAGTTCGCCGCTGCCGAGGCGGCCGCTGCCGAAAGGCCGGCCGGCAACGGTTCCGGGCGGTCCGACGAGTCGCAGTCCGGCGGTTCGCTGGCCAGCGACGAGCAGTTGGCCGCGCTGCGGGAGAAACTCGCCGGCAACGCCTAGCGCTCAATGCTTCGGATCGGGCTGACCGGCGGCATCGGCGCCGGAAAGTCCACGGTTTCAGCGGTTTTCGCAGAATGCGGCGGCATCATCGTCGACGGCGACGTGATCGCGCGGGAAGTCGTCGAACCCCGCACCGAAGGGTTGGCCAAACTCGTCGAGGCGTTCGGTGACGACATCCTGCTTCCCGACGGCGCACTGGATCGTCCAGCGTTGGCAGCAAAGGCTTTTCGCGACGAGAAAGCGCGCGCAACGCTGAACGGGATCGTGCATCCGCTGGTGGGGCGACGGCGCGCCGAGATCATTGCCGCGGTCTCAGACGACGACGTGGTGGTCGAGGACATCCCGCTGCTGGTGGAAAGCGGCATGGCGCCGTTGTTCCCGCTCGTTGTCATCGTGCACGCCGAGGTCGAAGAGCGCGTGAGGCGGCTGATCAAACGCGGCATGGCCGAGGACGACGCGCGCGCCCGCATCGCCGCGCAGGCCACCGAGGAGCAACGGCGGGCCGTCGCCGACGTGTGGTTGGACAATTCCGGATCCGAGGACGACCTCGTGCAGCGCGCTCGGCAGCTGTGGCACCAGCGCATCGTGCCGTTCGCGCACAACCTTCGGACGGGCCGGGTCGCCGCGGCGCCCGCGGTGTTGGTGCCCGCCGATCCGACATGGCCTGCGCAGGCTCGCCGGATCGTCGAGCGGCTGAAGACCGCGTGCGGGCACAACGCCGTCCGCATCGACCACATCGGGTCGACAGCCGTACCCGGGATGGACGCCAAGGACGTGATCGACGTGCAAGTGACCGTCGCGTCGCTGGCGGTCGCCGACGAGATCGCCGACGCGCTCGCTCAGGCCGGGTACCCCCGCATCGACGCGATCACCGCAGACGTCGCCAAGCCCGACGCTCGCAGTACCGTGGGCGAATTCGACCACGCCGACGATCCGGCCTTGTGGGAGAAGCGGTTTCACGCCTCGGCGGATCCGGGGCGGCCCACGCACGTGCATGTGCGTGTGAACGGCTGGCCGAACCAGCAGTTCGCGCTGCTGTTCACCGAGTGGCTGCGGGCACATCCAGACGTGCAGGCCGATTACCTCGCCGCCAAGCGTGCTGCGCAGGGTGCACCGGAATGCGCCGATGCGAAAGAGCCATGGTTGCTCGACGCCTACCGACGGGCATGGGAGTGGGCTGACGCGACGGGCTGGCGGCCCTGACCACCTCAGCCGGCCGGTGACAAGCCGGCATCCGCCGATGCGGGGGGCGTGTCGGCAGAACCGTTGATCGGAGCGCCGGTCACCGGTGCTTGACATGTCAAGGCCCAGTAATCTGGGTCGTCTCGGACCGGCAGCGCCCGTGGGGCGATGAAATCGTCGGCTTGGGCGGCCACCGCGTCGTCGACCAAGATCTCGCAATGCAGATTCGCGGAGTACGGCCATTCGATGGAAACCCGAAGCTTGGCCTCTTGGGTCGCGGGCAGCACGGTGTTGGCTTCGAATACCCGTCCGGGAAGCATCGTCGGGGTCGCGGTTTCGGTCTGGTTGTTCTGGGCGGCGTAGCTGATCAACGCGCCACGCGACGCACCATCGATCCGGACGCGATAGGTGACGTTGTGCAAGTCGACATTGTCAGCTGCGGCGTGGGGCGCGATCACTTGACCGCCGGCCGCCGCGGCAACCACGCAGGCGACGCCCACGGCAATGCGGATGGCGGTAATCATGAAGAGGAGATTACCTGCGCCACGTCAGCTCGATGCCTTCGGTGGACAGCCACCGGTTCAGGTCATGTCCGTGCTGAGCGAGGCCTGTGATCGCCCGGACGGCTCGATGGAGGGCCTGCTCGGCTTTCCGGGATGTCACGAGCCCATGGTGGTGGGCGGCCAAGAGTTCGTCGACATCGAGCAGCTCAGTGCAGCGACCGGCGTGGGTGACCAAATCGAGGTAGTGGTCCTCGGTGCGCCAGACCGAGTCGCCCGCAACGATGTCGCCGATGTCGAGGTAGAAGTCCTGCTCGCGTTCGTGGCCGGGATTGAAGTGGAAGACGTTGACCCGCAACCCTAGCGCAGGCAACAGCCAGGATTGCAGGTAATGGAACTGGACGCGGCCGGGCGTCGGCCGGGCCATGTACAAACCCCACGGCGTGACGGTGTAGACGTCGACGGCGCGCACGATGCCTTTCGGGTCGGTGTTGGTGCGCGCGACGAGGTCGAACGTTTCACGTTTCGGCGGATGAATGGGCCCAGCTTACGTGCGGGAAGAGAACCTGTCGGTGGCTGGTTCTACGCTGGTGAACGCGGCTGAGTGCCGCGTGAAGGGGAGACTGCATGGCATTCGCGACCGAGCACCCTGTGCTTGCCCACTCGGAGTACCGCCCAGCCGCAGAGGCCGTCAAGGGGCTGGTGCGCACCGGCCGTCGCTTCGAGGTGGTCAGTCCGTATGAGCCGGCAGGAGACCAGCCCGCAGCGATCGACGAGCTCGAACGCCGGATCAAGGCCGGCGAGCGTGACGTGGTGCTGCTCGGGGCGACGGGCACCGGGAAGTCAGCTACCACCGCGTGGCTGATCGAACGCTTGCAACGGCCCACCCTGGTGATGGAACCGAACAAGACGCTGGCTGCTCAGATGGCCAACGAGCTGCGAGAGATGTTGCCGCACAACGCCGTCGAGTACTTCGTGTCGTACTACGACTACTACCAGCCTGAGGCGTACATCGCGCAGACCGACACCTACATCGAAAAAGACAGCTCGATCAACGACGACGTCGAGCGGCTGCGGCACTCGGCCACCTCCAGTCTGCTGTCGCGGCGGGACGTCGTCGTCGTGGCGTCGGTCTCTTGCATCTACGGCCTCGGCACCCCGCAGTCCTACCTCGACCGGTCCGTCGAGGTGCAGGTCGGCATGGAGGTTCCGCGCGACGCGCTGCTGCGGCTGCTGGTCGACGTCCAGTACACCCGCAACGACCTGGCCTTCACCCGCGGTTCGTTCCGGGTGCGCGGCGACACCGTCGAAATCATTCCGTCGTATGAGGAGCTCGCTGTGCGCATCGAGTTCTTCGGCGGCGAGGTCGAAGCGCTGTACTACCTGCACCCGCTCACCGGCGACGTGATCCGACAGGTCGATTCGCTGCGGATCTTCCCCGCCACGCACTACGTGGCCGGCCCGGAACGGATGGCGCAGGCGATCTCGACCATCGAGGAGGAGCTGGCGGAGCGGCTGGCCGAACTCGAACGCCAGGGCAAGCTGCTGGAAGCACAGCGGCTGCGGATGCGTACCAACTACGACATCGAAATGATGCGGCAGGTCGGCTTTTGCTCGGGTATCGAGAACTACTCGCGGCACATCGACGGCCGGCCACCCGGTTCGGCGCCGGCCACGCTGCTCGACTACTTCCCCGAGGACTTCCTGCTGGTCATCGACGAGTCGCATGTCACTGTTCCGCAAATCGGCGGGATGTACGAGGGCGACATCTCGCGTAAACGCAACCTCGTCGAGTACGGGTTCCGGTTGCCGTCCGCTATCGACAACCGACCCCTCACCTGGGAGGAGTTCGCCGAGCGGATCGGGCAGACGGTCTACCTGTCGGCGACGCCGGGCCCATACGAACTCAGCCAGACAGGCGGCGAATTCGTCGAGCAGGTGATCCGCCCGACCGGGCTGGTCGACCCCAAGGTGGTGGTCAAGCCCACCAAGGGCCAGATCGACGACCTGATCGGCGAAATTCGCAAGCGTGCCGACGCCGACGAGCGGGTTCTGGTGACGACGTTGACCAAGAAGATGGCCGAAGACCTCACCGACTACCTGCTCGAGATGGGGATTCGCGTTCGCTACCTGCACTCGGAGGTCGACACCCTGCGCCGCGTGGAGTTGCTTCGGCAGCTGCGGCTGGGGGAGTACGACGTGCTCGTCGGCATCAACCTGCTGCGCGAAGGCCTCGACCTGCCGGAAGTGTCACTGGTGTCGATCCTCGACGCCGACAAGGAAGGCTTCCTGCGCTCGACCCGAAGCCTGATCCAGACCATCGGCCGCGCCGCTCGCAACGTGTCCGGCGAAGTCCATATGTACGCCGACAACATCACCGAGTCGATGAAGGAAGCCATCGACGAGACCGAGCGGCGCCGGGCCAAGCAGATCGCCTACAACAAGGAACACGGCATCGACCCAAAGCCCCTGCGCAAGAAGATCGCCGACATCCTCGACCAGGTGTACCGCGAGGCCGACGACACCGACACCGTGGAGATCGGCTCCGGCCGGGCCATGTCGCGAGGCCGCAGAGCGCAAGGCGAGCCGGGACGCGCCGTTAGCGCCGGGATCGTCGAGGGCCGCGACACGTCGAACATGCCGCGCGCCGAGCTAGCCGATCTCATCAAAGACCTCACCGCGCAGATGATGGCCGCAGCGCGTGACCTCCAGTTCGAGCTGGCGGCCCGGATCCGCGACGAGATCGCAGACCTGAAAAAGGAACTGCGGGGGATGGACGCCGCCGGGCTGAAATAGGCACCGACAGCAACGTTTCGCAGAAGAACCTCGAGTGACTGCCTGCGAAACGTCACGCTCGGTGGCCGCCATGGCACTGCTTGATCTGAACCGCGGTTGAGGCCTTAGCGTGGCTCGAGTGAGCGAAGTGACCGTCGCAACGGGTACGTGGCGGCAGCTGCTGGGCCGGGAGCGATTCCGGACGTCTGCGCTGCTGGCCGGCGGCGTGGCCCTGTATGCGACCAACGAGTTCCTCACGATCAGCCTGCTGCCCAGCACGGTCGCCGACATCGGCGGCCAGCGGTTCTACGCGTGGGTGGTCACGGTGTATCTGGTCGGCTCGGTGATGGCGGCGACGGCGGTCAACCCGCTGCTCGTGCGGTGCGGGCCGCGGATGTCATACCTGCTGACCCTCGTGCTCTTCGCCGTTGGCACCGTGGGCTGCGCAGTCGCCCCGAGCATGGAACTGTTGCTCGTCGCGCGCACCGCACAGGGCGCGGCCGGCGGAATTCTGGCCGGCCTCGGGTACGCCGTGATCAACGCCGCCCTGCCGCAGCACCTGTGGACCCGCGCGTCGGCGCTGGTATCGGCCATGTGGGGGGTCAGCGTGGTCGTCGGTCCTGCGATGGGCGGGGTGTTCGCCCAATTCGGTGTCTGGCGTTGGGCGTTCGGCGCATTGGCGATCGCGACGGTCGCAATGGCGGCGCTGGTGCCGGGCGCCCTGCCGGCTCAGGAGCGAAGCGCACCGGCGCCGGCGGAGCTCGCGCGGATGCCGGTGTGGTCGCTGCTGATGCTTGGTGCGGCGGCGCTGGCGATCAGCCTTGCCGGTGTGCCGCACAACATTGCCGCCACTGCGGGACTGCTCGGGCTGGGTGTCGCTTTGGTCGCCGCCTTCCTGGTTGTCGACAGCAGGGGGCGAGCGGCGGTGTTGCCGCGCGCCGCATTTGGTCCCGGACCGTTGAAGTGGATGTACGTCAGTGTCGGCGTGCTGATGGCGGCGACGATGGTCGACATGTATGTGCCGCTGTTCGGGCAGCACCTTGCCGGCATGGCGCCGGTGGTCGCCGGATTCCTCGGTGCGGTCCTGGCGATCGGCTGGACCTTCTCCGAGATCGCCAGCGCGTCGGTGAACCGGACACGGGCTGTCGTGCGCATGGTGGCGCTAGCGCCCGTCGTCATGGCCACAGGCCTTGCGCTCGCGGCATGTTGTGTCGACGACGAGCCCGCCTGGCCGCGGCTGGCCGTCTGGGTCGCGGCGCTGTTCCTCACGGGCACAGGCGTCGGCATCGCGTGGCCTCACCTGTCGGCGTGGATCATGGGCGCGGTGGACGACCCGGTCGACGGCGGTGCGGCCGCGGCCGCGATCAACACCGTGCAGTTGATTTCCGGCGCCTTCGGAGCGGGCCTTGCCGGGGTAGTGGTCAACACCGCGACAGGCGGCGAAGTTGCCACTGCGCGTTGGCTTTTCGGTGTCTTTGCGGTGCTGGTGGTGGTCGGTGTGCTGGCGTCGTACAGGTCATGTGCCGGCCGGCTGGACTAGGGCTAGGCGAACACCGCTTACGCCCGCACATCTGAATCAGTGTGAGGGAAACGCTGGAAAAGGTGCCGGGTTGGCTGGCATCGTCACGTCGCGTTGCGGGTGTGGCTGAGTGGCTAGGCACCGGCCTGCAAAGCCGTTTACGCGGGTTCGAATCCCGCCACTCGCTCGCAATGCCTCGGTTCGCCCGACGGCACCGTTTCGCCGTTGGGCTCAGGAAAGCAGGGCCGCCGCGAACCGAAGGTCGGCGACCAGCGCGTCGAACGCCTTGTCACGATCTTCGGGGGGTCCGCGCAGCACCGACGACGGGTGCACCGTCGCGACCACGTGCGGATCGAGGTCCAGATGGATGGCGGTGTCATCTGTGGGCAGGCGTAGCACCTCACTGCGGTGGGCTGTCAACCGGAAGTCATTGCCTAGCAGAGCTTTTGCGGCTGTGGCGCCCAGCAACACCACCAGGTCAGGCCGCACAGCTGTCATCTCGGCAATCAGCCATGGGCGGCACGCGACGACTTCTGTGCGGCTGGGCGTCTTGTGGATACGCCGCTTGCCCCGCTCGGCCTGGGTGAATTTGAAGTGCTTGACGGCGTTGGTGACGTACACGCGCTGGCGGTCGATGCCAGCAGCGATCAACGCTTTGTCGAGCAGCTTGCCCGCGGGCCCGACGAACGGCAGGCCCGCGCGGTCCTCCTGGTCGCCGGGCTGCTCACCGACGAGCATGACCTGAGCGGACGGCGAACCGGCGCCGAACACCGCCTGCTCGGCATTAAGGTAGAGGTCACAGCCGCGGCATCCTTGGGCGGCGGCGGCAAGGTCCGCCAGGTCTCGAGTCTGCGGCACGAATTCCTGCGCGCCCACTACGGCCATCTGCATCACCCCTTCGTCGAGCGTATCGGGCGCAATCGGGGCACACGCGCGAAGTGAACCACTGTGTCAGAAGGACCGGAGGTGTCGAATACCCCTGCACTTCAACGCGATCGCGGCCACCGCCGGACCAACCGCCGTAGTAAGGCGAGGGGTGCCGACGAATCGCGCTGACACACAGGCGAATTGAGCGAGCGCAGACCTACTGCGGCCAGTATCGTGAGCTCGTTCGTCCGGCGGCACGCGTGTCGGCAATCTCACCTGGGCCCGCTTGCAGTCACCGTTTCGGCCGGTGAGCAGCTGAAATTGACACCTCCGAAGGACCGGGGTGTGGTCAATCGCTCACGTTGTCACTGGCCAACCGGCTAAGGTCATGGGTTGGTGTAGCAACCGACGACTGGGAGGGTAAATGAGCGCCTATCGGACCATCGTGGTCGGAACCGACGGCTCGGATTCATCACTGCGTGCGGTAGACCGGGCCGGCGCCATTGCCGCTCAATCGGGCGCCAAGGTTTATGTCGCAAGCGCGTACTTCCCGCAGCAGGATGACCCGCGAGCGGCCGATCTGCTGAAGAACGAAAGCTACAAGACCACGGGTGCGGCTCCGATCTACGCGATCCTCAAGGAGGCTCACGAGCGGGCGTCGGCGGCTGGGGCGAAGGACGTGGAAGAGCGGCCCGTCGTTGGTGCCCCCGTGGACGCGCTCGTAGAGCTCGCCGAAGAAGTCAATGCCGATCTGCTGGTCGTTGGCAACGTCGGGCTGAGCACCATCACAGGTCGGCTCCTCGGCTCGGTGCCGGCCAACGTTTCGCGTAAAGCCAAGACCGACGTGCTGATCGTTCACACCACCTGAGTCCGGCGCCGCACCCAGCCGACGCCTGCCTGAAGGGCCGCCGCCGCGAAGAGTGAAATGGCAAGCGGCACAACCCAATTGCCGAATCGCTGATACGGTGTGGTTGCAGAGGTGAGCGGAACGTCGATGACGACGGCGCCGCGAAAGCGCGGTGGACACCAGGCGAGTTCGCGTCCCTGAGCGTCGAACGCCGAGCTTTGGCCGGACAACCCGGCATGCAGCGCCGGCCGTCCCACTTCGACGGCGTGGACCGCAGGCTGGCTGGCGAGTTGCGGCTGCGCCCAACTGCCCTGAAACGTCGACGTGGAGCTTTGATACGCCAGCAGGTCGGCGCCAAGCTCGACGGCGCGCCGTGGCATGTCGGAGAAGGTCGCTTCATAGCTGATCAACGGAGCGACAGCGAGCGCGTCGGCGTGCAGCACGACGGGTCCGCTGCCGCGGCGACGGTCCTCGGTGGCGGCCTTGGTGTGGCGGGTGAGCGGGCCCAACACAGGCCGCAGGGGAACATACTCGCCGAATGGGACCAGCCGCGTCTTGCGGTACGAGCCTTGCGGGCCGAGGGGTCCGACCAGCACCGATGACTTCGAGATACCGCCTGCCGGTGCGGGCGCGTCGACGTTGACGAGGAGCAACGACCCGATCCGCCGCGATAACGCGGCCAGGCGTGCCGCGACGTCCGGATGCGTGGCGAGGTCGACGCCGACGCTGCTCTCACCCCAGACCACCAGGTCCAATCGCTGGCCAGTGAGCGTCGCGGTAATTGCCTCACCGGCCTTCTCACGTGCGGCGGAGTCGTCGATGTCGCCTGCTTGAACCAGTGCGACACGCACCGTCCGGCTGGGTGCGGGATCGGATTGCAGCAGGAACCACGTCGGGCCGACAACCACGCAGAGCAGCGCGACGCCCGCCCCCGCGAGGCGCCGCCGGCACACGCCCGGCGACACGACTCCGACGAGGGCGGTGTTGCAGGCGGCGACGAGAAAACTCGTGAGCCACACTCCGCCCACCGAAGCCGAAGCCATACTGGCCGGCTGATTCCACTGCGACGCACCAAGCAAAGCCCAAGGACCGCCCAGACTCTGCCAGGATCGCGCCGCCTCGGCGATCACCCATGCGCTCGGTAGAACAAGCACTGCGGCAAGCAACCTGGCGGTTGTCAGCGGTGACCTCAGCAGCCGCTGCGCGGTCCAGCCCCACGGCACCCACAAGATTCCGAGCAGCATTGCAATGCCGAGCAGCAGCGGTCCGGCGCTCGGAAGCAGCCAGTGCTGGCTGGCCAGCACGAAACCGCCGGCGCCGCACCAGCCGCGGATGCCGCCCTGCCAGCCGGTCGGTGCGGCACGCACCACGAGCAGCAGCGGAACCACACCGAACCAGGCCAGCCACCACCATGAAGGCGCAGGGAAGGCGAGGGCCGCCAACGCACCGAGAAGAAGGGCAAGCGCGCCGCCGCGCGCGGCGTCCGTGTGCCGCACGACCCGCAGGGCAGACCGTCGCCCACCCCCGTTTCGGGTCACCGCTGACCGGTCACCACCCGCGTTCTCGCCATTCCGGAAGATGCGGTCTTTCAGCGCCCAGCGTCGTGTCGTCGCCGTGGCCCGGGTAGACCACCGTGGAATCGGGATAGACCTCGAACACTTTTGTAGTGACGTCGGACAGCAACTGCTCGAAATCGCCCGGCTGCCAGGTCTTTCCGACACCGCCCGGGAACAGGCAGTCACCTGTGAACAGCTGTGTGGCATCACCGGCGCCGTCGAACGCCAGCGCCACGGAGCCCGGCGTGTGCCCACGCAGGTGGATCACGTCGAACGTCAGCTTGCCGACGTTGATCTTGTCCCCGTCGTGCAGCAGGCGATCCGGTTTCACGGGCAGCCCTTCGGCGTCGACCTCGTGGGCGGCCGTCGGGGCACCGGTGGCGTCGGCCACGGCCTGCAACGCCTGCCAGTGGTCGAAGTGCTGATGGCTGGTGACGATCAGCGAAAGCTTCGGCGCATGCTCGCGGATCAGCGCGATCAGGTCGTCGGCGTCGTTGGCGGCGTCGATCAACAGCGTCTCGCCGGTCTCGGAACATGTGATCAGGTACGCGTTGTTGTCCATGGGTCCCACTGAGGCCTTGATGACCGTGGCGCCAGGGAGCGTGCGGCGCGCGGCGGTCCCGGGCTCGACGTGGCCGGTGTAGTTGTCCGTGACGGCAGTCATGACGTCACGTTAGCGCCGGCGCGAGAACACGCCGAGTGCACCCGAACGTGAAACGCTGTGCGACGACACGCCGGTGAGCGCGCAGAGGATTCACACTCGCGGGGCAAGCCGACTGACAGCCCCGGCGTGTCTGTCGGTGGACCCACATAGCATGGGCAGGGATCGCGTCTATTGGAAGGAACCGGGTGGCTGACCGCCTGATCGTCAAGGGTGCGCGTGAGCACAATTTGCGAAGCGTCGACCTTGACCTGCCGCGCGACGCGCTGATCGTCTTCACCGGCCTGTCCGGGTCTGGCAAGTCGTCGCTGGCATTCGACACGATCTTCGCCGAGGGTCAGCGCCGTTACGTCGAGTCGTTGTCCGCGTATGCCCGCCAGTTCCTCGGCCAGATGGACAAGCCGGACGTCGACTTCATCGAGGGCTTGTCACCGGCGGTCTCGATCGACCAGAAGTCCACCAACCGCAACCCGCGCTCCACCGTCGGCACCATCACCGAGGTCTACGACTACCTGCGGTTGCTGTACGCCCGCGCCGGCACCCCGCACTGTCCGGTCTGCGGTGAACGGATCGCCCGCCAGACGCCGCAACAGATCGTCGACCAGGTGCTCGCCATGCCGGAAGGCGCGCGCTTCTTGGTCTTGGCTCCGGTGGTCCGCACCCGCAAGGGCGAGTTCGCCGACCTGTTCGAGAAGCTGAACGCGCAAGGCTACAGCCGCGTCCGCGTGGACGGCGTCGTGCATTCGCTCACGGACCCGCCCAAGCTGAAGAAGCAGGAGAAGCATGACATCGAGGTGGTGGTCGACCGGCTGACCGTCAAGCCGTCAGCCAAGCAGCGCCTCACCGATTCGGTGGAGACGGCGCTGCAACTCGCCGACGGCATCGTCGTGCTGGAGTTCGTCGACCACGAACACGACCATCCGCACCGCGAGCAGCGCTTCTCCGAGAAGCTGGCCTGCCCCAACGGTCATCCGCTGGCCGTCGACGACCTCGAGCCGCGGTCGTTTTCGTTCAACTCGCCGTATGGTGCCTGCCCGGAGTGCACCGGCCTGGGCATCCGCAAGGAGGTCGACCCCGAGCTGGTTGTGCCCGACCCGGATCTGACGCTGGCCGAAGGCGCGGTGGCGCCGTGGTCCAACGGCCACACCGCCGAGTACTTCACCCGGATGCTGGCCAGCCTGGGTGAGCAGATGGGTTTCGATGTCGACACGCCGTGGCGCAAGCTCCCGGCCAAGGCGCGCAGGGCGATTCTCGAAGGCTGCGACGAGCAGGTGCACGTCCGCTACCGCAACCGGTACGGGCGTACCCGGTCGTATTACGCGGACTTCGAAGGCGTCATGGCGTTCTTGCAGCGCAAGATGGAGCAGACCGACTCCGAAACCATGAAGGAGCGGTACGAGGGCTTCATGCGCGACGTGCCGTGCCCGGAATGCCAGGGCACCCGGCTGAAGCCGGAAATCCTCGCGGTCACGCTGACCGCGGGGGAGCACGGCGCGAAGTCTATCGCCGAGGTCGCCGAGCTCTCGATCTCCGACTGCGCCGCCTTCCTCAACTCGTTGACGCTCGGCCCGCGCGAGCAGGCGATCGCCGGGCAGGTTCTCAAGGAGATTCAGTCGCGGCTCGGGTTCTTGCTCGACGTGGGTCTGGACTACCTGTCGCTGTCGCGGGCGGCGGCGACACTGTCCGGCGGTGAGGCGCAACGGATCCGGCTCGCCACGCAGATCGGCTCCGGCTTGGTCGGCGTGCTGTACGTGCTCGACGAGCCGTCGATCGGCCTGCACCAGCGCGACAACCGCAGACTGATCGAGACCCTGCTGAGGCTGCGGGATCTGGGCAACACGCTGATCGTCGTCGAACACGACTTGGACACCATCGCCCACGCCGATTGGGTGGTCGACATCGGTCCGGCGGCGGGCGAGCACGGCGGGCGGATCGTGCACAGTGGCACGTATGACGAGCTGCTTCGCAACAAGGAGTCGCTCACTGGCGCATACCTGTCCGGCAAGCAGAGCATCGACGTGCCGGCCATGCGGCGGCCGGTGGATCGCCGCCGGCAGCTGACCGTCGTCGGCGCCCGGGAGCACAACCTGCGCGGCATCGACGTGTCGTTCCCACTCGGAGTTCTGACGTCGGTGACTGGTGTGTCCGGCTCGGGGAAGTCGACCTTGGTCAACGACATCCTCGCGGCGGTGCTGGCCAACAAGCTCAACGGTGCGCGACAAGTGCCGGGCCGGCACACCCGGGTCACCGGCCTCGACCACGTCGACAAGCTGGTCCGCGTCGACCAGTCACCGATCGGGCGCACCCCGCGGTCCAACCCGGCCACCTACACCGGCGTGTTCGACAAGATCCGCACCCTGTTCGCGGCCACCACTGAGGCCAAGGTGCGCGGCTATCAGCCGGGGCGGTTCTCGTTCAACGTCAAGGGCGGCCGCTGCGAGGCGTGCACGGGTGACGGCACCATCAAGATCGAGATGAACTTCCTGCCGGACGTCTATGTGCCCTGCGAGGTCTGTCACGGAGCCCGGTACAACCGGGAAACTCTGGAGGTGCACTACAAGGGTAAGACGATCGCCGAAGTGCTCGACATGTCGATCGAGGAGGCCGCCGAATTCTTCGAGCCGATCACCTCGATCCACCGGTACCTGCAGACGCTGGTCGACGTGGGATTGGGTTACGTGCGCCTGGGGCAGCCGGCCCCCACGCTGTCCGGTGGTGAAGCGCAGCGGGTGAAGCTGGCCGCGGAATTGCAGAAGCGTTCTACCGGCCGCACGGTCTACATCCTCGACGAGCCCACCACCGGCCTGCACTTCGAAGACATCCGCAAGCTGCTGGCGGTCATCAACGGCCTCGTCGACAAAGGCAATACGGTCATCGTGATCGAGCACAACCTCGACGTGATCAAGACTTCGGACTGGATCGTCGACATGGGCCCCGAAGGAGGCGCCGCCGGCGGCACCGTGGTCGCCCAGGGCACACCTGAAGACGTCGCGGTGGTGGCGGAAAGCTACACCGGGCAATTCCTCGCGGACATGCTGGGACTTCGGCGGCGGCGCGGCCGGGTCAGCGCCTAGAGTTTGCCGACACTTGATGCGGGCGGCGCCGGAAAGCGATACGTTTCTGGCCAAAGGTGTAAAGGTTCGTCGATTTCAACGAGGAGATCATGTCGAGGACAGTGGTGATCGGCGCGTCGAGCGGCCTGGGGCGGTGTATCGGCGTCGGACTCGCCCAGCGCGGCCACCAAGTGGCGCTGCTGGCCCGGCGTCGTGAACGGCTCGACGCTGCGGCTAAGGAAGCGGGACCGCAAGCCGTCGCGATGGAATGCGACGTCACCGACGAGGATTCCATTCGCTCGGCCGTCAACGGCGCCGTCGAAGCGCTGGGCGGCCTCGACAATCTCATCTACACGCCGGCTGTCGGCCCGCTCGTGCGTCTCGTCGACACCTCGGCGGAGACTTGGCGGCGGGTGTTCGACACCAACGTCACCGGGGCGGCGCTGGCCACGGCGGCCGCGGTGCCGCACCTCAAGGCGTCCGCGGGCAAGGTGGTCTACCTGTCGTCCGACGCGGGCACGCTCACCCCGCCGTGGCCCGGCCTCGGCGCATACGGGGTCAGCAAGGCCGCGTTGCAGAGCTTGGTCGACGCGTGGCGTGGCGAGCACCCGGAGATCGGGTTCACCTGCCTGATCGTCGGCGAGTGCGCCGGCGGCGACGGCGACGGCCAGACCGGGATGAGCATCGGCTGGGATTCCGAGCTGGCCATGAAGGCCTACCCGATCTGGATGGCACGCGGCTACATGCCCGGCCAGCTGATGCCCGTCGAGGACCTGATCGAAGTGGTGCACACGATTTTGCGCACCGACGCTGCCACCTCGATGCCCACCGTGATCGCCAGAGGCGCGCCGACCCGCCCCGCCGAAGCGCTGCTGTAACAGACGGTTTCGTCGTCGGCAGGGGTCAGTTCCGCGCGGCGGCGCCGGCCTCGTCGTCCACGTCATCCGGCAACACGAACATCGGTCCGCCCAGAGGACCGTGAAACCTGTGGGGCAAGCGGTGTTTGCCCCCCACGGTTTTCCGGGAGCAGGTTCGTATGTTCCGGACAACTCCGGTAGCGCTGCGCCGCTCGTCGAAGGTGAAGGTGCGCACCGGCTACCCGTCGTCGCTGGTGCGGTCCCCGGACTGCATGGACTTGCGGATCTCCGCGAGTCGGTCCGCGGCAGCCTGTTGCCGCTCTTCGTACTGTTGCTCGACCGAGCGCCCTTCGGGGCTTTCCGCGTCGAGTTCAGCCGCGCCTAACGCCGTGCCGTAGCGGGTCTCGATTTTCTCGCGCACCGAGTCGAACGTCGGCAGTCCCGACTCGCTGTAATCGGAATCAGTCGGAGTTTCTTCGTCGGGCATGCCGACACGGTACTCCCGGCTTATCGCCCTGCTGCCTGATACTGACGGCCGGGCGCCGGCGGTGTGGTGGTCGGTGACGGGAAACCGACGTGCGGTACACCCGGCGTGCCGATCTGAGCCGCCAGCCACGGCAGCGCGGATGCGAATGCCATTGCGGCAAAGGGCCAATCGTGTTTGCCCGCCTGGGTCACCACCGCGCAGTCGATGCCATGCGCTTGGCCCAGTGCGCACAAGGTATCCGCGGCAATCGCCTGCTCGCCGGGGGAACTCGTCGGTGCACTGTTGGCGGCTGGCGTCGCATGCGGCCGGGCCTGCTGACCGCCGTGCACCTCGAACCAGCCCGCCACGTCGGTGTATCTGCCATGCCTGGTCATCACCGTGGACGGATCGAAGGCGGCCCACGCGTCGGCGTTCCCGCCGAACAGCCGCGCGATCGTCTGCGCCTTGTTGCCGGAGTTGGGGCTGAGGTCACCCGCGATGTCCTCGAATGCTTTGAACATATCCGGGTGCATCACAGTCAGATCCACTGCGCAGGTGCCACCCATGGACCAGCCGACGACGCCCCAGTTGGCCCGGCTGGAGCTGACGCCGAAATTCGAAATCATAAAAGGCACAACGTCTTTGGTGAGGTGATCGGCGGCGTTGCCACGCGGGCCGTTGACGCACTCGGTGTCGTTGTTGAACGCGCCGCCGGAGTCGACGAACACGAACACCGGTGCGTAGCCGCCGTGCGCGGCAGCGAAGTCGTCGATGGTCTTGATCGCATTGCCTGCCCGCAACCAGTCAGCGGGCGTGTTGAATTCGCCGCCGATCATCAAGACGGTCGGCAGTCGCGGGGGAGGATTGGTCGCGTACCACGCGGGGGGCAGGTACACCAGTTCGCCGCGATGCTTGAACTTCGAGGCGGCGTCGCTGATGTCGACCGGGACGACGGTGCCTTTGGCCGGCATTTTTCCGGTGCGCTGCATGGCGGCGACGGTCGCGGAGTCGGTCTGGTCGGGCAGCGGCCCCGCCGTCATCTGATTCCATGCCGTCTGCACGGTGGGGAAGTAGCCGACCCACTGGTTCAGCGCCAGCGCCGCGCTCAGCGCGCACAACGGCACGGCCGTCATCGCCGCGCCGCGGCGCCACCAGCGGACCCGCCGCCAACCCAGCACGAGCACGCCGAGCGCCAGGCCACTCAAGCCGATCCATATCGACAGCGACCGCGGCGCGGGATCTCCGGCCAGGCCCTCGCAGTTGATGTACCACCGGGCAGCGGCGGCCGTCGCAACGCCCAGCAGAACCGCCGTCGGCAGCCACACGGCCCGCCACCGCCGTGAGCGCCATCCGATCGCCAGTAGCAGCACCGTGATTGCGACGGCTTGCACCAGCGCCGGCACCCAGCCGTGCATCAGCGAGATGCGCTGGTGAAAGGGCCATGATGCATCCGCGAGCACCAACTCAGATGTGGACGGCACGGCATCATCGTGGACCGCCAAGCTGGGCGAACGCTGTGAACGCCCTAACGGGGCTTGGCCAGGGGGAAGGGCAGGGTTTCGCGGATGCTTCGGCCGGTGATCGTCATGACCACTCGGTCCACCCCCATGCCGAGCCCACCGGTCGGCGGCATCGCGTACTCCATGGCTTGAAGGAAGTCCTCGTCGAGTTCCATCGCCTCCGGGTCCCCGCCGGCCGCCAGCAGTGACTGCTCCAGCAGACGGCGGCGCTGCTCGACCGGATCGGTCAACTCGCTGTAGGCCGTGCCGAGTTCGACGCCCCAGGCGACCAGATCCCAGCGCTCAGCCAGCCCGGCCGTGCTGCGGTGCGGACGGGTCAACGGCGACACCGAGGTCGGGAAGTCCTTGTAGAACGTCGGTTCTTCGGTGCGCTCCTCGACGAGCCGCTCGTAGAGCTCGAGCACCACGGCGCCGGCGTCCCAATGTGTCAGGTACGGGACATCGGCGCGGTCGCACAGCCGCCGCAGCGTGCCCAGGTCGGTGTCGACGTCGATCTGCTCGCCCAGCACCTCCGACACCGCAGAGTGCACGGTCTTGACCTGCCACGGTCCCGAGATGTCGACGGGCACCAATGTGCCGCCATCGCGTGGGCGCATCACCACGCACTCGCGGTTGGCCGCCACCGCGGCGTTCTGAATCAGTTCACGGCAACCGTCGACCCAGCTCATGTAGTCGGCGTGCGCCTGGTATGCCTCCAGCAGGGTGAACTCCGGATTGTGGCTGAAGTCGACGCCCTCGTTGCGGAACGCCCGCCCCAACTCGAACACCCGCTCCACGCCGCCCACGCACAGCCGCTTGAGATACAACTCCGGCGCGATGCGCAGATACAGGTCGAGGTCGTAGGCATTGATATGGGTGAGAAACGGCCGAGCGTTCGCACCGCCGTGAATCTGCTGCAGGATCGGCGTCTCGACTTCCACAAAGCCCTTGGCGGTCAACGTCTCCCGGATCGCACGCAGCACGTGGCTGCGCGCGGCGATGAGATCCCTAGCCTCGCGGTTGATCGCGAGATCCACGTACCGGGCGCGCACCCGCGCCTCGGGGTCGGTGAGGCCTTTCCACTTGTCCGGCAGGGGGCGAAGACACTTGCCGGACAGTCGCCATCGGGTGACCAGCAGGGAGCGGGTGCCTTTCTTGCTGTAGCCCATGGTCCCGGTGACCTCGACCAGGTCGCCCAAGTCGATCGCCGCGGTGAAGTCCGCGGTCGAGCCGCCGTCGAGCTGCGAATTGTCGAGCAGCAGTTGGACATCGGCGGACCAGTCGCGCAGGTCGGCGAACAGCACACCGCCGTAGTCGCGGACCCGCAACACCCGCCCGGCCACGGTTACGGTCTGGTCGTCGGTTTCGTCGAGCGCCTGTGCGATCGTGTGGCTGGGCGGCCGGCCGACGGGATACGGGTCCACGCCGTCGCGTTGGAGTGCGGCCAACTTGCCCATCCGCACCCTGACCTGCTCCGGCACCCGGGCGGGCACATCCGCGACGACGGCCTCAGGCAGGGCGGCGACGTCAGGCGCGGTGCCGTCATGGTGCAGCGCGCCGGTGGCCACCACCTGAGTGGGTGCGTGCGTGTGCTGGCCGGTGTGCTGCCGATTGCGGCGCGAAAACGGCAGCACCAGAAAGCCTTCCGCGATCACCGACGCCACGCCGACGCGGGGGATGAGCCGCGCGTCCTCATAGCACGCGTAGCGGGGCACCCAGTGCGGTTGGTATTTCATGTTGGACCGGTACAGCGTTTCCAGCTGCCACCACCGCGAGAAGAACACCAGCAGGGCCCGCCACAGCCGGGCGACGGGGCCGGCGCCAAGTCGCGCGCCCTCCTCGAAGGCAGACCGGAACATCGCGAAGTTCAGCGAGATCCGGGTGATTCCGAATCGCTCGGCTTGCATGTTGAGTTCGCTGACCATCAATTCGGTGGTCCCGTTCGGGGATTGCGGAGAACGGCGCATCAGATCGAGCGACACCCCGGTGCTGCCCCACGGCACCAGCGACAGCATGGCCACCACGTCACCGTCGGCATTGACCGCCTCGACGAGCAGGCAGTCGCCGTCGGCGCTGTCGCCCAGGCGGCCCAGCGCCATGGAGAAGCCGCGTTCGGTTTCGGTGTCGCGCCAATCATCTGCTCGCGCAATCACTTTCGCCATCTCGTCGGCGGAGATGTCACGATGCCGGCGGATGCGCACAGTCAGCCCCGCGCGACGGGCTCGGGTCACAGCCTGCCGGACCGCGCGCATGCTGGGGCCCGACAGCCGGAAGCTGTCGGGGTAGAGAATCGCCTCGTCGCCGAGCTGCAGCGCATTGAGCCCGGCCGCCCGGAACGCCTCGGCGCCTTCGGAGCTGGCGCCCATGACGCCCGGTGCCCACCCGTACCGCTGGCACAGCTGCAGCCACGCGTCGATGGCCGCCGACCAGGCCCGTGGATCGCCGACCGGGTCGCCGCTGGCCAAGCACACGCCCACCTCGACGCGATAGGTGATCGCGGCGCGCCCATTCTCGGCGAAGACCACCGCCTTGTCGCGGCGGGTGGCGAAGTAGCCCAGCGAATCGTTCTTGCCGTACACCTCGAGCAAGCCGCGGATGGCCGACTCGTCCTCTCCGGTGAGCGCGTTGTCGGCGCGCTGCGACTGAAACAGCACGATGGCGGCTGCCATCAGCGCGACGGCGCCGAACAAGCCGAACAGCGTGTTGAGCACGACGTGCGGGTGACCGGTGAAGAAGTCCGGGTCCGCGATCGCGAACACACTCACCCGGTTCAGCGCGTACGCCAGCCGCTGATCGGCTGGCACCGTGCCGGGGAACGCCTCGAGCAACCCCCACGCGAGCAGGGTGCCGATCACCATCCCGGCTACCAGCACACCCGCGGCCTTCCATACCGCGCCGCGGCGCACCCGCGCGTAGAACTCCCGGTACGAGAGCACCAGCGCCGCGATCGCGGCGAGGTGCAGCCCCAAGCCGACGAGCTCGCCGGTTATCTCGAAGCGGTTCTCATCGCCGGACACGATGTCGCCCACGTTCCATCCCGCCGCGAACACCAGGTTGAGCACCAGAAGCCACCACGCGATCCGTTTGCGGGCGGCCAGCGCGGCGGCCAGCAGTGCAAGCACGAACGACCAGGCGAAGCTGGTGTCGGGGAAGTTGAAGACGTAGTCGTCGATGAATTCGCGCGGTACCCGGATCGCCCAGCGCACCAGCGGCGACAGGCTCGCCAACAACGACAATGTGGCGATGACGCCCACCACCCAGCCCGCGATGGCAGGCATCCAGGAGAGTCGGGAAGACGGCCGCGTCGTCGTGAGGGTCATCAGCGGCGAGGATATTCGCTCAGCGGGGGAATACGGGGGAACTCGCGGCTGTTAGTCGGCTGAGATAGATCAGGTCATGGCTGCTAGACTGCATGCGCGACCGTTCCTGAGCGCTCTCAGGGACAGCAAGTGGAGTCCCGCTCCCACCGTTGGCCACACCGGCTCAACGGTCCGGTCACCCGCCCGAAAGGGTGTGTTCCGCGTTTCGCGCGGGCGGCGTCACGCCGCGATCGGTCGGTATCGGGCCCCGCATCAGACGGGGCCCTTTTGCTGACGGCGAGGCCTCGACTGCTGTCTTCTGAATCCGCGTTCACGAACCCCGTCGCAAGGACACAATATGTACGACCCAGGGAGGCCACATCACCACTGAGACCCGCGTCAACGAGCGCATTCGAGTTCCAGAAGTCCGTCTGATAGGACCCGGCGGCGAGCAGGTAGGGATCGTGCGCATCGAAGACGCACTCCGCGTCGCTGCGGATGCCGATCTCGACCTTGTCGAAGTAGCCCCCGACGCCAAGCCGCCGGTCTGCAAGATCATGGACTACGGCAAGTTCAAATACGAGACGGCCCAGAAGGCGCGCGAGTCTCGCAAAAACCAGCAGCAAACCGTCGTCAAAGAGCAGAAGCTGCGTCCCAAGATCGACCCGCATGACTACGAGACCAAGAAAGGTCACGTCATCCGCTTCCTGGAAGCCGGCTCGAAGGTCAAGGTGACGATCATGTTCCGCGGCCGCGAACAGTCCCGCCCCGAGCTGGGCTACCGGCTGTTGCAGCGGCTGGGCGCAGACGTCGCCGACTACGGCTTCGTCGAGACCTCGGCCAAACAGGATGGCCGCAACATGACGATGGTGTTGGCGCCGCACCGCGGTGCGAAGACTCGGGCGCGCGCGGCGCAACAGGCCAGCGGTCAGCCGAATGGCCAGCCAGACACCACCGAAACTTCACAGAACTGAGGACAAATGCCCAAGGCCAAGACCCACAGCGGAGCGTCAAAACGCTTCCGGCGCACCGGAACCGGCAAGATCGTGCGTCAGCGGGCCAACCGTCGTCACCTCTTCGAGCACAAGCCCACGACGCGGACCCGACGGCTTGAAGGCCGCGTCACGGTGTCCACCAACGACGCCGGTCGGATTCGGAAGTTGTTGAACGGCTGAGCAATCCGCACCCGACAGGGAGCGACGTCGGCCCGAACGACCATTTCCTCTGATTCCTCTGACACGAACGAGATAGGAACAACAAGCCATGGCACGCGTGAAGCGGGCGGTCAACGCCCACAAGAAGCGGCGCACCATTCTCAAAGCCTCCAAGGGCTACCGCGGCCAGCGGTCTCGGCTGTACCGGAAAGCCAAAGAGCAGCAGCTGCGTTCGCTGAACTACGCCTACCGCGACCGTCGGGCGCGCAAGGGCGAGTTCCGCAAGCTGTGGATCTCCCGGATCAACGCGGCCGCCCGCGCCAACGACATCACCTACAACCGGTTCATCCAAGGCCTCAAGACGGCCGGCGTGGAGGTCGACCGCAAGAACCTGGCCGAGATCGCGGTGAGCGATCCGGCGGCGTTCACCGCGCTGGTCGCCGTCGCGAGAGCCGCGCTGCCTGACGATGTCAACGCTCCGACGTCCGGCGAGGCCGCCTGAGGCCGGTCCTCACTGAACGCTCGTCGCGGGTGACCGCCGCGGCGAAGTTGCACCGCCACGTCGCCCGTCAGCGGGCCGGGCGGTTCCTCGCCGAAGGGCCCAACCTCGTCGCGGCGGCGCTGCGTCAGGGGACGGCGCGCGAGTTGTTCGTCACCGAGGCCGCCGCATCGCGGTTCCTCGCGCTGCTCGACAGTGCCGACGTGCCAGTCCATCTGGTGACCGAGCGCGCTGCAAAGGCACTGTCCGACACCGTGACTCCGGTAGGTCTCGTGGCGGTGTGCGAGCCTCGGGCGGTGTCGCTGTCCGATGTCCTTTCCGAGCAGCCGCCGCGGGTCGTCGTCGCCGTCGGGATCTCTGAACCGGGCAATGCCGGCACGCTGGTCCGGCTCGCGGACGCGTTGGGCGCCGCCGCGGTGGTCCTGTCGGGGCACAGCGTCGATCCATACAACGCGAAGTGCCTGCGGGCTTCCGCAGGCAGCGTGTTCACGATCCCGGTAGTCGTGGAGCCGGATCCCGCCGCGGTGATCGACGCGTTGCACGAAGCGGCCCTGCAGGTGTTCGCGACGACGCTCGACGGCGAGGTCACCCTCGACGAGGCGGAGACGGCGCTGGCAGCGCCGACAGCGTGGGTGTTCGGATCCGAAGCACACGGGTTGGCGCCGCACATCGCAGAACGTGCCGACCGGCGCGTGCGGATCCCGATGTCCGGCGGTGCCGAAAGCCTCAATGTCGCAGCGGCAGCGGCAATTTGCCTGTATATGACGGCGCGGGTGCAGCGGCTGCACCGCCGCTAAGCAGCCCGGCTTCGCCCTCGCGCAGGCCGCAGCCCAGCTAGTGAGAACGTGCTGTGCACCAGCGACCCGGCACGCTCGACGATCGTCTTACGGCGGGGGACGTAGTGCATCGGCAGGCCACGCCGGTCGCGGGGCGGCCCCATGAAGGCCGGCGCCTCCACCAGCGGCGCGTCTGCGGGCAATTTGCCTGCCGCACGCTTGTAGGCCGCCACGGCTCGCGGATGCAGCCGGATCTCCTCGGGTACCACCACGAACAGTGCTTCGACGGCCTTGCCGAAGAGCCGCAGCAGGATCTCGTCGCCAGGGGTCCAGCGCATGCCCGCCTTCTCGCGCACCGCCGGGTCGAACAGCCCGGCCGCGATCCAGCGTTGCCCGGCGATCAGAGGTTTGAACATCTGATCCCACACGGGCGTGGGCAGCAGCACGAATTTCGGCTTGGGGATGCGGATGTCGAAGATGTCGCGCGCCGCCTGGTTCATCTCCAGTTCCTCGCGGCACACCCGGTCCCAGTACTGCTGGAATTCTTCCCAGGTCTTGGGCACGGGGCGCATGCTCATGCCGTACATGCGGTACCACCGCACGTGCTCGTCGAACAGCTGACGCTTCTCGGCCTCGGTCAGCCCACCGCAGAAGTATTCGGCCGTCTTGAGCACCAGCATGAAAAACGTGGCGTGCGCCCAGTAGAACGTTTCCGGGTTCAGCGCGTGATAGCGACGGCCCTCGGCATCGACGCCCTTGATGGTCTTGTGGTAACTGCGGACCTGCTCGCCGGTCTGGCGCGCCCGGTCTCCGTCGTAAACCACGCCCATGATCGGGTACACCGACCGGGCCACCCGCTGCAGCGGTTCGCGCAACACGATCGAGTGCTCCTCGACGCCCGCACCGAGCTCCGGGTACATGGTCTGCAGGGCGCCGATCCACACGCCCATCATTCCGGTACGCAGGTCACCGAAGTATTTCCACGTCAGCGAATCGGGTCCGAGCGGATCGACGTCGGAGTTCGGGGACGAACCGGTGATGGATGGCGCGCGCACGCTTCCTCCTGAGAACTGCCAGTATCCCGAGAATAATGTTGACAACACACGTTGTCTACCAGCCTGCAGTGGTGTGTTATCTGCGGGCAATCGCCCCGCCGCACCGCTGTGACCAGCCTATTTACCCCGCCGACGGCGGCAGTGAGGCAGAGCTGACATTGCTAGCGGTCAGAACCGGCCTCTACGCTGGCGAATGTGCAAGTCGAGCCGTCCGGCGACGCAACCGGCGGCCTCGGGGAAGTTGACGGGTCACCCGATGACCGGCCGGAGCAATCGCCACCCAAACGGGGCGGAGCAGCGGCGTGGCTGACGAACACCAATCACAAACCCGGGGTCATCGCCGCGATCCGTCGTGCCCGTAAAGCCCTGCCGGGCGATCCGCACTTCGGCGATCGGCTGTCGGCGAGCGGGATCGGCGGACCGGCCGCAGCAGCGCGTGCCACGGATCGGCTGCTGGGCGATCGCGACGCGGTGACCCGCGAACTCAGTCTCGGCGCGTTGCAGGTGTGGCAGGCGCTCAGTGAACGCATCACCCGCAAGCCCACGCAGGACGAAGTGACGCTGGTGTTCACCGACTTGGTCGGGTTCTCGCGATGGGCCTTGAAGGCGGGTGACGACGCCACGCTCAAGCTGCTGCGACAAGTGGCGCAGGTCGTGGAACCGCCGCTGCTGGAAGTCGGCGGTCAGGTGGTCAAGCGGATGGGCGACGGCATCATGGCCGTGTTCCCCGACCCGGTCACCGCCATCGCCGCGATCAGCGTCGCCACCGAGGCACTCAAAAACGTTGAGGTAGAGGGCTACTCGCCTGTGATGCGGGTGGGCATCCACACGGGCCGACCGCAACGGATCGGCTCGGACTGGCTGGGCGTCGACGTGAACATCGCGGCCCGCGTGATGGAATGCGCAGGCAAGGGCGGTGTGCTGGTGTCGGGTGCCACGCTGGAGCGGTTGACACCCGAGCAGCTCGACCAACTCGGCGTCTACGCCAAGCGTCTGCGCCGGCCCATGTTTGCCCACCGGCTCAGCGGGGTACCTCCGGACATCACCATGTATCGGCTGGAAACTCGCAGAGACCTCGCAGCCGCCGATACGCCGAAACACGGTCGCGCCCAGGAATAGTGGAGTCGATGGTCACGCGAACGCTGTCCACATTGTTTCGCCTGCGGGTCACGCTTGGTTATGCGGCTGCCCTGCTGGTGGTTGCCGTCACGCTCGTGATGCTCGGTCCCGCAGCACAGCACCACGTGATTGCGCACATGAGCACGAATCTGCACAATCTCGCCCACTTTCGGCTCGGCACCCTGATCGGCAGCGCGTTCGTCACCGAGACAGGACCCATTTGGGTGTGGTTGCCGGGGCTGGTCAGCCTGCTGGCGTTGGCGGAGCTGCTGTGGCGCAGCGGGCGGGTGCTGGTCACCTTCGCCGCAGGGCATGTGGGGGCGACGCTGATTGTCGCGGCAGGGTTGGCCGCGGCCGTCAAGCTGGGCTGGCTGCCGATGTCCGTCGCGCACGACCCGGACGTCGGGATCAGCTACGGCGCCGTCGCGATATTGGGTGCGCTCACCGCGGCGATTCCGTCACGCTGGCGGCCGGCCTGGATCGGCTGGTGGGTGTCGGTGGGGCTGTTGGCGGTGTGCGCCAACGCCGACTTCACCGACGGCGGCCACTTCGTAGCGCTGCTGGTCGGCATTGTGCTGTCGCTGCGATTCGGCACCGTCACCCGCTGGACCCGGGTACGGGTGGCGCTGTTCGGCATGGGCGCCGCATTCGGCTATCTGGTTCTGGTGAACACCGGGCTGTCGCTGGTGCTCGCGCCCATCGTCGGGGTCGTAGGCGGATTCACCGCGCACTGGGTCGCAAGCCGGTGGCGCGCCCGTCGTGCCACGCCCGAACTGGCCGCTGCGTCGACGTAGCAGCACCAAGCGTCGAGGTCGCGGCGCACCGGCATCACCTATGATCGCCGGGTGGCTGATCAGCCCGTGGACCTCTCGGAAGAAGCACTGGCCAAGGCAGTCAGTGCTGCTCGTGATGCCTTCGATCTGGCTGCCGACCTCGACGCGCTGGCACGGGCCAAGACCGAACATCTGGGCGACCGTTCGCCGGTGGCACTGGCCCGCCAGGCTCTGGGCAGCATGCCCAAGACGGATCGCGCCGACGCCGGCCGACGGGTCAACATCGCACGTGCCGAGGTGCAGCGGGCTTACGACGAGCGGCTGGCTGTACTGCGAGCCGAACGCGACGCCGCCGTGCTGGTCGCCGAACGCATCGACGTCACGCTGCCGTCCACCCGCCAGCCGGTCGGGGCGCGGCACCCGATCACGATTCTGGGTGAGCACGTTGCCGACACGTTTGTCGCGATGGGCTGGGAGCTCGTCGAGGGACCGGAGCTGGAAACGGAGCAGTTCAACTTCGACGCTTTGAACTTCCCGCCTGATCACCCGGCGCGCAGCGAACAAGACACGTTCCACGTCGCACCGGAGGGTTCACGCCAAGTGCTGCGCACCCACACGTCGCCGGTGCAGATCCGCGCGCTCCTCGAGCGCGAGCTGCCCGTGTACGTCGTCTCGATCGGGCGCACCTTTCGCACCGACGAGCTCGACGCCACGCACACTCCGGTGTTTCACCAAGTCGAGGGGCTTGCTGTGGATCGGGGGCTGACCATGGCCCATCTGCGTGGCACGCTCGACGCGTTCGCGCGCGCGGAGTTCGGGCCGCAGGGCCGCACCCGCTTTCGCCCGCACTTCTTCCCGTTCACCGAGCCGTCGGCCGAAGTGGACGTCTGGTTCGCCGGCAAGAAGGGCGGCGCGGGCTGGGTCGAGTGGGGCGGCTGCGGAATGGTGCACCCGAATGTGTTGCGCGCCTGCGGAATAGACCCCGATGTCTACTCCGGCTTCGCGTTCGGTATGGGCCTGGAGCGCACGCTTCAGTTCCGCAACGGCATCTCGGACATGCGCGACATGGTCGAAGGCGACATTCGCTTCTCGCTGCCGTTCGGGGTAGGAGCCTGATGCGGGTTCCGTACAGCTGGCTGCGCGACGTCGTGCAGGCCGGGGCGCCCGGATGGGACGTGCCGCCCGACGAGCTCGAGCAGGCGTTGATCCGCATCGGACACGAGGTCGAAGAGATCATCCCGGTGGGGCCCGTCACCGGCCCGCTCACCATCGGCCGCGTCGTCGACATCGAAGAACTCACCGAGTTCAAGAAGCCGATCCGCGCGGTGAAAGTGGATGTGGGTGAGCATGATCCTCGCGACATCGTCTGCGGCGCAACCAATTTCGCGGTCGGCGAGCTGGTGGTCGTGGCGCTTCCCGGTACGGTGCTGCCGGGTGATTTCACGATCGGGTCGCGCAAGACCTACGGGCGGATCTCCGACGGCATGATCTGCTCGGCGGCCGAACTGCGCCTGGGCGCCGACCACAGCGGGATCATCGTGCTGCCCGACGGCACGGCATCGCCCGGTGACGACGCGGCGCCAGTCCTGGGCCTCGACGATGTGGTGTTTCATCTGGCGATCACCCCCGACCGCGGCTACTGCTTGTCTGTGCGCGGCCTGGCCCGCGAGATCGCGTGCGCCTACGACCTCGACTTCATCGACCCGGCCGACGTGCCGGCGCTGCCCGCCGAGGGCGAGGCCTGGCCGTTGAGCATCGACCCCGCAACGGGTGTGCGGCGGTTCGCGCTGCGTCCGGTGACCGACATAGACGCGGCCGCGGTGTCGCCGTGGTGGTTGCGCCGGCGGCTTCTGCTGTGCGGGATCCGGCCGATCTATCCGGCCGTCGACGTGACCAACTACGTGATGCTCGAGCTCGGCCATCCGATGCACGCGCATGACCGCAACCGGATCACCGGCGGGCTGCGTGTGCGGTTCGCGCGGCAAGGCGAAACTGTCGTCACCCTCGACGACATCGAACGCCGGCTGACCGAACACGACGTGTTGATCGTCGACGACGTCGCCACCGCGGCGATCGGCGGCGTGATGGGCGCCGGTACCACCGAGATGCGCGACGACTCCACCGACGTGCTGCTCGAGGCCGCCGTATGGGACCCCGCCGCCGTGTCGCGCACGCAGCGCCGACTGCATCTGCCCAGCGAGTCTGCGCGCCGCTACGAGCGTTCCGTCGACCCGGCGATCTCCGTCGCCGCTCTCGATCGCGCATCGGCGTTGCTGGCCGAAATCGCCGGTGGCACTGTGCAACCCAAGCTCACCGACTGGCGCGGCGAGCCGCCCCGCGACGACTGGTCGATGCCGCCCATCGACATGGCCGCCGATCTGCCCGACCGCATGGCAGGGGTGAGCTATCCCGACGGTGCCACGCGGCGGCGCCTGGAGCAGATCGGCGCGACCGTGACGTCGCGCGACGCAACACTGACCGTGACGCCGCCGAGCTGGCGGCCAGATCTTCTGCAGCGGGCCGACCTCGTCGAGGAGGTACTGCGGCTCGAGGGGCTCGAGCTGATTCCGTCGGTGATGCCGCTGGCGCCGCCCGGCCGCGGACTGACCGCTGGGCAGAAACGCCGCCGGGCGATCAGCAAGTCGCTCGCGCTGTCCGGCTACATCGAGGTATTGCCGTCGCCGTTTCTGCCCGCGGGCGTGTTCGACCAGTGGGGTCTGCCGGACGACGATCCGCGACGCGTCACGATGAAGGTACTCAACCCGCTGGAGGCAGACCGTCCGGAGTTGGCGACGACGCTGCTGCCAGGACTACTGGAAGCATTGAGTCGCAACGTATCCCGTGGTTTCGTCGACGTCTCGCTGTTCGCGGTCGAGCAGGTGGTGTTGCCGACGGAGCGCACCCGGGCGAGCGACCCGCTGCCGGTGGATCGCCGCCCGACGGACGCGGAGATCACCGCGCTCGACGACTCACTGCCGCGCCAACCGCAGCACGTCGCCGCGGTGATGGCCGGACTGCGCGAGCCGCGCGGGCCGTGGGGGCCGGGCCGGCCGGTGGAAGCGGCCGACGCGTTCGAGGCAGTGCGCACGGTGGCGCGTGCGGCCGGCGTCGAGCTGACGCTGCGCGCGGCTCAACAGCTGCCGTGGCATCCGGGCCGGTGTGCGCAAGTACTGGTCGGGCACTCGGTCGTCGGGTATGCGGGCCAACTGCATCCGGCGGTGGTGGAGCGCAGCGGATTGCCGAAGGGCACCTGCGCGGTCGAACTGGATCTCGACGCGATCCCGATCGCCGAGACGCTGCCGGCGCCGATGGTGTCGCCGTTCCCGGCGGTGTTCCAGGACGTCAGCCTCGTCGTCGCGACCGATGTCGCCGCCCAAGCCGTGATCGACGCGCTGCGGGAAGGCGCTGGCGAACTGCTGGAGGACATCCAGCTTTTCGACGTCTACACCGGCCCGCAGATCGGCGAGGGCCGCAAGTCGCTGACGCTGGCGCTGCGGTTCCGGGCCGCCGACCGCACGCTGACCGAAGAAGAGGCCTCTGCGGCGCGGCAGTCGGCGGTGCGCCTCGCCGCCGAGCGGGTCGGGGCGGTTCAGCGCGGCTGACATCCGTTCCTTGCCGCGAGCGCGCGTGTTTGCACACCGACACGCCGGGGCTGTGCGTACAACAGCGCACGCTCGCCACCTATCGCGGGAATGAATTTGCAACGGTTTGCATAACCATGCGAAAATTTGCCCTATGACCACGGTAGCTGTCGCAGGGGCAAGCGGGTATGCGGGCGGGGAGATCCTGCGGTTGCTGCTCGGCCACCCCGCCTACGCCGACGGCCGCCTGACGATCGGAGCCCTCACCGCTGCGACGAGTGCCGGCAGCACGCTGGCCGAGCACCATCCGCATCTGCTGCCGCTGGCCGCTCGGGTGCTCGAACCCACCGAGGCGCGCGTGCTCTCAGGGCACGACGTCGTCTTTCTCGCCCTGCCACACGGCCACTCCGCAGCACTCGCCGAACAACTCGGCCCCGACACGCTGATCATCGACTGCGGCGCGGACTTCCGCCTCACCGATGCAGCGGCGTGGGAGCGCTACTACGACTCGCCGCATGCCGGCAGCTGGCCCTACGGCCTGCCCGAATTGCCCGGCCACCGCGACCGGTTGCGCGGCGCGCGTCGCATCGCGGTGCCAGGCTGCTACCCGACGGCGGCGCTGCTCGCGCTGCTGCCCGCCGTCGACGAAAACCTCATCGAGCCCGTCGTCACCGTCGTAGCCGTCAGCGGAACTTCAGGCGCCGGGCGCGCCGCCAAAGCGGACCTGCTCGGCTCGGAGGTCATCGGGTCGGCGCGCGCCTACAACATCGGGGGCGTCCACCGCCACACGCCCGAGATCGCGCAGGGACTACAGGCGCTCACCGACCGTCCCGTGCACGTTTCGTTCACCCCGGTGCTGGTCCCGATGTCACGCGGCATCCTGGCCACCTGCACCGCGCGGACGGCCACCCCGCTGTCGCGGCTGCGAGAGGCGTATGAAAAGTCCTACGACATCGAGCCTTTCGTGTGGCTGCTGCCAGAAGGCCAACTACCGCGCACCGGTGCGGTCGTCGGAAGCAACGCCGCCCAGGTAGCGATCGCGGTCGACGAGGACGCCGGCATGTTCGTCGCCGTGTGCGCAATCGACAACCTCGTCAAGGGTACTGGCGGCGCAGCGGTGCAGTCGATGAACATTGCGTTGGGATGGCCTGAGACTGAGGGACTTTCGATCGTCGGGGTGGCGCCGTGACGGGGCTGTCGACGCATACTCGGCTTGTCCGCACCCAGGGTGTCACCGCCCCTGCGGGCTTTCGCGCGGCCGGCATCTCAGCGGGCATCAAAGCGTCCGGTGGCCTCGATCTGGCCCTGGTGTTCAACGAAGGACCGGACTACCACGCAGCTGCGGTGTTCACTCGCAACAAGGTCAAGGCTGCCCCGGTGTTGTGGACACAGCAGGTCATGACCACCGGCCGCCTGCGCGCCGTGATTCTCAACTCCGGTGGCGCCAACGCATGCACAGGCCCGCAGGGCTTCCAGGACACCCATGCGACCGCCGAAGCGGTAGCGGCTGCGCTGTCGGACTGGGGAACCGAAACCGGCGCCATCGAGGTGGGCGTCTGCTCGACCGGGTTGATCGGCGACCGGCTGCCGATGGACAAGGTGCTTAACGGCGTGCGCGATATCGTCCACGACCTGGCCGGCGGGCTGTCCGGCGGTGAAGAAGCTGCACGCGCCATCATGACCACCGACACCGTGCCCAAACAGGTTGCGCTGCACCACGCCGACAACTGGACCGTCGGCGCAATGGCCAAGGGCGCAGGGATGCTTGCGCCGTCGCTGGCCACCATGCTGTGCGTGATCACCACTGATGCGGTCGCCGATGCGGACGCGCTCGACACCGCGTTGCGCCGCGCCACGGCGGCCACGTTCGACCGGCTCGACGTAGACGGCAGCTGCTCCACCAATGACACCGTCGTGCTTCTGGCCTCCGGCGCCAGTGAGATCGCGCCCAGCCAAACCGATCTCGATGACGCCCTGCTACGGGTGTGCGACGACCTCGTCATCCAGCTGCAGGCCGATGCCGAAGGCGTCACCAAGCGGGTGACGATCACCGTGACCGGGGCTGCGACGGAAGACGACGCGCTTACCGCGGCACGCGTGATCGCCCGCGACAGCCTGGTGAAGACCGCGCTGTTTGGCTCCGACCCCAACTGGGGCCGGGTGGTGGCCGCCGTCGGGATGGCGCCGGTTCAGCTGGATCCCGACCGAATTACCGTGTCCTTCAACGGCTTTCGCGTATGCACTGACGGGGTTGGCGCACCCGGGGCACGTGAAGTGGACCTCAGCGCGCCCGACGTCGACGTGACGGTGGACATCGGTGTCGGCGACGCGCGCGCGTCAATCCGGACCACTGACCTGTCGCACGGCTATGTCGAAGAGAACTCGGCTTACAGCTCATGACCGCCCCCACGCTCACGCCGCAGATCAAGGCACATGTGCTCGCCGAGGCGCTGCCGTGGCTGAAGGCACTGCACGACAAGATCGTCGTGGTCAAGTACGGCGGCAACGCGATGACCGACGATGCGTTGCGCCAGGCGTTCGCCGCGGACATGGTCTTCCTGCGCACCTGCGGTATTCACCCCGTCGTCGTGCACGGGGGAGGGCCTCAGATCACCGCGATGCTCAAACGCCTCGGCATCGCGGGCGATTTCAAGGCCGGCTTCCGCGTCACCACGCCGGAAGTGCTCGACGTCGCGCGGATGGTGCTGTTCGGGCAGGTGGGTCGTGAACTGGTCAACCACATCAACGCGCACGGGCCCTACGCGGTCGGCATCACCGGAGAAGACGCCCAGTTGTTCACCGCGGTGCGGCGCAGCGTGACCGTCGACGGCGTGGCCACCGACATCGGCCTGGTCGGCGACGTGGCTGCCGTGAATACCGCCGCGGTGCTGGATCTCATTGCGGCAGGCCGTATTCCGGTGGTCTCCTCGTTGGCGCCCGACGCCGACGGAGTGGTGCACAACATCAACGCCGACACCGCCGCCGCGGCGCTCGCCGAAGCGTTGGCAGCCGAGAAGCTGCTCATGCTCACTGATGTGGAGGGCATCTACACCCGCTGGCCGGACCGCAGCTCATTCGTCAGCGAAATCGACACGCATACGCTGGCCGAGCTACTGCCCACGCTGGACGCCGGCATGGTGCCGAAGGTGGAGGCGTGTCTGCGGGCGGTGGCGGCCGGGGTGCCCAGTGCACACGTGATCGACGGCCGCGTCGACCATTGCGTGCTGGTCGAGTTGCTCACTGACGCCGGCACAGGCACGAAGGTGGTGAAAGCGTGACGCTGCAAGACCGCTGGGCCGCCGTGATGATGGACAACTACGGCACGCCGCCCCTGGCGTTGGCCAGCGGCGACGGCGCCGTCGTCACCGACGTCGACGGCAACCGCTACCTCGATTTGCTCGGCGGCATCGCGGTCAACTTGCTCGGCCATCGCCACCCCGCCGTCATCGAGGCGGTGACGCGCCAGTTGAACACCCTGGGCCACACGTCGAACCTCTACATGCATGAACCCGGAATCGCGTTGGCGGAGGCGTTGATAGGGCTGTTGGGCGCCGACGCCGACGCGCGGGTGTTCTTCTGCAACTCCGGAGCCGAGGCCAACGAGCTGGCGTTCAAGTTGTCGCGGCTGACTGGGCGCACGAAACTTGTCGCGGCACAAGAAGCGTTCCATGGCCGCACCATGGGTGCGCTGGCGTTGACGGGCCAGCCCACCAAGCAGGCGCCGTTCGAACCGCTGCCCGGCGACGTGACGCACGTGCCGTACGGCGACATCGACGCGCTCGCAGCCGCTGTAGCCGATGACACCGCGGCGGTGTTTCTCGAGCCGATCATGGGTGAGAGCGGCGTGGTCGTCCCCCCCGCGGGTTATCTTGTTGCGGCGCGGGAGATCACGGCCGCGCACGGCGCATTGTTGGTGCTCGACGAGGTTCAGACCGGTATGGGTCGCACCGGCGCATTCTTCGCCCATCAGCACGACGGCATCACGCCCGACGTCGTCACCATGGCCAAGGGCCTCGGCGGCGGGCTGCCGATCGGCGCCTGCATCGCCGTGGGCCGAGCCGCCGGATTGATGACACCCGGCCTGCACGGCAGCACCTTCGGCGGCAACCCGGTGTGTGCGGCGGCAGCACTGGCGGTGCTGCGCACCATTGGCGAGCAGGACCTCGTCGGGCGTGCCGGTGTGCTCGGTAAGACCCTCAGCCACGGCATCGAGTCCCTCGACCACCCACTCGTCGACCATGTCCGCGGCCGCGGCCTGCTGCGCGGTGTCGTGCTGCGCTCGCCGGTGGCCAAGCCGGTGGAGTCGGCCGCCCGCGAAGCCGGCTTCCTGGTCAACGCGCCGGCCCCGAACGTCGTGCGGCTCGCACCTCCGCTGATCATCACCGAGGCGCAGATCGACGAGTTCCTGAGCGCCCTGCCGCACGTGCTCGAAAAGGCAAGCCAGTGAAGCACTTTTTGCGCGACGACGACCTCACGCCCGCCGAGCAGGCCGACGTGCTGCAGCTGGCCGCCGAGATCAAGAAGGATCCCTTCAGTCGCCGGCCGCTCGACGGCCCGCGCGGCGTCGCGGTGATCTTCGACAAGAACTCGACACGCACCCGGTTCTCGTTCGAACTCGGCATCGCCCAACTCGGCGGCCACGCCGTCGTCGTCGACGGGCGTGCCACCCAGCTCGGCCGCGACGAGACACTGGAAGACACAGCGCGGGTGCTGTCCCGCTATGTCGACGCGATCGTGTGGCGCACCTACGGCCAGGATCGGCTCACCGCGATGGCCTCTGCCGCCACGGTGCCGGTGGTCAATGCGCTGTCCGACGAATTCCACCCCTGCCAGGTGCTGGCTGATCTGCAGACGGTCGTCGAGCGCAAGGGCCACCTCGCCGGTCTCCGACTGTCGTACTTCGGGGACGGAGCCAACAACATGGCGCACTCGTTGCTGCTCGGCGGCGCGACCGCCGGCATGCACGTCACCGTTGCGGCGCCGCAAGGATTCGAACCACATCCCGACGTACTCGCCGCCGCCGAGGCGCGCGCCAGCGAGACCGGCGCATCCGTCACGGTCACCTCCGACCCGGCGGCTGCTGCCGACGGCGCCGACGTGCTCGTGACCGACACGTGGACATCGATGGGCCAGGAGCACGACGGGCTCGACCGGGTCGGACCGTTCGTGCCGTTCCGGGTGGACAGGCGGCTGCTGGGCTATGCGCACGCCGATGCCCTTGTGCTGCACTGCCTTCCGGCCCACCGCGGTGACGAGATCACCGACGAGGTCATCGACGGTGTGCACAGTGCCGTCTGGGACGAGGCCGAGAACCGGCTGCACGCCCAGAAGGCGCTACTGGTCTGGCTGCTGGAGCGGAGCCGATGACCACTGGCAAAGCACCCGAGGTCGGTACCAGCCGCGCCGCCCGGCAGGCCCGCATCGTGGCGATCCTGTCGTCGCGCGCTGTACGCAGTCAGAGCGAACTGGCCGCCGCACTGGCCGAAGAGGGCATCGAAACCACTCAGGCGACCCTGTCGCGCGATCTCGAAGAGCTCGGCGCGGTGAAGCTGCGCGGCGCCGACGGCGGCGCGGGCGCCTACGTGGTCCCCGAGGACGGTAGCCCAGTGCGCGGAGTTTCCGGTGGCACGGAACGGCTTTCGCGGCTGCTGGGCGAGCTGCTGGTTTCCACCGATGCCAGCGGTAACCTTGCCGTGCTGCGCACCCCGCCGGGCGCCGCCCACTATCTGGCCCTGGCGATCGACCGGGCCGCCCTTCCCTACGTCGTAGGCACCGTCGCCGGCGACGACACGATACTGGTGGTCGCACGCGACCCGATGACCGGTGCCCAGCTGGCCACCCGACTTGACGAATTGCGTTGACTAACAAGGAGATTATCGATGTCTGATCGCGTCATCCTGGCGTACTCCGGCGGTCTGGACACGTCGGTGGCGATCAGCTGGATCGGCAAAGAGACCGGCCGCGAGGTGGTGGCCGTGGCGATCGACCTCGGACAGGGCGGCGAAGACATGGAGCTGGTGCGCCAGCGTGCCCTCGACTGCGGTGCGGTCGAGGCGGTGGTGGTCGACGCGCGCGACGAGTTCGCCAACGAGTATTGCGTGCCCACGATCCAGTCGAACGCGCTGTACATGGACCGCTACCCGCTGGTGTCGGCGATCAGCCGACCGCTGATCGTCAAGCACCTCGTGGCCGCGGCACGGGAGTACGGCGGCAGTACGGTCGCACACGGCTGCACGGGCAAGGGCAACGATCAGGTGCGCTTCGAAGTCGGATTCGCCTCGCTGGCGCCGGATCTCGAGGTGTTGGCGCCGGTCCGCGACTACGCGTGGACCCGCGAGAAGGCCATCGCGTTCGCCGAGGAGAACGCGATCCCGATCACCGTCAGCAAGCGCTCACCGTTCTCCGTCGACCAGAACGTCTGGGGCCGGGCAGTGGAAACCGGGTTCCTGGAGCATTTGTGGAACGCGCCCACCAAAGACGTGTACGCCTACACCGAAGACCCGACCCTCAATTGGTCGACGCCTGATGAGGTGATCGTCGGCTTCGAACGCGGTGTGCCGGTGTCGATCGATGGCCGCGCGGTGACCGTGCTGGAAGCGATCGAAGAGCTCAACCGGCGGGCCGGCGCGCAAGGCGTCGGCCGCCTCGACGTCGTCGAGGACCGCCTCGTCGGGATCAAGAGCCGCGAAATCTACGAGGCCCCCGGTGCGATGGTGTTGATCACCGCGCACACCGAGCTCGAACACGTGACGTTGGAACGCGAACTCGGCCGGTTCAAGCGAACCACCGATCAGCGCTGGGCGGAGCTCGTGTATGACGGGCTGTGGTATTCGCCGCTGAAGACCGCGCTGGAGGCGTTCGTCGCCAAGACGCAAGAACACGTCACCGGTGAGATCCGAATGGTGTTGCACGGCGGGCACATTGCCGTCAACGGCCGCCGCAGCCCGGAGTCGCTCTACGACTTCAACCTGGCCACGTACGACGAGGGCGATACGTTCGACCAGTCCGCCGCACGAGGTTTCGTCCACGTCCACGGGCTGTCGTCGAAGATTGCCGCCCGCCGCGACCTGAGCACGTGATGCTCCCTCGCCATGGCACGAGCGTGCGCCGTTGCACACCAGCCCCGGCGTGTCGCCGTACAGACGCGCACGCTCGCGGGGAAAGGGGCGGGCGGTGAGCAAGCTGTGGGGTGGCCGGTTCGCCGGTGGGCCGGCGCCTGAGCTCACCGCGCTGAGCAAGTCCACCCACTTCGACTGGGCCCTCGCCCCCTACGACATCGCAGCCTCGAAAGCCCACGCCCGCGTGCTCTTTCGGGCCGGGCTGCTCACCGAACAGCAGCGCGACGGGCTGCTTGCCGGGTTGGACAGTCTCGCCGCCGACGTCGCCGACGGAAGCTTCCGCCCCGACGACAGCGACGAGGACGTGCACAGCGCACTGGAGCGCGGACTGATCGAACGGGTCGGCGACGACCTCGGCGGACGGCTGCGGGCCGGGCGGTCACGCAACGACCAAGTCGCGACGCTGTTCCGGATGTGGCTGCGCGACGCACTGCGCCGCGTGGGCGCGGGTGTGCTCGACGTCGTCGCGGCGCTGACCACCCAGGCCGCCGCCTACCCGGCCGCAATCATGCCGGGTAAGACGCACCTTCAGCCCGCCCAGCCGGTGCTGCTGGCGCATCACCTTCTGGCACACGCGCATCCGCTGCTGCGGGACGTCGAACGCATCGTCGACTGCGACAAGCGCGCGGCCACGTCACCGTACGGGTCCGGTGCACTGGCCGGCTCGTCGTTGGGGCTGGACCCGGATGCGATCGCTGACGAGCTGGGTTTCGTGGCGGCAGCGGACAACTCGATCGACGCTACCGCTGCACGTGACTTCGCCGCCGAGGCGGCGTTCGTGCTCGCGATGATCGGTGTGGATCTGTCGCGGCTTGCCGAGGATGTGATCCTCTGGAGCACGACAGAATTCGGATATGTGACGCTGGCTGACGCGTGGTCGACCGGCAGTTCGATCATGCCGCAGAAAAAGAACCCCGACATCGCCGAGCTGGCCCGCGGGAAGTCCGGCCGGATGATCGGCAACCTGACCGGTCTGCTGGCCACGCTCAAGGCCCAGCCGCTGGCCTACAACCGCGATCTGCAGGAGGACAAGGAGCCGGTGTTCGACTCGGTGGCGCAGCTGGAGCTGCTGCTGCCGGCGATGGCCGGCCTCGTGTCGACCTTGGAATTCGACGAGCAGCGGATGGCTGCTCTGGCGCCTGCCGGGTACACACTGGCGACCGATGTCGCCGAATGGCTGGTCCGGCAAGGTGTTCCGTTCCGTATCGCGCATGAAGCCGCCGGCGCGGCGGTCCGCATCGCCGAGGCCCGCGGGGTAGGGCTGCAAGATCTCACCGACGAGGAATTCGCACAGGCCCACCCCCAGCTCACGCCGCAGGTTCGCGAGGTGCTGACAATCGAGGGCTCGGTTGCCTCCCGTGACGCCCGCGGGGGCACCGCACCGGCGCAGGTTGCCAGGCAGCTTGACGTCGTACAGGAGAAAGCACATCACCTGCGCAATGCGCTGGAGCGCTAACCTTCTGCCGCCGCCAACCACGCGTCTTCGAGCTCGGCCTTACGTCGTGTGACGGAGTCCAATTCGGCCGTCAGCTCGGCCAACCGGACATGATCGTGGGCGGCGGCGGCCATCACCTCGTGCAGCTCGGCGATTCGCCTGTGCACCTTGTCGAGCTGACTTTCGATGCGCGCCAGCTCCTTTCCGGTGCGCCGAGCCCGTGCGGCAGCCGACTCGGCCCGATCCCGATCGGCTCCGCCGCGTGAACCCGAATCGTGTTGGCGCACCGACAGATACTGATCGATGCCACCCGGTAGCAGCTCGCAGCGGCCATCGCCGGACAGTGCGTACGTGACGTCGGTGACGCGCTCCAGGAAATACCGGTCATGCGTGACGACGATCAACGTGCCCGCCCAGCCGTCCAGGTAGTCCTCGACCACGGTCAGGGTGTCGATGTCGAGGTCGTTGGTCGGCTCGTCGAGCAGCAGCACGTTCGGCTCGTCCAGCAGCAGCCGCAGGAACTGCAGCCGCCGGCGCTCGCCACCGGACAGGTCAGCGATCCGTGCGGTCATCAGTTCGCCGGTGAATCCGAAGTCCTCGAGCAGCGTCGCCGCGCTGACCTCCCGGCCACCGGCAAGCTGTGCGATGCGCCGCCGACTCTCCACCGCATCGAGGACACGTTCCTCACCGGCCAGCTCGGCCAAACCCTGGCTGAGGTAGCCGATACGTAAAGTCTTGCCCCGCTTGATCTTTCCGGCAGTGGGTGACAGGTGGCCGGCCAGCAGCCGCAACACCGACGTCTTGCCGGTGCCGTTGACGCCGATCAGCCCGATGCGGGCACCGGGGCCGATCGACCAGTCCACCCCGTCGAGCACGCAGCGGCCACCCACTTCCAGCCGCACACCGTGCAGGTCGAACACGTCCTTGCCGAGCCGGTTGGTGGCAAACCGTTGCAGCACCAAAGAATCGCGTGGCGGTGGTTCGTCGGCGATGAGGGCGTTGGCGGCCTGAATGCGAAATCTGGGTTTGGAGGTGCGCGCCGGCGGTCCACGCCGAAGCCACGCCAGCTCTTTGCGCATCAGGTTGCGCCGGCGCGCCTCGGCGCTGGCCGCCAGGCGCATCCGTTCGGCGCGAGCCAGCACGTACGCCGCATACCCGCCGTCGTAAGCGTCGACCACGCCGTCGTGCACCTCCCACATCCGGGTGCAGACCGCATCGAGGAACCACCGGTCGTGGCTGACCATCACCAGCGCCCTCGCGGCACCTGCGGCCAGATGCCCGGCCAGCCAACCGATGGCCTCCACGTCGAGGTGGTTGGTCGGTTCGTCGAGCATCAGCACGTCGTGGCGGGCCAGCAACACGGCCACCAGCGCGACCCTGCGGCGCTCACCACCGCTGAGTGTCCCGACCGCGGCGTCCAGGTCGACGCCCGCCAGCAGGTGCTGGACCACGGCACGGGTGGTCGGGTCGCCTGCCCAGACGTGGTCGGGCCGGCCGGCGACGATGATCCGGCGCACCGTGTGGCTGCTGTCGAAGTCGTCGGTCTGGCCGAGGTAGCCGACCGACAAGCCCGCGGTATGCGTGATCCGGCCACCGTCGGGCGCGCGGACAGCGGCCAAGGTGGTCAGCAGCGTCGTCTTGCCGTGGCCGTTGCGCCCGACGACCCCGATCGCGTCGCCGTCGTCCACCCCCAGGCTGACCGCGTCGAGCAGGGTGCGCGTGCCGTAGGAGACGGTGACGCGCTCGGCGTTGATGAGGTTGGGCATCAGCCGCCGATGATATGTAGCGACGTGCCAGAATGGCGGGCGGCAATCTGGGGGACGTCGAAGGGTGGAGGCAGCGCCGATGGTGGACTTGTCACCGATCACCAGGCCGATCGGCCGCTTGATCGCCACCGCTCAGAACGGCCTCGAGGTCCTCCGCTACGGCGGATTGGAGACCGGGACCGTCCCGTCTCCCTTCCAGATCGTCGAGAGCGTACCGATGTACCGGCTGCGGCGGTACTTTCCGCCGGACAATCGCAACGGGCAATCGCCCGTCGGGCCGCCGGTCCTGATGGTGCATCCGATGATGATGTCGGCGGATATGTGGGACGTCACGCGTGAAGACGGCGCCGTCGGCATTTTGCACAAGGCCGGAATCGATCCGTGGGTCATCGACTTCGGCTCGCCGGATCGCGTCGAAGGCGGCATGGAGCGCACGCTCGCCGACCACATCGTCGCGATCAGCGAGGCCATCGACACGGTCAAGAAGACGACCGGCCAAGACATTCACCTCGCGGGCTACTCGCAGGGCGGCATGTGGGCCTATCAGACCGCCGCCTATCGACGCTCGCGCGATCTCGCGAGCATCATCGCGTTCGGCTCGCCGGTGGACACGCTCGCAGCGCTGCCGATGGGGCTTCCGCCCAACATCGCGCCCGCGGCCGCCGAATTCATGGCCGACCATGTGTTCAGCCGTGTCGATATCCCAGGCTGGTTGGCCCGCACCGGTTTTCAGCTGCTGGACCCAGTCAAGACCGCGAAAGCGCGCATCGACTTCTTGCGTCAGCTCCACGACCGCGAAGCGTTGTTGCCGCGGGAGCAGCAGCGCCGCTTCCTGGAGCGCGAGGGGTGGATCGCCTGGGGCGGTCCGGCGATCTCGGAGTTGCTCAAACAGTTTATCGCCCACAACAGGATGATGACGGGCGGCTTTTCGATCCACGGCGAGCTGGTCACGCTGACCGACATCGTCGTGCCGATTCTCGCGGTCATCGGCGAGGTCGACGACATCGGACAGCCGGCGGCCGTGCGCGGTATCCAGCGTGCGGCGCCCAACGCTGATGTCTACGAATACTGCATCCGCAGCGGCCATTTCGGTCTCGTCGTCGGCTCCAAGGCGTCCGCCCAAACGTGGCCGACCGTCGCCGCCTGGGTGAAGTGGCTGTCCGGCGAAGGCAACATGCCTGAAGGCATCTGCCGGATGTCTCCCCAGCCGACCGAACACAAGGAGAGCGGTGTGCCGTTGTCATCCCGGGTGGCTCACGGCGCCGGCGTCGCATCAGAAGTGGCGTTCGACATCGCCCGGTCGGCGGGCAACGCCGTCGTCGCCGCGAACAAGTCCATGCGGTCGCTGGCTGTCGAAACCGCCCGCACGTTGCCGCGGCTGGCTCGTCTCGGCCAGATCAACGAGCACACCCGGATCTCCTTGGGCCGCATCATGTCCGAGCAGGCGGCCAACGCACCCAAGGGGGAGTGCCTGCTGTTCGACGGCCGCGTGCACACCTACGAGGCCGTCGACACCCGAATCAACAACGTCGTGCGCGGGCTGATCGAAGTCGGTGTGCGCCAAGGCGACCGGGTCGGTGTGCTGATGGAGACCAGGCCCAGCGCGCTGGTCGCCATTGCGGCGCTGTCGCGGCTGGGCGCCGTCGCGGTGTTGATGCCGCCGGACGCGGACCTGGCTGCGGCCGCTCGCCTCGGCGGCGTGCACCAGATCATCACCGATCCCACCAACCTCAAAGCCGCACGCCGACTGTCGCTTCAACTTCTGGTGCTCGGCGGCGGCGAGAGCCGCGACTTGCACCTGATGCCGAACGACGACGCCGTGATCGACATGGAGAAGATCGACCCCGACGCCGTCGAGCTGCCGGGCTGGTACCGGCCAAACCCGGGCCTGGCCAAGGACATCGCCTTCGTCGCGTTCGCCCAAAGCGGGGGCGAGCTGGTGGCCCGGCAGATCACCAACTACCGATGGGCGCTGTCGGCGTTCGGAACCGCGTCGACGGCCGCGTTGAGCCGCCGCGACACCGTGTACTGCCTCACCCCGCTGCATCATCCCTCCGGTTTGTTGGTGAGCTTGGGCGGTGCCGTGGTCGGCGGCTCTCGGATCGCGTTGTCGCGTGGGCTGCGCCCGGACCGGTTCGTGCATGAGATACGCCAGTACGGCGTGTCGGTGGTGACGTACACCTGGGCGATGCTGCGCGAGGTGCTGCAGGACCCGGCCTTCGACTTGAAGGGCCACCATCCGGTGCGGTTGTTCATCGGTTCGGGCATGCCGACGGGGTTGTGGCAGCGTGTTGTCGACGAGTTTGCGCCGGCCCATGTCGTCGAGTTCTTCGCGACCACCGACGGGCAGGCGGTACTCGCCAACGTCGCGGGCGCCAAGGTCGGCAGCAAGGGCAGGCCGCTGCCCGGGGCGGCGTATGTCGAACTGGCCGCGTACGACCCCGAGTCGGACCTGATTCTCGAAGACGAGCGCGGATTCGTGCGGCGAGCGGGCACGGACGAGGTCGGCGTGCTACTGGCCCGGCCGCGGGGACCGGTGGATCCGCACGCGTCGGTCAAGCGGGGGGTGTTCTCACCCGGTGACACCTGGATCTCCACCGAGTATCTGTTCCGGCGTGACGGCGACGGCGACTTCTGGCTGATGGGCACCCGCAGCTCGGTGATCCGCACGGCCCGCGGTGCGGTGTTCGACGCCCCGATCAACGACACGATCTCGCTGATGCCGGCCGTCGACCTCGCCGTGACGTACGGCGTGGACGTCGGCGACCACCAGGTCGCGGTGACGGCGGTGACCATGTGCAGCGGGGCTGCGATCTCGGCGGCAGACCTGAGCGAGGCGATGGCCCCCCTGGGTAAGGACCGACCGGACTTCGTGCACGTGGTGCCGGATCTCACGCTGAGCGCCTCGTACCGGCCGACGGTGGGCGCGCTGCGCCACGCGGGCATCCCCAAGGCCGGTCGTCACGCGTGGTTCCTGGATCCGGAGACCAACCGTTACAAGCGATTGACCGCGCCGGCCCGCGCCGAGTGGGAACGAGCGTCCCGCTGATCACGCCTGTCACCGGGCCTCGACCGCTGTTAAGCTCCGTCGGTGGCACATCGCCGCTTCGCCATCGGCTTCGGGAGGGATCGCATGACGATTGAGCCGAAGAACAGCGTGCGACGAGCAGTCAAGGCGGCACTCGCGGGCGCCGGACTCGCGATGGCGCTCGCATTCGGCCCCGCAGTCGGCACGGCCCGCGCCGACGTGCTCGACGATCTGGCACAGGAATTCACCACCGCCGCGGGCGCGGGCCAGATATCCAGCCTGTTGAACCAGTCGCTGAAGCTGCGGTCCATGGGGGTCAAGCCCACGGCAGGCGAGCTCACCGCCGTGCAGGATTCGCTGAAGTACCGGCCCAACCAGACCCCGCTGATCAACGCCCTCAAGGCCTTGGTCGCCGGTCAGAACCACCGGCTCGAGCAGGCGAAGGCGGCGTCGAAGGGCGGCAACGACTACTCGATCGGCATCAACCAGTACAACCCGAGCAGCCCAGGGGGAATCAGTGTGGGCCCGGGCGGCATCAACATCGGTGGCAACCCGTGGACAGTGGGTGACGGCCGGGCACCCGGGCAGTCGGTCGGTCCGCCCGGATGATCGAAGCCGGTCTCGACGAGAAGCTGCTGAGCATCCTGGTCTGCCCGGCCGATCGGGGACCACTGCTCTATGTGGACGATGTGCTCTACAACCCGCGGCTGCGCCGCGCCTACCGGATCGACGACGGCATCCCAGTGCTTCTGGTCGACGAGGCCGTCGACGTGTCCGACGACGAACATCGTCGGCTCATGTCGCTGGCCAGCCCGGCAGATCGCCAGTGAGATAGCGCTGCAGATTGGGCCCGATCGTTTCCGCGATCTGCTCGACAGGCAGTGACTTGAACGGGTCCAGCTCCAAGATGTAGCGCGCCATCACGACGCCGACGAGCTGTGACGCCACGAATTGCACGCGGACCGCGCCCGAGCCCGGTGGATCGTCCACGCGCGGTCCGATTTCCGCGGCGATCACCTCTTGCAGAAACGACCGCAGCAACGTCACCTCCGACCCTGCCAACAGCGAGCGTATCGTCGCGATGAAGCCCTTGCCGGCCTCAGAATCCCATAGCGGCAGCAGAAGTCTGGGCAACCTATAGCCGATCTGATCGACCGGGGTTTCGCGTAACGGACCGATGACCTCCATCGGATCGATCGGCACATGGATGGCCGCGGCGAACAGTTGCTGCTTGCTGCCGTAGTAGTGGTGCACCAATGCCGCATCGACCCCGGCCGCGGCTGCCACAGCGCGAATCGACGTCTTGTCGATACCGTTGCGCGCGAACAGTTCTCGCGCGCAGACCAGGATTCGCTCCCGGGTATCCGATGTGCCGGCCGGTCGTCCGGGCCGGCGTCGCTGCGGTGTCGTCGTCAACCTCACGGAGTCCTTCGCCGAAGTGTCGCCGCCGCCAAGGCCAGCGCTATGACGGCACAGCCGATGACGACGACGATGTCACGCACCGCGGTACCGGTCAGCTCCGGATGGGCCCCGACCTGCTGCAGCGCCTCGAGAGCATAACTGGCGGGCATGACGTTGGAAATCCACTGCAGCCATTCGGGCATCGCGGCGCGTGGCACGATGATCCCGGCCAGCAGCAGCTGCGGCACCATCACCAGCGGGATGAACTGCACTGCCTGAAACTCGGTGCGCGCGAACGCACTACACAGCAGACCAAGACCCACCCCGAGCACTGCGTTGACAATCGCGATAGCGAACACCCACGCCGGACTGCCTGCGGTGGTGAACCCGAGAATCCAGAACGCCACGACACACGCCAGCGTCGCCTGCGCTGCGGCAGCTATGGAGAACGCGGTGCCGTACGCCGCCAACAGATCGAGTCGGCGCAATGGAGTTGTCAGTATGCGTTCCAAAGTGCCTGAGGCTCTTTCGCGCTGCATGGTGATCGCGGTGATCACGAACATCACGAACAACGGGAACAGGCCGAGCAGCACCAGGCACGCGGTGTTGAATCCCGACGGCGCGCCGGGGCGTGACGGCACGTTGTGGAACATGAAGTACATCAGCGTGATGATGAGCACCGGCACCAGCAGAATCATCGCGATGCTGCGTCGGTCGGCGGCCAGCTGGCGCAGGATGCGTGCGGTGCTGGCGGTGTAGCCGCGCAGCCCTATCCGGCTTGGCGCTCGGTGCTGCGCCTGATGATGGACAGAAACGCTTCCTCCAGTGAGCTGCATCCTGTGTCCTCTCGTAGTCGGGCGGGCGTCGTGTGAGCCACCAGATGTCCTTCGCGCATCAGCACCACGTCGTCGCAGTGGTCCGCCTCGTCCATCACATGACTCGAAACCAGAAGCGTGACACCGCTTTTCGCGAGCGCACGAAACCGCTGCCACAAATCGGCTCGCAACACCGGGTCGAGTCCCACCGTCGGTTCGTCGAGCACCAACACATCCGGGTGACACACCAGAGCGCAGGCCAGCGACACCCGGGCACGTTGTCCGCCGGACAGATTCGCGCTGTAGGCGGACCGGTGCTCGCCGAGGCCGACGGCGTCGATCGCCGCGTCGGCGTCGTCGGCACCCATGCCGTACAGCGCCGCAAAGTAGCGCACGTTGTCGACGACCCGCAGATCGTTGTAGATGGTCGGATCCTGCGGCATGTAGCCGATGCGCCGACGCAGCGCCGGCGCGCCGGCCGGCTGACCGAGCACAGTGACAGTTCCCGCGGCCACGATCTGTGTACCGACGATCGAGCGGATCAACGTGGTCTTGCCGCAGCCGGACGGACCCAGCAGGCCGGTGATCGTGCCGCCGGCGATCTGCACGGACAGGTCGTGGATAGCGGGGCGCTTCCCGCGGATGACGCGCAGGTGCTCGACGGAAATGGCGGCCTCCGCACCTCGCCCCAACAATTCACCACTCGATGAACTCATCATGAGATGAATTTTGTGCCTCGCGGGGGCCGGTGTCAAGGGACAGGCACAATCTGTGCGGTGGGAGTTGAGTCGCTTGTCGTCGATCCGCCCACCGCGGCAAGGCGGCTACTGGGCGCTCGCCTGGTCACAAATGACGTCAGCGCCACAATCGTCGAGGTCGAGGCCTATGGCGGACCACCGAATGGGCCATGGCCGGACCCGGCGTCGCATTCGTTTCGGGGGCCCAACGGCCGCAATGCAGTGATGTTCGGCGCGGCCGGCAGGCTGTACACATATCGCAGTCACGGCATCCATGTCTGCGCCAACGTGGTGTGTGGCCCAGAGGGCACGGCGGCAGCGGTATTACTGCGAGCTGCGGTGGTCGACGACGGCATCGACGTTGCCCGATCACGCCGCGGCGAGGGAGTGCGTGAGCGAGCGTTGGCGCGCGGGCCCGGCAACCTGTGTTCGGCACTCGGGATCTCGATGGATCACTACGGCGTCGACCTGTTCGACACCGCCAGCCCCGTTCGGCTCGCGCTGCGCGGCGCGCTCGCTGCGGAAAGCGGGCCGCGCGTCGGAGTCAGTCAGGCTGCGGACCGGGCGTGGCGCTTCTGGTTGGCAGGCCGGCCCGAGGTGTCGGCGTACCGCCGTAGTCCCCGCGCGCCTGCGCCGGGATCCAGCAGCTGACGTCGGCCGCGCTGCCGCATGCGATCCAAATCTGCCGAATACGGAAAGATCGACCTGGTGAGTACGACGATCCTCGATGAGCTGGGCTGGCGTGAGCTGATCGCACAGTCCACCGATACCGACGCACTCGCCGCCGAACTGGCCGCACCACCGGTCACGCTGTACGCCGGGTTCGACCCGACCGCTCCCAGCCTGCATGCCGGCCATCTCGTGCCGCTGCTCACGCTGCGCCGCTTCCAGCAGTTCGGGCACCGGCCGATCGTGCTGGCCGGTGGTGCCACCGGACTGATCGGGGATCCCCGCGACACCGGCGAGAGGGTGCTCAACACCAGCGACACGGTCGCCGAGTGGGCCGCGCGCATCCGTGGACAGCTCGAGCGGTTCGTCGATTTCGACGGACCCGCCGGCGCGATCGTCGAGAACAATCTCTCGTGGACATCCGAGCTGACCGCGATCGATTTCCTCCGCGACGTCGGCAAGTACTTCTCCGTCAACGTGATGCTCGACCGCGACACGATCCGGCGCCGCCTCGACGGCGAAGGCATCTCCTACACCGAATTCAGCTACATGCTGTTGCAGGCCAACGACTATGTGGAATTGTTCCGGCGGCACCACTGCACACTGCAGATCGGCGGGTCGGATCAGTGGGGCAACATCATCGCCGGCGTGCGTCTGGTCCGCCAGAAGCAAAGCGCAACGGTGCACGCGCTGACGGTTCCGTTGGTGACGTCTGCGGACGGCACCAAGTTCGGCAAGTCCACGGGCGGTGGCAACCTTTGGCTGGACCCGGACATGACGAGCCCGTACGCCTGGTACCAGTACTTCATCAACACGGCCGACGCCGACGTCGTCCGGTACTTGCGCTGGTTTACATTCCTCACCGCCGACGAGATCGAGGAGCTCGCCGAGGCGACGACGACGCGGCCACACCAAAGGGCTGCGCAGCGTCGGCTCGCGCGCGAGCTCACCACGCTGGTGCACGGCGAGGCGGCGACGGAGTCGGTGGAGCTCGCCAGTCAGGCGTTGTTCGGCCGCGGCGAGCTGTCACGCCTCGATGAGCCGACGCTGGCTGCCGCGCTGCGGGAAGCATCGGTCGCAGAGCTGAAGCCGGGTGCGCCGGATGGGATCGTGGACCTGTTGGTGGCCACTGGGCTCACGCCGAGCAAGGGTGCCGCGCGTCGGACCATTGCCGAGGGGGGAGTGTCGGTCAACAACGTCCGGATCGACTCGGAGGACTGGACGCCTCGATCAGGCGACTACCTCTATGGACGGTGGCTGGTGCTGCGGCGAGGCAAGAGGAATATTGCCGGCGTCGAGCGTGTTGGATGAGCCGCTGGCGCGAAGACCATTGGCAGGGATGAGCCGCTGGCGGGGCCACGGCCCGTGCGCAGACATGAGCCGACCGAGGCGAAACCTGTGCGCTAGCAGCGTATTTGACTCCACGTCGTCCCTCACGTAACTTAATGAAGCCGTTGCGACGCGGCCTCGTCCGCCGAGCGCGATGGCTTCCCAGAGGGAAGTCCACTTCGGTGGGCGCCTCGCCGTCCGCACACTGGTACGCGGCTCAAGCCGCGGGCTGGTTGCGCGGCCGGTG
>NZ_JCALEB010000006.1:0-379409 GCF_059813155.1 Mycobacterium sp. NGS19
TTCGATCGCCGTCGCTGCGCTATGCCACTGATTGATTTCTAACCGCGCGGCCCTCAGAGAATTCTGGCGTCCGGGATCGTTCCACTGGCCACCAGCATGACGTAGAAGTCGGTGACTGCCAGTGAGCCAAGAGATAGCCACGCAAAGAGCATGTGCCGGGTATTCAACTTGCTGACCTGCGTCCAAATCCAATATCTGATCGGATGTTTCGAGAAGTGCTTGAGACGACCGCCTGTCACATGACGGCAGGAGTGGCAGGACAAGGTGTAGGCCCACACAAGTATCACGTTGACGAGCAGTATCAAGCTGCCGATGCCGATCCCGAATCCGGAGGGCGACCGAAACGCATTGACCACGTCATACGTGAGAATCAGCGCCACAAGTACGGCGATGTAGAAGAAGTATCGGTGACTGTTCTGAAGAATCAGTGGAAACCGCGTCTCACCGGTGTAGCGCGAACGTGGTTCAGCCACAGCGCATGCCGGCGGCGATTGCCAGACCGACCGATAGTAGGCCTTTCGGTAGTAATAGCAGCTGAGACGAAAAGCCAAGACGAACGGTAACACCAGCATGCCAAGCGGAAGCCACCGCGGAAATTCGCCGAACCACACGCCGAGGTCGTGGGTACCTTCCACACACGACGCGCTGAGACAGGGGGAATAGAACGGCGACAGATAGTGGTAGTCGTGCACGTAATACGCGCTTCCCCAAAAGGACCGGATGGTCGCGTAGACGACGAAAGCGCCAAGCCCCAGATCGGTCCAGATTGTCGGCAGCCACCAGCGATCGGTACGCAGGGTGCGCTGCGCCATCTCCGCACGGCCGGACGAGAACACTCCGGTGCGCCGGCTCACGGTGGGCGCGCCCATGGCTAGCTCCAGCCTCGATGTGAGAGGCGGGCCATGAAACATGCTGACGAAGCCATACAGCCTCCTGCGCACGTGATACACACCAGTCGGCAACAGCCTAGGACTGCCCCCACCGTGTTCTGCGGTCGGCTCTGGAAACGCACCTAGGTTTTCGGTGCAGCGTTCCTTCCGAAGCGACTTGCAATCCCGCACCGCCACTGGCCAGTGCGCGTCGGCGCGATGCTGTCAGGCAGATTGTGCCGCGTCCTCGCCCCGGGCGGTCAGCAATACTGGCAGGCGTGCCCCTTTCCGACGCGGCGCTGGCCGCCGAGCTCGCCGACGCGGCCGGGAAACTGCTCCTGGACGTCCGCGACGAGTACGGGTTCAGCGATCCGTGGGAGTTAGGGGCGGTTGGCGACAAGCGTGCGAACGCGTTGATCCTCGAACGGCTGCACGACGAACGGCCCGACGACGGCGTGCTCAGCGAGGAAGCACACGACAATCTGCGCCGGCTGAAAAAGGACCGCGTCTGGATCGTCGACCCGCTCGACGGCACCCGCGAGTTCTCGATCCGCGGCCGTGACGACTGGGCGGTACACGTGGCGCTGTGGCAGCGCGACGGCGAGATCACCGACGCCGCCGTTGCGCTACCCGCCCAGGGCGAGCTGTACCGCAGCGACACCGTCACCTTCGACGCGCGCGACCCGGTTGCCGGCCGGCCCATCCGGATCGCCGTCAGCTCGACCAGGCCGCCTGCGCTTCTCTACTGGATGAGCAGCGTGGTGGACATCGAGATGGTGCCCATCGGCTCGGCCGGAGCCAAAGCGATGGCAGTGGTCCGCGGCGACGTCGACGCCTATCTGCACGCCGGCGGCCAGTGGGAGTGGGACAACGCCGCGCCAGCGGGCGTGGTGCTCGCCGCAGGTCTGCACGCGTCGCGCTTGGACGGTTCGCCGCTGCGTTACAACCAGTTCGACCCCTACTTGCCGGACTTCCTGATGTGTCGGCCAGAAGTGGCGCCCACGCTGCTGGAGGCGATCCGGCGAGTCGTCTGGTAACCGGCCCGGCTTACTCTCGACGGCATGCAATCGTGGTCCTCCGCCCCGGTTCCGGTGCTTCCGGGCCGCGGGCCAGAACTTCGGTTGTACGACAGCTCTGATCGCCAGGTTCGCCCGGTCACCGCAGGTCCGACCGCGACGATGTACGTCTGCGGCATCACGCCCTACGACGCCACACACCTGGGCCACGCCGCGACATACCTGGCGTTCGATCTGATTCATCGGCTCTGGCTCGACGCCGGCCACGAGGTGAATTACGTGCAGAACGTCACCGATGTCGACGATCCGCTGTTCGAGCGAGCACACCGCGACGGTGTGGGTTGGCGGGAGCTTGGCGACCGGGAGATCGACCTGTTCCGCGACGACATGGCCGCGCTGCGGGTGCTGCCGCCGCGCGAGTACGTCGCCGCGACAGAAGCCATCGAGGAAGTGGTCGAGGTCGTCGAAAAACTGCTGGCGTCGGGCGCTGCCTACATCGTCGACGATCCCGACCATCCCGACGTGTACTTCCGCGCGGACGCCACAGCCCAGTTCGGGTACGAGTCCGGCTATGACCGTGAAACCATGAGGCGCTTGTTCGCCGAGCGTGGTGGTGACCCCGACCGCCCTGGTAAGGCCGACGAACTCGACGCGCTGCTGTGGTCCGCCCCGCGGGAAGGCGAGCCGAGCTGGCCGGCGCCGTTCGGGGCCGGCCGACCCGGGTGGCACGTCGAATGCGCGGCGATCGCGCTGTCACGCATCGGCACCGGCCTGGACATCCAGGGCGGTGGCTCGGATTTGATCTTTCCGCACCACGAGTTCTCGGCCGCGCACGCCGAGTGCGTGACCGGGGAGCGGCGTTTCGCGCGTCACTACGTGCACGCCGGCATGATCGGCTGGGATGGGCACAAGATGAGCAAGAGCCGCGGCAACCTGGTGCTGGTTTCCCAATTGCGCGCCGACGGTGTCGAACCGGCCGCAATCCGGCTGGGACTGTTGGCGGAGCACTACCGGTCCGACCGGGAGTGGAGCGCCGACGTTCTCGCCGACGCGCAGGCCAGACTGGCCCGCTGGCGCCAAGCGGTCGCCCTGCCGGTGGGACCGGATGCCACCGACGTCCTCGGCCGCGTTCGCCGATACCTCGCCGACGACCTGGCCACCCCGAAAGCCCTTGCCGCCCTTGATGGTTGGGCCACCGATGCGCTCGAGTACGGCGGCCGCGACGCGCACGCACCGGCGACTGTTCGCGCGATTGCGGACGCGCTGCTGGGGGTCGAGCTGTAAATTCACCGCCATGAGCTCGGTGAACGGCAAGGTGGTGTTCATCACCGGCGGAGGCAACGGCATCGGCGCAGCGGTGGCCCGTCTGTTGCATCGCAGAGGAGCCAAGGTCGTGCTGACCGATCTCGACGAGGCCGCCCTGCACGATGTCGCCAGCGACTTGGGCGGCGATCGGGTGCTGACCCAAAATGCCGACGTGCGCGACCTCGACGCGATGGAAACGGCCGCCAGTCGTGCCGTCGACCGTTTCGGCGGCATCGACGCCGTGATCGCCAATGCCGGCATCGCGACCTACGGGTCGGTGCTGGAGGTCGATCCGCAAGCCTTCAGGACGCTGATCGATGTCAACGTGGTCGGCGTGTTCAACACCGTCAGGGCGGCCCTGCCGTCGGTGCTCGACAGACGCGGATACGTGCTGATCGTCTCGTCGGAGGCCGCCTATATGTCGGCGCCGGGAATGGCTCCGTACTGCGCGTCGAAGGCCGCAGTCGAGCACTTCGCCAATTGCCTGCGGCTGGAGGTCGCCGCCCACGGCGTAGCGGTGGGGTCGGCGCACATGTCGTGGATCGACACCCCGTTGGTCCGGGAAGCCAAGGCCGACGTGTCGGCATCCCGGGAGCTGATCGATTCGCTGCCGGGGCCGATGAGCAAGACCACGCCGGTGGACAAGTGCGCCGCCGCGTTCGTCAAAGGAATCGAAGGACGTAAAACGCACGTCAACTGCCCGGGCTGGGTCGGTGTGCTGCGGTGGTTCAAGCCGATGCTGACGTCAGCCGCCGTCGAGGCGCAGGTGGTCAAGCGGTCAGCCCACCTGGTAGCCAAGATGGACGCGGAGGTGGCGGCGCTGGGCCGGTCGATGAGCGCGCGCACCGAAGCATTGGAGAAGCGCGCCTAGCTTCTAGCGTCCGCGACGGCGCAGATATCGCTCGAACTCGGCGGCCAGCGTGTCGCCGTCGACCTTCGACAGCGCCTCGTTCATGTCGACCTGGGCGTCGCCGCGCTCTTCCAGCTGAGCAACGTACTCGGCGATCTCTTCGTCGTCGGAGGTCATCTCCGTGACCGCCGCCTCCCACTCTTCGGCCTGCGCGGGCAGGTCGGCCAGCGGAACCTCCACGTCGAGCACGTCTTCGACCCGGCGCAGCAGAGCGACCGTCGCCTTCGGGTTCGGCGGCTGCGACACGTAATGCGGGACCGCCGCCCAGAACGTCACCGCCGGAATTCCGGCCTGCACGCAGGCGTCCTGGAACACCCCCGCGATTCCGGTCGGGCCCTCGTAACGGGTCTCCTCGAGTCCGAAGAACCGCGCGGACTCCGGCGAGTACGCCGCACCGGACACCGGGACGGGACGTGTGTGCGGAGTGTCGGCAAGCAGCGCCCCCAGGATCACCACGGTCTGCACATTGAGTTTGTCGGCGATCGCCAGCAGTTCGGCGCAGAAAGTCCGCCACCGCATGTTGGGCTCGACGCCGTGCATCAGCACCACGTCGCGGTCGCTTCCCGGTGGCCGGCAGTGTGAGATCCGCATCGACGGCCAGACCAGCTCGCGGGTGACGCCGTCCACCTGCCGGATCACCGGGCGGTTGACCTGGTAGTCGTAGTAGGCCTCGTCGTCGATCTCGATGATCAGCTCGGCTTCCCAGATCGTGTCGAGGTGCTCCAAGGCGTCGCTGGCCGCGTCGCCGGCGTCGTTCCACCCTTCGAACGCCGCTACCACGACCGCGTCATGCAATTCGGGCAGTTGGAAACCTCCGGTAGCCTCGGACGGGGTCATAAGTTCAGCGTAGAGCGTGTTTCGCCGGCGCGAGCGTCTTGACCGAATACTCAATTTGCTAGGCCGACTACCCTGTTATCGTGCCCCTTTCGCCTCGCAACTATGACACCGACCTGCTCACGACACTCTCCGAGAGGGTCGTCGTAGGCGACGGCGCGATGGGCACCATGCTCCAGGCTGCGGACCTGACCCTCGACGACTTCAAGGGGCTCGAGGGCTGCAACGAGATCCTCAACGACACCCGGCCGGACGTGCTCGAGCACATTCACCGCGCGTACTTCGAGGCCGGCGCCGACGCAGTCGAGACGAACACCTTCGGCTGCAATCTGTCCAATCTCGGCGACTACGACCTTGCCGACCGAATCCGCGAGCTTTCGGAGAAGGGCACCGCGGTCGCCCGCCGCGTCGCCGACGAGATGAGCACGCCCGACCGCGCTCGATACGTCCTCGGCTCCATGGGTCCGGGCACCAAGCTGCCCACGCTCGGCCACACCACCTTCGCCGCGATCCGCGACGCCTACATCCAGGCCGCCCTGGGCATGCTCGACGGTGGCGCCGATGCAATCCTGATCGAAACCTGCCAGGACCTGCTGCAGCTGAAGGCCGCGGTGCTGGGCGCACGACGGGCGATGGCGCAGGCCGGCCGGCACATCCCGGTGTTCACGCATGTGACCATGGAAACCACCGGGACGATGCTGCTGGGCAGCGAGATCGGTGCGGCGTTGACCGCCGTCGAGCCGCTGGGCGTCGACATGATCGGGCTGAACTGTGCCACCGGCCCGGCCGAGATGAGTGAGCATCTTCGGCACCTGTCGCGGCACGCCCGCACGCCGGTGTCCGTGATGCCGAACGCGGGCCTGCCGGTGCTGGGTGCCAACGGCGCCGAATACCCGTTGCAGCCAGAGGAATTGGCGCAAGCGCTGTCCGGGTTCATCGCCGAGTTCGGGCTGTCGCTGGTCGGCGGGTGCTGCGGCACCACGCCCGAACACATCCGCCAGGTCGCCGAGGCTGTACGCAATGTGCAGCGCGCCGAGCGCCACGTGACCTATGAGCCGGCCGTGTCGTCACTGTATTCGGCGACGCCGTTCGCCCAGGACGCGTCCGTGTTGATGATCGGCGAGCGAACAAACGCCAACGGCTCCAAGGCTTTTCGCGAGGCGATGATCGCCGAGGACTATCAGCGCTGCCTGGACATCGCCAAAGAGCAGACCCGCGACGGCGCCCACCTGTTGGACCTGTGCGTGGACTACGTCGGCCGTGACGGCGTCGCAGACATGACCGCGCTGGCCAGCCGGCTGGCGACGGCGTCCACGCTGCCGATCATGCTGGACTCCACCGAAACCCCGGTGCTGCAAGCGGGTTTGGAGCACCTGGGTGGGCGCTGCGCCATCAACTCGGTGAACTACGAGGATGGCGACGGCCCCGAGTCGCGGTTCCACAAGACCATGGAGCTGGTCGCCGAGCACGGCGCCGCGGTGGTCGCGCTGACCATCGACGAGGAGGGACAGGCCCGCACCGCCGAGAAGAAGGTTCAAATCGCCGAGCGGCTGATCGACGACATCACGGGTAATTGGGGTGTCGACGAGTCGTCGATCCTCATCGACTGCCTGACGTTCACGATCTGCACCGGTCAGGAAGAGTCCCGGCGTGACGGCGTCGAAACCATCGAGGCGATCCGGGAGTTGAAGAAGCGGCATCCCGACGTGCAGACCACGCTGGGCCTTTCGAACATCTCCTTCGGGTTGAATCCCGCGGCCCGGCAGGTGCTGAATTCGGTGTTCCTGCACGAGTGCCGCGAGGCCGGACTCGATTCGGCGATCGTGCACGCCAGCAAGATCCTGCCGATGAACCGGATTCCGGAGGATCAGCGCAACGTCGCGCTGGATCTGGTGTATGACCGTCGGCGCGAGGGCTACGACCCGCTGCAGGAACTGATGCGGATGTTCGAGGGCGTGTCGGCGGCGTCGTCAAAGGAATCGCGCGCTGCCGAGCTCGCGGCGCTGCCCGTGCTAGAACGGCTGGCCCGGCGCATCGTGGACGGCGAACGCAACGGCCTGGAAGCCGACCTCGACGAGGCCATGCAGCTCAAACCGCCGCTGGCGATCATCAACGACGATCTGCTCGCCGGCATGAAAACCGTTGGCGAGCTTTTCGGTTCGGGCCAGATGCAGCTGCCGTTCGTGCTGCAGTCCGCTGAGGTGATGAAGACCGCGGTTGCCTACCTCGAGCCGCACATGGAGAAGGCCGAAGACGACGTGGGTAAGGGCCGCATCGTGCTCGCCACAGTCAAGGGCGATGTTCACGACATCGGCAAGAATCTGGTCGACATCATCTTGAGCAATAACGGCTACGAGGTGGTGAACATCGGCATCAAGCAGCCGATCAACACGATCCTCGAAGTGGCGCAAGACAAGAGCGCCGACGTGGTCGGCATGTCGGGCCTGCTGGTCAAGTCCACGGTGGTGATGAAGGAAAACCTCGAGGAGATGAACCAGCGCGGGGTAGCCGAGAAGTACCCGGTGTTGCTCGGTGGAGCAGCATTGACCCGCAGCTACGTGGAGAACGACCTGGCCGAGATCTACGAGGGCGAAGTGCATTACGCGCGCGACGCGTTCGAGGGCCTGCGCTTGATGGACCAGATCATGAGCGCCAAGCGCGGCGAGACCGTCGCTGTCGACCCAGCTGCCGCCGAGAAGGAAGCCGAGCGCAAGGCGCGCCACGAACGGTCCAAACGCATTGCGGCCGAACGCAAAGCAAAGGAGACACCGGTCGAGGTGCCGGCGCGCTCGGATGTCGCCGAGGACGTCGAGGTGCCGGTGCCGCCGTTCTGGGGCACACGGATCGTCAAGGGCATCCCGGTGGCCGAGTACAGCAAGACGCTCGACGAACGCGCATTGTTCTTGGGTCAGTGGGGATTGCGAGGCGTGCGCGGCGGCGAGGGACCGTCGTACGAAGACCTCGTCGAGTCCGAGGGCCGCCCGCGGCTGCGGTACTGGCTCGACCGACTGTCCACCGACGGCATCCTGGCACATGCCGCAGTGGTGTACGGCTACTTCCCGGCGGTGTCCGAGGGTGACGACGTCATCGTGCTCGAAGAGCCGAATCCTGATGCACGCGAGCGGTTCCGGTTCACGTTCCCACGTCAGCAGCGGGGCCGGTTCTTGTGCATCGCCGACTTCATCCGGTCGCATGAGCGTGCCCGCGAAACCGGCCAAGTGGACGTGCTGCCGCTGCAGCTGGTCACCATGGGCCAGCCGATCGCCGACTTCGCCAACGAGCTGTTCGCGTCGAACTCTTACCGCGACTACCTCGAAGTTCACGGCATCGGTGTGCAACTCACCGAGGCGTTGGCCGAGTACTGGCATCGGCGCATCCGCGAGGAACTGACGTTCACCGACCACGCGATGGCCGCAGAAGATCCGACGTCTGTCGAGGACTACTTCAAGCTGGGATACCGAGGCGCACGGTTCTCGTTCGGTTACGGGGCCTGCCCGAATCTCGAGGACCGCACCAAGATGGTGGCGTTGCTCGAGCCCGAGCGCATCGGCGTCACGCTCTCCGAGGAGCTGCAGCTGCATCCCGAGCAGTCCACGGACGCGTTCGTGCTGCACCATCCCGAAGCCAAGTACTTCAACGTCTAGGTCTGGGATGCGCGCAGTTCTGTGGGACATGGACGGCACCCTCGTCGACTCCGAAAAACTCTGGGACGTCGCTATGCATGCGCTGTACCAGCGTCTGGGCGGCACGCTGACACCGCAGGTTCGGGCGTCGACGGTCGGCGGTTCGGCGCAGGGCGTCATGCGGATCGTTTATGACGACCTCGGCCTGGAACCCGATCCCGTGCGGATGGCGGCGGACGCGGACTGGTTGCACGACGTCACCGGTGAGCTGTTCGCCCAGGGGCTGCCATGGTGCGAGGGTGCTCGGGAGCTGCTGGAGGCGTTGGCTTCTGAGCGGATACCTATGGCGTTGGTCACCAACACCCGCCGGTCGCTGACGGAGCAGGCGCTCAATAGCATTGGGCGCCAATATTTTTCCGCGACGGTCTGCGGTGACGAAGTGGCGGCGGGCAAGCCCGCACCTGACCCGTACGAGTTGGCCGCGCAACTACTGGGCGAGTCGCCTGCTTACTGCCTGGCCATCGAGGATTCGGCGACGGGTACAGCGTCGGCAGAAAGCGCTGGCTGTCCAGTGCTGGTAGTGCCCAACGACATCGACGTTCCACGAGGTCCGCGGCGACGGCACGTCGCGTCACTCGCAGGCTTGGACGTTGCCGATCTGAAGGCGATCTACGACGACCTGGACAGCCAGTTCGGCGAACGTACAGCCTGAGTTCAGTACGTGCATTCGTTGTATTGGACTTCGGTGACGCGATGTCCAGCCGCCGCGGCGTCGACAGCGCCCTGAGCCGTCTTGGCGACGGCGGCGGCCGGCTGAGCGACGCCTTCCAGCGACACCAGCGCCACGCAGCCGTCCTGCACCACTGCGAGCAGGTCGCAGGGCGCGGAGCTGCCACCCATGCCGGGACCGGAGCTGCACACACCCAGGGTCGCGTTGATCGCATCGACCTCGCTCGCTGCATGGTTGACCCACACTGCGAAGCCACCGTTGGGCCAGCCGGTGCGGCCGTCGGGGTCGTAGGCGATGGCGGCCCACTCGCCGGGCGCGGCATGGGCTGTTGGCATCGCTGACGCCATGCACAGCGCCGTCCCCAGCAGGACACCACAACGAGCAAGCCGTTTCATGTCGTCGTCCTTCCTGACGTGCGGTGACGTGAGCCCGATATACCCCAGAATGGACCGCCGGACACCGGCGCGGTGATTGAATGACCTGACAACGTCGCATCGAAAGAGGCGTCTCATGACTGGTCACGGTCCGGTGGGGGATTCACCCGAGATCTTCTCCGAAGAGGAGGAGTTCGCCTCCGGCCGAAGCGCTGTCAGGATCGCGTCGGTGGCCGCCCTCGGCGGACTGTTGTTCGGTTATGACAGCGCGGTGATCAACGGCGCGGTCGACTCGATCCAGAAGCACTTCCAGGTGGGCAACTACACGTTGGGCAACGCGGTGGCCTCCGCACTGCTCGGCGCGGCTCTGGGCGCCGTGACCGCTGGACGGATTGCCGACAGGATCGGCCGCATTGCTGTGATGAAGCTTGCGGCGGTGCTGTTCTTGATCAGCGCGATCGGCACCGGCTTGGCCGCCAGCGTGTGGCTGGTGGTGCTGTTCCGGATCATCGGTGGCATCGGTGTGGGCGTCGCGTCGGTGATCGCCCCGGCGTACATCGCCGAGACGTCGCCGCCGAGTATTCGTGGCCGGCTGGGCTCGCTTCAGCAGCTGGCGATCGTGTCCGGGATCTTCCTGTCGCTGGCGATCGACTGGGTGCTCGCCAAACTCGCCGGGGGTGCCAGCGAAGAACTCTGGTTGAAGCTGGAAGCCTGGCGGTGGATGTTCCTGCTCATGGCCGTTCCGGCGATCGTCTACGGCACGCTGGCCTTCACGATCCCCGAATCGCCGCGCTATCTCGTTGCCACACATCGCGTACCGGAGGCGCGTCGAGTACTGACGCGCCTGCTCGGTGCGAAGAACTTGGAGATCACCATCAACCGAATCCAGGAGACGTTGCGCGCCGAGAAGCCGCCGTCATGGCGAGACCTGCGCAAGCCGACAGGTGGCATCTACGGAATCGTCTGGGTAGGCCTCGGACTGTCGATCTTCCAGCAGTTCGTCGGCATCAACGTGATCTTCTACTACTCCAATGTGCTGTGGCAGGCCGTCGGGTTCGGCGAGGAGTCCTCGTTCACGATCACGGTCATCACGTCGATCACCAACATCTTGACCACGCTGATCGCGATCGCGTTGGTGGACAAGATAGGTCGCAAGCCGTTGTTGTTGATCGGCTCGACGGGCATGGCGGTCACGCTGGGCACGATGGCGGTGATCTTCGGAACTGCCGCGGTGGTCGACGGCAAGCCGCAACTGGGCGGCGTGACGGGTCCGATCGCGTTGATCGCCGCCAACTTGTTCGTGGTGGCCTTCGGCATGTCGTGGGGCCCGGTGGTCTGGGTGCTGCTCGGCGAGATGTTCCCGAATCGGATCCGCGCCGCCGCACTGGGATTGGCCGCCGCTGGGCAGTGGGTGGCCAACTGGCTCATCACGTTCACATTCCCACAGCTTCGCGACGTGCTGGGGCTTGCGTACGGGTTTTACGCACTGTGCGCAGTGCTGTCGCTGGTGTTCGTCTGGCGGTGGGTGGAGGAGACCAAGGGCAAGACGCTAGAAGACATGCACGCCGAAGTCTTGCGGCACGAGCAAGCCCCCACCTGACAGATTCGATGCGTCGACTCTGCGGTGAGAGCGTCCTCTTCTCGAACGTTCGCGATCTGGACGCAGAGTCGAGATCAGTCGGGTGGGCGAAACGGCGGGAAAGGCGCGCTGCCCCAGCTGAATTGCGGCCATTGGCTTGGAAACTCGGGTCGCACAAAGTCGTCTTCATAGGGCGAGCAGCCGACGGTGTGGGCGATTTCGAGGACCGGACCGACGAGTTGGGTCAAGTCTGGAAAGTCGTGAGGTGCATGAACGGAAATCCTGCAGTGACCGACGATTCCTACCACGTCGTTGACGTAATGCCGAAGGAAAACGAACTCGCCAGGGCCCAGGCCGCTGACCTCCGATGCCATGCCGGGTTCGTAGGGGCCCTCGCCGGTGACCTCCTCGCGCAGTTCAGCCAAGGTCGTGGCGATGTCAGCGATCGGTCTGATGAACACACTCGCTCTCGGTTGTCCGGTAATACGGTCGAACCAACGGCATTCCAGCCCCTCGGGCTCCTCTAGTGGATATAGCGGATCGGCCTCGGGTCTCCAAAGGATGAACCGACTGACGTGGAGATACGGCTCAAGGATGGCCGTGATCTTGGCTAGGCGCTGAGTATAGGTACGTAACTCATCTGACATGAGCCAACTCCGCTACTTCGTACTTATCGGGTATGCCGTGATGATCTTGCCGTCGCTCGCGGAAATCACGACATGAACCTTCCACGTCGACGGGCCGGTGATTTCACCTCTGGCGTTGATGGGAAATATCGCTCGCTCCACCGCGAACGTGTCGTTGTCTTGTCGATACGTTACTGATTCTGGGTATGCCAGGGCTGCGCCGATTGTGTAATCCGCAACATTGCGCCAGTTGCCCATCCACGGGAACGTGAATGCCTGCTAATCGTCACCGTGCTTAGCGGCGATGTGCTCGAACCCGAATTTGTCGGTTCCGCAGTAGAGCTGGCTGTCACCGCCCGGCAGCGAGCGATAACCGGCGCTGAGCGGCGCTCGATTGAACGTGCGTACGACTTTGTTCGGATCAGCACAGCTGGCTTTGCATGCACCCCACACCTTCGGTTGGTAAGGCGGAAACGGCACCGGTGACGGAGGGGGCTCTGCCGGCAACGGGCCCTCACGAAATGTGAACTGGTGAAAGCCCACCGCCGATGGCATGAGTCGAGCGGCAACGGAGGCATCTGTTGCCGCCAATCCACGTGCGCTGACCCAAATGCGATATGCCGACGTGCGTGCCTGCTGTTGCCGCGCGAGGTGCTCGCTAGGCGAAGCCGATTCTCGGGTATCCGACACGATGAGGTCGTCACTGACGCTGAAACCAGCCGCACGCGCAGACGCAATTGCATTCAGCGCGCGTTGTCGGGCGATGGCGACCTCGTCTGCTCCGGTGCGCGCAATTTCAGCCGCATCGTTGAGGGAGTCGACCGCGCGTAGAACTTGTCCGCGGTCAGCGTGCGCGCGCGTCCGTGCTGCATCGGCTGCGGCCCCTTCCCATTCGGTGCCTCCGGGCAAATGTGCCGCTCGATGCACGTTCGTGAAAGCGCGCTCCCAGGCTGAGCCGGTGCTGGCCAACTGCTGGGCGGCGACGAGAAGGTGGTTCGTATCCCAGCTGTCGATCTGCGTCAGGGTTGGCAGCAAGTTCGCAATGCTCTCGCCGAAGACTCTTCGATCGACCCGTAATCGCGGGCCGTCGTGGCCGCATGCTCGCTCGTCGCGGCCAACCTCTCGATGAGAGTGCGGTGAGCGGCGATCACAACGTTGTGCAATGCCGCGACCGCGGCCGTCGTCGGCTGGCATGTCGTGTGGAAGGCCATATCCGCTGACGTTGCGGCGAGCGCTTCCGCTTCGTGCAGACACTGCCGCGCAAAGATGTCCAGTCCGGCGATGTCGGCCGTGATCTTGTCCATGCTTCGAGCCTAAGAGCCGCAACCAGCAGCTCAAGACACTAATTCGGGGTGCTCCGCTGCAAACCGGCGTGACCCGATGTGGGCTCCCATGAAACAATCGCGACCCGTGAAGACGTTCGACGCGCTGTTCGCCGAGCTGAGCGAGAAGGCGCGCACCCGGCCGGCCGGCAGCGGTACCGTGGCCGCGCTCGAGCGCGGCATCCACGGGCTGGGGAAGAAGATTCTCGAAGAAGCCGGCGAGGTGTGGCTGGCCGCCGAACACCAAGGCGACGACGAACTCGCCGAAGAGATCAGTCAGCTGCTGTACTGGACGCAGGTCCTGATGATCGCCCGCGGACTATCCCTCGACGACGTGTATCGGAAGCTGTAGATGCTGCGAGTTGCCGTGCCCAACAAGGGCGCACTGAGCGAGCCGGCCACCGAGATCCTGGTCGAGGCCGGCTATCGGCGTCGCAGCGATCCGAAGGATCTCACGGTCATCGATCCCGCCAACGACGTCGAGTTTTTCTTCCTGCGGCCCAAAGACATTGCGATCTATGTGGGTTCGGGTGATCTCGACCTCGGCATCACCGGCCGCGACCTCGCGCAGGAATCCCAGGCACCGGTGCGGGAGCGGCTCGCGCTGGGGTTTGGTTCCTCGAGCTTCCGCTACGCCGCGCCGGCTGGCCGCGACTGGGCGGTGGCCGATCTCGCCGGCAAGCGCATCGCCACAGCTTATCCGAACCTGGTACGAAAAGATCTGTCCGACAAGGGAATCGACGCGACCGTCATCCGCCTCGACGGTGCGGTGGAGATCTCGGTGCAATTGGGTGTGGCCGACGCGGTCGCCGATGTCGTCGGATCGGGCCGCACACTGCGCAGCCACAACCTGGTGGCTTTCGGTGAACCACTGTGTGATTCGGAAGCCGTGCTGATCGAGCGTGAAACGCCCGACGAGACCACGGCGGCTGCGCGCGATCAGCTAGCCGCCAGGGTGCAGGGCGTCGTTTTCGGCCAGCAATATCTGATGCTCGACTACGACTGCCCGCGCCAGGTGCTCGACCGCGCGGCTGCGATCACACCGGGGCTGGAATCGCCGACCATCGCGCCACTGGCCGACCCGGACTGGGTGGCGGTGCGAGCGTTGGTGCCGCGTAAAGACGTGAACGCGATCATGGATCAGCTTGCCGGCATCGGTGCCAAAGCGATTCTGGCGTCCGATATCCGGTTCTGTCGCTTCTGAGCTGGCGCGGTGCTAGCGTCCCCGGGGTGAGCACGGCTGCGTTACTAGGACTTGCCGTCCTGCTCGGCGTCGTCGCCGGTCTGCGAGCGCTGACGGCCCCGGCGGTGATCAGCTGGGCGGCGTTCCTGAATTGGATTCCAGTGGACGACAAATGGTCGTTTTGGATGGCACATCCGATCACGGTCGCCGTCCTCACTGTGCTGGCGGTCGGGGAATTCGTCACCGACCAGCTGCCCAAGACCCCGAGTCGCAAGACCACACCCCAGTTCGCCACCCGACTGCTCACCGGCGCGTTCGCGGGCGCGGTCCTCGGTTCGGCATGGCATCACACCTTCGCCGCACTCGGGGCCGGGGTCATCGGCGCTGTGCTCGGCACGCTCGGCGGTTACGAGGCGCGTACTCGTTTGACTGCGAGAACCGGTGGCCGCGACCTGCCCATCGCAGTCGTCGAAGACGTCGTCGCCGTGGGCGGCGGCTTCCTCGTCGCCTACTTAGCCAGCCTTCTGTGACACAGCGGTTCGACGCGGTCGTCGTCGGCGCTGGACAGGCTGGACCGCCGCTCGCCGGCCGGCTCACCGACGCTGGCCAGACCGTTGCGGTGGTGGAGCGCAAGCACATTGGTGGAACATGTGTCAACACCGGATGCATCCCCACCAAGACGCTGGTGGCTTCGGCACACGCCGCACATCTCGCCCGCCGTGGCGATGACTACGGAGTCGGCACCGGCGTCGTCTCCGTCGACATGGCAAAGGTCAAGGCCCGCAAGGACAAGATCATGCTCGACGACCGGGCCGGTGTCGAGACCTGGTTGGCAGACATGAACGGCTGCAACGTCATTCGCGGGCACGCTAGATTCGAAGATCCACACACCTTGCGCGTCGACGACGAACTGATCTCAGCCGATAGAATCTTTCTCAACGTCGGTGGGCGCGCCGCCGTGCCGGACATCCCCGGCTTGGCCGACGTCGACTACCTGACCAACGTCTCGATCCTCGAACTCGACGAGGTGCCAGAGCATCTCGTCATCATCGGCGGCAGTTACATCGCGCTGGAATTTGCGCAGATGTACCGGCGGTTCGGCGCCGAGGTGACGGTTGTGCAGCGCGGCGCGCGGCTCGCTGGCCGGGAGGACCCGGACGTGTCAGCCGCCATCAAGGACATCCTCGAGCGTGAAGGCATCGCGGTTGCGTTGAACGCCAACAACATTCGCGTCAGCCGCGATGGAGAGCGACTCGCCGTGACTACGCGGGACGGCGCCGAGCCGATCGTCGGCTCGCATCTCTTGCTCGCCGTCGGTCGTCAACCCAACACCGACGATCTAGGCCTCGATCGTGCCGGAGTGCAGACAGACAGCCGCGGGTTCATTGTGGTGGACGACCAATTGCGCACGAACGTCGACCACATCTGGGCGATGGGGGATTGCAACGGTCGCGGCGCCTTCACACACACCTCGTACAACGACTTCGAGATCGTCGCGGCCAACCTGCTCGACAACGACCCGCGGCGGGTCAGCGACCGGATTCCCACCTACGCGTTGTACATCGATCCGCCGTTGGGGCGCGCCGGACAGACCGTCACGCAGGTTCAGCAATCCGGGCGCAAGGCGCTGCTGGGTTCCCGGCCGATGACACGAGTGGGACGCGCGGTGGAGAAGGGCGAGACCCAAGGCTTCATGAAAGTCGTCGTCGACGCCGACACCCACGAAATTCTCGGCGCGGCGATCCTAGGGGTCGGCGGCGACGAGGTGATCCACGCGATCCTCGACGTGATGTCAGCCAAGGCGCCGTACGACACGCTGGCGCGGACCATGCACATCCACCCGACCGTCAGCGAGCTGCTACCGACGATGCTGCAGGAGATGACCCCGCTTTAGCTGCAGGCGGCTAGGCCACCCGACGACCGCGCGCGAGCGCCCGACGAACGTCGGCGGGTGCTTCGTTGGACGGCTCGACCACGACGGCCGTCGGCGTCGATTTCCCGACGGGCTTGGCAACGACCGCGACCCGACAGGAGGCGCGCCCGACGAGCGCCGCGGCCGTCGAGCCGAGAGTGGTGCTGGCCAGCCGGCCCATGCCGACCGCCCCGACGCACAGCAAGTCGGCGTACCGAGATTCGCGGGCGAGGACCTTGTTCGCGGCACCAGAAGCGAGAACAGTCTCCACCTTGACCGGATCGTCCTGTGCCGCAACAGCTTTCTCGGCTACCCGCAATGCCAGCTCGGCGATCGCAATGCGGAACTCGTCACCGGGCGTAGGCGGTGGGTTGACGTAAACCAGCCGCAGCGGCACGTCCCGGGCGAGCGCCTCGTCGACGGCCCACAGCGCGGCTGCGATCGCTTCTTGGGACCCGTCGATTCCAACGACGACCGGTTTGGGCGACGAATGCTTCAGCATGCCGCTGACCCTATTGGTCGAAGCGAAGCGAAACTGGAGTCTTTAGTCCCTCAGCGCCCGACAATGGTCTCTTGTTGACCGGCAGCCAGTTCGGCCATGCGTCCGGCGAGCAGTTGGCGGGTAACCGTCGCGACCCGGTTTCCGAGGTGCTCGCACGTGCGCACGTCGGCGTCGTGAACCGCAGAAGCGTCGGCATCGACGTCGGTAGCGGCGCCTGCGCCGAGCCAGAATCCCAGGCGATTGAGGTCGTTTTCGCTCCCTACGGAGCTGTTCCACCCGGGACCGAGGCCCACGCTCACCCAATGCATGTGGTGTTGCGCGGCGAACACGGCCAGCGACGTCAACGTATGCAGCTTGTCTCCGCTCTTGGCGCCGGAGTTGGTGAACCCGGCGGCCACCTTGTCGCGCCAGGTGCCGTTGACGCAACGCCTGCCGGTGCGTTCTGCGAACGCTTGAAAGGCCGCCGACACGTTGCCCATGTAGGTGGCACTGCCGAACACGATGCCGTCCGCGTCGTCGAGGAGGTCCCAGTGGTCGTCGGTCATGGCATCGACCGCGATCATGGTGGTAACGGCGCCTGCCTTTCGGGCACCGCGGCCCACCGCATCGGCAAGAACAGCGGTGTGTCCGAAGCCGGAGTGGTAGGCGATCACCAGCTGCGGAGCGCGTAAACCGTTGTGCGACATCAGCTCCCCTTCGGTTGAACATCGGTCCCGGCGATCTCTTGGTAGCGCTGCAACCAATTGGGCAGCGGCCTGCCGCCGAGGTGGGCTGCGAGTCGGTCGAGGAAGGCGTGCGTGCCGGGCAGGAACCCGGTGGCATTGGGCACGCCGAGTCCCCGGTGGGTGAACCGCAACAAAGTCCCGTCTCCGTCGTCGTGGAGTTCGTATCGCACCACGCTGTCTTCGACCACCGACTGTTTCCACTCGTGCTCGAACACATGCGGCGGGTCCCAGACGAGAATGCGGCCGGTCACTCGCTTCTGCTCCGGCGGCAGCGGCGGACCAGTGGGCACCATGTCGATCCATCCGCCTTCGCGGCCGTCGATGACGGTGTCGCCCAGCCAGTTTCGGCGCTGCTCTGGGTCGGTGATGGCCGCCCACACCGCCTCGATCGGATGCGGCAGCCGCCGCTCGAACGTCAGCACCGCTCGGTCGCCTTCGATGGTGAGGCGGCCGTCGCGGTCGCTCATCGGCCGTGCCTCTGGTCGAGATGACGCTCCAGTGCATCGAGGCGATTGCTCCAGTAGCGGCGGTACCGGCTGATCCAGTCGTCGATTTGCATGAGGCCTTCGGCGCGCAGCGCGTAGATCCGGCGCTGAGCCTCGGGCCGCACCTCGACCAGGCCCACCTCCCGCAACACCCGCAAGTGGCGCGAAACCGACGGCTGGGTGAGCCCGGGCAAGGTGGCCACCAGCTCGCCTGCCGTTCGCTCGCCGTCGGCGAGCGCGTCCAGAAGCGCGCGACGGTTGGGCTCTGCTACCGCCTCGAACACATCCATGGCGCGAAGTATTTCATAACGTCTATATAGACGCAACTAGATATATGGTGCTAACGCCGCTGTACCAGCAACGTCTGCGCGCACACGCCGATGAACCCGCTGCGGTCGAAGATCTCCGCGGTGGTGACCCCGATACCGTCCGGACCGATCGAACCGCGCGCCCGCAGCGCGAAGTCGTCGCCGACCGGCAATCGGTGCAAGTGCACCGCGGTGTCGGTGTTCATGAACACGAACCGGTGAAAGTCCAGCGCCGCGCCTACGCCGTTCGCGGAATCGACGGCGAGCAGCAATTTGTCCAGGGTGCTGGTTGTTTCGCCCTCGATAAGATCCGCGCGGGGGCTGAGCCAGAAGATCGCGGCACCCGAAGGGTCGTCGACCTGGCGGCGCCAGTCCACGCTGCCGAGATACCCGCTCATGCCCCACCAGTCGCGGGGCATCGGCTGTTGGTCGCCTTCTACGAGCGGGGGATACCGGTCCGAGGCGATGTCGCTGGTGTCGCTGGTGGCGATCGCCCACGCCGTCACCCGCGCCACCGGACGCGGGTCGTCGATCGGGGTCATCTCCGCGGCGACGAGCGAGATTCGCCGCCCGGGACGATCAACCCATGCGCGTACGCGCACCGGCGCCACCGGAATAGCGCCGAGGATGTCGAGGACCAGCCGACCCAGGCGCAGACGCGGATCGACCAGCCGCATGATCGCGTTGCCCAGTAGCGCCAGCGGTGGTGAACCGTGCTGGATTGCCGGATCCCAATTGCTGCAGGTGAATTCGGTCGACTGGTAAACCTCATAGTCGCCGTCGGTCCCGAGCCGGCGGTAGTAACACCCGCTCATGCGACCTGGGGCCAGCCGGGGTAAGGCGGTGGAGTCCCGCCGAACACCGGACAGTGGGCTTGGTGGGCACACCAGTCACACAGCCGCGACTGTTTCGGCCGGAAATCGCCTGTGGCACCGGCCGATTGGATCGCCCGCCAGATGGCCATCAGCGTCTTCTCGAAACGCAACAGCTCGTCGAGCTCGGGGGAGTAGTCCAGTATTTGACCGTCGGCCAGATACAGCAACCGCAGTCGGGTGGCCAGTACGCCGCGCGACCGCAGCAGCGCCACCGCGTAGAACTTCATCTGAAACATTGCCTTGAACTCGGCCAGCGCGCGCGCTTCCGGTGGAGCCTTGCCGGTCTTGTAGTCGACCACCCGCAGTTCGCCGGTGGGAGCGACGTCGATCCGGTCGATGAACCCCCGCAGCAGCGTGCCGTCCGCCAACTCCACCTCGACGCGTTGTTCGCAACTGTCCGGCTCGAACCGGGTGGGGTCTTCCAGCCGGTAATAGCCCGACAGCAGCGCCCGGGCTTCGTCGAGCACCGCATCGCGTTGTTCCGGTGTGACGCTGGCAGCCAGTTCCGGTTCGGCGGCCACCACCCGGTCCCACGCCGGGGCGAGCAGCGACATCGCGGCGGCGGGCCGGCGTTCCGGCGCGGGCAGGGCGTAGAGCTGCTCGAGTGCCGCATGCACGACGGACCCGCGCAGTTGAGCGGCGGAGGTCGGCTCGGGCAGTCGGTCGATGGCACGGAATCGGTACAGCAGCGGGCACTGCTTGAAATCGCCGGCGCGCGACGGCGACAACGCCGGCCGGGACAACTGGCCGGTCGGTCGAGCGCTCATGGGGGCAGCGTAGGTCGACGCACCGACAACCCCGGGCATGTCGTGCGGCGCGTCTGCTGGCACGCTTGACAGCCGTGCGTCGTACGGGGCCTTTCGAAGTGGGTGATCGCGTGCAGCTCACCGACGCCAAGGGCCGCCACTACACCGTCGTGTTGACGTCCGGCGCGGAGTTCCACACGCATCGCGGCTACGTCTCCCACGACGCAGTGATCGGCCAGCCCGAAGGCAGCGTCGTCAAGGCCACCAACGGCGACCAATTCCTGGCGATGCGGCCGTTGCTCGTCGACTACGTGCTGTCGATGCCGCGCGGCGCGCAAGTGATCTACCCGAAGGATGCGGCGCAGATCGTGCATGAGGGCGACGTCTTTCCCGGCGCGCGGGTGCTGGAAGCGGGCGCCGGATCGGGGGCGATGACGTGTTCGCTGCTGCGCGCCGTTGGCCCGACCGGCCGGGTGATCTCCTACGAGCTACGCGACGACCACGCGGTGCATGCCGAGCGCAACGTCGTCACGTTCTTCGGGGACCGGCCCGAGAACTGGGATCTGGTGATCGCCGACGTCGCCGACTATCGCGGCGAGCAGGTCGACCGGGTGGTGCTGGACATGCTGGCGCCGTGGGAAGTGCTCGATGCAGTGGCCGACGCAGTAGTGGGCGGAGGCGTGCTCATAATCTACGTCGCGACGGTCACGCAGCTGTCGCGCACAGTCGAGGCGCTGCGCCAGCAACAGTGCTGGACCGAGCCGAGGTCGTGGGAGACGCTGCAGCGGTACTGGGACGTCGTCGGACTGGCGGTACGGCCGGAGCACCGGATGCGCGGTCACACTGCGTTTCTGATCAGCACTCGTCGGCTCGCTCCGGGAGCTGTCGCCCCGACGCCTGCGCGTCGCAAACGCCGCTGACCTCCGCGATTCAGAAGTCGTCGCTTCGGTGCAGGCCGCGCCGGGTAGAGAGCAGCTGGACCTCAGGGCGTGCGGCCACCAGTCGTTCAGCGGCGTCGAGCACCTCCACCACATGCGCGCGGTCGGCCGCGGTCACCGCAACGCCGACGGCGGCGCGTCGATACAGCTCCATCGCGCCGGTTTCGGCCGCTGAGATCGAAAATCGCCGGCGCAGTTCCGCGATCAGCGGCCGCACCACCGAGCGTTTCTCCTTCAGCGAATGCACGTCCCCGAGCAGCAGATCGAACTCCAGCCACCCGACCCACATCGCAACGTCAGCCTGTCGGCGACGGCGACGGAGTCGCCGGATTCTGCCCGTACGTCAACAGGATGTCGGCCGTCGTCTTCGACAGCTGCCAGCCGCCGTGACCGTCGGGCTTGAACTCCATCGGGAACGTGAAGCCGTTCGTCATCGCCGGATTCTCGCTGTGCACCGTGACGTCCGCGGTGACGTTGCCGGCGGGGTCACTGGCCCACGCGATGTTCTCGGCGGTGAAGCCGACGGGGGTATAGCCGCTGTCCTGCAATGCTTTTCCGAACTTGTCCAGCTGCTCGGCGCTGGGACCGCCCTCGACGAGCGCGACCTTCTGGTCGCCCGGCACGGACGTGTCGGCGAGCCGGTACAGCACGTCGGTGAGCGCTTCAGGGGGCGGCAGCGGGACGTCGGGCGGCGGAGCGGCGATCACCGATGTCTGGGTCGTGGTCGGCGACGACGACTCAGACGCGGCCGGGTGATTGTCGTTGCCACAGGCGGGCAGCCACGCAACCACAGCAGCGACGACCACAGCCAGAGCCGTCGAGCGCCGCCACACCGTCAGACGGATCAACCGCCCGCCGTCGCCGCCTGCAGCAGCGATATGGCAGAGGACTTCGACACCATCCAGCCCTGAGGGCCGCCGGGAACGAACACGACCGGCCGGGTGACCGGAGCCAGCTGCGGACCAGACGCGGTGACTTGCGCGGTGACCGAACCGTCGGCCGCCGGTGCCGAGACGCTGGACACCGAAATATTCAGCGGCAGCTGGCCCTTCTGGCGCGCCTGCGCCAAGGCCTTGTTGGCCTGGTGGCCTTCGAGGATGCCGACGCCGCCCTGGATCAAAGCTGAATTTTCAGTGACGGTGGCGCCGTTGGCGATCTGGTTGAGGATGCCGGCCAGCTCGGCGGCGAGCGCAGGATCGCTGTCCATGGGCAGCGGCGCGCCGAAAACCACGGGTGTGACGCCCGGCGACGCGGTGACTGCGATCGGTGCCGTCGAGGTCAGACCAGCGGCCACGCCACCGATCAGGGCGGCGGCTGCGATGCCAGTGGTTAGGGATTTCAGGCTCACAAATGTCCTTTCGTTCCGCCCGGCTGAGCCGTAACGGTAGCAGTCAAAGTGGCACGCGCAGTTTTTAGACCGCACACGAAAGCGAATTCGCCGGTAGCGTTGGGGTATCCACCGCGCCAACGTACGGTGCCCGAGAGGAGCGCAACATGAGCGAGGCAGAGCGTTCCGAGCGGTTCGGAACACCGATGTCCAGCGACGACGCTGCCGAACTCGAGGAACTGCGCCGCGAGGCAGCAGCTCTTCGCGAACAACTCGAAGCTGCCCTCAACGCCCAAGGCGGGCTGCGTGGTGCGCGTGACGTGCACCAACTCGAAGCCCGTATCGACTCGCTCGCCGCACGCAACGCGAAGTTGATGGAGACTCTTAAAGAAGCGCGCCAGCAGCTTCTTGCACTGCGCGAAGAGGTCGACCGGCTGGGCCAGCCACCCAGTGGCTACGGCGTGCTGCTGTCGGTGCAGGACGACGACACTGTCGACGTGTTCACGTCGGGCCGCAAGATGCGCCTGACGTGCTCGCCCAACATCGACGTGCGGTCGCTGAAGAAGGGCCAGACGGTCCGGCTGAACGAGGCGCTGACGGTCGTCGAGGCCGGGCATTTCGAAGCGGTCGGCGAGATCAGCACGCTTCGTGAGATCCTCGCCGACGGTCACCGCGCTCTGGTGGTCGGCCACGCCGACGAGGAGCGCATCGTGTGGCTGGCCGAGCCGCTGCTGGCCGCCGAAGACATGGCCCCCGAGGTCGCCGACGCGCTCGACGACCTGGACCGGCCGCGCAAGCTGCGCCCCGGCGACTCGCTGTTGGTGGACACCAAGGCCGGTTACGCCTTCGAGCGCATCCCTAAGGCCGAGGTCGAGGATCTCGTGCTCGAGGAGGTGCCCGACGTCAGCTACAACGACATCGGCGGCCTGTCCCGCCAGATCGAGCAGATCCGCGACGCCGTCGAGTTGCCATTCCTGCACAAGGAGCTCTACCGCGAGTACATGCTGCGGCCGCCCAAAGGTGTGCTGTTGTACGGTCCTCCCGGTTGCGGCAAGACGCTGATCGCGAAGGCAGTTGCCAACTCGCTGGCCAAGAAGATGGCCGAGGTCCGCGGCGACGACTCCCGCGAGGCGAAGTCCTACTTCCTCAACATCAAGGGCCCTGAGCTGCTGAACAAGTTCGTCGGCGAGACCGAGCGTCATATCCGGCTGATCTTCCAGCGTGCGCGAGAGAAGGCATCCGAGGGCACGCCGGTGATCGTGTTCTTCGACGAGATGGACTCGATTTTCCGCACCCGCGGCACCGGGGTTTCGTCGGACGTGGAGACCACCGTCGTGCCCCAGCTGCTGAGCGAGATCGACGGTGTCGAGGGGCTGGAGAACGTCATCGTGATCGGCGCCTCCAACCGCGAGGACATGATCGATCCGGCGATCCTGCGGCCGGGCCGCCTCGACGTCAAGATCAAGATCGAGCGCCCGGATGCCGAAGCGGCGCAAGACATCTTCAGCAAGTACCTCACCGAGGAGTTGCCGCTGCACGCCGACGACCTCGCCGAGTTCGGCGGCGACCGCACCTTGTGCATCAAGGCGATGATCGAGAAGGTCGTCGAGCGGATGTACGCCGAGATCGACGACAACCGGTTCCTGGAGGTCACCTACGCCAACGGCGACAAGGAAGTCATGTACTTCAAAGACTTCAACTCTGGGGCGATGATCCAGAACGTCGTCGACCGCGCCAAGAAGTATGCGATCAAATCCGTGCTGGAGACGGGTCAGCCCGGCCTGCGCATCCAGCACCTGCTCGACTCGATCGTCGACGAGTTCGCCGAGAACGAAGACCTGCCCAACACCACCAATCCCGATGACTGGGCACGGATCTCGGGCAAGAAGGGCGAGCGGATCGTCTACATCCGCACGCTGGTCACCGGCAAGAGCAGCAGCGCGAGCCGTGCCATCGACACCGAAAGCAACCTCGGGCAGTACCTGTAGGTATGCGTTCGGCGGTAGGCGCCACCGCGTTGATAGCGGCAGCGATGCGCGCACGGGAATCCGCCAGGGACGACGCGCTGTTCACCGACCCGTTCGCCGAGCGACTCGCGGGCGACGAAGGGCGGCGACTGCTGGCCGACGCGGAGGCCATGGCCGGGGACGGCTCGGCGCAGATCGTCATCCGAACCCGGTTCTGGGACGAAGCGCTGCTGCGCGCGCAGGCCGACGGCCTGTCGCAAGTGGTGATCGTCGCCGCAGGAATGGACGCGCGCGCCTACCGCCTGCCGTGGCGATTCGGCACGACGGTGTACGAACTCGATCAGCCCGAGGTGATCACCGTCAAAGAGGATCGGCTCGCCGGTGAGCAGCCGCGCTGCCGCCGTGTTGCGGTGGGCGTCAACCTCGCCGACGACTGGCCCGATGCCCTTGAAGCTCAAGGTTTTTCACCGTCGACGCCCACGGCCTGGTTGGTCGAGGGGCTGCTGCAATACCTCGACGAATCGGCGGTCGAGGACTTGTTCACGCGCATCGACAAGCTCTCGGCGCCGGGGTCTGTGCTGTTGTACGACATCGTCGGGGAGCTGCTGTTCGAGGCGCCCTTCCTGCAGCCGACGTTGCAGTACATGCGCGAACTCGGAGCGGAGTGGAAGTTCGGCACGGACAGCCCCGCAGCCCTCGTAACGGGCCGCGGTGGGACGGCCACCGTGACCGACGTGGCAGAGCCCGGGACGAGGTGGCATCGGTGGGAGCATCCGCCGGTTCCGCTGGATGTGCCCGCGCCGCGCGGCTATTTCATCATCGCGACCAAGGCATAGCCGTCAGTTTTCCGCTGCGACAGCACCGACGGCAACCCGTTGTCCCGCAACCAGCGCTCGGCGGCGGGGCGAGTCGGGGCGGACGTCGGCATGGGGATACCTTGCCGTTTCACAGCACGCTTTAGGCTGAAGGCATGCAACGGATTATCGGGACCGAGGTCGAGTACGGCATCTCGTCGCCGTCTGACCCGACCGCGAATCCGATCCTGACTTCCACGCAGGCGGTGCTGGCGTACGCCGCGGCGGCGGGGTTGCAGCGCGCCAAGCGCACCAGGTGGGATTACGAGGTCGAGTCGCCGCTGCGCGACGCCCGGGGCTTCGACCTGTCGCGGTCCGCGGGACCGCCACCGATCGTCGATGCCGACGAAGTGGGCGCGGCGAACATGATCCTCACCAACGGGGCGCGGCTCTATGTGGACCACGCCCACCCGGAGTACTCGGCGCCGGAGTGCACCGATCCGCTGGACGCGGTGATCTGGGACAAGGCCGGCGAGCGGGTGATGGAAGCGGCCGCACGCCACGTTGCCAGCGTCCCCGGTGCGGCGAAGCTGCAGCTGTACAAGAACAACGTCGACGGCAAGGGTGCCAGCTACGGCTCGCACGAGAACTACCTGATGAGCCGGCAGACACCGTTCTCCGCGGTGATCGCCGGGCTCACACCGTTTCTGGTGTCTCGGCAGGTGGTGGTCGGCTCAGGCCGGGTCGGCATCGGGCCGGCCGGCGACGAGCCGGGGTTTCAGCTGTCGCAGCGCGCCGATTACATCGAGGTCGAGGTCGGGCTGGAGACCACGCTCAAGCGTGGCATCATCAACACCCGCGACGAACCCCACGCCGACGCCGACAAGTACCGGCGGCTGCACGTGATCATCGGGGACGCCAACCTCGCGGAGACGTCGACGTATCTGAAGCTCGGCACTACCGCGCTGGTGCTGGACCTCATCGAAGAGGGTCCGCAGTTCAACATCGACCTGTCCGATCTCGCGTTGGCGCGGCCCGTGCATGCCGTGCACGTCATCAGCCGCGACCCGACGCTGCGTGCGACGGTCGCGCTGGCTGACGGTCGGGAGTTGACCGGCCTCGCCATCCAGCGGATTTATCTGGACCGGGTGGCCAAGCTGGTGGACAGCCGCGACCCTGACCCGCGGGCCGCTCATATCGTCGAGACCTGGGCGCACGTGCTCGACCTGCTCGAGCGCGACCCGATGGATTGCGCAGAGCTGCTGGACTGGCCCGCCAAGCTGCGGCTCCTCGAAGGGTTCCGGCACCGCGAGAATTTGAACTGGTCCGCGCCGCGGCTGCATCTGGTGGACCTGCAGTATTCGGACGTGCGGCTGGACAAGGGGCTTTACAACCGGTTGGTGGCTCGCGGTTCGATGAAACGGCTCGTCACCGAACAGCAGGTGCTCGACGCCGTGGAGAACCCGCCGACCGACACCCGCGCGTACTTCCGCGGCGAGTGCCTGCGGCGCTTCGGTGCCGACATTGCTGCCGCCAGCTGGGATTCGGTGATTTTCGACCTGGGCGGCGACTCGCTGGTGCGCATTCCCACGCTCGAGCCGTTGCGTGGTAGCAAAGCTCACGTCGGCGCGCTTCTGGAGTCGGTGCAAACCGCGGCCGAACTTGTGGAGCAGCTCACCGCAACCTGAGCTTGTCCCGGTAAATCAGGCTCTGACCGGTAGGGTGGAAGAACCGGTGGCCCACCGGCCGCCGATGACCGATGCAGGAGGCAGCGATGGCTCAGGAGCAGACCAAGCGTGGCGGTGGCGGCGGCGATGACGACGACCTCACCGGTAGCGCGGCGGCCGGGCAGGAGCGTCGCGAGAAGCTGGCCGAGGACACCGACGACCTGCTGGACGAGATCGACGACGTCCTCGAGGAAAACGCGGAGGATTTCGTCCGTGCGTACGTCCAGAAGGGCGGACAGTGACCTGGCCGAATCGCGAAAAGCTGGCCATTCCCCATCCCATCTCCGGAGCTTCATCCGTACCACTGGACCTGTCGTCCTTCACTGATCATCTGCGTCGCCAGGCGCCGCAATTACTGCCTGCGTTGAGTCCCGCCGAGGCGGCGACACCCGGTGCTGCGCTGGCGCACGGCACGACGATCGTCGCGCTTAACTATCCCGGCGGCGTGGTGATCGCCGGTGACCGGCGCGCCACGCAGGGCAACATGATCGCCAGCCGCGACGTCAAGAAGGTGTACATCACCGACGACTACACCGCGACGGGGATCGCCGGCACCGCGGCGATCGCGGTGGAGTTCGCCCGGCTCTACGCCGTGGAGCTCGAGCACTACGAAAAGCTCGAGGGAGTGCCGCTGACGTTCGCCGGCAAGGTGAATCGGCTCGCGATCATGGTGCGGGGCAATCTCGGCGCGGCCATGCAGGGGCTGGTGGCGCTGCCGCTTCTGGTCGGCTACGACATCGACGACCCCAACCCGCAGGCGGCCGGCCGGATCGTGTCGTTCGACGCGGCCGGCGGCTGGAACATCGAGGAGGAGGGCTACCAGTCGGTGGGCTCGGGTTCGGTGTTCGCCCGGTCGTCGATCAAGAAGCTGTATCCGCAAGTGGTCGATGCTGATTCGGCGCTGCGGGTGGCAGTGGAAAGCCTCTACGACGCCGCCGACGACGACTCCGCCACCGGTGGGCCAGATCTGGTGCGCGGCATCTTTCCGACCGCGGTGACAATCGACGCCGACGGCGCGGTGGAGGTGCCTGAGCAGCGCATCGCCGAGCTGGCTCGCGAGGTTATCGAAAAGCGAACGGAGACAAGCACTTTGCGTTCCAAGGGCGGCCCGTCCACCGACGCCAGGGATGACTCGTGACGTTTCCGTACTTCATCTCGCCTGAGCAGGCGATGCGTGAGCGCTCCGAGCTGGCCCGCAAGGGCATCGCCCGGGGGCGCAGCGTGCTCGCGTTGGCGTATGACAGCGGCGTGCTTTTCGTCGCCGAGAACCCGTCGCGGTCGCTGCAGAAGATCAGCGAGCTCTACGACCGCGTGGGCTTCGCCGGGGTGGGCCGGTTCAACGAGTTCGACAATCTGCGCCGCGGCGGCATCCAGCTCGCCGACACGCTGGGCTACACTTACGACCGCCGCGACGTCACCGGCCGTCAGCTGGCGAACCGATACGCGCAGACATTGGGCACCATCTTCACCGAGCAGGCCAAACCGTACGAGGTGGAGCTCTGCGTCGCCGAGGTCGCGCACTACGGCGAAACGAAACCGCCTGAGCTATACCGGATTACGTATGACGGGTCGATCAACGACGAGCCGCATTTCGTCGTGATGGGCGGATCCACGGAACCGATCATCGCTGCGCTGAAGGAGTCGTACCGCGAGAACGCCAGCCTGGCGGAGGCGGTCGGCTTCGCGGTCCGGGCGTTGGAGGCGGGCACCAGCGGCAACGGGTCCGGTGCTGAACCGCGCACACTCGGCGTCTCGACGCTCGAGGTGGCGATTCTGGATCAGAACCGGCCGCGGCGCGCGTTCCGGCGGATCACCGGGCCGGCGTTGGAAGCGATGCTGCCGCAAGCTGATTGACGGCCGACGGTCATCCGGTGGGTCGCAGCCACGGCGGTCTGGCCCACGGCGGCAGAAATCTCAGTGGGTCGACGTAGACGCTGTACGGCTGGCCCGTCATGACGGCGTAGATGTTGCGCCACGCGTCGGACGGTTCATTGAGTACGTCGCTGTGTGAGCGCCATCCGCCCATCAGCCTGCCGTCGTCGTAGTCGCCGGTGGCCAGCCGGATCACGCCCGGCATCTCGTCGGGGTCGGCACCGTGCGGGTTGAACGGCAGGCCTTGCAGCGGCGCGATCCAATCGCCGGGTGCCGTCATGGAAAACCGCATCACGTAGGGGTTTTCGTTGTGCCAGTCGCCGAGGTCGTCGACGTGGACGCCGGCGCCTGCCGCCTCGACGTAGATGGTGCGGTCGGCGGTCAGCCCCATCGCTTCGGCGGTGCCGAGTATCGAGCCGCCGTAGGAATGGCCGACGTAGGTAACTGCGACGCCGCGACCGAGGCTGTCGGCGACGCGGTTGACGTCTTGGCTGAACGACACCAGTCGCGGGGCCATGTCGGTGGCGTAGCGGGTGTCCATTGCGTCACCGATGCCGTCGGGAACCCCGCCTTGTGGGAACGCTCCGCCGAGGTAGGTGATCATCGCCAGGTCGCCGTGGCCGGCGTTGACGAACCGGTTGGCCGTCTCGGTGTTGGCCGCCGAGCCCTCGATGGTGGTGTTCATGCCCGGCACCAGCACTCCGACGTTCTTCGCGGTGCCGAGATCGCCGACCAGCTCGATCAGCGACGAGCGCGCGGGATCGAAGGCCAGGATCTGCCGGTCGACTCGGCCCTTGCGACCGGTGGGGTCGGGCACTTCGCTGAGTAGACCTTGGTAGAACCCGATGCGCTTCGCCACCGCGTCTCGTTTGGCCGGGTCTTGGGTGGAGTCGAGCTCGCGGCGCGAATCGAGGACCGCCTGCTCGATGTTGACGCGGTTGGCGGCGACGCGCATGTCCCACGGCACCCCGTCGGTGTTGCCGACCTGCTGCGGGTGGGTGTCGACGAGCTGGCGACGCTGCTCAGGGGTCATCGCGCCGATTTGTGCGGCGATGCCGTCCCGGGTCAGCGTCGGCCAGTTGGCGGTTGGGTTGTCGCTCAAGCCGGCGGCGGTGGTGGGCGCCGGAGCAGTGACGCCGTGGAACGCGTCGTCGATGTCGTGGGCGGCGTCGTCGTCGGCTGCGGCCAACGCGTCGAGCTTCTCGACGATTTCGCGGGTGAACGCGGCGGCGCCGTCACGCAGCACCTCTGTGGCGATCCGCATGTCGCCGCCGCAGTGGTTGAGCACCGCCGGCGGTGGCTGGGCCGGCGGGGTGACGGTTCCGTCGTCGGCCACCGCGAACCCTTGGGATCGCACCGCGCCGGCAGTGCCGAGCACGTCGTCTCGGGCAGCCGCGACGGCGTCGGCGCCGTCACGTGCAGCGACCGCCGCGGCTACCAGTGCACGCGCCAGCCGTGCGGCATCAGCGGACACATCTGCGGCGCGCTGACGGGCGGCGTTGGCGGCGTCGCCGGTCCAGAAATCGTGGGTGTCGCAGAGACCTTGCACGACGACGTCGAACTCACGATGCACATCGGTGGCAGCGCCGTCCCACGCATCGGCGGCCTGTCGCAACGAATCCGGACGCCATGACTGTGCCTGCGACAGCGTCGGCCTTCCCCCCATGCCTCATGCTGGCACTTCTGCGTCGGTGCTTGCAGACGTTATCCACAACGGACTGTGTCGTACCCGCTCGCTACAGTCACTGTCCGATCGGCTAATCACCTTCGGGAGTTGACAAGTGCGCATTCTCAACTGGAACATCAGCCACGGCGGCGGGAGCCGGATCTCGGAGATTGCACAGCACATCGAAGACGTCAACGCCGACCTCGTGGCGCTCACCGAATTCCGCGCGGGCAACGAACCGTCCCTGCGCATCCAGCTCAATCGGCTCGGCTATCCGTTCATCGCGACATCGAACCCGGTAGGGAAGCAAAACGGTCTGCTCGTGGCGGCGAAGTGGCAGATCGATAGCGCCGCAGCGCAAGACATGTTCGACCTTGACCGAGAGAGGTGGCTTGCGATACGCCTTGATGAGCTCGACGCCGACATACTCGCTCTGCACATCCCCGGCGCTCCCGACAACAAGTTCGAGGATGGTTACGGCATCTCCGGGGCCCGGCGCAAAGAACTGTTCTGGCAGCGGACGCTCACCTATGCCCGCGCCCATCGCGACCGCCGAGCGATCATCATGGGCGACTTCAACACTGGGTTACGGATCGATGCCGAGGGCGCGATGTTCAAGAACTCGCAATATATGAAGGATCTGATCGAGTTAGGTTTCGTCGACACATGGCGGCATCTGCACCCCGACCAACGCGACTACACGTGGTACTCGAAGCGTAAAGACAAGACGACGGGTGAAACCCTAGATCTGAACGGCTTTCGATTGGACTACATCTTCGTATCGCCTGCGCTGCAGGACGCGATCGTCGATGCCGCGATACTCCATGAACCCCGGAAGGTCGGCGCCTCCGATCATGCGAGTGTCGTCGCGAACTTGGAGTTGGCCTAACCGGCGTCGGCAGAGGCGTTGAGTTGCTGGATCACCTCGATGACCGCGCGTGCCCGGTCGGGGTCGAAGACCGAGCCGATTCCTTTGGGGGCGTTGTCGGTGAACGGCGGCTCGAACAGCAGATCTGGTGACATGCTGCCGTGCCGGGTGAGGTAGTTGATGACAAGCTGGATGAACTGGATCTGGTCGGCCGTCGCATTTTTGCCGTCGAGAAATTCCGCGAAAGCGGCGGTCGCGGCTGCACGGTCCAGTCCGATCAATGACCGGATGAACCGGCCAAAGCCGTTGGCCGCGTGCACCGCTCGATGGAGATCGGCAGAATCAGCGACTCCGCTGGAGATCAGCAGCTCTTGGAGCGATTCCAGGTCCGCTTCAGTGAGCGGTTGCGCCTTCTTCAACTTCTGCAGCGCGAGGTTGTCCGGTTGACGGACCAGGAAATCGTAGATCTTCGCGTTGAAGCGGTCGACGTCAGTGAATGTGGCGACCGCTGGCATGGCCACTTCGGTGACTTCTCCAAGTGTGTCTTCGTAGTCCGTGTAGATCACCGGCCGGGTTTTCTTGTCGAGCAAGCCGACGATCGAACGCAACTGTCGACGGGCCTGTTCCAGCATCGGGGGAGTGACGTCTTGCCACCATTCGTCGCTGGCCACCTCGCGCAGCAGCTGCTCACGCTTCTTGATTTCCGGGATGCTCAGCTGCTCCAACAATCCATCGGCGACTGCGCGGATACTTGCTTCGTGTGGCTCTTGTCCGTGGCCGTAAAGCACGGCGATCTGGCTCCGAACCACCATCAGGTCGAATCGCTTAGCCGCTTCGTCGGAGTCCTGCACGGTGGTGGGCAGCGGCGCGAGATCGGCGATGATTTCGGCCAGCTGCGCCTCGGCAAGGGACTCCCAATTCTTTGGATCGGAGTACTTCTCGACGACGGCGCGCTTAGGTTTGACGATGAAGTTGTCCAGGCGCATCCCTTGCACATGGTTCTGCAGCACATGTGCGATGTCGGCTCGCAGCTGCGGATAGGCCTTCTGCTTGTCCAACGACCCCACCAGCTCCGCGCGGGCGGCAAAGAGCCGCTCGGACAACGGCTTTGGCACGATGCCGTGCGACGTCGGGAGTTCTTGGCCGAAGTATTCGAAGTTGGCGCAGATGTCGAAGATCAGAAAGTCCTTCTTGTCCAAGCCAGGGCCGTAAAGGTCAGGGCGCAACCGCGTGCCGCGGCCGACCATCTGCCAGAACTTGGACTTGGACCGGACCGGTTTGAAGAAGACGAGATTGGCGACCTCCGGGACGTCGATGCCGGTGTCGAGCATGTCGACCGAAATCGCGATGTGCGGTGACTTGTCAGGCTGTGAGAAGTCGTCGATCAATGAGTCGGCGAATTCGACAGCGTGGGTGATGACCCGCGCGAATGTTCCTTTGTATTCGGGGTAGTGGACGTTGAAGCGCTCGGCGATGAAGAGAGCATGCGCGTTGTTGCGCGCAAAAATGATTGTCTTGGCCAGTCGATCTCCGCCGGCGACACGGTGACCATGGCGCATAAGAACTTCCAGTGCCTTGTCGACGGTGTCGGCGTTGAAGAGCCACTTGTTGACGGCGTCGGCGTCAACCGCATCAGGAGCGTCGTCTTCGCCCCATTCGGTGGCGTCCCACTCGTCCTTCTCTTCTTCGGAGAGATCGTCGTAGCGAAGCCCGCGCAGTGGGAACTGGAGGGGGACGGTGACGGCGCGCGGTGGCACAAGGTAGCCGTCTTGGATAGCTTCGTCGAGGCTGTAGTTGTCGGTGGGAACGCCATCTTCGAGGTTGAAGAGCTGGTACGTATTGCGGTCGACTTCCTCTTTGGGCGTGGCCGTCAGTCCGAGCAACAGCGAATCGAAGTGTTCGAAGATGTGCCGGTATTTTTGGTAGACCGAGCGGTGGGCTTCGTCGATGACGACCAGGTCGAAGTAGCCAGGGCCGAATCGTCTTGCGCCGCCCTCGGTTTGGTTGATCAGCCCCATCATTGTCGGATAGGTCGCGACGTACACCCGGCTATCGGTGTGCTTGTCGGTGAGCAGGTTCACCGGCTTCGATTCGGGAAGCATGGCCTTGAATGCGTTGACGGCCTGTTTGACTAATGCGACCCGGTCAGCAAGAAAGAGCACGCGCTTGACCCAGTTGGCCCTCGCGAGAATGTCCACAAGCGCGATGACGGTGCGCGTCTTACCGGCCCCGGTGGCCATGACCAACAGGGCTTCGCGCTGGTTCTCGGTTTCGAATCGGTCGAGAACTCGACGAATCGCACGCTCCTGGTAAGGGCGGTCGACGATGTGGCGCGGAATGTCAGTGCCCGCCAATGGCTTACGGGTGAAGCGACGTTGGATCAGCAGTTCGAGTTGGTCACGAGTGTGAAAGCCGTTGATCGGCCGCGGCGGGTATTGCGTGTCGTCCCAGATGAAATGCTGGAAACCGTTGCTGTAGTAGATGATCGGACGCTGGGCGTACATATGTTCTAGGCAGTCGGCGTAGAGCTTGGCTTGATGCTGGCCAGCGTGCGCGTCTTTGGATGTCCGCTTGGCCTCGACGAGGCCGAGCGGCTTACCGTCGGAACCCCACAGGACGTAGTCGACGTAGCCAGTCTTGCCGTCGGGCATGCCGTGCACCGGGAACTCGCGGTCCCGTTGGTCGGCAAGCGTCCAGCCGGACTCGAGAAGATCGGCGTCGATGAACTCGGTGCGGGTAGCGGCCTCGTCGTAGTCGTGGGTATCGGGCTTGGCCTGATTAGCCGCCTTGATGGCGGCCAGCTCAGCGCGTGCGGCGGCGAGTTCTGCTTCGAGTGTGGTCTGCGCAGCCTGCGCGGCGGTCAGCGCAGCGTCCTTTGTCTTCAGTTCGTCGTTGAGCTTCGTGATCTGCGCGATCGACTTGGCGACGGCCTGCCCGGCGGGCTTAGGCAGCAACGCTGGGTTGAACTGGGCGGCGGGATCGGGCTTGCTGGCCGCGTCCTTGCCGTAGGTGCGGGCCAGCCAGGACATGATGTGGAAGAGCTCGCGGAGGACGACTTGGCTCTTGTCCTTAGGGAGAGGCTTGTGCTCGTGGACGGCGATGTTGCCCAGTTTGCGGATGAGGTCGAACTTCTGGCGCAGCGCCGGTCCGACGAGGTTGACGAATTCGGGTTGATGGATCCGGGCGGCGAGGTCGCTCTTGTAGGGCTCCGGGAAGCCTTCGACACGGTAGATCCATGCGACGGTGTGCTCGACGGCGCGCCGCGCGTAGAAGCAGGTGGTGCGGGGGTCGAAAAGCGCGTCACGTTCGGCGTTGCGCGCCTCGGCGTAGAGCTGCGGCCACTGCTTCTGCAGGAACCCGAAGTTACCGCTCACCGCCTGTCCTCCTCCCGAGGGCGATCTTGACACATTTGCCGTCGTCAAACGCGCAGCCGCAGCACATTACAGATGGCGGCCGACAGGAAGGCGTCGATCTCAGGTGTAGTGAAGTCGGCATTGTGCAATGCGGATCTCGTCGCCGACGATCTTGTACACGAGACGGTGTTCGGCGGTGATACGTCGCGACCAGTAGCCGTGCAACCCGTGCTTGAGCGGTTCGGGCTTTCCGATGCCCTCGTTCCCGTTGCGTCGTATATCAGCGATGAGTTGATTGATTCTGCGTACGAGCTTGCGATCCTGCTGCTGCCAATACACGTAATCGTCCCAGGCGGACTCGTCCCACACCAACCTCACGGATCGACGAGGTCATGCTGCGTGCCTTCGCCGGCCTCCAATCGTTCGATTGACGCCAGCAGCCGGCGGGCGTTGGCCGGATTCTGCAGGAGGTGGGCTGTCTCTTTCAGTGATTCGTAATCATCTAGTGCGACAAGGACGACCGGTTCCTTCCCGGAGCGGGTGATGACGATTTCCTCCCGGTCGTTCACCACAGAATCGAGGGCGGCGGCGAAGTTGGCTCGGGTAGATGAGTAGCTCATCGTTTTCATGGTGGCGGCTCCAGATGTTCGCTGAACGTACAGGATATTGTACGTGCGCGACATGTGGCCCATGTTGAGCGACTTGGGATTGTCAGATCGCGATGACGCGGATCAGTCCTTCGAGGCCGGAGAAGTCGTCGGGATTTCGGCTGTAGAGATCCAGATGATTGGCATGCGCGGTCGCGGCGATCAGCAGATCGGCGAATCTGCTTCTCGGCTTTCGCCCTTCGCGTACGACGGCGACGACGATGAGTCCGTAACTTCGCACGGCCGCCCCGTCGAATGGAATTGGCTCTAGTCTCGACTCCACCTCTTGGAGCCGAGCTTGGCGCTTGGCCGCCTCGATTGGCGTCGCGGCCAACAGCGGACCGGCGGCTAATTCGGCAGCTGTAATCGCAGAGATCGCCACCTGGTCTGGCATAGCTGCGATGACCGTCGGGTCGTGCCAGTCGATGACGACCGATGTGTCCAAGAGTCCGGACGAGCTCACAGACTTTGGTCGATCGATCGGTCGAGGTCGGCGCGGAACTGACGATGATCAATGCGCACCGCTGCGCTGGCCAGTGCGGCGACCTCGTCGCGAGTGATGAATGTGCGGCGAACAACCCGTATCGGCCGAAGTTCGGCCACCGGTTCGCCATTGCGCGTCACGACGAAGGTCTCGCCAGCGGCTACGGCGTCCATCACCTTGGCGTTGTCGTTTCGGAGATCACGCTGCGCGATTGTCCTCGCCATTGCCGAATCGTAGCATCTTGTGCTACAACCTGCTACACCAAATAACAGCCGCGTGCTTTGCGTGGGCGTGGGTCACGGGCGCCGCATGTTCGTGGTTGTCAATCGACGTGGCGTCGGTAATCGAGTAGCCCCGCGTGAATAGCCTCGCTATAACTCGCCGGCGAAGGCTCTGGCTTGGAGCGAGGCGAAAAGCGTATCGAGTTTTGTTAGGGATTCGGCCTGCCGGGTATGCAGGAACTCCGTGGCAGTGAGTATCTGCTCGAAGGCAAGCTGTTCGCGAATCGGCGGCACGACCACGGGAAAATTACGGAGCTGCCTGGAATTTATTGATGCAATGCCAGTCGTTTGCTTGGCTGACCGCAGGAAGTATCGTTTTCCGTAGCGACTGCCTATGAGCCACGCCAAGTAAACAGCGTTCATTCGGTCAGACGTCACCCGCACGCGGAATATATGATTTTGATGTATGCACTCCGGCAGCTCGTCCTTCCAGATAGTGCCGCGTCCCAGTTTGTCGGCATCCCCACCCTCTGTGAGCACAATATCTCGGGCTTGCAGACGGTATCTATTAATCTCCGCCTCCGTAGCATCAATAGTCTTGACACTGTTTAGGTCTAGCGCCCGGTCCTGCACGTTCGCCACCGAAAGGTATGGTACGGGCCGCGTCCTAGCATCGGCTGACAGACGTCTACCCTTCGTAATCCCGGAAGCGATCTCAGACACTTCTGATAGGGGAACCACGCCTGCGCCGTGGTGCTGTTTGAACATATTTTCAAAAACAGCATCCCGGAATTGGTTTTCAGTGCGGATTGCGTCCCCCCGCTTGACGCGCAGACCGTCACCGTAGTCGAGGATAGCCGCGATGCGGCGTTGTTCGGGAAGAGGTGGAACCGGTAATTCAAGGTTGTCGAGATCTTCGTTGCGTAGGTTGTTGATATTCGCGCCAGCGGCAAGACTGGAAACGGTGCGCCGATAGAAGTCGGTGCGGAAGAAGTGGCCGATGTATCTGGCGTCAACTCTTGGGCCTGGTCGAATCACCTTACAAAATGCGCCGAACGTCGCTATGCAATCAGCGTCAACTTGAGCTGATTTACCCACCACGTCACGGCTGCCGCTAGAAGCCGCAACGACGATGTCTCCCCGTCGCAGGCGCTGCTCCGCCTTGACTCTCGATATCGGCACGTAGATCAAGTCGTCGAAAGTTAACCCACGACAAGTGATGTTCCCGGCGCGCAATAGCGGGATTACCTCAGGGGAAGGTGTCTTCACTGCTTCGTCCTTTGGGTACGAAACGCCTCGGATTTGCTGGCAGATGTCACCGACTCTGATCGTTGGCCACTTCGTCATTCCGACTCCGCAAGCATGCGGCGCAACTCCGCCATTCCAGCACGAATGTCATCCTCAATCTTGTCGAGTTCATCGAGAATCTCGATGGGTGAGCGGTGCTCGACCTCTTCGTGGACGATCTCCTTATACCTGTTGATCGACAGGTCGTAGCCCTGGACAGCGATTTGGTCCTTCGGCACGCAAAAAGACTGCTCGGTTCGCACTCGGTCCCGCTCCGCTGTCTCGCGAAGTGCCCATCGCTTCAGCACATCCGGCAAGTTGTTCTTCTCATGTTCCTCGTCCGATAACTCGGCTAGTGGACCGAGCTTCGACACGTCCAGCAGTGGCGTGCGCTTGTCGTCCAGTGAATACCCGTCGGCGCGGACGTCGTAGAACCACACGAAATCCGTTCCGCCAGAACCGGTCTTGGTGAAGAACAGCACTGCGGTGGAAACACCTGCATACGGCTTGAACACACCGGACGGTAGCTTGACCACCGCGTCCAGCTTGTGGTCCTCGATTAGCATGCGGCGAAGCTCCTTGTGCGCCTTCGTCGAACCAAACAACACGCCGTCTGGGACGATCACCGCGGCGCGACCGCCCATCTTCAGCAGCCGCAGGAACAACGCAACGAACAGAAGCTCCGTCTTTTTGGTTTTGACGATTCGCTGCAAGTCCTTGGCCACATTCTCGTAATCGAGCGAACCGGCGAACGGCGGATTGGCCAGCACTATCGAGTAGTTCTCGGCATCGTGAGTGTTCGCCTCGGCAAGCGAGTCGCGATAACGCACGTCGGGATGTTCGACCCCGTGCAGCATCATGTTCATCGACCCGATGCGCAGCATCGTCCGGTCGAAGTCGAATCCGGTGAACATCTCATTGTGAAAGTGCTTGCGCCACTTACCGGCTATCTCGTCGGCGTAATGGGCCCTCATGTACTCGATCGCCGCCACCAAGAAGCCGCAGGTTCCCGCCGCCGGGTCAACGATGGTGTCGCCGGGCTTGGGCGCCATCATCTCCACGATCAGCTTGATGATGTGCCGTGGCGTACGGAACTGCCCGTTCTTGCCCGAGGTGGAGATCTCCGACAGCAGGTATTCGTAGACATCACCCTTGGTGTCGAGGTCCTCCATCGGGACCTCGTCGAGCATGTCGATCACCTTGGCCAGTAGCCCTGGGCTCGGGATCGTCAGCCGGGCATCTTTCATGTGCTCGGCGAACGTCGAATCGTCGCCGCCCATCTCCCGGATGTACGGGAACACCTGGTTGGCGACGGCCTCGTAGGCGTCGTCGGGATGCATGTTCTTGATGAACGACCACCGAAGCTCGTCTCGGCCGACCGGAAACGGATTGCCCTCGACCGGCTTGCCCAGCAGTTGAGCACGTTCCAGCGCCCTCGACTGCTGGTCATCGAGCCGCTTGATGAACAGCAGATAGGTGATCTGCTCGACCACCTCCAGCGGATTGGACATCCCGCCGGACCAGACCGCATCCCAGATGCGGTCGATCTGGTTACGAACTTCCCCTGTGAGCATCGCCGTTTACCTGCCCCGTCAGCCGTCGTCGAGTCCAACAGGACTGTATAAGCGACAGGTCCGACAAATGCGCCACCCGCCAGGTGCTGCGCGGCGATCTCGAAGAAGGCGGGAAGCGATCAGCCGGATGTACGACAGTCAGCGGTCCGTCCTCGAGAGTGACGTTCTGCAGAGGTCTACTCGAACCGGCGGCGGGTTACACGTCAGCTTGTCGCTGTAACAAGTACGCTCGATCACGTGCAGCGTCGGATCATGGGTATCGAGACCGAATTCGGTGTCACCTGCACGTTTCACGGGCACCGCCGGCTCAGCCCTGACGAAGTGGCCCGCTACCTGTTCCGCCGCGTGGTCTCGTGGGGTCGCAGCAGCAACGTCTTCCTGCGCAACGGCGCTCGGTTGTATTTGGATGTCGGCAGCCATCCGGAATATGCGACCGCCGAATGCGACAACCTGGTGCAGCTGGTCACTCACGACCGTGCCGGGGAGCGGGTGCTCGAGGATCTGCTGATCGACGCCGAGCAGCGGCTCGCCGACGAGGGCATCGGCGGTGACATCTATCTGTTCAAGAACAACACCGACTCGGCCGGCAACTCCTATGGCTGTCATGAGAACTATCTGATCGTGCGCGCCGGCGAGTTCTCCCGAATCTCCGACGTGTTGCTGCCGTTCCTGGTCACCCGGCAGCTGATCTGCGGCGCCGGCAAGGTGCTACAGACACCCAAGGCGGCGACGTTCTGCCTGTCCCAGCGCGCCGAGCACATCTGGGAAGGCGTCTCCAGCGCCACCACCCGCAGCCGACCGATCATCAATACCCGCGACGAGCCGCACGCCGACGCCGAGAAATATCGCCGCCTGCACGTGATCGTCGGCGACTCCAACATGTGCGAAACCACGACCATGCTCAAGGTCGGTACCGCCGCGTTGGTGCTGGAGATGATCGAGTCCGGTGTCGCATTCCGCGACTTCTCCCTGGACAACCCCATCCGCGCGATCCGCGAGGTCAGCCACGACCTCACCGGGCGGCGGCCGGTCCGGCTGGCCGGCGGCAGGCAGGCCAGCGCGCTGGACATCCAGCGCGAGTACCACGCCCGCGCGGTCGAACACTTGCAGACCCGCGAGCCCAACGCGCAGATCGAGCAGGTGGTCGACCTGTGGGGCCGCCAGCTCGACGCGGTGGAAAGCCAGGACTTCGCCAAGGTCGACACCGAAATCGACTGGGTGATCAAGCGCAAGCTGTTCCAGCGCTACCAGGACCGCTACAACCTCGAGCTGTCCGATCCCAAGATCGCCCAGCTGGACCTCGCCTACCACGACATCAAGCGCGGCCGCGGCGTCTTCGACCTTCTGCAGCGCAAGGGCCTCGCCGCCCGGGTCACCACCGACGAGGAGATCGACGAGGCGGTCGACACCCCGCCGCAGACCACCCGCGCGAAGTTGCGCGGCGAGTTCATCAGCGCCGCCCAGGAAGCCGGCCGCGACTTCACCGTCGACTGGGTTCATCTCAAACTCAACGACCAAGCGCAGCGCACCGTCCTCTGCAAGGATCCGTTCCGGTCGGTCGACGAGCGGGTCAAGCGGCTGATCGCCAGCATGTAGCTGCGCCGCGATTGCGGCGCGCGCAATTAGGCTGACACGGTGGGGATCTCCAAAGTCGAGCGGTTGATGAACCTCGTCATCGCGCTGCTATCCACCCGCAACTACCTGACCGCCGAGCGGATCCGCGCCACCGTGCTGGGTTATGCCGACTGCCCGACGGACGAGGCGTTCTCGCGGATGTTCGAGCGCGACAAGAACGAGCTGCGCGACCTCGGCATCCCGCTGGAAACCGGCCGCGTGTCCAATCTCGACTCCACTGAGGGCTACCGCATCAGACGCGACGACTACGCGCTGCCCGACATCGAACTGACCGCCGACGAAGCCGCGGCCGTCGCCGTCGCGGTCCAGCTGTGGCAATCGCCGGAGCTCATCACCGCGACCCAGGGTGCGCTGCTCAAATTGCGCGCCGCGGGCGTCGATATCGACGCCGGCGACGCCGTTTCGATCACCTCGGCGGCCGCACTGCCCGGCATCCGCGGCTCCGAGTCGGTATTGCCAATACTGTTGAGCGCCATCGACTCCGGACAGGCGGTGCAGTTCCAGCACCGGTCGTCACGCGTCGAGCCGTACACCACCCGCACGGTCGAGCCGTGGGGGGTGGTCACCGACCGCGGGCGCTGGTATCTGGTCGGCAAAGACCGCGACCGCGATGCGGTGCGCACGTTCAGGTTGTCGCGCATCGGCGCGGAAGTGACCCCGATCGGGCCCGTCGGCGCGGTGCGCAAACCCGACGACGTCGACCTGCGCGAGATCGTCGCCAAAGCAGTCGGCGAGGCGCCCACCGGCGTGGCGGCGCGGGTGTGGGTGGCCGCCGAGCGCGCCACCGCGCTGCGCCGGGCCGGCACCGTGGTCGAGTCGGTGACACTGCACGGCCGCCCGGGCGACGTGCTGGCCATCGACATCGGCTCGATGGATCGGCTGGCTCGCGAGGTCGCCGGCTACGGCGCCGACGCGGTGGTGCTGGAGCCCGAATCGCTGCGCGACGAGGTACTCGCGCGACTGCGAGCGCAAGCGCAGGTCAGCGCATGAGCCAGCTCTCCACGCGGCTGGTTCGGCTGCTGAACATGGTCCCGTACTTCCAGGCCAACCCCGGAATCAGCGCCGAAGAGGCGGCCGCCGACCTCGGCGTGAGCACCAAGCAGCTGATGGCCGACCTCAATCAGCTGTGGATGTGTGGGCTGCCCGGGTACGGCCCCGGCGACCTGATCGACCTGTCGTTCTCCGAAGAGAGCATCGAGGTGACGTTCTCGGCCGGCATGGACCGGCCGCTGCGCCTGACGTCCTCCGAGGCGACGGCAGTGCTGGTCGCGTTGCGGGCACTCCTCGACATCCCCGGCATGGTCGACCCGGAAGCTGCGCGCAGTGCGATCGCAAAGATCGAATCGGCGGCCGGCGGCCACCGGGCGATGCCGACCGCGACGGCGACCCCCGACACCCCGGCCGTGGCGGCAGTTCGCGACGCCGTGCGCAAGCGCCGCGCCGTGGCCCTCGACTACTACTCGGCCTCGCACGACACGTCGTCGCATCGCGTCGTCGACCCGATCCGCATCGTGTTCGTCGGCGATCAGAGCTACCTGGAGGCGTGGTGCCGCAGCGCCGAAGGCGTGCGGCTGTTCCGGTTCGACCGCATCGACTCCGCCCAGGTGCTCGACGAACCGTCGGCGCCACCGCCGCCCGCCGTGCAGGCCGGCCCGGACACGTCGTTGTTCGACGCCGACCCGTCCCTGCCGTCGGCCACCCTGCACGTCGCGCCGACGGCCACCTGGATGTTCGACTACTTCCCGATGCGGATGGTGCGCGAACTGCCGGACGGCTCGTGTGAGGCGGAGATGACTTACGCGTCAGAGGAATGGATGGCCCGGCTGGTACTCGGCTTCGGGTCGGCGGTGAAAGTGCTGGCCCCGTCGTCTCTGGCCGAGCGGGTCCGCAGCGCGGCGGCTGCGGCGCTGCAGGCATATGAGGCCGAGTCGCTGCGGTAGCATCGAAGCAACGTCTGGAGGCAACCCATGTGGACAAACGGCATAACAGGTTGGCACCTGATCATTCTCGTCGCGGTGATCGTCCTGCTGTTCGGTGCCAAGAAGCTGCCCGACGCCGCCCGCTCGCTCGGTAAATCGATGCGGATCTTCAAGTCAGAGATCCGCGAGTTGCAGCACGAGGGAAAGTCGGAGAGCCCGTCACAGCCCAATCCTGTGCAGTCCGAGCGGGTCGACGCGCCGGCCCCGGAACAGAACCACAGCCGACCAGCTTGAGCGACGCGCCGTCTGGCGCACATGATCACCGCTTGTGAAGATTCCCGGCGTTCTTAAGCGGCTGGACCCCCGCCGTCGCCGTAGTCGGGTCAATCCCGACGGCACGATGTCGTTGGTCGACCACATCCGCGAACTGCGCACCCGCCTGTTGATCTCCGTGGCGGCGGTCGCGCTCACCACGATCTTCGGGTTCGTCTGGTACGGCCACGGAGTCTTCGGCCTGGAGAGCCTCGGCGAATTCCTGCGCCAGCCCTACTGTTCGCTGCCACCGTCCGCGCGTGCCGATATCAGCGCCGACGGGGGTTGCCGGCTGCTCGCGACCGCCCCGTTCGACCAGTTCATGCTCCGGCTGAAGGTCGGGCTGACCGCGGGGATCGTGCTGGCCTGTCCCGTGTGGCTGTACGAGCTGTGGGCGTTCATCACCCCGGGTCTGTACCGCAACGAGCGCCGGTTCGCGGTCGTGTTCGTGTCCTTCGCGGCGCTGCTCTTCGTCAGCGGCGCGGTGCTCGCCTACGTCGTGCTGTCCAAGGCGCTGCACTTTCTGCTCACCGTCGGCGGCGACGTGCAGGTGACCGCACTGTCGGGTGACCGCTACTTCGGCTTCCTGATCAACCTGCTGCTCGTGTTCGGGGTCGGGTTCGAGTTTCCGCTGCTGATCATCATGCTCAACTTGATCGGCGTGCTCACCTACGCCCGGCTGAAGTCGTGGCGGCGGGGCCTGATCTTCGGCGTCTTCGTGTTCGCGGCATTCGCGACGCCCGGGTCCGACCCGTTCTCCATGCTCGCGCTCGGGTTGGCGCTGACCGTGCTGCTCGAGGTGGCGATCCAGATCGCCCGCGTGCACGACAAACGCAAGGCCAAGCGCGAGGCGGCTGAGGGCTGGGCGGTCGCCGACGACGAAGCCGCGCCGATAGAAGCGCCGGAGGCGCTGCCGTCGCATGACCGTTAGTGAGCTGGCGAAGTTCTCCGCGCTGTTGCCGTTCACGCTGGACCCGTTCCAGCTGAAGGCGTGCTCGGCGCTGGAAGCAGGCCACGGTGTGCTGGTGTGTGCACCCACCGGCGCAGGCAAGACCGTGGTGGGGGAGTTCGCGGTGCACCTGGCTTTGCAGGCCGGACGAAAGTGCTTCTACACCACCCCGATCAAGGCGTTGTCCAATCAGAAGCACACCGATCTGGTATCCCGCTACGGTCCCGAGAAGATCGGGTTGCTCACCGGCGACCAGTCGATAAACGCCACCGCGCCGGTGGTGGTGATGACCACTGAGGTGCTGCGCAACATGCTGTACGCGGATTCGTCTGCGCTGCATGGTCTTTCGTATGTCGTCATGGACGAAGTGCACTTCCTTGCCGACCGGATGCGCGGCGCGGTCTGGGAAGAAGTCATCTTGCACCTGCCCGAGGAGGTCCGGGTGGTGAGCCTGTCGGCCACCGTCTCCAACGCCGAGGAGTTCGGCGGCTGGATCAAGACGGTGCGCGGTGACACCACGGTGGTCGTCGACGAACACCGCCCGGTGCCGCTGTGGCAGCACATGATGGTGGGCAGACGATTGTTCGACCTATTCAACTACTCCAGCGGCGGCGGCCCCGACGACGCGGGCCGCGCGCCCTTGGTGAACCGGGAGTTGTTGCAGCACATCGCGAATCGTCGCGAGGCCGACCGGCTGCTCGAGTTCCAGCCGCGTGGGCGCGGGCGCAATCCGCGGCCGCGGCTGTACCGGACGCCGTCGCGGCCCGACGTGATCTCGGTGCTCGACCACGACGCGCTGCTGCCGGCGATCGTGTTCGTGTTCTCCCGCGCCGGGTGCGACGCGGCGGTGGGTCAATGCCTGCGGTCGTCGCTTCGGCTGACCGATGACGACGAGCGACCCCGCATCGCCGAGGTGATCGACCGGCGCACCGCCGAGCTGTCCGACGCGGACCTGCTGGTACTGGGTTTCCACGAGTGGCGCGACGCGCTGATGCGCGGCATCGCCGCCCACCACGCCGGCATGCTGCCGATCTTCCGGCACACCGTCGAAGAGCTGTTCACCGCCGGGCTGGTCAAGGTGGTGTTCGCCACCGAGACGCTGGCGCTGGGCATCAACATGCCCGCGCGCACGGTGCTGCTGGAGCGGCTGGTGAAGTTCAACGGCGAGCAGCACCTTCCGCTGACCCCGGGCGAGTACACGCAGCTGACGGGACGGGCCGGCCGTCGCGGCATCGACATCGAGGGCCACGCGGTGGTGCTCTGGCAACCCGACGTCGACCCCGCCGAGGTGGCCGGGCTGGCGAGCACCCGAACCTTCCCGCTGCGCAGTTCGTTCGCGCCGTCCTACAACATGACCATCAACCTGGTGCACCAAATGGGACCCGAGCAGGCGCACGCGCTGCTCGAGCGGTCGTTCGCGCAATACCAAGCCGACCGCTCGGTGGTGGGACTGGTCAATGCGATCAACCGCAACACCAAGACCATGCAACAGCTGTCGAAGGAACTCGGCGAAGACAGCGCGGCGGTGCTCGAGTATGCGCGGCTGCGGGCCAAGCTGGGTGAACGCGAACGCGCCCAGGCGCGGTCGTCTCGGCTGCAGCGCCGGCAGGCGGCCAGCGATGCGCTGTCGTCGTTGCGCCGCGGAGACATCATCTCGATCAGCCGGGGCCGTCGCGGCGGACTGGCGGTGGTGCTGGAGGCCGACCGCGACGCGACGGATCCGCGGCCGCTCGTTCTCACCGAAAACCGTTGGGCAGGAAGAATATCCGCGGCGGACTACGGTGATGCCGCAGCGCCGCTGGGTTCGATGACGCTGCCCAAGCGCGTCGAGCACCGTCAGCCGCGGGTCCGTCGCGACGTGGCGTCGGCGTTGCGCTCGGCGGCCGCGGGCCTCAAGATGCCCGGTGCCAACGCCCGCCGCCGGACCGAACCCCGCGACGATCCGGCAGTGCGCGCGCTTCGCGACGAAATCCGTCACCACCCGGCGCATCGGATCCCCGAGCGCGAAGCCAAAATGCGCATCGCCGAACGGTATCTGCGGATCGAGCGGGACAACGAGCAGCTGCGCCGCAAGGTCGCGACGGCGACGCATTCGCTGGCACGCACCTTCGACCGAATCGTCGGATTGCTCACCGAGCGGCGGTTCATCGACAACGGCACACAGGACAAGCTGCGCGTCACCGACGACGGGCGGCTGCTTGCCCGGATCTATTCGGAAAGCGATCTCCTTGTCGCGGAGTGCCTGCGCAGCGGCGCATGGCACGGACTGAATGCCGCCGAACTCGCGGGTGTGGTGTCGGCCGTGGTCTACGAAACCCGCGGTGCCGACGGACCGTCGCCGCGCGCCGCCGAGATACCCACCGCGCCGCTGCGGCGAGCGCTGGCCGAGACACGGCGACTGGCCGGGGCGCTGCGCGCCGACGAGCAGCGGCACCGACTCGAGCTGAGCCGTGAGCCCGACGAAGGGTTCGTCACCGCGGTGTACCGCTGGGCCACCACCGGCGATCTGACCGCGGCGCTCGAGGCCTCTGACGCGGCCGGCGCCGGAACGCCGCTGCCCGCCGGCGACTTCGTGCGGTGGTGCCGCCAGGTGCTCGACCTGCTCGACCAGATCCGGATCGCCGCCGTCGACAAGGGCTTGCAGACCTCGGCGAAACGCGCGATCGACGACATCCGGCGCGGCGTCGTCGCAGTTGATGGCGGGTAGGGTGGGTGACCGCTACGGTGGCAACTACTGCGAGAGGTAGGAGAACGGAAGCGCGATGAGCGGACCCCAGGGATACGATCCCAATCAGCAATGGTCGGGCCGGCCGGAGCAGCAGCAGCCGTCGGGCGCTGAGGAGCCGACCGCTCAACAGGGCTGGCAGCAGCCCGCGTACTCGCCGCAGCAGTACCCCCAAGCCCAGCCGTATCCCGGTGCGCCCCAACAGTATTCGCAGCCAGGGCAGGAATATGGCCAGCAGCCGTACTCGCCCACCGAGCAAGCGGCACAGCAGCCGACGCAATACGCGCAGCCGGGCCAATACCCGCCGTACGGCCAGGGCTACGGCCAGCCGCCGCAGTACGCGCCGCCGCCGGGTGCACCGCAGTACGGCGAAGCCCCGGCGACCTTCGGCGAGGGCCCGGGGCAGAAGGGTTCCAAGCGTTCGCTGGCCATCCTCGGCACCGTCGTCGGTGTACTTGCCGTGATCGTCGTGGCCATCGTGCTGGTCCTGGGTTTCTGGAAGCCGGGATTTTTCGTCACCACCAAACTCGACGTGAACAAGGCCCAGGACGGCGTGAAGTCGGTGCTGACCGACCAGACCAACGGCTACGGCGTCAAGAACGTCACCGACGTCAAGTGCAACAACGGCCAGAACCCCACCGTGAAGAAGGGCGACACCTTCACCTGCGACGCGAGCGTCGACGGTCAGCACAAGCAGGTGACCGTGACGTTCCAGGACGACAGCGGCACGTACGAGGTCGGCCGACCGAAATAGTTACCTGGCCGGCAGCGCGTCGAGCGCGTTCTGCAAACGGCCCACCGGCGAGCCGATGCCATACTTCTCGGCCAGCTTCGCCACCTTTCGCGGGTGGACGGGGGCGAGCGGAAGCTCGTCGGTGTCCGTCGACAACTGCACAGGCGCGTCCGTGGCCACCCTGACCACCGGCCCCGCCGCTTCCAAGTAGTCGCGGGCCGCCAGGATCTTCTTGCGAAAAGCCTTGGGCAGCTTGGACTTCGGGTCCTCCGCTGCTTCCAGAATCGCCTCCAGTGAACCGTACTGGGACAGCAGCGTCGCCGCGCTCTTCTCGCCGATGCCGGCCACACCGGGTAGGCCGTCGGACGGGTCGCCGCGCAGCAGCGCCAGCTCCGCGTACGCAGGCCCGGCGCGATGGGCAGGCACACCATAGCGTTCGGCGACCTCGGCCGGCCCGAACATCGTCGCGTTGGCCAGTCCGCGGCCCAGGTACAGCACCTTCACGGGTACCGGCTCGTCGGTGACCACCTGCAGCAGGTCGCGATCACCGCTCACCACGATCACCGGGTCGCGGCGCTCGCGGGCCGCCAGCGTGCCGAGCACGTCATCGGCCTCGTAGCCGGGTGCGCCGGCGGTGGGAATGCCGAACGCGTCGAGAACCTCGAGGATCCACTCGACTTGGGGCGTCAGGTCGTCGGGCACTTCCTCGATGTCCGGTTCGCCGTCCGGCAGTGGCTCGGCGACGCGATGTGCCTTGTAGGACGGAATGCGGTCGACGCGCCACTGCGGGCGCCAGTCCCAGTCGTCGCACACCACCAGCCGGCTCGGGCGTTCGCGGGTGATCACCGCCGCCACCGCGTCGAGGAAGCCGCGCACCGCGTTGACGGGTTTGCCGTCGGGTGAGGTGATCGACGACGGCACCCCGTAGTACGAGCGGAACCACATGCTCGCACCGTCGAGCAGAAGCAGGGGAGCTGGCATGCGGTCATCATGCCAGCGGTTAGAAATGGCATCAGGCGGCAACTCAGGTGGGCATGATCGACGACGCCGCCCGGCTGTTGGCACGTACCGTGACGAGGCTGTGGCGATCACTGCCCTTGGTTGGCGGATTATTGGGTGGCTCAACGGAATTCAGCCTCGACGGGCGGGTGGTGTTCATCACCGGTGCCGCTCGCGGGTTGGGCGCCGAGATTTCGCGCCAGGCCCATGCCCGCGGTGCGCATGTGGCGCTGGTGGGCCGTCGGCTGTCGCCGCTGCAGGAGCTGGCTGACGAACTCGGCTCGCGTGCCGCTGCGTTCGAGGCCGACGTGACCGACGTGGAGGCGTTGCGCGCGGCGGCCGACGGCGCGGTCGCAGAGTTCGGCGGCATCGACGTGGTGGTGGCCAACGCCGGCATCGCGCCGCCGTCAGAGCCGGTGGCGACCATCGACCCGTCGGCATTCGAGCGCACGGTCGAGGTCGACCTGCTGGGCCAGTGGCGAACCGCGCGGGCCACCGTCGACGCGCTGATGCAGCGGCGCGGGCACATCATGTTCGTCGGCTCTATCTATGCGTTCTTCAACGGCGTGCTGGCAGCGCCGTACGCGATGAGCAAGGCCGGCGTCGAGCAGCTCAGCAGGGCGTTGCGCGTCGAACTCGCGCCATACGGGGTGACATCGGGGATCGCCTACCTCGGGTTCATCGACACCGATCTGGCGGCCGACGTGTTCTCCCACGACAAGGCAGCAAGGGTGCGGCAGGCGTTTCCCGGCTTCCTGTCGCGCCCGATCCCGGTCAGCGACGCCGCCGCTGTGGTGCTCGATGGAGTCGAACGGCGCGCGGCCTGGGTCGCCGCGCCGTCCTGGGTCGCGCCGCTGCTGGCGATGCGCCCGGTGACGACCGCGGTGATGGACGATGTGTTGTTGCACAATCGCGACGTCGCGGCTGCTGTCGACGGACGATGACGAATCTGCTGGCGAGCGGACTCGAGCTGTCGTTGACCGAGTTGGAGGACGCGCGGCGCTAGCCTTTCGCCATGAGCCGATTCAGCTCCGAGGTCTACGCCCGCCGCCTGCACGGCGCCGCCAACGCCGCCGCGGCGGCCGGATTGGCGGGGCTGATCGTCACTCCGGGTTATGACCTGCGCTATCTCGTCGGGTCGCGGGCGCAGACCTTCGAGCGGCTCACCGCGCTGGTGCTGCCCGCCACCGGCGCGCCGACCGTGGTGGTGCCGCGGCTCGAGCTGGCGTCGCTGAGAGAGTCCGCGATCGCCGAACTCGGCCTGCCGGTCCGGGATTGGGTCGACGGCGAGGATCCGTACTCGCTGGTGGTCGATGCACTCGGCGCTGCGAAGACAGCGACCGCGGTCACTGAATCCATGCCTGCCTTGCACTTGCTGCCCCTGGCCAGATTGCTCGGGGTCACACCGGTGCTGGCCACCGACGTGCTACGCCAGCTGCGGATGATCAAGGACCACAGTGAGATCGACGCTCTGCGGCAGGCCGGTGCGGCGATCGACCGCGTGCACGCGCGGGTACCGGAGTTCCTGGCGCCGGGGCGCACCGAGGCCGACGTTGCCGCCGATATTTCAAAAGCGATTGTGGCCGAAGGACATTCGGAGGTAGCGTTCGTCATCGTCGGCTCCGGCCCGCACGGTGCTGATCCTCACCACGAATGCTCGGACCGGGTGTTGCAGGCCGGCGACATCGTGGTCGTCGACATCGGCGGCGCCTACGAACCGGGCTACCACTCCGACTCCACCCGCACCTACAGCCTCGGTGAGCCCGACCCGGAAGTGGCGCAACGTTATTCGGTACTGCAACGCGCGCAGCAGGCGGCTGTCGCCGCGGTGCGCCCGGGCGTCACCGCCGAACAAGTGGACGCCGTCGCTCGCGGGGTGCTGGCGCAGGCCGGGCTGGGGGAGGCGTTCGTGCACCGCACCGGACACGGCATCGGGCTGTCGGTACACGAGGAGCCCTACATCGTGGCCGGCAACCGCTTACCGCTACGGGCGGGGATGGCGTTTTCGGTCGAGCCCGGTATCTACTTCCCGGGGCGGTGGGGCGCGCGCATCGAGGACATCGTGATCGTGACGTCCTATGGCGCAGAGCCGGTGAACCACCGACCGCACGAGCTCGCTGTCGTGCCCGTATAGCACTACCCGCCGGAGCGGTCCAGCAGGTTCGACGAGCCCAGCACCCGCTCCACCTGTACTTCGATGACCACCCGCTTGGGGTTCTCGCGCGGGGTGCGGTAGCGCTGCGCGTACCGCAGCTCGGCGTCGCGGACCGCGTCGGCGTCGGTATTGACCTTGGCCCGGCCCTCCAACGACAACCACCGTGCGCCGTCGACCTGACTCAGCACCGCGATGCCGCCACGCTCGGCGTTGACCGCTTTCTGGGATCCACCTGACGTGATGACCCGGGCGATGTGCGTCTTGGGATCGAATGTGAAACCGACGGCAACGACATGCGGCGAATTGTCGGCGCGCAGTGTGGTCAGCATGGCCAGATGGCGCTCGCTGAGAAAGGCCAGCGCGTCGGCGTTCAATCGCGTGGTCGACGAGTTTGCCATCGCAGACCACGCTAGCGCAGGCGATAGTCTCCACGCGTGGGCGACACGGACCTGGTGGTGATCTTCGGCGGCCGCAGCGAGATCGGCACCGAGCTCGCCGTGCGGCTCGCGCCCGGCGCAACCGTGGTGCTGGCCGCCCGCGGCCCGCAGCGCCTGCGCGAGCAGTGCGACGCACTGACCGCCGCCGGCGCCGAAGCGGTGCATACCGTCGAGTTCGACGCCGACGACCTCGACAGCCACGGTCGGGTGGTGGAATCCCTTGTCGCCGAGCACGGTCCGATCGGCACCGCGGTGCTGGCGTTCGGCATTCTCGGCGACCAGCAGCGTGCGGAACGCGACGCCTCGCATGCGGTGGCGATCGTGCACACCGATTACGTCGCGCAGGTCAGCCTGCTGACGCATCTGGCCAACGCGATGCGTGCGGCCGGTCGAGGTCGGCTGGTGGTGTTCTCCTCGGTGGCGGGCGTGCGGGTGCGTCGAGCCAACTACGTCTACGGGTCGGCCAAGGCGGGACTCGACGGGTTCACCTCAGGGCTGGCCGACGCGCTGTTCGGTTCAGGGGTGCACGTGCTGGTGGTGCGGCCCGGCTTCGTGATCGGCCGGATGACGCAGGGCATGACGCCGGCGCCGTTCTCCAGTACACCGCAGCAGGTGGCCGCCGCGACGGTGCGGGCGCTGGCGAAGGGCCGCGGCGAGGTCTGGGTGCCGTGGGTGCTACGGCCGGTGTTCTTCGGGATGCGGCTGCTGCCGCGGTGGGTGTGGCGGAGAATGCCGAGGTGATCGTCGTCGTCGGCATCGGCGCGGACGGCATGGCCGGCCTGTCAGAGGCCGCCCGGGGCGAGCTTCGCCGTGCCCACACGATCTACGGGTCGCGGCGTCAACTCGACCTGCTCGACACGTCCGTCACGGCGCAGCTGCGGCACTGGCCGTCCCCGATGCTGCCGGCGCTGCGGGCATTGCCCGCCGACGTGCATGTGCTGGCCAGCGGCGACCCGATGTTGCACGGCGTCGGCGGCACACTGATGCGGCTCTTCGGTCCTGAGCGGGTGAAGGTGCTGCCGCACGTGTCCAGCGCAGCGCTCGCCTGTTCCCGAATGGGTTGGACCGCGCACGACACGGAGGTGATCAGCCTTGTGACCGCCGAGCCGCACACCGCGGTACGCCGCGGTGGTCGCGCGGTCGTGCTGTCGCGCGACAGGACCACACCGTTCGAGCTGGCGGCGCGGCTCGACGCCTGCGGCCGCGGGGACTCGGTGTTCACGGTGCTCGAGCAGCTGGGCGGTCCCGCGGAACGCCGCCGCGACAGCACCGCCCGGGACTGGGCGGCCGACCACCCCCAAGACGTGGACGACCTCAATGTCGTTGCCATTCAATATCTTCCGGACGAGCGAATTTCGCCCTTGTCCGACGACGTCTTCGCTCACGACGGCCAGATCACCAAACAGACGATCCGGGCGCTCACGCTGGCGGCGCTGGCGGCGCGGCCGGGGGAGCGGTTGTGGGACGTCGGCGCCGGTTCGGGAAGCATCGCGGTCGAGTGGTCGCTGCGCTGGCCCGACTGCACCGCGGTCGCTTTCGAGCGCGACGAGCGGCGCCGCAGGTTCGTCGAGCTCAACGCGATCGGCAGTGGCGTCGACGTCCAGGTCCGCGGCGCTGCGCCGGACGCGTTCGACGGTGCCGCCGACCCGTCAGCGATTTTCATCGGCGGCGGGCTGACCCGCTCGGGAATGGTGGAGGCCTGCTTCGAGCGACTCCTCAGCGGCGGCCGGCTGGTTACCAACGCAGTCACTGCCGAGTCCGAAGCTGTTGTGCTGCACTGGTACTCGAAGTTTGGCGGCGAGCTGCGGCGGTTTCAGCACTACGCGGGCGAGCCGCTAGGAAGATTCACCGGGTGGCGACCGGCGATGCCGATCACGCAATGGGTGGTGACGAAGAGGTGACCGTCTATTTCATCGGCGCAGGTCCGGGCGCGGCGGATCTGATCACCGTGCGGGGCCTGCGGCTGCTCCAGCGCTGCTCGGTGTGCCTGTACGCCGGGTCGATCATGCCCGACGACCTGCTGGCGCAGTGCCCGCCGGGCGCCCGCGTGGTGGACACCGGTCCGCTGAACCTCGACCAGATCGTCGACGAACTCGCGGCGGCCGACGCCGCGGGCCACGACGTCGCCCGTCTGCACTCCGGCGACCCCTCTCTCTACAGCGCGGTGGCCGAACAGTGTCGCCGGCTCGATGCGCTCGCCATCGACTACGAGATCGTGCCCGGGGTACCGGCGTTCGCGGCCGCCGCGGCCGTCCTGCGCCGGGAGCTGACGGTCCCCGGCGTCGCGCAGACTGTCACGCTGACCCGGGTGGCCACGCTGTCGACGGCGATGCCGCCCGGGGAGGACCTGGCAAGTCTGTCGGGCCGGGGGACGCTCGTGCTGCATCTGGCCGCCGCGCAGATAGACACCGTGGTGCAGCAGCTGATAGCCGGTGGCTACCGACGCGAAACGCCTTGTGCCGTAGTAGCTTTCGCGAGCTGGCCGCAACAGCAGACGCTGCACGGCACACTCGGCGGGATCAGCGAGATGATGCGCGCCGCCAGCGTCACCCGCACGGCGGTGATCGTCGTCGGGGACGTGCTCGCCGCCGAAGGTTTCACCGACAGCTATCTCTACTCGCCGGCGCGGCGGCGCACCGGGAGGCACTGATGCGGGTGCTGTTGCTCGGCGGCACGGCGGAGGCGCGGGCGCTTGCCCAGCGGCTGCATCCCGACGTCGATGTGATCAGCTCGCTGGCTGGGCGGGTGCCCGACCCGGCGCTGCCTGCCGGCGAAGTGCGCATCGGCGGGTTCGGTGGGGCCGAGGCGATGCGGCAGTGGCTGCTGGAGAACCGGATCGACGCGGTCGTCGACGCCACTCACCCGTTCGCCGCCACGATGACCGCGCGGACTGCCGACGTGTGTGCCGGTCTGGGCCTGCCGCATCTGATTCTGTCCCGGCCGCCGTGGGATTGCAGCGGTGCGATATCGGTGGCGTCGGCGGCCGAAGCGGCTGGAGTTATTGAGCGCGAACGGTATTCACGTGTTTTCCTCACCAGTGGCCGCTCCACCATTGCGGCGTTCGCGGATTCGACTGCGTGGTTTTTGATCCGCGTCGTCGTTGCACCGCGTCCGGATGCGCTGCCCATGCGCCACCACCTGTTGTTGTCTCGCGGGCCGTACCACTACGACGACGAACTCGCACTGATGCGCGAGCACCGCATCCACGCCCTCGTCACCAAGAACAGCGGCGGTGACCACACGCGCGCCAAACTAGATGCCGCGGCCGCTCTCTACATTCCTGTTCTGATGATCGACCGGCCAGCGCTTCCTGCGGGAGTGCCTGCCGTCGGCACCGTCGACGAGGCGCTCACCTGGCTGCGCAACATCAGACCGGCACGCTGCTAGCGCGGGCCCGCCCCTTGCCCGGCGCCGTTGTCGGAGGAATCGGTCAGGTCCTGTTCGCTCGGTGCACCGGAGGGGGCCGGAGCCTCCGGTGCGCATCACACCGAGTTGTCGCCCAGGGTCGTGTCGGTGGTGCAATCGGACCCCGGAGCTGCTTGGCCGACCCCGATGCCGCCGGTACCCGTAACGACGCCCGGCGCCGCGACCGCAGCGCCCGCGATCGCAAGGGCTGCAGCAACTCGGCGTGCTGTGAGACGACTGGATGACATGTCACACCCCCGGTGGGTCCTGCTGGTGAAAAGCCCAGCAGATGCGAGTACCCGATTTCGGGCACTCACATCACCGGCTCAGGCACGGCGTGACGTGTGCATCGCACGATTGCCGCCGCTGCGTTTGGCGGCGTACATCGCCGAGTCCGCTGTCGCGATCAGCTGATCGACGCATGCACCGGTGATTGGGTATCGCAAGGTGCGCAGATCGACGCAGGCGGCACCGATGCTTGCGGTGATCCGGTGCGGAAGCGCTGCAATGGCGGCGCAGAGGTCGGCGGCAACCTCGGTCGCCGCCGGGGTGGAGCTTCTGATCGCGATCAGGAATTCTTCGCCGCCGGCCCGGCAGACCGTGGCGTCGGATGGACTATGGCGGCGAAGCGTATCGGCGACGCACACCAGAGTGCGGTCGCCCGCAACGTGGCCATGGCTGTCGTTGATGCGCTTGAAGTTGTCGATGTCGACCATCAGCATGGTCAGGTAACCGTCCGACATCGTGCGGCGAGCCGACTCGCGAGTGAGCGTGCCGATGAATCCACGGCGGTTCAGCAGGCCGGTGAGGGGGTCTTGTTCGCAGCGCGTGGCGAACCGGCCCATCGCATTGATCGCACCCCGGATGGCCAGGGGCACCGAAAAGTTCAGGAACCAAATCATCCACAGCGCGCACGCCGCTGTCGCGAAGCCGGAGTCACGGGACAGCCGCCACGCGGCGACCAGGCCGGCGCAGACGGCCACCGCGAAGTTGAGCGTCAACACCTTCGTGCCGTGGAAGAACGCGATGTAGCTGCCAGTGACCGCCAGGGCCGTACAGGCCAACGCCCCCATAGCGGGTTTGCACTGCAGCAGGCTCAGCAGGGCGACCCAGAATATGCTGAGGATGACGAAGGTCGCCGACTGTCGGCGCGTCGGCCACCGGGTCAGCCAAAACGCCGTCCGGACCGCGATGTACGCGAGCGCCAAACCCCCGAAGATGAGCAAGGTCGGATTCTTGCGCGTCCAGCCGACCATGAGGCTGAGCGCCACCAACGCCGCCGACGAGTTCACGACGGCCATGACTTTCTGCGCGGCCCGCAGCAATCCCCGCTCTCGAAGGAACTGCGTGACCCAGTCGAATTGAGTGGCCTGACCCGAGGCCACTGTCGTCGGTGCGCTCGCCCACCGACGAATCATCGATGGCCCGCTCTCAACCGAATCAGATCGACGGCTTGGGTCCATCAGTCCAGCGCGGTCCTTCACCAGGCAGCTGACGGACCCCTTGGCCACGTAGGTCATGGTCCATCGCGCCTCACTCAGACAGGGCTACACCGCTGCATACCATCGAGGTAGCCAACATATTCAGTGGCTTCCGCGCCGGTCAAGACAACAATCACATGAGCGCCCCGGCTTGGACCGCGCAATGATGTCGCCCGTACGCGTCAGGCTGGGTAGCGGCGCGGGGTGAACACCCGATCCCCGGAATCGCTTGAGTACCACTGGGTTTGGGACGAACCGACGATGAGCATGCAGCGCATGTCGACACACGCGGGGTCGAGGTCGGCTAGCTGCACCACACGCACGTCTTCGTGCGGTCCCGACACGTCGCGCCCGACCACCACCGGTGTGCCCGGATCGCGGTAGCCCAACAGCAGATCCCGCATCGCAGCTACCTGCCAGGTGCGGCTTTTCGACGCCGGGTTGTAGATCGCCAGCACCAAGTCGGCCTGCGCGGCCGCGATCAGCCGGGCTTCGATCACCTCCCACGGCTTGAGCCGGTCCGACAGCGACAGCACCGCATAGTCGTGTCCCAGCGGCGCGCCGACACGACTGGCGACTGCCTGTGCGGCGGTCATCGCCGGAATCACCCGCACCTGCACACCCGGCCACTGCTTGGCCTCCTCGAGCACCGCGGTCGCCATCGCGAACACGCCCGGATCGCCGGACGACACCACCGCAACCGCGCGGCCCTGCTCGGCAAGCGTGCAGGCCAGCCGGGCTCGGGCGGGCTCGTCGGTGTTGTCGCTGGGGTGGCGGCGCTGCCCCTGCCGTTCGGGCAGCCGGTCCAGGTACGGGCCGTAGCCGATCACGTCGGTGGCCGCCGCCAATTCGCGCCGGCTTTGCGGCGTCATCCACTCCGGCGCCCCGGGTCCGAGCCCCACCACGGCGACTCCGCCCACCGCGGATCGGCGCGCACCACCGGGCACCATGGCCAGCGAGAAGTACGGCACCGACGCGCCGTCGACCTCCGCGGCCGGCAACACCCGCTCCGCACCGGTGCTGGCCCGCTCGACGTAATACGCGTCGTCAAGTCGGCCGGCAAGCGAAAGTGCTTCTCGCACAGCGGGATAGGAGCGTCCCAGCTTCAGCACCACGGCCGCGTCGGCGTCGGCCAGATACCGGGCCAGCTCGGCGGTCGGCAGTGTCCCGGGGAGCACGGACAACACCTCGTCGCCGGCCACCAGCGGCGTCGCGGTCGCGGCAGACGCCGCGCTCACCGACGTCACGCCCGGCACGATCACCGCGTCGAAGCGCTCGGTGAGCCGGGTGTGCATGTGCATGTAGGAGCTGTAGAACAGCGGATCACCCTCGGCCAGCAGCGCCACATCCCGCCCGGCGTCCAAATGTGCCGCGATCTTCTCGGCGCATTCGGCGTAGAAGTCCTCGATCGCGCCGGCATAGCCGCGCGGGTGGTCGACGGTCTCGGTGGTCACCGGGTAGACCAGATGCTCTTCGATCTGCCCGGCCCGCAGGTACGGTTCGGCGATGCCGCGCGCGATGCTTCGCCCGTGGCGCGCGCTGTGGTACGCCACCACGTCGGCCGCGCCGATGACGCGGGCGGCCTTGACAGTGACGAGCTCCGGGTCGCCCGGGCCCAGCCCGACACCGAACAATGTGCCGCGGCGGGTCACGCCGGCCCGCCCGCCAAGGCGTTGACTGCGGCGGCGGCCATCGCGCTGCCGCCCCGCCGGCCCGTCACCACCAGATAGGCGATGCCACGGGGGCGGGCGACCAGTTCGTCCTTGCACTGCGCCGACCCGACGAATCCGACCGGCCCGCCGAGCACGGCCGCCGGTGCCGGCGCGCCGTCGTCGACCAGTTCCAGCAACCGGAACAGCGCTGTCGGCGCGTTGCCGACGGCCACCACCGCCCCGCCCAGCCGATCGGCCCAGAGTTCGACTGCGGCGGCCGAGCGGGTGGTGTGCAGTCGCGCGGCCAGGCCGGCGGCGCGGGGATCGGCCACCAGTGAGACCACCTCGTTGCCGTGCTTGAGCCGCGTCACGCCCGCGGCCACCATCGACGAGTCGCACAGCACTGGCGCGCCGGCGGCCAGCGCCGCGCGGGCGCGGGCGGTGACGTCGTCGGTGAAGGCGATGTGCTCCGCCAGATCGACCTGACCGCAGGTGTGAATCATCCGGACGACAACGTTCGCGACGTCGTCGGGGAACCGCGACAAATCGGCTTCGGCACGGATTGTCGCGAACGACTGCCGGTAGATCTCGGCGGGGTCGCGGATGTAGTCGAGCACGCCGCTCACCCTACGAAGGCAGGCGCCGGTATCCGTCACCGGTGGCCACCCAGACGTCGTCGCCAGGGCGGCTGCCGCACGCCCGCTCGCAGCCGACGTAGCGGCGATGACCGCCGAACCCGTCGGCGACCAGCCGAGCCGCGTCGGCGCGCACGTCGGCGCGCGAGTGCTCGCATCCCGGGCTGCCTGTGCAGGCGCTGACCGACAGCCACGGCGAGTTCGCGTCGAATACCAGGCCCATCGGCGCCAGCACCCGCAACGCGGTGTCGGCGACGTGCTCGGAGAGGTCGCACACCAGCACCGACCGCCACGGGGTGACGACCATCGGCGACTCGATTGCGGAGAGAAATTCGGCGACGCGTGCTTGCAGGACCCCCAACGGCACTGCCGCGCCCAACGCGATCCGGCCGTCGCGCTGAGGCAGCCAGCCGACCGGGGGCTCAGCGGCGGCCGGCCATGCCACTGCCGCGTGGGCCGACCTCCGGAATCCGGCAACCAGCGGTGCTACATCATCCAATTCGCTTATGCGCCAAGCTTTCTGACGCAGTCTGGCGAACCGGGTCGCCACCGTCACCAGCGTCGTCACCACCTCGGAGAACGGGAGCCGCACCCCGGTGTCGCGTCCGGCGAGCAGTAGCGCCACCGCATCGTCGTCGACCACATGGGCGCCGACGTCGGGGCTCAGCCCTGACACGTCGCCACGGCCGTCGTCGATGCTGAACAAGAACCGGCCGCCCACCGAAGCCAGCGACGGCTCGGCCATGATCGCCTCGTCGAGCTCGGCAACCCAACTCCGCACATCAGGGTGATCGCCCACGCGCCCCGACAGCGGCGACGCGACGATGTTGCGCACCTTCTCATGGGTGGCCGACGGCAGCAGGCCGGCCGCGGCCGCCGCCTGCGCGACGGCCGCTTCGTCGGTGATGGCCCGGATCTGAATGTTGCCGCGCGAGGTCAGCTCCATCGCCGGCGACGCGACGTCGGCGGCCACCCGTGCAAGTGCCTGCAGCTGCGCCGAGGAGACCATTCCGCCCGGCAGCCGGATGCGGGCCAGCGCGCCGTCCGCCGCGTGGTGCACCGACAGCGCGCCGGGGCAGGCGTCGACGTCACGGGTGCGCATCCGTCCACCGTAAGCGACCCGGACGTGCCACGATGGGTCATGATGCCCGGTATCGATAGGGCGACGGGGCGCGTGGTCGCGTTGATCACGCTGGTGGTCTTCGCCGGCGTCGCGCTGCGCGGGCGGTTGCCGGGCCAAGCGGCCCGCACGCAGGAGCAGCACACCGACAACCCGGCGGCCATGGTCGCGGTGATCGCGCTGCTCGCGGTCGCCGTCGCGATCATCACGCTGGCGATCGTCACCGTGCTTCGCAATCCCCGCGCCGAGGCGCCGACCTCCAAACAGCTGCCTCGGCGCCGCAGCGGCGAGCGGTGGCGGCCCACCCGGCGCATTCTGCTGATCGGGCTGGCCGTGTTGGTGGCATGGCTGGCCGTCGTCATCGTGCTGCTGCGCCTCGACATCCGGCTGGAGACACCGTCGGTGACGTCGGCTCCGACCAGCAGCGCGCCCGGCGCCACCCCCACACCAACCCCGCCCCCCGCGCCGCCCGCCCAGCCGGCAGAGCAGAGCGGCCTGTTCTGGTACCTGTTCGCCACGACGATGGTCATGCTGGCGTTGTGGGGCATCGGCGCCGTGATCACGCTGCGCCGGCACCGCCGCGGCCCTGTGCCGCCGCTGCCGCTCGACGACGCCGCCGCAGAGGCGGCGCCTGCGGCGTCGGAGCCGCAATCGCTGGCGCTGGCCGCCGAACGCGGTTTGGCCGCGATGGGCGACCTGAGCCGCGAACCCCGCGAGGCGATCATCGCGTGCTACGCGGCGATGGAGCAGGCGTTGGCGAACGCCCCCGGCGTGGTGCCGCAAGAGTCGGACACCCCTTCCGAAGTGCTGGCCCGGGCAGTCGAGCACCATGCCGTTCACCCCGGCGCCGCGACAGATCTGGTCGACTTGTTCGCCGAGGCACGGTTCAGTCCGCACGTCATGACGGAGGAGCATCGCGAAACCGCCGTGCGGGCACTGGAATTGGTGCTCGCCGAGCTCAGGAGCGCGGTATGACGAAGGTGGCGCTGATCGGACTGGGACTGGTGCTGGCCACGGAGGTACTGGCGTTGACGATGGTCGAACACCGCTGGGTGCCGTGGATCGCCGGCGGGGTCGCGGCGCTGGTGCTGGTGGAAGCGCGTCGGCTGCTTGTGCGGGTTCCCGCCACCGAGACGCCTGAGCGTGAGCAGGACGGGCCCGCAGAGTCGATGCGGCGCTGGATCGCCCGCACCGAATCGATGATCCGGTGGGCCGACTCCAGCCGTGCGGACTGGGACCGGCATCTAAGGCCAAGGCTGGCAAGGGAATTCATGCTCGCCACCGGGCAGCGGGCGACCAAGGACCCGGCGGCCATGCAGGCTACCGGCCGGATGCTGTTCGGTGACGAACTCTGGCAGTGGGTCGATCCCAGCAACGTCGCGCTCAATGAGCGCCACACACCTGGTCCAGGCCGCAGCGCGCTCAACGACATCCTGGAGCGATTGGAACGAGTATGACGATGCCGGCGACGGTGACCACCGCCCACGCCGAGGCGGTGCTCGACGAGATCGAACGCGTGGTCGTCGGCAAGCGTGCCGCGCTCACCTTGATCCTGACCACCGTGCTCGCCGGCGGGCACGTCCTGATCGAAGACCTTCCCGGACTGGGCAAGACGCTGATTGCACGCTCGTTCGCCTCAGCGCTGGGCCTGAACTTCACCCGCGTCCAATTCACCCCGGACCTGCTTCCGGCGGACCTGCTGGGCTCGACGGTTTACGACATGCAGTCGGGCCGGTTCGAATTCCGCCGTGGCCCGATCTTCACCAACCTGCTCTTGGCCGACGAGATCAACCGCACGCCACCGAAGACCCAAGCCGCGCTGCTGGAGGCCATGGCCGAGGAGCAGGTCAGCATCGACGGTGAGACGCACCGGCTGCCATTACCTTTCATCGTTCTGGCCACCGACAACCCGATCGAGTACGAAGGCACCTACCCGCTGCCGGAAGCCCAGCTCGACCGCTTCGCGATCAAGCTGGAATTGAAGTACCTGTCCCAGCGCGACGAAACCGCGATGCTGCGGCGCAGGCTCGACAGAGGGTCGGCGCAACCGGCGGTCAACCAGGTCGTCGACGCCAACGACGTCCTCGCGATGCGGGAGACGGTGGAGCAGGTGACCGTCCACGACGACATCCTGCACTATGTGGTGTCGCTGGCCGCGGCCACGCGAAGCCATCCGCAGGTCGCCGTGGGCGCCAGCCCGCGCGCTGAGCTCGACCTGGTCCAGCTGGCCCGCGCACGCGCTCTGCTGTGTGGCCGTGACTATGTGATCCCCGAGGACGTCAAAACCCTTGCGGTGCCGGCTATCTCGCATCGGATCAGCTTACGGCCGGAGATGTGGGTCCGCAGCGTCCACGGCTCCGACGTGGTGGAACAACTGCTGGCGCGGCTGCCGGTGCCCCGGGCGCACGGTCGACGTGACTGACATCGCCGCGGGCCTGGCTGACCACCGCATCGAGGAAGTCGAGTTCCGTTGGGGGCCATCACCTCTGAGTCGAGCAATCGCCACGTGTGTGGCGCTTGGGCTGGGCGCGGCGGTGCTCGCATCTCGGCCGTCACTGATCGCGTTCGTGGCGCCGCTGCTGGGCGTGCTGTGTTCGATTCCGTGGCAACGACGAGCGTCGGCGGTCCGGGCGCACGCCCAACCGGCGTTGGTCCGCTGCTTCGAATCCGAACCGGCGCACGCCCGCGTGTGGGTGACCGCACAGGCCGACGACGTCGCCGTGCAGTTGGAGGTCACCGCGCCAGAGGGGATGGAGCTCGACGTACTCGAAGACAGTTCCGTCTACGCGAAGAACGTGGCCGCCCGGGCGCAGCGGTGGGGCCGCTATCCGCTGTCCGCGCGGCTGCATGCGCTGTGTGCAGGCGGTCTGCTGTCAGGGTCGGCGGAGGTGCAGGTGGCCGACATCTTCGTGTTCCCGACCGCGCCGCCGCAGTCCACGGGCCTGCCGCGCACCGAGCTACCCGATCGACTCGGCACCCACCTCACCCGGCACATCGGGCCGGGCGTCGAATACGCCGACGTTCGCCCGTATCTGCCGGGGGATCAGTTACGCACCGTCAACTGGCCGGTCAGCGCCCGGCGCGGCAGCCTGCACGTCACGCAGCGGCTGACCGACCGTGCCGCCGACGTGGTGGTGCTGATCGACACCAGCACGCAGGCCGCCGGTCCGGCGACCGACGCCATGGAGCGCGCGGTTCGCGGTGCGGTGCAGGTGGTGCAGACCGCGTTGCGCAACGGCGACCGGGCCGGGATCGTCACCCTCGGGGCGCGCCGGCCGCGATGGCTGGGCGCCGACATCGGTCGGCGCCAGTTCTACCGGGTGCTCGACGCGATCCTGGCCGCCGGTAACGAATACGAGGTGAGCACCGGGACGCTGGCACCGCGAGCGGCCGTGCCGCCCGGGGCCATCGTCGTCGCGTTCTCCACACTGCTCGACACGGAGTTTGCGCTGGCGCTGCTCGACCTGCGGCGACGCGGCCACACCGTGGTGGCAGTCGACGTGCTCGTGGGTGCACCGTTCGAGCAGGAGCAGGATCCGATCATCACGCGGATGTGGGCGCTGCAACGGTCGGCGATGTACCGGGACATGGGCGTGATCGGCGTCGACGTGGTGTCGTGGCCGGCCGATGTCACCCTCGACCAGTCGATGCGTCTGGTACCCGACCACCTGCACCCGGCGGCGAGGCGCTGAGATGAACACGCGCAATCAGCCTGGCGCGCTGATGTTTTCGACGGCGTTCGGTTTCTTGATGACTGCCGCCGCGTGGAACGGCGCGGGCACGGCGGGCACCATCGCTGCGGTCGTGGCCGCCGTCACCGTCGTCCTCGGGCTCCGATACCGCTCCGCCGCAACTCTTTGCGTGCTGCTCGCGGGCACCGCTGTCGCTTTGTCCGACCCGGCACCGACGTTCGCGGCGCTGTCGGGCCTTTCGGCCGCGGCGTATCTGGTGTTGAGGCACGCGGCGGAAGCAGACATCGTGACCAGTACTCTGCCCACCGTGATCGGGATGGTGGGGTTCACGTTCGTCGGGATCGTCGCCACCGCGCTGCCGGTCGAGCTGCCTTGGCTTCCGCTGGTCGCTCCTCCCGTCGCGGTGGCGATCTTCCTGCTCTCACTGCTGCCGTTCCAGCGTGGCCAGCAGGCCGGTGAAGGGCAGCGGCATGGCTGATGACGCAGAGGATCTTGTGCGCGCCTGGAACGATCTGCTTGCGCGGCACACTTGCGACCCCGCCGCGGAGGCGACCGGGCGTGCGCTGATTGCGTCATGGTCCGAGCCGCACCGGCGCTACCACACGCTGGCGCACTTGCGCGAAGTCCTCACTCACGTCGAGGAATTGGCCGACCACGCGCAAGACCCCGACGCTGTGCGGCTGGCGGCCTGGTATCACGACGCGGTTTATCAGGGCCGCTCCGACGACGAGGAGCGCAGCGCACAGCGGGCAGAAGCCGACTTGGCCGCCCTCGGCGTGGACCCGGCGCTGGTCGCGGAGGTGGCGCGCCTGGTGCGCGTAACGATCGGCCACCATCCGCAGAAGGGTGACCGCAACGGCGAGGCACTGTGCGATGCGGATCTTGCTGTGCTGGGCATCGAACCGGATCGCTACCGCGCCAACAGCGCCGCGGTCAGAGCCGAGTACGGCCACGTCGGCGACGCCGAATTCCGCGCCGGGCGCACGCGAATCCTCCACGAGCTGCTGGCCGCGTCGTCGCTGTTTCACACGTCGTTGGCGCGCAGCCGATGGGAGTCGCGCGCACGAGCGAACATGGCCGACGAACTGAAAGCCCTCGAGGAAACGTCGGGTCAGCGAAAAATCTGATCCGCCGAAAAACTGTCACCGAATCGAGGCGGCTCGCTCCTACCTGTGAGGCGTTCCATCGAACGATCGCCCCCACACAGAGGAGACGACCATGAAGCAATTTCACGTTGGACTGCTGATCGTCGCTGGCGCCGCGGGTGCGATGATCGCCACCGCTCCTGCGGCCTTCGCGCTGTCGGAGTCCACCATCAAGAGCGAATGCGCGGCCGCGAACGGCACGTACACCACAACCGTCAGCAACGGCAGCCGCTTCTCGAAGTGCTGCTACAAGGACATCGACGGCAAGAAGTGGTGCGACGTGTATCTCGACGGTGTGTACGAGGGCACGGACCCGGCCAAGGTGCAGGTGGAACCGCCGCGTCCGCCTCGCGCGCTCCCTCCGGCTGTGGTCACCCCGCCCTCGATGGCCGCGGTGGGGTACGAATGACGGGTGCCCGCCCCGACCGTCCTGCTGCTGTCCACCTCTGACACCGACCTGATCACGGCACGCTCCAGCCGGGCCGCATACCGGTGGGCGAACCCGTCTCGGCTGGACATCGATGAGCTGCGGGAGCTGCTCGCTGGCGTCGACGTGGCCGTCGTGCGCATCCTCGGCGGGTACCGAGCCTGGCAAGACGGCATCGACGCAATGCGGGCCAGTGGCGTGCCGACGGTGCTGGTAAGCGGTGAGCAGGCACCGGACGCGGATTTGATGGACCGTTCTACGGTGCCCGCCGGGATCGCGGTGCAGACGCACCTGTACCTGGCCCACGGCGGCGTCGAGAACCTGCGCCAACTGCACGCCTTCCTGTCCGACACCCTGCTGATGACGGGGTACGGCTTCGCGCCGCCCACCCCGTCGCCGACGTGGGGTCGGCTCGACTGGGCGTCGCCGCATGCCGACGGGCCGACGATCGCGGTGCTTTACTACCGCGCACAGCATCTGGCCGGCAACACCGGCTACGTGCAGGCGCTGTGCCGGGCCATCGAGAACGCCGGCGGTCGCGCACTTCCGGTGTACTGCGCATCGTTGCGGACCGCCGAACCCGAATTGATCGAAGCGCTGGCGGCCGCCGACGCGATGGTGGTGACTGTGCTGGCGGCCGGCGGAGCGGTTCCCGCCGGCGCATCGGCCGGCGGTGACGACGACAGCTGGAACGTCGAACACCTTGCCGCCCTTGACATTCCGATCCTTCAGGGGCTGTGCCTGACCAGCCCGCGGGCCGCGTGGGAGTCCAACGACGACGGGCTGAGCCCTCTCGACGTAGCCAGCCAGGTGGCGGTGCCCGAATTCGACGGCCGGATCATCACAGTTCCGTTCTCGTTCAAGGAGATCGACGACGAAGGACTGATTTCCTACGTGCCCGACGACGAGCGGTGCGCCCGAGTCGCCGGGATCGCGATGCGGCAGGCGATGCTGCGCCGCGTTGCGCCGGGCGACAAGCGGGTGGCTGTCGTGTTCTCCGCCTATCCCACCAAGCACGCGCGGATCGGCAACGCCGTCGGGCTGGATACGCCGGCAAGCGCGATTGCGCTGCTGGACGCGATGCGCCGGCACGGTTATCGGATCGGTGACATTCCCGGGTTGGATGCGGGCGATGGCGACGCGCTGATGCACGCGCTGATCGAACGCGGAGGACAAGATCCCGACTGGCTGACCGAGGGACACCTGGCCGGCAACCCGATCCGCGTGGCGGCCCGCGATTACCGCGAGTGGTTCGATACGTTGCCCCGGTCGTTCGCCGAACAGGTGCAGCAGCACTGGGGGCCGCCGCCCGGCGAGTTGTTCGTCGACCGCAGCATCGATCCCGACGGCGAAATCGTTGTCGCCGCAATACGATCCGACAACGTCGTGCTGATGGTGCAGCCGCCCCGCGGATTCGGCGACAACCCGGTGGCGATTTACCACGATCCCGACCTGCCGCCCAGCCACCACTACCTGGCCGCATATCACTGGCTGCGCACGGGATTCAAAGCCCACGCGATCGTGCATCTGGGCAAACACGGCAACCTCGAATGGCTGCCCGGCAAGACTCTCGGCATGTCGGCAGCGTGCGGTCCCGACGCTGCGCTGGGCGATCTGCCGCTGATCTACCCGTTTTTGGTCAACGACCCGGGGGAGGGCACGCAAGCCAAACGGCGTGCGCACGCGGTGCTGGTCGACCACCTGATCCCCCCGATGGCGCGGGCCGAAAGCTACGGCGACATCGCTCGGTTGGAGCAGCTGCTCGACGAGCATGCCAACATCGCTGCCCTGGACCCTGCGAAACTGCCCGCGGTGCGGCAGCAGATCTGGACGCTGCTGCAAGCCGCCAAGCTCGACCACGACCTCGGCCTCACCGAACGGCCCGCCGACGAGCAGTTCGACGACATCCTGCTGCATGTCGACGGCTGGCTGTGCGAGATCAAGGACGTCCAAATCCGCGACGGGCTGCACATTCTCGGTCGTACGCCGGAAGGCGAACAGCTGCTGGACCTGGTGCTGGCGATTCTGCGGGCCCGGCAGCTCTTTGCGGGCGACCAGTCGCTGCCCGGTCTGCGGCAAGCCCTGGGACTCCCCGACGACGCCACCGACCGTGCCGACGTCGACGCGGTCGAAGCCGACGCCCGGGCTCTGCTGGCCGGATTGCAGAAAGCCGGCTGGGATCCGTCGGCCGTGGACGGCCTGACCGACCAGCCGGATGTCGCGCGGATCCTGCGGTTCGCCGCCACGCAGGTGGTGCCGCGGTTGGCTTCCACGGCGGCCGAGATCGAGCAGGTGCTGCGCGCGCTGGACGGGCGGTTCATCGCGGCCGGACCGTCGGGTTCGCCGTTGCGCGGGCTGGTCAATGTGCTCCCGACGGGACGCAACTTCTACTCCGTCGACCCCAAGGCCGTGCCGTCGCGGCTCGCGTGGGAAACCGGTGCCGCACTGGCAGATTCACTGCTGGCGCGCTACCGCGACGAGTTCGGCGATTGGCCGCGGTCGGTCGGCCTGTCGGTGTGGGGCACGTCGGCGATGCGCACCTCCGGCGACGACATCGCCGAAGTACTTGCGCTGCTCGGCATCCGGCCGCGGTGGGACGAGGCGTCGAGGCGGGTGACGGGACTGGAAGCGATCTCCCTCGCCGAGCTCGGCCGGCCGCGTATCGACGTGACGGTGCGCATCTCGGGCTTTTTCCGAGACGCCTTCCCGCACGTGGTGGCGATGCTCGACGACGCGGTGCGACTGGCGGCCGGTCTTGACGAACCCGCGGACCGCAACTACGTCCGCGCCCACGCCCAGGCCGATCTGGCTCAGCACGGCGACGAAAGACGGGCAACCACAAGGGTTTTCGGATCGAAGCCGGGGACCTACGGCGCCGGGCTGCTGCAGCTGATCGACAGCCGCGCCTGGCGCACCGATGCCGACCTCGCCCAGGTCTACACGGCGTGGGGCGGGTTCGCCTACGGCCGCGGACTCGACGGTGCGCCGGCGGCTGATGACATGGCTCGGCAATACCGGCGAATAGCGGTGGCGGCCAAGAACACCGACACCCGCGAACATGACATCGCCGACTCCGACGACTATTTCCAGTACCACGGCGGGATGGTGGCCACCGTGCGCGCCCTCACCGGCCGCGACCCGGCGGCCTACATCGGCGACAACACCCGTCCCGAGGCGGTGCGCACCCGCAGCCTGGCGGAGGAGACATCGCGGGTCTTTCGTGCCCGCGTCACCAATCCGCGGTGGATGGCCGCGATGCGACGCCACGGCTACAAGGGCGCGTTCGAGATGGCCGCCACCGTCGACTACCTCTTCGGCTATGACGCCACCGCAGGCGTAGTGGCGGACTGGATGTATGAGCGGCTGGCCGAGCAGTACGTCTTCGACGACGTGAACCGCAAATTCATGGCGGAGTCCAACCCATGGGCCTTGCACGGCATGGCCGAGCGGCTGCTCGAAGCCGTCAGCCGCGGCATGTGGGCACAACCGCAGGCGGCGACGGTCGACGGGCTCAAGCAGGTCCTGCTGGAAACCGAGGGCGAGCTCGAAGCCTGAGCAGTTTCGCGTCGAATTCAACGCTATGGCGTGCCCTTCTCGCACTTTCTCTGCATAGCGTTGAATTCGCTGGAGCCGCGACCGCACCGCTAGGTTGGAGCGGTGCCGACCACATTCGAGGACGTCGCCAAGTCCAAGTACATCCTGCTGACGACGTTCACGAAGGACGGCCGGTCCAAGCCGACGCCCATCTGGGCAGCACCTGATGGCGACCGGCTGCTCGTCATCACTGAAGCCGACTCCTGGAAGGTCAAGCGAATCCGCAATAACCCCCGCGTCACACTGGCAACCTGTGACGTCAAGGGCACTCCGAAAAGCGACCCCGTCGACGCCACCGCGACCATCCTCGACAGGTCGCAGACGAATCTGGTGTACGACGCGATCGGCAAGCGCTACGGCCTGATGGGCAAGGTGTTCAACCTGTTCAGCAAGTACGTGCGCGGCGGCATGCGCAAGAACGTCGGCCTCGAGCTGAAGGCGGCCTGACAGATGACCACCTTCGACGACGTCGCCGGCTCCGAGTACATCCTGCTCACCACGTTCACCAAGGACGGCAGGCCGAAACCGTCGGCGATCTGGGCGGTTCGCGACGGTGACCGACTGCTCGTCATCACCGACGACGACTCCTGGAAGGTGAAGCGAATTCGCAACACCCCGAGGGTCACCATCGCCAAGAGCAGCGGCCTCGGCAAGCCCAAGAGCGACCCGGTCGAAGCCGTCGCGCGGGTACTTCCGAAATCCGAGACGCACGCGGTCTACCAAGCGATCCTCAAGCGCTACTGGTATCACGCGTGGTGGTTCTACGCGCACACGTTGCTGCGCGGAGGCATCGACAAGGTGCACGTCGGCCTCGAGATCACCCCGGCCGGCTAGGAACCGAAACCCGGCGTGGCACGTTCTGCTCACATGGTGATTCGGTGGTTCTGGCTCTACGTCGTCCTCGAGCTCGCGGCCGTGGTTGGGCTCGGCTGGGCCATCGGAGTGGGCTGGACACTGCTGCTCGTGCTGGCGTCGTTCGTCGGCGGTGTCGCGCTGGCCGGCTCGCAGGCCGAACGGCATATCCGCCGTTTCCGCAGCGGGCTCGTCACCGCCCAGGGCGCACTCACCGACGGGGCGCTGATCGCGCTCGGCACCGTGTTGGTCGTCATCCCGGGAATCGTCACCACCGCGCTCGGATTGCTGTTGTTGCTCCCACCGACTCGAGCGGCCGCCCGCCCGATGGTGGCGGCGCTCGTGGGCAAACGCGTCCCGCTCATCGCGCAGCGGCGCGACTACGTCGACGGCGAGGTCGTCGACGTAGTCGACTACGAGCCGCCGGCCCTACCGCGCACCCCTTGACCACACTGCTGCTCGGCGGCCGGGTGCACAGCCCGACGCACCCTGAAGCGACCGCACTTGCTGTTCTCGACGGCGTCGTCGCCTGGCTGGGCAGCGACACTGCCGGCCGAGACGCGTTCCCGGGCGCCGAGGTGGTCCACCTCGACGGCGCGCTCGTCACCCCCGCGTTCGTCGACAGCCACGTCCACACCACTGCCACCGGGCTCACGTTGACCGGACTCGACTTGCGGCCCGCCACCTCCTTGCAGCACTGCCTGGCACTGCTGCGCGGTTTCGCCCGTGCCCACCAGAACGGGGTGATCTGGGGCCACGGCTGGGACGAGTCGGCATGGCCGCAGCCGAATGCACCCACGACTGACGACGTCGACGCGGCCGTCGGGGGCCGGCCGGCGTATCTGGCGAGGGTCGACGTCCACTCCGCGGCCGCGTCCACCGCGCTGCGTGCGCTCGCGCCAAACTTGCGGCATTGCAAGGGGTTTCATCCTCAGGCGGCGCTGACCGCAGATGCGCACCACGCCGTAAGGGCCCTCGCGCGCAGTCTGCTCACCGCCGCGCAGCGGGCACAGGCACGGCTTGCGGCGCTCGACGCGGCCGCCGCGCTCGGAATCGTCGCCGTCCACGAATGCGCCGGCCCTGACATCGGCGGCCTCGAGGACTGGCAAGAGCTACGCATCACCACCCACGGCGTCGAGGTCGTCGGCTATTGGGGTGAGGCGGTCAGCGATGCCGACCACGCGGCCGATCTGCTGGCCCGCACCGGGGCGCGCGGCCTGGCCGGCGACCTCTTCGTCGACGGGGCTCTCGGCTCGCACACCGCATGGCTGACCCAGCCGTACGCCGACGTCCGCCACTGCCCCAACCCGCATGGCAACTGCTACCTCGCCCCAGAAGAGATCGCCTCGCACGTGCTCGCATGCACGCAGGCGGGCATCCCGGCGGGCTTCCACGCGATCGGTGACGCGGCGGTCACGGCGGTGGTCGACGCGATTGCCGCGGCCGTCGACCGCTGCGGGCGCACAGCCGTCGCTCGATGCGGGCATCGCGTCGAGCACTTGGAGATGGTCGACGCACAGCAGGCCCGCAAGCTGGCCGAGTGGGGCGTGACCGCAAGCGTGCAGCCCAATTTCGACGCGCTCTGGGGTGGCGACGACGGCATGTACGCCGCGCGGCTGGGCGCTCACCGAGCGCGCCGGTGCAACCCGCTGGCGCTGTTAGCATCCGAAGGCGTGTCCCTAGCGTTCGGCTCAGACACCCCGGTGACCAGCATGAATCCCTGGAAAACGGTGCGTGCCGCCGTGCACCACCGAACGCCGCGCAGTGGGATTTCGACCGAGGCCGCGCTGGCCGCGGCCACCCGCGGCGGCTGGCGGGCTGCCGGCGTCCGCGACGGCCTGGCCGGAACGCTGACACCCGGTGCGCCCGCCTCCTTCGCCGTGTGGGACGTGCCGTCGTTGCCCCGACTCGATCCCGACGACCCACTGCCGCGCTGCCTGCAGACCGTGCACTGCGGCGAGGTCATATATGGCTGACGCCCGCGTGCTCGAGCGGCTCGGCCCCGGCGTCCTGAACCGGATACCTCAGCTCGCGGCGGCCGTCGGCGCGGGCCTGCTGATGTGCGTGAGCTTTCCGCCGTTCGGTTGGTGGTACTGCGCAGTCGTCGCGTTCGCGATGCTGGGCTGGGTGCTGCTGCGGAATACCACCACGGCGCTCGGCGGCTTCGGCTACGGCTTTTTGTCCGGCCTCGCGTTCTACATCCCACTGCTGCCGTGGACTGGCGAACTGGTCGGCGCGGTGCCGTGGCTGGCGCTGTCAGCGGTGCAGGCGGTGTTCCCGGGACTGTTCGGTGCGACCGCCGTCGCGGTCAGGCGGCTACCCGGCTGGGCCGTCTGGTTCGCCGCGCTGTGGGTGGGAGCCGAATGGCTCAAGAGCAGTGTGCCGTTCGGCGGATTCCCTTGGGGCGTCGTGGCATTCGGACAGACCGACGGTCCGATGCTGTCGTTGGTTCGGCTCGGCGGAGTTCCGCTGCTGTCGTTCGCGATCGCGCTTACCGGGTTCAGCATCACCGCGCTGGTCCTCGAAGTCGTGCACTGGTGGCCGCGTCGCGGCGACACCCCGCCGCGCGTGCTGCTGCCCGGCATGTGCATCGCCGTCGTGCTGTTCGCCGTCGCGGCGACCTGGCCCGGGGTGCGCCAGTCCGGCAGCGGTGCCGACACCGACCGAACAATCACCGTCGCCGCGATCCAGGGCAACGTGCCGCGGCTCGGCCTCGACTTCAACGCCCAGCGGCGAGCCGTGCTCGATTACCACGTCCGCGAAACCGTCCGCCTCGCCGACGACGTGCGGGCTGGCCGCGCCCCGCAGCCGCAGCTAGTGATCTGGCCGGAGAACTCGTCGGACATCGACCCGCTGCGCAATCCTGATGCAGCACAAGAGATTTCGACTGCCGCCGCGGTCATCCGCGCGCCGATTCTGGTCGGTGCGGTGCTGCAGCGGCCGGACTACTCCGAAGATAACCCGGCGTCGACGAACACCGTGATCGTCTGGGACGCCGGGCGTGGGCCGGGGGAGCGGCACGACAAGCAGATCGTGCAGCCGTTCGGCGAGTACCTGCCCTGGCGCGGATTGTTCTCCCATCTGTCGCCGTACGCCGAGCGCGCAGGCTACTTCGTGCCGGTCGACGGTGACGGGGTCGTGCACGCCGCAGGGGTGCCGATCGGCGTCACGACGTGCTGGGAGGTGATCTTCGACCGGGCCGCCCGGGAGTCCGTCGTCAACGGCGCGCAGCTGCTGGCGGTGCCCACCAACAACGCTTTGTTCGGCCAGCCGATGAGCGAGCAGCAGCTGGCCTTCGCGAAGGTCCGCGCCGTCGAGCACGACCGGTATGCCGTTGTGGCAGGCACCACAGGGATCAGCGCGATCATCGCCCCGGACGGCCATGAGGTGGCCCGCACGGACTTCTTCGAACCCGCCTACCTGGTAAAACAGGTGCACCTGAAAACGCATTTGACCCCTGCGACGCGGTGGGGACCGGTCGTGTTGTGGGTGCTGATCGCAATCGGCGGTGCCGCCCTGCTCGCCGGAATACTGCACAATGGGTGGTTCATACGTCGGCTCCGGCCGGGCGGTAAAGACAAAGGAGCGTCATGACCACCGGAAGCCCCGGCGGCCAACCAAGCCAGCGGACGTTGGCGATCATCCCGACCTACAACGAACGCGAGAACCTGCCGCTGATCGTGCAGCGGCTGCAGAACGCGCGGCCCGACGTGCATATCCTGATCGTCGACGACGGCAGCCCCGACGGCACCGGCGAGCTCGCCGACCAGCTCTCCGCGGCCGACCCCGCACGCATCCACGTCATGCACCGCACCGCCAAGGACGGATTGGGCGCGGCATACCTGGCCGGCTTCGCCTGGGGCCTGGCCCGGCAGTACTCGGTTCTCGTCGAGATGGACGCCGACGGTAGCCACGCCCCGGAGGAGTTGTCGCGGTTGCTCGACGCAATCGACGCGGGTGCCGACCTGGCGATCGGCTCCCGCTACGTCGAAGGTGGGCAGGTGCGCAACTGGCCGTGGCGCCGGCTGGTGCTATCGCGCACCGCGAACTGGTACTCGCGCACACTGCTGGGCACCAGCGTCAACGACATCACGGCCGGCTACCGCGCGTATCGCCGGGAGGTGCTGGAGACGATCGACCTGTCGGCCGTCGAGTCGAAAGGCTACTGCTTCCAGATCGACCTGACCTGGCGCACGATCAACAACGGCTTCACCGTGGTCGAGGTGCCCATCACGTTCGTCGAACGCGAACTCGGCGTCTCCAAGATGAGCGGGTCGAATATCCGCGAGGCGATCGTCAAGGTCGCTCAATGGGGCATCCAGGGGCGCCGAGACCGCGCGCGTGGAACCGCCCCCGCCCAGCGGCTCAGCCCGGGTGGTTGATACGCGGCTCAGCCGCGGTGGTTGACTGCGCGGCTCAGCCGCGGCGGCGCTGGCGGATGATCTCCAGCCGCTCCTTGAGCAGCTCGTCGAGCTCCTCGATGGTGCGGCGCTCGAGCAGCATGTCCCAGTGCGTGCGGGGCGGCTTGACCTTCTTCGGCTCGGGGAGGTCGCCTTCGATCAGCGTGCCCTCCATGCCGTTGCGGCACAGCCAGGTGCCGGGGATTTCGGCGTCGTCGGCGAACGGTACCTCGAACTCTTCGCCGTTCTCGGTGCGATACCGCGCGATCTGACGCGGCGCCAGGTCGTGGTTGCGGTCGGTCTCATAGCTCACGGCACCGAGCCGGCTGCCTCTCAGGACTCGATCAGCCATCGTCAACACTCTCCATCTGTTGCATGTCCGCGCAATTACCCAGGTAAGCAACGCAGAAGGTGCGCTGGCAGTTCCCACGCGGTGGGCGACGCGACCTCCAGGATACCGGGCTTGCGCTGAAAAGCCGCTTAGAGTCATCAGGCGGTGACTACTTCTGCCCCTCGCATCCGCGGCGTCCGCCGCGCGCAACCGTGCCGCTGGTGCGGTCGCGACGTCGCCGACGCAGGAATCGGTCGCAAGCGCCAATACTGTCGCCAGTCGTGCCGCCAGCGGGCCTATGAGCACCGCGCTGCCGTGAAGGGCACCACTTTGCCTGCCGACGCGGTGGTGCTCTCCGCCGAGGAAGCCGCCCGCTGGTCCGACCGGCTTTACCAGCTGCGCTGCGCGGCAGAAGACGTCGCAACCGCACTCGACGAGGGCGCGGACAAGGCCGAATTGCGGGAACTGTGCGGCGCGTTGCTGGATGCGGCCAAAGCGGCCGACGGGTGGCGCTGAGCGCCTCTGACGTTAGTTGCCCATCGCCTGCGGGTACCTGGCAGCGGTGAACCCAGCCGAGGAGTTGCAAGCCGTCGCCCGACGACTGTTCGGTTGGCAAGAGCTCCGGCCGGACCAGCTCGACGGCATGCGGGCGATCCTTGCCGGCCGCGACGTCCTGGCGGTGCTTCCGACCGGATTCGGCAAATCGGCGATCTACCAGGTGCCGTCGGTCCTGACCGACGGCACCACACTGGTGATCTCGCCGCTGATCGCGTTGCAGCAGGATCAGATCGCCGCGCTGGAGGCCACCGACGAGCTCGAGGCCGTCGCGATCAACTCACGCCAGCGCGCCGCGCAGGCCGAGGAGAGCTGGGCCGCGGTTCGACACCAAGAGGCCGACTACGTCTTCTTGGCGCCTGAGCAGCTCGCCAAAGACGCTGTGCTGGAAGAACTTTCGCACGGACGGGTGTCGCTCGTCGTGGTCGACGAAGCGCACTGCGTCTCGTCGTGGGGACACGACTTCCGGCCGAGCTACCTGCGCATCCCCGACGCGCTCGCGCGCCTGGGCCGGCCGCCGGTGCTCGCACTCACCGCAACCGCGAGCCCGGTCGTGCGCCGCGAGATCGTCGAGCATCTTCACCTGCGCGACCCTGTCGAGATCGCCGGCGGCTTCGACCGGCCCAACATCCGCCTCGAGGTGCACCACCATCTGCACGACGACGACAAACGTGGCGCTGTGCTGGCCGCCGCCCTGGAACTGGACGGCCCCGGCCTGCTGTACACGGCCACCCGCAAAGACGCCGAGTTCTACGCCCGCGAACTGGCCGAGCGCGGCCGTCGCAGCGCGGTCTACCACGCGGGGCTGTCCGCCGCCGAACGCGAAACGGTGCACGCGGGATTCGGCGCTGACGAGTACGACGTGGTCGCCGCGACGTCGGCGTTCGGGATGGGCATCGACAAACCGAACGTGCGGTTCGTCATCCACGCGTCGGTTCCCGATTCGGTGGACAGCTACTACCAGCAGATCGGTCGCGCCGGCCGAGACGGCCACGAGGCGCTGGCCCGGTTGTTCTATCGGCCCGAAGACCTTTCTCTGGCAAGGTTTTTCACGACTCAGCGGCCCGACGACGCGTTGTTGCGGGCGGTGTACGACGCGCTCGGCGACAAGCCGAAACGGCTCAAACACCTGGGCGCTGAGCTGGATGTGCGTGGCCGCAAGCTGACCAATGCCGTCAACCTGCTCGAGCAGGCCGGCGCGATCACAAGCACCAAGAAGGGCTTTCGCGCCAGCGGTCAGGACGCCGCCCTCGCGGTGGCTCGCGCACTGGAGGTGGCCGACGTCGCCGAGCGGGTGGACCGCACCCGTGTCGAGATGATGCGCGGCTACGCCGAGGCACGCGACTGCCGACGGCGCTTTTTGCTGAGCTATTTCGGCGAGACGCTCGCCGAGCCCTGCGGCAACTGCGACCAGTGCACGGAGGGGGACACCACGTCCGCGCGCGACGAGGCAGCCGGGTTCGCTGTGGACGCGGAGGTGCAGCATCGCGAGTGGGGACGCGGCGTGGTGATCGGAGCAGAAGAGGACCGGCTCACCGTGCTGTTCGACGACTACGGCTACCGCACGTTGTCGGTGGCTGCGATCCGCGACAGCGACCTGCTGCGTCCTGCCCGCGCTGCAGGCTGACCAGCGAAACGCGGTCTCGAGGCGAGTCCCAACCGGCCGGACGGCTACGGCTTCGCTACCGTCGAAGGATGGCCGATGGCAATGTGCGAGTAACCATCACGAGCGGCACCGTCGAAGGGCACACGAGTGGTGGGGTGACCAGATGGCGGGCCATCCCGTACGCGCGCCCGCCCGTGGGCCGGCTGCGGTACCGAGCCCCGCAACCGCCGATCCCTTGGCGCGGGGTGCGGTACTGCCACGACTTCGCGTTCTGCGCCCCGCAGCGTCGCCGGTACACGCTCATCGGCTTGAACAAATATCAACCTGTCAGCGAGGACTGTCTGACGCTCAACGTGGTAGCCCCTGCCACGCCGTCGGACGAGCCGCTGCCGGTGATGTTCTTCATCCACGGCGGCGGCTACATGCTGGGCAGCTCGGCCACACCGCTGTACGACGGCGCGGCACTGGCTCGCCGCGGCTGCGTGTACGTCTCGGTGAACTACCGGCTCGGTGCACTCGGCTGTCTTGACTTGTCGTCGCTGTCCACTCCCGAGCACCCGATCGAGAACAACCTGTTCCTGCGTGACCTGGTGCTGGCCCTGCAGTGGGTGCACGACAACATCGGCCATTTCGGGGGAGACCCGAATCGAGTGACGATCTTCGGCGAGAGCGCCGGCGCGCACGCGGTCGCCACGCTGCTCGCGGTGCCGGCCGCCGAGGGCCTGTTCGCGGGCGCGATCTCGGAAAGCCCTGCCAGCGGCATGGTGGTCAGCGCCGAAGCCGCCCCCCGGTTCGCCGCCAAGTTCGCCGAGCTGCTGGGGGTCGACCGGCGTGATGCCGCCGCCACGCTGATGCACGCTGAGCCGCGCCGCTTGGTCAAAGCCTGCGACCAGCTGCTCGAGCATTCAGTTCAGGACATGTCCGGCGGATCGTTCGCCCTCGGCCCGACCGTCGACGGCGATTACCTGCCCCGCGATCCGGTGCAGGCGATGGCGCGCGGCGAGGCGCACCGGGTTCCCGTAGTGGTCGGCAACAACGCCGAAGAGTCGCGGCTGTTCACCCGCTGGTTGAAGATGATGCCGACGACGGAGCGGGCGCTCGAGCGACTGCTCGCCGACATCGACCCCGCCGCCCGCGAACGCATCCAAGCCGCCTACCCGGGCTATCCGCACCCCGACGAGTGCATGCGGCTGTCCGCCGACATGTTCTTCGGGTCGGCAGCGTGGCAGATCGCCGAGGCGCACAGCAAGCACGCGCCCACCTACATGTACCGGTATGACTACGCGCCCCGGACGCTGGCGTGGAGCGGGCTGGGCGCCACGCATGCGATGGAGCTGCTGGCTGTGTTCGACATGTACCGCACTCGGCTGGGGTCTCTGCTGACCGTGGCCGGGGATCGGCGTTCGGCGCTGCGGGTGAGCAACAACATCCAGTCGCGGTGGCGGCGGTTCAGCCGCACCGGCGTGCCGGGCCAGGGCTGGCCCAGCTACGACCACAACCGCGCGGTCATGGTCTTCGACAAGCACTCGCGGGTGGAATACGACCCGTACCCCGCCCGCCGCGAGGCCTGGCAGGACTTCAGCCTCGCCCGATAGGTCGGCACATGTCTGCGCTTCAGAGTCCATTCGGCAACTACCAGTTCGAGATCTATCTCAAGGGCATGGCCGGCCAGACGCCGGCCTTCCCGATGAGCTGGACCGAGCTCGAAGTGCAGGCGTCGGCGGCGATGGACGCCGGTGCCAACGGCTACGTGTTCGGCAGCGCGGGCACCGAGGACACCGAACGGGAGAACAGGGCGGCTTTCAATCGGCACCGGATCGTGCCACGCATGTTGCGTGACGTGTCGGTACGCGACCTTCGCACTGAGCTTTTCGGCGTCAAGCACGCGGCACCGGTGCTGCTGGCGCCGGTGGGCGTGCAGTCGATCGTGCACCCCGACGGTGAGATCGCCGCCGCCCGCGGTGCCGCCGCCGCGGGAATCGGCTTCGTCGCATCCACCGCGGCGTCGTACTCGATGGAAGAAATCGCCGCTGCCGGCGCCGAGGTGCCCCGCTGGTATCAGCTGTACTGGCCCAAGGATCCCGAACTGACCGCAAGCTTCGTCGCACGCGCGACAGCCGCCGGGTACGGCGCATTAGTCGTGACGCTGGACACCGGGCTGCTGGCATGGCGTCCCCGCGACTTGCAGACCGCTTACCTGCCGTTCCTGCAGTCGGTGGGCATCGCAAACTACTTGTCGGACCCCGTGTTTCGCGCCGCGCTGCCGACACCACCGGAAGAGGATCCGACGGCCGCGGTGCTGCACTTCGTCAGCGTGTTCAGTAATCCCGCCATGAGTTGGGCCGATCTGGCTGCGCTGCGCGAAATGACCGACATGCCGATCGTCTTGAAGGGCATCTTGCATCCCGACGACGCGCGGCTGGCCCGTGACCACGGCGTGCAAGGCGTGGTGGTGTCGAACCACGGTGGGCGGCAGGTGGACGGCGCCGTCGCGGCGCTCGACGCGCTGCCCGACGTGGTGGACGCAGTCGGCGACCAACTCACCGTGCTGTTCGACAGCGGCATACGCTCCGGTGCCGACGTGGTCAAAGCGCTGGCCCTGGGGGCCAGCGCGGTGCTGCTGGGCCGCCCGTATCTGTGGGGGATGGCGCTGCAGGGTGCCGACGGCGTGGCGCAGGTGATCCGCAACCTGCTCGCGGAAGTCGATCTGACACTGGCACTTTCGGGCCATGCGTCACCGCGAACACTCAATCGCGATGTGCTGCGCACCCGCTCGGCTTAGGGTCGGACAATGCGAGCCGCCGAGGTGACCGCCGAGTGGTTGAGCGCCCAGCTGCACGCTGAGGTTTCACAGTTCGATGTGCAGCGCATCGGAACCGGCCAGATGAGCGAGTGCTATCGCGTCGCGTTGCGCTACGTGAACGCCGCGGCAGGTCCCGATTCGGTGGTTCTCAAGGTCGCCGCCGCTGACCCGGTGAGCAGCCAAACCGGTTTCGCGCTGGGCCTTTACGAGCGCGAGGTCCGGTTCTACGCCGAGGTGGCCCCGCGGCTGGTGGGGCCGATCGCACCGTGCTACCACGCGTCGTTCGACGGGCAAGCGCAGACGTTCGCACTGCTGCTCGGTGACGCCGGACCCGCGGAAGTCGGCGACGAGATCGCCGGCACGTCGGTGGATCGGGCGCGGCTGGCGGTGTCCGAACTCGGCCGCCTGCAAGGACCCACGATCGGCGACCCGGCGCTCGCCGGAGCCGACTGGCTCAACCGCGAATCGCCGATCAGCCAAGCGATGCTGGCCCAGCTGTACGCCGGGTTCGCCGAGCGCTACACAGACCGGATCGCGCCGCGCCACCGGGAGGTTTGCGAGCGTCTGGTCGCCAGCTTCGACGCGTACGCGGCCGCCGAAACGCAGACGCCGCAAGGTCTGATACACGGCGACTACCGGCTCGACAACATGCTGTTCGGCCTCGAAGGTGCCGACCGGCCGCTGACCGTGGTCGACTGGCAGACCGTCAGCTGGGGGCCGGCCATGACCGACCTCGCATACTTTCTGGGATGCGCGCTGCCGGTGCCGTTGCGACGCGCGCACGCCGACGAACTGACAGCGCACTACCACACGGCGCTGGGGGCGGCCAGCGCACTGACACTTGCCGACGTGCGCGAAGGAGTGCGGCGGCAGAGCTTCTTCGGGGTGATGATGGCGATCGTGTCGCCGATGCTGGTGACTCGCACAGATCGCGGCGACGAGATGTTCATGACCATGATCGCGCGGCACTGCGAGCAGGTGCTCGACACCGACGCGCTTGCGCTGCTGCCGGAACCCGTTGCCTCCCAACCTCTTACCCCTGCAGCGGCCGACGAGTTCGCGCACCCTACCGGAGTGGAGCCGCTGTGGAACGAAAGCTGGTATTGCGATTTCGTCGACCCGGCGCAGCGCATCGGAGGATATGTGCGGCTGGGGCTGACACCGAATGAGGGCGTGGCCTGGTTCACCGCCCTGTTGTGCGGCCCTGAGCAACCGACGGTCGCGGTGATCGACTTCGCCGCCCCGATCGACGACCCATATAGCGTCAACACCGACGCGTTCGATTTCGCGCATACGATCGTCTCGCCGCTGCAGCGGTACCGGCTGGTGCTCAACGGCCACGGTCAACTGCACGACGATCCCGCCGCGTTGCTGCGCGGAGAGCCCGGCCGCGACGTCGAGGTCAGCATGGATCTGGAGTGGGTCACGGCCGGGACGCCGTATCAGTACCGCGTCACGTCACGCTACGAAATCCCTTGCGCGGTAACAGGAACCGTCATTATCGGCGGCCAGCACACGAGAATCGATGCAGTGCCCGGACAGCGCGACCACTCGTGGGGGGTGCGCGACTGGTGGGGGATGGATTGGGTGTGGAGCGCCTTGCACCTCACCGACGGCACCCACCTGCACGCCGTTGACATCCGACTGCCCGGCGCCCCGCCCTTCGGCGTCGGCTACCTGCAACCGCCTGGCGCTCAACTGACCGAGCTGCAATCGATCAGCGCGCGAGCATCGTTCGGCCCCAACGGTTTACCGCTGACGACCGCGATCATCTACGACGACCTGGAGGTGGCCGCCGACATTCGAGGTCACGCCCCGTTGAGGTTGCAAGCCCCCGACGGCCGAGTGGCATGGTTCGCACGCGCATGGGCAGCGGTCACCACGTCCGACGGGCGCGACGGTGTCGGCTGGATCGAGTGGAACCGCAACGACGTCGACTAGATGACCTGCCTTCAGCGCTACCTCACCTTCGCCGCCGCGATCCTGGTGACGGGTGTTCTCAGCGGTGTGGCCGGCGGCTTCACCACCGTGTTGGTGCGGGCGATCGAACACCTCACCTACGGCTATCTGCAGGGTCCGCTGCTCACGGGCGTGAAAGACGCCTCGATACCACGGCGATTACTCGGACCTGCGCTCGGCTGCGCACTGGCCGGTGCGGGTTGGTGGCTACTGCGACGCAGGACAACAGTGCCCGGTCTGACCGAGTCCATCCGGCAAGGCCGCCCTTTTGCCCAGGGTCCGATGGCCGCTGACGCGCTGTTGCAGGTCTTGGCCGTCGGCTCCGGTGCCTCACTGGGGCGCGAGCAGGCGCCTCGACTCTTCGCGGCCGCATCGACTGAGCTGTTGATTCGGCTGGGATCGCTTGCGCCAGCGCAGCGTCGAATTCTGCTCGGCAGTGCAGCCGGTGCGGGCTTGGCCGCGGTATACAACGTGCCTGCGGCCGGCGTGCTGTTTGCCTTGGGCATCGTGTTGCGCAGCTGGCGGCCGTTGCCGGTGCTGGTGGCGGTGGCGTCGTCGTGCATCGCCACGGTGACCGTGTGGCCCATCACCCACGGCGCGCCCACATTCGTTTGGCCGGACACTTCCTTCACATGGAAGGCCTTCCTGTTCGCAATCACCGCGATGCCGCTTGCCGCGCTCGTGGGCACGGCGTTCAACCGGCTGATCGCTCACGCTCGGGCGAAGGCGCCTGCGACGTCGTGGCTTGTGATACCGGCGATCAGTCTGGCCGGACTGGTCACGGGCACGGCATCGATCTGGATGCCACAGATGCCGGGCAACGGTAGGAGCATCGTGCTGGAAAGCCTCGCCGGCGGCGACACGCTGATCGGGGTGAGCGTGGCGGTGGTGCTCAAGCCGGTTCTGACGGCGTTGTTCATCCGCGCCGGCGCAGTGGGGGGCATGCTCACGCCGGCATTGTCGACGGGCGTCGCAACCGGCGCCTGTGTGGCGCTGGCCGTCAACCACCTGGGTGGTGAGGCCAGTGTTCCCACGCTGGCCTTGATCGGAGGCGCCGCCGTTCTCGGCATCACGCAGCATGCACCGGTTTTCGCGGCCGTGTTCACCGCCGAACTGACCCATCCGCCACTCGAAGTATGGGTGATGCTGCTGTTTGCCGCAGTCGGCGCCCACGCGGTGCGAGCCGCGGTGGTGCGGCGGCGCTCGATGACCAGGATTCCCGCCGAGCACTGAGTCGTCACAAATCTGTAAGCGTCGGGTCGCAGGCAACGGGTATGCGGGCGTCATGGGTGAACAAGAATTCCACAAGGGTGACAAGGTGACCTGGAAGAGTCACGGCAGCACCGCAGAAGGCACCGTCGAGGAGAAGATCACGTCTGACACGACGGCTGCCAAGCGCAAAGTGCGGGCTTCTGAGGACGAACCGCAATACCGGGTACGCAGCGACAAGAGCGGCAACGACGCGGTGCACAAGCCAGAAGCGTTGCACAAGAAGAAATCCACGTGACATGGCCGATGACGACGCCAAGACCTGGAGAGAATTCCGCGATGCCGTCAACATGACGGCCTCGGAATTACAGCGATGGCTTGATACTGACGAGTCGAAGAGTGTTGGGCAGAAGTCAGGAGGGTCAGAATCAACCGGCCATGAAAGCGGCCGGCGCATCGTCGCGATCCTCAAATCGAAGAAGTCGGAGCTGACCGACCACGACTTCGCCCATATGCGCAAGGTCGTCGGCTACACCAAACGCCATCTGGCGCAACGCCCTTCAGGGTCCGTGAATGACACCGCCTGGCGGTATTCGCTGATGAACTGGGGCCACGATCCGACGAAATGAGCGTCAGGCCAGGTGAGCGCTGCCGTCGCCGAGGTCGTCACGGCCGAGCCCCATTGGCGTCATCTCCGGGATGTCGCCGCCGGCGATGACGCGCCGCGTGATCGGCGTCAGCGCCTGGAAAAGCGTCTCGACTTCGTCATCGTCGAGCGCGTCGAGCGCGGCCAGCGCCAGGCGGTCTGTTTCCGTTTCCAGCCGATTTTTCAGTTCGATGCCCGCAGCGGTGAGCGTCCCGGTGTCGTCGAGTAATCCCCTTGCGGCCAAAGCTCTTTCGTGCTCCTGCCACGACGCCTCGTCGTAATCCCGGGTCCGCATGAGGTATTCGCGCGGCACTTTCCCGGCTGCGGCATGCAGCACATTGGCCTGCCGCCCCGAGATGGATGCCGCGGTCAGCAATGCGACGTGGCCGTCGCCGCGGTGCTCGCGCAACAAGGTGCAGGCGTGCCACAGCGCCGCGGCCGGCTCGTCGGGCCAGGGCAGCGCCTTGTTGGCCGCGAACAGTGGGCGGCCGTCGACGCCCAGATGCGCGGCGGCCCGGCGGGCGAGACCTGCTGCGGTGCGCACGGCGTCGTCGTCGCTGATTCCGTAACGGCGCAGCGCCGCGACAGCCGAGTCGTAGCGTGCCTGCAGCACCGCGTCGGGGCCGGCGACCGCCCATGCGCCGGTCAGCGACTTGGCCACCCGCTGCGGTGCGAAGTTGTAGAACACCGCGGTCACCACCTCGGGTGCGACCTTGCCGAGCGGTGCTGACCTCGCCGCGAAGTACCCCATCCAAAATCCGCGGTAGCCGAGCCCGTCGAGCGCGGCTCGAGCCTCGGGCGCGAAGTACGTCACGGCGTGCACGGGTTCGAAGCGGTTGAAGAAACGTCGCGCGAGTTCAGGCTGTCGGTCCACAGTGCGAGTTAACCTCAGGCATGCGGCCGATCGTCGTGATGGGCGTGTCCGGATCCGGCAAATCGACCGTGGGTGCCGCGTTGGCGCAGCGGCTCGGCGTGCCGTTCGCCGACGCTGACGACTTTCATCCCGCCGCCAACATCGCGAAGATGGCCGCGGGCATCGCACTCGACGACGAGGACCGCTTTCCCTGGCTTGACGCGATCGGCCGCTGGCTGGCCGATCGCTGCGACACCGGCGGGGTGATGAGCTGCTCTGCGCTCAAACGCAAATACCGGGATCAGCTGCGAAGCCATTGTGCGCGAACGACCTTCGTCCATCTGAGCGGATCTCCCGAAGTGATCGCCGCGCGGCAGGCGAGCCGGCCCGGCCACTTCATGCCCGCGTCGCTGATGGCCTCGCAATTCGCCACGCTGGAACCGCTGCAACCCGACGAGCACGGCATGACCCTCGACGTCGGCCACGACATCGACTCGATCGTCGCCGATTATCTGGCCTCCGCGCAGGAGAGGGGCACCCGGTGACGCGCACATTGCTGGCCGCCGACATGCCTGCGCCGGTGGCAGCATGGTGGCAGCTGATCCTCGCAGCGGCGGCGGGCATCGCGCTGATCGTCGTGCTGATCACCGCTGTCAAGCTGCATCCCTTCCTGGCGTTGATCTTCGGGAGCCTCGCGGTGGGCAGTGTGGCCGGCGAGAGCCCGGAGAAGGTGCTCAAGTCGTTCGCCGACGGCTTCGGCTCCACCGCGGCCGGAGTCGGAATCCTCATCGCGCTCGGTGCGATGTTCGCCAAGTTGCTCGCCGACTCCGGCGGCGCCGACGAGATCGTCGACACGATCGTCGGACACGCATCGCCGCGCGCTCTGCCCTGGGCGATGGCACTCGTCGGCGCGATCATCGGACTGCCGATGTTCTTCGAGATCGGCCTCGTGCTTCTGATGCCGGTGATTTACCTGGTGGCGCGGCGGTCGCAGTTGTCGCTGATCGCCGTCGGCATTCCCGCGCTCGCCGGGTTGTCGGCGATGCACGGCCTGGTGCCGCCGCACCCTGGACCGCTGGTGGCGATCGCGAACTTGCATGCCGACCTGGGCGTCACGCTGGCGCTCGGAGTCATGGTGGCGATACCCACCGTGATCGTCGCTGGTCCGTTGTTCGGCATGCTGGCCGGGCGCTGGGTGGTGGTCGACGTGCCCGCGACCTTCTCCACCGAACGCCCCGGTCCCGCACCGGTCGACGAAGTACGCGTCGACGGTCCCGAACGGCGTTGGCGCCGACCGTCTTTCGGTATCACGCTGTTCTCGGTGCTGCTGCCCGTCGTGTTGATGTTGGGCAAGGCCGTGGCGGACATCTTCATCGACAACGACAATCAGCCTATCCGTGTGGTGTTCGACGTTCTCGGGACGCCGCTGCTGGCATTGCTGATCGCGGTCGTGGTCGGGATGTTCACCTTCGGCGCGGGGGTCGGCATGTCGCGTGCCGAAGTGGCGACCTGCATCGAGTCCGGCTTGCCGCCAGTGGCCGGCATCATCTTGATCGTCGCCGCCGGCGGCGGTTTCAAGCAGATCTTGGTCGACACCGGAATCGGCACCATGCTCGCCGACTGGGCCAAGGGCGCACACGTCTCCGTGCTGCTGCTGGCATGGGTGATCGCCGTGTTGATCCGGCTGGCCACCGGCTCTGCCACGGTCGCGACGGTCACAGCCTCGTCGTTGATGCTGGGTCTGGTCGAGGGAATGAGCAGCGGTCAGGTGGCGCTGGTAGTGCTCGCGGTGGGCGCCGGTTCGCTGTTCTTCTCGCACGTCAACGACGCCGGATTCTGGCTTGTGAACCAGTATTTCGGCATGACGGTAGGACAAACCATCAAGACGTGGTCATTGATGGAGACGCTGTTGTCCGTCGTGGGCTTCGTGCTGGTGCTGTTGCTGGGGCTGGTGATCTGACGCCCGGCTCAGGCGAATTGCTCGTCGAGCCGCTTTTGCGCCTGCTTGGCCGCTTTGTCGGCCCGCTTCTGTGCCTCCTTGCTCAGCTTGTCGGCACGCTTGCGGGCCTTCTTGGCGGCCTTCTTACTCTGCTTCCTGGCGGTTTCGGCCAAGTCGGCGCCGCGCTCGCGTGCCACATCGGCCCAGTCGGACCCACGCTCGCGGGCCAGGTCAGCCCAGTCGGCGCCGCGCTCACGCGCCACTTCGGCAAGCTCGGCGCCGCGTTCACGGGCGACCTCGGCAAGCTCCGCCCCACGCTCGCGGGCGACCTCGAGTAGGGGAGAGACCCGCTCACCGGCGACGTCGGCGAGCTCGCGGCCGCGCTCGGCGCCTGTCTGCAAGCCTTGGCTGACCTTCTCGCCGACGGTGCCGAGCAACGCGCCGCCGGAGGCTGCGCCTACTGGCAACGCCGCCGACACCGCTTCGGATGCCCGCTTCGCGGCCCGACGGCCCCGCCAGCCGAGCGACGGCTTGCCCTCGGTATCCACCGACGCGATCATCAGCCCGCCAAGCAGGCTGAGATCGGTCAGGAAATCTCGCCGCTGTTGCGCTTTGCGCTGCGGATCGGTTTCGGTCCAGAACAGATGTCCGCCAAGGCTTCCCGGCACCACCGTGAGCGCCAGCGCCGCCGACGCAAGCCGCGGCAGTTTGCCGCTGGCCAACAACAGACCGCCACCGATCTGTACTCCGGCGGTCACCCGGGCCAATGTGAGGGGATCTTGAGCGACCTTGCTCGCCGCGGATGGCGGCAGTTTCTGCAAGCCCTCGGCGGTCGGACGGGCCGTCTCGGCCGCCTCCTCGGGGCTGCGAAGAGCCTCGATCCCTTGGCCAATGAACACAGCTGACAGCAGCGGACGCGCAACTCTGCGAACTAGCATGCCTCCGAATAACCTTCCTTCTCGCTTCGCAAACCCGACATCAGTGCTGTCCCGGCGCGTGGTTGTCGGTGACGCGTTGAAACACCGGCACCGCGATCCACAGGAACGCCATCGCCACGGCCGCGCATGCGCCGCCCACCCATCCGGCCGCCGCGCCGTACACCGCATAGAAGATCACGATGGTGACGCCGATCATCGCGATACCCAGCAGCACAACGCCGGCGATCGCGCACCGATGCGCGGTGGACACCAGCGTCCGCAGGCGCCGCTGCCGGAACAGTACGCGGTGAATGACCACTGGAGCGACCAGTAGCAGCGTGGCGCCGATGGAACACACCACCGTCGCCAGATACACATCCTTGATGACGTCGCTCAACGCAGAGAACCGCTGCTGGAACGGAAGCGTCAACAGAAAACCGGTGACCAGCTGGGCGCCGGTCTGGGTGACACGCAGTTCCTGCAGCAAGTTGCTCCAATTGCGGTCCAGCCGTTCGGATTCGCTTTCGTGCCGGGCGGAGTCATCCCACTGCTGATCGCGTTCCGGGTGGTCGACGTCCACGAAGTCATTCTTACCCGCGGATGCCGTATCGCAGTAGCACGGTCCCGGCGCGGAAGGATTTCGGTCGGTCCAGTAGCCGCAGCTGCGGGCGGCTGTCGGACGGAAACAACGGCCGCCCACGGCCCTGGATCGCCGGGTAGACGAACAAGCGGTACTCGTCGACCAGCCCTGCGCTGATCAGTGTGTGGACGAGTGTGATGCTGCCGGTGAGCACGATGTCCTTGCCCGGCTGTCTCTTCAGCGCGCGCACCTGCGGCACGGGATCGCCGCGCAGCACTGTCGAGTTCTCCCATTCCGGGTCGTCCAGTGTCGACGAAACCACGTATTTGGCAACGGAACTCAGATAGTCGGTGATCCCCGTTCGGTCGTCGGTTCGAGCGGGCCAATAGTTGCGGAACGCTTCGAAGGTTTCCCGACCCAGCAGCAGCGCATCAGACTGGGCATCCTGACGGTGCGTCTCTTCGAGCAGTTCGTCGTCCTGCGACGCGGGGTCGAACCAGTCGTCGAGCATCTCGATCGAGCCGTCCAACGTCATGTTCTGCGTGATGACGAGCGTGCGCATGGCTTACCCTTCAGGAGTCGGTTACCAGTAGTGACCGCGCCGGCGCACAAATATCATCGGTTCCCCGCAGTCAGGGGCGACCTTCGTGGCCTTCCCGCCCGTGCGTGCGGCGGCTCTCCTTCATCTCGGCTTCGAACACGTGGCGCCTGCCGCCCTGCAGTTCGTCACGCACCTGTTTCTCGTGGCGACGGAATACCGTCCAATAGTCGTCGTCGAATTCTTCGACGATCTGGAACGTCCAGCGGCCGTAAAGCACGTTGCGTCCCACCAGCTCGGCCTGCAGCCGATCCGCGACAGGGCCGTGCCCGGCCTCGCGGAGCTTGTCGCACGCCTCGCCGAGGAGGAGATCGGCGCGCCCCATCAGCTGATGAAAGGTATAGAGGTGGCCGCGGGCGCGTTCCACCCACTCCAGCGCTTCGGACACCGCGCCCACCGCTTCGACGGTCGCGTCGTCGACACCGGGAGGTCGACGGTGGTCGTCACGGGTCACGCTATCTGCATCTGTGTCGGTCATGGCCGAGCCGTACCCGCTGCGTACGTGCAGCGAACTTTTCGTCACATTCCGGTTAGCGTTCGTGAAGCCGCCGGAATCAACTGCCGGTCACCGCGGCGTAGAGGGCATTGATCTGCTCGGTCTGTCGATCCGGGAGAGTGGGCCATGATTTGACGTTGTCGAGCAGCGACTGCGGCGGGTTGATCAGCGGGTTCGAGGCCAGCTTGGGATCGATCTTGTTGAGTTCGTCGGCCATGCCGGACAGCACCGGCACGTAGTGGGTGTGGGCAATCAGCTTGGCGTAGTTGGCCCGGTCGTAGACATAGTTGATCCAGGCCTCGGCCCAGTCCTGATGCTGAGTGGTGTATGGGATGACCATGGTGTCGATGAAAGCCGTTCCGCCCGTTCGCGGCATCACGAACTGCAGATCTGGGTTGTCCGCTTGCATTTGTACGACATCACCCGAATACGCTTGGGCCACAATCACGTTGCCGGCGGCCAGGTCGCTGGTGTAGTCATTGCCGGTGAAGTTTCGCACCTGTCCCTTGTCTTTTTGCTGCCTGACGAGGTCGACCGCTTTGCGCACGGCCTCGACAGTCGGGTCTTCCGGTGAATTGCCTTGCGACAGCATGATCATGCCCAGTCCGTCCTGCGGGTCGGAGAACAAACTGACCTTGCCTTTGAATGCCGGGTCCCACAGGTCGTCGACGGTTGTGATGTCGCGGCCCGTGGCGGCCCTGTTGTAGGCCAGACCCACCAACCCAGACATGTAGGGCGCGCTGAAGTTGCGGCCGGGGTCCAACGTGGCGTTGAGGAGATCGGGCCGCATGTTCTTCAAGTTGGGGATGTTGGCGTCGTTGAAGTCGTTGAGCCAACCGAGGTTGCGTAGCCGGCCCACCATGAACGACGTCGGCACCACCAGGTCGCAGCCGATGTCCTGCTTACGTGACAGTGCGTCTTTGACTTTTGCGAACCATTCCTCGTCGTCGTTGAAGTCCTCCTTGTAGTCGACGGTGATGCCGGTCGTGTTCTGGAATCCGGCGATGAATCCGTCGACCATGTAGAAGGGCCAGTTCGAGATCCGAAGCGAGGTGGACACCGGTCCGCTGGACCGGTTGGGGGTGCTACCGCAGGCGGCGAGGAACGACGGGCCCAGAGCCACTGCCGTCGCGGCGGCGGCACCGCAACCAAGGAACTGTCGGCGGCTGCTGGGTGGCATCCAAGCATCTCCTCGAGATCTTCGAATGGGGAATGTCGGTGGCTGACACCACATGGCGCTCGGTTCGGTCCACCTTCGCTGAAACCACCAGCGTCCGCAACCACGTCCGGCCGGCGTGCCCATCGGAAACGGTTGTCGACGCCCCTCTTGGAAGAGGCGAGTAGATTGCGCAGTCATCCGGCGTGGAGGAGGACCTATGAAGCTGCAGGACGCGTTGGACGCGATGTCGGCGGATGGCCGACCCGCTCATGTTTACAGCGAGCCGTACCACACCTCCGACGGGGCGACGATCATCGCTGTGTCCAAGGTCCGCGGCAGGATTGGGGGGCACGGCGACGCCGTCGCCGTGCGCGCAAAGCCGGTGGGACTGTTCGTCATTCGCGGGGCCGACGTGAAATGGCAAGCTGCGGTCGACGCAACGCCGATTGCGCTGATCGGCGTGCTCACGGGTTTTGTCGCGGCAACGCTGGGGACAGCGGCGATGATCCGTCGTCCGCCATGGCCGGATCTGAGGGGCACGGTCGGCTAGGCGCCGTGCCGGCAAGCCGCAGACGCTCGAAGAACAGCTGGCCGAGGCTGGTACGCGGCCGCACCACGGCCAGCCATATCAGCAGAGCAGCAACAGGAACGCCGATCCACCAACCGAGCAGGTGAATCAGCACGCTCGCGACGATCGCCGAACCCAACGCGCCGACGAACACGAACGCGAGCACGCTGACCACAATCTCGGCGACGCCGGGCGGATGATGCACGTCGGCTAGCCGGTAACCCTCGACGAGCCACGACGTCATGATCCACAGCAGCACCACGACGATCACCGACATACCGGCCAATGTCAGCGCCACCGGCGACGTCAACCACCGGCCCGCGCGCTCGACCGCGTCACCGGGTGACACATGGCGCGGCCACGACGCGAACACCGCTCGGTCGGCTGAGAAGAAGCGTTGATAGCCGCGGCCGTCCCAGCCGTGTACCAGGATGAAGAACATCCCGAAATAGCCGACGCCGACTTGCAGCCCCGCCGCGTAGCGCCGACCGGCGCGAATCAGCCTTGCGGTCACCCAGTAGCCGAGGATGCCTTGGCTCACGTTGGTGATCGCAAACAGCGTCACCAGCCATGCCGGTAGCGACGCGTGATCCCGCGCGACTTGCATTGTCTCCCAATCCGGAAACGCCCGCAGCAGGTATGCACCGCTGGGCGCAAACAGCAAGGCGCAGTAGAGCACCGCGACGAAAAGGTAAGGCGACGAGAAATATCGCTGCCATCCGAGGCTTTCGGCGCCGGCGGGGCGGTCCTTGGCCAGCGCGATCTGGTGGGTCGCGGCCGCGGCGAACCCCGCACCGATGCCGTAGGCCCAGAAAACGTCCACCTCGACCATGCGAACCTCCCGTGTCGCTGTTGGAACGGCGCGTCTATCCCAGCCGGGCGAACCCGGCAGCGTCAACCCTGGACCACGTTGCGGAGGTGCGGCGACATGTTATGTATGTCATCATATATAGATGGCTTCTCCGCGAGAGCGCATGGTGCGGTCTGCGGCGCTGTTGATTCGCGAACGCGGCGCCAAAGCCACCGCCATCTCGGATGTACTGAGACACAGCGGCGCCCCACGCGGCTCCGCGTACCACTATTTTCCAGACGGCCGGACCCAATTGCTATGTGAGGCGGTCGATTACGCGGGGGAGTACATCGCCAAGCGAATCGCCGAGGGACGCAGCGGCCTCGATGTCCTCGACACACTTGTCGCCGCATACCGCGACCAGCTGCAGAGCACCGACTACCGCGCCGGGTGTCCCATCGTCGCGGTCGCCGTCGAAGCCGGTGACCCGGACAATCCCGACCGCACCGCGCCGCTGATCGAGCGGTCCGCGGCGGCGTTCGCGCGCTGGAACGAGCTCATCGCGCAGCGACTCGTCGACGACGGTGTTGCGCCGTCGCGCGCTGAGGAGCTGGCGATGCTGACCACCACGTCGCTCGAGGGCGCCATCGTGGTGGCACGCGCATCTCGAGATCTCAAGCCCATCGACATGGTGCATCACCAGCTGCGCGCTCTGTTCAAGTCGGAAACACAGAAGAGAAAGAGCCGCCGATGACCGTTGACTGGAAGCCCACCGCCTGCATTCTCTGCGAGTGCAACTGCGGCATCGTCGTGGCGCTCGACGGCCGCACGCTGACCAAGATCCGCGGCGACAAGCAGCATCCGGCGTCGAAGGGGTACACCTGCAACAAGGCGTTGCGGCTCGACCACTACCAGAACAACCGCAGCCGGTTGACGTCACCGATGCGCCGGCGCGCGGATGGCGGCTATGAGGAAATAGACTGGGACACTGCGATTTCCGAGATCGCCGCCGGCTTCGAACACGTCCGCGACACTTACGGCGGCGAGAAGATCTTCTACTACGGCGGCGGGGGACAGGGTAACCACCTCGGCGGCGCCTACAGCGGTGCGTTCCTCAAGGCTCTCGGCTCGCGGTACCGGTCGAACGCCCTGGCTCAGGAGAAAACCGGAGAACATTGGGTGGACCGGCACCTGTACGGCGGACATACTCGCGGCGAGTTCGAGCACGCCGAGGTATCCGTTTTCGTCGGAAAGAATCCGTGGATGTCGCAAAGCTTCCCGCGAGCGCGGGTGGTTCTCAACGAGATCGCCAAGGACCCGAACCGCTCGATGATCGTCATCGACCCCGTCATCACCGACACCGCGAAGATGGCGGACTTTCACCTGCGGGTCAAGCCAGGCACCGATGCGTGGTGCCTAGCGGCGATGGCCGGTGTGCTGGTTCAGGAAAACCTCTGCGACACAGCGTTTCTCGCAGACCATGTCACTGGTGCTGATGCCGTCCGGCAGGTGCTCGACGACGTGCCGGTCGGGGACTACGCCCAGCGCTGCGGTGTCGACGAGGAGCTGCTGCGCGCCGCCACCCGCCGGCTCGCCGCCGCCAGCGTCGCGGTGTTCGAGGACCTGGGAATTCAACAGGCTCCCAACAGCACGCTGTGTTCCTACCTCAACAAGCTGCTGTGGATCCTCACCGGGAACTTCGCCAAACGCGGTGGGCAGCATCTGCATTCCTCGTTCGCGCCGCTCTTTTCATCCAGCGGAGTCGGGCGTACGCCTGTCACCGGCGCTCCGGTGATCGCCGGGCTGGTGCCGTCCAACGTCGTGCCGGAAGAGATTCTGACCGACCACCCGGACCGGTTCCGCGCAATGATCGTCGAGAGCAGCAATCCCGCGCACTCGGTGGCCGATTCGTCGTCGGTGAGGGCCGCGCTGGAGTCGTTGGAACTGCTGGTGGTTGTCGACGTGGCGATGACCGAGACCGCTCGACTGGCGCACTACGTGCTGCCCGCGGCGTCCCAGTTCGAAAAGCCGGAGGCGACGTTTTTCAACCTCGAGTTTCCCCACAACACCTTCCATCTGCGCCATCCGATCCTCGAGCCGCTGCCGGGCACATTGCCGGAGCCGGAGATCTGGGCGCGGCTGACCCGCGAGCTGAACGTGGTCGACGACGCCGAGCTGCGACCGCTGCGTGAGGCCGCCAAGCAAGGGCTGGAGGACTTCGCGCAAGCGTTCATGGCCGGGGTGAGCGCGAATCCGACGTGGAACAAGGTACTGCCCTTCGTGCTTTACGAGACGCTCGGACCTGCGTTGCCCGACGGGCTCGCCGGCGCAGCGGCGCTGTGGGGGCTTGCGCAGAAGACCGCGTTCACCTACCCGGACGCGGTTCGGCGCGCGGGACATGCCGACGGCAATGCGCTGTTCGAGGCGATCCTGAGCCATCGCTCGGGGGTGACGTTCACGGTGCACGAGTACGACGACGACTTCGCGCTCATCACGCATGCCGACCACAAGATCGCGCTGACAATCCCCGAACTGCTAAGAGAGATAAGCGATTTGGCGGCGGAGCGCTCGCAGCTGACGACACCCGAGTTCCCCATCGTGCTGTCCGCCGGGGAACGGCGACCGTATACCGCGAACGACATCTTCCGGGACCCGTCGTGGCGTCAGCGCGACGCCCACGGAGCGCTTCGGGTAAGTGTCGAGGATGCACAGGCGCTGGGCCTGGTCTCTGGCGGACGCGCCCGCATCACCACCGCGGCCGGCAGCGCCGAGGCGGTCGTCGAGGTCAGTGAGGCAATGCTTGCCGGGCACGCGTCGCTGCCCAACGGCTACGGCCTGGACTTTGTCGACGAGGACGGCCAGACCCAAATTTCTGGCGTCGCTCCGAATGCTCTCACATCGAGCGCATGGCGCGACGCGTATGCGGGCACACCGTGGCACAAGCACGTGCCGGCCCGCATCGAGGCGCTCGCCGTCTAGCTGTTCTCGGCCAAGAAGTTTCGCAACAGCGCGGTGACAGCATCAGGTTGCTCCAGGGTGCTGGTGTGACCGCAGTTCGGAATCTGTTCCAGTCGTGCGCCGGGGATCAGCTCGGCGATGCGCTGCGCCTTATGCGGTGGGGTGGCGACGTCGTCGGCACCGACGATCACCAGCGTGGGTGCTGTGATCCGACCGATCTCGTCGTCGATCGGTGCGCGGTTGGCCACACCCATAACGGCCTTACTGACGCCGCTGCGCCGGCTGCGCTTCAAGCGCCGTTCCCATTCGGCGATAAGCGGCCGGCTGGCCGGGTCGGTGAGAAAGCTCGGACCGAACATGATGGGAAACACCGCTTTGCGCAGCGGCGGGATCCCGGTGAACCGGTATATCGTCCCGAGGAGCTTGTACCGCCTGACCTTGTCGGGGTCTTCGGGGCCGGCGCTGGTGTCCAGGAGCGTCAACGTGCGGATCAGCTCGGGCCGGCGGGCGGCGACGCGCTGCCCGATGAAGCCGCCCATGGACAGCCCGACATAGTGCACAGGAGCGACTCCCAGCAGCTCGATCAACGCCACGGCGTCATCGGCCAGAGTGTCCATGTCGTAGCCGCCCTTGGTGGCGGCGCTGTCACCTTGGCCGCGCCAATCGATGGCGATGCAACGGTATTCGCTTTGCAGCGCTTGGATCTGAGGATGAAACATCCAGCCGCTGAACAGCAGGCCGTGGCCGAAGAACACGGTGGGCGCATCGGGCCGCGCCGCCGGCGCCTGCGTGTCGGTGTAGTGGATCGTCGCGTCGTCGCGGCTGAAGGTCGGCATCGGTGTCCTGAATGTCGTTAGGAGAGAGCGGCTTTGGCGGCGGCCAGGTTGTCGGCGGCCAGAACCAGCCGGGTGTTGGTCGCCAAGTAGGCAGTCGTCAGATTGACGTCCGCGTTGCCGAGCTTCCGGGCGACCTCACCCAGCGCGCCCGGCCGGTCCTCGACGGGCAGCACAATCACCTCTTCTTCGGACACGATCTTGATACCTGCGCGTTGCAGCGCCTCGAATGCGGGAGTCGGGTCCGAAACAAGGATGTGGATCTCGGCCTGGCCGCCGCCACTGGGCATCGCGCAGAGCCCCTCGATGTTGGCGCCGGCCTGACCGAGGATGTCGCCGACGCGGGCGAGCTCGCCGGGCTCGTCGTCGAGATAGAGCGTCAGGTCGGTCGCCATCGCGCGCTCCTTTCGTGCCGTGGTCAGGCGATGTCCGCGACGAACACTCCCATGGACCGGGCGGCTCGCCGCGCTGCTGCCGGTAGCGCCGGGTCATCGGTGCCGGCCGGAATCACCCGCGGGTTGACGATGTGGACGTCTTTACGGAACAGGTGCACGTCAGCTTCGCCAGCGGCCAGGACGTTCTTGACCCAGTCGGTCTTCCCGTGGCCCAGCACGACCGCCAGCACATCGCCTTTGCACAGCGCATTCACCACCGTCTCGTACGGCTTGCCGGACTTGCGTCCGCGGTGCTTGATGATCGCGAACGTCGGCAAATACGGGGCGATCTTCTTCATCACCGGGTTCATGTATTTGACCTGCAGACGTTCCACGACGGGTGGAAACCGCATCGGGACGCCGGGGGCGTTGTTGGGGTGATCCTTTGCGGACATGCGGTCACTTTACGACGTTGACCAGCCGGGGTGGCGGCGATGACCAGACGGCGCCGCGAATGACACCTGCGGCCGCCTTCCGTGTCAACGCGACGTAGGCTTCCGACGACGCCATGACCACGATCTATGCGACTCATCCGCGCTACGCCGAGCACGATCACCCGGGGCATCCCGAGAACGCCGAGCGCATCCGCGCGATTTGGCGAGGGCTGGACGAAGCCGGGCTGGCCGCGCGTATGCAAGCCATCGAGCCCCGGCCCGTCGACACCGAGCTGGTGCTCGCGGTGCACACCGCCGCGTATCTCCAACTGCTGCAGCGCATCAGCGCGACGCCGCGCACAACTTTTCTCGATCCGGACACGTACGCGGGCCCCGATGCTCTGACGATCGCGCTGCTGTCAGCCGGCGGTGCGGTCGGGGCCGTCGACGCGGTACTCAGCGGGATGGCGCACAACAGTCTGGCGGCGATCCGGCCGCCGGGCCATCACGCGATGCCCGGGCGTGCCATGGGCTTCTGCCTCCTGGGCAACGCAGCAATCGCGGCGCGATACGCCCAACGCCGATTCGGGATCGAACGCATCCTGATCGTCGACTACGACGTGCACCACGGCAACGGCACCGAAGCGATGTTCTACGACGACCCCACGGTGCTCTACATCTCGACCCACCAGTATCCGTTCTATCCGGCGACCGGTGCGGCGACCGACACCGGTACCGGCCGCGGCGAAGGCTTCACCGTCAACATTCCGCTACCCGCTGGCAGCGGTGATGTCAACTATGCCAACGCATTCGAGCGCATCATCTGGCCGGCCGCCGAGCGCTTTCAGCCGCAGCTCCTGCTGGTGTCCTTGGGTTTCGACGCGTATTGGAACGACCCGCTGGCCGGAATGCGGCTGACGCTGAACGGCTATTCGCATCTCGCCGGCGAAGTGATTCGCATGGCACAGCGGTTCTGCGACGGCAGGATCGTTTTCTTGCTCGAAGGAGGCTACGACCTCGACGCCCTGCGGTTCGGCGTGGCCGATGTGGCCCGACTACTGCTCGGTGAACCGTCGGCCCACCCGTCCGAGATCCCGGCCGACGGTCGTTCCGAGCCGGACATCGAGGCCATGCTCGCGCGACTCGAACAGCTGCACCGACTCTAAGCGGATCGGCATGGCACCATGTCGCAGGTGGGCAACGGTTCCGCTTCTCAGCAGCGCCTCCGCGACCTGAAATTACTTCGCCGCGTGCGCGATCGAATTGACCGCGAATACGCGATGCCGCTCGACGTGGACGCACTTGCGCGCGGTGTGAACATGTCTGCCGGGCACTTGTCGCGCCAGTTCAAGTCGGCCTACGGGGAGTCGCCGTACTCGTACCTGATGACGCGGCGCATCGAACGGGCGATGGCACTGCTTCGTCGCGGCGACATGTCGGTCACCGAAGTGTGTTTCGCCGTCGGCTGCTCATCTCTGGGCACATTCAGCAGCCGCTTTACCGAGCTTGTCGGGATGCCGCCCAGCGTCTACCGGGAACGGACAGCACGTATGACGCAGGGGATGCCGTCATGTGTGGAAAAGCAGGTGACCAAACCGATCAGGAATCGAGAAGCACCCGCGGTCGGTCTGCACTTAGCCTGAGCGCCATGGACATCACCATTCACTCCAGCTTCCTTCCGCACGACGATCCGGAGGAGTCTCTAGCGTTCTACCGTGACACCCTCGGCTTCGAAGTTCGCCTCGACGTGGGCGCCGGCGCGATGCGATGGATCACTGTCGGGCCGCCGAATCAGCCCGAGACCTCGATCGTCCTGTATCCGCCGGACGCCACCCCTGGCCTCACCGACGACGAGCGGAGGGTCATCCACGAGATGATGGCCAAGGGCACCTTCGGCACGCTGCTGTTGGCGACCAAGGACCTCGACGCCACATTCGAACAGGTGCAAGGCAGCGACGCAGAAGTGGTCCAAGAGCCGGCGGAACAACCGTACGGGGTGCGTGACTGCGCCCTGCGTGACCCGGCGGGCAACATGATCCGCATCCAGGAAGTTCGCTGACCGATTCAACCGACCATGACGACGAACGCGAAGTCGACAGCACCAGCAAAGCAAGAGGCCGACAGCCACGACGTAATCCGCGTAATAGGCGCGCGGGAGAACAATTTGAGAGACGTCAGCATCGAACTACCCAAGCGCAGGCTGACTGTGTTCACCGGGGTATCTGGCTCGGGTAAGAGCTCGTTGGTGTTCGACACGATTGCCGCAGAGTCACAGCGGCTGATCAACGAAACCTACAGCGCCTTCGTGCAGGGGTTCATGCCGACGCTGGCGCGGCCCGACGTCGACGTGCTTGACGGCCTGACTGCCGCGATCGTGGTCGACCAGGACCGGATGGGCTCCGATCCGAGATCGACGGTCGGTACTGCCACCGACGCCTACGCGATGCTGCGCATCTTGTTCAGTCGGCTCGGACGGCCGCATATCGGCTCACCGCAAGCATTTTCGTTCAACGTCGCTTCCATCAGCGGAGCCGGCGCGGTGTCGATCGACCGAGGCGGACGAACCGTGAGAGAGAGGCGCAGCTTCTCTGTCACGGGTGGCATGTGTCCCCGGTGCGAGGGCCGCGGCTCGATCACCGATTTCGACCTGTCCGCGCTGTACGACGACACCAAGTCGCTCAACGAAGGTGCGCTGACGATACCCGGCTTCAGCATGGATGGCTGGTACGGCCGGATCTTCAGAGGTTGCGGATTCTTCGACCCGGACAAGCCGATTCGTAAATTCAGCAAGAAAGAAATGCGCGACCTTCTCTACAAGGAGCCGACCAGAATCAAGGTCGACGGGGTCAACGTGACCTACGAGGGTTTGATACCGCGAATCCAGAAGTCGTTCCTTTCTAAGGACATCGAGGCGATGCAGCCGCACATTCGCGCCTTTGTCGAACGAGCGGTCACCTTCAGCATCTGTCCGGACTGCCACGGCACGCGGCTGTCCGAGCTCGCCCGGTCGTCGAAAATCAAGGGCAAAAACATCGCGGAAGTCAGCGCGATGCAGATCACCGACACCCTCGAATGGGTGAAGGGCGTCGACGACGCCTCCGTGGAACCTCTGCTGACGGCGTTGAAGGACACCCTCGCGGGTTTTGTGGAGATCGGACTGGGTTACCTCTCCCTCGATCGGCCTTCGGGCACGCTTTCCGGCGGAGAAGCGCAGCGCGTCAAGATGATTCGCCAACTCGGGTCTTCGCTCAGCGACGTCACCTATGTCTTCGACGAGCCCACCGCAGGACTGCACCCCCACGACATTCACCGCATGAACGAACTGCTACTGCGGCTGCGCGACAAGGGCAACACGGTCCTTGTCGTGGAGCACGAGCCGCAGACCATCGCGATCGCCGACCACGTTGTGGATCTCGGACCCGGGGCGGGCGCCGTCGGCGGTCAGGTGGTGTTCGCGGGGACGGTCGACGGGCTGCGGTCTAGCGGCACCCTTACCGGACGGCACCTCCATGACATGGCGAAGCTCAAGGGCTCAGTGCGAGAACCCAAGGGCGCTCTGATGATTCGCGGTGGTAACACTCACAATCTGCGTGACGTCGACGTCGACATCCCGCTCGGCGTGCTCGTCGTCGTCACGGGGGTGGCCGGCTCGGGCAAGAGCTCACTCGTCGACGGGTCGGTGGCCGGGCGGGATGGCGTCATCACGGTCGACCAGGCTCCGATTCGCGGTTCACGCCGCAGCAATCCCGCCACGTACACGGGGCTTCTCGACCGCATCCGGACGGCGTTCGCCAAGGCCAACGGCGTCAAGCCCGCTTTGTTCAGCCCCAACTCCCAAGGCGCGTGCCCCAACTGCAATGGTGCAGGCGTTATCTACACCGACTTGGCGATGATGGCCGGCGTCGCCGTCACATGTGAAGAGTGTGAAGGCAGGCGGTTCGGCGCAGCGGTGCTCGAGTACAAACTCGGCGGTCGAGACATCAGCGAAGTGCTCGACATGTCGGTAGCTCAAGCCCTCACCTTCTTCAGTTCCGCCGACGTGAAACTGCCTGCCGCACAGCGCGTCCTCGAGCGCTTGGACAGCGTCGGACTCGGCTACCTGAGCTTGGGCCAGCCATTGACGACGCTGTCCGGCGGGGAACGCCAACGGCTGAAGCTCGCCGCCCAGATGGCCGGCGACGCAAGCATCTATATCCTCGACGAGCCAACCACCGGATTGCACCCCGCTGACGTGGAGCAGCTCCTCGGTTTGCTCGACGGGCTTGTCGACGCGGGAAAATCAGTGATCGTCATCGAGCACCACCAGGCGGTGATGGCTCATGCGGATTGGCTCATCGACTTAGGTCCGGGCGCCGGACATGACGGCGGACGAATCGTCTTCGAGGGCACGCCGGCGGAACTGGTCGCTGCGCGATCCACGCTCACCGGCGAACACCTGGCAGCCTACGTCGGGGCGAACTGATGCGTCTGCAACCTCAACCGGGCGGAGCGGCCCCTCCCACTCTCAACCTATAGCGCACCCCGGGTCTTGCCGCAAGACCCGGGTCATGCCGCAGAATCGCTGCCCTATGCCAACAGTCGCGGAGATGGGGGAGCGAAGAATGGGATTGTTGTCCAGTCATGCGGTAGTGGTCGCAGGCGGGGGCCCGACCGGTCTGACCTTGGCCGGCGAACTGGCATTGGCCGGTATCGACGTCGCGATCGTCGAGCGACGCGACCAGCAGAGCCTGGTCGGCATGCGGGCAGGAGGACTGCATTCGCGCACTATCGAAGTCTTCGACCAACGCGGGATCGCTGAGCGGTTCCTTGCGCAGGGGCAAGTGGCGCAGGTGGCCGGTTACGCCCAGATACGCCTGGACATCAGCGACTTCCCCACCCGGCACCCCTACGGGCTTGCGCTGTGGCAGAAGCACATTGAGCGCGTTCTGGCCGACTGGGTCGAAGAATTCTCCGTGCCGATCTATCGGGGGCATGAGGTGACAGGTTTTCGGCAGGACGACACCGGCGTGGACGTCGAGCTCTCCGGTGGGCAGTCGCTACGGGCAGAGTATCTGGTCGGGTGCGATGGTGGCCGCAGCGTGGTCCGCAAGGCCGCCGGCATCGAATTCACCGGTTGGGATCCGACGACCAGCCACCTGATCGCCGAAGTCGAGATGGCGTTGGACCAAGGGGAGCCGGAGTGGGGGATTCGGCATGACGAGATCGGCGTTCACGGCCTCGCCAGAACCGAGGAGGAGAATCGGGTTCGGGTCATGGTGACCGAACGGCGCCTCGGGCCGGCGGGCGAACCGACGCTGCGTGAACTCAGCGAGGCGCTTGTCGGCGTGTACGGCACCGATTACGGCGTCCACAGCCCCGTGTTCATCTCGAGGTTCACCGACATGGCGCGACAAGCAGCGGCGTATCGGGACAAGCGAGTGTTGTTGGCCGGAGACGCCGCACATGTGCATCCTCCGGTGGGTGGCCAAGGACTCAACACCGGTGTGCAGGATGCGATGAATCTCGGATGGAAGCTCGCCCAAGTGGTGAAACGCTTATCGCCCGATGGTCTTTTGGACACCTACCACGCCGAGCGGCACCCGGTCGCCGCACGCGTGCTGCGCACCACGGTGGCGCAAATGTTGTTGCTGCGCGGTGACGAACGCACAACCGCGTTGCGTGACAACGTCGCTGAGCTCCTCGCCATGGAGGAGCCGCGAAAGCGCTTTGGCGCCATGATGTCTGGGTTGGACATTTTATACGATCTCGGTGACGGACATCCATTACTCGGTCGGCGCATGCCCGACCTCGACATCGTCACTGCCGACGGCCCGGTGCCGGTATACAGCCTCCTGCACACGGCAAAGCCGGTGCTGATTGATTTCGGCGACGGGGGCGGATTCGACATCACGGGTTGGGCCGATCGGGTCCAATCGGTCGACGCGCAATACTCTGGCGTCTGGGAGCTGCCCGCACTTGGCCACGTGACTGCTCCCGCGGCCGTGTTGATCCGCCCCGACGGGTATGTCGCGTGGGTAGGAGGCGTCGGTGACAGCGGCCTACCGGCGGCGCTCGCCAGGTGGTTCGGTCCGCCGAATGCGCGGTAGCGCGATCGGTGGGCCGAAAGGCCGTGTAATCAAAGGTTATTCGTTCCTGACCGATAGGCCGGGCGGCGACCCGTTCGCCGTTGTGGCGATGGTGACGAGATGAGTCGGATCGAGCCCGTCCCGCGTCGGGAAATCTACACTGAAGCAACGATCAACGGAGGTCGATGATGCTCGTATCAGGCTCCGAACTGGAGTACGCGCCCGGTTCGGATCAGAATCCGGCCTACACGTCGGGCTATCAGCTCGAGATTACGAACTTGTCGGACACTGAAATTCAGTTCGAAGGGCAGGCTCGCGTCATGCGGTATTCGTTCGCCGCGGTTTCGCCGCCAATGAGTCCGTCGGTGTTTCTTGCCGACGCGTGACAACTCAAATGGGCGAGTCTTCGGTCCGCAGAGAGCTGGAGCGTGCGGCCGCCGGGCGTGGTGTCGCGGCTGACGAAGCTCGACGCGCCCTCGATGCAGGTTCGGTCGAAGAGCGGCTGAGGGCGGCCATCCTTGCGCTCGCACGTCATCGCGCACCCGACGGTACGACATGTCCGTCGGACGCGGCTCGGGCGGTGGGCGGCGAAGCGTGGCGCGACTTGATGGCGGAGACGCGCCGGATCGCCGTGACGCTTGCGCAGTCGGGTGCCGTCGAACTCCTGCAGCGCGGCAACGTGCTTGATCCGAGCACGGCATGGCGCGGACCCATCCGTATCAGGGCCGCGACAGCTGACTAGTGGCAGCACACCGTATGCGAGGATGCGCAGATGTCGACGGAGCCTGCGTATTTCACCTCAACAGGAAACGGCACCTTCATGCCGACACAGTTCGCACAAAGTCATTGGGGCGATGACCATCTCAACGGGCCGGCCGTCGTCGGGCTACTGGCGCGGGCGTTGGAACGCCGATGCGGGTCGCCGGAATTCATGCCGACACGGTTGACGGCGGACTTGTTCAGGGCAGCGCGCAATTCGTCGACCACCGTCGACGTCCAAATCGTACGAGACGGCCGCCGGGTGCGGGCCGCCGATGCGTTGCTTCAGCAGGACGGCCGCTTGGTGGCCAAGGCGACGCTCGTGTCCTATCGGTGCTCGTCTGCTCCACCCGGTCGCCAGTGGATTGCGCCGACGGCCTTCCCGACGCCCCCGCCGATCGACGGCGAGACATTGCCGTTCGTCGGTAGTGACGAGGCGGGATGGACCCGGTCTCCAGCGGCACATCAGAACGCCTCGCGAAAGCGCTTCTACAACAAGGGAATCCACGTCGTCGCGGGCGAGAGCGTCTCACCCTTTGTGCGTGCCGTGATGCTCGCCGAAGCGACAAGCCTGGTGACCAACCTTGGTACACAAGGCATCGGATACATCAACGGCGACCTGACCGTCGCACTGGCGCGGTTGCCCCTCGACGAGTGGATCGGCGTTCAGGGTGATTCACACTGGGCCGCCGACGGCATCGCGGTGGGCACCGCGACGTTGTTCGACCGCGAAGGTGCATTCGGTTCAGGTATGACCACGGCGGTCGCCAATCCGGCGGCGCAGATCGACTTCTCGTCGCGGTCGTTCACGATGAAGGGCATCGACTACGAATGACCGAGCGGGACCAGCCGCTAGAAATAATGCCGCCGACCGCCAACCGCCCGGCCCATTGCGCCCATCGCGGCCAGGATCAGGCCGATGACCAAGACGATGATGCCGATGGTCCACAGAATCGACAGTTTCAGCAGCAAGCCGGCGATGAGCAAAATGATTCCGAGAATGATCATGGCTGTTGCCCCTTTCCGTCCGCGCCGATGCTCGGCGCTTGGGCTACCGGTGAACGACCGGCATGAGACCAGGAGACCAGCGCTGAGCCGGTCCGCGGTACACCCCTAGGGAGGTAATGTCGGCGGCGTGGGGGCCGATCGGAAAGAGCCGATCACCGTGGCTGTCGTCGACGATTACGACGTCGTCGTCATGGGCGTGGCCAACATGCTCGAGCCCTACCGTGACCGCGTCGTCGTCACCGAATTGGACTCACAAGAGAACGTCGACGGCGTGGTCGATATCGCCCTTTACGACTCGTTCGCCCAGCCGGAGTCCGATCAGGAAGAGGTCGGTGTGTTGGTTGGCAATCCTCGGGCGCGCCGAGTGGTGGTGTACACCTGGAACTTTCAGCCAGACCTGATCGACAACGCGCGCGCGCAAGGGGCTCACGGTTACCTGTCGAAGACGCTGTCGGCCGGTGATTTGGTCGCGGCCCTCGAGGCGGTGCACGCCGGCAAAATCGTGATAAGTGATCCGCCCGCGCGGGCGCCTCGCGCGGCCGGTTTGGACTGGCCCGGGCGGCACGAGGGGCTCAGTGACCGGGAGGCCGAGATACTCGCGCTGATCACGCAAGGCAAAAGCAACGCCGAGGTCGCCGCACTGACCTATCTGAGTCCCAACACCGTCAAGTCCTACATCCGCAACATCTACCGCAAGATCGACGTCGGCAGTCGAACTCAGGCCGTGCTGTGGGGTGTCGACCACGGCTTCATGCCCGATCACCACCGCATTCGACGATGGCGGCAGGCCGGCGACAGCCATCACTAGGTCGCTGCGATCGGCTTGGGGCGGGCGAAATTTGTTGCGGGCCTGCGTCGTTCGTGATTCAGCGCAGTTGCTGGCCGCTTGCTATCGGCTGCCGTTGCGAGCCAGATCGATCGCGTATTGGGTCATGAAGTGGCCCGGTGCTGGTTCGCCGCGTCCACATGATCCGTCGGAATCACCGGGACGTTTGATCCACAGGTAGGCGTCGGCATGTGGGCCCGCGGTGGCGGTCGTCGGCTGGGCGCCGAGTGCTCGGCCGCTGGGGTTGCACCAGTTCAGCGGGCCCTCAGGTGCCGGCCCGGCGCCGTTGCGCGACGTGTCGATGACGTAGTGCGCGCCATTGGTGAGCCCCGAAATCGCTTCGCCGTAACCGATTTCCTCGTCGGTGGTGTAGAAGTTCGAGGTATTGAGACTGAAACCGCGCGCGTGGTCGATGCCCACCTGATTGAGCCGTGCAGAGATCTCCTCGGCGCTCAGCCAGCGCGAGTGGCCAGCGTCGATGTACACGGCCGCAGCTGGATCCTTGGTCAATGTGTCGACGGCGTAGCGGATCAAGTCGAAGCGTTCCTGGCGCTGGTCGGCGGACAGGCAGTCGGCCATGTCGAGCGCGTCGGGTTCGAGAATGATCGTGGCGGGCGATGAGCCCAAGTCGGTGGCGAGACCGTCGATCCACGCCTTGTAGTCGGCGGCCGTCGCGAAGCCGCCGGCTGCGAAGCTCCCGCAGTCGCGATGGGGAAGCGCATAGACGGCCAGAACGGGCATGCTGCCGGCGGCCTGCGCCCCATTGATGTATCTGCTGATAGCAGCACGAGGGACGGCTTGGTCGATCCAGTAGGCCTGCGGCGTGGTTGCGATGGCGGTCAGTTCGGGGCTCGGCGGATTGGCGTTGTGCGCCGCGGCCATGGCCGCCGAGTTGGGGTCGACGTACAGCGGCAGCGCGGCCAGAGGGTTCACCTCATCGGCGGCTAGACGCAGCGCCGGAGTGGGGCCATCGGGATGTCCGCAAAGGCCGACGGCGACAGCCGCAGCTGCCAGCAATGGGACGATCCGCTGCGCTGCGGCACGAGCAACTGAAGAAAGCACCTCCGAAAACTAGTGGGACAACGGCCGTGGGCGCCAATCGGAATAGGACGCCAAGTTTCGCCACGGGCGCCGACGCAACGTGCGGTGGTGTGAACGCATCAAGTGCCGGCTCACTGAGATCGGCCACGCGCATGCAAATTCGTCACAGTGACGTATGAAGGCGGTACGGCGCTAGAGCGCGCAGTCGGGTCGGCGAGGCTCGCGAAGGAAACGACTTGTCGCGGCTCCAATGGGCACCAGCGGTGCTGACCGTGACGGCGAGGCCTGCGTTACCTTTGCGACTTTCCGTTGTTGTGCTGGTCTTTCATGGTGGTCGGCCGTAGTCGGTGCCTTCAATGCAGCTCGGATAAACGCCGATAAGCCACATTATGTCAAGTTAACCTCGGCGTTTTCATCGGATGAATCACGCCTACCCTGACCGACCTGTCCGGTCTCAGAGAGAATAGGTAACCATGACATCGGGAAATGCCTTCAATAAGATTCCGCGCCCCGGTGGCACCGGTCAGCTGGCCGTACGTATGGTCTCACGCGTCGGTTACGGCGCGATGCAGCTGGAACGGCTGCACGACGAGCCCGCCGCAGCTGTCGCCCTGCTGTGCCGAGCGTTCGACCTCGGCGTAGACCACGTGGACACCGCCCAGTTCTACGGCGACGGCTTCGTCAACGGCCTCATTCGTGAGGCATTGCGATCCCAGTACGATGTCGTGGTCGCCAGCAAGGTCGGCGCTGTCTCCGACCCCGGCGGTCCATTTCCGCTGAAGGTGGCCCAGCGCCCCGAGGAACTGCGGGCCCAAGTCGAGAACAATCTTGCCTCACTCGGCCTGGAGCAGATCCCGGTGGTCAACCTGCGCCGCATGGACACTGGGATGACGATTCCTTACCCCGGCGACCAGGCGGTCGACATCGGCGACCAGATCGCCGAGCTGATCGCGCTACGCGACCAAGGCAAGATCGGGGCGATCGGGCTCAGCAGCGTGTCCCTGGACACACTGCGTCGCGCCTTGCCCGCAGGCATCGTGTGTGTGCAGAACCTCTATAGCCTCGTGGCCCGCGACGACGAGGACCTGCTCCACCTCTGCGAGGCAGAGCAGATCGCCTGGGTGCCCTACTTCCCCTTGGGCGGCGCGATGCCGGGTATGGCGAAGGTCACTGACGAGGCGGCCGTACTCGCCGTCGCCGAGCGCCTGGGATGCACCGCGGCACAGGTCGGGCTTGCCTGGTTGCTGCACCACAGCCCCCAGACCCTACTCATCCCCGGAACCGCCAGCGCAAGCCACCTCGAGGAAAACCTCGCTGCCGGAGCGATCACCCTCGATGAAAAGGCCCTCGCCGCGCTCGACGCGATCCCCGCACACCCGACCACCTCGCCGCCGCACCGCCAGGACTGAATGCGACCACATACCCGAGGGGAACCGGCGACCGTTCAACGCTTCTCCACTGCGGCGCCTGAACCCATTTCATTTGCGACATGCTGCGGCAAGTTTGATTGTGTGATGTCCCTTGCGACGAGGGAATACGGCGGGATCGAATATGGCGGATTACCGGTATGGTTCGTCGTATTACCGTGCAGTGCAACGTTTTTCGTTCGCTGACGACGATGATGAATACGCCGGTAAGCCCGTGGTGGCGTCAGGTAGGTCGCAGATCCCTTCCGGAGCCAAAATGTCTATAGAGGGCGGTTGAGACGCCTGGCTGCCGCGACAACGGCTGGATGGTCGAGGCTCAGATGCTCGAGTTCGACGAGCTTGGGCCGTTCCCAGCTGGCGATGACGGTCCAAGTCGGCCGGTGGGAGGACCACCCCCTCGCGACATCACCGTTCCAGGGTTGCCTACGATAGCCAAGCCTCCAATACCAATAGTTGGTACATTTGTCGTATGGGTAGGAACACCTCGTTCAGCCTGGATGAGCACTTCAATGCGTTTATCGAAGACGAGGTCGCATCAGGACGATACCGCTCGGCGAGCGACGTCGTACGCGCTGCGCTGCGGCTGCTCGAGGAACGCGAGACCCATCTAAATGCCCTCCGTGAGGCACTGGTAGCTGGTGAAAATAGCGGCGCGTCGACGCCGTTCGAGTTCGATGAGTTTGTGTCGCGGAAGCGCGCCAGAGAACCTCGCGGACGGTGAGCCGATATGTCCTGTCCCCTGCTGCCCAGGCTGATCTGGAGCAGATCTGGGACTACACCTGCGAACGGTGGAATGACGATCAGGCCGAAGCGTACGTGCGGGTGATTCAGCATGCGATTGAGCTTGTGGCGGACAACCCGCTAATTGGAAAGTCCTGCGACGAGGTTCGGGCCGGCTACCGACGGCATACGGCGGGATCACACACGCTTTATTACCGAGTTGGCGCCGGCGGAGGTCTCGTCGACGTGGTGCGCATCCTCCACAAACGCATGGATGTCGACCGGCACCTCGACTGACGCGCGGGCGCCATGACCACACCGTCGTATGCGCTCGACACGACGTTGCGCGCCCTGCTGCGCGAGCAGCGCTGCGCTCGTGCCACCTTCAACCTTCAACTCACGCGCACGCCATACGCTAAACGCGTCATCGATGGGTTGCGGCAATAGGAAGTCGCCGTGCCATGGCCGGCCTAACTACGGGCGTTGGAGACCGGCGTGGGCGAGCCAATCGCGGAACGACTGCAGCGCTGGATTGAGTCGGCGCACCGCAGCTAGATCTCGATCGCCGACGAAGCGGGCCGAGTTCTGCGCGTAGTACTGGAACATGTTGGCCATCTCGACGGCCCCTGGAAACCCCAGCGCACGGAACTGTTCCCAACTCATGGGTCGGTAGATGACCGGTTCGCCGAAGGCGTCGCTGAACGCCGACGCGTATTGTTCACCGGTCAGGTGATCACCGGCGATGCTCACCGTCTGGCCGATCAACTCTGCGCCGCGCTTGAAAATGCCCAACGCGGTTTTACCGATGTCGGCGACGGCGATGCCCGACAGCGGTTGGTCAGCCATCGGGAGGCTGAGTTCCAGCGTGCCGTCACCGGTCCGCGTCGGGCCGACGCCGCCGGCGAAGCTCTCGAAGAAGAACGTCGTGCGCAGGAAGGTCGTCGGGACGTCGTACTCGCGGAACAAGGCATCCGCCTCGGCCTTGGCGTCGAAGTGTGGCACCTTGTAGCGCCCCTCGACGGTCGGCACTTGGTCGTCGGCGCCCAAGACGTCGCGCGTGTCTTCCAGCGTCGACCAAATGACGTGCTTCACGCCGGCCTGCTTGGCTGCCAGCGCGGCGTTGTCGGCCTGCTGAAGTTCCATGTCGGCCCTGGTCCGTGCGGCGTCCTCTTCGGCGGTGCGTTCAGCCCAATAGTTGGTGACGACGAATGCGCCCTCGGCGCCGTCGAACGCTGCTCGCACGCTCGCCCCGTTATCGAGATCGGCCTCGACAACCTCGGCGCCTGCGGCCGCCAAGTCGCGCGCTTTCGCGGACCTGGCGCTGCGAGTGAGGACGCGCAGGCGATATTGCTGTGCGGGGTCGTCGAGGATGGCTCGGACGAGGCCACCGCCCTGCGATCCGGTGCCTCCGACGACGGCGATCAGTTTCTGCTCGGACATCATTACTCCCAATCTGTTGAGGGGTCGATGATTACGGCTACTGGCCGGGCACGAGGATGGTCTTGCCGTGCAGGCGGCCGGCATCGGATTCGTCGTGCACGGCCGCGGCCTGCGCGAGCGGGCGGCGGTGGGTGACCTCGATGCGCAACTGTCCGTCGTCGACGCGGCGCACCAGCTCGGCCAGTTGAGCGGCGTCGCTGCGCACGAAGACCCGCTGCGACCGGACGTTGCGCTCTGGGTTCTGCGGCCCGAAGACCATGGTGCCGACGTGGAAACCGCCGTCGGCGAGGACGCCGATCAGGGCGTTGGTCTGTTCGTCGGTGGTGGGAACCAGGTTGAGGAGGACGTCGAAGGGTGCGCCCTCGACCGAGACCGGGGATTGCGTGTAGTCGATGTAGTCCACGATCCGGTCGGCACCGTAGCCGCGCAGCCGGTCGGCATCGCGTTGTTTGGCGGTGGCCGTGACGACGGCCCCGGCCTGCTTGGCCAGTTGAATCGCGTAACCACCCACCGCGCCCGAGGCGCCGTTGATGAACACCGATTGGCCGCTGGTGAGGCCGGCTACCTCGAAGAGGGCCTGCCAGGCTGTCAACCCCGCTTCGGGCAGGGCGGCGGCGTCGGCGAGGTCGATTGACGTCGGGGCGGCTGCCAACGATTCGGCTGGGGCGATCGCGTACTCCGCGGCGGCGCCGTCGGCATCCAGCGGAAGGAACGCGACCACGGCATCACCCACATTCCAGCCCTGTACGCCCTCACCGATCTCGGCGATCGTCCCGGCCAGGTCGACACCGGGTATGTGCGGGAAGCTGATCGTGTACACCTCGGCCAGATAGCCGCCGCGGATACCAGCGTCCACCGGGTTGAACGAGGTGGCGGCAACCTTCACGAGCACCTGCTGGGGGCCCGGCACCGGGCGCGGGGCATCCTCGTATTCGAGTACGCCGCTGTCGCCATAGCGGTGGTATCGGACAGCCTTCATGTTTCCTCCTTGGTTAATGCTTCGAATCCGAAGCAATTGACATCCGTTTAACCGCTTCTATATCGAAGCAATTCCCGGGATCAGTGGCGTGCCGGAAACCGGCCGTACCGGGCCGCTGCGGCGATCAGGAGTTGCGCTGTCGGACGGGCATGTGGGTCGCGCTCCCGATCGGCAACGCCGAGCGGAACTGTCGATGCGTGCAGGCGCGGCCCGGCGCCCGAAAGACTCATCCCAGCAGCCGTGATCGTCGGATGCGGGCCGCCGGATCCACCGCGTCAGCGGTCGAAGTCGACGAATTGTGCGGCCGCGTCGCCGCGACATATGCCTCCGATTGCGAGGCATGGAGCTGCATGCGCTCACCCTACTAGTAGCGGAGGATTTCCTCCACTACAACGCCGCGGACGAAGCTAATGCACATGGTTCTTTGATTCTCCGACGTGCGACAACGCGGCGCCAGCTGTCAGTCACTTGCAGCGGCGATGCCACGCAGGAAGATCAACCGCTGTTCGGCCGCCGCGGCCGGCCAGTCCGGCACATTCGACATAGGGCGGGCCAGCATGGCCCCGAACCGAACGACGGCACCTGCGGTCACGTCCAGCCGTACGCTGCCGTCGCGATGGCCACGCGCAACAATCGCGCCCATCGTCTGATGCATCTGTTGGCGGAGTTCCGCCGATTCGGTGTCCTCGGTCATCGGTGCGCCGTGCAAGGGAAGAACCAGCTCGTCGCGATGGGCGAACGTTTGGCGCAGGAAGCGGGCGATGGCATCATGCCCTGTTTCGCCATGCGCCAACGCGTCTTTCGCCTCGGCGAGAATCAAGCGGTAGGCGCGTACTGCCATCGCTTCGAGGAGCGCCTCGCGGTTGGGGTACCTGCGGTAGAGCGTCCCGATACCCACACCAGCATCGGCCGCGATTTGCTCGAGGGGCACAAATCTTCCCTCCGCCAAGCCCGCGCGAATCGCCGCAGCGATGACCCGTTCAGCGTTCTGCGCAGCATCCTTTCGGAGCTTGCGAGGAGGCTGAGTGGACGCCATTTCGAGCAAGCGTAGTGCGACGGCCAGGACTTCTGAGGTCAAAGCGTGCCCGCGGTGCCCCATTCTTGCCCCGCCGAGCGTTCGTTCGAGTCCGACCGCCCTGTCGCTGCACGCGCCTCGGCCACCAACAGACGCTTCGAGGTTGAAGCACTATGCTGGCTACATGCCCGACGCCCTCGACGCCGCCGAGTTGCGGGCCTACTTCGCTCTCATGGAGACAGTGAGCCTTCTTCAGTATGCGGTGCGAGAGCAGTTGCAAGCCGACGGCAAGCTCAGCTACGTGCAGTTCGAAATCTTGGCCAAACTCGCCCACGCGGAGCATCCGTTGACCATGACCTCGTTGGCCGACGGTGTGGTGTACAGCCGATCTGGGCTCACCCATCAGGCCAAGCTGCTCGAGGATGAGGGCCTCATCACCCGAGCGACATCGCCAGACGACCAACGCGCGACAGTCGTCGATATCACCGAAAAGGGACGCGCCCTAGTCGCCAAGGTTCTACCCGGCCACATCAAGGTGGTACGCAAGCTACTGTTCGACGCTCTCGATCCCAGCGACGTGCACACTCTGGGACTCATGATGGAGAAAACCCGCGACCACATGCGTTCTCGCCCTCCTCGCTCCGTCGCAGCGCGAAAGAGCCGCGCCAGCGCATGACGAACCGTGTGATCGCAGTCGATGAATTCCCCGGGAGCACGGCGTCTCGCGTGGAAGCTGCATAGTGATTTTCGTCCCTAAATCAGACTGAAGCGGTCTTCGGGGCAGAACACGAACTACTCCCGCGATGAACTGCTTAATCGAATGTTCTTCGGCGCCGCGAATCTTCGCCGCGCCAAATAGGTCCGGTGCGCTCAGAGGTCCTCGTTCTCGGCACCTACTCTGACGGAGGGGTGCTCCTACTAGGCCCCGGTTCTGACGCACCACCCGGTGATCGCGTGGGGTTGATCTGTCAAGGGGTTAGTGAATACGGCTTCACCGGGAGAGCCCATCTACCCAACTTTTTCATGGGCAGCGATGCGGCAAGCGAGACCAGCAGCTCCGCTACTCCCCTAGTGTTTGCGACGGCTCGCAGCGCTTCGTGCGCGGTCATCGCGCGGCCGACCCGAATCGATTTGTGCTCAATCTGGTTGATGCCGGTCACCGGTACCCTCGGAGCATGCGCACCGACGACGACACCTGGGATATCACCACAAGCGTGGGTTCGACAGCGCTTTTCGTCGCCGCGGCAAGGGCTTTGGAGGCCAAGAAGGACCATCCGCTCGCCGTGGACCCATACGCCGAAGTGTTCTGCCGGGCGGTGGGCGGCCATTGGGCCGATGTTGTCGACGGCCGCGGCGACAGTAAGTTGCACAGCGAGTTCGGCAGGCACTTCATCGACTTTCAGGCCGCGCGGACCCGCTACTTCGATCGCTATCTCGCCGAAGCGGCCGCCGACGGGGCGCGGCAGGTGGTGATTCTCGCGGCCGGCTTGGACTCGCGGGCTTACCGGTTGAGCTGGCCGGAAGGGACAGTGATCTTCGAATTGGATCAGCCGCCGGTGCTGGATTTCAAACGTGAGGTGCTCGCCGAGCTCGGTGCATCACCGAACGCCGAGCGACGCGAGGTTGCGGTGGACTTGCGCCGAGACTGGCCGAACGCATTGCGTGCCAACGGCTTCGACGCTTCTGCACCGTCAGCGTTCTTGGCTGAGGGATTGCTGATCTACCTACCCGCGACTGCGCAGGAGCGGCTTTTCGCGGGCGTGGACGCGTCGTCCGCCCCAGGCAGCTATGTCGCGGTCGAAGAAGGCGAGCCGATGCCCGAGCAGGCATTCGAAGCAGCCAAGGCCGCCGAGCGAGCCGCTGGCGAGGACGGAACCTTCTTCACCTTGATCTACAACGAGCAGTGTGCACCCGCCGAGCAGTGGTTCGGTGCGCGGGGATGGAAGGCTATTACCACACCGCTCAGTGAGTTGTTGCAGCAGGCCGGCCGTGCCTTGCCAGGACCCGAATCGGAAGCCGCTCAAATGATTCGCTCCAATTCACTTGTCAGAGCGGTCAAGGGCGAGAAGCCCGATGGCCCAGCCGTGAACTGATGGCGGTGGGTTCCGACACGCCCCTACCACCGATCCGCACACAGAGGCTTAGCAGCTTCGAGAAGAGTTCTGGCAAGACGTCATGACCATCCTTGACTGCCGCGAGGTGCGTGCCCCGTGCCCGCCCTCGTCTTCGCGGATCTGCACGTGGTGATGTGCTGTGTGTCGTGCTCTGTCACCTGTGCGCGATGCGGGGCTGCGGTGTGACGAGGGAGTTGAACCCTCTGCACTGCCCTCCGTGCACCTGAAGACCGGCTTGGCCCGCCGGTCAGAGGCTTGTGCACGCCTCCGCGACGACTACCTGCTGCGACCTCGCATGCTCAATCCAGTAGATCCACCTCCCAGTTCGAGCGTTGAATCCGCACGTCCAGTTCACGAAGTTCCCGGGCCACCTGATCGGCTTGGGCCCGCAACTCGGCAACCGGCAACGCCGACAGCATCTTCAACTCTGACCGCAACTGCCGCGAATAACCCTGCTGATTGTTGCCGGAGGCCGCGTCCGCGGCTGCGTTGAGAACATGGTGACGCCAACGCAGCGCGTCCCGGCGAGCCAACGCGTCGGTCAGCGTTTCGTCCTCCCCTATCGTCGTGGCCGCGTTCGTGCGGTTGATTCGCCGGATCAGCGTTTCGTACTCGTTCAGCACGCCATCGACTTCGGCGAGTAAGGCCGCCGCATCCTCGGCCGGTTCTTCGCCCTCTTGATAACGCGCGCTTCCCACAATTCGTGCGCGCAACTGTTCGATACGGCGCACCGCATTCGCCCGCAGCGACAACGCCTCCGCCAACTTCACAACCTTCATCCCTTCACGTGGCAGTCGTGTGACCCGATTTCTCGTGGGCGGAACCATGATCATCGAGACCGAGGCAGTCAGCAAACGCAATTCCAGCCAGTGGTCCTCTGCCGCCCGCCTGGCTTTCCTTCGGCCCGACCACATTTGCTCTTTTCGCGGCGTGATACTCGAGAAAAGTATCGTAGTGTTTGCTGTGGGCTATCGGGCGCTCCGCTTGACACAGGGAGGACCGGATGACGGACTGGGAGGCGCAGCGGCTCCGGGTGAAGATGAGAATCGAGGCGGCCCAACAACGCCTTGAGCAACTACGCCAATTGCGCCATGAACTAGCCACCCGGCACGTCGATGCCAGCGATGCGAAAGCGGCGCGTCAGCAGTTGAAAGAGGCCCGGCGGCATGCAGCGGCAGCGCACTTGGCAGCAGCCCGGCAGCTCGAGCGATCGGCGAACGCCCATGAGTCTGCGGCGCGTGCGCATGATGTCGCCGCCGAAAACGCTGTCAATCACCTAGAGTTCATCTCGCACATACACGTTGCTGAAGTGCACCGCAGCGCCGCACGACGTGATCGCGAACTCGCCGCCGAGTACGAAGCGAATGCGCAACAGTGGCTCGACAGATCCAACGCCTGTCAGTCTTATTGATGAGAAACGAAACTCTCCGACACGCGTCGATCTCATTGCGGATTTTTCGGAAACGGCGAGAAAATGGCGCTGTTCGGTTTCAGCCGTTGTTCCCTGGGTTACCCGAACCGCATGTCAGCAAAGAAAACGTCAGTTACGCGGATGTTCGTCGCCGGCGCCGCCGTCACCGCGGTTGCCGGCATGCCCATGGCGGCCGTCGCCTGGGCTGATCCAGCGATCACTACCTCGGGCCTGGCCACCAGCAGCTTCGTTCTGGATCCACCTGGCTGCAATGACGCCGCGGGCGTCCCCTGCGGACCCGGGGTGAACGCGAATGTGCCTGGTGCGAACGCTAATGCCGGACCCGCTGGCGCCAACGCCGACGTGCCGGGTGCCGATGCGAGTGCTGGGCCGGGTGGCGTGAACGCCAACGCGCCGGGTTCCGAAGTGAGCGCCGGTCCTGACGGTGCCAATGCGAGTGTGCCGGGTGCCGATGCGAGTGCTGGGCCGGGTGGCGTGAACGCCAACGCCCCGGGTTCCGAAGTGAGCGCCGGTCCTGAAGGCGCCAATGCGAGTGTGCCGGGTGCCGACGCGAACGCCGGCCCGGGCGGCGCCAACGTCTGCATCAGCGGCTGGTGCGCTGGCGCCGGATAACTCGGCAGCTTCAGACCGAGCACGAAGCCGGACTCCGACTGTCGCCGACGACAGGAGGGGTCCGGCTTCATACTTGCAGTCGGCACGCTAGCAAACGTTTGTCGCTTCGCGAGAGCTGGTTCAGCAAACCGGCAAATCCGTTTCCGAAACGCGGACAACGGCAGACCAGCCGGAGTGCCGAATTCAGCTTTGCATAGTGAGCAAACACGAGGTGTAACCGAATACGCAGTCGGCGCGAAATTCAGCGTGAGTTCGTCAGCTGCCCGGCGGTGACCAGTGCACCACCTTCATCGCGGTCATCTCGTCGAGGAGTTCAGGCCCGAACCCGAATCCGCTGCCGCTGGCGCGTCTGGGTTCCGATGCGCCACCGGGTGCCCCGCCGAAAACAGCGTTGATCTTCACCGTGCCCACCGGCAGGCTGCGCCAAGCGGTCTGCGCATGGGCCATGTCCGCCGTCAGCACGGTGGCGGCCAGCCCGTACCGGTCGTGCGCGGCTTCGGTCAACGCGTCGTCGAAATTCTGGACCACTCGGACCGGCGCGACAGGGCCGAACGTCTCCTCCTGGAACACGAGCATGTCCGGCCTGCAGTCCACCAATACCGTTGGCGGATAGAACGATCCAGGGCCCGGGCGTGGTTCGCCTCCGACCAGCACTCGCGCGCCCCGGTCAACCGCATCGGTGACGTGCCGATGCACGAGATCACGCTGGCGTTCGTCTACCAGTGGCCCGATCCGATCTGACCACGCTCGCGCCTCGGCGACGAGTGCGTCGATGAACGCATCCGCGGCGCTCGCCACCACATAGATGCGTTCCACTGAGACGCAGATCTGCCCTGCGTTGGCGAACGCACCCAACGCGGCTTGCTGTGCGGCCCACCGCGGTTGGACGCCGGCGTCGACAATCAGTGGGTCATTGCCGCCATTCTCCAGCAGCGCCTTCGCACCGCGTTCCGCGCACGCCCGGGCGATATCCCGCCCGGTGGCGCTGCTGCCCACATGCGCCACGACGTCGACTCGCTCGTCGGCGGCCAACCGGGCGCCGACGGTTCCGTCGCCGTCGACGATTTCCAGCACGCCGTCGGGCAGGTGGGCGGCAAGCAACTCGGCAAAACGTCGGCCGGTACGCGGACACCGCTCACTTGGCTTGTGCACCACCGTGTTTCCGGTTACTAGAGCGGCGCCCAAAAGCCCAGCCGCGACGGCCACCGGGTCGTTCCACGGTGTCAAGACAGCCACGACGCCACGCGGTTCGGGGATCATGAGGTCGGTTGCGGCCCAGGCGCCTTGCAGCGTGTGTCCACGGTGCAAGGGCCCCAATTCGGAGTACTGCAACAGGGTGCCTGCGCCGGCCTCTACCCCGCCGAGCGCATCTTCGCGCAGCTTGCCGGTCTCGCGCTCGTTGAGCTCCGCGAGCTCTTCGGCGGCGGCCCGGACGGCCGCGGCAGCCTCGGCGACCGCGGATGCCCTCTCAGCCGGCGACGTGCGTGCCCACCCGTCGAACGCAGTGCGGGCGCGCGCGACGGCCTTGTCACACGTCGCGGCGTCGGCGATCGGCACCCGGGCCACGGTGTCGCCGGTGCGTGGGTCGAGGACTGTGACTTCCATCGTCTGCGGCACGCGTTCGTTTACCCCATGCCGGAATGATCAACACAACGTCCGACTGTCGATAGGTTGGGCGAAGACGACGAGTTCACGAGCGAAGTTGATGCCACCAGACAGTGACCACGCCCCGTTTCTGCTGTTGTCGATCCGCGGGGAAGACGAAGCAGCAGAGGACGAATACCACGCGATCATGCGCTTCACCGGACTCGACCAACGGGGTTTGCACCGGATCCGCCTGACCCATCAATCGCTAGGACAGATCGAACTCGACCAGTGGTCGGGCATCATCCTCGGCGGCGGTCCCTACAACGTCAGCGATCCGCCTGAGGCGAAAACCCCGACGCAACGACGCGTCGAATCCGAACTACTGCCGCTCATTGCCGAAGCCGTGGATCGCGACTTCCCGTTCTTGGGATGCTGTTACGGCGTCGGCACGCTGGGGTCGGTTATCGGCGCGACTGTCGACCGCACCTACACCGAACCCGTCGGAGCGGTGACCGTCAGGCTGACACCCGCCGGTCGGCGCGATCCGCTGTTCGAGGACGTGCCCGACGCATTCGACGCCTTCGGGGGTCACAAGGAAGCGGCCACATCACTCCCCTCTCGAGCGGAATGCCTGGCCTATTCGCCCGATTGCCCGGTGCAGGCCTTCCGCGTGGGCAGGAATGTGTACGCCACGCAGTTCCACCCGGAACTCGACTTCGGCGGGATGTGCACGCGAATCGACGTCTACAAGAATTACGGCTACTTCGATCCAGATGCGGCCGAGGCGCTGAAAGTCCAAGCGCGCCAACGTGATATCAAGCATCCGCCGGCCATCTTGCGCAGATTCGTCCAGCGCTACGCGCGGCGCAGCTGACTCGGTGCGCCTTCGCCCGACACGGCGTCAGACTTAGTCTTGACTGATTCCAGAAAAGGGGCAATATTGTCTGCGTGTCCCCGACACCGGATTACACGGAGCAGCTGCGCATGGCAGAGCTGCGGGTGACCCGTCCGCGCCTCGCCGTGCTGGAAGCTGTGCACGCCCACCCTCATGCCGACACGGAAACGATCTTCTCCGCGGTGCGCGGCGCGCTGCCGGAGGTGTCCCGGCAGGCCGTCTACGACGTGCTGCACGCCCTCACCAGCGCAGGCCTGATTCGGCGAATCCAGCCGTCCGGCTCCGTCGCCCGCTATGAGTCCCGCGTCGGTGACAACCACCACCACGTCGTCTGCCGATCCTGCGGGGTCATCGCAGACGTCGACTGTGCCGTCGGCGAGGCGCCGTGCCTCACCGCCTCAGACGACAACGGCTTCGTCCTCGACGAGGCCGAGGTCATCTACTGGGGCCTGTGCCCCGACTGCTCGACCTCCGCATCACCCGGATCACACCCGTGATCACAGCCCGATCCACCTAACCCCGAAAGGAACGCTGTGTCCGACACATCCGACGCCCGCCCGCCGTACTCGAAGGGCGATTCGCACGACAAGAGCGAGAGCGAAAACCCGATGATCAGCTCGCCTGAGCCCAAAGCTCATGCGCCGCTGAAGAATCAGGACTGGTGGCCCAATCAGGTCGACGTCTCGGTGCTGCACGCGCAGACTGAGAAGGCCAATCCGTTGGGCGCGGACTTCGACTACAAGGAGGAGTTCAAGAAGCTCGACGTCGAGGCGCTCAAGCGTGACCTCATCGAGGTGATGACCACCTCGCAGGACTGGTGGCCCGCCGACTACGGCCACTACGGCGGCCTGTTCATCCGCATGAGCTGGCACGCCGCGGGCACGTACCGCATTCACGACGGCCGCGGCGGCGGCGGCCAGGGTGCGCAGCGCTTTGCGCCACTCAACAGCTGGCCCGACAACGCCAACCTCGACAAGGCGCGCAGGCTGCTGTGGCCCATCAAGCAGAAGTACGGCAACAAGATCTCCTGGGCGGACCTGCTGGTGCTGGCCGGCAACGTGGCCCTGGAGTCCATGGGATTCAAGACCGCCGGCTTCGCCTTCGGCCGTGAAGACATCTGGGAGCCCGAGGAAACACTGTGGGGCTTCGAGGACACCTGGTTGGGCACCGACAAGCGGTACTCCGGTGACCGCGAGCTCGCCGAGCCGTTCGGCGCGACCACGATGGGCCTGATCTACGTGAACCCGGAGGGCCCGGAAGGCGAGCCGGATCCGATCAAGGCGGCCTACGACATCCGCGAGACATTCGGCCGGATGGCGATGAACGACGAGGAGACCGCCGCGCTGATCGTCGGTGGCCACACGTTCGGCAAGACCCACGGCGCCGGTGACGCCGACCTGGTCGGGCCTGAGCCGGAAGCTGCGCCGATCGAGCAGCAACAGCTCGGCTGGAAGAGCGCCTACGGCACCGGTGTAGGCAAGGACGCGATCACCAGCGGTCTGGAAGTTGTCTGGACCCCCACCCCGACGAAGTGGGACAACAGCTTCCTGGAGACGCTGTACGGCTACGAGTGGGAGCTCACCAAGAGCCCGGCAGGCGCGTGGCAGTACGTCGCCAAGGACGCCGAGGAGATCATTCCCGATCCCTTCGACCCGTCGAAGAAGCGCAAGCCGACCATGCTGGTCACCGACCTGTCGATGCGATTCAGCCCGATTTACGCCGACATCACGCGGCGCTGGCTCGACCACCCCGAGGAACTCGCCGATGCGTTCGCCAAGGCGTGGTTCAAGCTGCTCCACCGCGACATGGGGCCGGTCTCGCGTTACCTGGGCCCGTGGGTGCCACAGGAGACCTACGTCTGGCAGGACCCGGTGCCCGCCGTCGATCACCCGTTGATCGACGAGCAGGACATCGCCGAGCTGAAGACCAAGGTTCTGGAGTCAGGCCTGTCGGTGGCGCAGTTGGTCAAGACGGCATGGGCGGCGGCCGCGAGCTTCCGCGGAACCGACAAGCGCGGCGGTGCCAACGGGGCGCGCATTCGCCTTGAGCCGCAAAAGAATTGGGAGGTCAACGAGCCGGCCGAGCTCGCCAAGGTGCTGCCTGTGCTCGAGAAGATCCAGCAGGACTTCAACGGTTCCGCCGAGGGCGGCAAGAAGGTCTCGCTGGCCGATCTGATCGTGCTCGCCGGCTCCGCCGCGGTGGAGAAGGCCGCGAAGGACGCCGGGTTCGACGTCACAGTGCCGTTCGCGCCGGGCCGCACCGACGCCACCCAGGAGCAGACCGACGTGGAGTCGTTCGCGATCCTGGAGCCGCGCGCCGACGGTTTCCGCAACTACATCCGCCCGGATGAGAAGACGCAGGTGGAGCGGCTGCTGGTGGACCGCGCGTACATGCTGAACCTGACCGCTCCGGAGCTGACGGTTCTGATCGGCGGTCTGCGGGTTCTCGGTGCCAACTACGCCGGCACCAAGCACGGTGTGTTCACCGACCGCCCGGGCGTGTTGAGCAACGACTTCTTCGTCAACCTGCTCGACATGGCCACCGAGTGGAAGGGCGGTCACGCGGAGAACGTCTACGAAGGCCGCGACCGAGCGTCGGGTCAGGTCAAGTGGACCGCCACCGCCAACGACCTGGTGTTCGGTTCGCACTCGCAACTGCGCGCGCTGGCTGAGGTCTACGCACAGGAGGACTCGAAGGAGAAATTCGTGCGCGACTTCGTCAAGGCGTGGGTCAAGGTGATGAACAACGATCGGTTCGATCTCCGCTGACCCGGGCGACTCTCGGCACCCCGCGGGCTGTACGGCTCGCGGGGTGCCGTGTCTTTGCGGTAAGGCGAGGCGACATCACGACCTCTGGCCGTCGAAGCTTGCCGGCGCCGGTATTGTCTGACGTTGTCAGCCGAAGAGTGGTCAAAGCGCGGCCCCGCGACGTGGACGTAAAGGACATGATGTATGCGCGCGCTGCATGACCCGGAACCGGTGCCAGTGGCCAATCCGGCCGACCCTTCCTCACCGTTGTCGGTGTTGTTGGTCGAGGACGACCGGGCCGACGCGTTGCTCGTCGAGGAGTTGATCGCCGACGCCGGCGCAGACATCCGCGTGTCATGGGCGAAATCCATGGCGGATGCCAGTCGGGAGCTTCAACGCACTCGCCCCGATTGCGTGCTGTTGGACCTGAACCTGCCCGATGCCGACGGCATCACCGCGCTGGACCGCATTTGCGAACAGGACGCCACCTTGCCGATCGTCGTGCTCACCGGGCTGATCGACGAACACTTCGGCGTCTCGGCGGTGGCCTCAGGCGCCCAGGACTACCTCGTCAAAGGCCGGGTCGAACCGGAGATGCTGCGACGGTCGCTGCTGTATGCGATCGAGCGCAAGCGCGCCGAGCTGACCGCGGTTGACTTGCACGCCAGCCAGCTTCGCGCCCGGGAGAACGCGCGGCTGGAACGCGGGCTGCTGCCCTCTCCCCTGCTGCTCGACGACCCCGGCGTGAACATCGTCGCCAAATACCGGCCCAGCCGCGAGAACGCGCTACTGGGCGGCGACTTCTACGACTTCGTCCAGACTCCCGACCGCACCGTGCACGTGATGATCGGCGACGTGGCCGGCCACGGGCCCGACGAGGCGGCGCTCGGAGTCGCACTGCGAATCGCTTGGCGCACATTGACATTCACCGGGTTGCGAGGAGCCGACCGGATGCGGCAGTTGGAACGGATCCTGCACGCAGAACGAGCCGGAAGAGGCACCTTTGCGACCGTGTTGAGCTTGGCCATCCCACCCGAGAGCCCGACGATCACCGCGGTGCGCGCCGGTCACCCCGGGATGCTGCTGCATGGCGGCGGAACCGTGGAATGGGTGGAGCCGCCCGGCGGCCCGGCTCTTGGCCTGCATACCGGCGACTGGCAGCCCCAACAGGTCGAACTGCCACCCGGCAAGGGACTTGTGTTGCTGACCGACGGACTCTTCGAAGGCCACTCCGGGGAAGGCAACGAACGTCTCGGCGAGGAGGGACTACTCGAACTCGCCCGCTCCCTCGCGGCGCTGCCCGGCCCCGAGTTCGTCGAGGCGCTCATCGACGAGGCCGAGCAGCGTGCGCAGGGGCACGGCGGGCTGACCGACGACATTGCGGTGGTACGGGTGGAGCGGACGACCGCGTGACCGCCCCCTCGTCGGTGCCCGGCACGGCGTCCGATATGCCCGCCAGGCGCAGATCCCAGCTCACCGTGCAGACGTGGCAGAACATCGTGCTGTCGGCGATGGGCGTCGTCGTCATCGCGGGCATCGTCGCCGTCGCCCTGTTGCTGCATCGCACCGACCAGGTCTCCAGAGAGCTGATCGACGACATCCAGCCGGCACGGGTGGCCGCCTATCAACTGCAAGCGGCTTTGCGTGATCAAGAGACCGCCGTGCGTGGCTATCTGTTGGCCGCTGATCGGCAGTTCCTCGAGCCCTATTACGCGGGACAACGCGCGGAATCCGAGGCCGCCGAAGCGATTCGGCAGGAGGTGGGAAACCGCCCCGAGCTGATCGCCGATCTCGATGCGATCGAACGAGCCTCCGCCGGGTGGCGGGCCCGCTACGCCGAACCGCTCATCGCACAGGTGACACCGGGCACAGCAACGGTGGTCAAAAGTGATGCCGCGGAGCGTGGCAAGGCCGAATTCGACCGCATGCGTGCAATGTTCGCCGCCCAAAACGACCATCTGGGCGCGGTGCGCACGGACGGCGTGCACCAGCTGGACCAGATAAGGGCCTGGCGTGACAGGGTCTTGGTGGTCTTGGTCGCCGCGTTTCTGCTCACGGCGGTACTGCTGGCGGTGTTGATGCGACGGGCGGTGACCCAGCCGTTGGCTGCGCTCGCGGCGGCGTGCCGGCGGATCACCGAGGGCAACTTCGGCGAAAAGATCACTCCCCGTGGCCCCCGAGACATCCGGAGCATCGCGATCGACGTGCAGAACATGCGTCAGCGGATCGTCGACGAACTGGAGGCGTCGCGGGCCGCCCAGGAAGCGCTAGACGAGCAGGCTGTGGAGCTTCGGCGCTCCAACGCAGAGCTCGAGCAATTCGCCTACGTCGCATCGCACGATCTGCAGGAGCCGCTGCGGAAAGTCGCGTCGTTCTGCCAATTGCTGGAGAAGCGCTACGGCGACAAGCTCGACGAGCGCGGCAAGGAATACATCCAATTCGCCGTGGACGGCGCCAAACGGATGCAGGTGCTGATCAACGACCTCTTGACCTTCTCACGCGTGGGCCGTCTCAACGCGCGGCAGACGGACGTCGACCTCAACGCCTCTCTGGACACCGCCCTGGCCAATCTCGCGACCACGATCGAGGAGACGGGTGCGCAGATCGTGCGCCCTTCGGTCCGGCTGCCGCACATCACCGGAGACCCGACGTTGCTCGCGATGCTGTGGCAGAACCTGATCGGCAACGCCGCCAAATTCCGCCGCGAGAGCGTCGCGCCCCGGATCGTCGTCGAATGCGAGCAACGCGACGGCGAATGGCTGTTCAGCGTGACCGACAACGGCATCGGAATCGCTGAAGAGTTCGCCGACAAGGTGTTCGTGATCTTCCAGCGGCTGCATGGCCGTGACGCCTACGCGGGCACCGGCATCGGGCTGGCGCTGTGTAAGAAGATCGTCGAGTACCACGGCGGCGACATTTGGATCGACACGTCCTACACCGCCGGAACGCGCTTCCGCTTCACCCTGCCCACCATGACCGACACCGTGGACCAGATGGCCGCGGCCGCCCCGGAAGGAACATCGCAATGACAACGGCTGGTCGACCCATCGACGTGTTGCTGGTCGAAGACGATCCCGGTGACGAGCTGATCACCCGAGAAGCGTTCGAGCACAACAAGATCAAGAACAATCTTCATGTGGCCCACGATGGTGAAGAAGGTCTCGACTTCCTCTACCGTCGCGGTCCCTACCAGGATGCGCCGCGGCCCGACCTGATCCTGCTCGACTTGAATCTGCCGAAGTACGACGGGCGTCAGCTGCTGGAGCAGATCAAGTCCGACCCTGACCTCAGCCACATCCCCGTCGTCGTACTGACGACGTCGTCGGCCGAAGAGGACATCCTGCGCAGCTACAAGTTGCACGCCAACGCCTACGTCACCAAGCCGGTCGATCTCGACCAATTCATGAACGCGGTGCGCCAGATCGACGAGTTCTTCGTCCAGGTCGTCCGGCTGCCGCAGCGGTGAGGGCTGTCGCGGGAGTCTTTTCTTAGCAAGCAGTTAGACGCTGCTGCTGCTCACCTTAGTTTTCCGCATTAGCGTTGCGGCAAATAACCGCATCGAGAATGGGGTCCGCTGATGACCGCCACGATCATCACGTCGGCGTTCGGCGACACGTCGCCATTCGACAATGCCGCGTTCCAGTGCAACGGCGCGTACATTCGCGCCCACTACCGTCACCTCGCGACGGTGGTGTCGGTCGAGGGTCGCATCGACGCCGCCAATGCCGAAGACGTGTGGGAATACACCCGACGTTTCGTATTGGCCAAAGACCCGCTTGTTCTGGATTTGACCGACGTCAAGGTCTTTGCGGCCGAAGGCATTTCCTTTCTGTCGGCGCTTGCGGCTGACTGCCTTGCGGCCGGTGTGGAATGCACGTTGGTGCCCGGCGACGTGATCGCCGACCCGCGCCGCGATTTCTACGACGAGTCACCGCTTCCGATGGCCGGCTCCGTGCACGAGGCTTTGCACTTCTACGCCGACGCGATTGCAACGCGACGTCAGATGATGCTGCCGCTGATCAAGAAATCGGCGTAGCCACACATCCCCCGGCCTGCGGCAGCCGAGCTGGCCGGCTGCGAAAATGGCTTGGTGCAGACAGCACCCCACATCCAAGGTCGCGTGTGGCGTTCGGGTAAACCCCAGGACGCTTTCGAGTTCGACAAGATCTCCGAATACCTCGACGAGACCGACACACTGGTATGGGCCGACCTCTGCGATCCAGACCATCCCGCGTTGTGTGAGCTGGCGGAGGAACTGGGCCTCAACAGCTGGGCCGTGGAAGACGCCGTAGCGGCCGCGGAGCGGGTGAAAACCACGGTCTACGGCTCGCACACGTTCTTCACCGTCTACGCGGTCCAAGTCGTCGCACGCTCAAACGACCGGCCGCAGATGTTGTCGATGCACCGGATTTCCGCGTTCGTGCTGCCGCAGGGATTGATCACGGTGCGTTTGACACCCGACTTCGACATGGAGCCGGTGATCCGCCGGTGGGACGAGATCGGTGGCCAGCAATACGGTGTCGGCGCTCTGGTGCACGGATTGCTGGATGTGGTGGTCGACAGCCATTTCGACGCGGTCGAGGCGCTCGACGACTGCATCGAGGGCATCGAGGACGAACTGTTCGACGACAGGGCTCGCAAGAGCAACTTCCAGCGCCGGACCTTCCAGATGCGCCGCGATCTGGTCAACCTGCGCCGGGTGGCCCTACCGATGCGGGAGGTGGTCAACTCCATCCAGCATCGGCGTGTCGACGTGCAGGCCGGCCATGAACTCGATCCGCTCTACGCCGACTTGTACGACCACGTCCTGAGAGTGTCGGAATGGACCGAGTCGCTGCGCGACATGATCACGACGATCTTCGAGACGAATCTGTCGCTGCAAGACGCGAGGCTCAACACGATCATGAAGAAGTTGACGGGGTGGGCGGCCATCATCGCGGTGCCTACCGCGATCACCGGTTTCTACGGTCAAAACGTCCCCTACCCCGGCTTTGGTGTGATCTCGGGATTCATTGCCAGCAGCGTGTTGATCGTCGTGCTCATGACGGTGCTGTACGTCATGTTCCGGCGCCGCGACTGGCTGTGAGCTCAGGACGCCAGGGAGCGTCGATCTCGCTGAAGGCGGCCCGACGCGTACCCTGTTGCGTTATGGGGTGGACAAAGCCATCGATGGTCGCCGCCGCGCTTATGGCGTGGTGCCTTTCTGCTGGTCTGGCGGGCGCAGACCCGACCGGCCCGCTGCCTGGACCGCCGCCAGGCCCGCTGCCGGGACCTCCGCCAGAGGTCGCCCCGTCGGCAGCCGCGGCACCGCCGGCAGGGGCCGCCCCGTCGGCAGGGGCAGCCCCAGAGGCACCCGCCGGTCCCAAGACAGTAATTAACCACGACGGCAGCTATGCCGTCGGAACCGACATCATGCCCGGCAATTACGCATCTGCCGGCCCGGTCGCCAACGGCACCTGCTACTGGAAGCGACTCGGCGCTGATGGCAGCATCATCGACAACGCGTTGAGCAAGAAGCCGCAAGTCGTTCACATCGATCAGGGCGATCAAACCTTCAAGACCAGCGGCTGTCAGGCCTGGCAGCTCACCGACGCGGCGCCGCCCGCTGCCGTCCCACCGGCTGTCGCCGGCGCGCAGCTGCAGGGCATCCTCGGCGACATCACTGCCCGCGCTGGTCGGCCACCGGGCAGCTAGACCGAAAGCCCCTGCGGGCGTTGATCTTTCGATCGCCCGTTGCCCGGTCCGCCTGTTCGGGCACAATTGGCGGATGCACACCGACGAGTACGCCCCCGGCCGTCTGGTCGACCTGTACGGCGACGCCGCCCACGGCACCGTCCTGGTCTGGCACGGGATGCAAACCGACGCCCGCGAGGCGGTTCGACCGCTCGCCGAATTGATCGCCGGCCATGGCCTGAAAGTGGTTGTCCCGGACTGGAATTCGCATGCCGACGATGGTGGGCGCGCCGATCTGCTGGGATCTGTCGCCTTTTTGCGTCAACGTGTTCACGATGCAGAACCCGTGGCGCTCGTCGGCTGGTCGATGGGCGGGGCTGCCGCGGCGGGATTCACGCTGCACGCCGATGACTTCGGCGTGTCCCTCGCCCATACGGTCTGCCTGGCCGGTGCCTTCATGGCCGCCGACCCGATCTCCGGCAAGCAGCCCGGCACCGACCTGCGTGCCGGCCGGCATCGGACGCCGTTCACGCTGCTGCACGGCGACGCCGACGACGTGGTGCCCGTGCAGGCGAGCCGGGACTTCGCGGCGACGCTGCGGCAGCACCAGTGGCCGGTCGAGCTCGTCGAGCTGCCTACCGACCACGCCGCGATTGCCGGCGCGCGGTATGACCCCGTCGCCGACCGCTATGGCCCTGCCGACGACACCGAAACGATGGCGGTCGCCGGCGGCGTCGCTGCACGGATTGCAGCGGTGCTGGGGCGTTGAGTGCGCAGCTCCCGCGGCCGGACGCGGACCTGCCGCACCTGGCCGACGTGAATCCGTCGGTGTTGGCCGCAATGGGTGCGAGCGGCTTTGAAGGCCGAATCCCGCTGCGAGGCAACATTTCTGGCGCGTGCGTGCTGCTCATCGACGGTCTCGGCGCCGAACTCCTGGACGCGTACACGGCCGATGCGCCGGTGCTGGCAGAGATGCGAGGGCCGACGCTGCAGGTGGGGTTCCCGTCCACCACGGTGGCCGGACTCGCCGCGCTGGGCACCGGTTGCCGGTCCGGCGAGCACGGCATGGTTGGCCTGTCGTTCCGGTTGCCCGGTACCGGGATGATGAGCGCGCTGCGGTGGCGCGGCCACCCAGGGGGCGGTGACCTTCGCGCCGACGCGCCGCCCGAGCAGGTGCAGCCGATGCCGACGACGTTCGAGCGGGCGGCATCGGCGGGCGTCGACGTGCGCGTGATATCCGGCGCGGATTTCACCGACTCGGGGTTGACCCGCGCAGTGCTGCGCGGCGGCCGCTACGTCGGTGTCCTGGCCATAGGCGATCTCGTCGCCCGCGTGCGTGAGGCGGTCGCCGGTGGCGGGTTCTGCTACGGCTACCACGGACACCTCGACCTGGTCGGACATCTGTACGGTCCCGGCTCGGAAGCGTGGCGGATGCAGTTGCGGCAGGTGGACCGGCTCGTCGAATCGGTGGTCGAGGCCTTGCCGCCCGGCGGGCTGCTCGCGGTCGTCGCCGACCACGGCATGGTGACTGTCGAGCACTCCGACATCGTCGACGCCGACACCTGCCCACCCCTGCTCGACGGAGTGCAGGCCATCGGCGGGGAGCCGCGGGCCCGGCACGTTTACGTCGAGGACGGCGCCGCCGACTCTGTGCTGGCTGCGTGGCGGGAGACGCTCGCGGAGAAGGCCTGGGTGGTGTCGCGGGACGAGGCAATCGCCGCGGGCTGGTTCGGTGCGCGAGTCACCGACGCGGTCCGCCCGCGTATCGGCGATGTGGTGGCCGCGGCGCGCGGCTCGGCGGCCGTAGTCCGGTGTACGGCCGAGCCTGCCGAGTCGGCGCTGATCGGCCAGCACGGCTCACTGACCGCCGCCGAGCAGCGCGTTCCGCTGTTGCTGGCCTACGGCTGAGTCTTGCGGTTACCGCAGAACCATTTCGATCGCCTGTGCTGTCAGCGGGTCCACGATGCACGTGAAGTGGTTGGCCTGCGGAGTCTCGACGACGCGCACCGCAGGGTTCGCCGCCCGCAGCGCGTCGACCGCGTTGTCTCCGACGATGAGCGCACCGTTGAGTGGCTTCTTCGCACGCACCAGCACGGTCGGCATCGTGAGGGCGCGCCAGTGCTCCGTCCAGTCGCGCGGCCACGGCTGGTAGAGATCCTCCTCGGCCGCGGCGCGCGACGTCGACGGACTCCACGAGCCGTCGTCGCGTTGCTGGAGTTCGTAGGTGTAATAGCTGTCCCAGAACGGCGACCACGGCTCGATCACCCCGGCCGCGCGAATGAGCTCCACGTACGCCTGCGGCGTCGGCATCACCGCATCGAGGCGTCCCAGCCCTGACCGGATCGGGGCCAGCGCCGCCGGATCCGTCGGCCCGGCGTGGTCGATCAGCGTCACGCTGCGCAACCGGCTGCGGTCGTGTAAGGCCACCCGCATCGAGATCAGCGCGCCGAGCGACCAGCCGGCGATGTCGAATTCACCGACGCCGAGCGCACCGGCGACCGCCAGGACATCACGGGCGTGGCTTTCCAGTCCGTAGGTGCCCGGCGGCGTGATCTCACTGCGCCCCCGGCCGCGCAGGTCGATGGCGACGACCTGCCGGTGCGGGCCGGCCAGCCGCTCCGCCAGCCAGTCGAACGCGGTCAGGTTGGCGGACAGGCCGTGGATGCAGAGCAGCAGCGGTGCGTCTTCGGCACCCCATCGGCGGGCCCGGATACGCCCGGAGGGCAGGCTCAGGTCGAAGTCCACCCGGCGGACTCTACGCCGCAACGCGCCCCGGTAACGTTTCCACACATGACCGCTACGCCGATTCAGGACATCCCCCTCACGACTATCGACGGCGAGTCAATCTCGCTGTCCCAGTTCGCAGATCGCGCGGTGCTGGTGGTGAACGTGGCCTCCAAGTGCGGCCTGACGCCGCAGTACAGCGCGCTGCAGAAGCTGGCCAGTGACTACGCCGATCGGGGTCTGACCGTGCTTGGCGTGCCGTGCAATCAATTCATGGGTCAGGAACCGGGCAGCGCTGAAGAAATCAAGACGTTCTGTTCCACCACCTACGGCGTGACGTTCCCGCTGCTGGAGAAGACCGACGTGAACGGCGAGCATCGCCATCCGCTGTACGCCGAGCTGACGAAGACCCCGGATGCCGACGGCACCGCCGGCGACGTCCAGTGGAACTTCGAGAAGTTCCTGCTCGCCCCGGGCGGGCGCGTGGTCAACCGGTTCCGGCCGCGCACCGAGCCGGACGCTCCCGAAGTGATCGCCGCCATCGAGGCAGTCCTGCCGGGGTAGCACCCAGCGCATGCGACACTCGGGGCATGGTTGTCGCAATCGCTCGGCCCAAGCTCGAAGGCAACATCGCCGTCGGTGAAGATCGCCAGATCGGATTCGCCGAGTTCGGTGCCGCGCAAGGACGTGCGATCTTCTGGCTGCACGGCACACCGGGCGCTCGCCGGCAAATACCCACCGAAGCCAGGGTCTTCGCGGAGCGCGAGAACATCCGGCTGATCGGCCTCGACCGGCCGGGCATCGGGTCGTCGACGCCCTATCAGTACGAGACCGTCGCCCAGTTCGCCGACGACATGCGCACGATCGCCGACACGCTCGGCATCGACAAGATGGCCGTCGTCGGCCTTTCCGGCGGTGGCCCGTACACGCTGGCGTGCGCCGCCGCGATGCCGGAGCGCGTCGTGGTCGCCGGTGTGGTCGGCGGTGTCGCGCCGACGACTGGGCCGGATCGGATCGGCGGCGGCCTGATGGCCCTGGGCTCCCGCGTCGCTCCGCTGCTGGAGGTGGCGGGTGGCCCGGTCCGGTTGACCGCAAGCGCGCTGATTCGGCTGATCCGCCCCGTCGCGGGGCCGGCGGCCGATATCTACGGCCTGATGTCGCCGCCCGCGGACAGGCGGCTGCTGGCCCGGCCCGAGATCAAGGCGATGTTCCTCGACGACCTGCTCAACGGCAGCCGCAAACAGCTCGCCGCGCCGTTCTACGACATCGTGGTGTTCGCCCGCGACTGGGGATTCCGGCTGGAGGAGGTCAAGGTTCCCGTGCGCTGGTGGCACGGCGACGCCGACCACATCATCCCGTTCTCGCACGGGCAGCACGTGGTGAGCCGGCTGCCCGACGCCGAGTTCTATCCGATGCCGGGCGAGAGCCACCTCGGCGGCCTAGGCCGCGCTGAAGAAATTCTGCGCACGATGCTCGAGGTGTGGGACCGCGACCAATCCAGCCTCACCCACCTGTCGCGGACCTGACCGGCGAGCGGTCGAGCAGCGCACGGCGCAGCAGATGCATCGCGACGGTGGTCGATCGTTCGCGAACGTCTGAGCGGTTGCCCGGTAGTCGAAGGGTCCGCGTGACCGTAGGGCCGTCCGCCAGCATCACGCTGAAACACACTGTGCCAACGGGCTTTTCCGGGGATCCCCCGCCCGGTCCGGCGATCCCGGTGATCGCGATCGCGGTGTCGGCGCCGAAGCGTCGCAGCGCACCTTGCGCCATCGCGTGCGCCACGGGCTCCGACACTGCGCCGTGCTTCTCGATCAGCCGGGGGTCAACCCCGAGCACGTCGGCCTTGGCCTCGTTCGCGTAGGCCACCACCCCGCCCGCCACGTAGTCCGAGGACCCGGCGCGCTCGGTCAGCCGGGCAGCCATCAGGCCTGCCGTGCATGATTCCGCCGTCGCGATCCGGCGCCCGGTGAGCAGCTCGGCCACCTGGTCGTCCACCTGAGAGCCGTCTTCGGAGAAGACCTCGCGGCCGTGGCGGCTTCTCAACACCTCCATCAGCTCGCTGTACACCGACGCGGCGTCAGGCTCGTAGCGGGTGACCATCTCGATTTCGCCGCGCCGCAGGCAGGTGGTGATCTCCAGCCTGTCGAAACCGGCCACCGTGTGTTCGGCCTCGCGCAGGGTCTCGGCAAGTGCCGACTCGGGCAGCCCGAACATCCGCACGGTTTCCTGCCGGTACACCGTCCGGCCGGCCAGTGCGTGCTGAACCGCTTCTGTCGCAATGGCTTTGGGCCACATGGGCTGAAGCTCGCGCGGCGGGCCGGGCAGCACCACGATCGTCGGCGTGCCGGGGACCACCACGCCGGGCGCCGTTCCCACCGGGTCGATCACGTGCGATCCGGCGGGTATCAGGGCCTGCTTGCGGTTCGCGGCTCGGACCGCCTCGAGGTCGACATTGTCCAACCGCGCCATCAGCCGCTTGAGGATGTCAGTGATCTTTTGCTCCAGCGCTTCGTCGAGCACCAGCTCCCGGCCGCAGAAGCGGGCCACCGTCGCGACGGTCATGTCGTCGGCCGTGGGACCCAGTCCCCCGCTGGTGACGATCAGGTCCACCCGCTCGTCGGCGAGAAAGCGCAGCTGCGCCTCGATGTCGGCAGCGCGGTCACCGCAGAGGGTGATGTGGGCAAGCTCGACGCCCAATTCCAGCAGCCGGTCGGCGATCCACGGCCCGTTGCGGTCCTGCACCCGGCCGGTCAGAACCTCGGTGCCCGTGACGACGATTCCTGCGCGAGCGGTCACCGGACAAACTTACCTGCGCGACAATCGGGCAACGATCGTGGCTGTCGCAGCGCAATCAGTGGGCGTTGCGTCAGCCGTACAGGTCTTCGAATCGCTGTATCGAGCGCTCGATGTCACCTTTGACCGCGCGCGCCGCCGCCGCCCCGATCGGTCCGAACAACGGCTTTCCGCCGAGGTCGATCCTCACCTTGAACGAACACCCCGACGGGGTTTCAGACACGGTCATGGTCAACGCATACTTGGTGCCGCCCACGCCGTTGCCGGTGATTTCGAGCAAGGCGGGCGGCTCGATCTTCTGTATCGTCCACGTGACGCGGTTGCGCAATCCCTTGGCGCGGGCGACGCCGACGACTGTGGTGCCGACAGTGAGTTCGTCCGGCAACTCGCTGCGCCAGCCCTCGTGCATCACCAGCCAGTCGCCGAGTTCGGAGAGGTTCGACGCGTGTTCCCACGCCTGCTGCGGGGTCAGCGACAACTCCCGGGATAACTCGAGTTTGGCCACCTCGGGATGCTACCGGGATAGCCTGTGGCGGTGACGCGGGCACCAGGGCTGTACCGGGTTGCCCGCAGCCGCACCGATCGGCGATCTGCACAATGACGGTCGCCGAGCGTCGCGAACGGACACTGTTCGGTCACCCGATCGGGCTGGCCAACCTGTTCGGAGTCGAACTGTGGGAACGTTTTTCGTTCTACGGCATGCTCACGATCCTGGGCTACTACCTGTACTACTCGGTGACCGTCGGCGGGTTGGGGCTGCCGAAAGACACAGCGACGGGGATCGTCGGCGCCTACGGCGGACTGGTGTATCTGTCGACGGTTTTCGGCGGCTGGATCGCCGATCGGCTGCTCGGAATGGAACGCACGGTGTTCTACGGCGGCGTCGTGGTGATGACCGGACACATCGCACTCGCGGTTGTGCCCGGATTAGCCGGTGTCGCAACGGGATTGGTTTTGGTGGCGTTCGGTTCTGGTGCGCTGAAGGCCAACGCGTCGTCACTGTTGGGCACGCTCTACGAGAAAGGCGACGCCCGCGGCGACGGCGGTTTCACGCTGTTCTATCTTGGGGTCAACCTCGGTGCGTTCGTCGGGCCGTTGATGACTGGCCTTCTGCAGACTCACGTCGGCTTTCATTACGGCTTCGGGGCCGCTGCCGTGGGGATGGCGGCGGGCCTCACGCAGTATCTGGTGTTTCGCCGCAATCTGGGCAGTCACGGCCGGGACGTACCGAACCCTATGCGACGCAGCGCAATTGGCCCCCTGATCGGGATTGTCGGTGCCGCGGGGGCAGCACTGGCGGTGGCGCTGCTGACCGGGCTGGTGCGGTTGTCGAACCTGTCCCAAGTGACCACCGGGGTGATCGTCGCGGCGTCGGCGGCATATTTCGTGACGATGCTGACGAGCTCGCGCGTCGGACCGACCGAGCGCTCGCGGGTCCGGGCTTTCATTCCGCTGTTCGTGGCCAACGTGGTGTTCTGGTCGCTGTTCCAACAGATCTTCACCGTGTTGGCGGTGTATTCCGACGAGCGGATCAACTGGTCGATCTTCGGCTGGACCGCGCCGTCGAATTGGATCGGCTCGATCGAACCCGTGTGGGTGATCGTGCTGTCGCCCGTTTTCGCGGCCATTTGGACCCGGGTGGGCACCCGCGCGCCCAGCACCCCGCGCAAATTCGCCTACGGCGTGATCGGGATGGGGTTGGCGTTCTTGCTGTTTCTCGTGCCGGCCGGCTCGTCGGGCAAGGCTGTCCCGGCCCTTCTGATAATGGCGATCATGGCGGTGTTCGCGGTATCAGAGCTGCTGATTTCGCCGATCGGCCTTTCCGTCACGACAAAGCTTGCGCCGCAAGCATTCCGAGCACAAATGATGGCGCTGTTCTTCCTTTCCGTCGGCATGGGCACGTCGATGTCCGGGGTGCTGGCGCGCTACTACAGCTCCGAGCACGAATTCGCTTACTTCGGGATCATCGGGGCGGTCGCCGTGGCGGCCGGCGCGGCGGTCTTCGCGATGACACCGTGGGTGAGCCGCCGCATGCAAGGTGTGCATTGAGCTGTTCCTGCGCTGCAGGCGTGCACGGTCACACCGGTATTCGGCGTTGCCGGTCGGATACCGGCCACACATACGGCAGGTCCGACGCGACGTCGCCGAAGAAGCGCCGGTAGTGCGCGGGATCCTTGCGCAGCAGCGCCGACTGGTGGCTTCGGTGGAATGCCGGATCGCCGAGCCAGGGCGGCAGCTCGCCGGCAGCGCGCAGATGGTCCTGACTGCGAACCGCCGAAAGACCGGTCGCCTCCCGCAAATCGGCTGCAAGAGTGGCCGCACATGTGTCGCCATGACCACGCTGGCACCAGACGTCGCAGATTGTCAGGCCGTAGCGCACCAGCGCCTCTTCGTAGCCCGCCCACATCGCCGCGGCCGGATGACGACGCCACCCATATCCCGGCACTGTCAGCGCGCGCAGCACCTGGATCGTTTCGACGCGCTGCTTACCCAGCCGTCGCTGGTCGAGCACATGCGCGGTGTCGTCGAAACCGGGATATGGCAGGAACGTCTGCACCGGCCGCGGATACCCGGGCCTTCAGCACGTCACACCGGCGTGCGCTGCCCGAGCTCATCGATCGGACGGCGGAGCGAACGTGATCACCAGCACGTCGCGCTGCGCGGGCTGGCCCGGGTCGGTCGGGCGAATCGGCGTGACACCGTGGACCGTACGGCGATCGTCGCCCAGAAGCAGCGTGCCGGGTTGCGAAAGGGTGGTCGTCAGAAGGTGATTGCCGTCGGCGTCGTAGACCGAGCTTTGGCCGCCGACCGCGTTGCGCCGGCAGATGAGCAATGACGTCACCAGGGTCACGCCGTCACGGTGCAAGCCCTCGGGCGTCGGCTGACCTGCGTCGTCCGTCGTCGCGAGCACCCGGAACGGCGTCACTTTCGCGCTCCACTCGCAACGGTCTTCGAGGGTATTTGCGAACTCCCGCAACATGTCCAGCACCGCGTGCAGCAGCGGATCCTTCGCGAATGCGTCGGTCAGCGGCTCGAACCACCGGGCGTGGTCGACGTAGAGCGGGTTGGAGCCTTCGGGCTGCACGAAAGTGCTGTGACTCAGCAGCTCGGCGGCGCCGTCACGAAACGTGAAGTGGCCGTAACGCCGGAGCCGCTGGGTGCCGAGTTCGGCCGCATAGGGGTCGGGCGCGAGTTCGTCCCAATGCCGGCCGAACGCGGCCCATGCCCCGTCGTCGGCGTCGAGGCGTGCGTTCACCTCCGCTGGCGTCATCAACGCCACGCCCGTCGAGGTGAGGTCGGTCATGGCGCAGTGATACCTGCCTGGCGATGCGGTTAAACGCTTACCGCAGGCGCCGTGACCGTGCACACCTGTACAGCGCTCGCCGGCGTGTCGGCGTGCAAACGCGCACGTTCGCGGGGCAAGGGGGGCGGTTCAGAACTGTTTGTGCGGCACGTCGGCGACCAGGCCGCCGTCCATGACGAACTCGGCGCCCGTGGCGAACGACGACTCGTCGGAGGCCAGGAAGACGACGAACGTCGCCACCTCCTCCGGGGTACCGGGCCGGCCCAGCGGGGCTTGCACCATGTCGTCGGGCAGATGCTTGGTCATCGGCGTGCGGATGAACCCGGGATGGATCGAGTTCACGCGAATCTTCTGCGGGGCCAGCTCGAGCGCCGCGGACTTGGTCAGCCCGCGTACTCCCCACTTCGACGCGACGTAGCCGTGCACCCAGGGTGCGCCGCGCAGGCCCTCGATCGAGGAGATGTTGATGATCGAGCCGCCACCGGCGTTTTCCATCGGCTCGACGACGGCTTGCATGCCCAGGAACGTGCCGGTGAGGTTAACGTCGAGCACCTGCTGCCACTTCTTGAGATCGTGGGTCTTGAGCGGGCCCAGCGCGACCGTGCCCGCGTTGTTGACGAGCACGTTGAGCTTGCCGAACTCGTCGACGGCCGTGGCCACCGCAGCCTTCCACTGTTCGGGGTCGGTGACGTCGAGGTGGACGTAGCGTGCTGCATCGCCGAGCTCGTCGGCCAGCGCCTTGCCTTCGTCGTCGAGGATGTCGCCGATCACCACCTTGGCGCCTTCGCCCACCAGCATCCGTGCGTGCGTCGCGCCCATGCCCCGCGCGCCGCCACTGATCAGTGCAACCTTGTCGTCCACGCGTCCCATGACGCGTCACGGTACCTCAGGAAATAGAACCTGTTGCAATTCGGTCGGAGAACACCGCCTTGCCCGTGACGAGCGGCAGGTCCAGCGTCGTCCTGATGCCGGGCGGTGCGGCGACGACCGCGGGGATCGCGTTCACGATTCGGCCCGCCGCGGCGACGATCGCGGCGTGGTTGTGGTCGCCGCGCGTGCTCGACGGACAGATGTCGACTTTGTAGGAGGGCTCGCCGGCAATCTCCACCCGGTAGGAGCCGCCGGGCTGCGCGGGCTGCGGCCAGTCCGGCCGCAGGTCTTCGCGTAGCCGGGTGACGTGTTCGACGACGATTGCCGGTCGGCCGCCGACGATCCCGCGGATTTCGAAGCGCAGCGCGGCGACCGTGCCCTTGGCGATGTGCCCCGCCGCGACGTCGAACGCCTCAGGCGCCGGCTCCCGGATGCACGAATCGGTGATCTCGTCGATCTCGACGCCCAGACCCGCGGCCAGCTGACGGATGCCGCAGCCCCACGCCATGGACAGCACGCCGGGCTGGAACAGGATCGGGACGTCGTCGAGCGGTTTGCCGAAACCCATCACGTCGAACATGACGATGGCGCCGTCGTAGGTGGCGTAGTCGGCGATCTCCATGCAGCGCACCTGCTCGATGCGCTGGCAGGTCTGGGCGAACGCAAGCGGGATGAGGTCGGTGACGAATCCCGGGTCGACACCGTTGATGAACAAGCTCGAATTGTTGTGCAGCGCAGCGTCTTCCAGTGGCTTGATGTACTGGTCCGGCATGACCTGCCACGGGTACTGCATCACCACCGGCGCCGAGCCGACGACGTTGATCCCGGCCGCGAGGATGCGTCGCACGTCCTCCATCGCCTGCGGCAGCCGGTTGTCGCCCATTGCGCAGTACACCGCGCAGTCCGGCTTGGCGGCGAGCACCGCGTCGAGGTCGGTGGTCGCCGTGATGCCGGTGGCGGTGTCCAGGCCGGCCAGTTCACCGGCGTCCTTGCCGACCTTCGCGTCCGATGACACCCACAGCCCGGTCAGTTCCAGCGCAGGATTGGTGAGGATCCCGGTGAGCGCCAGACGACCGACGTTTCCGGTTCCGATGTGTGCGACGCGGATGGCCATGCCCGGCACCGTAACAAGCCGACAGCGGCTACCGTGCTAGTAGTGGATGTTCGGTTGTCAGACCCGGTCGCGGAGATCGCCGCAGGCCTTCACGGCCCGCGCGTCGGTGCGTTCTTCGACCTCGACGGGACTCTCGTCTCCGGTTTTACGGCGACCGTTCACGCCAGTGATCGCATCCGGCGCGGCCAGGCCCGGATCGGCGAAGTGCTGGGCATCCTCGAGGCATCGCTGCGATACCGATTCGGCCGGATGCAGTTCGAGCGCTTGCTCGTCCGGGCGGCGGGTTACCTGCGCGGTGAACTGCTCGACGAGCTCGACCAACTCGGCGAGCAGCTGTTCGCCCGCCACGTCGCCGCACGGGTCTACCCGCATATGCGCGACATCGTTGCGGCGCACCAAGATCGCGGCCACACCGTGGTGATGAGTTCGTCGGCCCTGACCATCCACGCCCTGCCGGTCGCGCGGTATCTGGGCATCACGTCGGTGGTATGCAACCACTTCGAAGTCGACGAGCGCGGCGCGCTGACGGGCAGAATCGTCAGGCCGGTGGTGTGGGGCGAGCAGAAGGCCGCCGCGGTGCAGCAGCTGTCCGACGCGAAAGGCATTGAGCTGCAACACAGTTACTTCTACGCCGACGGCGACGAGGACATTGCGCTGATGTCGCTGGTGGGACACCCCCGCCCGGTCAATCCGCGGCCCCGGCTTGCCGCGACGGCGGCGCAGCGTGGATGGCCGGTGCTGCGTGTCACCGGCGCCGAGGGACGCTCGCGCGCGCGGTCCCTGCGCGCGGTGGCCAGCCTCGGCTGGGCGGCGCTGATGCGGTACGCCGTCAGCGCCACCACGCGCAGGCAGTGAGAGCGGCCGGCACGCGTCTCTGGCTCTAGTCTCGAGCGTGTGACGAATACGCTCGATGATCCCAAGGTCGCGCGCGCCCTCGACCGCATGTACCGCGAGGCCGCCCAGCAGTCGGAGATGTTGCGCCAACGGCACACCGAATGGCAGCAGTTGGCAGCGGCGAGCCCCCAGCAGCGCGCTGACGCGCTCAGCGAGATCTACATGCCCGTGACACCCGAGGCGGGACGGCTGCTCTATGCGCTGGTGCGTGCCTCGCGGCCCGGCACCGTCGTCGAATTCGGTATGTCCCTGGGCATTTCCGCGATCCATCTGGCTTCGGCGGTGCGCGACAACGGCCACGGGCGCGTCGTCACCACCGAACTCAGTGCCGCAAAGGTGGCCGCCGCCAAGAGGACGTTCGCCGAGACGGGATTGGACGAGGTGATCACCGTCCTCGAAGGTGATGCGCTGGCAACGCTGCGCACGCTGACGGGGTCGGTGGAGTTCGTGTTGCTCGACGGGTGGAAAGAGATGTACCTGCCGGTGCTCGAACTCCTCGAACCACTCTTGACGCCCGGAGCGTTGATTGTCGCCGACAACACCGACATGGCCGACACCAAGCCGTATCTGAATTACGTGCGCGATCCCGCCCACGGTTACGTGAGCGTCGGCTTCCGCGCCCGCGACGTCGACAGCATGGAAATCAGCTGTCGCGCAACCACTTAGCGGCTAGGCGAACTGCGCTGGGCGCCGCTGCGCCCACGGAGCGGCGAGCTCGAGCTGGCGAGCCAGCCGCAGCAACAGCCGCTCTCCGCCCAGCGGTGCCACGAACTGCACCCCCAGTGGCAGCCCCGCACCCGTCCAGTACAGCGGCAGGCTGATGGCCGGGCGTCCGGTGATGTTGGCCAGCTGCGTGTACGGGACCCAGCCCAAGTTGCGCTGGATGATCTGGTCGGCGATGCCGGTCATCTGCAGCACCCGCACGGTTCTGGTCCGCAGCAGCGCGTCGGCCATCGTGCGCAGCACGGCGGGCAGATCCAGGGCGCCGATGCGGATCGGCGGCTCGCCCAGGGTTGGCGTCATCAGCAGATCGTGGGTGTCGTGCAGCTGCGCCAGACCGGCGATGTGCTGGTGGCGGCGCTCCTGTGCCTGCTGCAGATCGACGCTGCTGACCGCGCGACCGAGGGCGGCCATCACCCGGGTGTCTTGTTCGAAGCCGTCATCGCCGGCACCGGTGTCGCGTTTGATCCGGGCCACCTCGATCGCCTGGTTGACGAACCAGACGGTCAAGAAGTCGCGGGCGAGCTGGCCGTCATCCCACGTGGGCCGGACCTCTTCGACGTGGTGTCCGAGCTCAGTGAGCAGATTCGCCGCGCTCTCCACGGCGCGCACGGCTTCCGGGTGGGCCGACCCGCGGATCACCGAGTGGGTGGTGAAACCGACTCGCAGCGGCTCAGGCGGGCGATCGAGGTCGTCGAGGAACGGGCGCTCGGGGATGGCCGGCGCGAAGGCCGACACCGCGTCGGGGCCGGCCAGCACATCGAGCATCGCGGCGGTGTCGCGCACCGACCGTGAGATCACCCCGTGGGTGGCCTGTCCGTTGAGCGGATCGCTGGCATTGGGGCCGTGCGGGATCAGCCCGCGACCGGCTTTTAGGCCTACCAGCCCGGTACACGCGGCGGGAATGCGGATCGAGCCGCCGCCGTCGCTGGCGCCGGCTACCGGGACGATGCCCGCGGCGACCGCTGCCGCGGACCCGCCCGACGAGCCTCCCGGGGTGCGGTCCAGGTCCCACGGGTTGCGGGTCGGGCCGAACAGTTCGGCCTCGGTGACCCCCTTCGCGCCGAACTCCGGGGTTGTGGTCTTGCCGAAGACAAGAAGCCCCGCGTCGAGCCAGCGCTGCACCACCGTGCTGGTGTCGAACACCGTGCGGTTGGCCAGCGCTCGGCAGCCGTCCGTCGTTGTCGTGCCGGCGAGGTCTTGGCGCAGGTCTTTGATCAGGAACGGCACGCCGGCGAACGGACCGTGCAGCGGTCCGCTCGCGCGCTGCTGCGCCCGCTGATCCAGGCGCGTGCAGATGGCGTTGATCTTCGGGTTGAACCGGTCCGCCCGCGCTCGGGCAACCTCCAGGAGCTCCCCCGGCTGGATGTCACCGGCCGCGACCAGTGACGCCAGACCCAACCCGTCGAGCTGCGTGTACTCTCGCTCCTCCACGGTGGCGAACCTAGCGCAAACGCACTGCACGCCCGCCACATTGGCGGGCGTGCAGCGTGCCGATCAGGGCAGAGCCGAGAAGGGGTTGAGGTTCGGCGGCAGCGCAGGCGCCCCCGGCGCCGGTGCGGGCGCCGCGGCGGGTGCGCCGGGGTTGGCGCCCAGGTTCGGCATCCCGAGCCCGTTCAGGTTGCCGGGCAGGCCGAGCTGGTTGAGCAGCGGCGCCACCGGAAGGTTGGCCGGCATGTTGAGCTGGCCCTGCGGCACGGTGCCGACAAGCGAATTCATGGGCGCCGAGATCGGCGCCGCCGGCTGCTGCGGCAGAGTGAGCGACGCGCTGGCGGTCGGCGCTCCCGGCGTGGGGGCGGAGGCCGGTTGGCTGATGCTCGGCTGGCTGGTGGCCGGCTTCGGGGACAGCATCGACGCCGCGCTCTGCAGGAACTGTGATGCCATCGCCGGGGCGTTGGCGAGCTGCGACATCATGTCGATCCCGGGAACTCCGGGTGCTGCCGGAGCCGGATCGGCCGCGGCGGTTGGACTGAACGCAACGAACGCCGCGAGGAATCCTCCGGCTGCTGCTGCGATGGTGGCGGTGCGAGTGCCGATCCGTGCCATGTGTTTTCCCTATTCCGGTTGATGTCAAGACCTGACCCCGAAGCTAGGTGTGTTACTGATGGTGCTCAAGTGACACTTGTGACCATTACCGAACCGATATGAGGCCGACGCGCGGCGGTTATGGGATCGGTCCGCTGACCTGGTGACGCGCCCACGACGGCCCAGCTGCGCCCTACTGGCGACATGCGGAGAGCCGGGTACTAAACTAGAACACGTTTCAGTTCGCCGGCCGCGGCCAAAGGAGCAGGTAATGCACACCGCCATCTGTGACGAGTTGGGCATCGAATTTCCGATATTCGCATTCACGCACTGTCGCGACGTGGTCGTCGCGGTGAGCAAAGCGGGCGGCTTCGGCGTGCTGGGTGCCGTCGGCTTCACGCCTGAACAGCTCGAAATCGAGCTCAACTGGATCGACGAGCACATCGGCGATCACAGCTACGGCGTCGACATCGTGATCCCCAACAAGTACGAGGGGATGGATGCCAACCTGTCGGCCGAAGAGCTCACCAAGATGCTGCAGTCGATGGTGCCCCAGGAGCACATCGACTTCGCGAAGAAGATTCTCAAGGACCACGGGGTGCCGACCGACCACAGCGACGAGGACGCGCTGCGGCTGCTGGGCTGGACCGAGGCCACCGCGACGCCCCAGGTCGAGGTCGCGCTGCGGCACCCGAAGATGACGTTGATCGCCAACGCGCTCGGCACTCCCCCCGTCGACATGATCAAGCACATCCACGACGAGGGGCGCAAGGTCGCCGCGCTGTGCGGCTCGCCGTCGCAGGCCCGCAAGCACGCCGACGCGGGCGTCGACATCATCATCGCGCAAGGCGGCGAGGCCGGTGGCCACTGCGGCGAGATCGGCTCGATCGTGCTGTGGCCGCAGGTGGTCAAGGAGGTTGCGCCGCTTCCGGTGCTCGCGGCCGGCGGCATCGGCAGCGGCCAGCAGATCGCGGCCGCACTGGCATTGGGCGCGCAGGGCGCGTGGACCGGTTCGCAGTGGCTGATGGTGGAGGAAGCCGAGAACACGCCCGTGCAACAGGCCGCCTACGCGAAGGCGTCCAGCCGCGACACCGTGCGCAGCCGGTCGTTCACCGGCAAGCCGGCCCGGATGTTGCGCAACGACTGGACCGAGGCGTGGGAGAAGCCGGAGAACCCCAAACCGCTCGGCATGCCGTTGCAGTTCATGGTGTCCGGCATGGCCGTCGCCGCCACCCACAAGTACCCCAACGAGACCGTAGACGTCGCATTCAACCCAGTCGGGCAGGTTGTCGGGCAGTTCACGAAGGTCGAGAAGACCTCGGCGGTCATCGAGCGGTGGGTGCGGGAATACCTCGAGGCGACGAACCGGCTCAACGAGCTCAACGAGGCAGCGGCAGTCTGAATTACTCATCCGATTCGATTGCACTGCAACGACTTTCGCGGCATCGTCTCGAAAGAGCTCTGCCCGCGGGCTGATCCCGATATACTCCGGCTTCCGGTGTGGTGGCGGGTGAGGAGTTGCGATGGCGTGGTGGAACCGCTCATGGAAAACCGCCGTCGCCGCCGTGCTGGGCGCCGCAGCGATTCCGGGCGTGATCGTGGTCAGCTCTCCCGCAGTCGCGGGAGCCGACGTCTGTGCCAGCGTGGGACGGCGAGTCTCGGTCAGCGGGTGCGCCAACATCGCTGACACCGTTGCGGACTTCGTCCCGCCGCCGCCGTACTACGCGCCGATGCCCGAGGACGAACCGCCGCCTGACTACGCCGCTCCACCTCCGCCTCCGCCCGCACCGGACGTCAACGTCTGCGCGAACGTCGGGCGCCGGATCAGCGTGAGCGGCTGCGTCTGAGACCGGCACCAACTCGTGTCGTGTTCGTGATCGAACGCGCACACCCGCGCGGTATCCACGTACCGGTAAAGGCTTCACGGCCGCAGGAACCCACGTACGCGGAGGGAATGGTCGGTGCGTCGCTGGCGATCTCGCGCGGTGTCGACGCTTCTGCTGCTGGCCGCAGTCGCGGCGCTGGTGGCCACGTTGGCGTTCGTGAACGCAGTGGTGAAGAAGTCATGGACGGCTCGTTCGCTGCCGTCTTCCGCCGCGCCGACGCCACCGAAATCCGCAGTGCCTCAGACAGATTCGCCGTATCCGTCTGACGCCAGGGGGTTCCTCAACAGCCCTGCCCGATGCGACGGCCCGTGGACCGGCGTCGCGTTCGCGCGTACTCAGGGCTCTCTCGTGGCGATCTGCTCCGATCAGCATGGCGACGACCAGTACCGTGCGGTCCGGCTCACTGACGGCGCAGCGCTGAATGTGGCCGCCCAAAACATCGCCGAGCGTGAGTTCGTCGCACGCAATAACGGCGTCACCTATTCGCTGTCGTCGCAGCAGTTGGTGATCAGTCAGGGCGACACCGTCATCCGCCGGGAATCGGTGGTCGAATACCGCGAGCCGCAGGGTCGCTGACCCGACAGGCTCTGCCACCTTGCCTCAAGGCCGTGACGAGACCCCGCAACGTGGTGTAGCAATGCGATAAGCGTCACACAAGTAGCGAGGATGCGCGTCATGGGTAATTCGGGGCCGACACCGAACCTCCCGCCTGGATTCGACTTCACCGATCCGGACATCTATGCCGAGCGCCTGCCCGTCGAAGAACTCGCCGAAATGCGCCGCACCGCGCCTATTTGGTGGAACGAGCAGCCGATCGGCAAAGGCGGGTTCGACGACGGCGGCTTCTGGGTGGTGACCAAGCACAAAGACGTCAAGGAGATCTCGCGGCGCAGTGACGTGTTCTCCAGCGAGAAGAAGACTGCGCTGCCGCGCTACCAGGACGGCGCCGTCGGCGACCAGATCGACCGCGGAAAGTTCGTGCTGCTCAACATGGACGCACCGCATCACACCCACCTGCGTCACATCATCTCCCGCGCGTTCACACCTCGCGCGGTCGAACGGCTGCGCGAAGAGCTGAGCGAACGGGCCCAGGACATCGTCAAGACCGCTGCGGCGCAAGGCCGTGGCGACTTCGTCGAGCAGGTGTCGTGCGAGCTGCCGCTGCAGGCCATCGCCGGGCTGATGGGCGTGCCGCAGGAAGACCGGATGAAGCTGTTCCACTGGTCCAACGAGATGGTGGGCGACATGGACCCGGAGTTCGCCAACAATGACGCCGTGACGGCATCGGTCGAACTCATCAGCTACGGCATGCAACTGGCCGCCGAACGCGCCGACAAACCCGGCGAAGACCTGGTCACCAAGTTGGTGCAGGCCGACGTCGAAGGGCACAAGCTCTCCGACGACGAACTGGGTTTCTTCGTGATCCTGCTGGCCGTGGCGGGCAACGAGACCACCCGCAACTCGATCACCCAGGGCATGATGGCGTTCACCGACTTCCCCGACCAATGGGAGTTGTTCAAACAGCAGCGCCCGACGACCGCGGTCGACGAGATCGTCCGGTGGGCCACGCCCGTCACGTCTTTTCAGCGCACTGCGCTTACCGACACCGAACTGGGCGGCGTGAAGATCAAGAAGGGCCAACGGGTGGTCATGTTCTACCGGTCGGCCAACTTCGACGAAGATGTCTTCGACGACCCCTACACCTTCAACATTCTGCGCGATCCCAACCCGCACGTGGGTTTCGGTGGCACCGGCGCGCACTATTGCATCGGCGCCAACCTGGCCCGGATGACCATCGATCTGATGTTCAACGCAATCGCCGACCACATGCCCGACCTCAAACCCATCTCGAAGCCCGAGCGGCTGCGGTCCGGCTGGCTCAACGGAATCAAACACTGGCACGTGGACTACACCGGTAAGACGGCTGCCCAAGTCTAAACGGCCGCTAGGCGTTCGCGTTCGCGATCAACCCCTGACGCAGCGCGTACATGCTCGCGCCGATCCGGTTGGACACGCCGATCTTGCTGTAGATCCGCTCGACGTGATTGCGTGCGGTTTTCTGGCTGATCACCAGCGCCGCCGCAATCTGCCTGTCGGATGCACCTTGCGCCACCAGCGTGAGCACCTGGATCTCGCGCGGCGTCAAGCCGTGCGGGCGCGGGTTCGGCCGCTCCGATTTCAGGCCGGCCGCGTGCAGCACCGCATCGACAGCCACCGGATCAAATGCGCGGTCGCGCAGGCGTTCCCGTAACCGCCGCCCCGCCGCGTCCGGCCCGAGTTGCTCTCGGTACGGCCGCGGCTCGCGAGCCGACTGATAACACACCGCAGCCGCCAGAAGACGATCCGGCATGGTCAACGCTGCCCCGCCGAGCCCGCGCGGATAGCCGGAGCTATCGACGTGCTCGTGGTGATTGCCGGCCAGTTGCGCCTCTTGGCGCAGGCCCGGCACCTGACTGAGGATCCGCACCGTCAGATACGGGTGCAACCGGACGCGTTCGAACTCCGCGGAAGTCAGCGGTCCGGGCTTGGACCAGATGTGGTTCGAGATCCCAATCCGGCCGAGATCGTGGACGTGGCCGGCACGCTTGATCAACGCCACGGTGTCGGCATCGAGCCCCACTGCGTGCGCCGCATCCGCGGCGAGCCGCGCCACCGCACCTGAATGACCAACTGTGAACGGGCATTTCAGGTCGACGAAGTCACCCAAAGCGGACAACAGACCGTCGAGGGTCCGCGCGTCGAGCTGCTGGTGGCGATCCGGCGCCTCCCGCAGGGCCGCACGCCAGACGTCCCCGGCCGGCGGACCGCTCAGAATGCGGTCCGCATCGCGCACGAAGACGTCGACCACCTGCGGGTCGAATTGGCCGCCGCGGCGGCTCTGTGCCATCGCGACCGCGCCTTCGGTGCCGTAGCTGCGCTGGTGCACCTCGGCCATGTCGGCCAGCTGTGCAACCCGGATCGCGATGGGGATCTGGTCACCTCGCACACCGCCGGGCAGTCCGCCGCCGTCGTAACGCTCGAACGTAAACGCAAGCGCGGCTTGCACATCCGGACCAACGCCCAACCGCTCGGCCAGCAGTCCCGCCGACATACAGTGCGAATGGATCAATTTGGAGAGATGGCCGCGGGCGTTGCGCACGAGCGCGGCCATGACGGTGAGCCGACGGATCAGCGGCTCTCCCCGAGCCACGTTGCGCAGCACGAAGTTCCAGTACGGTAAGCCCGACCAGTCAACCAAATATGCGTCGTGGCGCACGGCGATGTCGTCGCCGAACCAGCGTGCGTATTCGTGGGAATCGGCGTGGCAGCCGATCCACATGATCAACGTCGCGTAGTAGATGGTGTCGCGCTCGCTTCGAGGCAGGCCCAGGCGATCGGCGATTCGCGTCGCAATGAGCGCGGACCGCAGCATGTGCTCGGCCGGCTGCCCGAGGCCGAGATCGATCGCCACCGACAGCGCGGCGAGCAGTTCGGCGCGGGTGGGTAACTCGGGTGAGCGCCCGACCGGCGAGGTCATCTGCCGATTCTGGCGCAGATCGGTCGTGGGCGGGGCGCTCTGAACCGCGAGGGTTGGCGTCATCGCCGGGCGCAGCCGGGCCGGGACCGGCGCTGCAGCAACCACACGGTCGCGAGCATGAGCGCGACGGCGAATGTGGCCAGTGCGATCAGACTCGCACCTGTGCCGCCGTGAAAGCTGTCGCGGTAGGCGGACATGGCCGGCAGTGCCGGGGTGTACCGGTCGAGATCCAGCTCGCGGCCCAGCGCCTCGAACGCGTGGCGGTTGGCCAGCCCATAGCTCATCAACCGCCCGGGGGTGGCCATTTGGTCGACGGGCACGATCGCGCCGCCGAACAACACCTGCGGGAAGCACAGCATCGGCAGGGCGAGCGCGGCCTGCGCGGCGTTGGAGACCGCAGCCGACGCGAGCAGGCCGAGCGCCAGGGCGGACGTCGCCTCGATCACGACCGTCACGAACAGCACCGCGTAGACGTCCCATCCCGCCTCGGGCAGCCGGCCGAGCAGCCGCAATGCACCGAGCAGCACGGCGCTTACGGCGGCCAGCACCGGAAGCAGTGCGGTCACCTTGGAAGCCACGTACGCCGCCACGCTCAGCCCGGCCAGGCGTTCCCGCCGGAACACGGCCATCTCCCCGACGATCTGCAGCAGACCGTAGGTCAGACCGAAGAAGAACCCGTCGAACGCAATCCAGAACGCGATCTGGGCAGGCCCGACGTCAGCTGCGGTGTGCGGGTCGGAGGTGCCACGCCTGAACAGCGTCGCCATCATCGCGGTGACCAGCACCGGTGAGCCGAGAAGGATCGCGAGGGTCAGCCGGTTGCGTACCAGGACGTCGACATTGCGCCGGGTCAGCAGCCACCATTGCCGCATCGCGCCGGTGCGTTTGACCTGTAGGCGCGGGGTCGGCATGGGCGGCTGAGCACCGGCTGCCGGTCCGACGGCCCGGTGTGCCGCGAACCGGTTCGCCCATGTCTCGGGTGTGTGCTCGGCCAGCCTGTCGTAGACGTGCGCGAGGTCACCTACCCCGAAGTACCGCCGAGCTTCTGCGGGACTGCCGCTGAAGGCCAGATGGCCGTCGCGTGCCAAAAACACCACCCGGTCACACACGTCGATGCCGGCCGGCTCATGCGTGGTCAAGACGACGGTTACGCCGTGGCGGCTGAGCCGGCGCAGCAGCCGCATCACGTCGGCGGCCGTCGACGGGTCGAGCCCCGAGGTCGGTTCGTCGAGGAAGAACAGGCGTGGCCGGGTCAGCAGCTCCACCGCGATGCTGGCCCGCTTGCGTTGCCCGCCCGACAGCGACCGCACCGGCACGTCGGCCCGATCGGTCAGGTCGAGTTCGTGCATCGTCTCCTCGACGACCCGGTCGGCCTCGGCCGCCGACGTGCCCTCCGGCAACCGCAGCCGTGCTGCGTAGCGCAGCGTCCGCCGCAACGGCATCTCCAGGTGGATGATGTCGTCCTGGGGCACATAGCCGATGCTGCGGTCGGCCGCCGTCGCCAGCACGCAGCCGTCGTGTCGGACCTGGCCGGAAGACGGCGGCTGCAATCCCGCGAGAACTTCCAGCAGCGTGCTCTTACCGGCGCCGCTGCCCCCGGCAATGGCGACCAGCTCGCCCTCTTCCACGGTCAGGGAAAGCGACTGGAGGATCTGATGCCTGCCGACATGGCGGGTGACGGCAGTGGCGTCGACGCGTCCGCCGCGCGGCGCGAGCTGGTCAAAGGCGGGCTTGAGCGGTGCTGCTGAAGTGGTCATGGGCCGATGCTCGCGCCGGGTGCTGCTTGCGCGCGTGAGGCATCTGCCTCAACTGTCAGGGCGACGGCTGAGCCGGCGGCTGGACCGGGGCGGCCGGCGGCTTGGGATCGCCGTGCAAGCCCGGGACGTGCGAGAGGATCCGGGTGAGCAGAGGCGGCTTCTCCGCCGACTCGGTCGGTGGCGGCGCGTCGGGTGCCGGCGGCGGCGGACCGAAAACCGGCGGGACCTCCTCGCCCGCCCACGGCCCGGCGCCATCGGTTGGCTCGTCGGGCACCGTGGCCGCGACCTCGTCGGTGACCGACGACGGTTCGGCCGGCGCGACTGCGCTGGGCTCTGGTGGCAGCGCGGCTGGGGCCGGTGAGGGCACCACGACAGGCGGCATTGCGGGTGGCGGTACCGCCGGCGCCGCTGCTGGCGGATTGGCCGACGGCTGCTGCGCGGGTGGGGTGGTGTCGCTGTTCGACGTCAGCCGCAGGCCGGCAGCCAGCGAGATCGACACGATGAACGTCAGCAGCCCGATGCCCAGCATGGCCAGCGCCGCGGCGTGCGACAGCGGCCAGGACCGTCGGGTGCCTTCCCGAGCCGCTGCGTCGTCGTCGAGCTGCACCTCCGGCGGCTGCGCGGAGGCGAGCGCGGCACCGCGGGCAAGCGCAAGGTCAGCCTCCGGTGGCGCGAACACTGGGAGATCGAGGGCCTGCTCGAGTTGCGTTGCCAGCGTGGAGAGTTCGCTGTCAGGGCCGACGAGCACCAGACATTCGGGGTGCCAGTCGTTCACGTCGAAGACCCGGATCAGCCAGTCGATCAGCTGCGCATCGGTGTCGTGAGCGCGATGCGAGATGGTTTGCACGGCGCCGTCGTAGGTGTCGACCATGGACACGACCACGGACTGCGGCTCGAGCAGGCAGACCGCGGTCTCGTCGTAGCCTGCGGTGCGGCCGATCCCGCGGGCCAGGGCCTCGCCGGCCTCCGCGCAGGGCACTGCGACGACGTTGTCGAATCCGGCTTCAGACAGCGACTTCAAAAACAGTGAGGCGTGCAGTTCGGAGTCATCGCTGAACGTCACGCCGATGGCATGCGGGCGATGGCCGCCGGCCATGGCCGCGGTCAGAGACATCGCGCCGGCCACGTATTCGGAGGTGCTGATCGCGGCGGCGCCTCGTCGGGTCGGGACGTCGAACGCGTCGTGGTCCATGATCTCGCCGTCGGCGCCTTCGCCTTCGACAAGCACCAGTCCGACCGCGGTCGGGGTCATCGAGAGTCCGAGTACCGTATCCAGTTCGCACTCCTCATGTCCGGCGTCGCCGATGCTCGACACGCGCAGACAGGGTCGGGCCTCCAGTTACGTCGGCCGAGCCTACCCAAGCCGTTCTGTGAACCCTCTCACCGGCCTGTGCCGCAGTTGGTCTGACCACTTGACGTCTGGCGACATTTCGGCAATGCTGGCGGACATGGCCCTTCAGCCGGTGAACCGACGCTCGGTACCCGAGGATGTGTTCCGACAGATCGTCGCCGACGTCCTCAGCGGTGAGATGCGGCCTGGCCAGGCGCTGCCGAGCGAGCGCCGCCTTGCCGAGGTGCTCGGGGTGTCCCGGCCCGCGGTCCGGGAGGCGCTCAAAAGGCTTTCTGCAGCCGGTCTCGTCGAGGTTCGCCAAGGCGATTCGACGACGATTCGCGACTTCAAGCGCCATGCCGGCCTGGATCTTCTGCCGAGCTTGCTGATGCGTGCGGGTGAGCTCGACGTTGCCGTCGTGCGAAGCGTTCTCGAGACCCGGTTACACAACGGACCCAAGGTTGCGGAGTTGGCTGCACTCCGTGCTGGTTCGAAACTTGCTGTGGCACTTGAGGATTCGATTCGCCGGATCGAGGACGAGGCGGATCCGGTCGAGCGTCAGCGGTGCGCGCTGGCGTTCTGGGACCACGTCGTGGACGGTGCCGAGTCGATCGTGTTCCGGTTGATGTACAACACTTTGCGCGCTGCCTACGAGCCAGCGCTGGGTGCGCTCGCGACGGTGATGCAGGCCGAAGTCGGCCGCCCCGACCTGTATCGGCGACTTGCCGACGCCATTACGGCAGGCGACGCGAAACGTGCGCTGCGGGCCGCGCGTGACCTGCTCGAGCCCGCGACCACTGCGCTGCTCGACGCGCTGGACGGCTTGGAGAAACAACGATGACGCGCACGCGCCGCACATTCACGCTCACTGACGCCGCGCGCGAGTTCTGGAAGCATCCGTCGCCGCTGATGATTGCCGCCGCCCTGCTCGCCGCGGGCGCTGCGCGGGCCGCCGTCGGTGAGTGGCGCGTCACCGACGCGCTGGTACCGGTGGTGATGCTTGCCGTCTTCCCTTTCTTCGAGTGGATCGTTCACGTGGGCATCCTGCATTGGCGGCCGCGACGCGTCGGCGCAGTCACTGTGGACCCGTTGCTGGCGCGCAAGCACCGCGAACACCACGTCGATCCCCGCGATGTGCCGCTGGTTTTCATTCCGTGGCAGTCGCTGCTGTGGGTGCTGCCGTTGGCAATCGCGATTGCGGTGCTGGCGTTCCCGCGCTTGGCATTGGGGTTGAGCTACCTTGTCTTCCTCACCGTGCTCGGGCTGGCCTACGAGTGGACGCATTTTCTGATCCACAGTGACTACAAGCCCAAAACCGGTGTGTACCGGGCTATCTGGCGTCACCACCGGTTGCACCACTTCAAGAACGAGCACTACTGGTTCACCGTCACCAGCGCGGGCACGGCCGACCGCGTGCTACGCACGTCTCCGGACCCGGCCACCGTGGCCACATCGCCCACGGCGAAGAACCTGCACGCCCACCGCTTACCCGCCTGATCTCTGCGCCCGCGCGCCGTGCCGCGCGATTGTGCGGTCCCAAACGGAGCGCTCTGGGCACCGGTGACCGTACTGTGATCGGTTCGGTGTCAGCACGTTTCATGATGCATCGCTTCACGCTGCCATGATTGCCCGCATGGCGCCGGTGACACGTCGAGCGGCCTTGCATGCCGCGGGACTGGCCGCAGGAACCTACGCGCTGGCAAACCTGTTGGGACCGGCCGTTTCTCGAGGCGAACCCGCGCCGGCGACAGCGACGGCACCCACCTTTCTCACCGGCTCCTTCCTTTCGGCGGCCAGGGGTGGCGTCGAGACGAAGTGGGTGATCGCGCGCCCACCCGGTCAAACCCGACCGCTTCGGCCGGTCATTGCGCTGCACGGCCGCGACGGCGACGCGGCCAGCGTGATGGACTTGGGCGTGGCCGACGGGCTCGCGCGAGTGGTGAGTGCCGGCCTGCCGCCGTTCGCGGTGGTGAGCGTCGACGGCGGCAACACGTACTGGCACAGGCGTGCCACCGGTGCCGACTCCGGCGCGATGGTGCTCACCGAGCTGCTGCCGATGCTGGCCACCCAAGGCCTCGACACGTCACGGGTCGGGTTTCTCGGCTGGTCGATGGGCGGCTATGGCGCGCTGCTGCTGGGCGCCCGGCTCGGCCCTGCCCGGACCGCGGGAATCTGCGCGGTGAGTCCTGCGCTGTGGACGTCCTATATGGCCACCGACGACGGGGCATTCGACAGCTACAGCGACTGGCAACGCAACACCGTCTTCGGTCAGCCTGCGCTGGCGTCGATTCCGATCCGGGTGGACTGTGGTGTGTCAGACCGGTTCTATGCCGCCGCCCGCCAGTTCGTCGCGCAGCTGCGCCGACCGGTCGCGGGCAGCTTCTCCCCCGGTGGCCACGACGAGTCGTTCTGGCGGGGACAACTCCCCGACGAATTGGCCTGGCTGGCGTCCTAGTCATTGCATTGCCTAGTCATTGCCTAGGCGACCTGCCGTTCACCTGCTGGGTGCATGCAGCCGCGCGTGGCAAGATCGGCGCTCGAGTGAACACCGTTGCGCCCACCGCTGCCCCCCGACGCGGCACCACACCCCGCGCCGGCAGACGCCGTGAGTTCCGCGCCGACATCGAAGGTCTGCGGGCGGTCGCGGTGCTGACCGTGGTGCTCTTCCACGCCGGATTTCCCGCATTCCCAGGCGGCTTCGTCGGAGTCGACGTGTTCTTCGTGATCTCGGGATTTCTGATCACCGGGCTGCTGTGGCGAGAGGTCAGGCAGCGCGGCGGCATCCGGCTGGTCAGGTTCTACGGCGCCCGGGCGCGACGACTGCTGCCGGCGGCCGGGGCGGTGCTCGTCGTCACTGGCGTCGCGGCGTGTCTGCTGTTGCCGCCGCTGCAGGCGCGCAGCGTGCTCGGCGACGTCATCGCATCGGCGCTCTACACCGGCAACTACCGGTTCGCGATCGAAGGCACCGACTACCTGAGCGCCGATGCCGCGCCGTCGCCGGTGCAGCACTACTGGTCGCTGGGCGTCGAGGAGCAGTTCTACCTCGTCTGGCCGGCGTTGATCATCGGTACCGCCTGGGTGCTCCTGCGCGCGCGCCGCCGAGCCGATGCCGGCAGCTCGGTGCTGCCGTACATTTCGGTCCTCGCGGGGTTGGCCGCCGCGTCGTTTGTCGTCTCGCTGGCGTGGACGTACACGCTGCCGTCGTGGGCGTTCTTCTCGTTGCCGTCGCGTGCCTGGGAGCTGGCGGTCGGCGGCTTGGTGGCGCTGACCGCCAGCCGGTGGCGCGCGTTGAGCGACCGCGCCGCCGCGGCCGCAGGATGGGGCGGTCTGGTGCTGATCCTCGTCACTTGTGTGGATTTGCACCGTGCGACGCCGTACCCCGGCACCGCCGCGCTGCTCCCGGTGCTGGGCACCGCACTGGTGATCGGTGCCGGCTGTGCGACAGCAGACAGCGGGGTGGGCCGAGCGCTGTCGCGGCCGCCGATGCGGATGATCGGCCGAGCGTCGTATTCGTGGTACCTGTGGCACTGGCCCGTGCTGCTGCTCGCGCCTGCGCTGCTCGGCCACCCGCTGGGTCTGGCCGGCCGCCTGGTCGCCGCCGCAGTGTCGTTCGTGCTGGCGGTGCTGACGTTGGGACTCGTCGAGAACCCGATCCGCTTTGCGGCAGCGGTTCGGCGGTCAGAGGCGCGTAGTCTGCTGCTCGGCGCAGCCGTCACCGCAGTGGCCGCGACCGCCGCCACGATGCTGCTGGCGGTGCGCCCGGCTCCCGTCGGCCACGGGGCGGCCGCGGCCGCGGTGACGTACGACCAACCCGCGCCGACGCAGCCCGCCGGTCACGACGACCCGCTCGCCCAGCTGACCGCACACGTCGCGGCCGCCGTGCAAGCCGCCACTGCGGTGCGCGCCGTACCCGCGAACCTCAAACCATCGCTGGCCGATGCCGCCGGCGACAAACCCACGGTCTTCCTCAACGGCTGCGTGCGGTCGTGGCGGGAGGTGGGCCAGCCCGAGTGCGCATCCGGGGACACCGCATCGCCCACCACGGTGGCACTGGTCGGTGATTCCCACGCTGCCATGTGGAGCCCCGCACTGGAAACCGTTGCGCAGCAACGCCATTGGCGGCTGGAGACGCTGGGCAAGGTCACCTGTCCGCTGCTGCAGTTGCCCATCACCAGCCCGTATCTCGGCCGGCGCTACACCGAATGCGAGCAATGGCGAACTGACGTAATGAGCCGGCTGCAGGTCGAGCACCCGCGGCTCGTCGTCGTCGGCATGTCCCGCCGCTACGGCGCAGACTTCGGCTTCACTTCCTACGATCCCCAGTGGGTGGACAGCCTGAGCCGCTTGGTGAGCCGGTTGCGGGCGACCGGGGCCATGGTGGTGGTACTCGGCCCGATTCCCGATCCGCGCAGCACCGTGCCGACGTGCGTATCGGCTCACCTCGACGACGCGCAGGCGTGTGCGCCGCGACGCTCTGACGCGGTGCGGGACGCCGGCATCGCGGCCGAGGCGGCGGCGACGACCGCGGCGGGCGGACAGTACAACGACCTCACCGCGGTGTTCTGCACCGCCGAGCGCTGCCCGGTGATCGTCGGCGACAACCTGGTCTATCGCGACGACAACCACGTCACCATCGAGTACGCCCAAACGCTGGCGCCGGTCATCGGCGCGATCGTCGAGAGTGCCACGACAGTCCGCTAATGCGGAACGAAATCCCTTATGGCGGAGACGATTTCGTCGGCGGCGTCTTCTTGCATGTAATGGCCGGCGCCCTCGAGCAGCACGGTGCGATGCGTGGGGAACAACGCTTGCCATTGGGCCCGCTCCGGCGCGCGAAACGCCACATCCTTGGTGGGCCACAACACCAGTGCGGGCTTCTCGGACAATCGTGGCAGACCAGCGGCCACCTCCGCCAAAAAGCTCTTGCTGCCCAGTATTTCGCGCGGGAACACCGAAAGGGGCCGTCGTGACTCTGCGGTGGGAAACGGCCCGCGGTAAGCGCCCATCTCGACATCGGTGAGTCGACGGCGGCGCACCCCTGCAGGCAGGATCCGCTCCACGAAGAAGTTGCGGTGCTCGATCAAGTACCGGCCCACAGGGCTGCCGAGCGTACGCGAAAACGCCTGTGTGCCCAGATCGGTCTTCGGCCACGCCCAGGTATTGCCGATGACGAACCGGGTGAATCGGTCCGGTTGCCGAGTGGCCACGGCGAAGCCGATCGGTCCGCCCCAGTCCTGCACCATCAGGGTCACGTCGGTGAGATCCAGCTGCTGCACGGCACGCTGCACCACACCGGCATGCTCGACCGGGGTGAACCGGTAGCCCGCCGCTGCAGTCGAAAGCCCGAAACCCGGGTAATCGATTGCCACGCAGCGGTATTGACTTCGCAGCCCGACGATGATCTCGCGGTACAGAAACGACCACGTCGGATTGCCGTGCAGCAAAAGCAATGTGGGCCCGTTGCCCTCGTCCACGTAGTGCACCGTCGAGCCGTCGACGTCGAGGTAGCGATCCTGGAACGGGTACAGCCGGGTGGGTACCCAGGCCGGGCGCTCAGGCGTGATCATCGCGCACACGTTAACGGAGTTGGTCGGTGATCTCGACCCAGCCGGTGGCGTCGCGCCGGTGGTCGGTCACGTTGCGGCATTCGCCGTAGATCCGCATGACACCGACGCTGTTGCGGTCGGGGTCGCGGTACAAAACCGCGGTGACGTCGTTCTTGAAGAGCGTGGTGCCGTACAGATATTGGTTCGGCGGCAAGCCCTTCTGCCAGCCGCGCGCAGTCATTGCGTCGGCCACCTGGTCGAAGAAGCCGCTCGAGGGTAGGTCGAAGGTCAGATAGATCGCGCCCTGGTAGGGCGGGTCAGTCTGGTTCTCGCATGACATCAGCAGGTAGCCGCCGGTCGGGTTGCGCAGCCTTGCGGTGCCGACGATCTCCTTCGCAGCGGCGAGCACTTGGGCTTTGCTCTGCTCGTCGGTGAGCGCATCGACGGGATGGTCGGTCGTGCGGTCATGCATGCGGAGCACGAAAAGACCCGCGCCCACGATCCCCAATGCTGCGAGCACGGCAACGAGCAGCAGCAGGCCTCGGCTTCTCGTGCCGGTCACGATGTCGCGCACCTCGGGCCTGCCACACCACCCATTCTGGTTGAATCGCGGCATGGACGGCTCAGTGACGGTGCACATGTCCGCACCCGCGATGAAAATCTGGGAGCTCGTGGCCGACGTACGCAACATCGGCCAGTTCTCGCCGGAGACGTTCGAGGCCGAATGGCTCGACGGCGCCACCGGCCCGGCTGTGGGAGCCCGATTCCGCGGACATGTCCGCCGCAACGAGATCGGCCCCGTGTACTGGACGACGTGCCGGGTCACCGACTGCGAACCCGGCCGGGTGTTCGCATTCGACGTGTTGATCGGCGACAAGCCTGCCAACCACTGGCGCTATGAGATGGCACCCAGCGGCGACGGCACCGACGTGACCGAGTCGTTTCGGCTGCAGCCCTCGCCGCTGCTTCGGATCTACACCGCGAGCATCGGCCGGCTTCGCAGACGGCGCAATCTTCGCGACATGCGTAAGACGCTCGAGCGGATAAAGACCGTGGTGGAGGCGCGCTGATTGCTAACGCTCAGCGCCAAAGCCGTTGAGATTGAGAGGGATTCGGGAACTGTCGGCGACGCGGGCTAGCGCACGGACGTGGCCATGATCGGCGACTCCGTTTGGCGGGTCTGCCAAATGGCTATGCGTGCGCCGAAGGGAGACCCGACATGACTCACTGCGCGCTTATCCGGCCCGCCGCTGTCGCCGCGGCCGCGACTGCCGTCCTTCTACCGCTGCTAACCGCTTGTGGCGGAAGCAGTTCGGACAACAAGACCACAACCAGCACCACCACAAGCAGCACCACGACGTCGCCGACGAGCACCACCGTGTTGACGCCTACGCCGTGCTGTGCGCCCACGAACTCCACAGTGACCGTGTCGCCGGCACCGGGCGACACGACGGTGACCATCGTGCCGCCGGTTCCCGAGATTCCCTCGCCGCCGGCGATCCCGGCGCCACCGGCTATCCCGCAGATACCAGCGATCCCGGGTCGCTGATGCTCAGCGCTTCTCGCAGGTGAACTGACAGACGTCGGTGTAGCCCTCGCGGAACAGATCCGCGCAGCCGGTCAGGTACTTCATGTACCGGTCGTACACCTCTTGCGACTGGATCGCGATCGCCTGCTCCTTGTTGGCCTCCAGGTTGGCCGCCCAGGTGTCCAGCGTGCGTGCGTAGTGCAACCGCAGCGGCTGTACGCGCGAGACGTTGAAGCCGGCTTGGGTCGCGTGGCGTTTGACCGTCGCCGGCTGCGGCAAATCGCCGCCCGGGAAGATCTCGTCCATGATGAATTTGAAGAACCGCAGATGCCGCATGGTGACCGGCAGATTGCGGGCCGCAAACTCCTCGTCGTCGGGTTTCACGATGGTGTGCAGCAGCATCACCCCGTCGGCGGGTAGCGCCTCGTAGGCCATCTTGAAGAAGGCGTCGTAGCGGTCGCGGCCGAAGTGCTCGAAGGCGCCGATGGACACGATGCGGTCGACGGGCTCGTCGAACTGCTCCCAGCCCTGCAGCAGAACACGCTTGGACCGGGGGCTCGGCGAATTGTCGAACAACTTCTGCACGTGCGCCTGCTGGTTCTTCGACAGCGTCAGCCCGACGACGTTGACGTCGTACTTCTCGAGTGCGCGCATCATGGTGCCGCCCCAGCCGCAGCCGACGTCCAGGAGCGTCATGCCGGGCTGCAGACCCAGCTTGCCCAGCGCCAGGTCGATCTTGGCGATCTGCGCCTCTTGCAGCGTCATGTCGTCGCGCTCGAAATACGCGCAGCTGTAGGTCTGCGTGGGATCCAGGAACAGGCGATAGAAGTCGTCGGACAGGTCGTAGTGGTGCTGGACGTCCTCGAAGTGGGGCGTCAGGTCAGCTGGCGTTTCTGGCAATGTCGATCCTGTTCAGCGGCTGCTAGCCGACTCCCATGTCGGAGCCGACCCGGGAGATGTTGCGGATGGTCGTCACCGATGGTACGAGATCGGCGACCGAACGAGTTTGCGGAGGGCGGTCAGCCGTCCTGTGCCTTCTTCTCTTCTTCGGGCACCTGGGAACCGTCGCCGCCGCCCTCGTCGTCGTCGCGCTTCTGGTCGTCGTCGTGTTGGGCCTGGGCGCGCTCGTTGCGTTCGCGGTCGCGCTCAGCTGCTTCGCTGCGCTCGTCGCTGATCTCGCCGTGCACCGGGTTGCCCTCATCGTCGATCCAGTCGTTGACTGCCGTTCCCGTAACGGTCGCGTCGGATCCGGGCAGCACGGTCGTCGGGCGCTCCTCCGTATAGGACTTCGCCATCTCTTTGGCGTGTTCCTTGTGCTTGTCGGTGGGTTCCGGCTTCTCGGCGATCTGACCGGACTCGTAGCGTTCGACATCCTCGCCGTCGCCGGTGGCCTCCTGCTCGCCGCCCTGTTCGCGGTCGGTGTTTTGCTCGCGGTCGGTCTGCTGGGAGCTGCCTTGTTCGCTCATGATGAACTCCAATTTCGACATCGCGTCACACGGTGTTCTGCACGGACTGCCCCGAACCGGTACAGACCAAACCACCGTGTGTCAAGCGGTCGGGTTGGCGCCCAACACCCGCTGCATGTCGGGCTTCATCGCCTGCAGCTGACCACCCCAGTAGCCCCAGCTGTGCGTGCCGTTGGGCGGGAAGTTGAACACACCGTTACTGCCCCCGGCCGCGAGGTAGCGCTGCTGGAACTCCTTGTTGGTGCGGATCGTCAGTCCCTCCAAGAACTGCGCGGGGATCTGTGCGTTGCCAAGACCGGCGTCCAGGTCAGTCGGGTTGCCGTTGCCGCTGTACACCCAGATCCGCGTGTTGTTGGCGACGAGCCGGCCGATCTGGTTCATCGGGTCGTTGCGCTGCCAGGCCGCGCCACCGTAGGGACCCCACATGTCGAGCGCGTTGAAGCCACCGGCGTCGGCCATTGCGACGCCCACCAGCACCGGCCACAGACCGGCCGACAAGTTGAGGAAACCCGACAGGGAGCCGGCGTAGATGAACTGGTTCGGGTGGAACGCGGCGAGGATCAGCGCCGAGCTGCCCGACATCGACAGCCCCACCACGGCGTTGCCGCTGCTGCTGATCCCCCGGTTCGCCGCCAGCCAGGCCGGCAGCTCTGAGGTCAGAAACGTCTCCCACTTGTAGATGTAGGTCTGGCCGTTGCCCACCGCCGGCCGGTACCAGTCGGTGTAGAAGCTCGACATTCCACCGACGGGCATGACGACCGACAGCCCCGAGCCGTTGAACCACGAGAACGCCCCGGTCTCGATGTCCCAACCGTTGCGGTCGTCGCGGGCGCGCAAGCCGTCGAGCAGGTAGACGGCCTTCGGGCCGCCGCCCTGGAACTGCACCGGAATGTCGCGTCCCATCGCGGCGGACGGCACCATCACGGTCTCAGGTGCGTCGGCTCTGGCGGTCGCTGGTTTGCCCGCGACACCGATCATCGCGATCGCGAACACCGACGCGAGGAAGGCCGCCGCCAACCGGCGCGGCCAGGGCATTGCTCGAAATGTGTGCATGATTCCCACCCCTGCAGTTGTCTTACCGAGTTATCGGCTGTCGCGAGTCCGCGGTTACACACCGCGCCAATTTGTTGCTGCTGTTAAAACTGTTCGGTGCTGCAATTACGTCTGGGACTGATCGGCGTTGTCGTCACCGCATGCGCGGTGCTGCCGGCGTCCGCCGCTGATGCGGCCAGGCTCAGCCCGTTGAGTCCGTTGGTGGAGGCCGCCACGGCCCGGCTGCAGACCGCCGATGCGGTGGCTGGGGCGAAATGGCTGACGAAAGGAAGCGTCGAAGACTCCGCTCGGGCGGAACAGGTGCTGGCTGCGGTGGCAGCCGACGCGGCTGCGGCCGGCATCGACGCCGACTACGTGCAGCGCCTCTTCGCCGACCAGATCGCCGCCACAGAAGGCGTCGAGTACGGACGGTTCTCCCAGTGGAAGCTCGATCCCAGCGCAGCGCCAGCCTCTGCCCCCGACCTTTCGGCGACGCGATCGGCGATCGACTCGCTCAACCACACGATTGTCGGCGAGATCGCCGCACAGTGGCTGCTGCTGCAGTCGCCGGACTGCGGCGCCGCCCGCGAGCAAGCCGTCGGCGAGGTCGCCGACGCGCATCACCTCGACGCGCTGTATCGGCAGGCGCTCGGGTTCGCCACTCGCTCCTACTGCGGGGCTTAGCCGAACAGCGGCAGCGCGCGCTTGCGGGCCAGCGCGTTCATGCCGGCCTGAATGGTGTCCTGCACCTCCTGGTACTTGCGCTGCACGTACTCGTCGTCCTCTGCCAGCGACGGGTCGTGATCCACTTCGACCGGCGGCATCAGGCGTGTCCGGATCTTGGCCGGCAAGGGGAACTGCGGCAGTGCGGCCGGCGCGATACCCCACGGCAACGACACCGCGAGCGGAAAAACTTTGAGCCGCAAGATCTTGTCCAGCCGCAACGTGCGCGACAACTGGTCGCCGCGAATCAATACCGGCATGGCGTCGGCACCACCGACGGTCGCGATCGGCACAATCGGCACGCCGGCGCGGATCGCCATCTTGACGAATCCGGTGCGGCCGGCGAGGTTGGCCCGGTCCCGCTCGCGCCAGGGCCGCAGCGAGTCCACTTCTCCCCCGGGCCACAACGCGACGTCGCGTCCTTCGGCCAATGCCGTGGCGATCGAGTCGGGCGCGGCCGGCAGCACTCCCATCGCTCGGAAGTAGCGGCCGATGACCGGAATCGCCATCAGCGCGTCGTGCGCTGTGCCGTGCAGAAGCCGGTCCTGGCCGAACCGGCGCCACCACTGCACGCCGACGGTCCACGCGTCCCAGACAAACGGCGCGCCCGAGTGGATGCCGATGAGAAGCACCGGTGGCTCCGGCAGGTTCTCCCAGCCGTCCATCTCCATCCGGAACCAATAGTCCACGAGGGAATTCCACAGGTACTTCTGGCGCTGCATCGTGGCTTCATCGGGCCCGCTGAGCTCCCATTCGCCGGCACGCTGGGCCACCCAGCCGCTGACCCCGCCCTCCTGCTTCGCACGCCGGCGATCCATCTGCTCGCGTGCCTGGTCGGCGAACTGCTGGGCTTGTTCTCGAACATCCGGTGATCGGTGGTCGGTACTGGTCATGCGGGGCGCATACCCGCTGTGGCGGCGGGGTACGCCCCCCGGACATGAGCACCTGAGCCGTATGACCGGTGTGGCTACTGCACTGTGAGCACGCCGTGCATGCCCGGGTGGTAGGTGCAGTGGAACGGATAACTGCCCGGCTGTGCCGGTGCCGTGAACGTCGCCGTCGCTTCTCCACCGACTTCCACGTCGAACGCGTTGGCGGTGTCGGCGGTGACGGTGTGTTCTGCGGCGTCCTTGTTGACAACAGTCACCTGCGCGCCCGCCGGCACCGTCAAATCGGTGTACCGCATCCCTTCGATGGTGATCGCCGCCGCCGCGGCCGGCGACGATGCAGGCGCAGGCGTGCTGGTCGGTTCAGGGGCACTGTCCTGGGTGACGTTCGAGTGCCCGCAGGCGGCGACGGCGATCGCCGTCGCGCATGACAAAGCAGCCAGTCCGATTCGTGTCGTCATACAAGAGACACGACACCGCAGGCGAAAGGTTCACCGCGTCGTCGGATCAGGCGGGCGTGCCGTCGGTGTTGTCGAAGAACCGCCACTCGTCGTCGACCTTGACCTCCATGCGCCAGCCCAGTTCGTCGTTGTGCGAAGCCTTGTCCACGAACCAGGCGTGCGCGTCGTCGGCGCTCGCGATGTCGCGGGTCTCGACGACCTCGCCCTTGGGATCCAGCACTCGATACGTTGCCATAGTCGCGTCATTCCCAGGATCAGCGCATCCGAATCACAATGGCAGCCCGTGAAACGAATGCGTAATCAGAGCGCGGGGTAATCGTCGGCGAACCCACAAGAGCCTCAACGAGGAGGACCGGCATGGCCAACCCGATCGACGTGCAGAAGCATTTGGCCGGCGTGAACTATCCGGCGCGCCGCGACGACGTGATCGCCGCTGCCAAGCGCAACGGCGCAGACAAGGGTCTGCTCGACGAGCTGAACCGCTTGCCCGACAAGGAATTCAGCGGCCCCGACCAGGTTCAGAAGGCGTTGTTCTGACCGTCGGGCCACCGATCAGGTGGCCGTGCCTTGCCCTTGCTCGGCGGTCCGCTGGCCCTCGGTCCGCTGGCCCTGCGCCCGCTGCTCATGGGTGGCCTGTTCTTCGCGGGCCGTGGGGTCGAGGCGGTCGGCGTGCTCGGCGCGCTTGTTCAGGTCGTCGCGCGCTGACGCGACGTCGCTCTGATGCGCGGCGGCTCGCTCTTGCAGCCGGGCTGCCTCGGCGGCCTTGGCCTCGGCTTCGGCCTGCGCGGCGCGCGCCTTGGCGGCGGTCTCTTCGGCCAGCGCTTCGCGGCGTTGCACTTTTGCGGTCTGCTCGCGGACCTCACCGCGGATGCGCTCCGCCTCCACGCGGCGCCGCTTCATGCGGTTCTGCCGCGCGATCAGCACCACGGCGACGATCAGCACAATCGCCACGACGACAGCAATGATTAGCCAGCCCACGGCATTCATGACCGCTCCTTAATTGACGTAGACGTCGGTAGGCAAGAGCGTGCCCGGGGCGCTGGGTGTTGAAACCCTGCGGTCAGCCCAGCTTGGCGATGCGGGTGTCGGCGATGTGCTCGACGAGTTCGCGGGCGTCTTCGAACACCACCTCTGCGCCGCCGGCGGTCAGCTCGTCGCGAGAGACACCGCCGCTGAGCACACCGATGCTGGGCACCCCGGCGCGCCGGCATGCTTCGACGTCCCACACCGAGTCGCCGAGGAACACCGCCTGCTCGGCGGTGACGCCGGCGCGCTCGAGCGCGACCTCGATGATGTCGGGCTTGGGCTTGGCGGTGTCGACGTCGGCCGACGACGTCATCTCAGACACCAGGTGGTCGCGGTCGAGCACCTTGCGCAGGATCGCCAGCTCGTCGTCGGGCGCCGACGTCGCCAGCACCACCTGCAGACCCATCGCCGCGACCCGCTCGAGGATCTCCTGCCCGCCCGGCAACACCCGCAGCAGCGGAGTCAGCTCTTTGTAATAGCGCGAATGCAGCTCTTTGAGCCGCTGCTTCACCTCGTCGTCGACGTCTCCGGCCAGCGTGCCGATCAAGGTCGAGCCGTCCATCCCGATCGAGCGGTGGATTCGCCACGCATCGGCTGCGATACCGACGTCGTGGAACGCACGCGTCCACGCGTGCACGTGAAGGTAATTGGAGTCGACGAGCGTGCCGTCGATGTCGAACAGCACAGCGGGCGCACGGGAAGCGGTCACCCGGCGCGGGTACCCACGGCTCACCGTTGTGTACCTTCTGGGCCCTGCGAGTTACCTAACCGCTCTTATAGGCTGACGGGTGAGCGCCGATGGCCAGATACTTGTTGGCTGCCAGCCCGATTCCCGGGCATGTCAGCCCCCTCCTGCAGATCGGCGCCGATTTGCGCCGCCGCGGTCACCGGGTCAGCATGCTCACCGCAGCGCACTACCGCGAGGCCATCGAGGCGCACGGCATGCGTGCCGTCGCCCTGCCCGCTCGCGCCCATCCCCGCCGGCACCACCGACGTACCTCTTCGCTTCCCGTCCCCCGCATCGTGGACCGCTGGAACTGCGGGCGTACGGAAATGCGCGCGATCTTCATCGACCCGCTGATCGCGCAGTACCGGGCGCTGCAGCGAGCACTCGACGACGAACGCGTCGACGCGGTGCTGTGCGACGTGGCCTTCACCGGCGCATTGCCACTGCTGGTGGACCGGCGAGCGCGTCCGCCGGTGTTGGTCGGCGGGGTCGGGCCGTTGACACTTTCCAGTGTCGACACCCCACCGTTCGGCATCGGCTGGCACCCCCGGCCGAAGACGAACTACCGGGCGATGACCTGGGTCGTACAGCACATCCTGTTCGCCGACATCCAGGCGCACCTCGACGCGGCGCTGCGCACCATCGGACTGAGTGGCTCGCCGGTGTTTCTGACCGACTGGCCCTTGCTGGCTGAGCGCGTTCTGCAATTCACCGTGCCGCGCACGGAGTATCCGCGCAGCGATCTGCCGTCGTCGGTGACGTTCACCGGCCCGGTGATCACGCCCGCCACCCGCCGACACCGCCCATGGGACCCGCCGTGGTCCAAGCTGGCGCGCAGTGGCCGCAACGTCGTCCACGTCACTCAAGGCACCTGGGACAACAGCGATTTGAGCGAACTGATACATCCCACTCTCGACGCGTTCGCCGATCGCGACGACCTCGTCGTGGTTGCGACCACAGGACGCCCAGGGTCCTCGACGGTTCGCCGACCCATCCCTCGCAACGCCTACCTCACCGACTTCGCGCCGTACCATCAGCTGCTTCCGCACGTCGATGCGATGATCACCAACGGTGGGTACGGCGGTGTGCATCATGCGCTGGTGCACGGGATCCCGTTGATCGTCGCGGGCGCCACCGCCGACAAACCCGAAGTGGCGGCGCGGGTGGCCTATACCGGGGCAGGGATCGACCTGGGCACTGCACGCCCCGAACCCGCCGCAATCGCCCACGCCGTGCATCGGCTGCTCAGCCGCGACTCGTATCGACTTGCCGCACAAGAACTCTCCCGCGAACTGCGGGCCTACAACGCCTTCGATGCGATCGCCGACGCCCTGGCGGCCGCAGTGCGCGACTGCAGCCGTGCGGTGTAGCGGGATACCCTGCCCGCTATCGGGGCGACGTTCCGCAACGCACGGAAGTGACGTTCCGGGCATCGTCGCGCGGTCGGGCGGCCAGCCACGGTAACGCCGCGGCGAATGCGCGCGCGGCGAAAGGCCAGTCATGCTTGCCCGGCAATCGGGCCACCGCACACGAGATGCCGTTCGCGGCGCCTGTTGCACAGAGCGAATCAGCGGCCATTCCTGGACTCATTGCGGCGGCGCCCGCGTCGGAACCGTGTGCGACGGTGGGTCCTTCGTTGTCGGGAACGGCGAAGATTCCGGCCACCCCCCGGTACGGCCCGTGCCGGGTGATGACGGTGGTCGGATCGAAGGAGGCCCACGCGTCAGCGTCGCCGCCGAACAGCCGCTCGATGGTTTGTGCCCGGTTGCCCGCGTTGGGGGCGAGATCGCCTGCGACGTCGAGGAAAGCGGTGAAGAGATCGGGATGCATCACGGTCAGGTCCACCGCGCAGGTGCCTCCGGCGGAGAACCCGACGATGCCCCAGGCACCGGGGTCACTGCTCACGCCGAACGTCTGGATCACATGTGGCACAACGTCTTTGGTGACATGGTCGGCGGCCCTGCCGCGCGGGCCGTTGACGCATTCGGTGTCCACGGTGAACGCACCGCCGGTGTCGACGAACGCCGCCACCGGCGCAACGCCGTCGTGTGCCGCCGCGAACCTGTCGAGGGTGCTGACCGCATCTCCCGCGCGTAGCCAATCGGCCGGAGTGTGGAACTGACCGCCGACGAACACGAGCACCGGCAACTGTTGCGGATTGCCGTCGAACCAGGCCGGCGGCAGATACACCCACTCGTCGCGGTGTCGGAAGCCAGAGCCGGCAGTTCCCGTGTCGACCCTGACGACGGCGCCCGTGCGGGGCGCGGCGGCGCGCGCCCGCATCGCACGCACGGTCGTCAGGTCGGTCTGGTGCGGCAGCGGCCCACCAGTCAGCTGATTCCACGCGACGTCGACCGTCGGGAAGTAGCCGATCCAGCCGTTGACGGTCACTCCGGCACTCAGCAGGCAGAACGACACGGCGAACACCAGGACATTGCGGCGCCACCAGTCGGCGCCCGACCAGCCGAATACCGCGACGGCCATTGCCATGCCGGTCAGTGACACCCACAGCCACAGCGACCAGGGCGGCATCTCACTGGCGAGGCCCGCTGTGGCGAACCACCAGCGCGCCGCCGCCCCGGCCAGCACACCGAGCGCCACCGCCGCCGGCACACCGCGGCTGCGCCGTCGCCCCCATCCGATCGCGTGCCACAGTGCGACGACCGTTACGGCCTGCACGGCGAGGGGTATCGCTCCGCCAGTCAGCGACGCGCTTGCCGTGGCTGCCGCGAGCCCGGCGCTCTCCGACACCGCTTGCCCGCCGCTCATCGCTGCACCTTTCCGCTGGACGGGACTACCCGCACCCTGGGCGACGAAACGAGGCGACGGCGCCGACAACCCGTTGGCGGCCGGACCGATTCCGTCACCGTCCGCAGCCCGTGCGGTGTCGAATAAGAATCACAGGTTTGCCACGGAAGGGCCATCGATGAGCATCGAGCACACGAGCGTGATCGCTCACCCGCTACCGGAGGTGTTTTCGTGGCACGCCCGGCCCGGAGCAATGCCGCGGCTGATGCCGCCGTGGCAACCGTTGACTCCGCTGTCTGAGGCGGAATCACTGGCCGACGGGCGGGCGGTGCTCGGTCTTCCCGGTGGTTTGCGCTGGGTCGCTGTCCACGACCCGAAAAGCTATGTGCCGCAACGACAATTCGTCGACGCGCTGGCCATCGGCGGGTGGCGGCACACCCACCAGTTCAGCGAAACAAGCGCGGGCCACACGCTCATGCGCGACCGGGTCGACACGCCGGTCCCGGCGCGGGTGTTGCGTCCGATGTTCGTCTACCGGCACCGCCAACTTGCCGACGACCTCACCGCTCACCGCACCGCAGCCGAGCACGGCTTCACCGCACGAACCATCGCCCTCACTGGTGCCTCCGGCCTCGTCGGCTCTGCGCTGTCGGCGTTTTTGACCAGCGGCGGCCATCGCGTCATCCGGCTCGTACGACGCCCGGCCGCCGGCCGCGATGAGCGCTACTGGGACCCGGGCGATCCGGCGCCGGATCTGCTCGACGGTGTGGATGCCGTGGTCCACCTCGCGGGCGCATCGATCGCCGGTCGGTTCACCGCTGAACATCGGCGCGCGATCCGAGAGAGCCGCGTCGAGCCCACCCGGCTGCTCGCCGAAGCCGCCCAAAGAGCCGACAACGGACCGTCGGTGTTCGTCAGCGCCTCGGCCATCGGGTTCTACGGTTTCGACCGCGGCGACGAGGTGCTCACCGAACACAGCGAGCCCGGCGAGGGCTTCTTGGCCGACGTCGTGGCGGACTGGGAGGCCGCAGCCGCAGCGGCAGCACCGGCCGGCCTGCGGGTGGTGACGGTGCGCACCGGCATCGTCCAAGCCGCCCGCGGCGGAACCCTGCGGCTGCTACGGCCGATCTTCGCCAGCGGCCTCGGTGGCCGGCTGGGCGCCGGCACGCAGTGGGTATCGTGGATCGGCATCGACGATCTGGCCGACGTCTACCACCGGGCCCTGTGGGATGGCCGGCTAGCCGGACCCGTCAATGCCGTTGCGCCACACCCCGTTCGGAATTCCGAATACACCCGGACGCTGGGCGGCGTGATGCACCGCCCCACGCTGCTGCCGATCCCGGCGTTCGGGCCGCGATTGCTACTGGGCGCAGATGGCGCCCGCGAGCTGGCTGGAGCCAGCCAGCGCGTCGCTGCGCGCCGCCTCCTCGAGGTCGGGCACCGGTTCCGCCATCCGCGACTCGCCGATGCGCTCAGCCAGCAATTGGGCCGCCTGCGCGATTGAGCTGCAAGCCGTAGACACGGGCGGCGTTGCGGAAGCCGATCAGCTCGGCCACCCGGATCGCGTCGGCTTGACTCCACTGCCCGGCGTCGACGAAGCCCTGCAGCGCATCGCGAATTGCGTTGCGCCACAGGGATGCTCCGAGATAGTGCAGCTCGGCCGGTCCGAACCCGTCCGACGAGTACAGGATCTTACGGAACGGCGCAAGTTCGAGCAGCCGGCCGACCACTCCGCGGCAACGGGCCCCGAGGTGGTTGATCGACAGGCCGCCGTCGACGTAGACGTTGTTGAACGCCTGCGCCAGATAGCCCGCTTCCCGCTCGTACGGATAGCAATGCAACAGCATGATCGGGGTATCGCCACTGGCGCGGAGGAAGTCCAGCAGCAGCAGCGGATTCGTCTTGTGAAGGTCGCAATCGCGGTCGCCCAGACCGGCGTGAAGCTGCAACGGCTTTCGCAGCCGCAGCGCGCGGTGCAGCCCGAACCGCAGGAGCACGCGGTCGGTGAGCCGGCCGCCGCTGTCTCGCCACCGCGCGGCCGCGTCGGTGACCTCGGCGGCGGACGGCTCCGACAGGTCCCCGTCGAAACCGCCGCGATACGCCAAGATCGACTTGGTCGCGATCGCGCCGGCCGCCCGCCGATGCAGCTGCTCGTCGAACGCGTCGGCGTACCCGCCACCGGCAGCCCGAGCTTCCTCGGCGACCGTTTCGAGCCGCACCACTTCGTGAGCACGGCCGCCGGACAGCGCGGCCAGGTCGTCGAGGCCCGTCACGTCACCCGAAAGTCCGGTATCGACAAGCCAATCCGACACTCCCGCGCGGGGCAGGAAAACCCGGGCCAGGTCCGCTTCGCTGAGTTCGCTGCGGCGCTGCCAGTACTCTTCCGCAGCCACATGCGCGCTCAAGCCCAGCAGCGGCGCGCAGTGCGCGCGGACGGCGAACCCCAGCTGGGTGTCGAAGCCGGAATCGAACTCGGCGATCGGTTCGGTGTTGGCTTCGTTCAACGCGTTCTCGAAACGGGCCCGGTCACCGCTGCGAGTCCAGCAGCCGTGCACGTGGTGGTCGACCAGCGTCAGCCGGGCGACGTTTTCGGCGAGAGCCGAGGCGGTCACAGACTCCACGCCATGCGGAACGTGTCGGCCAGTTCGGCCGGTTTCAACGTGCCGTACGTGTCGTGCTCGTAGCGGCGCACCGCGACGGTGACGTCGACGGCAGCGTCACCGAGGATGGCGCGTATCCGCCGCGACCCGTCAAGCGCGTCGAGCACCGTGGCTTGATCCGTCGGCAGCGCGAATACGCCTGCGTGGCGGCGTTGTTCGTCGGGCAACGACGCGGGGTCCACCGCGACTTGCGGTGGCAGCGGCGTGCGGTTCTCGATCCCGTCGAGGGCCAAGCCCAGGATCGCGGCAGATGCGAAATACGGATTGGCCGAAGCGTCGACGACCTTGACCTCGACATTGGCGCCGTGCGGGTTGGCCGGGCCGCCGAGAAGAAACCGCACCGCCGCTTCACGGTTCTCGGTCCCCCAGCAGACGTTGGCGCCCGCCCAGGAGCCCGGCTGCATTCGCAATCCGGAGACGACGGAGCCGCTCAGCACGCCCTGCGCTTCGGGCAGGCCGGCGAGAATTCCTCCGATCGCGTGCTCGCCGTCCGGCGTCACTCCCTCCACGCCCGACCCGCCGGAGAACACCGGTTCGCCGTCCTTTGTCAGCGAAAAGTGTTGATGTGCACCGGATCCCACGCTGCCGGCGAATGGTACCGGCGAATAGGTGACGCGTGTGCCGTAGCGGCGCGCCACCCGGCCCAGAATCAGCCGCATCAGCACCAGCTGATCGGCAGCGGCGACCGGCGCCAACGGTGACAAGGAAATCTCGAACTGGTTGGCGCCGTACTCGGGGTGGAACTGCTCGACGCCGATTCCGGCAGAGGCGGCCGCTGTGGTGACGTCGCGCACGAAGTGCTCGTGTTCGAGCACACCGGCGAGGCCGTATTGCGCCCATAGCGCCGAAGGCAACCGGCTGCCGTCAGGACCGACGAGCAGGAACTCGATCTCGTGGCCGAACGACGCCTCGAAGCCGGCGCGGCGAGCGCGCTCCTCGACGCGGCGCAGGGTGCCGCGGCTGCACGCCGGTATCGGGTCACCGTGCTGGTCGAAGAAGGAGCCCGGCGCCCAGGCCAGCCCGTCTCCCAACGTGCGAAGCGCGCCGAGGTCCAGCCGAATGCGCTCGTCGCCGACCACGCCGATGTCTTTGGTGAAGGCGATGCCGGTCTGGTCGATCGTGAAGACGTGCCACACCGGGCTGGCACCCAAGCCGGGATCGGCGAATGCCGACAACCGGCGCGGTGGCACCATTTTCGCGTGCGTGAGGCCGGCAGGGTTCACCACGGTGCCGATCACGGTTTCGATGCCGCCGGCGTCGAGCTGAGCGAGGGATGGTGCGGCCGGCGCTTGGTCTGTCATCTCAGACATTGTGCCGGGCGCACACCCGCGACGAGGTGTTACCGCATCACACCAATTCGGCCCACGAATTACGTACGCTGCGAAGTGCGATGACGACAGACCACTGCGCGTTCGACGCCCTCGTCGGCCTCCTCGACTACCCCATGTTCGTGGTCACCACGCGTTCCGGTGACCAGCGAGCCGGTTGCCTCGTCGGGTTCACGAGCCAGGTCAGCATCGATCCGTCGCGATTCTTGGCCGGGCTGTCGAAGAAGAACTACACGTTTCGGGTCGCCAGCCGAGCCACCCACCTGGCGGTTCACCTGCTGCCTCACCAACGCCGTGACGTAGCTCGGCTTTTCGGCAGCGAAACCGGCGATCGCGTGGACAAGTTCTCCCGCTGCGCGTGGCAGCCGGGACCCGAGGGGCTGCCGATTCTCACCGACGCGGTCGGCTGGTTCGCCGGACGCATCTTGAACCGGTTCGACGTCGGCGACCACGTCGGATTTCTGCTGGACCCGATCGCCGGACATGCGCCCGAACGGCTGGGCGACCTCGTCACCTTCGCGGACGTACGCGACCTCGAACCAGGCCACGAGGCGTGACGCGGGTTTGCCGGACACGAGCGGGGGCACTCCTTACCGGTAACCGGCTGACACAGGAGGGCTCATGCACGCCGAACGCTTCCGACACCTGCTGAATGCGGAGGGACCGTTCGCTTCCGTCTACTTCGACGATTCCCACGACACACAGGACGCCGAGGCGCAGCTGGAGCTGAAATGGCGCGGGCTGCGCGAACAGCTCGAGCAGCAGGGCGGCGCAGCGTTGGCCGATGTGATCGAGCCGGCGGTACTCGGGGCGCGGCCGCCGGTGGGCCGCAGCGGCCGAGGCATCGTCGCGGCCGGTGACACCGTCCTTCTCAACGAGCACTTGATCCGCCCGCCCGCCGCGACCGTTGCTCGGGTATCGCCGTTGCCGTATTTGGTGCCGTTGATCGAGCACGCCGCCGAACAGCACACCTATCTCCTGGTGGCCGTGGACCACGCGGGCGCGGACATCACCGTGCACCGAAACGACCACGACCGCAGCGAAACAGTCGACGGCGGCGGGTATCCGGTGCATCACGCGCAGAGCGCTGAAACGCCGGGCCGCGGCGACCCCCAGCGCGCCGCCGAGAATGCGCAAGCCAAGAACATCCGCGCGGTCAGCGAGCGGCTGGCATCGCTGGTGGACGTCACCAAGGCCGAGGTCGTGTTCGTGCTCGGGGAAGTGCAGTCGCGGTCGGATCTGGTCGCCGATCTGCCGGAGCGCGTCGCCGACAAGGTGGTCGAGCTCAAAGTCGGCGCCCGGCACAGCGGAATCGACGACGACGAGGTGCGTCACGCGATCGACTCGGAATTCCTGCTGCGCCGCGCCGCAGTGATCGACGATGCGGCGCAACGATTTCAGGCCGGCCTGTCCCACGATCTGGCTGTGGAAGGTCTGGACGGCGTGTGTGCGGCGTTGCGCGACGGCGCCGTGGAGACGCTGATCATCGGCGACCTCGGCGACGTGACCGTGGTGATCGGCGACGCGGTGACCAGTGTCGCCCCCAACGAGAACGTGCTGTCTGAACTGGGCGAGGCGCCGCGGGTGGTGCGCGCCGACGAGGCCCTGCCGCTGGCGGCGGTGGCGATCGACGCGAACCTGGTACGCACGGACGAGCGGATCTCGCCAGCCGACGGCGTCGCGGCGGTGCTCCGGTACGCCCGCAGCCACCACTAGCGCATCTACGGGTGGATGACGTGGTTCGGGTCGGGTTTGCGTGACGGCGGCGCTTGACTGTAATCGCCGAACCGGCCGTCGCGTTCGGCCACCGCTGACGAAACACCTTGCGTCGCAGCCTGTTCGATGAACGCATGTGCCTCGGGGATGTTTCGCATGATGCCATCGAGAATGGCGCCCAATGTCTGCGTGGACGCCAGCCCCATGTTGTCGTAGGCCTGGTTGACCATCAGTTTCTGGGCGGCGAGTTGGCCCATTGGCAACGACGCCAGCTCTGAGGCCTGCGCTGCGACCACCGCTTCCAGTTCGGCGAACGGCACCGCCTGGTTGATCAGCCCTACGTCCGCTGCTTCGCGGCCTGACAGCGGCCGGCCGGTCAGCGCATGATATTTCGCGCGGGTCAGCCCGAGGCGGTAGATCCACATCCCGGACAGGTATGCGCCCCAGACCCGCGAGTACGGGGTGCCGATCTGTGCGTCCTCGCTGGCGATCACCACATCAGCGCAGAGGGCGTAGTCGCTGCCGCCGCCGACGCACCAGCCGTGCACCTGGGCGATCACCGGTTTGGGTGAGCGCCAGATGCTCATGAACTTCTGGTGCGGCGACGTCGCAGCGGCCGTGGTGTGGATCATGTCCTTGCCGGGATCCCAGCGCCCGTCGGTGCTGAAAACCTCTGCGCCGTAACGGAATCCGCCGCCGAAGTCGTAGCCCGCACAGAATGCGCGGCCTGCGCCGCGCAGCACGATCACCTTCACCGCCTGGTCGCGTACGGCGGTGTCGACGGCGTCTTCGACTTCGTCGGGCATCGGCGCGACGATGGTGTTCAGCGCCTCGGGCCGGTTCAGCGTGATCCGCGCGATCGGGCCGTCGGTGTCGTAGAGGATGGTTTGGTAACTCATCCAGGTCAGCTCACACCGTGAGCTTGCAGGCCTGGCCGATGTCGAGCGTGCGCAGCACCCGGCCCATGCCCAGCCACAGGGCACACGACAACGCCAGGTCGGCGAGGATCTCGTCGGAGAAGTGCTGCCGACAGCGCTCCCAGAAGTTCTCGTCGTCACGAAGGCCGGTGTGATCCGCCGCGAATCGCGTAGCGAACTCGGCTGCCAGCCGTTCCTGCTCGCTGTAGCCGGCCCAGGTCCGCCACTGGGCCACGTGCGCGTAGAACTCCTCGTCGACACCGGCGGCGGGACCGTCGCCGAAGCGGGTGTTCTCGCACACCGCGCACTCGTTGTCCAGTGCGATGACCATGCGCGCGATCTCGCGGAGCCGCAGCGGCAGCCGGCTGCGGTGGTAGACGGCGTCGCTGAAATTCGCCAGTGCGCCGCCCAATTCGGGTGACGCGGCGAACCAGCCGACGAGGTCGTCGTCGGCGAAATTTCCGATCCGGCTCATGGCACGCGATGCTACGCCGTGTCACCCCGTCCTGTAACACGTTCTAGTTCGACGGCGATCAGCGCTTGTCTTCGGCGCGTCCGGTGCCGCCGACGTGGGCCGGCCCGGTCATGTCCTGGCCGCGGTCGGTTTCCGGCGCCTGCGATGCCGGCTGCTCGCTGGCCGGCGAGCCGGTGGCGCCGCCGGGTGTGGATCCGGGCGCCGGCGCCTTGTAGTCCGCGTCGGCCTGCGGTCCGCTCGCTCCGCCCGTTCTGGCGTCGGCTGCCTGGTCGGCGGTGGTGCCGGTCGCGGTGCTGGTCTGCCGCCCTTCGTACGGCGGCACGGCCGGTTTCACATCCTGCGGTGGCAGCTCACCGGTGGCGTCCTTCGGCGCCGCTTTGCCGCCGCCGCCGTGAGTCGGCACTGTCTCATCGCCCTGATAGCTGTCCGACGGTCGGTCTGTCGGACCACCAGACGGCTGGTCTGATCCGGTGTCCCGCGAGCCGGGAGCGCCGCGTTCCTCTTGTGGTTCTTCACCGAGGTGTTCGCTAGGGCTGCTCATGATCTCTCCTCTATCACCGCCGCGCCGTTGCGACGGTGCCAGCGGGCTACCCCACGCCCAGCAGGTGGAAACCGGCTACGCGGCCGCCGCCGCCGGCGCTTCTTGCCGCCGCTTGAAGGCGATGAGCGGGGGCTTGGGCGGCAGCGCCAACCGCACGATCTTGCGGACGACGGTGCCGAACTGACGGTGCAGCGGCCCGGTGTGGTACGGGATCCCATAGCGCTCGCAGATCTCGCGCACCTCGACGGAGATCTCGGCGTGGCGGTGCGCCGGGATGTCGGGGAACAGATGGTGCTCGATCTGGAACGACAGGTTTCCGGTCAAGATGTGAAAGAGCTTGCCGCCACTCAAGTTCGCCGAACCCAGGAGCTGCCGGAAGTACCACTGTCCCCGCGTCTCCTCCGCCGTTTCCTCGACCGAGAACTCGGCGACGTCGTCGGGGAAATGACCGCAGAAGATGATCATGAAGGCCCAGATGTTGCGGGCCAGGTTGGCGGTCAGATTGCCCGCCGCCACGACGGGCGCGAAGGGACCGGCCAGCAGCGGAAAGGCGACGTAGTCCTTGAGCAGCTGCCGGCGCGTCTTGCGCCACATTCCGGCGGCGACGTCACGCTTGTCCGACCAGCGCAGCTCACCGGACCGGATGCGTTCGGCTTCCAGTTCATGTGCGGCGACGCCATATTGGAACAGCACCATCAGCAGCAACGCGTACAGCGGATTGCCCAAGTAATACGGGTGCCAGCGTTGCTTGTCGCTCATCCGCAGGATCCCGTAACCGATGTCGCGGTCCATGCCCACGATGTTGGTGAACGTGTGGTGCATGTAGTTGTGCGAGTGCCGCCACTGGTCAGCCGGGCAGGCGGTGTCCCACTCGAACCGGCGGCTCGAGAGGGCCGGATCGCCCATCCAGTCGTACTGTCCGTGCATGACGTTGTGGCCGATCTCCATGTTGTCCAAGATCTTCGACAGCGCGAGCATGGTGGTGCCGGCCAGCCACGCCGGCGGCAGCACGCCGGCGGTCAGCAGCGCGCGGCCGCCGACCTCGAGTGCCCGCTGGGTCTTGACGACGCGACGGATGTAGGTCGCGTCGCGCTCGCCGAGGTCGGCCACCACGCGCTGGCGCAGCGCGTCGAGTTCGCGGCCGAAGGCTTCTGTCTGCTCCGAGGTGAGGGTCACATGTGTGGTCATCGTGAATCTTTCTTCTACAAGGCAAGTTCGACGTCACCGACGGGCACTGACACGCAGATCTGCACGTCCTGCTCGTCGGTGGTCGAGACCGCGCCGGTGATCAGGTTGCGGACGGCGCCGCGGGTCTTGCGGCGTGTGCAGGTGTGGCAGATGCCCATGCGGCATCCGCTGGCGGGTGTCAACCCCGCGTCCTCGGCCTGCTCGAGAAGTGAACGCCCATCGCTTTGCCTGTCGATCCCGCTGTCGCTGAACAGGATTCGGCCTTCCACCCGCTCCGTCGGCACGTCGAAGACCGGGGGCACGAAGCTTTCGGCCCGGACGTTGTCGCAGTGGTCGCGGACGGCGTCGGCCAGCGACGGCGGCCCGCAGACGTACACGGCCTGCGGCGACGGCATTGCGGCGGCGAGGTGGGTGGCGTCGAAGTGGCCGCGCAGGTCGCCCTCGCCGGAGCGGGTGAAGCCATGCAGTACCCGCACGCCCGGCATGGCGTCGAGCTCGTCGCGGTAGCAGGCCTCCTGCGCCGAGCGGGCGTAGTGCACCACCGCGACGTGCCCGTCGTACTTCTCGGCCCTCAGCGTCCGCAGCATCGACATCACCGGCGTGATGCCGCTGCCCCCGGCCACGAACAGGATCCGGCGCGGCCGCGGGTTCGGCAGCACGAAGTCACCGCCCACGCCGTCGAGGCTCACCACCATGCCGGCCTGCGCATGGTGATGAAGGAACGTCGAGACCAGTCCGCCCTCATGGAGTCCGACGGTGATCTCGATCAGATCCGTGTGCTGGGCGCTGGCCGGCGAGTAGCACCGCGTGTGGCGGCGCCCGTCGATCTCGACGGTGAGGTTGACGTGCTGGCCCGCGGTGAACCCGGGGAAGGCGGCGTTGGGCGCCAGGGTGAGCGTCACGCTGCGCGGGGTCCGGTGTTCGACGGCGACCACCTTCGCCCGGGCGTCGGCCAGTGACCATGTGGGCGCCACCAGCTCGGTGTAGCGATCCACGCCGTGGGGGCCGGTGAGGAGGTCGACCAGGCCGGAACCCAGCACCCGCCTGGCGAGTGTTTGAGTGAACATATGTATACCGTTGCGGGGCAAGCGGGCCAATGTCAACGGGAAAGTGCTGGTTGTGGTAGGCTTCACATCAGTGAACAGTCGTACGCCCAGCTCACGGTCGCGGCGCTCGCGCGCTTCCGACACGCAGGAGAAGGTTTCTCGCGGCGAACGAAAAGAAGCCACCCGGCGCGCGATCGTCGCAGCCGCGCTCAAACTCCTCGACGATCGCAGCTTCAGCGCGTTGAGTTTGCGCGAGGTGACGCGGGAGGCGGGTATCGTGCCGGCCGCGTTCTATCGGCATTTCGAGTCGATGGAAGCGCTCGGGCTGGTGCTCATCGACGAGTCGTTTCGGGTGTTACGTGACATGCTGCGCTCGGCGCGGGCCGGCAAACTCGACCCGAATCGAGTGATCGAGTCGTCCGTCGAGATCGTCGTCGGAAGTGTCGCGGCTCAGCGCGAGCACTGGCGGTTCATCGGCCGGGAGCGCAACAGCGGGGTTTCGGTGCTGCGGTATGCGATTCGCACCGAGATCCGGCTCATCACGTCCGAACTGGCCACCGACCTCGCTCGCTTCCCTGCTCTCAATGGCTGGAGCACAGAGGATCTCAACATCCTTGCCAGTTTGTTCGTGAACTCGATGATCGTGATCGCCGAGGCCATCGAGGATGCACCGGACGCTGCCGCCCAGGAGGAAATCAAGCGTGCCGCGATCAAGCAACTGCGCATGATCGTCGTGGGCGTGGCAGGGTGGCGCAGCAGCGAAGGGCCATGACAACGCCGATGACGAGCGCGGCGCTGGCTGAATAGCACGACCGTTCACCGGCATTCAGAGGCAGTGAGAACGGTACGACGAATCTGCCCCCATGCTGACCGACGGCCACACGAGCGCGTGCAAGGCAATCCGCGGCCACCAGGTTTGGCTTGCCGAAGCGACGGGGACTCGGCAGAGAGCGGCGGGCTGGGGCTGGTTGCGCCTGCGCTCGCTGTTAGGCGATGAAGGGGTCGCAACCCAACGTTAAGAAGCTAGCGGCTGGCCCCCATCGCCGACCGCCTCGAACTCAATTGCTGGGCGGTCGCGATACGCACTGCGCGGCATAGAGTTGCTCGCCGAGCTTGTCCATCAGCTCCAGCTGCGTCTCCAGCCAGTCGATGTGCTTCTCTTCGTCTGCCAATATCCGCTCGAACAGCGTCGCTGTGGTCGAGTCCTGCTTCTCGCGGCACAGAATGATCCCCGGGCCGAGGCGCGCCTTAACTTCGTACTCGATCGCCAGGTCGCTTTCGAACTGCTCGCGCAACGACTGCCCCACGCGCAGTGAGAACAGCCGCTGGTAGTTCGGCAGGCCATCCAGCAGCAGGATGCGGTCGGTCACCCACTCGGCGTGGTGCATCTCCTCGAACGACTCTTCGCGCGTGCGCTTCGCAAGCTCGGTGAATCCCCAGTTCTCCTGCATCTTGGAGTGCAGGAAGTACTGATTGATCGCCGTTAGCTCACTGGTCAATTGTTCGTTGAGCAGCTTGAGGACTTCGGGGTCACCTTGCATGGCTCATGAATCTAGTCCATGCCAAAAGGCCACGCCGTCATTCGGGGTGGCAGCGAGACGTGTCACTTGACAGTAGGTAAGCCTAACCTGTTGGCTAGGGAAATGCGTTCGAAGCGGGGGCGGTGACGAGTCGCCATGTACGTCTGCTTGTGTACCGGAGCGACCAGCCACGAGGTCGCCGACGCGGTCTCGCGGGGAGCGTCGACCTGCAACGAGGTCGCCAAGGCGTGTGGTGCAGGATCGGACTGTGGCCGCTGCCGGCGCACGGTGCGGGCGATCATCGCCTCCGCGGCGCCCGGCAATTGCGGCGCCTGCGAGCGCAGCGGAGCCGTCCGGTTGCTCGAAAGGGTTTGAGCGCCAAGGTCATTCGACGTCAGGATCCCGTTGGGCTCAGCGAGCCCACTTGGGGACGATGAACACACCTTCGGCCTGGACCGTGACCCCCTCGTCGTCGGCGAGATGGCCGACCGCGAACGTCTTGACACCCTCCACCCGGTCGATCGTGGCCTCGGCGTGCAGCGCGCCGAGCCGGGTCGCCCGCAGGTATCGCAGCGTGATCGTGCCCGTCAGCGCGGGCCGGGGCGGGTTGCTCGCCGCTTCGCCGAGAACATGGTCGAGCACCAGAGCGCAGACCCCGCCGTGGACATGTCCGGGCGGTCCTTCGTAGGGCGCACCCAGGTGGAAGTCCGTCCATACCTTGTCGCTGTCGGGGTCGCGGTGCAGCACCAGCGGCGGCGCGATCGGGTTGCGCACGCCGATCGCCGGATTGCCCCACGCCATCCCGTTTCCCTCGCCGGTGTAGCGCACCCCGAACGGACCGGGCAGCTGCTTTGTCCGCAACCTGGCCGTTGCGGCGTCGATCTGGGCTGTCACCTCGGCCACCGTCTCGGCATCCACCTCTGTCCGGATCGTGGCGTCGATCAGTTCACGCACCGACTGCGTCAGCGGCTCGTAGACCTGCCGCAGCCGCGCGATCTCCTCGGCGGTGAGGTCGTGGTGCGTGAACTCCAACATGGTCGCTGATGCTGCCACAGTGCTCGGGGCGCGAACGGAAGTAGGACGTAGACTGCCCACCCGTGGCGCTCGCCTGGGTAGAACACGCGATCTGGTGGCAGCTCTATCCGCTCGGTTTCGTCGGCGCCTTTCCCGCCGACCCTCCGCCCGGCCCGGACGAGCACCGGTTGCGGCGCATCGCTGGATGGTTTGACCACACCGTCGAGCTCGGCGCCTCCGGTGTCGCGCTCGGGCCGATCTTCGCCTCGCGCACACACGGATACGACACCGTCGACCACTACCGTATCGATCCGCGCCTGGGTGACGACGCGGACTTCGACTTTCTGGTCGGCGAGGCGCACCGCAGGGGGCTGCGCGTTCTGCTCGACGGAGTGTTCAACCACGTCAGTGGCGACTTCGGCCGTCCGGATTGGTTTCGCCTGGCCCACAACGGCTTTGACACTTTCGAAGGCCACGGTGAACTGATCACGCTCGATCACTCGAATCCGGAAGTCGTCGACTACGTCGCCGCTGTGATGAGCCACTGGCTGGACCGCGGTGCCGACGGTTGGCGGCTCGACGCGGCGTACGCGATGCCGGATGAGTTCTGGGAAGCGGTCCTTGCACGCGTGCGCAAAGCCCATCCGCAGGCCTGGTTCGTCGCCGAGGTGATCCACGGCGACTACACCGCACGCGTCGAGGCAGCCGGCTTCGATTCCGTCACGCAATACGAGCTGTGGAAGGCGATCTGGAGTTCTCTGAATGACGGCAACTTCCACGAGCTCGACTGGGCGATACAGCGGCACAACGACTTTCTGACCGCGTTCGCGCCGCTGACCTTCATCGGAAACCACGACGTCACGCGGATCGCGAGCCGGCTGGACGACGCGCGGCACCTGGCACATGCTTTGGTGATTCAGATGACCGTCGGCGGGGTGCCGAGCGTCTACGCCGGCGACGAGTTCGGTTACCGCGGCATCAAGGAAGAACGCTTCGGCGGCGACGACGCGATCCGGCCTGAATTCCCCTCGGCCCCTGAGTCGCTCGCCGGCGAGGCCGAGGAGCTGTTGCGCCTGCACCAGTTCGTGATCGGGCTGCGGCGCCGCCACCCGTGGCTGTATCGCGCCACGACCACGGCCGTGCAGCTGGACAACCGCAGCTACGTCTACACCAGCCGCCACGGTGACGATGCACTACTGGTGGCGCTGAACATCGACGACACTGCCCTGCCGGTTCGCTTGCACGACATAGGAATTGGGCGCGCCCAGGTGCTGGGCGGCACCGGGGCTTCCGAGCTGGCCGTCGTCGATGAGGCCGTGGTCGCGCCGCACGGCTGGCTAGTGTTGCGGCCGCAGGCCTAGCAGCGCCAGGGTGGCGGGGTCTTCCTCGCCGCCGTAGAACTTCTCGAGAAGCTCGACGAATTCACGATTGTCGTCGGTTGCCTGCGCGAACAACGTCATCGACGAGCGCACCTTCAATTTGTCCGGCCAGCCGAAGATCTCGTCCACCGAGGCACCCTCGATGGCGTTGACGAGCGTGGTGCATTCCCGCAGCCGCGGGCCCAGGATGGGGTGCTCAAGGTACGCCCGCGCCTCGTCGAGCGACGAGATCGCGAACTTGGCCGCGGTCGGACTGCGGCCCAGCCCCGCCAGCTGCGGGAAGATGAACCAGATCCAGTGGCTGCGCTTGGCGCCGGCCCGCAGCTCGGCGACCACCCTGTCGTAAACCGGGGCCTGCGCGTCGACGAACCGCTGCAGATCGAACGGGTCGCTCATGGTCAGTCCGTCATGCTCGGGATCACGGCGTCGATCAGATGCGGGCCAGGGCTGGTGAGCGCATCGGCGAGCGCGGCGGTGAATTCTTCGGCCGTGGTGGCGCGCCGGGCCGGCACTCCCATGGCGGTGGCCAGCGCGACGAAATCCAGCCGCGGCGGGTCGAGGTCGAGCAGTGCCTGCGCGCGCGGCCCGGGCGCTCCGGCGGCTTGTGCGCCGACTCTCTGCAATTCCAGCCGCAAGATGTCGTAGGCGCCGTTGTTGTAGATCACGGTGGTGACGTCGAGTTGCTCGCGGGCCATGGTCCACAGTGCCGACGGGGTGTACATCGCCGAGCCGTCGGCCTGCAAACACAGCACGTGGCGTCCCGGCGCGGCGACCGCTGCGCCCACCGCGGCCGGCAAGCCGTACCCGATAGCGCCGCCGGTCAGCGTCAGCCAGTCGTGCCGCGGCGCGCCCGCGGTCGCGCTCGGCAGTGTGACCCCCGCGGTGTTGGACTCGTCGACCACGATCGCGTTCTCGGGCAGCAGCGACCCGACCGCCGCGGCGATGCTCACGCCGGTCAGCGCGCCGGTGGGCAGTGCCGGCCGGCTGAGCTGCGCCACCGTCGCTTGCGCGTCGCTGGCGACCTCGTCAGCCAACGCACGCAGCGCGGCCGTGGCCTGACCCGGCTCGGCGAGCACGTGGACCTCACACCCCGGCGGGGTGAGCTCACTGGGCTTGCCGGGGTAGGCGAAGAAAGACACCGGTGCCCGAGCGCCGGCCAGAATCAACCGCGCCGCGCCGTCGAGTTGGGCGGCCGCGGCTTCGGCGAAATAGCCAAGCCGTTCGACGGCCGGCAATCCCGCACCTCTGCTGAGTTTGGCCGGGAACGTCTCACACAGCATTCGTGCCCCGGTTGCCGCCGCGATGCGCGACGCCGCCAACAATCCCTCTTCCCCGGTCGCGTCGCCGCCCAGGAACACCACCGTCGGCTCGCCGCTGCGCAGCATCTTCGCGGCACCCTCGACCGCCTCGTCGGATCGCGATGTGATTTCGGCGCGCTCGTCGACGCTGAGCGTGGTTTTGCGCGCAGCAATCGCGGCGCCGCCGGTCCACGACACGTCGGCGGGAAGGATCAACGTCGCGATCCGGCCGGGCGCCGCGGTGGCCACGGCGATGGCTTCGGCGGCGTCGGCGCCCACCTGCGCGGCGGACATCGAACGGCGCACCCACCCCGAAACACTGTGCGCCACAGCGTCGATGTCGGACTCCAGCGGTGCGTCGAAGCGCTTGTGGTACGTCGCGTGGTCACCGACCACCACGACCATGGGCACGCGGGCCCGTTTGGCGTTGTGCAAGTTGGCCAGCCCGTTGCCCAGACCCGGACCCAGATGCAGAAGCACGGCGGCGGGCCGTCCGGTGACGCGTGCGTAGCCGTCCGCCGCTCCGGTCGCCACCCCTTCGAACAGTGTCAGCACGCCACGCATCGCCGGCACGGCGTCCAGGGCGGCGACGAAATGCATCTCCGACGTGCCGGGATTGGCGAAGCAGACGTCGACGCCGCCGTCGACAAGTGTGCCGAGCAGTGCCCGCGCGCCATTCATGGTTCTGCAGGCTAGTCTGCTGGCTGACCGGCGATAAGGAGCGGCCAGATGAAGCGGCGGTTGCCCAGGCCCCGTGAGTTCGCGCCGCTCATTAGTTTCAAGAAGCCGCTGTTGAATCCCATCAGGCGGCGGTTGGCAGCCGCGCTGACCATCGAGGATCTACGGACGCTCGCGCGCCGGCGCACGCCCAGAGCGGCGTTCGACTACACCGAAGGCGCTGCGGAGGAAGAGATTTCATTGGCGCGGGCGCGCCAGGCATTTCGCGACATCGAGTTTCATCCCGAGATATTGCGAGACGTCTCGCACGTGCGTACCGGCTGGGACGTGCTCGGGGCCCCGGCTGCGCTGCCGTTGGCCGTCGCTCCCACCGGGTTCACCCGGATGATGCACACCGAGGGTGAGCTTGCCGGCGCGACCGCCGCCGGACAGGCCGGTATCCCGTTTACGCTGTCCACCCTGGGCACCAGGTCGATCGAAGAAGTCCGTGCCGCAAACCCCAACGGCCGCAACTGGTTTCAGTTGTACATGTGGCGGGATCGCAGTGCCTCGATGGCGCTGGTGGAACGCGCGGCTCGAGCCGGCTTCGACACACTACTGGTCACCGTCGATGTGCCTGTGGCAGGGGCACGCCTGCGTGACACCCGCAACGGCCTGACGATCCCGCCGCAACTGACCGCCCGCACCATTGCCGAGGCGCTGCGGCATCCCCGGTGGTGGATCGATCTGCTGACCACCGAGCCGCTGAGCTTCGCCAGCTTCGACCGGTGGCCCGGCACAGTCGCCGATCTGCTGGACACCCTGTTCGACCCGACGATCACGTTCGACGACCTGGCCTGGATCAAGGAGCAATGGCCGGGCAAGTTTGTGGTCAAAGGGGTGCAAACCGTCGAGGACGCGCGGCGCGTGGTGGAGCTGGGCGTCGACGGGATCGTGCTGTCCAACCACGGTGGCCGCCAACTCGACCGCGCACCGGTGCCGTTTCATCTGCTGCCCCGGGTTGTCGCCGAATTCGGTTCGCACGTCGAGATTTTGGTGGACACCGGGGTCTTGTCCGGGGCCGACGTCGTCGCCGCGGTGGCCCTCGGCGCGCGGTGCGTGCTGGTCGGGCGCGCCTACCTGTACGGGCTGATGGCCGGCGGACGGGCGGGCGTCGACCGGGCGATCGAGATCCTCGCAGGCCAAGTCCAGCGGACGATGAGGCTGCTCGGCGTGACCTGCCTGGAGGAGCTGGCGCCGCGGCATGTGACGCAGCTGCACCGATTGACGCCTCACGGGAGCGTCGGCAGCTGATGTAGCTCGCCGGTCGCGCTGTTGACCAGAGCGGCGCGGTCTGCTCTCGCCTGCAGTGGCAGCACGTCGAAGGCGCCGATCCCCGCGAGAAGCCACAGCCTGCCGCGGCGGAACAGTCCGACGCCGTCAAAGGCGAACTCCACCGGCGAACCGTCGGGCAGGCCGGCCAACGCCACAGGTATCAGTTTCGGCCATGCGGGTGATCGCCTTCGGTCGGCGCGCGACATGACCGAAACGACAAGGAGCTGGTTCGGGGGCTGATGCAAGTCGCCGGCACACCTACGCACGCGGCCGGCAGGCGGTTCGCGACGCGAAACGCGCCGACATGCACGACGACCTCCGCGAAAGCGTTGTGGCGGACACGGCCGACTCCTAGGTTGGACACAGCGGTCACCCCGCGGAAGGAGTCGTCATGCCCGACGGTAAGCCGAACATCCTGGTGATTTGGGGAGACGACATCGGTATCACCAACCTGTCCTGCTACAGCGATGGCTTGATGGGTTACCGCACACCCAACATCGACCGCATAGCCAACGAGGGCATGCGGTTCACCGACTCCTACGGCGAGCAAAGCTGCACCGCGGGGCGGGCGGCATTCATCAGCGGACAGAGCGTCTACCGCACCGGGATGAGCAAGGTCGGCGTGCCGGGAGCCGATATCGGTTGGGCCGCAGAAGATCCGACGATAGCCGAACTCCTGAAGCCGCTCGGATATGCGACCGGCCAGTTCGGCAAGAACCACTTCGGTGACATGAACAAGTACCTGCCAACTGTGCACGGCTTCGACGAGTTCTTCGGCAATCTGTACCACCTCAACGCCGAAGAGGAGCCAGAGAACGTCGACTACCCGCACAAGGATCAATTCCCGCGGCTGTACGAGTTCTCGCTACCCCGCGGGGTGCTGAGGTGTAAGGCCATCGACAAGGTGTCGCAGGAGCCCGACGACCCGAAGTTCGGACCGGTCGGTAAGCAGACCATCGAGGACACCGGGCCGCTGAACAAGAAGCGAATGGAAACCATCGACGACGAGATCGTGGGCGCCACCCTCGACTACATCAGACGCCAGCACGAGGCCGCCAACCCGTTTTTCGTGTGGTGCAACTTCACGCACATGCACTTGTTCACCCATACCAAGCCGGAAAGCGTCGGGCAGGCCGGGCTATGGCAATCGGCTTATCACGACACGATGATCGACCATGACCGCAACGTCGGTCAGGTGCTCGACCTGCTCGACAAGCTCGGCATCGCCGAAGACACGATCGTCATCTACTCGACAGACAATGGCCCGCACCGCAACAGCTGGCCCGACGGCGGCACCACGCCGTTCCGCAGCGAAAAGGACACCAACTGGGAAGGTGCGTTCCGGGTGCCGGAGATGATCCGCTGGCCCGGCAAGATTGCGGCAGGCGCGGTGTCCAACGACATCATTCAGCACCACGATTGGCTGCCCACTTTGGTTGCAGCTGCGGGCGATCCGGGCATCATCGACAAGCTGAAGACGGGCTCCACCGTCGGCGACAAAGAATTCAAGGTGCACATCGACGGCTTCAACCTGCTGCCGTACCTGACGGGTGAGGTCGAGCACAGCCCGCGTCGGGGATTCTTCTACTTCTCCGACGACGGCGACTTGGTTGCGATGCGGTTCGAGAACTGGAAGGCCGTGTTCATGGAGCAGCGCTGCCCGGGCACGCTGCGCATCTGGGCCGAACCGTTCACCGTCCTGCGGGTGCCCAAGCTGTTCAACCTGCGCACCGATCCGTTCGAGTATGCCGACATCACCTCGAACACCTATTACGACTGGTTCATCCGGCGGGCGTACCTGGCCTTTTACATGACCGCGATGGCAACGAAGTTCCTCGACACGTTCCGCGAATTTCCGCCCCGTCATCCACCGGCCAGCTTCAGCGTGGACCAGGCCGTCGAGAAGTTGCACCAGTTCCTCGCCAAAGATTGATGCTCGAGTCGTGGAACGACGGGCCCGCGAAGTCGGCGATCGTCGATTTCGTCGAGCAGGTGATTGCTGACGTCGAACCTGCTTCTCGGGTGGCGGTTTTCGACAACGACGGCACGCTGTGGTGCGAAAAGCCGACGTACATTCAGCTGGACTTTTTGATCCGGCGCCTTGTCGATCAGGCGGCTGCGGACCCGTCGCTGCGAGAACGACAGCCATACAAGGCGGCCGCCGACGGTGACCTGGCATGGTTCGGCGAGGCCGTCACCAAGCACTATCGGGGCGACGACAGTGACGTGAAAACCCTTGGCGCTGCGGTACTTTCGGCGAATGAGGCGATAACTGTCGACGAACACGCGCGGCGGGTGCTCGACTTCTTCGCCTCGGCCAAGCATCCGACGCTGGGGCGGCCGTATCTGGCGTGCGGCTACCGGCCCATGGTCGAGCTGCTGCGTTATCTGGAAGCCAACGGGTTCGCCACCTACATCGTGTCCGGAGGCGGCCGGGATTTCATGCGGCCGATCACCTTCGGCATGTACGGCATCCCGCCCGAACGCGTCGTGGGCAGCTCCGTCGGACTGATCTACCGCGACGGCCACTTGTTCACCACCGCGCAGCCGGAATTCCTTGACGACGGGCCGATCAAGCCGGTTCGGATATGGGGGCGCACCGGCCGCCGGCCGATTCTGGCTGCCGGCAACTCCAACGGCGACATCGAGATGCTGCAGTACACCGACGGCCTGAGACTGCTGGTCCTCCACGATGACGCCGAGCGTGAGTTCGCCTACACCGAGGGTGCCGAGTGCGCGCTGGAGCTGGCCGGCGGGCCGGGCTGGATCGTCGTCAGCATCGAAAACGACTGGGTGAACGTCTTCTGACGACACGGCAGATTTGTTCGCGACACGCGAAGCGACCGTAGATGTTCGCAGTTTCGGGTCGATGGGTTGACTTGGTGCGGGAACAAATGGAGCAGCCCCAGGGTTGAGCCCGTCAGGCTTAACTTTGGAGGATGAATGCCTGAACCCATCAACGTGCCGGTGCTGTTCGTCGTCGATCAGGTGGTGCTGCCCGGGATGGTCGTGCCGATCGCGCTGGATGACGCCGCCCGCGCTGCCGTCGAGGCAGCCCGCGCAACCGAGTCCGGCAAGCTGCTGGTCGCCCCACGATTCGACGACCGCTATCCGTCCTACGGGGTGATCGCGTCGATTCTGCAGGTGGGCCGCATCGCCGGCGGTATGGCCGCCGTCCTGCGCGGCGAGCGTCGCGCGCATATCGGCAGCGGTGCCAATGGCCCCGGCTCTGCCCTGTGGGTCGAGGTCACCGAGGTTTCCGAGCCGACGCCCACCGACGAAGCCAGGGCGCTGGCGGCCGAGTACAAGAAGCTGCTGCTCGCGATGCTGCAACGGCGTGAGGCGTGGCAAATCGTCGACGTGGTCAACCAGATGACCGACCCGTCGGCGCTGGCCGACATGTCCGGGTACGCGTCGTACCTGAGCGAAGTGCAGAAGCGCCAACTGCTGGAGACCCCCGACGTGGCGGAGCGGCTGCGCGCGCTGATCGACTGGCTCACCGAGCACCTGGCCGAGGTGGAGGTCAACGACAAGATCGCCGAGGACGTGCGTTCCGGTATGGAAAAGCAACAGAAGGAGTTTCTGCTGCGCCAGCAATTGGCCGCGATCCGCAAGGAGCTCGGTGAGGACGACGACGCCGGATCCTCAGACGACTATCGCTCGCGCATCGAGGCGGCCGATCTGCCCGAGAAGGTACGCGAGGCCGCGCTGCGTGAAGTCGGCAAGCTGGAACGGACCAGCGAGCAGAGCCCGGAAGGCGGCTGGATCCGCACCTGGCTGGACACCGTGCTGGACCTGCCGTGGAACGTGCGCACGCAAGATTCGACGGACCTGGCGGCCGCGCGCGCGATCCTCGATGCCGACCATCACGGGCTCGACGACGTCAAGGACCGCATCGTCGAATACCTGGCAGTGCGGGCACGTCGCGCCTCTCGCGGCATGGCCGTGGTCGGCGGTCGTGGCTCGGGCGCCGTGATGGTGCTGGCCGGACCTCCGGGTGTGGGCAAGACGTCGCTGGGTGAGAGCGTCGCCCGCGCGCTGGGGCGCAAGTTCGTGCGGGTGGCGCTGGGCGGTGTGCGCGACGAGGCCGAGATCCGTGGTCACCGGCGCACCTACGTCGGCGCCCTGCCGGGCCGGATCGTGCGTGCGATCGGTGAGGCCGGGTCGATGAATCCCGTTGTGCTGCTGGACGAAATCGACAAGGTGGGCTCCGACTACCGGGGCGACCCGTCGGCGGCGCTGCTCGAAGTGCTGGACCCGGCGCAGAATCACACGTTCCGCGACCACTACCTCGACTTGGATCTGGACCTGTCCGACGTCGTCTTCCTGGCGACGGCCAACGTCGTCGAGAACATCCCATCGGCGCTACTGGACCGGATGGAGCTGGTGCAGATCGACGGCTACACCGAGGACGACAAGATCGCCATCGCCCGCGACTTCCTGCTGCCGCGGCAGCGCGAGAAGGCGGCGCTGAGCGAGGACGAAGTGACGGTCACCGACGCCGCGTTGCGCAAGATCGCCGCCGACTACACCCGCGAGCCGGGTGTGCGGCAGTTTGAGCGGCTGCTGGCCAAGGCCCTGCGGAAGGCGGCCACGAAACTGGCCGAGGATCCGTCGCCTCTGGTGATCGACGAACCGGATCTGGTTGCCTACCTCGGCCGCCCGCGGTTCACGCCCGAATCGGCCGAACGCACCGCGGTGCCCGGGGTGGCGACCGGACTGGCGGTCACCGGCCTCGGTGGCGACGTGCTCTACATCGAGGCCAACGCCACCGACGGCGAGCCGGGCTTGCAGCTCACCGGGCAGCTGGGTGACGTGATGAAGGAGTCGGCGCAGATCGCGCTGTCCTACGTCCGCGCGCACGCCGAGCAGTTGGGTGTCGATCCCAAGGCGCTGGACCGGCGCATCCACCTGCACGTGCCGGCGGGCGCGGTTCCCAAAGACGGCCCGTCAGCGGGCGTCACGATGGTCACCGCGCTGGTGTCGATGGCCACCGGGCGGCAGGTGCGTGCTGACGTCGGCATGACCGGTGAGGTCACGCTGAACGGCCGGGTGCTGCCGGTCGGCGGTGTCAAGCAGAAACTGCTGGCCGCGCAACGGGCCGGGCTGTCGACGGTGTTCATTCCGGCGCGCAACGAGCCGGATCTGGACGACGTGCCGGCCGAGGTGCTCGACGCGCTGGAAGTCAAGCCGATGACCGACGTGGCAGAGATCGTCGCGCAAGCGCTGGAAACCGGCCAAGCGGCGACACTCGCTGCCTGATGTGCGGCGAGCGTGCGGGTCTGCGCGCCGACACGCCGCTAACAGGCGTACAAACCTGCACGGTCGCGCCAAGATGGTCGGGTGCCCGACAGCAATGCGCTCAAGCGAAGTGTTGTCCACCGCATGCAACGACTGGTCGTCAACCCGATCGGGCGGCAGCTGCCGGTCACGATGATCGAAACCATCGGCCGCAAGAGCGGACAGCCGAGGCGCACCCCGGTCGGCGGCAAGGTGGTGGACAACCAGTTCTGGATGGTCTCCGAACACGGCGAGCACGCCGATTACGTACGCAACATGAAAGCCAATCCCCGCGTTCGCGTGCGGGTGGGCGGCCAATGGCGGACGGGAACTGCACATCTGCTTCCTGACGACGACCCGGTGGCACGGTTGACGCAGCTTCCGGGTCTCAACAGCGCGATCGTCCGCTTCACGGGCAGCGACCTGCTCACCATTCGGGTCGATCTGGACTGAGCGTGCCATACGACGAGGCACTCGCCGACCGCGTCCGCGAACTGATCGGCGCCCAACGCGGCGTCGAGGAGAAGCGGATGTTCGGCGGCTTGGCGTTTCTGATCCACGGCAACATGGCCGTGGCGGTCAGCGGCCAGGGCGGTCTGCTGGTGCGGGTGTCCCCCGACGAAACAGACCGGTTGCTCGCCGGCAAGCACGTGAGCCCGATGGTGATGGCCGGCCGGGAAACCCGGGGTTGGATACGGGTGAGTCCTGAGGGAGTGCGTACGAAACAGCAACTGCAAGACTGGGTTTCGCGTGGCACCGACTACGCGCAAGCGCTGCCTGCCAAGTGATCCGCATCGGCACGTCCGGCTGGTCGTATGACCATTGGGCCGGCGTCCTGTATCCCGAAGGTATGCCCGTGGCGAAACGGCTGTCCCGCTACGTGCAGGAGTTCACGACGGTGGAACTCAACGCCAGCTTCTACCGCTGGCCCAAGGACTCGACGTTCGCCGGCTGGCGCGAGCGCCTACCCGAGGGGTTCACGATGTCGGTGAAGGCACACCGCGGGTTGACGCACTTCCGCCGGCTGAAGTCGCCCGAACCCTGGGTCGAGCGGTTCGAGCGGTGCTGGCGCGAACTGGGCAATCGGCGAGAGATGCTGCTGGTCCAACTGCATCCAGAGCAGCAGCGTGACGACCAGCGGCTCGACCACTTCCTGAGCTGCCTGCCCGACTGGATCCGGGTGGCTGTGGAGCTGCGCCATTCCTCGTGGGACGACCCGGCGGTGTACGCGTTGTTGGAGCGTCACCGTGCGGCATACGTCGTGATGAGCGGCGCTGGACTGAAGTGCATCCTGCGTGCGACGACGGACGTGGTGTACGTGCGCATGCACGGCCCCGACGCTCAATCGCTCTATGCCGGTTCGTATTCCGACGACGACCTGCGATGGTGGGCCGACCGCATCAGTGAGTGGCACGACCAGGGCCGCGACGTGCTCGTATACTTCAACAATGACGGCCACGGCTACGCGGTGCAGAATGCGCGGACGCTGAAGACGATGCTGGGCGTGTGAGGCGGGAGGCTCCGGCCGCCGCGGGTCGAGTAACCTCGGTCAGATGACAAAGACCTCGACCTTCGTCATCGTGGGCGGCGGCCTGGCCGGAGCCAAAGCAGTGGAAGCATTGCGCGACAACGGATTTGACGGCCAGACCGTATTGATAGCAGAGGAGCGGCACCTACCTTACGAGCGGCCGCCACTGTCCAAGGACTTCCTGGCCGGCGACAAGGCGCTCGAGGATTTCACCGTGCACGACGCGGACTGGTACCGCGACGCAAACGTGGACCTGCGCCTTGGCACCGCCGTCACCGCGATCGACCGGTCCACGCACACCGTGGCCCTGCCCGACGGCAGCACGATCGGCTACGGCAGGTTGCTGCTCGCGACGGGGTCGCGCTCGCGACGCCTCTCGATCCCCGGCGCGGATGCCTCTGGAGTTCACTATCTGCGCACCATCGACGACGCCAACGAACTCAATTCAGCTCTGCGCGAGGGCTCTTCGCTGGCGATCGTCGGCGCGGGGTGGATCGGGCTGGAAGTCGCTGCCGGTGCTCGCGCCCGCGGGGTCGACGTAACCGTCGTCGAAACTGCGCGCCTGCCCTTGCTGGGCGCCCTGGGTCCCGAAGCGGCCGAGGTGTTCGCCGATCTGCACCGGGCGCACGAGGTCACCCTGATGCTCGAGTCGAGCGTCGCCGAGATCACCACCGCATCCGGGGCGGCGACGGGTCTGGCGCTCGGCGACGGGTCCACGGTCGAAGCCGACGCCGTGCTGATAGCGATCGGTGCAGCGCCCAACATCGAGTTGGCTCAGCAGGCCGGGCTCGAACTCGCCGACGGCGGTGTGGCCGTCGACGCCACTTTGCGCACTAGCGACCCGGACGTCTTCGCGGTCGGTGACATCGCCGCGGCGCAGCATCCGTTCTTCGGCACCCGCATCCGCACCGAGCACTGGGCCAACGCGCTCAAGCAGCCCGCGGTCGCGGCGGCCAACATGGCGGGCGGCGACCGCCAGTACGACGAGCTGCCCTACTTTTTCACCGACCAGTACGACGTGGGTATGGAGTATGTCGGTCACTCGGAAGGCTACGAGCGAGTGGTGTTTCGGGGCGATGTGGCGCGCCGCGAGTTCATCGCGTTCTGGCTCGACGGCCGCAACCACGTACTCGCCGGGATGAACGTCAACGTGTGGGAGGTCGTCGACGACGTCAAGGCGCTGATCCGGTCCCGCGCCGAAGTCTCCCCTGACCACCTGGCCGATGCGCAGCTGCCGCTGAGCGGCTTGGCGGCGTCATAACGTGGGCTTGCCTCGCTGGGGTCTGATGGCCATCACGGGCCTGCTGCTCGCAGGCTGCGCCGACGCCACGGTTGTAGACACGGGTGAGCCACCGCAGCGCACGCCGACCAGCACCACGCCGCCGCTGCCCCCGGGCGACCCGAATCTGGTTGACGCGTCTGACTACTACGTGACGACAGACGGCGCCAATGGTTACTACTTCACGACTCCGAGCGGGAAGTGGACGTGCGCGATCATGCCGCATTCGCGAGCCGGTTGTCAGGCGTCCGGCGGCCAAGCTCTCGGCGTCGCCGGTGCGCCGGCCACGGTCACCACCAGCGACGGCGAAGCCATCGCGCCCAATGCAATTGCGGTCGGCGACGACGGTGAACCGGGATTCACCTGGCTCGAGCGTCCGGGGTTCGCCGTGAAATCCGGTAAGACGCCGGTGTTGGATTTCGGAAAGACGTTGGCCGCGGCCGGTTTTCGCTGCAACGTGCAGGAGGCCGGGGTGTCATGTCAGAGCGAGAGCACGAGGAAGGGTTTCACGTTCTCCTCGACTGATTACTCGCCGCACTACACCCCGGTGCCGGGCTGATCAGATCAGCGTTGCGCTGCCGTCGGTGTGAACCTGCACCTTGGCGCCCGCGATGTCCTCGCTGATCGAGGCCGCCACATCCGATGGTGAGGTCATCACCGCCAGCGTGCGCGCGTCACCGGGGGTCCGCACGGCCAGGAACGTCTTCTGCGGCTTGCCGTCACGGTCGAACGGAGCCGTCCACGACTCCACCGTGCCCACGCCGTCGTACTCCTCCAGCGCTGTGCGGGTGGGCTCCCGGTCGACCTCGGATTGCACGTCCTCCCAACGGAATTCAGTCGCAGGCGGATTGCTGCCGTAGATCCCGATGCTGTGCTTGGTCAGATAGCCGCCGTTGGCGGTGATCAACCCCAGGCTGCCGGGCGTTTCGACGAGCCGCTCGGCCATCGTGCCGATCGAGTGGGTCACGTAGTTGTTCCACGGACCCCCGGCGAAGGTGAGGCCCCCTGTGACGGTCAGCGGCCGCTGCGGGTCGGCCAGGGGCAGGCCCAACTCTGTTGCCGCGACCTGCACGGCGGACGGGAAACACGAATAGACGTCGACGAATTGGAGGTCGCCGATGCCGCATCCGGCGAGTTCCAAAACGCGACGCCCCGCGATCCTGATGGCCGGGCAGCGGTGCAGGTCGGCCCTTTCGCCGAGTGCGTAGGTGTCGTGAGAATCGGTTCCCGCGTACGGAAACACCCAGCGCTCCGACGGGATCTTGAGCCGAGACGCGGCTTCGGCGGAAGTCAGCAGGATGACCGCCGCCTGGTCGACCATGTTGTTGGAGTTCATCAGTTTCGTGTACGGCCAGCTGATCATCCGGTTGTCCGGTCCCGGCTGCCAGATCTCGTCAGCGTCGAATCTTCTGCGGTTCCAGGCGTCGGGATTGTGTTGCGCGACAGCGCTGAACTGCGCCCACAACTCGCCGATGCGGCGCCGATGTTCGTCCGACGGCTCTCCCGCGGCGATGCGCAACGCCTGCTCGAACAGCGGGTACACGTTGGCGGGCTGGACCAGCTCGATGCGGATCTCCGCCGGGCCGGCCAGTGCAACGTCGTCCTCACCGCCGGGTGCGGGCGGCACCGTCTCGTCCTGGTGCGGCCAGTCGGGCTTCTGGCCGGCGTTGCGCAGTCGGGTTCTGGTACGCCATCGTTCGGCGCCACCGATCAGGACGACGTCGGCCGCTCCGCGCTGGATGTCCAGACATGCCTGGTTGACCAGTGACTGCGGCACATTGCCGCCGACGCCACTGTATTGCGATGCGAATCCGGTGGCACCGATCTGCTCGCCAAGCAACAGTGCCGGGTCGCGATAGCGCCAGGACAGCATCCTGACAAGGCGGATGGCGTCGACGGCCTCCAGCACGCGGGCGTCGGCCGCCTTGCGGGCGGCGCGCGCGATCAGGCCGACGGGGTCGGGCGCCTCGCCCTCGTCGTAGTGGTTGATCTGTCCGGACCCGATCAGCACCGGAGTTCGCGGATCGACTGGCATCAGGGCACCTTTCCATGTGGCGTGAAGAGCACACTGTCGGCAATCAGCTTGTCTATCTGGGTGGCCTCGAGGCCGAGCAACTTCTGGCACACCTCACGCGTGTGCTCGCCGGGCAACGGCGCCGGTCGCAGCTCGGCGGGCGGGATGTGCCGGTACGGCGCGGGCCACGCTTCGGCCGGCAGCGCAGCGCCGAACAGCGGATGGACCATGTCGGTCAACAATTTCCTCTGCCGGATCGCGGGGTCGGCGAGGACGTCACCGGGACGGTTCATCGGCGCGGCGGGCACGCCGGCCTGCTGCAATATCCCGGCGACTTCTCTCTTGTCGAGAGTGCTTGTCCACCTGGGGATTTCACTGTCCAGGGAGGCAGAGCCGGCGCAGCCTATCGCGCTGGCGAGCTTATGTCGGTCGGCGTCGTTGCGAATCGATATCACACACCACTCGTCGTCCCCGGCGCAGGGATACACGCCGTGCGCCGTCTGGTTGTCGCACACCGGCTGTCCGGCAGTGCGGGCCTCGTCGGCGACGTAGGTGACGTCGAGTTGGTTGACCGCAGCCTCGGCTTGCGAAATATGCACGTGCGCTGGGGCTTCAGTGCGGTCGCGGCGGATCAGCGCGGCGAGCGCGGCCACCGCAACGATCCGCGCGACCACGTGATCGGGAAACACGGTGACCGCGTCGAAGAACGATGGCACATCGCCGTGCGTGGCCCACAGCCAGCTGACTCCGGTGGCCGCCCGCACCAACGGGCCGTAACCCATGTGGGTGCTCCACGGCCCGGTGTCACCGAACGCGCTGCTCTCGGCCAGGACGATCCGCGGATTGATCTCCAGCAGCTTGTCGTACGAAAAGCCAAGAGAACCAAGAGTTCCCGGCTTGAAATTGGCGAACACCGCATCGGCGCCGGCCACCAAGCGCCCGAACAGCTCCTTACCGTCGGGGGTGCGCAGGTCCAGCCCGAGCCCATACTCGTTGCGATGCGCCCATGCGAACGCCTCGCTCATCGGCTGACCGGCTCTGGTCTGGCGCAGTCCATCCGGGTAAGCGGCGCTTTCCACCTTCAGCACCTCGGCGCCGAGGTCGGCGAACAGCCGGCCCAGTTCTCCCCCGGCGACAATGATGCCGAGATCGAGGATGCGCAATCCGTCGAATGGACGCACGCCGGGGCCGGTTGTCGCAAATGCGACACGCGGCGTGTGCCATGCGGGATCGTCCGCACCGGCCACGCGAGCGGCGTGCCGCAGCCCCGCGCGCTGGCCGTCGACGACAAACGGTCCGACCAGCGCAGCAACGCGCACACCGTCGGCGACTTCTAGTGTCGTCAGCGCGCGGACGGCTCGAAAGTGCTTAGAGCACAAGGCTTGCGCGGGTGTCAGCACTGGCGCAATCGGGACACCGAATCGCTGACCGGCTGTGACGAGATTGTCCATCGTCTGATCGGCGAACAACTGCGCGATCAGCGCGTTGATTTCGCGGGTGGCCGCGAACCGTGCCCCGAGGGTGTCGTACTTGGGGTCGGCGAACTGCGGAGGCTCACCGAGCCACGACCACATGGCGCGCCACTGGCGCGGCGACATCACGCAGATCCGGACGAACCCGTCGGCGCACGCGAAAGTGGGATACACGTCCTGGTTGCGCGGGCGGCCGCGCCAGCCAGCCGTGCGCTGCGCCAGCGCACCCTGGCCCATCGTGCCGAACGGCGGGTCAAGCGCCTGCACCACTGCCTCGAAGCGCGAGAAGTCGATGTAATCCCCTCTGCCGCAACGCAGCCTGTGATAGTAAGCAGCCAGTGCGGCCCATGCCGCCTGCGCCGCCGCGGTAGCCGACGCGATGCCGTCGGGCGGCAACACCGGCATCCCGGCCGGCGGACCTGAGCGCGACAACGCCGTGGACATCGCGTAGAGCACCGCATCGGTGGCGCGCCACGACGCATACGGCCCGGACGTGCCGAAATCGGTCACCGACAGCCCGACCAGATGCGGGAACCGCTGGGTCAGTTCTTCGCAGCCGGCACCGAATGCCGCGGACTGTCCCGGGATCCCGTCGTCGACGAGGATGTCGGCGTCCGCGACGAGCTCGGCGAACCGCCGCCGGTTCGCGACGACGGCGGGATCGAGCACCGCGCTGCGCTTGTTCGCATTGCGCATCGCAAACGGGATCGACACACCGGCCACCGTGGGCCGCGCGCGGCGCGAGGGGCTACCGCCCGGCGGTTCGATCTTGAGCACGTCGGCGCCCAAATCGGCGAACAGGCGTGTGACCGCCTCCGCGTCACCAGCCGCGACGTCGAGCACCCGAACCCCGGCGAGCGGCAGATCTGCAGCGCTCATGCCGGGTTCACGACAAGTGGTAACGCGGATCCCGGCACGGGGTCAGCGTAATGTAACCCGATTCGGGTACCTCTGAGGTCGTGACCTCACCGAGCCCGCCGCTGTCTCTCGTCGACCTCGATCTGATCAACGCCTACTGGCGCGCCGCAAACTATCTGTCGGTGGGTCAGATCTACCTGCTGGACAATCCCCTGCTGGCGGAGCCGCTGTCCGAAGCGCACGTCAAACCGCGGTTGCTGGGCCATTGGGGCACCACCCCGGGGTTGAACCTGATCTACGCGCACCTCAACCGCGTCATCAGGTCCCGCGACCTAGACGTCATTTACATCGCGGGCCCCGGGCACGGCGGACCCGGACTGGTGGCGAACGCTTACCTGGAAGGCACCTACAGCGAGGTGTACTCCGGCATCGCAGAGAACACCGACGGACTGCGAAAGCTGTTCCGGCAGTTCTCTTTTCCCGGCGGCATCCCGAGTCACGTGGCGGCCGAGACACCGGGCTCCATCCACGAGGGGGGCGAGCTCGGTTACGCGCTGGTGCATGCCTACGGTGCCGCTTTCGACAACCCGGACCTGGTGGTGGCGTGCGTCGTCGGCGACGGCGAAGCCGAAACCGGGCCGCTGGCAGCCAGCTGGCATTCGAACAAGTTCCTCAACCCGGTCACCGACGGCGCAGTACTGCCGATCCTGCATCTCAACGGATACAAGATCGCCAATCCCACACTGCTGGCCCGCATTTCAGCCGACGAGCTCGACGCGCTGATGCGCGGCTACGGCTACCGGCCGATCGTCGTCGCCGGCGACGACCCGGCGGTCGTGCACCAGCAGCTGGCGACCGCATTCGACGAGGCGTTCGACCAGATAGCGGCGATCCAGCGCGCGGCGCGGCTGGACAACGAGGCGGGCCGACCGCTCTGGCCGATGATTGTGCTGCGCACCCCCAAAGGCTGGACGGGACCGGCGGAGGTGGACGGCAAGCAGGTCGAGGGCACCTGGCGGTCGCATCAGGTCCCGCTGGCCGAGACCCATACGAATCCGAAGCACCGCAAGCAGCTTGCGGAGTGGTTGCTCAGCTATCGGCCCGAAGAGTTGTTCGACGACCACGGTGCGCTGCGCCCGCAACTGCGGGCGCTGGCGCCAGAAGGCACCCGGCGGATGAGCGCCAACCCGCATGCCAATGGTGGCCTGCTGCTACGCGACCTGGACCTGCCCGACTTCACCGACTACGCGGTGGACGTCGACAAGCCCGGTACCGCCACCCACGAGGCCACCAGGGTGCTCGGCACCTTCCTGCGCGACGTGATCGTGCGCAACCCGGACCGGTTCCGGCTGATGGGTCCTGACGAAACGGCGTCGAACCGGCTGTCGGCGGTGTTCGAGGCGACCGAGCGCGCCTGGATGGCCGACACCGAACCGGGCGACGATCACCTGTCCCCCGACGGGCGGGTGATGGAGGTGCTGTCCGAACACCTCTGCCAGGGCTGGCTGGAGGGTTACCTGCTGACCGGCCGGCACGGGCTCTTCAACTGCTACGAGGCGTTCGTGCACATCGTCGACTCGATGGTCAACCAGCACATCAAGTGGCTGACCCGCAACCGCGAACTGCCGTGGCGCCAGCCGATTGCGTCGCTGAACTACCTGCTGACGTCGCACGTGTGGCGCCAAGACCACAACGGCGCGTCGCACCAGGACCCCGGCTTCATCGACCACGTGATGAACAAGAGGCCCGAGGTGGTGCGGGTCTACTTGCCACCAGACGGCAACTGCCTGCTGTCGACGGTCGACCATTGCCTGCGCAGCCGTGACTACGTCAACGTGGTGGTCGCCGGCAAGCAGCCCGCGCTGGCCTACCTCGACATGGACTCCGCGATCGCGCACTGCGCCCGCGGCCTGGGCATCTGGGACTGGGCCAGCACCGGCGAAACCGGTGAGCCGGACGTGGTGCTGGCCTGCGCCGGTGACGTCCCGACGCTGGAGACCCTGGCCGCGGCCGACATCCTGCGCCGTGAGCTGCCCGAGCTGAAGGTGCGGGTGGTCAACGTCGTCGACATGATGCGGCTGCAACCGGAATCCGAACATCCACATGGCTTGTCCGACCGCGAGTTCGACGGTCTGTTCACCACCGACGAGCCGGTGATCTTCGCCTACCACGGCTATGCCTGGCTGATCCATCGGCTGACCTATCGCCGCAGCAACCATCGGTCGATCCATGTGCGGGGGTTCAAGGAGCGTGGCACCACTACGACGCCGTTCGACATGGTCATGCTCAACGACATCGATCGCTACCACCTCGTGATGGATGTGATCGACCGGGTCGACGGTCTCGGTAGTCGCGCTGCGTTGCTGCGGCAGACGATGGCTGACGCACGGCTGGCGGCGCGTCGCTACACCCGCGAACACGGCGAGGACCCGCCCTCGATTGCGAACTGGACGTGGGGGGCATGAGTTCGGCGCGCGCACGGCCGCTCAGCGACCTCGAGCGGGCCGAATCGCTAGACTCGACACCGCTATGTCCGTCGGCGCGCCAGCTCATCCGCACCCGATCGCCGCGCAACTGGCCGCCCTGAACCGCTTGCATGTCTACTCCGACATCGCGGTCGTCGTGGTGGTGCTGACGGCGAGCAATCTCATCGCACACTTCACGACGCCGTGGGCGAGCGTGGCGACGGTACCCGCCGCTGCGGTGGGCCTGCTTGTGCTGCTGCGGTCTCGTGGCTTGGGCTGGACTGAGCTGGGACTGGGGCGCGAGCACTGGAAGACCGGCCTGGCTTACGCAGTCGCCGCGGTGGCGCTGGTGGTCACGGTCATCGCGGTCGGTGCGATGCTGCCGTGGACCCGGCCGATGTTCATGAACGACCGCTACGCGACCGTGTCAGGAGCGCTGATCGCCTCGATGGTGGTCATCCCCCTGCAAACCGTGATCCCGGAGGAACTGGCGTTTCGGGGGGTGCTGCACGGCGCGCTGGCCCGAGCATGGGGCTTTCGCGGTGTCGCGGCGGCCGGATCGCTGCTGTTCGGGCTGTGGCACATCGCCACGTCGCTGGGACTGACCAGCGGCAATGTCGGCTTCAGCCGGCTCTTCGGCGGCGGCATCGTCGGCGAACTCGTCGGTGTGGTGCTGGCGGTGGCCGCGACCGCGGTCGCCGGGTTCCTGTTCACCTGGCTGCGCCGACGCAGCGGCAGCCTGCTGGCGCCCATCGCATTGCACTGGTCACTCAACGGACTCGGTGCACTCGCCGCGGCGCTGGTGTGGCACCTGGCGACCTGACGTACGCCCCGCCTACGTTTTGCGGCCGACCTTGGTCTCGAGCAACTCCTTGGCCACCACCACCACAGGCCTGCGCGACTCTTCCGACAACCGGGTCAGCAGAGCGAACGCCTGCACGGCGTCGATGTCGAACCGCTCCATCAACAAGCCCTTGGCCTGGCCGATGATGTCGCGGCTGCCCAGCGCCGACCGGTAGTGGCGGTCGTGGTGGACGGCGTCGAGAGTCAGCGCCACATGAGTGCCCAGGATCTGGCCGGCCTCTTCGACGTCGGCATGGAACCGGTTGGGCTCGTCGGCAAAAAGAATCAGCGCACCCCAGCTGTGGATGTGGGTGTACAGCGGCAGGCACAGAAGCGACTGCACCTCGGTCTGCGTGAGCGCTGCGCGAGTGAATTCGGGCCAACGCGGCTCGTCGGTGAGGTCGGTGACGTGGACTGGGCGTTGGGCGTTGCTGGCGTCGACGGCGGGGCCGCCGAAATCCTTGTGCAGTTGCTCTAGCACGTTCGCGGTGGTGCCCGGGGGAGAAACCGTCCGCAAGCCCGTTCTGCCGAGGGCCAGCAGTGCAGCGGCACCGGCAACGCCGTCGATGTGCAGGGGGGCCAGGGCGGCGAACTCTTCGACGACGGGCTCATAGTGCGGTCTGGTTTCCCCGTGCACGCGCCTGGCCAGTGCTGCGACCTCCCGGTGAAGGTCGGTGGACGTTGTTCGGACTGACACTAATCCGCAGTCGTAGTCGGCGAACTCCATCTCCACCCGGGCATCTGCCGCGCGATCTTTCGTTTCGCTCATGTTCCCGCCACCTTCCCGATCAGGCACGGGTTCCCCACTTTAACGCGTACTACACGCAGATCGTGGGCAAACGTCATGGCAACAACACCGCCGCACCCGCGATGCGGCCGTCGGCCAGGTCGGTCAGCGCACGGTCGGCCTGATCGAGTGGATAGGTGGGGTGGCTGACCTCGATGCGGTGCTGTTGGGCGAAGGCCAGGAACTCACGGGCGTCGGCTCGGGTGTTCGACGTCACCGAGCGCAGCTGGCGCTCCTGGAAGAGGTGGCGCTGATAGGACAGCTTCGGGATGTCGCTGAGGTGGATGCCGGCCACCGCCAGCGTGCCGCCGCGGTCCAGCGCCTCCAGCGCCGGCAGCACGAGATCGCCGACCGGCGCGAACAGGATCGCCGAGTCCAGCGCAACCGGCGGCGGGTCTGCCGCGCCCTGCACGGACGCCGCACCCAGAGCACGAGCCAACTGCTGGGCGGCGGCGCCGCGTGTCATCACGTGGACTTCGATGCCTTGAGCCAAGGCCACCTGGGCGGTGATGTGGGCGCTGCCGCCGAAGCCGTACAGTCCCAGCCGGCCGCCGGGCGGTACCTCCGCGCGCAGCAGCGAGCGGTAGCCGATGATGCCCGCGCACAACAGCGGCGCCAGCTCGGCATCGTCGTAGCCGGTCGGGAGATGGTGTGCGAAAGCCGCTGGGACAGTGGCGAATTCAGCGTATCCGCCATCGGCGTCCCAGCCGGTGTAGCGGGATTGCGGGCAGAGGTTCTCGTGTCCGCGCACGCAATAGCGGCAGACCCCGCATGTGTGTCGAAGCCAGGCAATGCCGACCCGGTCGCCGACCGCGAACTCCGACCCGGCCTGCTGTCCCACCTCGAGCACCTCGCCCACCACCTCGTGACCCGGCGTGACTCCGGGTCGATGGACCGGCAGGTCCCCTTCGGCCACGTGCAGGTCGGTGCGGCACACCCCACACGCGCGGACCGCCACCAGCAGCTCGTCGTCACCCGGACGTGGGACCTCGGTGCTGACCCGGTCCAGTGGCCGGGAGGTGATCGGGCCGGGTCGCTGCACCCGCCAAGCCGTCATCGTGCCGTTGCTCGCCATGGTCCTATCGTGGCGCGGTTCGGCGGCGTGCGCCGTCAGTACACGTCGCGCAGATAGCGCTTCGCGGCGACCAGCTCGCGTTTGTAATCGTGGGCTTGCTCGTCGGTCAGACGGCCGTGAACCTTGACGATCTTGGTGAGCGCGGCGTCGACGTCTCTGGCCATTCGGGTGGCGTCTCCGCAGACGTACACATGCGCACCGTCCTGCAGCCACGCCCACAGTTCGGCACCTTTCTCGATCATGCGGTGCTGGACGTACACCCGCTCGGCTTGGTCGCGTGAGAAAGCCAGGTCGAGCCGGCTCAGAAAGCCGTCGCTGAACATGTCGAGAAGTTCATCGCGGTAGTAGAAGTTGTGCGCGGCGTGCCGGTCACCGAAGAACAACCAGTTGCGGCCGCGATCTCCGAGCGCACGCCGCTCGTGCAGAAACGCGCGGAACGGCGCGATCCCCGTGCCGGGGCCGATCATGATGATCGGCGTGCCCGGCTCCTCGGGAGGCCGGAAGTGCGGAGAGTGCTGAAGGAAAATCGGGACCGGCGCATTCACGCGGTCCGCAAGGTACGTCGAGCACACTCCCCCGCGTTCGACGCCGTCGGGCCCGCGGTAGCGCACCACGGACACGGTGAGTTGCACCTCGTGCGGATCGACCAGCGGGCTGCTGCAGATCGAATACGACCGCGGGGTCAAGCGGACCAGCGCGCTCTGCCACTGCTCGGCGTCGGCGACTACCGGGAATTGCTCGACCAGATCGATTGCATTGCGCCCCACCAGCCAACGTTCGAACTGAGAAGGGTTAGTACGCAAGCGCTTCAGTGCCTTGGACTCAATGGAACGCTCGGCCAGGAAGGCGAGCAGACCGGGCGTGACCCGGCAGATGTCGTAGTGCGACGTCAGGGCGTCGCGCAGCGCGCATTCCGCGCCGTCGACGACGACGGGCTCATCGCCGCTGAGTCCGGTGACGGCCAACCACCTCGTTACCGTCTGCTCGCTGTTCGACGCATATACGCCGAGCGAATCCCCCACCGCGTAGGTGACGTCATGCTCGGAGATGTCGAATCCGAGCTGGCGGACCTCCTTTCCGGCAGCCACCGAGGTCAAAGTGACGTTGCGGCTGAGGGGTGCCGCAATCGGGCTGGTCCGCGAAAAGGGGCCGGCCGGGCGTCTTTCGGGGCGTGGCGGAGCGCTCGGTTCGGCTACCGGCGCCCCGAGCAGCGTGGTCACCTGCTCGGCCCACTGAGCCATCGGCTCCTCGTCGTGGGCCTCGAGCTCCGCGCGTTCGAGCACCGGGGTGGCGCCCAGGTCGGCCAGCCGCGCGTCGATGGAGCGGGCGTGGCCGCAGAAGTCCGCGTATGCGCGGTCGCCGATGCCCAGCACGGCGTACTTCAGACCCGCCAGGGACGGCGCGTCGGCGGCGCCGAGCCGGTGCCAGAAGTCAGCCCCGTTGTCGGGTGGTCCGCCATCGCCGAAAGTGCTTGTCACGACGAGTAACTCAGTTGTATCGGCCAAATCGGAGAGATGGCAGTCGTCCATGTTCACCAGCCGGGCGGGCCGTCCCGCGCTGTCGAGTCTCCGGGCCAGTTGCGCGGCGACCTCCTCGGCGGTGCCGGTTTGCGACGCCCACAGCACCAGCGGCCCACGAGCAGTCGCATCATGCCCGCGCGTGTGGTACGCCCCGGCGAGCATGCCGTCGACACGTGCCCGCACCACCTGGCGCACCGGTGCTGACTCCGGCAGTACCGGCGCCTCAGGCAGTGAATGCGGCAGTGTGCTGAAAAAGCCTGCCAGATACTGTAATTCGAGCTCAGTAAGCGCCGGCGGGGGCTCTCGGTCGAGTCCCAGTGTGACGCCGACCGGATGCATGTCGGCGGCGGGCGCGTCCACCGGCGTCAATGCGACGGCGCATGCTTTGAATTCGGGCTGCAGCGAATCGGGGTCCACGGCGTCGTTGGTGACGGCGTTGACGGTGAGGTTCTCACCTTGCTCGTCGTTCCAGTGGAACGGTGCGAAACACGTGCCGCGCCTGACCCGGTCGGTCACGACCGCGGGCAGCACCGCCCTTCCGCGACGGGAACGAATCTCCGTCGGCGCACCGTCGACTATCCCGAGCGCCTCGGCGTCCTCAGGATGCACTTCGACGAACGGCGCGCCATTCAGCTTGTTCAGCTTCGCCACCGTGCCGGTCTTGGTCATCGTGTGCCACTGGTGTTGCACACGGCCGGTGTTGAGCACAAAAGGGAAAGAGTCGTCGGGCATTTCAGCCGGCTGCAGGTGCGGCCGCGGCAAGAACCTTGCCCGTCTGCTGGCGGTGGGGAACGCCAACCGCGGACGCCGGCCATCCTCGGTGACGTGTAGCGGTTGGCTGATGCCGTCGTTGAGGTACCGAATCGGGTGGCGCGGATTGTCGTCATCGGGCGGGCATGGCCATTGCAGCGGGCCGCTTTCGAGCCGACGGTAGCTGGCGCCGCGGAGGTCGTAACCCGTGCCGGGATTGGAAAACTGCTTGATCTCGTCGAAAATCTGCTCGCTGCTCACGTAGTCGAACGCGTGCCCGTACCCGAGCGCCTGAGCCATGAGGCAGATCAGCTGCCAGTCGGGCCGCGCATCACCGCAGGGCGGCACCGACCGGCGCAGCAGCGTCATCGTTCGTTCCGAATTCACCATCACCGCATCGGCTTCCGCCCACAGCGCCGCCGGCAGCATGACGTCGGCGTAGCGGTTGGTGGCGGTGTCGCGGTAGGCGTCCTGGGTGATCACCAGTTCGGCAGCCTGCAGGCCCGCGATGACGGTGTCGCGGTTGGCGATCGACGCGACCGGATTGGTGGCGATGATCCAGCAGGCCTTGATCTGCCCTGCCGCCATCCGCGCGAACATGTCGATCGTTCCGCAACCGCTCTCGGCGCGGATCGTGTCAGCGGGCAGACCCCAGCGCTGTTCGACGAATGCGCGGTCGGCTGCGGACAACACCGAGCGCTGACCCGGTAACCCCGGGCCCATGTAGCCCATCTCGCGGCCACCCATCGCATTCGGCTGGCCGGTAAGCGAGAACGGCCCGCTGCCGGGCCGGCAGATCGCTCCGGTGGCCAGATGCAAGTTGCAAATCGCATTGGTGCTCCAGGTGCCATGGGTACTCTGGTTCAGCCCGACCGTCCAGCAGCTCATCCAGTCGCCTGCGGCGGCGATCATCTCTGCCGCGCGGCGGATATCGTCGACGGCAACGCCGGTGACGGCGGCCACCCGCTCGGGCGGATAGTCGGCGAGGAACTCCGGCATCGCGTCCCAGCCTTCGGTGTGCTCGGCGATGAAATCCGCGTCGACGGCGCCGTTTTCGACAAGAAGGTGCAGAATCCCGTTGAGCAGCGCCAGATCTGTGCCCGGCTTGATGTGAAGGAAGAGATCGGCGCGTTCGGCTGTGGCCGTGCGGCGCGGATCGACGACGATGAGTTTCGCGCCGGCGTTGAGCCGTTCGGCCATGCGCAGGAACAGAATCGGATGGCAGTCGGCCATGTTGGAGCCGATGACGAAGAACAGGTCGGCGTTGTCGAAATCGTCGTAGGAGCCGGGCGGTCCGTCGGCACCCAGGGACTGCTTGTAGCCGGTGCCGGCGCTGGCCATGCACAGCCGAGAGTTCGACTCCATGTACGCGGTCCGGATGAAGCCCTTGGCCAGCTTGGTCGCGAGATATTGCGCCTCCAGCGACATCTGACCCGAGACGTAGAACGCGACCGCGTCGGGTCCATGCTCGTCGATGATCGTGCGCAACCGCATGGCGGCGTCGGCGATCGCTTGGTCCAGCGGTATGGCAGCGGGCTCCGCGTCGCGGCGGCTGCGCGTCATCGCGGTGGTCAGCCGAGTCTCGGTGGCGCGCATCACCTCGGCATGCGTGGCACCCTTCGTACAGAGCCTGCCGAAATTCGCCGGATGCAGCTTGTCGCCGCAAACCCGAGCAATCACACGCCGATTCGAGGCCGCGTCGAGGCTGGTGTGCACCTCCATCCCACATCCGACGCCGCAATACGAACAAGCAGTACGCGTGACCGTCGGCGATGAATCGGCCTCGCCGCAGACGCGAGGAGCGGGACTGCCCATGGCCGCCATGGTGGCGAGCCACTGTTTTCCAATGTTTCCGGCGAGGTAATCGCGACGTAGCTAGCTGCTCACCGACGCCGCCCGGTCACGGTGAGACGGCGGCTATGCGCACGTCGGAATCCAGCCCGTGGACCGCGACCTAGCTCGGCGGCAGCATTCCCGGCGCCTGGTCCGGGTTCACCGGCACGGGCACCCCGACCTGCGGACCCGCCGGCGGTGCTTGGTTTCCGGCAGGCGGAGCTTGGTTTCCGGCAGGGGGGGCCGTGTTGGCGCCGGGCTGTGCGCCGTTGGGGCCGGGCGGTGTTCCCGGCGTGGCCGGAGAGCCCGGCTCAGCGGGCGCCGGCGCTGCCGGCGGCGGAGTGTACGGCCGGATCGACTCGGCGAGCGCCTTGGCGGCCGCCTTGTCGATCGGGTTGTTGGCCGAGCCGAGCCACACCACAAACCAACGGTTGTTCTGGGCTGATTGAGTGCCTTGGCGCGGCGCGGTGTTGCCGAGCGCCGCGGCCCAGATCTGGCCGTTCGGCTTGTTCGGATCGGTGAAGTCAACCTCGTAGTAGGCGGCGTAGCCGGGCACACCGGCGGCGTCGAGCGGAATCTGCTCCTGGTGGATTCGCTGGCCGGGGAACGGCATGTAGAACTCGCCCATATCGGAGGCCAACCGGATCGCGGCCTTCTGGTTGTCCTGTTCGGCGCCCGCGAAGAGCCGCAGGTCGAGCTTGCCGAGAAGGATGCTCGTGTCGGTGGGAGCGGGCTGGCCCTGCGCCGGAGTCTTCAGCAGCACGGCCTGGCCGTAGCTGATCCGCGACGCGTCTCCGGGGGTCCAGCCTGCTGGCGGCACGTAGCTGAAGCCGCCGGCCGCCACGTCGACGCGGTTGGCCTCGGGAGCCGGCGCGGGCGGCATGTTCCCTCCCGGCGACGGAGCATTCTGGTCGCCAGGAGCCGGCGCGGGAGCGCCTGGGTTCGGTTCCGCAGGCGCCGGGGCACCCGGATTCGGCTCCGCCGGCGCGGGAGCCTGCGCGCCCGGGTCGCCCTGTGCCGGAGCGGGGGCCTGCGCGCTCGGTGACGGATTGTCAGGAGACGGTGGCGGCGGATCGGCGTAGGCCGCCGCCATCGGCAGCGTCAAGGCCATCGAACCGGCGATCGCCGTCGTAGTCAGCACCCTGCGAAGCCCCGTACGTTGAGATTTCCCCTCCGGCTTTTTCATGACGACGAAATTACCGTGTTACCGCCGTGACGCAAGTGTGTGGTGAGAGTATTAAACAGTTCTCAGGCGGGATGAATCGCCACTTCGTGAGCCTTGACCGCGAACTGGACCCGCTCACCGGCGACCAGGCGCATCTCGGCTGCGGCTTCGGCCGTCACGTCGGCCGCTAGGCCGGGTGCCCCGTCTGTCTGCTCTGCGGCGCGCACTCTGACGCCGGCGCCGATCGCCTCCAGCTGCGCAACCGTCACGGTCACCGCGTTGCGTGGGCTGCCGCGCGGGGTGTCGCGGAACACCGCGACCGACGACGGGCGAAAGACCGCCACGGCACGGGTGCCCGGAGGCAGCCGGTGGGCGGCGGCGAACCAGCGGCTGCCGTTCGGGGCCCGCAGGGCACCGTCGTCGCCTACCGTGCCGTTGACCAGGTTCACCCCGGCGATCCGCGCGGCGAAGCCGCTTCGCGGGGCGGCCAGTACGTGCGCAGTGTCGGCGGACTCCACGATGCGGCCCGCGTCCATCACCAGCACCCGGTCGGCAAGGGTCAGGATGTCGACGAGGTCGTGGGTGACCAGGATCGCGGCCCGGCCGTCGCGGGCCAGCACCGACCGCAGCACCGCCCGGACGTCGGCGGCCGCAGCCACGTCCAGGCCGGCGAGCGGCTCGTCGAGCAGCAGCACGTCGGGCTCCGCGGCCAGCGCCCGTGCCAGAGCCACTCGCTGCGCCTGCCCGCCGGACAGTTCGCGTGGCGCGCGCTCGGCAAGCGTGGCGGCGTCGACCTGAGAAAGCCATTGCCGTGCCACCCGGCGCGCCGCGGCACGTCCGCGTCGCCGCGTGCGCGGTCCGAACGCGACGTTGTCGAGGACAGACAGGTGCGGAAACAGAAGCGCATCCTGCAACAGCAGGCTGATGCGGCGGGCGTGGGCGGGCACGAACGCACGGGATGGGGTGTCGGCGAGCACGCGTCCGCCCGATCGCACATGGCCGGTGTCCGGGCGCAGCAGCCCGGCGATCACATGCAGCACGGTCGACTTGCCGGCGCCGTTCGGGCCGATCAGTGCGACCACTTCACCGGCCGCCACCTCGAACGACACATCCACGGCCCGCCGCGCGACCCGAGCGTGCACCGTTACCCCGGTCATCGGTACGGCTCCCCCGCGCGCAGCCGGCGGGCGCCGACCGCGACCACCACCACGGCCGCCACCCCGACGAGCAGCATCGACAGCGCCACAGCCGCGTCGGCGTCGGCCTCGCGTTCCAGATAGATCTCGAGCGGAAGGGTTCGCGTCACTCCAGGACGCGAACCGGCGAACGTCAGCGTCGCGCCGAACTCGCCCAGCGACCGCGCAAACGCGAGCACCGCCCCGGAAACCAGCCCGGGCGCCAGGAGCGGCAGCGTCACCCGCCACCACACCGTCGTGGGCCGCGCCCCGAGTGTCGCGGCCACGTCCTCGTACCGCCCGCCCGCGCTGCGCGCAGCACCTTCCAGCGCGATCACCAGAAACGGCAGCGACACGAACGTCTGGGCCAGCACCACCGCGGTCGTAGTGAACGCAACATGGACACCGGCCGCATCGAGATAGCGCCCGAGTAGTCCGAGCCGGCCGAACGCATACAGCAGCGCGATGCCGCCCACCACCGGCGGAAGCACCAGCGGCAACAGAACCAGCGGCCGCACCAACCGCACCAGGCGGCCTTCGCTGCGGGCCAGCACCAGCGCCATCGGCACGCCCAGCACCAGGCATAACGCCGTGCTGGCGGCGGCCGTGCGCAAGCTCAGCAGCAGCGCAGTACGCGACGGCGGGCTGCCGACCAGCCCGGCGAAGTGGGGCCAATCCACCTTGACGGCCATCGCGACCAGCGGGAGGCCGACGAATACCACGCCTGCGACTGCGGGAATGTAGAGCCATCGCGGCAGCCCGACCGGCCGGGTCACGAATCAGACCCTAGACAGTTGCAACCCGGCGCGCCTGATTACAGCCGGTAGCTACCGTCCAGTAACATCGGTCCGGACAACATTCCGCCGACAGGAGGCTTGCGATGGAGGTGCTTGTCACCGGCGGCGACACCGACCTCGGCCGCACGGTCGCCGAAGGTTTCCGCGACGCCGGGCACCGGGTGGTCATCACCGGCGCTCGCCGCGATGAGCTCGAAGTGGCCGCCAAGGAGCTCGACGTCGACGCCGTGGTGTGCGACTGCACCGACCCGGCCAACCTCGCCGAGGCCGTGCCGCTGCTGCCCCACCATCTCGACACGATCGTCAACGTGCCCGCGCTTCCGTTCGACCCGGGTGACCCTCGCACCTACTCACTGACCGAGCGCGCAGCCGCATGGCGCCACAACCTCGACGCCACCGTCCTCGCGGCTGTGCTCATGGTCAGCGCGATCGGCGACCATCTGCGTTCGGGCGGGTCGATCGTCAACGTGGTCGCCGGCAGTCCCCGCGAGGGCACCCCAGAGGCGGCCGTCAAGGCGGCGCTGTCCGACTGGACGGCTGGCCAGGCCGAATTCTTCGGAACCCGCGGCATCACGATCAACACCGTGGCGTCCGGTCGGGGCGCCCAGGCCGGTTATGACGGTCTGTCGACCGGGGTGCCGGCCAGTGCGGACAGCGAAATTGCCCGTGTCGCTTTGTTTTTGACGACGCCTGCCGCGCGGCACATCACCGGCCAGACGCTGCACGCCAGCCACGGGGCGTTCGCGCACTGGGGCTGATCCCGCGCGCGGGGGTTACTGTCGAATCCGTGACGATTCGACTCGGCTACCAGATTCCCAACTTCTCGTACGGCACACCGGTCTCGGAGTTGTTCCCGACGGTGATCCGTCAGGCGCAAGAAGCGGACCAAAGCGGTTTCGACGCGGTGATGCTCATGGACCACTTCTACCAACTGCCGATGCTCGGCAGTCCCGACCAGCCGATGCTGGAGGCGTACACCGCCCTCGGGGCCCTGGCGACTGCGACCGACCACGTCCAACTCGGCACGCTTGTCACCGGCAACACGTACCGCAACCCCGCGCTGCTCGCCAAGATCATCACCACGCTGGACGTCGTCAGCGCCGGCCGCGCCGTGCTGGGCATCGGCACCGGCTGGTTCGAGCTCGAGCACGACAGCCTGGGGTTCGAGTTCGGCACCTTCACCGATCGGTTCAACCGTCTCGAAGAGGCCCTGCAGATCATTGTGCCGATGATCAAAGGCGAGCGGTCGACGTTCGACGGCGCGTGGTACCACACCAAGGACGCCTTCGCGAATCCCCGTCTGCGCGAGCGTATTCCGCTGTTGATCGGCGGGCGGGGCGAGAAGAAGACGTTCCGGTTGGCCGCGCAGCATTTCGACCACCTCAACATCATCGGTGGGTTCGACGAGCTGCCGGGCAAGCTGGCCGCGCTCGAGCAGCGCTGCGACGAAGTCGGCCGTGACCCGGCGACGCTGGAGACCAGCATGCTGGTGACCGCGCTGGTCGACGACAACGCGTCGGCCGAGCAAGTCCCACCGGAGATGAATCAGCGCATGGTGGTCGGCAGCGCCGACTCGATCGCGGAGCAGATCAAGACCAAGGTGCTCGACGCCGGTCTGACCGGCGTGATCGTCAACCTGGGGGTCTACTCCCCCGGCGTGGTCGCGAAGCTCGGGGAGGCGCTCAAGCCGCTGGTGAGCTGACGGCAGCAAAGCGCGGCGGGTGGCGAATCCCACTGGGTACACCCCGCAGCTGTGCGGTGTCGGCCGACTACCGTGGAGCTAGTCCGCAGATCCCCGCTGTCGAGGAGCCACCATGAGCGCGCAGTCCCCGGCCACGGCCGAACCGAGACGTCGGCATCAGGTCGTCGTGATCGGGTCCGGCTTCGGTGGGCTCACCGTGACCAAAGCGCTCAAGCGCGCCGACGTCGACATCAAGATGATCGCCCGCACCACCCACCACCTGTTCCAGCCGCTGCTGTATCAGGTTGCCACCGGCATCATCTCGGAAGGTGAGATCGCTCCGGCCACTCGGGTGATCCTGCGGCGGCAGAAGAATGCTCAGGTGCTTCTCGGTGATGTCACTGCGATCGACGTGGCCAACCGCAAGGTGACCTCCGAGCTGCTCGGCCACACCTACGTCACGCCGTACGACACGCTGGTGATCGCCGCCGGAGCGGGCCAATCGTATTTCGGCAACGACCATTTCGCGGAGTTCGCACCCGGTATGAAGACCATCGACGACGCGCTGGAGCTGCGAGCGCGGATCCTGTCGGCGTTCGAGCAAGCCGAGCGCTCGAGTGATCCGGCGCGGCGCGACAAGCTGCTGACGTTCACCGTCGTCGGCGCCGGCCCGACCGGTGTCGAAATGGCCGGGCAGATCGCCGAATTGGCCGACCACACGCTCAAGGGCACGTTCCGCAACATCGACTCGACGAAAGCCCGGGTCATCCTTCTCGACGCCGCGCCTGCCGTGCTGCCGCCGATGGGTGAGAAGCTGGGGCGCAAGGCCGCCGAGCGGCTGGAGAAGATGGGCGTCGAAATCCAGCTGAACGCGATGGTCACCAACGTCGACCGAAACGGCTTGACCGTCAAGGATTCCGACGGCACCACTCGTCGTATCGAGTCGGCGTGCAAGGTGTGGTCGGCCGGCGTCTCGGCCAGCCCGCTGGGAAAGCAGCTGGCGGACCAGACGCCCGTCGAACTCGACCGCGCCGGACGCGTCAAGGTGTTGCCCGACTTGACCATTCCGGGTCATCCGAACGTGTTCGTGATCGGCGACATGGCCGCCGTCGAGGGCGTCCCGGGCATGGCTCAGGGTGCGATTCAGGGCGCCAAGTACGCGGCCAACTGCATCAAGTCAGAACTCAAGGGCGCCGATCCCACGCAGCGCGAACCGTTCCAGTACTTCGACAAGGGCTCGATGGCGACGGTGTCGCGCTACAGCGCGGTAGCCAAGATCGGCCCGCTCGAGTTCGGCGGCGTCATCGCGTGGCTGGCCTGGCTGGTGTTGCACTTGGTGTATCTGGTCGGGTTCAAGACGAAGATCACCACGCTGCTGTCGTGGACCGTCACGTTCATCGGCCGCAACCGCGGCCAGCTGACCATCACCGAGCAGCAGGCGTTCGCGCGCACCCGGATCGAGCAGCTCGAGGAGATCGCTGCGACGGTGCAGAGCGAGGCGGCCAGCTAGCGCTGGACGTCGGTGAGGTTCTGCAGCCGCACCTGGCCTCGCGCCACCACGCGGTCGTTCTCGTCGGTGATCGTCACCTGCCACAGTTGCTGACGGCGGCCCCGGTGGATCGGGGTGGCCACCGCCTCCACCGAGCCGCCGCCGATCGCCCGGAGGAAGTCGGTGTTGTTGTTGACGCCGACGACCGTGCCGCCGCCGTTCTCGGACAGCCACACGTGACCACACACGCTCGATAGGCTTTCGACGACCGCACAGTAGACGCCGCCGTGAACAATGCCCCGCGGCTGTAGCAGTTTGTCGGTGATGTCGAGGCGCGCGCGGCCTTCGTCGGCAGTGACGTCCAGATACGTCAAGCCGATTTCGCTGTCGAATCCCTTACCGAACTCCAGTGATTGCGTGGTGGACACACAAAAGTGTCTACACGGCCTCGGCGCTGAAGATGAGACGGGGCCCCGCGTCAAGTGACGGCGGGGCCCCGTTCAGGATGGACCGGGAGTCGCTGCAGCCCTCAGCACTCCACGCGGTCCATTAGCTGATGCGTGGTGCGTTGCGCACGGGGAGGCCGAAGCTGGTGAACGCGTCGAGCACCAACTGTGCGCGCCACATTCCGATCTCGCCGCAGGTGCCGGCCAGTTGTGGAATCTGCGCCCCTGCCGTCACCACGGCTGAACCGACCATGCCCCACATCGTGGCCACGGACAGCGCACCGCAGCTGACCGCATGCACGTGACGAAAGAGCGGCGAAAGCGCGCGGTGGCAGCGATGCGCGGTCCAGGTCGTCAGTGCCGCCTGGCTCGGCAGGCGCACCACGCCGTCTTCATCCACGGGATCGTCGGCGACGACGCGCAAGGTCGGATCGACGACACCCGCCCAGTCGATCTCGCCTTCTGAGTCGAAATGCACCCACAGGTTCTCCAGGCCCGGGTCCCACGCCCGCGCCTCCAGGATCACCAGCGCCACCACGCGGCCCACCACGGTGTAGGCCAGCGCGGAGGCCAATTGCGACGCGGCGGCCCGACTGTCCATCTCGCGGGCTGCGGCGGCGAACATCGTGTACAGCCGATCGCTGCTCAACGCCGCGGCCAATGGCCACCACCGCCGCCGGCCGACATCAGCCATCGCGGCCACCCCGTACATTCGCGGGCACATCGGGTTCAGTTCGCGCAGCCGCCGGCTCGATTCGTGCAGCGGCAACGTGCGGACCGTCGTCATCGCGGCGATCAACGGATCGTCGACCAGGACCGTCATGCGTCCCTCCTTGAGTTAGGCTAGCCTAACCACATTGGACCGGTCCCCGTCAATGCAGACTGTGATCGGTCACATACGACACTCAGTAGTAAGCCAGTAGTAGGCTTGCGTTATTGCCGCAGGAGATGTGCCGTCTGCGGATGCGAGGAGCAAACAACCATGGCCAAGTTGACTCGGTTGGGTGATCTCGAACGCGCGGTCATGGATTATCTGTGGGCGTCGCCCGGACCCCAGACCGTCCGCCAAGTGCACGAGGCACTGTCCGCTGAGCGCGACCTCGCCTACACCACGATCATGACCGTGCTGCAGCGGCTGGCGAAGAAGAACCTCGTCGTCCAGCACCGCGACGACCGCGCGCACCGCTACGCCCCGACCAGGGGCCGCGACGAGTTGGTGGCCGGCCTGATGGTCGACGCGCTCGACCAGGCCGCCGACTCGGGAAGCCGCGAGGCCGCGCTGGTGCACTTCGTGGAACGCGTCGGCGCCGACGAAGCCGCCGCGCTGCGTCGTGCGCTGGCCGAACTCGAGGCCAAGCATGCGGCACCCGGTGACAGCCCGGACTCCGGCTGAGAGAGACTTAGCGGGTGTCCGCGCTGGCTTTCGTCCTTCTTGCGCTGACCCTCGCCGGCCCCCTACCGGAGATGCTGGCCAGGGCCTCCTGGCCGATGCGTGCACCACGGGCCGCGGTCGTGTTGTGGCAGTCGATCGCGGTGGCCGCGGTGCTGTCCGCGTTCAGCGCGGGCATCGCGATCGCCAGCCGGCTGTTCGTTCCCGGTATGGACGGCCGGCCCACCGCCACACTTTCCAGTGAGATCAGCGCGCTCGGCCTGCCGCTGGGCCTGACCTACCTCGCGGTGTTCGCGGTCACGCTGCTGATCGGTGCGCGGCTCGTCATCGCGGTGCTGCAGGTCGCCATCGCCACGCGGCGCAGGCGCGCGCACCACCGCATGCTGGTCGACCTGCTGGGCGCCACGCGCGCGGGTCACCTGCGCATCCTCGACGTGTCGGCGCCGATGGCCTACTGCCTGCCCGGTGTGCGCAGCCGCGTCGTGCTCAGCAAGGGTGCCTTGAACACGTTGAGCGACAAGGAGATCACCGCGATCCTGCGCCACGAGCGGGCGCATCTGCGGGCCCGCCACGACCTGGTGCTGGAGATGTTCACTGCGGTCCACGCGGCGTTTCCCCGGTTCGTTCGCAGCGCCCGGGCGCTGGACGCGGTACGGCTGCTGGTCGAGATGCTTGCCGACGACGCCGCGGTGCGCGCGGCTGGGCCCACACCGCTGGCCCGCGCGCTGGTGGCCTGCGCGGCCGGTCCGACGCCGTCGGGCGCGCTGGCCGCCGGCGGTCCGAGCACCGTCGTGCGGGTGCGCCGGCTCTGCGGCCGCGGCAACAGCGTGCTGCTGTCCGCAGCTGCCTACCTGGCCGCCGCGGCGATCCTGGTCGTGCCGACCGTCGCGCTGGCCGTGCCATGGCTGACCGAGTTGCACCGGCTCTTCGTCGCATAGCGAAACCCCTGCGCCACAACCGAACACACGAAAGGGCTACCTATGCCGCAAGCAGACCCCACCGCTCAGATCGGCGTCACCGGGCTGGCTGTCATGGGTTCCAACATCGCTCGCAACTTCGCCCGCCACGGTTACACCGTTGCGCTGCACAACCGGTCGATCGCAAAGACCGACGCGCTGCTGGCCCAGCACGGCTCGGAAGGAAGCTTCGTCCGCACCGAGACGATGGCGGAATTCGTTGCAGCCCTTGAAAAGCCGCGGCGGGTGCTGATCATGGTCAAGGCCGGCGACCCCACGGACGCGGTGATCAACGAGCTCGCCGAGGTGATGGAGGAAGGCGACATCATCATCGACGGCGGCAACGCGCTCTACACCGACACCATCCGCCGCGAGAAGGCGCTGCGGCAGCGAGGTCTGCATTTCGTCGGTGCGGGCATCTCGGGCGGCGAAGAGGGCGCGCTGAACGGACCGGCGATCATGCCGGGCGGCCCTGCCGAGTCGTACAAGTCGCTGGGCCCCCTGCTGGAGGAGATCTCCGCGCACGTCGACGGGGTGCCGTGCTGCACCCACATCGGGCCCGACGGCTCCGGTCACTTCGTGAAGATGGTGCACAACGGCATCGAATACTCCGACATGCAGCTGATCGGCGAGGCCTACCAGCTGCTGCGCGACGGACTGGGCTACTCCGCGCCGCAGATCGCCGACGTATTCGCCGAATGGAACACCGGCGACCTCGACAGCTATCTGATCGAGATCACCGCCGAGGTGCTGCGCCAGACCGACGCCAAGACCGGCGGCCCACTGGTGGACGTCATCCGCGACGAGGCCGAGCAGAAGGGCACCGGGCGCTGGACGGTCAAGTCCGCGCTCGACCTGGGTGTGCCGGTCACCGGCATCGCCGAAGCCGTGTTCGCCCGCGCGCTGTCCGGCTCGGTTGCCCAGCGCACCGCGACGGTCGGACTGGCCTCCGGCGAACTAGGTGAAAAGCCAAGTGACGCAAGCAAATTCACCGAAGACGTGCGCCAGGCGCTTTACGCGTCGAAGATCGTGGCCTACGCCCAGGGCTTCAACCAGATCCAGGCCGGTAGTGCGGAATACGACTGGAACATCGCCCCAGGCGATCTGGCCACCATCTGGCGCGGCGGCTGCATCATCCGCGCCAAATTCCTCAATCGGATCAAAGAGGCGTTCGACGAGGACCCCGATCTTCCCACGCTGATCGCCGCACCGTACTTCCGCAGCGCGGTCGAGGCGGGCATCGACAGCTGGCGCCGCGTCGTCGGCACCGCCACACAGTTGGGCATCCCGGTGCCGGGCTTCGCGTCGGCGCTGTCGTACTACGACGCGCTGCGCACCGAGCGCCTGCCCGCCGCGCTCACCCAAGCCCAGCGTGACTTCTTCGGCGCGCACACCTACGAGCGCATCGACGCCGAACGCGGCCGCAAGTTCCACACCCTGTGGAGCGGCGACCGCAGCGAGGTCGACGCCTGACGCCCCGCGAGCAGACGCGCAATCGCATCACCCGCGGGCTTGCCGTGCGATTCCGCGTCTGCTCGGCGAGTGACGGGGCGTCACTAGACTCGGCACATGCGCTTTGTGGAGGGCCACCCGCCCTCGTACGACCTGACCTACGACGACGTCTTCATCGTTCCTAACCGCTCGGACGTCGCGTCGAGGTTCGACGTCGACCTGTCGACGGTCGACGGGTCGGGCACCACGATCCCGGTCGTGGTGGCGAACATGACCGCGGTGGCCGGCCGCCGAATGGCCGAGACCGTGGCCCGTCGCGGCGGCATCGTGGTGCTCCCGCAGGATCTGCCGATCACCGCGGTTAGCCACACCGTCGAATTCGTCAAGAGCCGCGATCTCGTTGCCGACACCCCCGTCACCCTCGAGCCGGACGACTCGGTGTCCGACGCATGCGCGCTGATCCACAAGCGCGCGCACGGCGCGGCCGTCGTCGTATTCGAAGGCCGCCCAATAGGGTTGGTCACCGACGCCGTCTGCGCCGGGGTCGACCGGTTCACCCGGGTGCGCGACGTGCTGGTCGCCGACTTCGTCACCGCGCCCGCGCACACTGACCCGCGCCAGGTGTTCGACATGCTCGAGCACGCCCAGATCGACGTGGCGGTGCTCACTGAGCCGGACGGCACGCTCGCGGGGGTGCTCACGCGACGAGGCGCGCTGCGCGCGGGCATTTACACCCCAGCGGTCGACGCCGCCGGCCGGCTGCGGGTCGGTGCGGCGATCGGGATCAACGGTGACGTCGGCGCGAAGGCCACCGCGCTCGTGGAGGCCGGTGTGGACCTGCTCGTGATCGACACCGCTCACGGCCACCAGACCCGGATGATCGACGCGGTCAAGGCGGTGGCGTCGCTGGACCTGGGCGTGCCGGTGGCGGCCGGCAACGTCGTGTCGGCCGAGGGCACCCGCGAGCTGCTGGGCGCGGGAGCGACGATCGTCAAGGTCGGGGTGGGGCCCGGCGCGATGTGCACCACCCGCATGATGACCGGGGTGGGCCGGCCGCAGTTCTCCGCAGTGCTCGAATGTGCCACTGCCGCAACCCAAATGGGCGGGTACGTGTGGGCCGACGGCGGAGTGCGTCATCCTCGCGACGTCGCGCTGGCCCTGGCAGCGGGCGCGTCGAACGTGATGATCGGATCATGGTTCGCCGGCACCTACGAATCCCCGGGCGATCTGCTGCACGACCGCGACAACCGGCCGTACAAGGAGAGCTACGGCATGGCGTCCAAGCGTGCGGTGGCCGCCCGCACCACTGCGGACAGCGCCTACGAGCGAGCCCGCAAGGCGCTGTTCGAGGAGGGTATCTCGACGTCGAAGATGGGCCTCGATCCCGACCGCGGCGGCGTGGAGGACCTGCTCGACCACATCACCTCCGGGGTGCGTAGCACCTGTACCTACGTCGGTGCGTCGACCATCGCCGAACTGCACGAGCTGGCCGTAGTCGGCGTGCAGTCGGCGGCCGGCTTCGCCGAAGGTCACCCGCTGCCGATGGGCTGGTAGCAGCCCCCGCCGAATTCGTCGGCACCTCGGTGCGCCTGCTCCACCCTGAGCTGAAGTCAGCCTAACCTCACGAAGCTGTCGACAGTTAGGTTTGGCAATGCTAACTTTGGGCGAAATTCGGCTCATTCGAGGAGATTCGTTGCGCGGGGACACCACTGCGTCCGACGTCGCCGTCCATCGGCTCGACGATGAGGTGGTCAGCCGATTCGCCACCTGCTGCCTGGCCCTGGGCCTACCGGTCCGCGATCGGCGCCGGCCCGCCGACCCAGCGACAGCGCGGTCAGGATTCGCCGCGCTGGCGCGGATGGCACACGAGCAGTGCGACGCGTGGGTGGGCCTGGCCGCCGCGGGCGATACGTCCGAGCGTGTGCTCGAGGCGATCTGGCGCACCAGCGACACTGCCGGTCGCCTCCAGCGCGCGGTGAACATGGCGCCAGGCACGCTCGGGTTTCGCTACGACACCGGGCTCTACCTGCACCTGCGCGCCAGCACGCCCGACGACTTCACGCTCGCGTATGCCGCGGCGTTGATTGGACGCGGTGAATTCGCCCGGGCCGCGGGTCTGATCGACGAGGTGCGGCAGCGCCGACCGCAGTCGATCGAAGCCCGGTGGATGGCGGCCACGGTGAACCACCGCGCCGCCCGGTGGTCCGACGTCGTCACGCTGCTCACCCCAGTCGTCACCGACGCCGATCTGGACCCGACGATCGCTCACGCGGTGCGTGTGGCGCTGGGCACCTCGCTGGCGATGCTGGGCATGTTCGCCCCCGCGTTGTCCTACCTCGAAGACCCTGCCGGACCCGTCGAGGTGGCCGCCGTGGACGGCGCGCTGGCCAAGGCGCTCGCATTGCGCGGACACGGCCAGGCGGAGGACGCCGACGACGTGCTGCACGAGCTCTACGCCGCGCACCCGCAGCGGCACGACGTCGAGCAGGCGCTGTCGGACCCGACCTACGGCGTGGTCACCACCACCGCCGCACGCATCGAGGCCCGCACCGATCCCTGGGATCCGGCGACCGAACCGAGCGAGGCCGACTTCATCGACCCAGGTGCGCACGACCGCAAGGCTGAACTTCTCGCCGAAGCCGAACGCGAACTCGGGGAGTTCATCGGGCTCGACGAGGTCAAGACCCAGGTGTCGCGGCTGAAAAGCTCCGTCGCGATGGGCTTGCTGCGCCAACAGCGCGGGCTGGCGGTCGCGCAGCGCACCCACCACTTGGTGTTCGCCGGGCCGCCGGGCACGGGCAAGACCACCATCGCGCGCGTGGTGGCCAAAATCTATTGCGGCCTAGGGCTTTTGAAGCGGGAGAACATCCGCGAAGTGCACCGCGCCGACCTCATCGGCCAGCACATCGGTGAAACCGAGGCCAAGACCAACGCAGTGATCGACAGCGCGCTCGACGGCGTGCTGTTCCTCGACGAGGCCTACGCACTGGTGGCCACCGGCGCCAAGAACGACTTCGGATTGGTCGCCATCGACACGCTGCTGGCCCGGATGGAAAACGACCGCGACCGGCTGGTCGTCATCGTCGCGGGGTACCGCGCCGAACTCGACCAGTTCCTCGACACCAACGAGGGTCTGCGGTCGCGCTTCACCCGCTCGATCGACTTCCCGTCCTACTCCCCCGCCGAATTGGTCGAAATCGCAACGAGGATGGCGAAGAACCGCGACAGCGTCTTCGAGCCGGCCGCCGTCGACGAGATGCTGGCCGTCTTCACCACGCTGTGCAACACCGAAAGTCCCGACGCCCGCGGAGTGCCGCGGCGAAGGATCGACATCGCCGGCAACGGCCGGTTCGTCCGCAACGTCGTCGAACGCTCCGAAGAGGAGCGCGAGCACCGGCTCGACAATTCGGGCCTCGACGAGTTCACCGACGACGACCTGATGACAATCACTGCGGACGACGTGCGCACGACGATTGCGGCGTTGTTACGCGGTCTTGGCCTTGCCGAGGCGGCATGAGCGACGCGCAGCGGCGCACGTTCTCGTCGCGCACCCCGGCCAACGAGAACCCCGACCACGTCTCCTATCGCCGGGGATTCGTTACTCGCCATCAGGTTTCCGGATGGCGCTTCGTGATGCGCCGAATCGCCTCGGGGGTGGCGCTGCACGACGCGCGGATGTTGGTCGACCCGTTGCGCAGCCAGTCGCGGGCTCTCGGCGCCGGTGCGCTACTGGTGGTCACCGGGTTGATCGGCTGCCTGATCTTCTCGTGGATCCGGCCCGGCGGTGTCGCCGGCAACGACGTCGTGCTTGCCGACCGCGCGACGTCGGCGCTATACGTGCGGGTGGGCGAAAATCTGCATCCGGTCCTCAATCTCGCCTCGGCGCGGCTGATCGCCGGAAAGCCGGTCGACCCCAAGCCGGTGAAAAGCCAAGAGCTGGACCGGTTTCCGCGCGGGAACCTGGTCGGAATCCCGGGCGCGCCGGAACGCATGGTGCAGAACCGCAGCCACGACGCCGACTGGACGGTGTGCGACGGCGACGGCGTGACCGTGATCGCCGGAGCACCCCAGCCCGGTAACGGCCGCGCCGGCGACCTGCCGCCGGCGCACGGCGTCCTGGTGGGCGCCGAAAACGGCACCTGGCTGCTGTGGAACGGGCGGCGCAGCCGGGTCGACTTGACCGACACCGCGGTGACCAGCGCGCTGGGCTTCGGCGCCGGCGTGCGCCCAGCGCGGCCGATCAGCGAAGGTTTGTTCAATGCGATCCCGGAGGCACCGGCACTGACGGTGCCTCCGATCCCGGACTCAGGCCAAGCGCCGGCCTTCGCGATGCCGGTGCCCGCACCGATCGGTGCGGTGGTCAGCGCCTATGCGCCGGATGGCTCAGCGCTGTACTACGCCGTGTTGCCGGACGGGTTGCAACAAGTCAGCGGGGTGCTGGCTGCGATGTTGCGCAACAACGATTCTCACGGACTCGATCAGCCACCGCGACTCAATGCCGATCAAATCGCCCGGCTTCCGGTCTCGACGATGATCGACACCAAACGCTATCCGGACACTCCGATCGCTCTGGTGCAGGCCGACGATGCCGCGGTGGCGTGCGTGCGATGGTCGCAGCCGGCCGGAACCCCTGCGCCAGTGGCGACGCTGCTCGCCGGATCCCGGCTGCCGCTGCCCCAATCGGTGCGCCCTGTCGAACTGGTCAGCGCTGGTGCCGGCGGAACGGCGAACCAGGTGGTGTTACCGCGCGGCACCGGATACTTCGTCCAGATCGCGGGTGCGGGCGCGCAGTTCTGGGTGTCCGACACCGGTGTGCGCTACGGCCTGGATACCGAAGCCGGTGCGAAAACCGTCGAAGCACTGGGGCTGACACCGCCGCCGCTGCCCATTCCGTCGGCGGTGCTGGCGCTGTTCGCCGTCGGTCCCACACTGTCCCGTGCCGACGCGCTGGTTGCCTACGACGGCTTGGCGCCCGCTGCGCAGGCCGGACGCCGGATCCAGGAGACCCGTTGAGCAGATTGATATTCGAGGCGCAGCAGCGGCTGCCGCGGCCGACCGCACGGACCGGCACCATCACCATCGAGCCGCCGCCTGAACTCCCGCGTCAGGTCCCCCCGTCGCTGCTGAGGCGGGTCCTGCCGTACCTCATCGTGCTGCTCATCGTCGGGATGATCATCGCGCTGGTGGCCACCGGCATGCGGCTGATCACGCCGCAGACGTTGTTCTTCCCGTTCGTGCTGCTGCTCGCCGCGACCGCGCTGTACCGCGGCACCGACAACAAGACCCGCACCGAGGAGATCGACGCCGAGCGGGCCGACTACTTGCGCTATCTGTCGGTAGTGCGCGACAACGTGCGCGCGCATGCCGCCCAGCAGCGGGCGGCCCTCGAGTGGTCACACCCGGATCCTGTTGCGCTGCAAGCGGTTCCAGGCACACGTCGGCAATGGGAGCGCGACCCGTACGACTCTGACTTCCTCGTGGTGCGCGCCGGGCGCCACGACGTGCCGCTGGACACCGCGCTTCGAGTCAAGGACACCGCCGACGAGGTGGACCTGGAGCCGGTTTCGCACAGCACGTTGCGTGGACTGCTCGAGATTCAACGCACGGTGCGCGACGCCCCGGTCGGCATCGACGTCCGCAAGGTCGCCCGCATCACGCTGCACGGCGGCGACGACGCTCGGGCCGCGCTGCGGGCATGGATTGCCCAGGCCGTCACCTGGCACGACCCCTCGGTGCTCGGCGTCGCGATGGCCGGCCCAGGAGTGGACGACGAAATGTGGTCGTGGCTGAAGTGGTTGCCACACACCGACATACCCGGAGAGGTGGACGGCGCCGGACCGGCGCGCTATCTGCGCACCCGCCCGCAAGACCTCGCCGCCGCGCTGTCAGAGGCGTTGGCGGATCGCCCGCCGTTCGGCACCACCACGGGCGACGCCGCCAAGCACCTGCTGATCGTCGTCGACGATCCGAACGGAGCCGACGCGGTCGTGCCGCTCAGCGGCCTGGCCGGCGTCACCGTGGTGGAACTGGCCGACACCCCGCCGTACGAGGGCCAATACCCCGACCCTGAACGACCGGTGCTGCGCGTACGCGACGGCGCCATCGAGCGCTGGGGAAGCGACGGCTGGCAACCCTACGTCGACGCGGCCGACAGCCTGTCGGTCGACGAGGCCCGCCACCTCGCGCGCCGACTGTCACGGTGGGACTCCAATCCCGTCCACACCAGATCCGCGGCGACGCGCGGCGCGACGTTCACCACGCTGCTCGGTATTCCCGACGCGTCACGCCTCGACGTCCCCGCGCTGTGGGCGCCACGCAGCCGCGACGACGAGCTGCGCGTGCCGATCGGTGTCACCGCATCCGGTGAACCGCTGTACTTCGACCTCAAGGACGAGGCCGAGGGCGGGATGGGCCCGCACGGGCTGATGATCGGCATGACCGGATCGGGCAAGTCGCAGACGTTGATGTCGATTCTGTTGTCGCTGTTGACAACCCATCCCGCAGATCGGCTAATCGTCATTTACGCCGACTTCAAGGGCGAGGCGGGCGCGGACATCTTCCGCAACTTCCCGCAGGTTGTCGCCGTGATCTCCAACATGGCCGACAAGAAGGCTCTGGCGGATCGCTTTGCCGACACGCTGCGCGGTGAAGTCGCCCGCCGGGAACAACTCTTGATGGACGCCGGGCGCCGGATTCAGGGCAGCGCATTCAGCTCGGTGACAGAGTACGAGAACGCGATCGCCGCCGGCCACGAACTGCCGCCGATCCCGACACTGTTCGTGGTGGCCGACGAGTTCAGCCTGATGCTGGCCGACCATCCGGAGTACGCCGATCTGTTCGACTTCGTCGCCCGCAAAGGCCGGTCGTTTCGCATCCACATCCTGTTCGCCTCGCAGACCTTGGACATCGGCAGGATCAAGGACATCGACAAGAACACCTCGTACCGGATCGGCCTGAAAGTGGCCAGCCCCAGCATTTCTCGGCAGATCATCGGTGTCGAGGATGCCTACCACATCGAGTCCGGCAAAGACCACAAGGGCGTCGGCTTCCTGGTCCCCGCCCCGGGTGCGGCACCGATCAAGTTCCGCAGCACCTACGTCGACGGCATTTACGAGCCGCCGCGCGCCCAACGATCGGTGGTCGTGCACGCCGCATCCGAGCCCAAGGCGTTCACCGCCAGTCCCGTCGACCGTGAGCCGGACACCGTGATCGTCAAGGACGATGACGTCGTCGCTGAGCCGCCACGCAAGCTGATCGCGGTTATCGGCGATCAACTTGCGCGTTACGGCCCGCACGCGCCGCAGCTGTGGTTGCCGCCGCTCGACGAGCCGATACCGCTGGACTCGGTGCTGGCACGCAGCGGCGTGCAACCGCAGCAATTGCGTTGGCCCCTGGGCGAAATCGACCGGCCCTTCCACATGCGCCGCGACCCCCTTGTGTTCGACGCCGCTTCTGCCGCCGGCAACGTGGTGATCCACGGCGGACCGAAATCGGGTAAGTCGACCGCGTTGCTCACGTTCATTCTGTCGGCGGCCGCGCTGCATTCGCCGCGCGACGTCACGTTCTACTGCATCGACTACGGCGGCGGCCTGTTGGAGTCCGTCGAAGGCCTCGCGCACGTCGGCAGCGTCGCAGCCGCCTGGGACGACGAGCGCATCCGGCGCACCTTCGGCGAGTTGGAACAGCTGCTGCGCATCCGGCAGCGCGGCCGGGCGGCGCGCGGCCGCCGCTACGACGACGGCTATGGCGAAGTCTTCCTGGTCGTCGACAACCTCTATGCGTTCAGCCGGGACAACACCGACCAGTTCAACACACGAAACCCCTTGCTGGGCAGGCTGACTGAGCTCGTGAACACCGGGCTGGCGTACGGCATTCACGTGGTGATCACCACGCCCAACTGGCTCGAGGTGCCGCTGGCCATGCGCGACGGGCTCGGCCTGCGGCTCGAGCTGCGGCTGCAAGACGTCCAGGACAGCAACGTGCGCGTCGTCGGCGCGTTGCGCCGGCCCGCTGAAAGCGTCCCGCACGACCAGCCGGGCCGCGGCTTGACCATGGCCGCAGAGCACTTCCTGTTCGCCACACCGGATCTCGACCAGATCGGCACCATCAACGCCCGCTATCCCGGCGTGTCGGCACCGCCGGTGCGGCTGCTGCCGACCAACCTGTCGCCCGCCGAGCTGATCGCACACGGCGGCACTCTGTACCCGGGACGCGAACGCATCGTCATCGGGCAACGAGAGCAGGACTTGTCGCCGGTCGCACTCGACTTCGCCGCCAACCCGCTGTTGATGGTGTTCGGGGACAACAGGTCGGGGAAGACGACGTTGCTGCGGCACGTGATCCGCACCCTGCGCGAGCACACCGATCCCGACCAGCTGGCGTTCACGGTCGTCGACCGCAGGCTGCACCTCGTCGACGAGCCGCTGTTCCCGGACAACGAGTACACCACCAACATCGACCGGGTGCTGCCCGCCATGCTGGGTCTGTCGGCACTGATCGCCGAGCGCCGCCCTCCTGCCGGGCTGAGCCCGCGCGAACTCGCCGAGTGGTCGGCGGGAGCCCAGGCGGCGCAGAAGCATTACCTGATCATCGACGACGTCGACCAGATCCCCGACGGGCCGGCGATGGCGGGCCCGTACGTCGGGCAGCGGCCCTGGACCAGCCTGATCGGGTTGCTGGCAGAGGCCGCCGATCTGGGCCTTCGGGTTATCGTGACCGCCCGCGCGACCGGCTCGGGTCACACGCTGATGACCAACCCGCTGCTGCGGCGACTCAACGACCTGCAGGCCACCACGATCATGCTGTCCGGCAACCCCCAAGACGGGGGAAAGATCCGCGGTCACCGGTTCGCGCGGCTGCCTGCCGGACGCGCGATGTTGTTGGACTACAGCGATATTGCGACGTACGTCCAGCTGGTCAATCCGCTCGTCGCCGAACCTGCTGTCGGCAACGCTCACGGACACGCTCATGGAGAGGAGTACCCGTCATGACCTTGCGAGTCGTCCCTGAAGGGCTCGCCGCCGCCGGGGCGGCGGTCGAGGCGCTGACCGCGCGGCTGCTGGCGGCGAACAACGCCGCCGCGACGGTGACCACCGCCGTCATCCCGCCGGCCGCGGACCCGGTCTCGCTGCAAGCCGCGGTGGGCTTGTCGGCGCACAGCGCCCAGCACGGCGTCGTCGCCGCACAGGGCATCGAAGAACTCGGCCGGTCGGGTGTGGGCGTCGCGGACTCCGGCACGAGCTATGCCGAGGGTGACGCACACGCCGCGGGCTCATACCTGCTCTCCCGCGGCGGACGATGACCGCTCCGATCTGGATGGCGTCGCCTCCCGAGGTGCACTCGGCGCTGCTGAGCAGTGGGCCGGGTCCTGGGCCGCTGCTGGCAGCGGCAGCGGCGTGGCAAGCGTTGAGTGGCGAATACGCCGCGGCGGCAGCCGAATTGACCGCCATCCTGGCAGACGTGCAGGGCGGCGCCTGGGAGGGACCGTCCGCAGAGCAGTACGTGGCGGCGCACGCGCCATTCCTTGCATGGCTGACCGAGCAGAGCGCGGCCCACGCGGCCACCGCGGCGCAACACGAAACGGTTGCGGCCGCCTACACCACCGCCTTGGCGACCATGCCGACCCTGGCCGAGCTGGCGCTCAACCATGCCACGCATGCCGTGCTGGTAGCCACCAATTTTCTTGGCATCAACACGATTCCGATCGCGCTGAACGAGGCCGACTACGTCCGGATGTGGATTCAGGCGGCGACGTCGATGACCACCTACCAGGCGCTGGCCACCACGGCGTTGATGTCGCTGCCGGCTGAGACCCCCGCCCCGGCCGTGCTTGCGCCAGGCGTCGGCGAGGCGGGTCGCGCCGCGGCCAACGCCGGCCAGGGTGCCGCCGACGCGCGGGCAGCCGAGGCGGGCGAGTCGCTGGACAACAGCGACCTCATCACCGATTGGCTGAACCGGTATCTGAACTCGATACCCGGCTGGGACGAGATCCTGAAGTTCCTGCAGGACCCGATCGGAACGCTGCGGCGAATGCTCAGCGACTTTCTCACCAATCCCGCGGCAGCGTTCGTCAACTGGTTCCCGCTGCTGTTCGCGATCGGCTACCAAGCCTTCTTCCAACCGGTCGGGTGGACGACGTGGACGCTGATCTTGAGTTCCCCGGCCTGGCTCCCGATATTGATTGCCGTGGCCGCCATGGGCGCCAACACACTCCTGCCGCAGCAGCCGCAACCAGAACCCGCGGCCGCAGCGCCCGCCCCGCCGGTGCAAGTGTCGGCGCCGCGCGCCGACCAGCCGTCGAGCTTCGCCGCCGCCGGCCTTCCGACCAGCGTCGCGAGCCCCGGGGCAGCACCTGCGACCGCGCCTGCGCCCGGATCGGCGCCGGCCGCACCGTCGTCGCCGGCTCCGGCAGCCGCCGACGGCCTGGGCTACGCCGTCCGGGGTGACAACCCGGAAGAAGGTGTCGGACCGACACTGATCGACAGGACGGGCGCGAAGGCGCCGGCCGCAGACATTCCCGCCGCGGCGTCCGCGGCCGCTTCGGCGTCGGTGGCCGAGAAACGGCGCGCCAGACGGCGTCGCGGCGCCGCGCTGAGGGAACGCGGACACCGCGACGAATACATGGACATGGATGGCGGCAGCGACGAACCCGCGCCCCCGCAGCCGGTCGCCGCGGCGTCACAGCGCGGCGCCGGCCCCATCGGCTTCGCCGGAACCGCGGGCAAGGCCGGCGCCGCCGCAACCGGTTTGACCACGCTGGCCGGTGACATGTTCGGCAATGGTCCGACGATGCCGATGATGCCCAGCACCTGGGAGTACGACACCGAAAAACCCACCGAAGAAATCGACAGAAAGGAAACCGAATGAGCCTCTTGGATGCTCACATCCCCCAACTGGTGGCTTCCGAATCCGTGTTCGGGGCCAAGGCCGCGCTGATGCGCAGCACCATCTCGCAGGCCGAACAGGCCGCGATGTCGGCGCAGGCCTTCCACGTCGGTGAGTCGTCGGCGGCGTTTCAGGCCGCGCACGCACGATTCGTCGAAGCCGCCGCCAAGGTGAACACCCTGCTTGACATCGCCCAGGCCAATCTCGCCGACGCCAGCAGCACCTACGTCGCCGAGGACGCCGCCGCCGCCAGCCGCTACACCGGCTTCTGAGCCGACACCGATCCGAGGAAGGAACTCTGATGTCACAGATCATGTACAACTACCCCGCGATGCTGGCCCACGCGGGCGAAATGAACACCTACGCAGGCGCATTAGGAGCAGTCGCGGCCGACATCGCCAGCGAGCAGGCCGCGCTGGCCGGCGCCTGGCAGGGCGACACCGGCATGAGCTATCAGGCCTGGCAAACGCAGTGGAACCAGGCGGCCGAAGAGTTGGTCCGCGCCTACCACGCGATGGCCTCCACCCACGAGATGAACACGATGTCGATGAACGCCCGGGACAACGCCGAAGGCGCCAAATGGGGTGGTTAGGTGCCGCCGTCGCCTAACGCTGTCGAACTCACCGTCGACCAGGCCTGGTTCATCGCTGACGCGACCGGGGCCGGGAGCCTTCCGTGGGTGCTGGGGATCACGCCGCCGTATGCCGACCGCAGCGAACGCGCGAGTTTCGAGCAGACGCAACGCGAAGCGCTCACCAAGCTGGGTGTGATGTCAGCGGCCGGAGCGGTCAATCCTCAAGTAGCGCAATGGATCCGGACGGTCTGTTACTGCGAACAGTGGCTGGAGCTGCGCTACGTCGGGCCTTTTCGTGCCGACGTCTTGCGCGGCTTCGTCGGGCGCCGGGGCGACGACACCGTGGTCGCGCTGCGCAACGCGCAGCTCGTCACGTTCACCGCGATGGCCGTCGACCATCCGCTGGCGCTGGTGCCGATCGTGGCCGCCGGCCTGAGCGGACGACGGCCGGCTAGCTTTCCCGAGTTCGCGCTGCCGGCGCGGGTGGGCGCTCGCGCCGACGAGCAACTGAGGTCAGGCGCGAAAGTCGCTGAGCTGTTGGACTTTCTCGGCGTCCCGGCCGCAGCGCGGCCGGCGGTGCAAGCGGTGTACAGCGGACCGCGCAGCTATGTCGAGATCGTCGCCGGGGCGCGCCGTGACGGCAGGCACGCCACATCGGAGGTGGGTGTCGGCATCGTGGACAGCACCGTAGGGCGCATCCTGGTCAGCCCCGAGCGTGCGGCCGACGGCCAGTGGGTGTCGACGTTCGCGCCGGGCACCACCATGGCCATCGCGCTGGCCATCGACCGGTTGACCGCCACCCTGCCGGAGGGCCGCTGGTTCCCCGACGTGGCGCTGACACGGAAATTCAGCACCCAGACGAGCTAAGGAAACCTGATGTCACAAACCCAAGAAGCCTTCGAGTCGCCTGCCATGTCCGTCGCCCGGGTGGCGGTGCTGGCCGACACCAGACTCGTCGACGTCGTGCTCCCCACGGATCTGCCGCTGCGCGAAGTCATCCCGGCGGTACATCGGTTGACCACGCCGGGCGCCACCACCGGTGCGGCGCAGCCCATGAGCCTCGCCCCGGTCGGCGGTGCACCGTACAGCCTCGACGCCACACTCGACACGGTCGGCGTGGCCGACGGGGATCTTCTTGTGCTGCAACCCGTTCCGTCAGGTCCTTCCGCGCCGGGCATCGTCGAAGACGTGGCCGACGCCGCCGTGATCTTCTCCGAGTCACGACGCAGGCCATGGGGACTGCCCCACATCAGGCACACGGCGCGGATCGCGGCGCTCGCAGTCGTCCTGGCCACCACCGGCTTCCTGCTCGCCTATCAGCACACGGCCAGTGGACAGATGGTCGCGGTAGCGGGACTCGGCGCCGTCGCGGCGACCGTGGTGGCCGCCGCGCTGGTGGCCGCGGCCAAGTCACCGCGGGTGGGCGCCGATCTGGCCGCGGTGGCACTGGTGCCGATCGCCGCGGCGTTCGCCGTGGCGCTGCCGGGTGACCAGTGGGCGCCGCGCGCCATGCTTGCCGCCGCGGGCGTCGCGGCTTGGTCGATGGTGTGGATGAGTCTGCGCGACAGTGCAATTGCCTTCTTCACCGGAACCGCCGTGATCGGTGTCGGCGTGCTGCTGGCCGCTGCGGCCGCGACACTGTGGCAGCTGTCGGCGGTCAGTCTCGGCTGCGGCTTGATCGTGTTCGCGTTGCTGGTGACGGTCCGGGCTGCACAGTTGTCGGCCGCCTGGGCTCGGCTGCCGCTGCCCGTCATCCCCGCGCCGGGCGACCCGACGCCGGCGCCGCCGTCGTTGCGGGTGCTGCGTGACCTGCCTCGGCGGGTACGTGTCAGCGACGCCCACCAGACTGGGTTCATCGCCGGTGCGGTGCTTCTTGCTGTCGTCGGATCGCTTGGCATTGCCGCGGATTCGCCCGGCCCGTGGGGCTGGTACGTGATCGGGGCAGCTGCCGCCGGCGCCGTGCTGCGGGCCCGAGTGTGGGATTCGGCGCCATGCAAGGCGTGGCTGCTGGCCCACCCGTTTCTGCTCACGTCCGCGTTGGCGGTCGGATTCACCGTGGCCGAGCGCTTCATGGCGGCCGGGGTTGCACTGGGGGTGCTCGCCGCGCTGGCCCTGGCTTGGATCGTCGTGGCGCTCAACCCCAGGATGGGTGAACCGGACAGCTACTCGCTGCCGATGCGGCGGGCGGTCGGGTTCCTGGCCGCGGCGATCGACGCGTCTCTGCTCCCCGTCATGGCGTACGTGGTCGGCATCTTCGACTGGGTCTTGAACCGGTGAGCTTCGCCTTCTGGCCCGCAACGCGGGCGGGCGCGGCCACCGCCTGCGCGCTGCTCGTTGCGTGTCCGTCGGCCGCAGCGATCACTCCCCCGGTTGCCGACGGCGCGGCGCTTCCGCCCAACCCGAATCCGTCGCCGTCGGGCATGGTGCAGCGCGCTGAGTGCATGGTCAGCGGAGTCATGCCGGGGACCGATCCGGCCGCTGCCACGCGCAGCCAGTCGGTGCTGAATCTGTCTGCGGCATGGCAGTTTTCGCGGGGTGAGGGGCAGACGGTGGCGGTGATCGACACCGGTGTGAAACCCGGCCCGCGACTGCCGAACGTCGAGCCCGGTGGTGACTATGTCGCGGCGACCGACGGTCTGACCGACTGCGACGGCCACGGCACCGCGGTGGCCGGGATCATCGCCGGCCAGCCCGGAGTTGACGGGTTCACCGGTGTTGCGCCCGCCGCAAGGCTGCTGTCGATCCGGCAGACGTCGGCGCAGTACGCACCGCAGGCACCCGGACAGGATCCGGCGGTGGCGAGGGCGGCCGTCGACATCGACACGCTGGCGCGCGCGGTGGTGTTCGCCGCCGACCGCGGTGCCCGCGTGATCAACGTGTCGGTGGTGACATGCCTTCCGGTGAACAAGAACATCGAGCAGAGCTCACTGGGCGCGGCCCTGCGTTACGCGGCGGTCGAAAAGGATGCCGTGATCGTCGCAGCGGCGGGAAACGCGGTCGGGGTTGGGGGTTGCGAACCGAACCCGCTCACCGACGTCAGCCGCCCCGACGATCCGCGCAACTGGGCCGGCGTGACGTCGGTGTCGGTACCGTCGTGGTGGCAGCCGTACGTGCTGTCGGTGGGTTCGGTAGCGCCGTCCGGGCTTCCGTCGCGCTTCACGATGGCCGGGCCGTGGGTGGGTTTGGCCGGTCCCGGCGAGGGCATCGTGTCGGTGAGCAACGACCCGTCCGGCGGGCTGGCCAACGGGTTCCCCGCCCCGAATGACCGGATGGTGCCGATCGACGGCACGAGCTATGCGGCCGCATATGTTTCGGGCGTGGCCGCTTTGGTGCGCAGCCGCTACCCGGAACTGAGCGCCGCCCAGGTGGTGGACCGCTTGGTGCGGACCGCGAACAACGCGTCGCGCTCGCCGTCGAATCTGGTGGGCGCCGGAGTGGTCGATCCGGTGGCGGCGTTGACGTGGAAGCTGCCGCCGCCGGCGCCGGCGCAGCCCCCCGTGGGGCATATCCCGCCGCCGGTCGAGCCGCAGCCGGCCGACCCGATGCCGCGCATTCTCGCGTTCTCGGGAGTCGGTGTGTTGGCGGTCGTGATGGTGGCGGCGGCGCTGGCCGCCCGACGGAAGGTGGATACGAAGTGAGATTCCGGGACCCGGCGCGGGCGGGCACATGGCGGATCGCATTATCTGCCTTGGCAATAACTCTTCTGGTCGCCGCGGTGTGGCGTTGGCAGCCGTCCGACTGGTGGTGGGTCGGTGCGTTGGCCGTGGTGCTCGTTGCGCTTCTCGGCGCGTGGCACAAGGTGCCGCTGTCCACGCTCGTACGCCGCTGGATCGCGCTGATCGGCCGCAAACTGCGCCGTACCCGGGCGTCGACGCGGGCCCACGGCGACGCTTTGGCCACCGACGTGAAGGCCACTGACGTGAAGAGCACCGTGGTGCTGCAGGTCGGCTCGGGTCCGGGCGAGCTGTTTCCGCTGCAGACCCTCGCCGGCTATCTGGACCGCTATGGCATCAAGTGTGCCGCAGTGCGGGTGACAACCGTTGTCCCCGAACGTCTGTCGTGGGTCAGCCTGACCGTCGGGGCCGCGGACAACCTGACCGCATTGCTGGCCCGCGGCGCGCACCTGCCGCTGCACGAGACCGCGCACGTGGTGCAGCGTCGTCTCGCCGATCATCTCCGCGAACTCGGTTGGCAGGTGCAGGCGGTGCGCGCGTCGGATATTGCGTGGCCCGCCCCGGTGAGCGAGCACTGGCGTGGCGTGCGGGTGGACCGCGGCTTTGTCGCCGCCTACGACGTGAACGTCGACACCGCGGTGGCGGACACACTGTCGGACATCTGGGCGGCGCCGGCGCTGCAGGCGTGGACCGTGGTGGAGCTGACCGGCAACCCGCGGCGCCCGGCGATGTCGGTGAGCGCTGCGTTGTTGTCGGCCGACAAGCCCGCCCGAAAGGCGCCCGTCGCGGGCATCGTCCCTCGCGTCGGCGACCATCGGGCCGCGCTGGAAAGACTGCATCCCGCATCGACGGAACTCGTTGGCAGAGCGGCAGATCCGGCCGCCGGGCTGCTGCCGGACCTTCGCTTGCCGGCCGTTGCATCCTCGGCGCGCCAGCCCGCCGCATCCGGTTAGCGGCCCGGCGCTCGGCTATTGTGCGGCGATCCGCCAGCCGGCGCTGTCCTGCTGGTGGCGCCAGAACTCGGCGAACCGCCCACCGAGTGCGGTGAGTTCCTCGATGGTGCCTTGCTCGACGATCACGCCGTCGTCGACGAACAGCACGTGGTCGGCGTGCCGGATCGCGGCGAGGCGATGCGCGATCATCACCCGGGTGCGGTTCTGGGGGTCGTCTTTGATCGCGTCGACGATCAGCTTCTCGTTTTCGGTGTCCAACGCGCTGGTACCCTCGTCGACCAGCAACAAACCTGACGGTTTCACCAGTGCCCGGGCGATGCTCACGCGTTGACGTTCGCCACCGGACAGCGCTGCGCCGGCCTCGCCGACGCGGGTGTGCACGCCGTCGGGCAGCCGCTCGACGATCTGGTCGACCCGGGCCAGGGCCATCGCGGCGCGAATCTGCTCGTCGGTGGCGTCTGGATTCCCCACTTGCACGTTGTCCCAGATCGGCCCGTCGAAGAGGTACGGATGCTGAAACACCATGCTGACCAATGCCCGGCGCGACTCGGCATCCAGCTCCGTCACGTCCACCCCGTCGACCAGAATCTGCCCGGAGTCCGGGGTGAGCAGCCCGGCGATGAGGAACAGCACCGTGGTCTTTCCCGACCCGGAGGGGCCGACAATCGCGGTGGTGGTGCCGGGTTCGAGGGTGAAGTTCACCTCGCGGAGGACCTGTCCCCCGGATCCGCGGTAGCCGAAGCTGACATCCCGGAATTCGATTCGCGGAGGACGCGATTGGCCAATCCGGGGCGTAGACCCTTCTGCGGATGGCGCACGCGGCGCGGAGACGACGGCGCGCAGCCGCGCGAGGAGACCACGCGAGGATTCGATGGCAGTGGACAGCTCGGCCAGCACGGTGAACGGCTCGAGGAACCGCACCATGACGATCGCCAGCGCCACGGCTTCGGGTGCTCCGATCTCACCGCGCAACGCCAGCGTCGTGATCGTGCCGGCAAGCAGGATCAGACCTACTTGGCTGGCGATGCTGAACAGCAGCTGCCCGGGGATCTGAAAAAGCAGCAGCCGCAACGTGGTTCCCTGCGCCGCAGTGATGGCTTGGCCCGTTTCGCTGCGCGCGGCGGTCACCCGCCGGCTGGCGCGCAACGCCTGCTGGGTGCGGGCGAACTCCAGAATGCGTTCGGTCAGCGCACTGTGGGCGCGCGCATCCGCGGCGTCTGCGGCACGCACGATCCGTTGACTGCCCACAAGCGCACCGAAAAGCACCGGCAGGGCGATCGCCGCCGCGACACCCAGCTGCCACGAGAACAAGAACAATCCCGCGGTGATCGCCACCGGCAGCAACAGCGCGCCGAGGAACGGGGTGAGCAGATAGGCGACCAACCCGACAAGGTCTGGACCGCTGGCGGCGATGGCCTGCCGGGTCAGCGCGGTGTTGTCGGCCGTGAACCACCACAGCGGAGTCTCGGTGAGCCGGTCCGCCATTGCATGCTGGGTGGTGTCCACCAACGCAAAGCCGATCCGGAAACCGATGCGCGCCAATACCGTATCGACGACCCATCCAGCCGCGGTGGTCGCGGTCAACGCCGCGAGCCAGGGCAGCGCGTCGGCCGGCGCCGACCCGAAAAGGCTCACCACAAGCGGCACCAGTAACAGTGCACTTGCCGCCCGCAGCACGACCGAGATCACCGACAGCACCACATAGCCGCCGAGATGGGCACGGTACTGAGGGGGAATCAACCGGATCAGGTTGGCGATCATCGGGCGGCCTCTCCGGTCAGGACGCCGGACGTTGCGGCGACGGTTTCGAGTCGGCTCTCCCAGAGACGCCGGTACCGGCCGTGCGCCTCGAGAAGTTCACGGTGGGTGCCCGTCTCGACCACCCGGCCGTGGTCGAGGACGACGATCTGGTCGGCCTGGGTGATCGTGTGCAGGCGGTGCGCGATCACCAGTACGGTCCGATTGCGGATCAGTCGGCCGAGTGCTTTCTGCACAAGATATTCCGATTGCGGGTCGGCGAACGCTGTCGCCTCGTCCAGCACCAAGATCGGGGTGTCGGCGAGCAGGGCACGCGCAATGGTCAACCGCTGGCGCTCCCCTCCCGAAAGCGCAGTGCCGGCACCCAGCACGGTGTCATATCCGTGCGGAAGACGCAGGATCCGCTCATGGATCTGCGCCTCCACAGCAGCCGCTTCGATGTCGGCGGCACTCGCGTCCGGCACGGCCAACGCGATGTTGTCGCGGACGGTGCCGGCCACCAGCTGCACGTCCTGGAAGACGAACCCGACGAGCCTGTAGAGCTCGTCGGCGCTCAGCGACCGGATGTCGCGGCCGTCGATGCGGATCGCGCCGGCGTCGACGTCGTGGAAACGCGCGAGCAGTGACGCCAGCGTCGACTTCCCTGATCCCGACGGACCCACCAGCGCTGTCACCGTTGCAGGCCGCAGGGTCAGTGACACGTCGTGAATTACCGGTACGCCCGGGCGGTAGCCGAAGCTGACGGCGTCGAATTGCACACTGCCGGAGCGGGTTTCGGGTGGCGGAGCGGGTTTTGTCTCGCCGTAGGTGGTCAGTTCCGTCTCGTCGAGCGTGTTGGCGATGCGCCGGGCAGCGTCGAGCCCGTCACGCAGGCCGCCCAGCCCGTATGCGATACCCAGCAGGCGGCTGCCGAACGTGGTGCCCAGTACCAGGAACGGCAGCAGGGTCGCGGGCTGCATGACACCACCGGCGACGAACAGCGTGCCGGCGGCGGCGATCAGCCAGAGGAACGTCGCGGGGCGGGTGACGATGTCCATGAACGTCTTCTTCCCGATGAACGGGCGCTGCCAGGCGTTCAGGAAAGCGATGTACTCGTCGAGGCTTCGCCGGAACGGTGACGCTGCGGCTCCGCCGAACACCCGGATCACCGGCTGGCCCTCGAGAAACGCCGCTGCCTCGTCGTTCATCCGTTCGGCCCAGCGCGTCGCCTGCGCCATCTTCGGGCCGCTCTGGTACACCATGGTCGCGGTGGTGACGATGTACACCAAGATCGGCACCAGCAGCACGAGTGCCAGGCGCCAGTCGACAACGAACAGGTACACCAGCACGGCCACCGGTGCCACCATCGCGGCTACCGCATCCGAAACCGCATGAGTGACAAGGTAATGCAGCGCCAGGGTGTCGTCTTGGATGAGTTTCTTGACCGCACCGGAGCCGCGCTGCGTGAACCACCCCAGCGGCAGCCGGGCCAGCTTGTCCACCAGCCGCCGCCGCACCGCCGCGCTGAACCGCAGGTCGACCAGATGCAGCCACAGGATGAGGGCCGCGCCGAGCACCGCGCTGACGCCGAGCAGCACCACGAACGCCGTGACAGTGTTCCACACCCGCGCCTCGTCGGCACCGGCTAGCAGTAGCCGAGCCAGCTCGACGAGCACGACGAACGGCGCCAGTTCGAGCAGCGTGATCAATGCCTGCAGAACGCCGCTGGCGATCAACTGCGGCTTGAGCGGGGCCAGCAGTTCCTTGGCCGCTTGCGAACGCCATCGGCCCCTGCGGGCGGGCGGCCGGCTCGGCTCCCCCTTCTCCGCTGTCCCCTTCTCCGCTGTCCTGGGTGGCGTAGTCACTGCTGCGGTATCGGCCTCGCCGCGCCTGCTGCCCATCGCACGGCCGTGCGTCCAGTAGGCCTGGGCGTGCAAATCGCTCTTGGGGAAACCGAACGTGTCGCGTAGCCGCTTGCGCAGATGTTTCAGCGAGCCGGCTTCGGTTCCGGCCCATGCGTACCAGTCCGACCAATCTCGGTCTTCGATCGCGGCCGCAAGAGACGTCTCGTCGACTCGAGACACCCAGTGCAGTCGGCACCGCGGATGGTCAGCGATCGGGATGAGTTCGTCTTCGGCGCAATGTTTTTCGAGATACACCTCGACGTCGACCTCGGGCGGTAGCACGTCGAGAATCGAGTTGATCGCGGGCAGCGACGCCGCATCGCCGATCAGCAGAAAACCGGCGGGCAGTTCGTCGGGAACCTCGAACCGCGACGAGCCCAGCGACACCACCGGCACGGTCATTTCCGGCCGCGCGTTCGACGCCCATATGCACGCCGGTCCGGCCGGCTCGTGCAGAACGACGTCCACCGCGAACCGGCCGGCGTGCGGATCGGCCCAGACGATCGTGTAGGCGCGCTGATGTTCGGTGGTGCCACCGGCGGGATCGGGGAACCAGAACCGCAGCCACGCGGTGGGCGCCACCGTGACGTCGTCGAACAGTGTCGGCGACGACATGGTCAACCGCAGACAGTGCGGTGCGACCCGTTCGGTCTTCAGCAGGGTCGCGACGTGGTCTTTCCCGCCGAAGCCGCGAACCAGCGCTCCTTGCAAGCCTCTGCTCATGTTGGTCCTCTGGTAGTCGTTAGTCGCGCCTCGCGTCGAATGGATTAGGGAACAACGGGTTTCATCGCTCGGCGAGCACCTCTTCGTCGGTCAGCGAGGCCACGTCGAGGTAGTGGCGCGCGATCGCGCCAAGGCGCTCGGGCGTGCCGCGCTGCGCTTCGCGGGCGGACAGCCGTTCCGCCAAGCCCGCGACGGTGCGGGTGGCGAACACGTCGGCGACCACAGCATGCTCAACGTCGAGCCAGTCACGCACTCGGGCGATGACGGCGGTGGCCAACACCGAGTCGCCTCCTGCGGCGAAGAAATCGGCGTGGACGCCGACGGATTCGGTGCCCAGCGCCTCGGCGACAATCGTCGCGAGCGCGGCCTCCACATCGTTGCGCGGTCCGCTGTCTTCGGGCTCCGGGTCGCCGTTCTCCAGCAGCGCTGCCACCGCGCGGCGATCCAGTTTGCCGTTGGCAGTCAACGGCATTCGCTCGAGGAATACCGTGCGGGCCGGAATCATGTACGTCGGCAGCAGGTCGGCGACGGCCGCTGCGACGTCGCCCGCCTGGTCCGGGTCACCGGTTACCGCGGCGACGAGCTTGGGCGCAGTACGCCCGATTACTGCCGCGACGGCATGGCGCACGCCCGGCACGGTACGAAGCGCGTTCTCCACTTCGCCGAGCTCCACCCGGTACCCGCGGATCTGCACCTGGTTGTCGGAGCGGCCCAAGAACTCGATGGTGCCGTCGGGCCAGTAACGGGCCGTGTCACCGGTCCGGTACCAGCGAACGCCGTCGTATTCCACGAAGCGAGCGGCAGTCCGTTCGGGGTCATTGCGGTACCCGGCTGCGACATTCGCGCCGCCGACCCATAGTTCGCCGGGCACCCAGTCCGGGCAGTCGCGGCCTGACGGCGACACCACCCGGCACCGCACGTTGCGCAGCGGAACACCGAACGGCACCGTGGTCCAGTGTGCGGGCGGGTTTCCCCCTACTTCACAGATGGTGTGATGGATCGCCGTCTCGGTAGCTCCGCCCAACCCGGCGAACCGGCATCCGGGCACTTGCTTGGCCAGTCGGCGGGCCAGATCGGCGCTCACCCAGTCGCCGCCGAGCGTCACCGCCCGCAGCGAATCCCCGAGGCGATCACCGCCGAGCTCCAAGATCATGTCCAGCATGCTAGGTACGCAGTTGAGGATCGAAACCTTGTGCCGCCGAAGCAGATCCACCCACGTGGTCGCGGCCGCGCGCTGGTCGGCGTCGACCGCGACCACCGAGCCGCCTACTGAGAACATGCCGAAGATGTCGTAGACCGACGCGTCGAATTCGAGAGCTGACAACGCAAGGACGCGGTCGGTGCTGCCCACCGTGAACCAGTGGTTCACGGCGTCGATGGTGTTCATCGCCGCCCGGTGTGGCACGTCGACGCCCTTGGGTAGTCCAGTCGAGCCGGACGTGAAGATCACGTACGCGATGTCGGCGGTGTCACCGAACACCGGCGTCGCCAGCGGCTGCGGATAGTCACGAGCCGTGTCGATCGACAGGCACGGCACGGAGCCGCCCAGCTGTGCGCCGTCGACGGTCACCGCGGCCACGACGTCGGCGGTCTGCAAGATCGCGGCACGCCGCCCAGCGGGTTGGTCGAAACCGATGGGCACGTAGGTGGCTCCGGCGGCGAGCACCCCGAGCACGGCCAGCATCTGCTCCTTGCCTTTGGGCAGGTACACCGCGACCGCATCGCCCGGCCGCACACCTTGGTGTCGCAGAGCCCCCGCGACCGCCAGCGCGCGCTGTGCCAGTTCGCGGTAGTTCCATCCCCCAGTCGCGTCCCCCAACCCCCAGACCACCGCCGGTGCTTCGGGTGTGGACGCAGCATGCTCGAAGAAGCCCTGATGCAGGCACCGGCCGCTGACCGGACCCTCCGTCGCGTTGACTGCGGCGCGCCTTCTGGCCTGTGCGCTGGGCAGCCGCACCGCCGCTTCGGCGTCCCATCCGGCGTCGCCCGCGCACAGCCGCTGGACGGCCTCGGTGAAGCTGGCGAACATGGTGTCGATCACGCGAGCCGGAAACGCCGACTCGCGGACGTCCCAGTTGACCAGCAGACCGCCGCGCAGCTCGGTTACCTGGGCGTCCAGCAGCACCTGCGGCCCTTGCGAGATGATCCACACCGGCTCGCCGAACGTCTCGACGACGTCGTCGGCGAAAAGCTCGCCCAGATCCAGGGCGCTGGTGAACACCACCGGCGCGAGCACCGGCTCGCCGCGGTGCCGCCCGAGGTCACGCAGTACTTCGAGGCCGGAATATGCTGCGTGAGAACCGTTTTCGTACATCTGGCGCTGGATGGCGCGGGCCCGCTCGGCCACCGATACGTCGTCGGCGACGTCGACTTCGAGCATGACCGACGACGTGAAGTCGCCGATCACCCGGTCGATGTCCGGGTGCACCGCTTCCCGCTGAAACAGCGGCACATTCAGCAGGAACCTGTCCTGGGCCGACCAGCCGCCGATGGTGTCGGCGAACACCGCGGCCAAGGCCATCGCCGGCGTGATTCCACGCGCGTGGGCGCCGGTCACCAGGCTGTCCTTGGCGTGCGGTGCCAGCCAGTGGTGGTAGCGGACGGTGCGATGCGGCGCCGTGCGCTGGCCGGCCGGAACCGTGGGAAGCTGCGGCGCGGTGGGCATGTCGGCCAGCCGCTGCTGCCACCAGCGCTTGTCGCGCTCCCGTGCAGCGCTGTCGTCCGGGCGTTCCGTGCGGTAGCGGCGAAAGCTGTAGCCGGGCGCGCGCAGTGCGGTGCCGCGATACGCCGCGGCGAGGTCGGACACCAAGACGCGGTAGCTCATCGCGTCGCCCGCCAGCATGTCGACGTCGAGGTGCAGTCGGGTGCGGTCCTGGCCGTAGCGCGTCACCGTGACGTCGATGACTTGGCCCTGCACGATGGCCAAGCGCTGGTGCGTTCTGGCGTCGCGCATTTGCATCAGCGTCGCGTCGACCACGTCCGCCGGCCGGCCGCGCAGATCGACGACACTGAACACCGGCCGCCCCGGCGCCGGCATTGTCTGCTGGGTGCCGTCGGCCAGGAATCGGGTGCGCAGCATCGGATGTACGGCGACGAGCTCGGCCACCGCACGCTCCAGACGCGCGGGATCCACCCCGGCACCGTCGAATTCGACGTACAGGTGGGCCGCGACGCCGCCGAGCTCCTGTTCGGCCTGGCGGCCGATCCAGTACGCGTGCTGCATGGTGGCCAACGGGAACGGCGCCTCGTCGGGGTCCGTCGTCGGTGAAGGCAAAAATCTTGTGTCGCTTGCGAGTTCGTGCCCACGCAGCATCTCGTGCCACGCTGCGATGGTGGGGTTCGCCGCAAGTTGGGCGAAGGTGACGTCGGCTCCCTGTTTGCGCCATCGGCCCGCCAGCGCCATCATCCGGATGGAGTTCAGCCCCAACTGGATCAGATCGTCGTCATCGGCGATGTCGCCGGAGAAGTCCAGATGAGCGGCCACCACAGCACGGATCTGGTCCTTGCTGACGGGGCGCCCGTCACGTTCGTCCTGCAGCGGCATTCCGCTCCTTCCTATTGCGCGACGCCGGCGGCCAGGGCGGCGACGCTGCATTGCCACAACTCGGTGAGGCGGTCGACGTCGTAGCGTGTGAACAGTGCATCGCTGTAGCGCCAGTTCGTGATCAGTTGCGGGCCTTGGGCAGTCGCACCGATGAATGCGCTGAGGTGCAGCGCGAAGCGCAGCGGCAAATCGGGCTCCGGGTCGATCGGCAGAGCGTCGACGTACGGCCCGGTGACCAGCGACCAGGGCTGATCTGAGGACCCGGCGAAGTCGAGCCGTCCCAAGTAGCTGAATTGGATCTGCGGTTCCGCTGCGCCTTGCAGGTCGGGGATGCAGTCGACATAGCGAAGCAGCCCGTAGTCGAGCCCGTCGTTCGGGAGGGCGTCGAGCTGGCCGGTCACCGTGGCGAGCAGCCGACGGGCGGTGTGCGGATTCGCTTGCGCCTCCAGCGCATCCGCCGCTGCAGCACCGGCGCCCAGCCGCACAGGAAACACGGTCGTGAACCAACCGACGGTGTTGGTGGTGTCGGCGTCCACGACAGCGTCGGCGCGGCCGTGGCTTTCCAGCGCGACGAGTGCGCCCGCCGCCGGGTCCTGGCCGCGTTGGCGCCGCCAACCCGCAACCGTCATTGCCGTTGCCGTCAACAGGAATTCGCGCATGCCGTCGGCTTTGGCCGCCAGGATGCGTTCGGTCAGAACTGCCGACGTGACCACCGGGGTCACGCGCAGCGTGGACCAGGTGTCGCGGGTGGGGTCGGGGTGGCGCGCGCCGAGCGCCGGATCGGGGCCGTGGACCTGTGCCGCCCAGAAATCGCGCTGAGCGGCCACGTCGGGGTCGGTGGCTCGCTGCCACATGAGCTGCGACCACCTGCGATACGAAGTGAACTCTGGCAGCATCTTCGGCGTCTCACCGGACACCACGGCGCGCCACGCCTGGCTCAGATCGCTCAAGATGATGTGCCAGGAGACGACGTCGACCGTGAGGTGGTGTGCGGTCAGCAGTAACATCGGCTCGGTGCCCGCGCCTTTGCACCACAGCGCGCGCACCATTTCTCCGGTCCGCGGGTCGATCTCGTCCATGACATTGCGGGCGCATTGCCCGATCGCCGAAGACCATTGCCCGTTGTCGGCGCCGGTCAGCTGCACCTCGGTCAGCAAACCGGCGGCGCGAACGACGCCGGGTTCGCGCGTCACCAGGCGCGGCCCTTTTTCGGTGTCGACGAGAATCGACCGCAGGGTGTCGTGTCCGTCGATGAGCGTCTGCAGTATCGACTCGATCGTGGGACGGTCGATGTCGTTCGGCAGTCGGATCAACACAGCGTGGGTGAAGCGGCGGTAATTGCCGTACTCGAAGAGCCACGACACCATCGGCAGCGGCGGCACTTCCCCGTATTCGGCGTGTGGGTCGGCGGTGGCGGCGCCGGCTCCGTCGTCGATTGCGGCAGCCAGCTGGCGAATCGTGGGATGCGTCAATACCATTCGCGGCGTGACAGCGTGGCCGTGCCGGCGGGCCTGGTTCACCAGTGAGATCGCCACGATGCTGTCGACGCCGAGCGTGAAGAAGTCGTCGTCGATGTGTGGGACCACGCCGTTGAACAGTTCGGCGAACACCTGAGCCAATGACCGCTCCGTCTCGGTGCTCGCCGACGCTGCGTTCACATCCTCATGCCGCGACAACGCCTCGTGCGCCAGCCGGTCCAGCTCGTGGCCGTCGAGTTTGCCGTTGGCGTTCACCGGCAGGCGGGGCACCGTCACGATCCGGCCGGGCACCATGTAGGAGGGCAGCCGCTGCGCGAGCGCGGTGCGCACCCGTGCCGGCTCCGCTGCTGTATTGCCTTGCCAGACAACGAAAGCGACCAGACCTGCACCGCCTGCCCGGCGCACCACGGCAACCGCAGCATCGTCGACTCCCGGCTGGCTGCGCAGCGCGGTCACGACCTCGTCGAGCTCCACCCGGTAGCCGCGGATCTTGACCTGCGTATCCCGGCGCCCGACGTAGGCGTATCCGCCGTGCGGCAGCCGACGAACCAGATCCCCCGTGCGATACATGCGGTGGCCCGGGCGCAGCGGGTCGGCGACGAAGTGTGCGGCGGTTGCCGCCGCGTTGCCGACGTAGCCGCGGGTCACCTGGGCGCCGGACAGATACAGTTCGCCGACGGCGCCATGGGGCACTGCTCGCAGCATCGAGTCCAGCACGTACGCCGCCGTTGAGGCGTTGGGCGTGCCGATGGTCGGTGCCGGGTACTGCTTGACCGCCGCGACCACCGCTTCGACGGTCACCTCGGTAGGCCCGTAGCAGTTGTAGACCGCGGTATCGGGCAGGGCGCACAACCGCTCCCACATGGCCGTGTCGATCGCTTCGCCGCCCAACGCCAGCACCGCGAGCGTCCGCCGTGTCAGGCCAGCGGCGCTGAGCTGCGCATACATCGACGGGGTGGTGTCGATCATGTCGACTGCGTGGGTGCTGATTTTCGCGACCAGCCGGTGGGCGTCGCGCATCTCGTCGGCGTCGAAGAGGACAAGTTCATGTCCGTCGAGCAGGCCCACCATCGGCTGCCAGGACGCGTCGAAGCTCAGCGACCATGCGTGCGCTATGCGCAGCGTTCGGCCCAGGCGGGCGCGCGCGGGCCGGTAGACGCGGTCGCGGTGATCGGCGAAGTAGCTCAGCAGCGCGGCGTGAGTACCGGCCACACCTTTGGGTTCACCGGTTGAGCCCGACGTGAAGATCACGTACGCGCACTGCCCGGGATGACGACGAACTTCGGGCGCTGCGGCAGCGCGCCCCGAAATACGTTCGGCCACATCGGTGTCATCCAGCACCAATGTCGGTACGAGGCCTCCCGTCAGGTCCGCGCACTGCGACTCCGTCACTGCCAGCACCGCGGCGGACTGGCGCAGAATCGTCTCGACCCGGGGAGCCGGCAGGGTCACGTCCACCGGCACATACGCCGCGCCGGCGGCGAGTACCGCAAAAATCGTGACGATCGATCGCGCGGAGCGCGGAAGGGCCACCGCCACCACGCTTTCCGAGCCGACGCCGAGCTCGGCCAACTCCGCGGCGAGCCGGCACGCGCTATCGAACAGCTGGGCATAGGTGTAGCGCTCACCGCTGGTCGTCGTCAGCGCCAGGGCGCCGGGAGTGTTGCGGACTTGCCGCTCGAACATCTCCCACACTGTGCGGTCGCGAGCGGGATGCGTTGCCGGTGGCCGTAGTTCGGCCTTCTCGGCCGCAGTGAGAACATCCAACGCGTCGGGGCTGCCGTCGCCGGAGCCGGGAAGCTGGCGCAGCACGCCGAGCAGCCGCGCACCGATGTCGGCCGCCGAAAGGTGCGGCAGCGCCTCCGGAATCGCTTCGACGAGCACCAGCAGTGCGTCACCGCTCATATGCGATACCACCGTCAACGGGTAGTGCGTGAGGCTCTCCATCTGGACCGGTCGGAATCGCACGCCGTCTGGTGTGGTCGCCGGGCGGACCGCGTCGGAGATCGGCGCGTTCTCGAAGACGAACAGCGTGTCGAACAACGCGCCCTGGCCGAACTCACGCTGGATCTCGGCGAGGCTCAGGTAGCCGATGTCCCGCATCGCCGACAGCTCGCGTTGCAATCGTGCACACTGTTGCACCACCGACCCGCTGCGGTCGACGTGGTGGACGACGGGCACGGCGTTGATGAAAAGCCCGACCATCGATTCCACCCCGGGCAGCTGCTCGGGACGGCCGGACACCACGGTGCCGAAAACGACGTCGCGGCGGTCGGCAAGCCGGCCGAGCACCACAGCCCACGCGAAAAGTACCGCGGTGTTGAGCGTGAGCCCATGACGCGTTGCCCACTCGCGCAGCAGTGCCGTGTCGTCGGGCGGCAGCACAAACTCGGTCTTCTGCGGCACGCGGCCTGCGGCGGGAACCGCACCGTCGGCGAGCATCAGTGGTGCGGACACTCCGCTCAGATAGTCGATCCACTTGCGGATCGCCGCCGACGTGTCCTGCTCGGTGAGCCAGACGATGTAGTCACGGTAGGGCCGCGGCTCCGGTAGCCCGTCTGCGGATCCGCCCGCTCGATAGACCGCGAGCAGCTCGGTGAAGAACACCGCCAGCGCCCAGCCGTCCATGAGGATGTGGTGGGCGGTGAAGATCAACCGGCGCTGCGCGCCGCCCGGGGCGCTGAGCAGGACGGCTCGCAGCGCCGGACCGCGGCTCAGGTCGAATGGGCGCCGCCGCTCGGAGCGGGCGATTGCGTCGAATTCTGTTGGCAGAGCGCTACGTTCGGTCCATGGTAGCTGCGCCCGGCTGGGGATGATCTGCACCGGTTTCGGCACATCGCGGTCCCAGAACGCGGCACGCAGATTCGGGTGACGCGCCAGCATGGCCTGGGCGCTTCGCCGAAGCAGGTCAACGTCAAGCGGCCCGTCGATGTCGATCTCGAACTGCATCGTGTAGAGGTCGAGACTGTCCTGCGCCAGGCGGTACAGCGCAAACAGCCCTTGCTGCAGAGGACTGAGCGCCAGCACGTCCTCGATCTGCGGCGACGCCACGGTCACGATTGCCGCTGCCACGCGTCGGTGAGCTCCGCCAGTGCATCGGCGCTCAACCCCGATGCGCTCATCGGAACGTAATCACGTTGTGGCGCTGCTTCTTTGGTCGCTGCCGGTGCTACCGGTATGTCGCTGGCGGCGTCCACTGCTGCGGCCAACTCGGCTACCGTCATGTGCTCGAACACCATGGCCGGAGTCATGCTCAGTCCCTCGGCGCTGGCCCGGGCCGCCCATTGGACGCAGATGACGCTGTCGCCGCCGAGCGCGAAGAAATTGTCGTCGGGGTCGACGTCGGTGATGTCGAGCAGCTCTTCCAGCAACCGGGTCAACGTTCGCTCCGTTGCGGCCGACCCCCGCGCCGGCGGTTGCAGCGGGCCGCTGACCGGCGGTGCCGGCGGCGCCAGCAGCCTTTCCATCTCCGCCGCGGGCAGTACCTCCACGGCGGATACCGGCAGATCGGGTCGTATCGCGAAGGCGTCGAGGACGGTGCGGAAGGCGTCGCCGATCAGTGCAACGGTGTGCGGTTCGTAGAGATCGGCATTGCCGACCACCCACACGTCCAGCCCGCCGTCCGCTGTCGCGTTCAGTCCCACGTTGAGGTCCAGATACGAGACGTCCAGCTGCATCGGAAGCGAGACGACGGTGGTTTCGCCGGTGCCGGTCAAGTCGCGCGGCTGCAGCGCCCAGTCGTCTCCGCGATAGTTGATCATGGTCTGGAACAAGGGGTTTCGCGATCGTGACCGGGCCGGGTTGAGTGCCTCCACCACGCGTTCGATGGGCACTTCCTGGTGGCCGAACGCATCGAGTACAGCCTCGCGGCTGCGGCCGACGAGTGCGCGAAGGGTCGGATCGCCGGACACGTCGTTGCGCAGCACCACCATGTTCGCGAAGAGGCCGACCAGGTTCGCCGTCTCTGGGTCGACCCGGGCGGCCACCGGGGTGCCGACCGGGATGTCCGGTCCGCCGCCGAGTTTGTGCAGCAGCACCGCCAGAGCCGCCTGGTGGACCATGAATTCCGTGGCGCCTTCGCGTTCGGCGAGCCCCGTGAGTGCCGCCCGGCGGCTCGCCGGCAGCGCGAAGTGGACCACCTCGCCTCGTGTGCCCAGCATTCGCGGGCGGGAACGGTCAGGCGCCACCGAGATTTCCTCGGGCAACCCGGCCAGCTGTTGACGCCAGTGCGCCAGCTGCGCCTGTCCCCACGCGCTCGGGCCATCGAACTGATCGCGCTGCCACAGGCAGTAGTCGGCGTACTGGATGGCAAGTGGTTTCCACTGCGGTGCCGTGGCATTCCGGCGCGCGCGGTACGCGACGACGAGGTCGTCGAAGACGATGCCGAGTGAGACGTGGTCGGCGACGATGTGGTGTACGAGCAGGTACAGCACATGGTCTTCGGGCGCGACCGTCAACAGTGTCGGCAGGATCAGCGGGCCGGACTCGGGCCTGAGAACCTGGCGACGAAGCTGTGCGATCGCTTGGTCGACTGTCGCCGCGCCGACGTGCCGGACCGCCAGATCCACCTCACGTGCCGGATGCACGATTTGGTAGGGAACACCGTCGTGCTCGTTGATGTTCGTGCGCAACGCCTCATGTCGCGCCACCACATCATTGAGTGCGCCGGCCAGAGCGGCGGTGTCCAGCGGCCCGTCGAAGCGAAGCGTCAACGCCATGTTGAACGCGTCGCTGGGGCCCTCCATGCGGTACTGGAACCACATCGCCAGCTGGGAGTGGGACAACGGAAGTCGCTGCGGGCGAACACGTTTCGCCATAGTGGGCCGTGCTGTCTTCTGCTCGCAGCTGCTCGACTGCCCGGCGAGCACGGCCGCCAGCCCCGCGGGTGTCGGAGTGTCGAACACGGCGCGCACCGTCAACTCCGCTTCGAACTCGGCACGGATCTGGGCGACCAGCCGCGCGGCCAGCAGGGAATGCCCTCCGAGTTCGAAGAACGAGTCGTCGGCGCCGACACGCTCGCAGCCGAACAGCTTGGCGAAGATCGCGCACAATCGGCGCTCGGCCGCCGTCGCCGGCTCGCGATAACGGCCGCGCGCGACGGGAGTGGGTGTCGGCAGCGCCCGCTTGTCCACCTTGCCGCTCACGGTCAGCGGTACCTCCGGGATGACTGCGAAAGCGCTGGGCACCATGTAGTCCGGCAGCGACTCGGCCGCGTGGGCACGAAGCTCTTCCAAATCGGGAGCAATGCCGTCGACGGGCACGACGTAGGCGACCAGCGTCGGTCCGATCTCGGTGTCCTGGGCGACGACGACGCAGCGTCTGACCGCCGGATGGGCCGCGATCGCAGATTCGGCCTCCCCCAGCTCGACGCGAAACCCGCGGATCTTGACCTGCTCGTCGGCGCGGCCGACGAACTCGAGTTCACCAGACAGGTTGCGTCGCACCAGGTCTCCGGATCGGTATAACCGCATGCCCGAGCTGAACGGGTCGGCGACGAATCGCTGTGCGGTCAACCCCGGCCGCCCGAGATAGCCGCGGGCGAGCTGGTGGCCGCCCAGATACAGTTCGCCGACCACCCCCGCCGGCACCAACGCCAAGTCCTCGTCCAGCACGTAGGCGTAGACGTTGCGGTTGGGTACACCGATGGGCACCACACGTGTTCCGTACGACGCCGTCACCGGCATGTGCGTCGAGCAGACCACGGCTTCGGTGGGGCCGTAGTGGTTACGCAACTGGGCGTCGAAGAAGTCTGGGAACTTGTCCGCGACTTCACCCGGTAAGGCCTCTCCCCCCACCGGGATCAGTCGCAGCTGTCGCCATTCGTCGGCCTGCGGCATCTCCAGCAGCGTGGCGAGCATCGACGGCACCATGTGCAGCACTGTGACGCCGCGGCGCCTGATCAGATCGGCGACATAACCGACGTCGCCGAACGCGTCGGGCTTCGGCACGATCAGCGCAGCGCCAAGCGACAACGTGACGAAGATGTCCAGCAGCGACGCGTCGAAACTCACCGACGACGACTGCAGCAACCGATCGTCGGCGGTCATGCTCCACTCCGCGATGAAGCTGTCCACGTGTTCGGCGATCGCGTCGTGTGCGACTGCGACACCCTTGGGCAGGCCGGTGGATCCGGATGTGTAGATGACGTACGCCAGGTGCTGCGGCAGCAACGGGCGAACACGCTCGGTGTCGGTCACCGCATCATCGGGCAGAAGCGTGGCGGCTGCCTCGGCGTCCCGGTACTCCGGCGGTCCCAGCACAAGCCTCGGCTGCGCGTCGGCGAGTAGGTAGGCGACGCGGTCGGGCGGGTAGGCCGGATCGATCGGCAGATACGCCGCGCCGGCCTTCACGACGGCGAGCACTGCGACGACGAACTCCACCGACGTGGTCATGCGCAAGCCGACGATGTCCTCGGCGCCGATTCCACCGCGAATCAGCCAGCGCGCCAGCCGATTCGCGCGCTCGTGTAGCTGCCGATAGGTCAGCTCCTCGTGCTCCGACACCACGGCTAGCGCATCAGGCCTCGCCGCCGCGGCCGCTTCCAGCAGAGCGACCATCGTGGTGGCGGGGGTGGGCACCAGCTCCCCGTGCGACTGCTCGAGCACGCGGGCCGACTCGTCGGCACTCAACATCGCCACGCCGCCGAGGCGACGTCGCGGTTCGTCGAGTGCGTTGTGGAGCAGCTGGGCGTAGTGCGACAGCATCTGCTCCACGACTGTGCCGTCCACGGCGTCGACCTGGTAGTCGAACTCGACCGCAACACCATTGGCGCTTGACACAACCGCCAACTCCAGCGGCAGCTGCGCGGTTGCTGCGCCCAGCTCCAGGTGCTGGACCGCGACACCGTCGAGGTGCATGTCGTAAGCACTTGTGCGCGTGCTGAATCCGAGCCGGACGAGCTGCTCCATGCCGTCGCGGCCCGTTGTCCTGGCCGGGTTCACTTCTCGTATTACGCGGTCGATGCCGACAGACTGGTGGGCGAACGCACCGAGACAGGTTTCGCGGACGGCCTCGACCACCGAACCGAAGGTGTCATCCGGGCGCATCGAGATCCGCAGCAGCACCGTGTTGCCGAAATATCCCAGGGCGCGCTCAGCAGCCGCCGGCCGCTCGGTGACCGGAACCGACACCAGGAACTCGAGCGCGCCGGTGTAGCGGCGGACCAACGCCGCGAAACCTGCGAGCAGCACCATGAACGGCGAGGCGTGCCGGTCACGGCCGAAGGTTTCCACGCGGCGGTACAGGCCGGCGGGCAGCGGCCGGCTTCGGCGTTCGGCGCGCTTGGTGAAAGGTGTTGCGGCACCGCCCGGAAGAATCAACGGTTCCGGCAGCGGCTGCAGCGTGCTACGCCAGTAGTCGACGTCGGCCTCGGTGGGCGGTGCGGGCGGTGCCAGCACAGCGGCCGCAATGTACTGCGGGCCATGGCCGCCCGCGTGGCTGCCGTTGTAGGCGGCGCTCAGATCACCGAAGAAGACCGCCCAGCATTCGTCGTCCCAGCAGATGTGATGCACCACGAACAACAGGACGAACTGGTCAGCGCCGGTGCGCAGCAGCGTCACCCGCAGGGGCAGCTCGTTGCTCAGGTCGAATGGTCTGCCGCACTCCTGGTGGGCCAGGACTTCGAGCGGCGCCGGCTCGGCATCGTCGGCATCGCCGACCAAATCGACTGTCTGCCATGGTATTTCGACGTCACTGCGCACCACTTGGTACGGCTCGCCGTCGGCGTCGACACCGTAGGTGCTGCGCAAAACGGTGTGGCGGGACAGCACCTCGTCGAAAGCGCGGCGCAGCCGGACTTCGTCGAGGGCGCCCGTCAGCCGGAACGCGACCCCGATGTTCAGCGTGGCGTCGGACGGGTCCATGCTCTGCAGAAACCACATCCGCCGCTGGCCGGCGGAAAGCCGGTAGGGCTGGCCCACCCGGACGTGTTGCTGCTCAGTCGATCTCGGAGCGGCTAGGCCACTTTCGGCGATGCGCCGGCGTAGTAGCTCGCGGCGGCGGTCGTGCACACTCTGGGCGTCCTCTGCCATGGCCCGTCGCTGTCTCCTGAGATTGTGTGCGTGATCCGTCACCACCTAGGTTCTTAGCATAGGCTAGGCTAACTAGCCAAGGCGAGGGAGACCTGATGACGAACGGGCCGCAGGCAAGCGCATCGGTGGGTGCAGCGGACGTGTCGAAGTGGCGCACCGTTCTCGAGCACGAAGCGTTCCCCAAAGTGTTCGCGTTGCACCCACTTGATCCACAGTGCGACCTCGACCTCGTCCACGGGTGGATGAACGACCCGGACGTCGCCCGGTTCTGGAAGATGGCGTGGCCGCGCGACCGGATCGCCGATTATCTGCGCCGCCAGTGCCGCAGCAGACATTCCACCCCGTATGTCGGTGTGCTCGGTGGCGTTCCGATGAGCTACTGGGAGCTTTACCGCGCCGATCTGGACACGCTGGCCCAGCACTATGCCGCCCGTGCGCACGACGCCGGAGTGCACTTGCTGGTGGGTCCGGCGCAGTGGCGGGGCCGCGGACTGGCGGCGGCTCTGCTGCGCGCGGTCTCCGGCTGGCAGCTGCAGGCCGACCCGCACGCCACCCGCGTAGTTGCGGAGCCTGACGTCGACAACGAGCGGTCAGTGCGGGCGTTCGAGCGCGCAGGCTTTCACCGCTCAGGCGTGCTGGAGCTGCCGAACAAGCGGGCCGTGCTCATGGTTCGTGACCGCGGTCGGGGCTGACGGAGACTCCCGCTATCGCGTCCGGGTTATGTTAGCCTTCGCTAAGTTTAGGCCCTTCGCGCTGAATTCGACACGGCGATCGAGAGAGGCGGTGCTGCATGCGCGCATTGGGTTGGATTCGCCAATTCCACCGACCCCCAACACCCGAATGGCCCCCGCTGCTTGTCTTTCCACACGCCGGCGCCGGGGCATCGGCCTACCGCACGTTCTCGAAAGCACTCAGCGCGACGTTCGACGTCCTCGTTTTCCAGTACCCGGGGCGGCAGGACAGAGCAGCCGAGCCGCCGCTGGTGTCGCTGCCCGAGCTCGCTGCGGGCGCTTTCGACGAGTTCCAGACGTCGCCGCACAACCGCAACGTCCCGCTCCTTACGTTTGGCCACAGCATGGGTGCGTTGGTCGCGTTCGAGTTCGTCCGGATCGCGGAGGCACGCGGCATCGAGGTGCGCCAGCTCGTCGCGTCCGCCGCAGTCGCTCCGTGCTACGCCGCCGCAAAACCGCCTCACCCGACCGAGGACGAGGCGATCCTCAACCATCTCGGCGCGCTGGAGGGCACCGATGCAGGAGTGTTCGCCAACCGCGACGTGATGCGGCTGGCGCTGCCCGTGATCAAAGCCGACTACCAGGCGTTCGACGCGTATTCCTGCGCCGACGACGTCAAGGTCGCCGCGCCTGTCCACGCACTCGGCGGTGACCAGGACCCGATCGTGACGCTGCGCGATCTCCACGGATGGGCGAAGCACACCGACAACCTGGCGGTCACCATGTTCGACGGCGGCCACTTCTACTGGAACCACCACCTCGACGCAGTCGCAGAGCTGCTGGCGACGGGTGTACCGTGCGGACAGACGGCATGACCAAGTCGACCGGCGACGACGATCCGATCGTCATCTCGGGAATGGCCGTCGAGGCACCCGGCGGAATCGACACCCCGGCCGCATTGTGGACCGCGCTCAGCGAGGGGAAAGAACTGATCGGACCCTTCCCGCGCGACCGCGGCTGGCCGATCGACGACCTGTTGTCGCTGTCGCGACGGGAAGGTTGGGGCGCAGTGTGCGACGCGGGCGGATTCCTGGACCGCGCAACCACTTTCGATCCGGCCTTCTTCGGCATCACCCATCGCGAAGCCACCGTCATGCAACCGCAGCAACGGGTTGCGATCAGGGTGGCGTGGCAGGCCCTGGAGAATGCGGGCGAAAACCCGGGTGCCCTGGAGGGTTCCGACGGCGGGTGTTTCGTCGGCCTGTCGCCAATGGAATACGGTCCGCGCGCCACCACCCCTGACGACTACAGCGGACACCGGATCGCCAGTCTCGGACAGCTCGGGGCAGCAGGCCGCATTTCACACTGTCTTGGCTTGCACGGCCCGTCGATTGCGGTCGACACCGCGTGCGCGTCGTCGCTGACGGCGCTGCACCTGGCTGCCTCGGCGGTGCGGGCCGGCGAATGCGAATGGGCCCTTGCCGGGGGCACCTGCGTCATGGGATCGCCCGCCGCCTTCTACGAATTCGCCAGGCTCAATGCGCTTTCCGACGACGGGCACTGCCGCGCGTACTCCGATGACGCCAGCGGGACCGTGTGGGGCGAAGGTGCGGGCATGGTGCTCGTCGAACGGGAATCGCGCGCGCGGCAACTCGGTCACCGCGTCTACGGGCGAATCCTCGCTGTGCGCACCAACCACAACGGCAAGGGCAAGCCGATCCTGGTGCCCAGGGTGGGCGCGCAGGCGCAGCTGATCCGCAAGACGATCGACGCGGCCGGCATCGATCCGTCCGACGTCGCAATGATCGAAGGACACGGCACCGCAACGCTCGCCGGTGATCCGGTGGAGCTGATCGCGATGTTCCAGACGTACGGGGCAGCGGGGTCGCAGGCGTTGATCGGCTCGGTCAAGTCCAACGCCGGACATGCCCAGGCCGCATCGGGAATCCTCGGACTGATCAAGCTTCTGCTCGCCGGACAGCACGGCTACATTCCGCCGACTCTGTTCGCGGACAACCCGACCCAAAAGGTCGACTGGGACCTGACCGGCCTGCGCCTCGCCGCCAAACTTCACCCCTGGGAACCGAGAGATGGCGTGCGCTACGGCGCGGTTTCGTCCTTCGGCGCGGGCGGTGCCAATGCCCACGCGATCATCGCGATGCCTGCCGACGCACAAGGTGGCGCGGGTGCATAGCTACCGGCTTCCCGACGGCACGGTTCCCGTCCTCGTCTCAGGCGACAGTCCCGCTCTCGTGCACGCCGATGCCGCGGGACTGCTCTCCTATGTGAGTGACCACCCCGACGTCTCGCCAGAAGCAGTCGCCGGCATGGTTTTTCGGAGCCGAACGGGCCGCCGGTACCGGGCCCTGGCGATGGTGCGCGACCGCGCTGGCATGATCACCGCCCTGCGGGCGATCGCCGACGGACACAGACACCACACGGTGCTACGCGCCGACCGGCCGGCAACGGCGCGCCGGTTCGCCTTCGTCTATCCCGGACAAGGTGCGCAGCGGCCCGGAATGGGACGGCTGTTCTACGACACCGTGCCCGCGTTCCGTGCGGAAGCCGACCGCTGCGCCGCAGAGTTCGCCCGACAGTTCGGCGAGTCACCACTGGAATACCTACTCGGAGACCAGGTTTCCGAGGGCGACTCCGCCTCGGCCGTCCAACCCGCGCTGTTCACCCAGATGGCTGCGCTGGCGGCCATGTGGCGCTCCTTCGGCATCACCCCGGATGTCAGTGTGGGACACAGCCAAGGAGAGATTGCGGGCGCCTATGTCGCCGGCGCGATTACGTTGGCCGACGCCGTGCTCGTCGTCGGTACGCGCGCACGTGCCGCAGACGAGTTCGTCTCCACCGGGTACGCGATGGCGGTGGTGGCCGCGGATCGCGACACATGCGAAGACGCTCTCGCCCGCGAACCTGGCTGGGCGCAGTTGTCAGTAGTCAACTCCCCTGGCCTGCACGCTATTTCAGGCGAGCGCGGCACCGTCACCGCGATCGTCGACGCCTTCGCCGAGCGGGGCACGTTCGCGCGGGTCATTCCGGTCAACTATCCAGCGCACACGGCGCTGATCCACGAGATCGGCGACAAAGTCCGCGCGGCCACCCGGGGCCGGCTGCGAAACGCGGCGTTCCTCCCGACCGGCATCGAATGCCTCGGTGCCACCCTCGGCGGCCCCATCGGTGGCGGTCTGCCGGTCGAGCAGTACTGGTTTTTGAACCTGCGCAATACCGTTCGGTTCGACAAAGCAATCGCTGCCGCGCTCGCACGCGGCGTCGATACATTCGTCGAACTGGCCGAACACCCCACGCTGCAGGTGGCGATCCGCGAGAACGTCGCGGCGTCGCCCGAGGCGGACAAGGCCGTCGTGGTGGGTACGTCCGAACGCACGGCCACCGATCTAGGAGAGTTCAGCCGCATTCTGGCCTCACTGGCAATACAGGACCTCGACTATCGGTGGGAGAGCCTGCGCACCGGGGGCCACGGCGGCGTGCGACTGCCGCTGCGGGACTTCCCGAACTCCCCGATGAACGAGACACGGCTCTGGCTTCCCTACGAGGCTGCTCCGGCTCGCCCGGCACAGCCGGCCCGAGACTCTCATGAGGTGGGCGCGCGTCCGCGGCTGCTCGTCGAGACCTGGGTGCGGCTTTCTCACCGGTCCCTGGCGCCCCCTCGCGCCATCGGAATCGTCGACCACACCGGAGCATGCAATGACCTTGCGGCGGCGCTCTGTACCGCCGCGCCCGACACCGGCGCCACAGCCCGCATGCTCGGCGAAAATGCCGGCGCAGCAGCCGATCTCGACACCGTGGTGGTGCTGCTGCCACCGTCCCCGCCGCTCGACGTCGATGCGGCCGCCGCCGAAGTCGCGGCCTTCTTCGCCGACCGGCCGTGGTGGCCCCGCCTGACCGACAGCATCACCGAATGCTGGCTGGTCACTGTCGGGGGCGAGGCCGTGGTCGACGACGACCCGCCACCCGATCTGGTGCACGCCGCGGCCAGCGCAGGTTTCCGCAGCATCGGCGCCGAACATCCCCGCGTCCGATTCCGCCATCTCGATCTTTCGGCGAAACCGGAACGTGCCCACGCCATCCTCACGGCGCTGCACACCCGCGACGAGTCGGAGCTGGCACTGCGCGGCGGCGGGCTCTACGCCAAGCGGCTGGTCGAGGGCGACACCTCATTCAGCCAGCCCTACACCCCGGAGCATGTGCTGATCCTCGGCGGCACCGGCAATCTTGGCCTGGAGTTCTGCAACCACTTCGCACACGGGGGCGCACACCGGATCACGCTGGTGAGCAGATCGGGCGGCAACGCCGAGGTCGCGGCGCGGCTGGCGCAGATCCGTTCCGCGACCACGTCGGACATCCAGGTGGTCAAGTGCGACGTCGGCGATCACACAGCAGTGGCCGAACTGTCCGACGCGTATCGCAACACACCGGCAGACCTGATAATCCATGCCGCGCTCGACTATTCGCACCTGGAACTGGCTGACGTGACCGCGGCGAATGTGGACAAGTCGATGCGCGCCAAAGTGCTCGGCATCTGGCGTGTCCTCGGAGCATTTCCCCGCACCGACGACTGCCGGATCGTGTTGTGCTCGTCGATGGCGGCGAATGTCGGCGGCCGGGGCCAGGTGGTGTACGCAGCAACCAATCGGATGCTCGATGCGCTGGCACGTCGGTTACGCGCCGACGGCGCCGACTGCGTGTCGGTGGAATGGGGCCCGTGGACCGTGCATTTCGACCTCGACGCGACGAGTAAGGCGAGACTGGCGGCTACCGGCGTGCTGCCGATGGCGCCCGCCGACGCGCTGGCGCTGGGTATGTGCGGGCTGCGCGGCAACGCGCTCGTCGCGGCGTTCGACCTCGACACCGCGCGGCCGGTGCTCGACGCCTACGGCTATGGGCCGTTGCTCTCACAGCTGGCGTCGCCGGTCGTCGAGTCCGCGCCGCCGGCGCCCGCAGCGGACGTTCCCCACCGGTTCGTGGAACTGCTTGCCGACGTCATCGGTGTCGAGGGCCCCGATGCGATCGACACCTCGGTACCGATGGTGGCGATCGGCCTGGACTCGTTGCAGGCGTTGGAGTTTCACCGCCGTGTCAAGAACGAGTTCGACTACGAGCTGCCGGTCGCGGATTTGCTCGGCGGGGCCTCCACCGCCGACGTGCTCGCTGCGCTGACAGCGCGTGTGCCGTGACCTGTCGCGTCAGATGCGCTGACACTGCGCCGCGCCGGTAGGTGCTCGAGCGGTCCCACCGAGGTCGGCGCCCAGCACACGATCCGACATCCGCCCCAGACAGCTCAGGTTGGGAAACCCGGGACCCTGGTTGAGGGCGGACAGATTGGGCAGGAACAGCTTCGGCGTCACACCGGTGACGGCCAAATCGTGGCCGATGGATTCCTCCAGCCGCTCGCGGGTGACGGGGCCGCAGAGACCCAGCTCCAATAGGTCCAGGGCGTCTTGGCGCAGCAGGGACATGAACCACAGCGGATCAGCGCCGGATCCGTCGATCACGAGATCGAACCCGTGCACTGTCTCCAGCCGGTCACCGACGGTGCCGCTGCCGTGTGGACCGTCGGTGTGCAGGGTGAGCCGGATCTGCCCGTCCCGCTCGACGGCGTGTGCGACGCGTCCGCGCAAGTGCCGAATCCTCTCGTCGGCGAGCAGCGACTCCTGCACGCGGGCGGAGAACACTCCGCGGTCGGTGCGGGCTATGGCGTCTCGCCGCTCGCCGAGCGACAGACTGTGCCACTCGGTCGGATCGGAATACAAAGAGTTCTCGAAGAAGCCCTCGCCGCGGGTGAACAGCGTTGCCTGGGGCGATATCACGGTGATGGCCGAAAACCGGTGGTGGAACAGCTCGTTGAGGATCGATGCGGCGGACTCGCCGCCGCCGATCACAGCTACCCGCGCGGCGCCGATGCGTTCCGTGCCCGCGACGCGCTGCCAGAACTGGGCTATCGACCACACTTTCGGATGGCCCGGCAGGATCGAGCGGGCGGGCTGACCCGGGCCGGTCATCATGATGGCGTCCGCGGGAAGGCGCGAATCGCGGGTGTGCACTACCCATTGCGACCCGTCGACCGAGACCTCGACCACTTCCCCGTCAACGACTTTCAAGCCTGCTGCCTCGGCGACCCAGCGCAGGTATCTCGCCCATGTCGCGTGCGGCGGCGACGGCCGACCGCGGTCGACCCAACCCGCGAATTCGCCCGTGCTGACCAGATACGCCTGCCAACTGTGCCGCAGCATCCGCGTGTCGAGCTCGGCGTTGAGGCCCGGTGCGAGCGTCGACCGGTAAGGAAAGCCGACGTCCTTTTCGGGGCTGGTGCCCAATCGCTGCCTGCCGTCTGTCCAGCCGCCCGCGGCCTGCCAGTTGGCCGCAACGCCCCGGCGTTCGACCGCGAATACGTCGGGCGCCGGTAGGCCCATCTCGCGCAGCACTGCCGCCTTCGCCGCAACCGCCACGGCCTTAGCGCCGGCGCCCACGATCGCGATCGTGCCGGTCATCGGTTGTGCGCCGGAGGTTCGGGCAGCGCGGCCCGATCGATCTTGCCGTGGGTGGTGATGGGTATTTCGTCGAGCACCACGTACGCCGACGGCGTCATGTAGTCCGGCAATACCGCGCTGACCCGGGCCCGCACCCGGTCCACCTCGACCGCGTCGCAGCCGGCCGACGGCGTCACATAGGCCACCAGTGCGCGGCCGAGGCCGGCCAACTCGCGGACGACGACGACGCATTGGCCGACGCTGGGATCGACGGAGACGGCGGAGGCCACCTGACCGAGTTCGACGCGCAATCCGCGCACCTTGACCTGTTCGTCTGCGCGCCCGATGAAATCGAGGTCGCCGTCGGCGTTACGTCGGGCCACGTCGCCAGTGCGGTACAACCGGCCGCCCGCCCGGTAGGGGTCGGCGACGAACCGCTCTGCGGTCAGTACCGGCCGACCGAGGTAACCCCGAGCCAAACAGTCTCCGCCTATGTAGATTTCGCCGATCGCGCCGACCGGTACGGGCTGCAGCATGCAATCGAGCAAATGCACGGTGGTGTTGATCTTCGGCGTGCCGATCGGCACGACGCGATTGCCCTGCTTGCCCACCGCGTGATAGGTCGTAGACGCGATCGTGGCCTCGGTCGGGCCGTAGAAGTTGTGCAGCGGCGCGTCGAACGTGGCGTGGAACTTGTCGGCAAGATCTCCCGGCAGCGGTTCGCCACCAATCGGGATACGCCGCAGCGTCCGCCACTGCGAGCTGCCGGGTAGCGACAGGAACAATGCCAGCATCGACGGCACCAGGTGCATCGACGTGATCCGCTCGCGCTTCAGCAAGTCGGTCAGATAGCCGACGTCGCGCAACCCGTCCCGACTCGGAATCACCAGGCGCGCACCGCGACTCAAGGTTCCAAAGATCTCCTCGATGGAAAAGTCGAAGCTGCTCGAGGTCACCTGCAACACTGTCTCGGCGCCGTCGGCGTGACACACGCCGCTGAACCAGGCGAAGTACTGCGCCACCGAGGCGTGTGTGACGGCCACCCCTTTCGGTGCCCCGGTGGAACCTGAGGTATAGACCACGTAAGCGAGGTTGTCCGGCCGCAGCGGGCTCACCCGGTCGGCATCGGTCGGATCGCTGGCCGGATAGCTGTCGAGCGATCGGGCGACTTCGTGAAGAGGTTCGCGCAGCACGAGTTCAGGTGCCGCGTCGGCGAGGATGAAGTCGATCCGGTCGGCCGGATAGGCTGGGTCGACCGGCAGGTACGCTGCGCCCGCTTTCGCGATCGCCAACGCGCTGGCCACGAGTTGAGGCGAGCGCTCCATGACCACCGCCACCACATCTTCGGCACCGATCCCACGTGCGATCAGCCAGTGCGCCAGCCGGTTTGCCTGTTCATTGATGTCGCGGTAGGTGAGGTGCCGGCCGTCGTAGGTCAGCGCGACCGCGTTCGGGGTGGCTCGGACTTGACGCTGCACGGCATCGGCGAGGGTGACAGCGGGCACGTCAGCCTTCGCGCCGCGGGACACCTCGTACAGCCAGGCGGCATCGCGGCCCAGGAAATCGAGCGCCCAGAGCGCCGTATCAGGTTGGCGCACAGCATTTTTCAGGATCCGCTCCAAATGTGTCAAAAATTGGCTGACCAGAGGGCGGTCGAGCACCTCCGTCGAGTACCGGGCCGTTGCCCGCGCGCCGCCGGGTCCGCGTTCGACCGTTATCTCGAGTGGCAGTCGTCCCGGTTCACCGTGCAACGCTGTGCGCGTGCACCGCACACCGTCTGCGAAGGCACCGCTGCGCGTGCTCTGCGTGTGGTCACGCCAGGCGAAGCTCAACCGCGCCACGCTGTCGGCGCCGCGGGGATTCCCGGTGATCTCACGGGTCACCCGATCCAGCGCGGCGCCCTGATGCGCATATGCCGCGCTCATGGTGCCGTGGAGATATGTCACAAGGTCCCGAAAACTACTGTCTGACTGAGTTTTTACTCGTAGCAAGACGGGGCCGGCGAAGTAGCCGATCGCCTGACGCGTTTGGTGAGTGCACTCCGGGACAGCCGAGGCCATCAGGAAATCGTGAGTGTGGGTGTATCGGGTTATGAGCGCGCAGAGCGCAGCGCACGCGACCGCGTCGGGGGTGGTGCCTGTCTTGGCCGCGAGGCGGTCGACCGCAACCATGATTTCGCCGGACAGCTGTCGCGTGCAGACGCCGGAACGTCGGGTGCGCGGTACTGCCGCGCCGTTCGGGCCTGGAAGTTCAAGGGGCTCAGGCAAGTTCGCTAACACATCTCGCCAGTAGGTCAGATCGGCGCCGGAATCGGCTGTGGGTTGCGGCGGCGCCAACGGCACTGCCGAAGCGTTCGAGTAGTCGTGCGGGTTGGCGTAAGCCGCGCTCAAGTCGGTCAGGAATACTCGCCACGACGCGTCGTCCCATGCGATGCGGTGGGCGACGACCAGCAGTATGTGCTCGGCCTCATCCGTCCGGATCAGTGTGAGGCGCAGCGGCGAATCGACGGTCAGGTCAAACGGCATCCCGCACTGCCGTTGCGCCAACACATTTAGCCGCAATTGCTGGCCCTGTCCGGTCAAGTGCGTCAGATCGTGTTGCGTCCACGCCGGCGACAGTGCGCCGATCGGGTGGACCACCTGGGCCAGGCCGCCTAGATCGTCGACCCGATATGTGGTGCGCAGAATTTCGTGACGCGCCGTCACCGCCGCGACTGCGTCCTTCAGCCGCGTCGCATCGAGATCGCCGGTGAGCCGGTAGGACGCGGCGACGTTCAGCGCCGCACCGCTTCCGTCGGCGAAGGAAACGAACCACATTCGCCGCTGGCCGGCGGTTGGTGCGACGTGTCGCAGCACTTCCGGCGTGACACCAGTCGTAGTCAAGTCGGGGGTCGACCTTCCGAGCAGGAGTTAGTAGAGGCTGCCCTAACTTGCCGTAGGCTACCGTACGTTCACCGAACAGGACACGCCTACCGTGGAGACTTCGAGCATCCGTGACCGCTGCCCAGCCGCCCGAAAGCGCACGACCACAGGTCATGGACGGCTTCGTCCCGTTCCCGCCCGAGCGTGCGGCGGCTTACCGCGCAGCGGGCTACTGGACCGGTCGACCAGTTGCCTCGGTACTGCGCGTAGCCGCAACGCGTTGGCCAAACCGGACCGCTGTCGTGGATGCCGTCGAGCGCTTCACGTATGCCGAACTCGACGCACTGGCAGACCGCGCAGCCGCCGGGTTCGCGTCGCTCGGGATCGCCCCGAAGCAGCGCGTGCTGCTACAACTGCCCAATTCGTGCCGCTTCGCTGTCGCGCTGTTCGCTCTGCTGCGCACCGGCGCCATTCCAGTCATGTGCCTACCCGGCCACCGACTCGCCGAACTCAGCCACTTCGCCGAGGTGAGCGGCGCGGTCGCGGCAGTGATCGCCGACGAGGTGAACGGCTTCGACTACCGCTCGATGGCCGAGCAGCTGATCGCAGCACATCCTGCGATACACCATGTCGTCGTCGACGGCGAGGCCGGCGCCTTCACCCCGTGGGCCGAACTCGTCGCTCACGACGACGAGCCTCCGGCCGTCACCGTCGACCCGGAGTCGCCGGCGTTGCTGCTCGTGTCGGGCGGCACCACCGGCCCACCGAAGCTCATCCCCCGCACCCACGACGATTACCTCTACAACGCCACCGCGAGCGCGGCATTGTGTCGGCTCACCCGGGATGACGTCTACCTCGTGTCACTGCCGGCAGGACACAACTTCCCGCTGGCGTGCCCCGGCATCCTCGGCGCGATAAACGCCGCCGCGACAGTGGTTTTCAGCACCGACCCGAGCCCGGAGTCGGCGTTCGCGACGATCGAACGGCACCGGGTTACCGTCACCGCGCTGGTGCCGGCGCTGGCCAAACTGTGGGCACAGGCATGCGAGTGGGAGCCCACTCGGCCGAAAAGCCTTCGGCTGCTTCAGGTTGGGGGGGCCAAGCTGGGTGCCGACGACGCCCGTGCGGTCCGGGCTGCCTTGACACCGGGACTGCAGCAGGTGTTCGGGATGGCCGAGGGCATGGTCTGCTACACGCGGCTCGACGATCCGGCCGACGTGGTGTACCACACACAAGGCTGCCCGTTGTCCCCGCACGACGAGCTGCGCGTGGTCGACGACGCCGGCAACGACGTCGGGCCCGGCGAGGAGGGTGAACTGCTGGTGCGCGGACCGTACACGTTCAACGGCTACTTCCGTGCCCCACGCGACAACGAGCGGGCGTTCAGCCCGGACGGCTTCTACCGCACCGGCGACCGGGTGCGTCGCTTCGCCAACGGCTACGTGGAGGTGACCGGCCGGGTCAAAGACGTCATCCAGCGCGCTGGCGAAACAATCTCTGCCCTCGACCTCGAATCACATCTGCTGACGCACCCGGCTGTCTGGGCAGTGGCCGCCGTAGGGTTACCGGACGAACACCTGGGCGAAAAAATCTGTGCCGCAGTGGTTTTCGATGGAGCCCCGACGACACTGGCCGACCTCAACTCCTACCTGGACGAGCGAGGTGTAGCCACCCACGTGCGCCTGGACATGCTGGTGCCCATGGCAGCGCTGCCGACGACAGCGGTCGGCAAGGTCGACAAGCGTTCGCTCGCAGCGCAATTGGGCGCTTCGGCCTAGGATCGCGCGACCAGATACGGCGCGAGACTGGTCAATTTCTCGCAGGTTTCCTCGAACTCGCGTTCCGGCGACGACTCGGCGATGATCCCGGCACCCGCCCGCAGCCAGGTGCGGCCGTCGCGTTCGTAGGCGGCCCGCAACACCAACGCGGCGTCCAGTCCGCCGTCTGCAGAAAGCGCCACGACAGCGCCCGAGTACAGGCCTCGCGGCGACTCGTCCAAGCGCAGGATCGATTCGATGCCTTCGGCCTTCGGAATGCCTGACGCGGTCACTGCCGGGAAGAGCGCCTCGAGCGCGTCCATGCGGTCACACGACCGGTGCAGCCGCGCGCGCACCGTGGAACCCAGATGCTGGACGCTGCCGCGTTCGCGCACGGACATGAAGTCGCTCACCACCGTGCTTCCCGGCTCGGCGACCTCGGCGATCTCGCGCAGCGAACTGCGCACCGAAATAGCATGCTCCACAATCTCTTTGGTGTTGTACTCCAAGTCGTTGCGGGCGGCGATATCGTTCGCGGAGCCGCGGCCGAACGCCCGGGTGCCCGCCAGCGGTTCGGTGACCACGACGCCGTCGGGGCGCACCGCGGTGACCAATTCGGGGCTGTAACCCAGCGCACGAATACCGCCCAGCCGCAACAGGAATGACCGCGCCGGGGTGTTGTAGCGACGGCCCAGCCGGTACGTCGCCGGGAAGTCGAGAGCAAACGGCACGACGACACTGCGCGAAAGGATCACCTTGTGGTAGCGGCCGGCGCGGATCTCGTCGACGGCGGCCACCACGCGTTCGCGGTAGCGGCTGGGATCCGGGCGCAGATCGACCGCGCGCGTCGGACCGATCGGCGGCGGGCCGACGGTCTGCAGCCGCGATAGCACCGCGTCGTACTCGTCCGGCCCGTCGAGGACAGTGCCGTCAGCGGTGACGACGACGCGCGTGCGCGGTACGAACAGCCGCGCCAATGGCGTCTTCGGCGGCAAATGTCGTTGCAGCCCAAAGCGATACGCGCCGAACTCGAACGCAATCCAGCCGTACGCCGCGTCGGACTCCAGCAACAGCTGGTCGACCACTTCCCCGAGTTTCGCTGCGGGCCGCCCGGACCACGCCTGGCGGTGCACCACGCCGTCGCGCACCACCCGAAGCTCGTCGCTGTCGAGTTCGACAAGCGTCTGGGTGCCCGTCGCCAGCGTCCAGCGGCCGGCGTTCTCGTATACCAGGTAGTCGTCGCCTCGGGCTTCAGGCACTGCGTTGGCCAGCCCGGCGACGACGTCCGCCGGCGCAACCGTGGCCGCGAGGGACTCCGTCACGGGAGGTAAGATAGCAGAGGCTAACCTAACTGTCCGGGTGACTGCGATAGTCGCTCTCTCCTGGACGCGGCAATGAACGCTCCGGTCCACGTGCGCCATCGCGATACCATGGGTGCTTCTTCGCGATCCGAGGGGAAGGGGTTCCGTGCCGCAGGCACCCGTCGCGGCCCTTGGTATGGAGGGAACCTTCCGGGCTGAGCGACCGGCGACGGACCCGTCCGACGCCGAGCCGTCCTCTAGCCAGCCGGGCATGCGGTCCGGCCAGCTCATCTCAGGGTTGCGATGAACGTCGTCGTGATTCTGCTCAGTCTGCTGGGCTTTTTGGTGCTGACATTGGGCACCGCGGTATTCGTCAGCGCGGAATTCTCGTTGACGTCTCTGGAACGCAGCACAGTGGACGCGAACGCGCGCACCGGCGGTCCACGCGACCGGATGGTGCAGCGGGCTCACCGCACATTGTCATTTCAGCTCTCCGGTGCTCAGCTCGGCATCTCCATCACCACGCTGATCACCGGCTACCTGGCCGAGCCGTTGATCGCTCGGCTGCTCCGGCCGCTGCTGACCGCGGTGAAGGTGCCCGACACCTGGGCCGACGGCACCGCGCTGGCGCTGTCGTTGCTGATCGCGACCTCGGTGTCGATGGTGTTCGGCGAGTTGGTGGCGCAGTACCTCGCGGTGGCGCGGCCGCTGCCGACCGCGCGCATGGTGGCCGGACCGCAGGTGATGTTCTCGATGGTGTTCACCCCGCTGATCCACCTCACCAACGGCACCGCGAACTGGATCCTGCGCCGCATGGGTATCGAGCCCGCCGAAGAACTGCGATCCGCACGTTCTCCCCAGGAACTGGGGTCCCTGGTGCGCAACTCCGCACGGCGTGGCTCGCTGGATCCGACGACGGCGACCCTGGTCGACCGATCGCTGCAGTTCGGTGCGCGCACCGCGGAGGAATTCATGACGCCGCGGTCCAAGATCGAGGCGCTGGAAGCCGCCGACACCATTGCCGATCTGGTGGCCAAGGCCAGCCAAACCGGCTTTTCGCGCTTCCCGGTCACCGAGGGCGACCTCGACGAAACAATCGGCCTGGTGCACGTCAAGCAGGTGTTCGAGGTCCCGCACGACCAGCACGCCCGCACCCGGCTGGCCGATGTCGCGCTTCCGGTATCGGTGGTGCCCTCGACGCTCGACGGCGATGCGCTGATGGCGCAAGTCCGGGCCAACGGGCTGCAGACGGCGCTGGTCGCCGACGAGTACGGCGGCATCGCCGGAATGGTGACCGTCGAAGACCTCATCGAAGAGATCGTCGGCGACATTCGCGACGAGCACGACGAACCGACCCTGGACGTGCAGCAGTCCGGCCGCGGCTGGCGGGTGTCGGGGCTGCTGCGCATCGACGAAGTCGCCGCGGCGACGGGCTTCCGCGGGCACGAGGGCGAATACGAGACCATCGGCGGCCTGGTGATGCACGAACTCGGCCACATCCCCGAGGTCGGCGAGTCGGTGGAGCTCGAGGCGTTCGAACCCGACGGCTCGCTGGACGACCCGATTCGCTGGCGCGCGACTGTGGCGAAGATGGACGGCCGTCGCATCGACGAGCTGGAGCTGGTGAAGCTGGGCCGGCGCAGCGACGAACGAGACGAGCGCTGATGGCCGACGTGCTCGGGGTCGTGCTGACCGTGCTGCTGCTGTTGGCCAACGCGTTCTTCGTGGGGGCCGAGTTCGCGCTGATCTCCGCGCGCCGCGACCGACTCGAGGCGCTCGCCGAGCAAGGCAAACGTACGGCGGTGACGGTCATCCAGGCCGGGCAGAACCTGTCGATGATGCTGGCCGGGGCCCAGTTGGGCATCACGGTGTGCTCGATCCTGTTGGGCCGCATCGGCGAACCGGCCGTCGCTCATCTGCTGGAGAAGCCCTTCGACTTGGTCGGCGTGCCCGACGCGGTACTGCACTCGGTGTCGTTCGTGGTCGCGATCACGATCGTCGTCGTGCTGCATGTGCTGCTCGGCGAGATGGTGCCCAAGAACATCGCGATCGCCGGTCCGGAGTCGGCTGCGATGCTGTTGGTGCCGCCGTATCTGTGGTGGGTGCAGGCCACGCGGCCGGTGATCGCGTTCTACGACTGGTGTGCGCACGTGACGCTGCGCGCGATGCGGATCGAACCCAAGACCGAACTCGAGAACACGGTGTCTGCCGTCGAACTTTCCGAGATGATCGCGGAGTCACGGTCGGAGGGGCTGCTCGACCCCGAGGAGCACATGCGGCTGTCCCGCGCACTTCAAATCCGCAACCGGGTCGTGTCCGACATCGCGATCCCGCTCGGCGAGGTCCACACCGTCGAGATCGCCCCCGACGGCGACGGCCCGACCGTCGAAGCCATCCAGCGAGCGCTCGGCGAAACCGGATACTCGCGGTTCCCCGTCGTCGACGCCACGGGCGGGTTCGTCGGATACGTGCACATCAAGGACGTGCTGCCCGCTGTCGACGACCCGGATGCTGTGGTCGACCGTTCGACTGTGCGGCCCCTGCCCGAAGTGTCGGAGAGCATGTCGCTGCCCGACGCGCTGTCGCGGATGCGCCGCAACAACAGCCACCTGGCTTTGGTGGTCGGCGCCGACGGTTCGGTGACCGGCATGGTGGCCTTGGAGGATTTGGTCGAGGACCTCGTCGGCACTGTCCGTGACGGCACACACCGTGTCTGATGTGCTGGCCGAAGCGGACTGGACGCGGCGCCGCGACCTGCACCGGAAGCGGGTCGACGCGCTCGTCGGGCCCTACCTGCAACGGCGCGGCGACGGTGCGTCGCATCCCGTCGTCGACTTCCTGTTCACCTACTACACGCTGCGGCCCGGTCATCTCGCGCGCTGGCATCCCGGGTTCGGCGTGGGACTGGCGGGCCAGGCGGCCGAGACGTACACCAGGCTGGCCGGCTATCGCCGGACCGGTGACGTGGTCACCGTCGACCCCGCCCTTCTGCAGCGGCGTCGCGACACCGTCGAATTCGTCGTCGGACTGCTGGACGCCACAGCCGCGCGGCCCGCGCAGCTAGGCTGCTTCGGGCTGCACGAATGGGCGATGGTGTATCGCACCGAGCGGCCTCGCCACCTACTGCCGCTGCGGTTGGGGCATCGCGGCACCGATGCGGTGGTCGAGTCAATGCCGTTGCGCTGCACGCACTTTGACGCCTTCCGCTTCTTCACTGCCCCGGCGCGGGGGCGCAACAGCGCCCAGTTGACGCGGGAAATGCAGCTGCACACCGAGCAGCCGGGGTGTCTGCACGCCGCGATGGACCTCTACAAGTGGGCGGCCAAGCTGCTGCCGCTGGTCGACTCCGACATCCTCATGGATGCGTTCGAGCTGGCCTTCACGGCACGCGAGCTCGACATGCGAGCCAGCCCCTACGACCTTCGCAGCCTGGGGTACGAGCCGGTGTGCATCGAGACACCCGCCGGCCGCGCGGAGTACGTGCGTCAGCAGCTGGCGATCGCTCAGCGGGCAGCGACTATGCGCCTCGCACTGCTGAAGCGGTGTCGCGCCTTGCTCGCCGCCGCGCCGGAAAAGCCGACGTTACCGCTGGGTAAGCTGTACCGACACAACCGACGGGAGGACGCATGACGGAGCGGGTGGCAACCGGCAACCTGCGAGTGGCCAAGGTTTTGTACGACTTCATCAACAACGAGGCGTTGCCTGGCACCGACATCGATCCCGACACCTTCTGGGCCGGCGTGGACAAGGTGATCACCGATCTCGGTCCGCGCAACGCCGAACTGCTGGCCCGTCGCGACGAACTGCAGGCCCAGATCGACAAGTGGCACCGCCAGCGGGTCATCGAGCCGATCGACCAGGAGGCTTACCAGCAGTTCCTCGTCGACATCGGCTACCTGCTGCCCGAACCCGAGGACTTCACCGTCACCACCGCCAACGTCGACGCGGAGATCACCTCCACGGCCGGCCCTCAACTGGTGGTGCCCATCCTCAATGCCCGGTTCGCGCTGAACGCGGCCAACGCCCGGTGGGGGTCGCTGTACGACGCGCTCTACGGCACGGACGTCATCCCCGAGGACGACGGCGCGGAACAAGGCGACAGTTACAACCCGGTGCGCGGCGACAAGGTCATCGCGTACGCGCGCAAGTTTCTCGACGACTCGGTTCCGCTGGCCAACGGCTCGTACACCGACGCGACAGCTTTCCGCATCGAGGACGGCCGGCTGATCGTCTCGCTGGAGGGCGGCCGGGAGACCACGCTCGCCCAGCCGCAGCAGTTCGCCGGCTACACGGGCGAACTCGGCTCACCGCAGTGGTCCGTGCTGCTGAAAAACCACGGGCTGCACATCGACATCCTCATCGACCCCGACTCCCCCGTCGGCAAGACCGACAAGGCCGGCGTCAAGGACGTGATGCTCGAGTCCGCGGTCACCACGATCATGGATTTCGAAGACGCGGTGGCGGCCGTCGACGCCGACGACAAGGTGCGGGGTTACCGAAACTGGTTGGGGCTCAACAAAGGTGACCTGTCGGCCGAAGTCAGCAAGGACGGCAACACGTTCACCCGCGTACTGCACGAAGACCGCCGCTACACCGCCCCCGACGGCAGCGAGTTCACGCTGCCCGGCCGCAGCCTGATGTTCGTGCGCAACGTCGGCCATCTGATGACCAACGACGCCATCCTCGATGCAGACGGCAACGAGGTCTACGAAGGCATCCAAGACGCGTTGTTCACCAGCCTGATCGCGATTCATGGCCTGAAGTCCAGCGACGCCAACGGCCCGATGGTCAACAGCCGCGCCGGCTCGATCTACATCGTCAAGCCCAAGATGCACGGCCCCGACGAGGTGGCGTTCACGGTCGAGCTGTTCAGCCGAGTGGAGGATGTGCTCGGCCTGCCGCAGAACACGATCAAGGTCGGGATCATGGACGAGGAGCGCCGCACGAGCGTCAACCTCAAGGCGTGTATCCGCGCCGCGGCGGACCGCGTGGTGTTCATCAACACCGGCTTCCTGGACCGCACCGGCGACGAGATCCATACGTCGATGGAGGCCGGCCCGATGGTGCGCAAGGGCACCATGAAGAGCCAGCCGTGGATCCTCGCCTACGAGGACAACAACGTCGACGTCGGGCTCGAGTGCGGACTGCCCGGGCACGCGCAGATCGGCAAGGGGATGTGGACCATGACCGAGCTGATGGCCGACATGGTCGAGCAGAAGATCGGCCAACCCAAGGCCGGTGCCACCACCGCATGGGTGCCTTCGCCCACCGCGGCCACGCTGCACGCGATGCACTACCACCAGGTCGACGTTGGCGAGGTGCAAAAGGAGCTCGCCGCAAAGGGCCGGCGTACATCGCTGCAACAGCTGCTCACCATCCCGCTGGCCAAAGAGCTGGCCTGGGAGCCCGACGAGATCCGCGAAGAGGTCGACAACAACTGCCAGTCGATTCTCGGTTATGTGGTGCGCTGGATCGACCAGGGCATCGGCTCGTCCAAGGTGCCCGACATCCACAACGTCGCATTGATGGAAGACCGTGCGACGCTTCGCATTTCGAGTCAGCTGCTGGCCAACTGGCTCAGGCACGGCGTGATCACCGCCGAAGACGTGCGCGCCAGCCTCGAGCGGATGGCCGCGATCGTCGACCGGCAGAACGAGGGCGATTCGGCGTACCGGCCGATGGCGCCGAATTTCGACGACAGCATCGCGTTTTTGGCCGCCCAGGATCTGATTCTGTCCGGAACGGAGCAACCGAACGGCTATACCGAGCCGATCTTGCATCGGCGCCGTCGCGAGGCGAAAGCCAGACTGAACGGAGCCTGAGGGCATGGGCAAGCACAGCATTCCCGGCCCGGACGAGACGCCCAGAGAACCGTTCCGCGCCACGCCGCCGCCCGAGCCGTCGTCGGCGTCGCCCGCTGCCCACGGCCTGACCGAAGACTTCGACGGCCCCGACGCGGCGGCGGAAGCGGCGCCCGGTCCCTCAGATGAGACACCCAGCGGCCGCTTCGCCCGCGGCACCTGGCAGGGCGGCCACCGCAGCACCGACCGCAGACGTCGCGGTGTGAGCATCGGCGTGATCGTGGCGTTGGTTGCGGTCGTGGTGGTAGTGGGCGCGATCATCCTGTGGCGATTCTTGGGTGACACGCTCTCCGACCGCTCGAACACCGCGGCGACCAGCTGCCACGGTGCCGACGTGCCCGTCGCCGTCATCGCCGACCCGTCGATCGCCGAGCAGATCACCACGCTGGCCGACCGGTACAACAAATCCGCCGACCCGATCGGCGACCGCTGTGTGAAGCTCGGCGTGAAGGCGGCCGACTCCAGCGCCGTGGTCGACGGCTTCGCCGGCACCTGGCCCGGCGAGCTGGGACAGCGGCCGGCGCTGTGGATTCCGGCGAGCTCGATTGCGACCGCAAGACTGCAAGCAGCGGGCGGATCGAACGTCGTCACCGACAGCCGGTCACTTGTCAAGACGCCGGTGGTGCTGGCCATCAGACCGCAGCTGAAAACAGCTCTGGCCGAACAGAATTGGGGCTCGCTGCCCGGCCTGCAGACCAACCCGGTGTCGTTGGATGCGCTGAACATGCCGGGCTGGGGCTCGCTGCGGCTGGCGCTGCCCACCACGGGCAACGCCGACGCCACCTACCTGGCCGCCGAAGCGGTTGCGGCTGCATCCGCTCCGCCCAACGCCCCGGCCACCGCCGGTGTGGGCGCAATCAATGCGCTGCTTTCCGGACAGCCCAAGCTGGCCGACTCCAAGCTTTCGACAGCACTCGACGCGCTGACCGCCAAGGGCGACCCGGCCGCCGCACCGGTGCACGCGGTGGTGATGACCGAACAGCAGCTGTATCAACGGTCGACGAAGATACCTGAGGCCAAGGACGTCGTCACCTCCTGGCTGCCGCCGGGACCCGCCGCGGTGGCCGACTACCCGATGGCGTCGCTGGCCGGCAACTGGCTCTCCGAGGAACAGGTCACCGCGGCCAGCGAATTCAAGAAGTTCCTCCAAAAGCCAGAGCAGCAAGCCGAATTGGCCAAAGTCGGATTCCGTGCCGGAGATCAGGCACTGCCCAAGAGCGACGTCACCAGCTTTTCGCCGCTGTCGGCAACGCTGTCGGTCGGCGATGAATCGGCGCGGGTCACATTGGCCGACGCGGTCACCACGCCCTCGTCCGGAGGCGCGGTCACGATCATGCTCGACCAGTCGATGCCCGAGCAGGAGGGTGGCCAGAGCCGACTGGCGAATGTGGTTGCGGCGCTGAAGAACAAGCTGGGGGCGCTGCCTCCCACTGCGGCGGTCGGGTTGTGGACGTTCGACGGGGTCGAGGGCCGCAGTGAAGTGCCGACCGGACCGCTGTCCGACGACCTCAACGGGCAGCCGCGCTCGGCAGCGCTGACGGCCGCGCTGGACCGGCAGTACTCGTCGAACGGCGGTGCCGTGTCGTTCACCACGCTGCGGATGATCTACGACGGCGCGCTGGCGAACTTCCGGCCCAACGCGAAGAACTCCGTGCTGGTGCTCACCGCCGGTCCGCACACCGATCAGTCTCTCGACGGCGCCGGCCTGCAGGACTACATCCGTAAGACGTTCGATCCCGCCCGACCGGTGGCCGTCAACGTCATCGATTTCGGTGCCGACTCCGACCGCAGCACATGGGAATCCGTTGCCCAGGCCACGGGCGGCAGCTACCGGAACCTGCCCACGTCAGACAGCCCGGACCTCGCGGCCGCGGTGTCGGCGATGATGGGCTGAGGTCAGTCGCGGTCCGGCGCGGTGCGCAGCGGTGTCGGCGCGTCGGTCTCGAGTTTCTTCTCGCGGTGGCCGCCGATGTGAGATTCGGCCCGCATGCGCTCGACCATCCACGGGTAGTGCAGCTCGAAAGCCGGTCGCTCCGAACGGATTCGGGGCAGCTCGTAGAAGTTGTGCCGCGGCGGCGGGCAGCTGGTGGCCCACTCCAGCGAGTTGCCGTAACCCCACGGGTCGTCGACGGTCACCGGCTCGCCGTAGCGCCAGCTGCGGAACACGTTCCAGGTGAACGTGATCATCGAGACGCCGAGGATGAACGCCCCGATGGTCGACACGATGTTCAGCGCTTCGAACCCGTCGCTGGGCAGGTAGTCGGCGTAGCGCCGGGGCATGCCCTGGTTGCCGACCCAGTGCTGCACCAGGAACGTGGTGTGGAAGCCGATGAACGTGGTCCAGAAGTGCAGCTTGCCCAGCCGCTCGTCGAGCAGCCGGCCGGTCATCTTCGGGAACCAGAAGTACACCCCCGCGAACGTCGCGAACACGATGGTGCCGAACAGCACGTAGTGGAAGTGCGCGACGACGAAGTAGCTGTCGGTGACATGGAAGTCCAGCGGCGGGCTGGCCAAGAGCACCCCTGACAGCCCACCCAGCAGGAACGTCACGACGAAGCCGACGGCGAACAGCATCGGCGTCTCGAAGGTCAGCTGCCCCTTCCACATCGTGCCGATCCAGTTGAAGAACTTGATGCCGGTGGGCACCGCGATCAAAAACGTCATGAACGAGAAGAACGGCAACAGCACCGCACCGGTGGCGAACATGTGGTGCGCCCACACCGCCATCGACAACGCGGCGATGCTGAACGTGGCGTACACCAAAGTGGTGTAGCCGAACAGCGGCTTGCGGCTGAACACCGGGATCACTTCGGTGATGATCCCGAAGAACGGCAACGCGATGATGTACACCTCGGGATGCCCGAAGAACCAGAACAGGTGCTGCCACAGAATCGCGCCGCCGTTGGACGGGTCGTAGATGTGCGCGCCGAGGTGGCGGTCGGCGGCCAGACCGAACAGCGCCGCCGTCAGCAGCGGGAAGACCAGCAGCACAAGGATGCTCGTCACGAGGATGTTCCAGGTGAAGATCGGCATCCGGAACATCGTCATGCCCGGGGCGCGCATGCAGACGATCGTGGTGATCATGTTGACCGCACCCAAGATGGTGCCGAGGCCGCCGACGCCCAGACCAAGGATCCACAGATCGCCACCGGCGCCGGGGCTGTGAATGGCGTCGGTGAGCGGGCTGTAGGCCGTCCAGCCGAAGTCCGCCGCACCACCTGGCGTGATGAAGCCGCTGAGCGCTATCAGCGCCCCGAAGACGAAGAGCCAGAACGACAATGCGTTGAGGCGCGGGAACGCGACGTCGGGCGCGCCGATCTGCAACGGCAGCACGATGTTGGCGAACCCGAACACGATCGGGGTTGCGTAGAAGAGCAGCATTGCCGTGCCGTGCATGGTGAACAGCTGGTTGTACTGCTCGTTGGACAAGAACTGCAGCCCGGGTACGGCCAGCTCTGCCCTGATCAACAACGCCATCAGCCCGCCGACGAAGAAGAACACGAAGCAGGCGACCATGTACATGATGCCGATCAGCTTGTGATCGGTGGTGGTGATCAGCTTGTACACCAAGTTGCCCTTGGGGCCCAGCCTGGCCGGGAAGGGTCGACGTGGCTGCAGTCGTGGCAGGGCGGTCGCTTCTGCGGTCATGGACATCCCTTGTCATCCGGTCCTGTGTGCCGATCCTATGCCTGTACCCCGTCGAGGCGAAGATTTTCCGGGCGGGCTTGGCGACCCCCGATATCGGCCGCACTCACAGTGCACTGACAGGTGAAGCGGCCCCCACGGGCGCGAATGGATCGTTACCGTGACAATGTGCCGAGCGTCGATCGACGCACATTACTGAAAGCCATTGCGGTCGGAGTGTTGGCGGCGACGACCCGGCCGGCGCCAGCGCACGCCGCACCCGCTGGGCGCATACCGCCGCCCGATGGGGTGCTCACCCGGTTGCCGGGTGACGGAAACCTCTTGGCGCTCACCTTCGACGACGGCGCGAGCATCGCGGTTGTCTCGGCGTTCGCCCAGTTCTGTCGCGACAGCGGCACCCGGATGACGTTCTTCGTCAACGGCGCCAACGCCTCATGGTCGGTCAACGCTCCTCAGTTGCGGCCGATGGTCGACTCCGGCCAAATCCAGCTGGGCAACCACACCTGGTCGCACCCCTACGTCACGCGAGTCAGTCCGGGGGCGCTCACCGACCAGATCCAGCGGAACAAGGACTTCCTGCAGAACACCTACGGCGTCGATGGCACCCCGTACTTCCGGCCGCCCTACGGTGTACACAACGCGGCGACCGACAAGATCGCGGCCGATCTGGGCTACCCGACGATCACGTTGTGGAGTGCGACGATCGGCGACTCCAGAGTGGTCAACGAGCAGCAGCTGATCAACTACGCCAAGCAGGCGTTCACAGGCCAGCAGATCGTGCTCGGACACGCCAACCTGCCGCCGGTCACGCACACGTATCCGCAACTGCTCGACATCATCGCCAGCCGCAACCTTCAGACGGTGACGCTCAACGACGTGTTCGGCTGAGCGTCACGCGTCGGTGAGCAGCGTGAGCGCCCCGGCTGCGAACGCATCGGGACCTTCGAGCTGCGGATAGTGGCCCAACTGCGGCAGCTCGATCACCGGGGCGGTCGGCCGCAGCTCGCAAAGCCCGTCGAGCACGTTCGTCGTGGCGACCGGGTCCCGCAATGCCCAGAGGAACCCCAGCGGTTTGGGCCAGTCGCGGACCGCGCCGTGCCAGCGCTGCGCGTAACGCACACGCTCGTCGAGGTAGGAAATCAACAGGTGGGCGATGCGGTGACCGTCGTTGTGCGACAACAGCGCCCACTGCGCCGCGGCTTCTTGCGCCGACAGCGGATGGTCGTTGCTGAACAGCCTGCCGAAGCCACGGGTGAAGCCCCGGCGGTTGACCAGTCGCGCGAACACCGGCCCCAGCCGGCTGCGCAGGATCTTCTGACTCGGCCGCAGGCTGGCCCGCGCCAGAATCACGCTGCCGTTGGAAAGCACCGCGCGTTGCAACTCAAAAGGCAAGCGGCCGCGAAGATCTCGTGAGAGCAGCTCGGTGGTCACCGAGGTACCCATGTCGTGGGCGAGCACCACGACCGGCCCGTCGGTGACCTCGTCGACAACCGCCTGCACCAGATCGGCTTGCTCGAGCAGACTGTAGTGGTGCGGCCTGGGCTTGTCCGACAGGCCGAAGCCCAGAAAGTCCAGCGTCAGCCACGCCCGGCCGGCCAGGTGCGGAACGACTTGGCGGAAGTCATAGGAGCTGGACGGAAAGCCGTGCAACAGCAGGATGGTCGGGCCGGCGCCCTCCTTAAAGCGGACGAACACCTGGCCTGCGCTCGTTTGGATGAAGCGCCCGCCGTCGCGCCACTCGGCCACGCTTGGTGGAAGCACCTTCGGGACACTAGCCCCCGAACGTTGGCTTATTCCACGCTTTTCACCGCAGCGCGTGGATCAACTCCACACTCGGCGATGTTTCAGCCGAACGCCTCCACCGGCGGGCAGGAGCACACCAGATTGCGGTCCCCATACGCCCCGTCGATGCGGCGCACCGGCGGCCACACTTTCGGCCGGAACCCCTTGCCCAGCGGATACGCAGCCTGCTCGCGGGTGTACGGATGCCCCCACTTGTCCACCATCAAGCAGGCCGCGGTGTGCGGTGCGGCGCGCAGCGGGTTGTCCTCTGCCGGCCACTCCCCCGCGCCGACCTTGTCGATCTCTGCGCGGATCGCGATCATCGCGTCGCAGAATGCGTCGACCTCAGCCAGGCTTTCACTTTCCGTGGGCTCCACCATCAGCGTGCCGGCTACCGGGAAGCTCATGGTTGGCGCGTGAAAACCGTAGTCTGCCAACCGCTTTGCGACATCGTCCACGGTGACGCCGGTGGCCTTGGTGATGCCACGCAGATCGAGGATGCACTCGTGGGCCACCATGCCGTTCTCGCCGGTGTACAGCACCGGGTAGTACTCGTCGAGCCGGCGTGCGATGTAGTTCGCCGACGCAATCGCCGTCAGCGACGCCGCGCGCAGGCCGGGCGCGCCCATCATGCGGATGTAGGCCCACGTGATCGGCAGTATCGACGCTGAGCCGTAGGGTGCCGACGACACCGGCGGCGCGTCGGAGAGCTCGTCGGCGAGCGGGTGCCCGGGCAGATACGGCCGCAGGTGCTCGCGCACCGCGACCGGGCCCACACCGGGGCCACCGCCGCCGTGCGGGATGCAGAACGTCTTGTGCAGGTTGAGATGGCTGACGTCGCCGCCGAACCGGCCCGGGCGGGCCAGGCCCACCAGTGCGTTGAGGTTCGCACCGTCGACGTAGACCTGGCCGCCCGCGTCGTGCACCGCAGCGCAGATCTCCGCGATGTCGTGCTCGTAGACCCCGTGCGTCGATGGATAGGTGATCATCAGTGCCGCAAGGTCATTCGCGCGCTCGGCCACCTTGGCCCGCAGATCGTCGAGGTCCACATCCCCGTTCGGGCGGCACGCGACCACCGCCACCCGCATACCCGCCAGCGCGGCCGACGCGGCGTTGGTGCCGTGCGCGCTGGACGGGATCAGGCACACGTCGCGGTGCGGCTCGCCGCGCGCGGCGTGGTAGGCGTGGATGGCGAGCAGCCCGGCGTACTCGCCCTGCGAGCCCGCGTTGGGCTGCAGCGACACCGCGTCGTAGCCGGTCATCCGGGCCAGCCAGGTTTCCAGATCGGCGATCAGCCGCCGCAGGCCCGGGGTATCCGACGCCGGCGCGAACGGGTGCTGACGGGCGAACTCAGGCCACGTGATGGGTTCCATCTCGGCCGCGGCATTGAGCTTCATCGTGCACGATCCCAGCGGGATCATGCTGCGGTCCAACGCAATGTCTTTGTCCGCCAGCATCCGCAGGTAACGCATCATCTCGGTTTCGGTGCGATACCGGGTGAACGCCGGATGAGTCAGGAATTCGCTTGTGCGCGAAGTGATTTCGGGTCCAGCGAACGGCTCGTCGACCGGCTCGGCGCCGAATGCATCGAGCACCTGGTCGACGTGGCTGTCGGTGGTCGCCTCGTCGCACGACACGGAAACGTGGTCGTCGTCGACCACCCAGATGTTGATGCCCCTGGCTTTTGCCGCATCACGGATCTGGGCGGCGCGGCCGGGGACGCGGGCCAGCACGGTGTCGAAGAACGACCGGTGCACGACCTCCACGCCCGCAGCTGCGAGTCCACCGGCCAGCCGGCGCGCGTGCCCGTGGACGCGGCGGGCGATCGCCGTGAGCCCCTCGGCGCCGTGGTAACTGGCATACATCGCGGCCAGCACCGCCAGCAGCACCTGAGCCGTGCAGATGTTGCTGGTCGCCCTGTCGCGGCGGATGTGCTGTTCGCGGGTCTGCAGCGACAGGCGGTATGCAGGCGCACCGTCGGCGTCTAACGACACCCCGACCAGCCGGCCCGGCAGCTGGCGCGCGTGCTTGCTGTGCACGGCAAGGTATCCGGCGTGCGGGCCGCCGAAACCCATTGGCACGCCGAATCTTTGGGCGCTACCGAACGCGACGTCGGCGCCGATTTCCCCCGGCGGGGTGACGAGCGTCAGCGCCAGCAGGTCGGCACCGATTGCCACCATCGCGCCGCGCTCATGGGCCTGCGCCACTAGGTCACTCCAGTCGACCACCGCGCCGCTGGCGCCGGGAAGCTGCGCGATCACGCCGAAGAACTCGCCGTCGGGCAGGCCGTCCGTCAAGTCGGCCGTGACGATTTCGATGCCCAGCGGCGCTGCCCGGGTAGCTAGCACAGCGGCTGTCTGGCGATAGATGTCGACGTCCACGGCCAGCCGATGCGAGCTACCGCGGGTCGCGCGGTGCATCAGCGTCATCGCCTCGGCGGCAGCCGTACCTTCGTCGAGCATCGACGCGTTGGCGATCTCCAAGCCCGTCAGGTCGGCGATCATCGTCTGGAAATTCAGCAGCGCCTCCAGCCGGCCTTGGCTGATCTCCGGCTGATACGGCGTATATGCCGTGTACCAGGCCGGGTTCTCAATGAGATTGCGGCGCAACACCGCTGGGGTCAGCGTGTCGAAATAGCCCTGCCCGATCATCGAAACCGCGACGGTGTTGGTGTCGGCGAGACGGCGCAGCTCCGTGAGCGCCTCCTCCTCGGTGGCCGGAGGCGGCAAGATCTCCAGGCCGGGCGCCGCTTCGCCGTCGAGACCATCGAAGATCGTGGTGGGAATGGCTTTTTCTGCCAGCTCCTCCAGGGAATTCACGCCGATGACGTTCAGCATTGTCGCGATGTCGTCGGGGTTCGGGCCGATGTGGCGGTCGGCGAAACTGGTGGACACGGGCGGGCTCCTGACGATAGACGACTGGTGCCCTCTCCCTCTGTCTTCGACCCAGTCACCGGGCGCCTGAGAGATTCGGCCTGCGCCTTTCCCCATCGGCGGGTGATGACGCCCGTCATCACCGCTTTCCAGAGGCATCGTGTCCCGTCGCGGTCCGGGGGCCTGAGAGGTTGACGGAGAGGTGTTGCTCCTTCGGCGTTCGTGACTGGCGGCCACGAAACTCTCCCGCTTCCGGGCGATGCGGGTGCCAGTCTACCCACCTACCGCGAGCGCGCGCGTCTGCACCTCGACACGCCGCGAAATGCGGACAACCGCGCTCGCTCGCGCGGGACTGTCAGCCGATCTTGCGGTCGCGGTGCTTGCGCCGGGTGGCCAATTCGTCTTCGGGTGCGGCGATCGACTCGCCACCGTCGGCGCGCTCGCCCGGGAAGTCGGCGATTGCGCCGGTGAGTTCACGCATCGCACCGCTGACCGCGATGCCGAACACTCCTTGGCCGCCCTGCAACAGGTCCACCACCTCTTCGGCCGACGTGCATTCGTACACCGTGGTGCCGTCGGAGAACAGCGTGATGTTGGCCAGGTCCTGTACGCCGCGCCGACGCAGATGGTCGACCGCGACGCGGATGTTCTGCAGCGAGATGCCGGTGTCCAGCAGCCGCTTGACGATCTTCAGCACGAGAATGTCTTTGAACGAGTACAGCCGCTGGCTGCCGGAACCGGCAGCACTGCGAATCGACGGCACCACCAATGAGGTCCGGGCCCAATAGTCCAGTTGGCGGTAGGTGATGCCGGCGATCTGGCATGCGCTGGGGCCGCGGTAACCGACGAGCTCGTCGGGAATCGAATCATCCGGGAACAGGCCGGGCTGCACCGGCTCGCTGGGTGCGCTGTCACTTGCTTTCAGGTCCAGCTGCTCTTGACGTGGATGGTCATCCACTGTCCTACCTCCCGCCTGTCGCGTTGGCTATCGACTGGCCATCGTTCGCGTTACGGCTCGAGTTGCTCGAGCATACGCGTCGGGCGGGCCGCTGCGCCTGCCGTTACCGCCAAAATTATGGCGGCTGAAAGGACCGGTCAATGTGACCGCCACCCGCGTGTCGGAGCGGCTCGGACAAGTTGAGACGCTTCCGTGATCAGCTCCGCGCTCAGGTCGCCTTGAAGTCGTCCGGTGAGACGCTGTCGAGGAACTCCTTGAACTTCTCGACCTCTTCTTCCCGCACGGCGCCCGTGGACTCCTCGTCGTTCTCATCGGGAATCAGCAGGCCCGCCTCCGCGAGCACCGCCTCCTCCACGTAGATGGGCACGCCCACGCGCAGCGCGATCGCCACCGAGTCTGACGGCCGCGCGGACACCTTGATGTTGCGGTCGAAGATCAGGTCGGCGTAGAAGGTGCCCTCCTGCAAGTCGACGATGCGCACCTCTTTGAGCGAATGGCCAAGCGCGGCAATGACATCTCGGATCAAGTCGTGGGTCAGCGGACGCGCCGGCTCGACGCCCTGCTGTTCGAGCGCGATCGCCGCCGCCTCGGACTGACCGATCCAAATAGGCAGGTAGCGATCGCCGTTGGCCTCCCTCAGCAACAAGACCGGCTGGTTCTGCGGCTGCTCAACGCGTATGCCGACGACCCGAACCTCACCCATATGCGCCTGCCCTCCGCATGTGACGAAGCCAGTTGAAAGACTTCGCCGCCAGTCTAATCCTCAGCGGTCGAGAACGTCGCGCACCGCCGACTTCACCAACGCCGTGTGTAACGTGATCGCCAGTGCGGCAACCTCACGAGCCAAGTCGTCGGCCCGGTCGCGCGCGCCGGTCTTGCCGCCCTTGCCCACCGGTCCGGCGATCTGCGCGATCAGGTCGGACTGCCGGTCTGCAGCCGAGCGGAACGCCCGTAAGTGCCTGGGCTCGACACCGAACTCGCTCAGCGCAGCCGCGCACCGCAGGATCACCACGTCGTCCTCGTCGAAGAATCCGGCGGGACCCGCGATCACCACCCCGGCTTTCGTCAGCGCAGTAAGCAGGGCGTCGTCGACGCCGGCCCGATCGAGGAGGTCTTCTCGGCTCAGCCGGACCTGCGCCGCTTCCACCGCGCCGTCAGCGTCGGCCACCGCGCTGTCGAGCGTGCCGGCGACCGTCGTCAATCGCGGTGCGGCGAAGGCGAACCCGGCCGACTGCGGCAACTCGCCGTCCGGCTGGGCATCCAGATGTGCCTTGATCACCTTCAGCGGAAGATAGTGGTCGCGCTGAGCGGACAAGATGTAGCGCAGCCGCGCGCAGTCGTATGCAGTGAACCTGCGGTATCCCGATGCGCTGCGCTGCGGGGTGACCAGCCCCTCCGCCTCCAGGAACCGGATCTTCGAGATCGTCACGTCAGGAAACTCCGGCCGGAGCAGGTCGAGCACCGCTCCGATGGACATGCCGGCCAGGGCGGGCGTCTCGGGGGCGCTCACGGGTTTACCCGGATCCGGTTTCGCCGTCGTCGCCCTTCGGACCCGTCAGGAACACGAGGCGGAACTTGCCGATCTGCACTTCGTCGCCGTTGGCCAGCACTGCTGAGTCCACCGGCTCGCGGTTGACGTAGGTGCCGTTGAGGCTGCCGACGTCCACGACCTGGAATTCGCCGTTCTCCAGCCGAAACTCGGCATGGCGGCGCGACACGGTCACGTCGTCGAGGAAGATGTCACTGTCTGGATGCCGGCCCGCCGACGTCACCGGCTGGTCGAGCAGAAAGCGCGACCCCGCGTTGGGTCCGCGCTTGACGACGAGCAGTGCCGACCCACTGGGCAGGCCCTCGACGCCGCCCACCGCGGTATCGGCGCCGGGGCTGGCGGGCGCGTCGAGCTCGTTGAGGAAGTCCGCGCGAAAAACGGAGGTCGTTTCCACGGTGACTTCGTCAGACGTCTGGTCTGCCCCAGAATTCGAGTCCTTGTCGGTCACCCGCTGCTCCTCCTGGCTGTTCTGGCGGCTGCTTTCGTGGCCGCGGTTTCCAGCGATTTCGTCAAGCCGACCTGCGCCCTGCTCCTCAAACCGTACCCCGAGGCCTCGGTTATTGTGCCCGCCCTGTTCGTACCAGGGCGGGGGTGTCCGCGAGGTCAATTCCGTCCGTGAACCCTAACAAGTCGCCTCATTCGGTGATCGTGTTGCGGTAGCCTTCGGCGTCCAGCAGCCCGGAGACGCCTTCGTCAAGTGCGGACGATTCGGCCTGCAACTCCACCAGCCAGCCGCCGCCGTACGGCTCGGAATTCACCAGCTGCGGATTGGCGTCCAGATCCCCGTTCACGGCAACGACTTTCGCCGAGACCGGCGCATAAAGGTCGGACACCGATTTGGTGGATTCCACTTCGCCGAAGGGCTCACCGGCCGTCACCGTGGCACCGACCTCAGGCAGCTGGACAAACACCACGTCGCCCAGCGACGACTGCGCGAAGTCGGTGATTCCCACCCGTACGGTGTCGGAGCCCGTGCGGCGCACCCACTCGTGTTCGGCGGTGTAGTGCAGGTCAGGCGGGACTTCGCTCACGGGGCTCCTCAACTCTGGTTATGTTGGCGTGACTTGGCGGCGGTCATTTGACGGGCTGAGCGTATTGGCGCGGTTTCGGTTGCCGCAAGGCGGTCACGTCGACGCGGTCGGACTGCTGCATCGTCATGGTGCCGCCCACCCGCTCCACGCTGTCGACGGCGCCACCCGGGATGTTCACCGCAGCCGCCAACGTCGGTGGATCCCCTATGGCCACAACCGAATACGGGGCTGTCAGGGTTTGTCCGTCCACCGACAACGCACCCGCGCGGCCGCCCACCCAGGTGTCGACGCCCACGCGCACCGCCGTGCCGCCTGACGCCCCGCGGATCTCGATGGCCTCCGCCCCGGCGGCCCGAAGTTCGTTGATGACGTCGATCATCGCCTCGGGAGACACGCCGCTCACCGGGTCATCGATCGTCAGCGTTACCCCTGGTCCCGTCGCCGCCACCGTTCCCACCAAGATCGACAGCGCCGCGAGCCGGTCTTGCGCGTCCGCGACGGCGGCTTGGTCGCTGTTGCCCGACGCCCTCAACGCGGTCAGCGTGCGCTGCAAGTCGGACACCTCTTTGTTCAGCGTCGCCTCTCGCTGCTGCAGCGAATCCAAGAGCACCACCAAATCCGCTGGCCGGGCGGATTCCAATGCGTCACCGGACTCCGTCTGGCGGACCTGTGTAGCGATGGCGGCGCCCAGGATCAGACACAGCAGCACAGCCAGCGTCCCGAACACCGTCAAACGCCGCCTCCGCGGCGGCTTCGCGTCGGCGGGAAGCTCATGACGCCCGTGATGAGATGGCTCGGCCTCGTGCTCGCTCATGCCTCATGCCCCGAACAGTTTGCGCCGCAGTGCCGCGGCATTGCCGAAAATGCGGATGCCCAGCACCACGATGATTGCGGTGGACAGCTGTGTGCCGACGCCCAGTTGATCGCCCAGGTACACGATCAGCGCTGCGACCAACACGTTGAACACGAACGAGACGACGAACACCTTGGAATCGAAGATGCGGTCCAGGTACGCGCGCAGGCCGCCGAAGACCGCATCGAGTGCCGCCACCACGGCGATCGGCAGATAGGGCTGCACCGCGTCAGGCACGCTGGGGTGAAACACCAGCCCCAACACGATTCCGACGGCCAATGCCGCAATACCGATCACTGCTGCCGCCTCCTTCTCGCCCAAGCTTTCATCGGGTCTTCCCGCTCATCCGATTGGCTTGGCGTACTTGACTTCTCGGCTCCCGGCCGGCGGGACAGTCAGCGACTCGACTGTGCTGATCGTGACGCCGACGCCGTAGGACACCTGCAGCAGTCGCACGCGCTGAAAGCCTGCACTGCGCTCGAATCCGTCCTGCATCGCATGCGCCGGTCCGATCGCCACGATTGTGTATGGACTGCTGATCGGCTGATTGTCGACCAGAATCGCCCCGCCCGCCTGTCGGATGGTGACGTTGGGACCGATGCGCACCCCGCCGACGGCGACCGCCTCGGCGCCGGCCGCCCACAGCGAGTTGACCACCAGCTGCAGGTCGCGGTCGAGGACCGCCTGCCGGCTGCCGGGGATGCGCTGCTTCGACACGTCGGACAAATCAGGAGTCACCCCGGGGTCGCTCATCGTCACGGTCAGGCCCGGGCCCGTTACCGCCGTCGACCCGGCCGGGACGACGAGTTCGTCGAGCCGGCGCAGCAGTTCGCGGCCTTCCGCGTCACCCTCCAGCCGGCTTCGCCGCAAGCTGTCGACCTCGCGAGACAGCTGGCCGCGTTGTGCGCTCAGCGCGTTGGCACCTGCTTCCGACGACCGCACACTCTTCACCAGCACCTGCTGGGTTTCCTTGACGCCGGGTGCCGTGGAGCGCGCTTGCGCGACGGCCGCGGCGAACACCAGCGCCACCAGCAGAGCGGCCGCGGCCTGCCATACCCATACCGTCCAGCGCTGCCGAGATGTCTCGCGCTTCTGGCGTTCGGCGGCCGCGGCAGCGTAACCCGGGTCGAGGTGCTCGGACAGCAGCGACCGCAGCAGCGACGGCACGGGGTTGAACTGGGGCTGGCCGGCTTCGTGTGCGCTGAGCCCGGCGTGCGGGTCGTAGCCGCCGAGAGCCCGGTCAGTCATGTGCCGACTGTCCTCCGGTCACTGGGCGTCGGTCCGTCGCGGTCACTTTCGGCATCCGGCGCAGCACCAGAACGAACTGCACGGCGTAGAGCACGAAGCTCCACAGATACAGCGCAAAACCCCAGATCGCGAATCCCCACCCGATGGCCAGCACGACATGGCTCCACAACCCGTCGAACTGGCCCAACAGAATCAGCGGAAAGCCGGACATGAGCGCGAACGTCGCACCCTTGCCGATGTAGGTCACCGGCAGCCCGGTCAGGCCGCGGCTGCGCAGGGCGGGCAGCGTTGCGGCCAGCAGCGCGTCGCGGGCAATCAGGGCGATGACAAACCACCATGGCGCAAAATGCCTGAGCGCGAACGCAATTGGGACCGCGAGCATGTAGATCCGGTCCACCGTCGGGTCGAGCAGCTCGCCGAGCCGAGAGGATTGGTTCGCCAGCCGCGCGATCTTGCCGTCCAGCCAATCCGATGCGCCGGAGAACATCAGGATGCCGGTGGCCCATGCGTCGGCGTGCTCGGCCAGCAGCAGCCACAAGAACACCGGCACCAGCGCCAGCCGCAGCACGCTCAGCGCGTTGGGCACCGTCAGCACCCGGCCGTGCGGCTCCCCGGTCGAATGTCGCCGGCCTTGCGGCTCCCCGGTCGAACGTCGCCGGCCTTGCGGCTCCATGCCGCGAACTTTAACGGAATATCCCAGGCAGGCTCAGCGCGGACAGAGTCTCGTCGGCCAGCGGATTGTCGTGCACCATGTACGTCCACGTCGACGTCGGTCGCGCGAGCTTCGACAAGTCCAGCCCCGGCTCGTCTTCGGTGACGTTGGCCGTCTCGAAGGTCTGCTGGGCCGCCTCGATCGCGTCGGCCGCCAGCGACGCGAATGCGTCGACGGCCATCCGGTGGAATTCGTCGAGCGGGTTCTGCCGACCCAGCGCGCGCAGGTGGATGCTTTCTCGGATGTCGGCCAGGTACGCCAGATGGTCTGCCCAGCCGCGGTCCAGGTGATACAGCATGATCAGCCGGCAGATCCGCTCCAACTGCTCATCGGAAAGCTGCTGCGAGAGTTCGCCGTAGCGCTTCGGCGAGCGCTCCTCGAGCTCCTCGCGCGCGGTCGGGGTGCGCAGCAGCGTGTTACGGCGCTCGACGATGATCGCGCGCTGCTGGGCGATCAGTTCGTTGTAGCGCCAGGTGTTGGCGTGCACGTCGAGAAGCTTGCCTTCGGCTACCCGTTGGGCGTGGTCCAGCAGCCCCGCCGCCTTGGGGCTGACGATGCGGCCGTCCTCGTCTGTCTCGGTGGGCAGCTTGGACGGATCGAGGTTCGCGGTGACGACGTCGTCCTCCCAGCTCGAGAAGAACACCGACGACCCCGGATCGCCCTGACGCCCGGCCCGCCCGCGCAATTGGTTGTCCAGCCGCTCGGTGTGGTGGCGGCCAGTGCCGATGACGTGCAGGCCACCCAGCTCGGCGACTTGATCATGGTCGGCTTCATCGGACCCGCCCAGCCGGATGTCGGTGCCCCGGCCGGCCATCTGGGTCGACACCGTCACCGCGCCGAGCTTGCCCGCCTCGGCGATGATCGCCGCCTCCTCCGCGTCGTTCTTGGCATTGAGCACCACGGCCGGCACGCCGGCCTTGACCAACTTTTCATGCAGCTCTTCTGATTCGGCGACGTCTCGGGTACCGATCAGCACTGGCTGCCCGGTCGCGTGCACCTCTTTGATGTGTTCGACGATCGCGTCGTTCTTCGCGGCGGCCGTGATGTACACCCGGTCCGCCTCGTCCTCGCGGATGTTGGGCCGGTTCGGCGGTATCGGCGACACCCCGAGCCGGTAGAACTGGCGCAGCTGTTCGCCGGCGGCCAGCGCGGTGCCGGTCATCCCGCACACGGTGGGATACCGGTTGATCAGCGCCTGCACCGTGATGGTGTCCAGCACCTCACCGGTCTCCGTGGTCTCGATGCCCTCTTTGGCCTCGACCGCCGCCTGCAGCCCGTCCGGCCAGCGTTGCAGCTGCGCGATCCGCCCCCGCGACGCATTGATCAGGTGCACCGCGTCGTCGCGCACGATGTAGTGCACATCGCGCTGCAGCAGCACATGCGCGTGCAGGGCCACGTTCACCTCGGTGAGCGTGGTGCCGACGTGCTCCTCCGAATACAGGTCGATCCCACCGAGTTTCGCCTCGACCTTCTGCGCGCCCGCCTCGGTGAGGTGCACGTTGCGGCTGTCGGCGTCGGTGTCGTAATCCTTGCCTGGGATCAGTTCGCCGACGAGCCGGATGATCTCCAGCTTCGGTGTCTCGCGGTGGGTGGTGCCGGCCAACACCAGCGGCACCAGCGCCTCGTCGACGAGCACAGAGTCGGCCTCGTCGATCAAAGCGACGTCCGGATTCGGAGACACCAAATCCTCGACGTCAGTGACCAACTGGTCGCGCAGCACGTCGAAGCCGATCTCGTTCACCGAGGCGTAGGTGACGTCGCATTTGTAGGCGGCGCGCCGTTCGGCGGGCGTCGATTCGGCGGCCACCCAGCCGACGGTCAGGCCCATCGCCTCCAGCAGCGGCCCCATCCATTCCGCATCGCGGCGGGCCAGGTAGTCGTTGATGGTGATGACGTGCACGTGGCGGCCCGCCAAGGCGTACCCCGCGGCAGCGATCGCCCCGGATAGCGTCTTGCCTTCACCGGTGGCCATCTCGATGACGTCTCCGGCCAGCATCCGCAGCGCGCCCAGAAGCTGCACGTCGAACGGTCGCAGATTGGTGGCGCGCTCAGCTGCCTCACGGGCGATCGCCAGGAACTGCGGTATGTCGCGCGACTCGGCAAGGTCTTCGAGGTCCAGCAGTCTTGCGGCCTTGCGCAGCTGATCGTCGTCGAGATCGGCTGCTTTCTTGTCGAACTCCGCCGACTGCTCGACCTGCGCTAGTGAGCGGTTCTGGTTCTTCTCGGTGCTGGCCCCCAGCAGCTTCCAGAATTTGCTGCTCAGGCGGCCCGGCTTGGTGCTGCTCGATTTCGCCACGCTCCAACCCTACGTTTCTCTGCCGAGCGTGCGTGTCTGCCCGGCGACACGCGGTACCAGCCGTACAACCACGCACCCTCGCGCCCCGTGGCGTAGCGCCTAGGCCAGAACTGAGCGCCGCGGATAGGCGACCGCAGGGTCGGTCAGCACGTTGACCACGGCCGGCAGCCCAGCTTCGAACGCCCGCTGAAGCGCCGGTCGAAGCTCCGCCGGCGTCGACACCAGCTCGCCGTGTCCGCCGAGCGCTCGCACCACCTCGTCGTAACGTGTGCCGGGCCGCAACTCGGCGACCACCGAATATCCGTAGAGCATCTCCATCGGGTGTTTCTCCAGCGCCCAGATGCCGTTGTTGCCGATCACCGACACAACCTGAATGTCGTGGCGCACCAACGTGTCCCACTCCATGCCGGAGAACCCGAACGCGCCGTCGCCCTGAACCAGCACCACTTGGCGGTCCGGCCGCGCGAGCTTGGCTGCCAGCGCGTATCCCGGGCCGGAGCCCAGGCAGCCGAAGGGTCCGCTGTCCAGCCATGCGCCGGGTACGTAGCTGTCGATCATCCGCCCGGCGTAGGAGCCGAAGTCGCCAGCGTCGATGACGACGATCGCGTCGCGGTCGAGCATCGGAATCAGTTCCGCGTAGACGCGCATCGGGTGCAGCGGCGCCCGATCGTCGGACAGTTCGGCCTGCTCAGCGGACCGGGCAGCCGTCTCAGCGGCGCGCAGGTCGGCGATCCACGCCTCGCGCCCGGGCGAACGGGCTTCGGCCAGCGCCGACAAAGCCTGGGTCAGGTCGCCGTAGAGCTCGGCCGCCGCTGCCCTCGGATGCGGTCGGCCCGGTTCGGCGCGGTCGACGACGACCAGCTGGGTGTCGGCACCGAACACCCCGCCGAAGCCAAGCCGGAAGTCCATCGGAACGCCGACGACGAGCGCGACGTCGGCCTCCTTCAACGCCCGCGAGCGTGCCCGCGAGAACGCCAACTCGTGGTCGGCGGGCACCACGCCGCGAGCCATGCCGTTCATCAGCACCGGGACGCGAGCCACCTCGGCCAGGCGCAGCAGTGCCGCCTCGGCATGTCCCCACCACACGTTGGTGCCGGCCATGATCACGGGCCGCTCGGCTGTGGCCAGCAGGTCCGCGGCCCGCTGCAGCGCGTCGCCGTCCGGTGAAGGCCCGCGCGACACGTCGGCAAGCGCGCCCCGCAGGCCCTCGTCAGGCGCCTCCGAGAACACGTGGTCCATCGGGAAATCGACGAACGCCACGCCGGACGGCGCCGTCACCGCAGCCCGCAAAGCCTCGTCGACCAGCGTCGACGCCGCCTGTGGCGACGTGGCCGTGGCCGCGAACCGGGCAAGCGGCGCGACGAACGGGACGTGGTCGATTTCCTGCAGCGAGCCCTGCCCCCACCGCAACGCGGGTGCGCGGCCGCCGAGCACCACCAGCGGCGACTGGTTCTGCTGCGCCGCCGCCATCGCACTCATGCCGTTGGTCACCCCAGGCCCGGCGGTCAACGCTGCGACGCCGGGGATGCGCGTCACCTTCGACCAGCCCTCGGCGGCGAACGCCGCAGTCTGCTCGTGGCGGGTGTCCACCAAGCGGATGCCCTCGCTGCGGCAGCCGTCGTATAACGAGAACAAGTGGCCGCCCGACAGCGTGAACACGGTGTCGATACCGCTGGCCTTCAGGCGGCGGGCAATCAAGCGGCCGGCGTGCACGGTGGCGGGAGCGTCGATGCTCATGACGGTGAGCCTAGATGCCGCTGCCGCGCTGACGAGTCGCCACTGCGGTAGCTTCGCCGCAAGGTCGCCGTCGCTGCGTCCGCAGGACACAGCCGCACAGGAGATACGCCGTTGGATGAGTTGACTCCGTTCGAAACCTCGATCAACTGGGGTCAGGAGATTTGGACTTCGTTGTGGTGGGTCAGCAAGGCGTGGGCGATCAGTGCCGTCTGCACGCTGCTGGGAGTGGTTCTGCTGCTGACGCTGACCACCTGGGGAAGACAGTTCTGGCGCGTCACCAAGGGCTACTTCACCGGCGCTCCAAGCGTGCGGGTATGGCTGTGGCTTGCTGTGTTGCTGCTGCTGGTGATCCTCGGCGTGCGGCTCAACGTGCTGTTCAGCTATCAGAGCAAGGACATGATGACCGCGATCCAGACCGCGGTCCAAGGCATCGCAGCCGACAACACGGCAGTCAAAGACTCAGGGGTACATGGCTTTTGGGTGTCACTCGGGATCTTTTGCATCATGGCGGCGCTGCATGTGGCCCGCACCATGCTCGACCTGTTCCTGATGCAGCGCTTCATCCTGGCCTGGCGGATCTGGCTGACCGAGGAGCTCACCGGCGACTGGCTGGACGGCAAGGCCTATTACCGCAGCCGGTTCATCGACGACACCATCGACAACCCGGATCAGCGCATCCAATCCGACATCGACATCTTCACCACCGGCGTCGGCCCGCTGCCCAACACCCCAACCAACTCGACCGGTAGCACGCTGTTGTTCGGCTCGGTGTCGTCGATCGCGTCGGTGGTGTCGTTCATCCCGATCCTGTGGAACCTGTCGGGCACGCTGACGCTCTTCGGTATCAGCATCCCCCGGGCGATGTTTTGGACCGTGTTCGTCTATGTGTTGTTCGCGACCGTGGTCGCGATCTGGATCGGCCGTCCCCTCATCCGATTGAGCTTTCTCAATGAGAGCTTCAATGCCGCCTTCCGATATGGGCTCGTACGGCTACGGGACGCTGCCGAGGCAGTGGCGTTCTATCGCGGCGAGCGAGCAGAGCGCGTGCAACTGAGACGCCAGTTCGACCCGATCGTCTCCAATTACAAGAAGTATGTGAACCGCAGCGTCGGGTTCAACGGGTGGAACCTGTCGCTGAGCCAGACGATCGTCCCGCTGCCCTACCTGTTGCAGGCGCCGCGTCTGTTCTCCGGTGAGATCAAGCTCGGCGACGTCACGCAGACGGCCACGGCGTTCGGCAACATCCACGACTCGCTGTCGTTCTTCCGCAACGTCTACGACTACTTCGCTGGCTACCGCGCCGCCATCCTTCGCTTGCACGGCCTCGTGGTGGCCAACGAGGAGGGGCGCGAATTGCCCAGTCTCACAACGGAAGACAGCGCTGGCTCGGTTGAATTGCGTGCTGTCGAGGTGCGCACGCCGACCGGCACTCAGCTGGTCGAGCCGCTGACACTGCGGCTGGCTCCCGGCGACGGGCTGGTGATCGTCGGCAAATCCGGCACCGGCAAGACCACGCTTCTGCGCAGCCTGGGCGAATTGTGGCCGTACACGTCCGGCGTGCTGCGCTGCCCGGGTGGCGGCACCAACGAGACGATGTTCCTGTCGCAGCTGCCGTACGTTCCCCTGGGTGACCTGCGCGCGGTGGTGTCATATCCCGCCGAGCCGGGTGAGTTCACGGACAAGCAACTGCAGGAAGTGCTCGTCAAAGTGGCCCTTCCCCACCTTGTCGGGCGGCTCGACGAATCCGACGACTGGGCCAAGGTGCTGTCGCCAGGCGAGCAGCAGCGGGTGGCCTTCGCGCGCATTCTGCTGAACAAGCCCAAGGCGGTGTTCCTCGACGAGGCGACCTCGGCGCTAGACGAGGGCCTGGAAATGACGCTGTATCAACTGCTTCGGCGCGAGTTGCCGCAGTGCATCGTGGTGAGCGTCAGCCACCGGCCTGCCGTCAACCAGTACCACGACCAGCAGTTGCACCTGCTCGGCGAAGGCGAATGGCGACTCGGCCCGGTGGAAAAGGAAAAGCAGCCGGTCTAACGCGCGGTGCGCCGTGCCGCATCGCGCCTACCGCTTGCGCTGCTGTGCAGCATGCGCACCGGCGCGGCGCCCGAAGAACGACCCCTCACCCAGCTGCGTGCCGCTGGCATAGCCCTTGCCGTCTTGTGCGATGTTCGACGCGCACGCGCCGGCCGCATACAACCCACGGATGACGCTGCCGTCGTCACGCAGCACCTCGCCGTCGATCGAAACCGCCAGCCCGCCCATGGTGAAGCCCGAATACATGGCCCGGCCGAGCGACAGGTCGAACGCTGCCCAGGGTCCTTTGTCTTGCGGCGCAACGTATTCCGGCTGTTTGTGGAAATCGGGGTCTTCGCCGCGGGCGGCGTTCTCGTTGTAGCGGTTCAGCGTGGCCACCAGATTGCCTTCCGGAATGCCCAGCGCCTTTTCCATCTCATCGACGGTCTCCCAACCGTCGATGAACCGAATCAGCGGCATGGGCGGCATCTCGGTATGGGCCTCGTCGACGATCAGGTACGCCTCGGCGTCGGGTTGCTCCATCACGAAAGCCGACGTGCGCGAATGGTATGAGTCCTCGGCGACGAACCGCTGGCCGAGCTTGTTGACGATGATCCCGGTCAGCAGGATCTCGGGTGGGTAGGCCGCCGCGGTGATGAACATCTGGTCCATGTTCTTGGCGACTCCGCCGGCCGACACGCCCAGCCGGATGCCGAGCCCGTCGTCGTTCGGGTTGCCCAGAATGTAGGGCTCGACCTCCCCGTGATGCTTGGTGCGTCGCTTCTGCCCCAGCGCGGGCGTGTACTGCGCCACCATGTCATGGTTCATCGCGAATCCGCCGGCGGCGATGATCACTGAATTCGCCTTCACCGCACCGGTTTCGCCGAAGTGCTTCCATCGCACCCCGACCACCGCACCGTCGTCGTCGACGATCAGGTTGGTCGCCCCGGTCTCGTAGCGGATCTCGACGCCCAGTTCGTCGGCGCGTTTCACCAGCAGGTCGATGACCATCGCGGCGCCGCCCAGTTCGCCGGGAACCGGCACAGAGTGCCCACGCGGAGCCGGCTTCGCTTGCTCGATGAACGGCCACACCTTTTCGTTGCCGGTGTACGACAGCCCTTCGGTGTTCGGCGGGACGATGATCTTGCCGGGATAGAAGCTGCGTTCGAACTGAAAGCCCAAGTCTTCCAGCCAGTTGAAGTGCTCGACACTGCCCTCGCAGTACGCGCGGATCTTGTCGTGCTCAGGATCTCGCGATACCGCGACCAGATACTTGTACATCTCCTCGGGTGAATCGTCGTGGCCCGTCGCTTTCTGCACGGCGGTCCCACCACCGAGATAGAAGTGGCCGCCGGCCATGGCGGACGTTCCGCCGGCTGCCGACGCCTTCTCGAGAACCAGCACCCGCGCGCCGTCGGCCGCGGCGCTCACCGCTGCGCTTCCCCCGGCGATACCGAATCCGACGACCACGACGTCGACGTCGTCGGACCACTCCGTTACGTCGGCGGCGGCAACGGTGGGCGGGATCTCTGTGGTCACTGGTGCTCCTGCTTGAGTTGGTCGAAGAACGCGCGGATTGCCGCGGGGATCAATGCGATTTCCAGATATGGCACGCCGGCCGCGACCGCCGACACGTAGGCGAAGCGCATGCCGCCGGGCATCTCGCCACGCATCACCACCGGCGCGCCGTCCCGCTCAGCGTCCTCGATCGCCGCGGCGAACGCAGCTTCGTCGGCGGCTTCGATGCAGATGTGGTGCAGGCCCGCGCCGCTGTCGCGGAGGAATTCGGTGTAGATGCTCTCGCCAGAGACCGGTGCGATGAGCTCTAGTTGGAGGTCGCCGGCGTAGCTCAACGAGATGTCGGCGACGAAATTCGCAGGTTCGCCCCGGTACGTGCCGGTGTCCGGGCCGAATCGCACTCCGGGTATCCGCGCCCATTTCTTGGTGCCCAATAGGCTGTTCAGCGCATTCTCAGTGGCGTCGAGGTCGGTGGTGACCCACGCAACCTGGACAGGTGTTCGGACAGCGAGACTCATTGTCTCGCCAGGATAGTGCTCCGCGAGACGAAGTGGAACACGTTCTAGTTCGTCAGTGCTGCAGCTGCCACGCCGTCCGCTGGACGGTTGCCGACGGCGCGTTGACGTCCTCGGCGATCTGCTGGCGGATCGAGTTCCACAACACCGCCGCTGGATAGTCGCCCCACGTGCTGTTGAACAGGCCGACCAGCACCGCGCGGCCGTCGTCGGCGAGAACGTACACAGGACCCCCGGAGTCGCCCTTCTGGCTGACGACGCCGTGGCCCATCGTGAACCAGCCGTTGTACACCCCCTCGACGCTGCCGCAGCTCTCGCCGGTGGCGACGCCGAAGTGGCAGACGGCCTGGCCGGGATGAATGGCGAAGCCGGGATCGGTGACCAGCGCGCGTCCTCCCGGCAGCACATTGTTGGGCGAGACATCGCCGGCCAGAATGATGCCTTCGTAGTCGTTGATCGAATCGTTGGTGGACACCGTCGCGCCGTTGGGCGTGTTGTCGCGGTACATCGACAAGGACCCGATCACGTTGCCGCTCTTGTCGGTGACGGTGCCGCTGCCGCGGCAGTGGCCGGCGGTCACCGCAATCCGAAGGGTCGGTTCGACATATCCGAGCGTGCACAGGTTGGTGTCCTGCCGGATCTCCATGCCCGGATACACCGGAACGGGACTCGCATGCGCCGGCGCCACGGGCGCCGCGATCGCGGCGGCCACGGTGGCGAGCACACTGAGAACACGCACGATGATCTGTTGCACCCGCCAACTCCGATCAATCGAGGCGGCCGAGCTGTCCGGCCACGTGAGGACACTACCGGCGGCTCTTGCGAACCGCCGGGCACGAGGTCGGCTACCCGCTGATTCCGGCCTGTACTCCCCGCATATCGCAGTCGGCCGCTGCATCGTTAGCCTTCTCACACTCCGTAGATGCCCGGCAGCCCGTCATGTCGCCGGCACGGTCCGCGGCCCGGCGAAGCGCGCCAGCATCGGCCCCACGATCGCCAGGACGAACACGTACGTCGTGGCCACATAAGCCACCGCTTCGATGGTCTGGCTGACCAGGCCGATGATGACCAGCGAGAACTCGCCACGGGCGATCAGGGCCGTGCCCGCCCGCAACTGGCCGCGACGCGCGACGCCCTCCCGTCGCGCCGCATAGATCCCGGTTGCCACCTTGGTGACGGCGCTCACAAGGCCGAGGGCCAGCGCCACCGGCAGCATCGGCAGCAGGTCCTGCGGATCGATCGAGATGCCGATGGCAAGAAAAAAGATCGCGGCGAACAAATCGCGAAGCGGGCTGAGTACCTCGCGGGCGCGGTCGGCCGTATGGCCCGTCAACGTCAGCCCCACCAGGAACGCACCGACCGGCGCCGACGCATGAACGAACTCCGCCAACCCGGCGACTATCAACGTGAGGCCAAGGATTCGCAGTAGTAGCTGCTCAGAATCGGGGTGGGCCACCAGGCGACCCACATGGTGGCCCCAGAAGTACGACACCGCGAAAGCCGCGCTCACGACGGCGATGGCGATCGCCATGCCCAGCAGCGCCGCCCACCACGAGCCGCCCGCCGCCAACACCGCCAACAGCGGCAGGTACGCGGCCATCGCGAAGTCCTCCAGGACAAGCACAGACAGCACCGCCGGCGTCTCGCGGTTACCGAGTCGGCGCAGATCGTTGAGCAGCCGCGCGATCACCCCCGACGACGAGATGTAGGTGATGCCGGCCATCGCGATGATGCCGACACCGTTGAGCCCCAGCAGCCAGCCGGCTACCGCGCCGGGCGCCGCGTTGAGCACCACGTCGACCCACGCCGACGGCAGATGGCGGCGCAGGCTGCTGGCGAATTCGGTGATCGAGAATTCCAGCCCCAGGGTCAACAGCAGCAGCACCACACCGATCGACGCGCTGGCGGTGACGAATTCACCCGCCGCCGGGAGGGGCACGATGCCGCCGTTGCCCAGCGCGAGCCCGGCGACCAGGTAGAGCGGGATCGGCGACAGCGCGTAGCGCCGGGCGGCCGCGCCGAGAATCGTGAGCACGGCGAGGATGACGCCGAGCTCGAGCAGCAGCGTCGCCGAAACCTGCACGCGTCAGCCTTCGGCCGGCGGGCCGGCTGGGCCAAGGCCGGTCGGTGGGGCCGCAGCGTCGCCACCGGTCGCGTGACCTTGGTCGACGATGTTCTCGACGCCGGCGATGCCCTCCTCGGTGCCGATCACCACGAGCACGTCACCGCTGCGCAGCGTCTCCGCGGGTCCCGGTGAAGCCAGCACCTCGTCGTCACGCACGATGGCCACGATCGAGGCGCCTGTGCGGGTGCGGGCCTTGGTGTCGCCGAGCGGGTGGTCGACGAACGGGCTGTGGGCACTGATCACGACCTGGCCCGCATTGAGGCCCGGCACTTCGCGGGTCAGGTCGGCGAACCGTTCGGTGATCCGAGGCGCGCCGAGGATCTGGGCCAGCGCCTCGGCTTCGTCCTCGGTGAGCCGGAACACCGGGCGGGCCTCGTCGGGGTCGTCGCGGCCGTACACCACGACCTCGAAGCCGCCGGACCGCCGGGCGATCACGCCGATGCGGTCACCGTCGCGGATGTCGAACTCGTATCGCAAGCCCACGCCGGGCAGAAGCACTTCTTTGACGTCCATGCGGTCAATCCTTGACGAGTTCGCGGTGTCGCACGGGTCTTCAGGCCGCCACGGTGGACGCGGCGACGCTGCGCGGCCGCTCGGTACGCGGCTGCCATCCCGGCGGGCCGAAGATGTAGCCGAGTCGGTCGCGCCAGCGGGCGGCCGAGCGCACGTCGCGGGCCATCGCTACGTACTCGCGCGTCTGCAGCGTCCAGATGTTGAAGGTGTTGACGGGCTTGGTCAGTCCGTAGTGAGGGCGGAACAACTCAGGCTGAAAGGAACCGAACAGCCGATCCCACACGATCAAGATGCCGCCGTAGTTCTTGTCCAGATACTGCGGGTCCATGCCGTGGTGCACGCGGTGATGCGACGGGGTGTTGAACACGAATTCTATGGGCCGCCAGAGCTTGCCGATGCGCTCAGTGTGGATCCAGAACTGGTAGATCAGGCTCACCGAGAAACTGGCGAACACCATCCACGGCGGAATCCCCAACAGCGGCAAGGGAATCCACATCAGAATCTCGCCGCTGTTGTTCCACTTCTGCCGCAGTGCGGTGGCGAAGTTGAAGTACTCGCTGGAGTGGTGCGCCTGATGGGTGGCCCAGATCAGCCGGACCCGGTGGGCGATGCGGTGATAGGTGTAATACAGCAGGTCCACGCCCACCAGAGCGATCACCCAGGTGTACCACTGACGCGGCGAGAGATGCCACGGCGCGAGGTAGGCGTAGATCGCCGCGTAGCCCAGCAGCGCGACCGACTTCCAAGCCGCTGTGGTGGCGACGGACACCAGCCCCATCGAGATGCTGGCCCATGAGTCACGGCTGTGAAACGCACCGACAGCCGGCCGGTCCTCGATGTGTTCGAGCTTGCGGGCCGCGGTCCATTCGAGAATCAGCAGCAACAAGAAGAACGGGATCGCGAACAGCACAGGATCGCGCATCTGAGGCGGCAGCATGTCGAGAATCGCCGCAATACGCTCCACTTCTGGCACCTCCGCAGCCAGCTTAACGGTGCACACCCGCGCCGGATGCGGGTCCGGGCTACCGGAAGTTGAGCACTCTGTCGCCCCACATCTCGCGGACGTCGCGGTCGATGTCGTGGACGACGGTGTCGACGCGGTCGATGACCAAGCAGGCGCGGTCAGGCTCCTGGTAGGGAGCCCATGCCGGGTCGCCGGGCAGTCCAACCGGCTTGCCCTGGTCGGCGAAGTTGAGCCAGCGTGTCCGCATGCGTTCTGACACCGCCTTACCGGCTTTCAGGCCGCCCAGCTTGAAGGTGGGGTCCGTCGGGCCCTGCACGAGATTGCCCCAGACATAAGGCAATTCGGTGGCGTGCGCGGCGCCCATGCGCAGCAGCCGCATCATGGGCGTGGCGAAGTCGAAGCGATACAGATAGGCCGGGGCAACAGCGCTGTGCCCTTCTGCGAACCAGACGGACGGCATCCGGAAGCCGATGTCGCTGGCGAGTCCCATCCCGCGCGCTTTCACGCGCAGTCCGGCGTAGGTTGTGCCGATCTGCTCTTCGGTGGGCAGCACCACATCCGGCTGTTCTGCGGCGATTTCGGCGAACATGGCCTTGATTGCCGGAGGGGTGATCGGCATCAACGGCGACTTCATCCACTTGAACAACGCGGCCTCATGCTTGTTGGTGCCGATGATCAGCGGTACGGGGTGGGAGCGTCCCTCGCGGGCGAGCTTCACCGGATAGTCGGGGACGACGTCGCCGTCGACGATCGGCGCGAAGGCCACCGTGCCTGGCGTCTGCGCGGGAACGGCGTCGAACACCTCTTGGGACGCTCTGACCAGAGCACGGGCCGGAACGTCGACCAGGCGGTCGATGTCGGCGTGCGCGATGCCGAGCCGATCCAACAGCATGCCGGCTACCCGCCCAGCCCGATCAGTGTCGTAAACCGTTGTGGCAGGCGAACTTTGGGCGATCGCGCCGGCGAACAAGCCCTCCGTGCGGGGACTGGTCATCAGCGTGGTCACCACTCCCCCGCCGGCAGATTCGCCGAAGAGCGTGACTCGGTTCGGGTCGCCGCCGAATGCGGCGATGTTGTCGCGCACCCACTGCAACGCGAAAATGACGTCGCGCAGACCGACATTGGTGTCGTACCGGCGGCGCGCGCTTCGGAAGGTGGACGGGTCGAGGAAACCGAACGCGCCGAGGCGATAGTTGGCGGTGACGACGATCGTGTCGCCGCTCGAGGCGAGCACGCTTCCGTCGTACATCGGCTGGCTGCTGGAGCCGAGGATGTACGCCCCGCCGTGCACCCACACCATGACCGGCTTGTTGTCACCCGGCTGGTTGGGAGCCCAGATATTCAGCGACAAACAATCTTCGCCCTCCGGTGCGCCGAGATCGAATGGCAGGATCGGCACGGGCGGCTGAGGGCATACCGGCCCGAATCGGCTGGCGTCGGCCACGTCAGTCCATTTCGCCGGCGGCTGCGGCGCCTGCCAGCGCAGATCGCCAGTTGGCGGTGCCGCGTAGCGGATGCCCTTCCAGGCTGTGACGTCGCCTAGATCGACGCCGCGCACCGGGCCATACGTCGTCTCGACGACTGTGCTGGTGGTCATGCTTGATGAGTCCTGTTCACGAGGGGTTGGCCCCCATGTTACCCGCGGGTATTAAGCAGGCCTAACTTTCCGCCCGCGGGTGCGGAGAAGCGAACGATTCCGGCTAACGCCGGCGGCCGTCGGAAAGTACCCCGGCCAGCCCGATCACGACGATGCCGGCCACCGGAACAGTCAGCAAGCCGGCGCGCAAGCTGAAGACGTCCGCAATACCGCCGACCACCATCGGGGCGCAGACAAATCCCACCCGCATCAGCCAGGTCACTGCTGTCAGGCCAGTGCCATGCCGAAGGCCGGGAAGCTCGTCGGCACGCTGCATCGCCGCAGGGATCAATGTCGCCACACCGAACCCCGCAGCGGCGAACCCCCCGATTACGGCCGGCAGGCTCGGGTATGCCAGCGCAGCCCCCATGCCCAACGCCGCGATCGCTCCGCCGGCGCGGGCGACCGTGCGCTGCCCGAACCGGTCGACCAGCCGATCACCGAGCAACCGGCCGACAAGCTGCGATCCCACCGCAGCGATGTAGCCCGACACGGCCAGCGCACCGGGCGCACCCAACTCCCGCATGAACAGCGTGGCCCACGAACTGCCGGCGTCCTCCACTGCCGCGGCCGCGATCGCGATCAGAACCAATGCCGCCAGCGCGGCGTACGTCGCCGCCCGTGTCCCCGCGCGCACTCCCGGCCCCGACCGAGGTTCGGCAGTGGCATCGTCCGGTCCCGGCAGTAGATATCGGTAGGCGATGACACAGATTCCGGAAAACACCACCGCCGATACCGCCAGATGGGTGCCGCGCGGCACGTGCAACGCGATCGCCGCCGCGCCCATCGCGCCCCCGAGTATCGCGCCGGCCGACCACACCGCGTGGAACGAATTGATGATGGAACGGCCATAACGTCGTTGCACCCGCAAACCATGCGCGTTCTGAGCGACGTCAGTCACTGCGTCGGCGCCGCCGGCGACAAACAGCGCGCCCGCGAACGTCCACACCGTGGGCGCCACTCCGGCCAGCCAGGCGAACAACGCGATCATCGCCGACCCGCACACCGCCACCCTCGCCGAGCGGAACCGCCGGATGAGCGAGGCCGCTGCTGGCCCGGTTATCAGCGCGCCAATCGAGAAGGCCGCGACCGCGACGCCGTATAGCGCGTTGGACAAACCAAGGTCAGCCTTGATCTCGGGATACCGCGGCAGCAGATTCGCGAACAGCGCGCCGTTGGTCAGAAACAGTGCAGCGACCGCGACCCGCGCGCGCCGATCCTGCGACGCTGCGAGCCGCCCGGTCCGCATCTGCGGAGACTACCCGCCAGCGCGTCGGCAAAGATGGCCACCATGACCTCGCAGCAGTCATCACTGGCCGAGCTGGCCGCACGCTACCGCGTTGCCACCGAGTACGAGGACGCCAGCGGCCGCCGCGTGGTGGTGCCGGATCAGACGGTCGTGGCAGTCCTCGCCGCACTCGATGTGGTCGCCGACACCGAAGAGCAGCGCCGCGCCGCGCTTCGCGACCACGACCGCCGCTACTGGTCGCGCCCACTGCCGCCGGTGATCGTCATGCGGGCCGGAACGCCGACGCCGTTCTGGGTGCACGTCAGCCACGGAGCACCGGCCCGGCCGTGGATTCGTCTGGAGGACGGCACAGTACGTGCCGGGTTGCGCCAACTCGACAACTTCACCTCGCCGTACGACCTGGACGGCCGGCTTGTCGGCGAGGCCAGCTTCGAGCTGCCTGCTGACCTGCCGCTGGGATACCACCGGCTGCACCTCGACGACGCCGGTTCGTCCGACGGCTCCGCGGTGATCGTCACGCCGGCCAGCCTGACCGTCCCGGAACGGCTGGGTTCACGGCGCACCTGGGGGTTGGCCACGCAGCTGTACAGCGTCCGCTCCAAAAGATCCTGGGGCATAGGCGATCTGACCGATCTGACGGATCTCGCCGTGTGGGCAGCTTCGCAGCACCATGCGGGCTACGTGCTGGTCAATCCCTTGCACGCCGCCGCACCCACCGCGCCTATGGAGCCTTCACCGTATCTGCCGACGTCGCGTCGCTTCGTCAACCCCATCTACCTGCGCGTCGAAGCAATTCCGGAGTTCGCGTACATCCGCCGTCGGCGTCGGATCCGCAAGCTGCACGACGACGTCCAAAGCGGCGCCAAACGGATCGACTCGATCGATCGTGACGCGGCCTGGGCCGCGAAGCGCGCAGCGCTCGAAGAGATCTACCGAGTGCCGCGCTCCGCGGGACGCGACCTCGCCTATGCCGCGTACCGCCAACGGGAGGGTCGCGCGCTGGACGACTTCGCCACCTGGTGTGCACTTGCCGAGACGTACGGAAGTGACTGGCGACAATGGCCTCACGATCTGCAGCATCCCGGCGCGTCAGGTGTTGCGGTCTTCGCCGAGGAGCACGCCGCCGACGTCGACTTTCACCGTTGGTTGCAATGGCAACTCGACGATCAGCTGATGATCGCCCAGGCCCACACTCGCCAAGCCGGGATGGCGCTGGGCATCATGCATGACCTCGCGGTCGGCGTGCATCCGAGCGGGGCCGACTCGTGGGCGCTGCAGGATGTGCTGGCGCTCGGTGTCACCGCCGGGGCGCCGCCGGATGCGTTCAACCAGCAGGGCCAAGATTGGTCTCAGCCGCCGTGGCGACCGGACGCGTTGGCCGCGCATGAGTATCAGCCGTTCCGATCCATGGTCAATGCGGTGCTGCGGCACGCGGGCGGAGTGCGCATCGACCACATCATCGGCCTGTTCAGAATGTGGTGGATTCCCCAGGGCGCCAAGCCAACTGACGGCACATACGTCTACTACGACCACGAAGCGATGGTCGGCGTGCTGGCGCTGGAGGCGCATCGCGCCGAAGCGCTGGTGGTTGGCGAGGACCTTGGCACAGTGGAACCGTGGGTGCGCGACTACCTGCGCGAGCGGGGAATCTTCGGCACGTCGATCTTGTGGTTCGAGATGGACCATGACGGCGACGGCGGTCCGCTTCCGGCCGAGCGGTGGCGAGAATACTGCCTGTCCTCGGTCACCACCCACGACCTGCCGCCAACGGCTGGATATCTTGCCGGCGAACATGTCCGGCTGCGCGATCGGCTCGGTCTGCTCACCCGGTCGTTCGAGGAGGAGCTGCAAAGCGATCGCGCCGAACAGCAGGCCTGGTTGGAAGAGCTGCGCCGCACGGGGTTGCTCCACGACGACGCCGATGTCGACGACACCGTATTGGCCTTGCACCGCTATCTAGCTCGCACCCCGTCGAAACTGCTGGCGCTATCGCTCAGCGACGCCGTCGGGGACCGGCGCACCCAGAACCAGCCCGGCACCACAGACGAATACCCGAACTGGCGCGTGCCGCTCGCCGGCCCGAAAGGCCGAAAGATGTTGCTGGAGGACGTGTTTCGTGATCAGCGTGCCGCGACGCTGGCCGCTGCCATGCGCGTCGCGGTGGAGGCTGACGGCACATGAAATACGCCGTCATTGCTCCGGTCGACGCCGGGGTGACCGCCGACCCGGTATGGATCGCAGACTTCGCCCGTCATGTCGAAGCATGCGGTTTCGACGAGATCGTGGCCGTCGAGCACACGGTTCTCGCGACCTGCTACGACAGCCGCTACCCCTACGATCCGTCGGGAAGGGTGGCACTGGCTGCAGACTGCCCGGTCCCGGATCCCCTTGAACTCCTTGGGTTCATCGCCGGTCACACCACGACGCTGGGTTTGGCCACCGGTGTGCTGGTGCTGCCCAATCACCATCCCGTCGTGCTGGCCAAACGGGTTGCGACGGTCGATGCGCTTTCTGGCGGCCGGCTGCGGCTCTGCGTCGGGGTGGGTTGGTTGCGCGAAGAGGTCGAGGCGTGCGGTGCGCCGTTCGGTGATCGGGGCCGGCGCGCCGACGAACAGATCGAGGTGATGCGGTTGCTGTGGGCCGATCGCCCTGCGGGTGCCACGCACAGCGGCGAATTCTTCCGATTCCGCGACATTGCCTGCTACCCGAAACCGCTGCGGGGCGAACACTTTCCTATCCACGTTGGCGGTCACAGCAGTGCAGCGGCCAGGCGCGCGGGCCGGCTCGGCGAAGGTTTGCAGCCGCTCGGTGTGACCGGGCCGGCGCTGCAGGAACTGATGGACGTCATGCATCAGGCGGCGGCGGATGCCGGACGCGACGGGTCGGCGCTCGAGCTGTCCCTCGGCCATCTCGTTGAGAAAATCGACCGCGAGCGAGCGGACAAGCTGGCCGAACTCGGCGCGGATCGCGTTGTGCTCGCGATGCCGCCGGTTCGCGAAGTCGACGACGCCAAAGACCGAGTGTCGGCATGCGCGCAGCGCCTCGGGCTGGCGCCGTGAACCCAGCCGACCGGCTCGCGCTCTCCCAGCTGGTGCACCGGTACGCCGCCGGCATCGACGACCGCCGGTTCGACGACGTCGCCGCACTGTTCGCTGAGGACGCAACGTTCGCAGTGCCCGATCCGCCGAACGTGCTGGAACCGGTGGTCGTCCATCGGGGCTATGCGGCGATCGACACAGCGGTCAGAGCAGTCGAGCAGGTCGAGCGGACCATGCACGCGATCGTCGGCGAAATCTACACGGCGGCAATGAACAACGCACACGGTCGCATCGCATGCATCGCACACCACTTCACCAGAGTCGGCGACGAGCTCTCAGACGCCGTGTGGTATCTGCAGTACGACGACGAGTACGTTCGAACCGACGCTGAATGGCGATTTCGCAGCCGCACGCTGACGATCGATGCAATCGAGACGCGGCCGGTCCGGCGGTTGCGGCCGAAGGGGACATGACGATGCGCGCCTGGATTGTCTGGTCTGTGGGACTACTGGGCTACATCGTCGCGGTTCTCGACCGCACCACGTTGGGAGTGTCTGGGCTGCAAGCCGCCGACCGGTTCGGCGCCACCCCGGGAGTGCTGTCGACGTTCGTGGTGCTTCAGGTGGTGGTCTATGCGACGGCGCAGGTTCCCGCCGGTGTGTTGTTGGACAAGCTCGGCTCCAAGACGCTGATCGCCACTGGCGCCGGGCTGATGGCGGCTGGACAGCTCACGCTCGCCTTCTCCACCGCGCTGCCGGCGGCGATCGCTGCGCGCGCCGTGCTCGGTCTGGGCGACGCGTTGACGTTCATCTCGGTGCTGCGACTGGTGCCCCACTGGTTCGCCCCGCGGCGGGTTCCGCTCGTCACGCAATTGACCGGCATCTGCGGGCAGCTGGGACAGGTGCTGTCGGCGCTGCCGTTCCTCGCGCTGATGCTGCACTCCGGCTGGACCGCTGCATACGTTGCCGTCGCGGCGTTCGGGCTGCTGTCGCTTGCGCTGACGCTCGCGCTGGTGCGCGACACCCCCGAAGGCGCAATCGTTCGGGACGACAAGACCGACTTCCGCGCCACCCTTGCCAGCGTCAAAACGGTGTGGCTGCGGCCCGGCACTCGACTGGGCTTCTTCACCCACATGGGTACGCAGTTTTCGGTCACCGTGTTCGCGTTGATGTGGGGTGTCCCGTATTTGACCGCGGCGCAGGGCGTTTCGACGGAGACAGCGGGTGCACTGTTGTCGCTGTCGGTGGTGACCGCCATCGTCGCCGGTGTTGTGCTCGGGGTGTTGACGGCGCGCTACCCGCTGCGCAGGTCATGGATGGTGCTGACGATCATTGCCAGCAACGTGGCGATATGGACTGTGGTGCTTGCATTTCCACACCGCGCACCACTATGGCTGCTGACTTTGTTGGTAGTCGTGATCTCGGTTGGTGGCCCAGGTTCGATGGTGGGCTTCGACTTTGCGCGCACGTTCAATCCCCGGGCGACGCTGGGCACCGCTCAGGGGATGGTCAACATGGGCGGCTTCTTGGCATCGCTGGTGGTGATGCAGATCATGGGCCTCATCATCGGTGCGGCGGGTGGCTACTCGTTCGCGTCGTTCCGCCTGGCCTGGACGGTTCAGTACGGCGTGTGGACGCTGGCGGTCGTCGGCATCTTGATCACCCGGCGCAAGGCTCGTCGCGCTCTTACGCCGGACCAGTGGCGCTATCTGATCGAGGGATTCGAACCGCCGCACGCCGATCCGCCGCCGACCGGGCCGCCGCAGGGCGAACCGACAGTCGAAACCCGCGGTTAACGCTTGCGCGCCGACTCACGCCGATTGGCCTTCTTGATCGCCGCAACCAATTCTTCTTTGCTCATCGACGAACGCCCAGAGACATCCAGCCGGCGGGCGACCTCCATCAAATGCTTCTTGCTGGCATTCGCATTGACGCCTTCGGCCGTCTCGCCTTTCGCGTTCGGTCCGCCGCTCTTCGCGCGCTGATCCGACGGCCCCTTCTTGCTCTTGGGCTCCCAGTGGTCGCCGACCTTTTCGAAGCTGTGCTTGAGGGCGCTGTACGCGACGCGATGTGCCCGCTCGCCTTCCCCATATTCCTTGACCGCGGCGTCGTGCGCTTTGGCGAACGTCCGCTGTGCCTTGGCCGGCGACTTCTGCAGCGTGCTCGGCAGTTCGCTTTTCTTTGCGCTTCCGCTTTTGCTGGTCTTGGGCATCGTCAGACTCCTTCGGTGATGTACACCTCGACGTCGTTTACCCAGCCTGCAAAAGCCCTAAAACCAGCCGCTGAAACCACCTAGGACTCGACGAGCTCCTTCAGGTTCTTCAGTGTGGCCGACAGCGTCCGGCCGACTTGCCGGGTGGCGAGGTGGTCCGCGATCAGGCCGAGAAGTCCGCCGGGCGCCTGGTAGGACAGCCGGAAGATCACCTTCGTGCGGCCATCTGCGGTGTCGCGCAACCGGATTCGGCCCCGCAGGTTGATACCGGTGATGCCGATGAACGCCAGATCGCGCGACTCGTCGAACTCCACCACCTCGATCAGCCCACCGACCGGTACCGAACCGATCTTCCAATGGACGGTGTAGCGAGCGCCCACCCGCACCGGACCGTCGGTGACGGTCTCCCAGCGGGCGAGATTCGCCATGAACGTCGGATAGCAGTCCGGATCGCTGACGACCTTCCAGACGTCGTCGCGGTTCGCGTCGATGACGCAGCGGCGTTGAACCCTCATTCGTGCACTCTCACCTGTCAGCCGATCAGCGGGAAGCGTCGTTCGGCAGCCAACCGATCCACACCGGCCTGCAGGCTGCCCAGGACTTTGTCGTTGATCGTGTCGTCGTCGGCGGACTGGATGTCGGCGGCGTCGATCGGGTCCTGCACCTCGATGACGATCTTCGTCGGCAGCGGCAGCCGCGGGATCATGTCGCTGACCACCAGACCCCATGGCGGTGCCAGCAAGATCGGCACGCTTTTCAGCCGCGCCATCTTGTCGACCATCAGCAACTTGGCCAGCCACTGCCCGCGGTCGAGAAACAGCGCCGCCTCCTGACCGCCGACACTGGCGATCGGCACGATCGGGACGCCGGCCTCCCGGGCCAGGCGCACATAGCCTTTGCGGCCGCCGAAGTCGACGCGATGGCGCTCCCACGACGGTCTGAACACCTCGTAGTCACCGCCGGGATAGACCAGCAGCGCGGCGCCCGACTGCAAGGCCAGCAGCGCATTGTCGTGGTTTGCGGCGACGGTGCCGAACTTACGCAGCGCGCCCAGTCCGGGCATGGACACGACGAGGTTGTGCGCGAGCTGGTAGAACGGCCGCTCGACGCCGAAGTACGACGAAAAAGCAAGGGTGAAGACGAACGTGTCAGGTGGCAGGTTGCCGCCGCTGTGGTTGCCCACCAGCAGCACCGGCCCCTCCGCCGGGATCCGGTCCAGCCCCCGCACGTCGGCCCGGAAGTACACCGACGCCAACAACCACAAGCCAGGCAATTGGTCGCGGATGTAGTCGGGGTCGCGCTGGTCCAGGTCAGCTTTCGGAACGCGTGACGCGACCTGCTGCCGCGCCCACTCCAAGACATCGCCAACTCCGGGCATGCCCGACATATTGACATCGGCCGGGCAAACGAAACATCGATGTGCGCACGGCCGTAGAATTCCGTCATGCTGCGACCGCAACGATGCGAGCGCGAGGTCGATCCGGGGCCGGTGCAGATTCAGCCCCGAAAGGTGCACTTCGACTTCTCCGACATTCCGCTGCATTGGATACCGGGACATCCGGTCGCATCGGACATGATCGGCATCCTCAACGTGGTGCTGCCGGCGGCGGAACGATGGTTCGTCGCGACGTACAACGAGGCGCTCCCGCTGGTCAAAGACCCCAAGCTCGCCGACGACATGCGCGGCTTCATCGGCCAGGAGGCCATTCACGCCGACATCCACGAGCAGGCCCTGCACGAGTTCATGGAGGCACGCGGCTTCGACCCCAAGCCAGTGCTCGATCAAGTCGAATACGCGTTCTCCAAAGTGCTCGGTGCCTCGACCGCCACCGCACCGAAGCGCCGGCACAACCAGCTGTGCGACCGGTTGTGGTTCATCGCGGCGCTCGAGCACTACACCGCGGTGCTCGGCGACTTCGCCCTGAACAACGCGTGGGAAGACTTCGGCGCGCACCCCACGTTCGTCGACTTGTTCCGCTGGCACGGCGCCGAGGAGGTGGAGCACCGCAACGTCGCCCACGACGTCGCCACCTACTTCAGCGACAGCTACCTCGACCGCGTCGGCGCGATGCTCATGGCGTCGACATTCATGTTCGTGATGTTCCAGCGGGTCTCGTGGTATCTCGTCAAGACGGACCCGCAGGTGGACTTCGGATGGCTGCGGATGCAGAAGCTGCGCTATCTCGACTCCAAACACGGCCTGCTGCCTCGCTACCGAAAGCTCTTCGGCAGTAACACTTTTGACTATCTGCGACCGGGCTTCACGCCCGAGAAGATGGGGTCCACCGCGCAAGCGGTCGCCTACCTGGCGAGTTCGCCGGCCGCGCGGGCTGCCCACCTCTGATGGCGCGCTTCGGTTTTCGCGTCGCCGACGTGCCGGCAAGCGCCTCCGGCCGTACCAGACACGATCCGCTGCTCGGATTGGCCAGCGTGATCGTGTCCGGGGTGTGGGGGCTCACCGGCGCGCTCCGCCGGCCTCCGGCGCCGCCGGAGCGCGACCGTACGCGCACCCTGCGAATAGTGGACCGGCAAGTGGTAGCCCACGACGAGAACGTGGTGGCACTGACACTGGCCGCGGCGGACGACGCGCCGCTGCCCCGGTGGTACCCGGGCGCGCACATCGACATCCACCTGCCGAGCGGCCGGGTCCGTCAGTACTCGCTGTGCGGCGATCCAGGCGACCGTCAGACCTACCGCATCGCCGTGCGTCGCATCCCTGACGGCGGTGGCGGCTCCATCGAGGTGCACGACGCACTCGTGATCGGATCCACTGTGACCACAGCCGGGCCCCGCAACGCCTTCCCGCTGGTCATTCCCGGTCGTGGCTCGCCCGCAACCCGGTTACGGTTCGTTGCCGGCGGTATCGGCATCACGCCGATCCTGTCGATGTTGCGGCAAGTGCAGCGCCTCGACGTCGAGTGGTCGATGATCTACGTGGGCCGAAGCGCTGACAGTCTGCCCTTCGTCGACGAGGTGTCGCAATACGGCGACCGGGTGCGGATCCGCACCGACGACGTCCACGGGCTGCCGGCCGCCGACGAACTCTTGGGCGAATGTCCAGACCGGACAGCGGTTTACGCGTGCGGGCCGGCCCCGTTGCTCACCGCGATTCGCAGTCGGCTGGCCAGCCGCGACGGTGTCGAACTGCATTTCGAGCGATTCGCCGCGCCTCCCGTAGCCGACGGCGAGGAATTCTCGGTGCGCATCCCATCCACCGGCGCGGTCGTGGACGTCGGCGCGCAGGAGACGCTGTTGTCGGCGCTGCAGCGCTCCGGGGTGGCCGCGCCATACTCGTGTCAGCAGGGATTCTGCGGAACCTGTCGCACCCGGGTCCTCGCCGGTCGGGTGGATCACCGCGACACGCTGCTGACCGAACCTGAGCGGCAGGCCGGCGCGATGCTCGTCTGCGTGTCTCGCGCGCCCAAAGGAGAACTGCTCACGCTCGAGTTGTAGGGGGCGTGAAGTACTCGACGGAGCCGATCGCGGCCGTGCGCGGATCAACGTCGGCGAACACGACGGCACGTCCGGCCGGGGTGTCCACCGACGCCACGACCGTCGAACCGGAGGCAATCAGCCTGTGCACGTGGCACTTACGCAGATCTGGTCGCAGCCTGCCGTCGGTCAGCGCTTGTTCGACGAGTCGCTTGCCCTCAGCGCCCACACTGCGAAGTCCCCCCGCGTAACGCGCCGTGCCAGCCACCCCTTGGTTGCGCAGCAGCGCCCCAGCGAGCCGCAGGCCGATCGGCACTGCGTTCACGCCTTGGCGCAGGAACTGGCCGAGCATCGCCGACAATTCCCAGTACGCCCGCAAACTGGCAATCCGCCAACCGAATTCACCGGCCCGCAGGTCGTAGCGGATGACCGTGGGCACCATCAGCCGCACTCCGTGACCCATCACCACTTCGAGCGTGAGATCACGGACCACCGTGGTGCGGCAGACGATGTCGACATCAGGGTGGAAAGTGATCTGCCGTGGTCCGATGAACGTGTCGTAGAAGCGGCCAATCTGGCGGTGCCCGACGTGCGGTTGTGTTCCGACCGGGTCCTCGACGCGCCCGTCGGCGGTGAATAGCCCAACCCACTGAGCCCGATCATGTGCGCGCGCTGCCCGCGGCGATGCTTCGACGGCGGCAAGCAACTCGTCGCCGGACGGTTCCATTCCGCTCAGTTGGCCTTGGGCAGCGGAATGCCTTGACTGGCCGAGAATTCCGCATCCGCCTCCGACGCGAGCCCGATCGAGACGATCGTTCGCGGGAACATCGCGTCGGTGAGATACGCCAGCGCCACCGCCCACCGATTGACGAACCGCGGCATGGCATACAGGTGATAGCCGCGGGTGACCAGCTTCGCCGGATATCCGGAGATGTGGACGTTGAGCGGATTGGCGACGGCGTAGCGGGGGCCCAGGTCGACGACCAGACCCATGTTGCGGTGCCGGTAATCCTTCTTCGTTCCGTAGCCGAGGCTGGCGGCGACGTTGCGCGCCAACGTCTTTCCCTGACGAATGGCGTGCTGCGCGGTGGGCGGGGTGATCTTTCCGGGTTGCGTGAGATCCGGCACCGCAGCGGCGTCGCCGCCGGCGAAGACGTCCGGATGGCCGGGGACCTGCAGGTCGGCCTGCACTTTGAGCCTGCCCTTCTCGGTGGGCAAGCCGAGCTGCTCGATCAGCGGCGCGGCCGTCACGCCGGTCAGCCAGGCCACCGTGCGGGTGCCCACTACCGAACCGTCGCTCAACACGACGTGATCGGCATGCACTTCCTTCAATGTCCTGCCCAGTTGAATGTCGATGCCGCGACTGCGCAGCACGTCCATGGCGGCTTGGCCAAGCCGTTCACCCACCTCGGGCATCACCTGCTCGGCGAGGTCGAGCAACAGGAACTTCACCGACGCAGGGTCGAATCCCATCTGCTTGGCGGCGGCGTCAGCGAGCGCCCGCAATTGCGCGACAAGTTCCGTCCCCGAATACGAGGCGCCGACCACCACGATGGTGCGGCGCGACTGAGCCAGGTCCTTGTCCTCGTCGAGGCACGCCAGCTCGAATTGCTCGAGCACATGGTCGCGCAGGTACAGGGCCTCCGCGGTGGACTTCAGGCCTCTGGCGTGGGTGGCCAGTCCGGGGATGTCGAACAGGCGAGTCACCGATCCGGGTGCCAGCACAAGGCGGTCCCACGACATGCTGCGCGACCGCTGCTCGGGATCGGTGAAAGTCAGCGTGTGGTTCTTGAGGTCCACCTCGTCGACGCGGCCACGCACAGCCCGGGCCCCTTTGAGCATGCCGGCCAGCGGGATCGTCACGAAGCGTGCGTCCACCACGCCGCCCGCCACGTCAGGCAGCAGGGGGGTGTACAGCATGTAGTCGATCGGCGAGATCAGCGTCACCGTCACGGGGGCATTTCGCCTGCGCATCTGGCGGGCGAGTCGCCGGGCACATTCGAAACCCGTGAATCCACTGCCGACGACCACGACCGACTTCATCTGCGGGACGGAATCAAGCTGCGTCGTCCCCGTGTGATTTGCCATGGGGACTCATGTACCCACCGCGCGCCGCACCAATTCATGGCGCCGTCGAACCGCTTCCGGGGTGCCGCGGTGTCGTTGGCCCGAGGTGAAGATCCCTTAGGTTCCGAATGCCGAAGTGGCGTCTCAGGACTCGACGGGCGGCGTTCATGCCGCACATCCCGTGCACTCCGGGACCTGGTGGTGTCGCCGCCGAGCACAAATAGACGTTGTCGATCGGGGTTCGGTAGGGGTCCCAACGCAACACCGGCCGGGCCATCATCCGGTACATCGAGACCTGACCGACCGCGATGTCGCCGCCGACGTAGTTTTCGTTGTGCCGCGACATGTCGCTGGCCGGGATGCAGCGCGATGCCACGACGATGTCGCGGAACCCCGGTGCGAAACGTTCGATCTGCGCGGTCACAGTCTCGGTCATGTCACGCGTCGAGCCGTTCGGCACATGCGCGTAGGTCCACAGCGGCGACTGACCGCCCTGCGCCCGCCGCGTCGGGTCGGCCACCGTCGGATGGCTCAGCAGCACCATCGGAGTTTCGCTGTGCCGGCCCGCGGCGGTATCGCACTCGGCCTGCGCCATCTGCGCGCGGCTTCCGCCGATGTGCACCGTCCCGGCCGAACCCACCCGCGGGTCAGCCCATGGAATCTCTTCCGACACAACGAAATCCACCTTCGCCACGCCGCTTCCCGGGCGGAACTTCTGCACGGCCGCCCGGTACCGCGACCCCAGGCGCTCTCCGAACACGTCGACGAGGGTCCACGGCGACGTGTCGAACAGGTACACCCTGGCGTCCGGCAGATCATCGGCGCGCCGGATACGACGACCGCAGCTGACCACACCGCCTCGCGCCGAGATGTCTGCGATCAGCGCGTCGGCGATCGATTGGCTTCCGCCTACCGGAATCGGCCAACCGTGGGTGTGGGCGAGCGCTCCCAGCAGCATCGCCGCGCCACCGCCGGCGATTGACGGGATCAACGTATTGGCGTGTGCCTCAACCCCTGTCACCAGGGCGCCGCAGAGTTCGGCGTGGGTCATCCGCTCCCACAGCGGCGTCCCGAGTTGCAGCGCCCGCGCCGCCAGCGAACCGGCCGCAAGCAATCCGCGCGGCGTCAGGGCCGCAGCCGGCACGCTTCGAAAGTCCGACAGTGCGATGTCCCGAACCGCCTGCACTGCATCGACGAGCGGGGCCATCACCCGCCTGAACAATCGGCCGTCTTCTCCGCCTAGTTCCTCGACGGTGCGATCGATGCTGCGATATGCGATCGCCGCGCGACCGCCGTCCATCGGGTGGGCATACGCCGCCTCCGGCTGGGCCAACGTGACGCCCCGGCCGGCAAGGTCGAACCGCTGGAAGAATTCCGATGCAGCGGCGAGCGGGTGCACTGCCGAGCACAGGTCGTGACGCAGCGGCACCTCGAGATCGAGCTCGACCGTCCGGCAGCCGCCACCGGGCTGCATCTGGGCCTCCAAGACCTCGACCGATAGTCCGGCTGCGGCGCAGATCGCCGCTGCGGCCAGACCATTTGGACCCGAGCCCACGACCACGACGTCGCGTCGGTTGCTCATCACGCCGTACCAAAGCGCAGTGTTGCCATCGTGGTCCATTCTCGCCGACTACTGGAAGCCGCCCGCACATAGTCCCACGAGGACTACGCTGGATCCGCTGTGTTCACACTGAGGCGCCACCTCACGACCGGAACGCTGGCCGCTGCCGCAGCGGCCGCGGTGGTGTGTGCGCCGCCGGCGGCAGCCGACTGCACCACCAGCGGCGGCGTCACGGTGTGCGCGCAGGGCACGGTCACCGGCCCGTCGGGAGCGCCGGCGCCCTCGGCAGGTCCGTATTACCCGTATCCCTGCGAAGAGGACTGGCTGTGCGACGACGGCGGGATTTCGATCGTGCTCGCCCCGCCGCGCTGGCGTAATTGACCCACGCATCGTGACGCGTTGTGCCGCTGGGCGATTCGGTGACAGACGTCGGCCGCAGCCGCACCTGGATTAGCAACCGCGGGCGCAGGGAACTCCCGCGCAAACTAGAACATCTGGCGGATCTGGGACTGGGAAGGTTGCACTATGCGCGCGATGACACTGGCCGCGACATCGGCGGCGGTCGCCGCGACCGCAACACTGGGCGGCTTGGCCAGCCGGCCCGCGGAGTCCTTCTGGTACCGGCGGTTGAAGAAGCCTGGCTTCCAGCCGCCGCGGCAGGTCTTCCCCGTGGTGTGGCCGGTTCTCTACGCCGACATCGCAGTGGCGTCGGCGTCGACCATCGACGGCCTGCGCGATCAGGGACGTTCCGAGGAGGCACGCGGATATGTCGCCGCGTTGGCCGCCAACCTCGTGCTGAACGGCAGCTGGAGCTGGCTCTTCTTCAACCGCCGCCAGCTCGGCGCATCGGCTGTGGCGGCCGCGGCGCTGACCGCCAGCAGCGCGGATCTGACGCGACGCACCGTCGGAACACTTGGCCCCCGTGGGCTGGCACTGGCCGCCTATCCGTTGTGGTGTGCCTTTGCGACGCTGCTGTCCACGCGGATTTGGATGCTCAACCGCCGACGCTGACCGGCGAGATACGACCACAATGATGACCGGAGAGGGTGGAGTCCGTCCCACCCTCCGTATGCAACGAGGCGAGGAAACGATGGCGACCACCACATCCCCCGTTCAGACCGCATCCAGTCTCGCGGCGCTGTTTCTTCAGCGCGTCGAACGTTCGCCCGACAAGGAGGCGTTCCGCTACCTCGAGGCCGGCAATTGGGTGTCGATCAGTTGGCGGCAGGCGGCCGACCGGGTGGAATCGCTGGCGGCGGGGCTGCTGGCACTCGGGGTGGAACCCGAGCAGCGCGTGGGCATCGCTTCCAGCACCAGATACGAATGGATACTCGCCGATCTCGCGGTCATGTGTACAGGCGCAGCCACCACGACCGTGTATGCGAACACCAACGCCACGGACACCGCCTACATCTTGTCCGACTCCGAATCGAAGGTGGTCTTCGCAGAGAATGCCGAGCAACTGGCCAAGCTGACGGAACGTCGTGCCGATCTGCCCGGCGTCACCAAGGTGGTGCTGTTCGACGCATCAGAAGCCGGGGAACAGGACCGAGGCGACGACGATTGGGTGATCACTCTCGACGAGCTGGCCGAAGTGGGCGCCAAGCATCTGGCCGAGCATCCCCAGTCAGTCCGCGACTCCGTCGACGCGATCACGCCCGACCGGCTCGCGACATTGATCTACACGTCCGGAACCACGGGCAAGCCGAAAGGTGTTCGGCTGCAACACAAAGCGTGGGTGTACCACGGGATGGCCGTCGCGGAGATGGGCCTGCTGGGCGAAGACGACATACAGCTGCTGTGGCTACCGCTGGCCCACTCGTTCGGCAAGGTGCTGGTGTCCGCGCAATTGGCGTGCGGCTTCGTCAGCGCCGTCGACGGACGCGTCGACAAGATCATGGAGAACACCGCCGCCGTCAAGCCCACCTTCATGGCTGCTGCGCCCAGGATTTTCGAGAAGGCGCACGCTCGCATCGTCACCGCCCAGCAGGACCAGGGCGGGCTGAAAGAGAAGCTGTTCAAAACGGCCTTCGCCGTCGGTGTCGAGGTCGACCGCCGGCGTCGCCAGAACACGTCTGTTCCGATGCCAATGGCTCTGCAGCACAAGCTGTTCGACCGATTGGTGTTCAGCAAGGTGCGGCAGGCATTCGGCGGCCGGATCCGGTTCTTCGTGTCCGGTTCCGCACCGCTCAACCGTGAGATCGCCGAATGGTTTCATGCCGCGGGCTTACTGATCCTCGAGGGCTACGGCCTCACCGAGACCGCCGGCGGCGGTTTCATCAACCGCCCCGACAACTACAAGCTCGGTACCGTCGGGTTGCCGTTCGACGGCACCCAGGTGCGCATCAGCGACGAGGGGGAAGTGCAGATCAACGGTCCGGAAGTGATGGCCGGCTACCACAACCTGCCCGACGCGAGCGCCGGCGCGTTCACCGAAGACGGCTGGCTACGCAGCGGAGACAAGGGTGAGTTGGACTCCGACGGGTTCCTGCGGATCACGGGTCGGATCAAGGAGATGTTCAAGACCTCCGGCGGTAAGTACATCGTGCCGCCGGCGATCGAAGCGAAGTTCATCGCGATGTGCCCCTACGCCAGCCAGTTCCTGGTCTTCGGGGAAGCCCGCAACTACTGTGTCGCGCTGATCTCCTTGGACCCGGACAGCCTCTCCGGGTGGGCGGCCGACCGCGGGATGACTGGCAAGTCGTACGCCGAACTGGTGAAGACGCCCGAAGTGCACGCGCTGGTCGACGAGTACGTGAAGAAGCTCAACGCCGAGCTCAACCGCTGGGAGACGATCAAGAAGTGGGCGCTGCTGGACCACGACCTGTCGGTGGAGCGCGGTGAACTCACCCCGTCGCTGAAGGTCAAGCGCACCGTGGTGGCCGAGCACAACCGGGAGCTGATCGACGGCCTCTACCGCTGAGCGCACATCGGTCTTGCAAGAAGCCCTTGTGGCGCCGACGCCACCGGTTAGGCTTTGCCCCGAAACGACGGGAGGGTGGGGAAATGAATCGTCAGTTACTTGCCGCCATCGCGGTCACGGCCGCCGTCATCGCCACGGCGCCCGCTGCCGCCGCCGACGACCCATCCGGACGCTATGACGGCGACGTGCCCGGCATGTCGTATGACGCCGCTCTCAATGCCCCGTGCTACAGCTGGGAGCGTTACATCTTCGGGCGGGGCCGCGGCGGCGAGGCGATGCAGTGCCACTGGATTCCCAACCAGTGGCCGCCTGTCGACACGGGCTTCTGGGTGATCTCCTACCCGCTGTACGGCGTGCACAACATCGGCGAGCCGTGCGAAAACCCGCGTGGCGCAGCGGCACAGTCACCCGACGGGATCGCGCTCGTGTGCACCGCCCAGTTCGGCTGGCAGCAATGGGTGTAGCGGCGCACTGAGCTCGAACAGCCTGCGCCGCAACGGGTTTGCTCGGCCGAGTTAGATCGGTGCGATGTAGTCCGACGTCCGGAAGTCGCCGCTCAGCTGAGTCGAGATGCCCAGCGGTCCCTCCACCGACACCCATGCGCCTGTTGCGCCGTCCATGACCGGTGCCGAGACGGTCGCGGTGCCGTTACCGGCTCCGTCGGTGTAGATGCGGCCCACGCCGACCCCGGGTTCGCCGGCACCGCAGCTGATGCCCGGACGCGGCACCTCGACCAGACGCACGCCGTACCAGATGTCAGGATTCACCGCGAGCAGGTGCACCTCAGCTGACACCGTGTTGCCGCTTCGAGACAGCAGCGCGTACGCCGAGCCCTTGCTGTCTGAGGGCACATAGGGCTCGTTGGTCCAATCACACCGCCGCAGAATCGAGCTCAACGGCATGTACCGCGTGCCGTCGTCGGCCGCTGCGCGTGGCGTACCGGATGGCAGCACCGCTGCGCAGGTCGTCACCATGATCGCCGTTGCCACGACGGCGCTGAACCGCATGAGCTGTCGCATCGGGAGAATCCTTCCTGGTCGCCACGCCCCGACCTGGCAAGTATTGACGACGACCGCGTGGATAAACGCACAAATGGTGCCGGAGTTACCGTACAACCGCTTCCGAGGCATCACACTGTGGATGAACGCGGTCGGCGGAGGGACGACACGATGGTCATCGGCGACGACGAAGTCACCAAGGCGGCGCGACTGGACGAGCAGTCCCACCGCGCGCAGGTCCGGCGGGCCGCACTGGCCAGCACGGTGGGCACCACGATCGAGTGGTACGACTTCTTCCTCTACAACACTGCGGCCGCACTTGTTTTCCCGCACTTGTTCTTCCCCGCGTCCAGCGCGTACGCCGGCGCCATGCAGTCGTTCGCGACTTACGCCGTCGGCTTCGCCGCACGCCCCGTCGGCGCGGCGATCTTCGGGCATTGGGGCGACCGGATCGGTCGCAAGGCCACATTGATCACCACGCTTCTGGTCATGGGCATTTCATCGGCGATCGTCGGCATCCTGCCCGGGACTGCGTCGGTCGGTATCGTCGCGCCGCTGCTGCTGGTGGTCATGCGGCTGGTCCAGGGCATCGCGATCGGCGGCGAGTGGAGCGGTTCGGTGTTGCTCGCCATGGAATGGGGCGCGCAGGAAAGACGCGGCCTGCTGGCGAGTTCCGCCCAGGTCGGTGTCCCGGTCGGGCTGGTGCTCGGGACCGGAGGCATGACTTTGTTGTCGGCGGCGCTGCCGCCCGACGCGTTCAATGCGTGGGGGTGGCGAGTGCCGTTCTTGGCCAGCCTCGTGCTGGTGGCTATCGGGCTTGCGATCCGGCTGAAAATCCTTGAGACACCAATGTTTGCGAGAACCGTGATCGAGCGCAAGGTGGTGCAGACACCGGTCGAGCACGCGATCCGCCACCATTGGCGCGAGATTCTACTGTCGGCCGGCGCTCGGTTCAGTGAGCAGTTGCCGTTCTATCTGTTCACGGCATATGTCCTCAAGTACGTCAAAGACCGCGGCGGGTTCAGCGGGACCTTCGTGCTCAACTCGGTGCTCGTCGGCGCCGTCTGCGCGCTCGCGGCGATCCCGTTCTTCTCGCATCTGTCGGATCGTGTCGGCCGCAAACGGGTGTACCTCGCCGGCGTGATTCTGGTCGGCGCGTTCGCGTTTCCGTACTTCGCAGTGCTCACCCATGGCGGTCACGTGCTGATCTTCGTCACGATCGTGCTGTCGCTGATCCTGCATGCGATGCAGTACGGCCCGCAGGCGGCGATGATCGGCGAGAGTTTCCCGACGCATCTGCGCTACGGCGGCGCAGGTTTGGGTTACCAGCTGGCGTCCGTCTTCGCCGGTGGTCCCGCTCCCCTGCTGGCCACCTGGCTGCTGCATCAGACCGGCACACCGTATTCGATCTCGCTGTACATCCTTGTCGCAGTGATCGTTTCGGCTGGGTGCGTGGTGGCCCTGCCCGACCGGTCGCGGGCCGACATCGAAGACGACCGGACATACAGCCGCAGTTGACGCCCACCGCGCGATCCTCGAAAATCGGCCGGCGGCGCGCGATCACGACCTAAAATCACGGTGCCCATGAGACCAAAGAACCTGTGGCGTCATCCGGTGCGGGTGCCGCCCACCGAAAAGCCTCGGGCAGAAGGTCGCGTCCACCTGCCCGACGGTCGCCGGCTGGGTTTCGCGGAGTTCGGGGATCCGTCGGGTGACATCGTGCTGTGGTTCCACGGCACACCGGGCGGCCGTCGGCAGTTCCCGCTGCTGGGCCGGCGCGCTGCCGAAAAGCTCGGGCTCCGCGTAATCCTCGTAGAGCGTCCCGGCGCGGGGCTTTCGGATCCGTATCGATACGACACGGTGGCCGACTGGGCCACCGACGTGGCGCACGTTGCCGACGCAGTGGGCGCCGGCCGCCTGGCCGTCGTCGGGCTTTCCGGCGGCGGCCCTTACGCGTTGGCGTGCGCTGCGGTGGAGCCGGTCGCCAGTCGCGTTGTGGCGGTAGGGATCTTGGGCGGCGTGGTGCCCTCGGTGGGTCCGGACGCGGCTGCCACCGGGGCCATTGTGCTGGCTCGTCGCTTCGCGCTGCCGCTCTCTGTGCTGCGTCAGCCGTTGGCGCTGACCGTATCCGGACTGGTACTGCCGATCATCCCGTTCGCGCACTACGCATGTCGCGCCTATGCGAGCATCACGCCGGAGGGCGACCGCCGGGTACTGCACGATCCGGACATGGAAGGCATGTTCGTCGACGACCTCATCTTGTCGACACGGGGACGGCTGCAGGCGATCGTCGACGATGCCCGATTATTCGGGCGCGACTGGGGATTTCGACTAGCCGATGTGAGAGCGCCGGTGCGGTGGTGGCATGGTGACGCCGACCCAATAGTGCACCTGGTGGGAGCTCAGGCGTGCATCGAACGACTGCCCAAGGCCGAGCTGATTTTGCGCGCCGAAGAAAGCCACCTCGGCGGCTTCGCCAGCGCCGACGAAGTGCTCGAATTCGTCCGCTCTCAGTTCTGAGCGTCTCCGGGGTTCTCATCTCAGTCCCTGGGTACCAGAAGCTCCGCGGCGGTCACGCAGGACCGCGGGCATCGTGCTCCCACCCACGCATCGTGGACGTCGTTGAGAGACGGGCGTTTTCGATGTCGACCTCCCACTCGGGGAAGCGCTTGAGAATTTCCGCTGAACGTGACGTGATCGACGAGCGCCTTGATGACGCGGCCAACATTATTCAGCACATAACTGACGGTCGCGGTCGACACGTTGGCCGGGCGGCACCACGTCGGCCTTGGTCGGCCGCGGTGTTCCCTGCGCGCTCGATCGCCTCGGACCGGCGTAGCCGCGCGGGCTGGCGCAAGGCCGATTGCGGGTGCTACCCAACCGGCACCAGATCCGGCTCATAGGCCTGCCGACAGCGGGTGCCGCCACGGAATGATTCGGTAGCCAAGTCCGGACCGGCGGGAAGTCGTACAGCTGCGAGCGCACAAGCCTTGAAGACACACGCCGCGCTACTGAGCCGGTGCTGGACAGGTTCGGCGCGGCGATGGACTCCGGTCGGCCAGAAATCGCCCCACAAAATGACCTCGGTGAGACCTCGATCCAGGGCCGCAACCACGGCCTTGCGTATACGTGAGTCGCGGTTGAAGACGTCGGCGGCGACCGCAAGTGCTTGAGGCGCAGCCAAATCCCCGATCGCGTCGAGCGCTGCAGCCGGAGCCGTTCGAATTCCGAGAATGCGAAGCGCCCGCGCGTCAGCGGGTTCGTCGAGAAGCAGGGTGACATCCCACCCCGCCATCGCGCGATCGAATAGCCAGCCGCCGGCCGACTGCACGACGTCGTTGACGTCGACGGCGATCACATCGAGCCGGTACCGGGTCGACGTCCCTGCGGTTTCGGGGCCGCGTTGAGGCGTCCGTCGCGGGGCGGCGTAAGGGAGCTCGAACTGGATTGTCGCGTCGTCTCGGCGCACACCAACAGCGTGACAGTTTCGATGTCATCTGTAAAGCTTGGATTCAACCGTCGAAGGGGCTAACCCATGGATGTCCAGAGAATCAGCGACGAACTCGAGATCACTGCGCTACTCAACAGGTATGCCCGTGCGGTCGACACCAAGGACTGGACTCTGTACCGGTCGGTCTTCACCGCGGACGCCCGTATCGACTACTCGTCGGCGGGCGCGGTCGCCGGCGGCCGTGACGAGGTCGCCGAGTGGCTCAGCCGAGGATTCGCGTCGATTCAGATGAGCATGCACTACATCACCAACGTGGAAGCCGAGCTGGACGGCGACACGGCGACGGTGCGGGCGATGTTCTACAACCCGATGCAGTTGCCCGACATGACCGAGCTGAGCTATTGCGGTGGCTACTACCACCACCGGTTGGTGCGGACCTCCGACGGATGGCGCAGCGCCGAACTGCGCGAAGAGAACGTGTGGTTTGTCAACGCGCCGGGAGGCTGATCTGACGCACAGGCGCTTTCCTGCCTGTCGGGCGGAGGCTCGAATGCGTAATCCCCCGGCTTGAATCTGCGCGTCATCGCCCAGAACGCGCGGGCGCTTCGCGGCCACTGGGTGACCACGCGGCCGTTGGGCGCCCGAAAGTAGTTGCTGCACCTGGTGGTCCACACGGTGCCCGCCATCCACCGGTCGATTTTGGCGACGAACGCAGCCATGGTTTCCGGTCGCACGGCGATGTACGATTTGCGTTTGCGGCGAAGGTATTTCAGCGCCGCCACGACGTAGCGAGCCTGCGCTTCGAGCATGAAGATCACGCTGTTGGACCCGACGTTGGTGTTCGGGCCGTACAGCATGAAGAAATTCGGGTAACCCGGAACCGCCATGCCCAAATAGGCGTACGCGCCATCCCGCCACGTCTGACGCAACGACGTCGCGCCTTCGCCCACCACGTCGATCTGGCCCAGGTAGTCGGCCGCGGCGTAACCGGTCGCGCACACCACGACGTCCACCTCGAGTTCGGTGCCGTCCTCCGTGACCAGTGAGCGGCTGCGCAACGCCCGAGCCGGGCTCGCCACCACCTCGACGTTCGGTCGAGTCAGCGCGGGTATGAAATCGGACGAGAACACCAACCGCTTGCACCCGAGCGGATGATCCGGAGTCAGCTTGCGGCGCAGCTCCTCGTCGTCCACGACTTCGTCGAGCATCTTCTCGGCGAGCGCCTTGAATTCCTGCGTCTTGTCGCTGCCGTTCTCGATCACCGAGATGTTGGCCTCGCTGCGCAGCCACAACCGCGTGCGGTACAGCCTCTTGGCGAATGGGACGTGCGCGAGGATCCATCGCTCGCGCTTGGTGTACGGGCGGTCCGGCTTCGGCAGGATCCACGTCGCCGAACGCTGCACTGAATACACCCTGTTGGCCACCTTCGCCAGTTCCGGCAGCAGTTGCGACGCCGTCGAACCGGTGCCCAGCAACGCAACTCGCGCATCTGTCAGGTCGACCGAATGGTCCCAGCGTGCCGAATGCATCACGACGCCGGTGAACGGCTCTTCCTCGACCAGCGTGGGCATCACCGGTTGAGTGAAGATCCCGACAGCCGATACCACGACGTCGAAGTCGTGCCGCTCACCGGTGGAGGTGGTCAGCCGCCAGCGGTTGGCGACGGGATCCCATTGCGCTGAAACGATTTCCGTGTTGAGCCGCAGGTGCGACTCCAGTCGGTAGCGCCGAGCACACTGCTCGAAGTACTTTAAGATTTCGGGCTGGGCCGACCACAGTCGCGACCAATGCGGGTTGAGCTGAAACGAGTACGAGTACAGGTGCGACTTCACATCGCACGCAAGGCCCGGATACGTGTTGATCCGCCAGGTGCCGCCGACACCGTCCTCGCGGTCGAATAGCGTGAAATCGCGAAAACCGGCCTCTTGCAGGAGAATCCCGAGCGCCAGTCCACCCGGGCCGGCACCGATGATCCCCACCGACAAAGTGTGCCCGCTCGTCGTACTCATCCGATCTGCAGGCATTGGCCGCCGTCGACGACGAGTTCAGCGCCGGTGATGAACGACGCCTGCTCGGAGAGCAGGAAGGCGACCGCATCAGCGACCTCGGCGGGCCGGCCCAGTCGCCCGATGACGGCCCGCGCGGTCAGACGGGCCTGGGTAACGTCGTCGAGCATCGGTGTCTGGATCGGTCCGGGAAACACCGCGTTCACACGGATACCGGACGGCGCTAATTCGGCCGCTGTGATCTGAGTGAGGCCGCGCAGCGCCCACTTGGCCGAGCCGTACGCGGCGTGATGCGTAAACGGCCGAAGCGCACCGGTGCTGCACGTGTTCACGATCGCGGCACCCTGCGCGCGCCGCAACTGCTGCAGCGCGGCTCGGATGCCCAAGAACGGACCCAGGCAGTTGACCCGCCAGCTGCGCTCGAAACCCGCTGGCGTTTCTTCGTCCAGCGCTGCTCGGTGCAGCACGCCTGCATTGTTGACCAGTGCGGTCAGGGTTCCGAACCGCTCGACCACCGTCTTGACCGCGGCGTCCCATTGATGTTCGGCTGTCACGTCCAACTCGATCGCGATGACGTCGGGATCCTCGAGCGCGTCGACTGTGGCGGTCAGTTCGTCGACCATGAGATCGCATGCTGCGACGCCGAATCCGTTTGCACGCAACCGCCGCGTGATCGCGGCGCCCTGCCCGCGGGCGGCGCCGGTCACAATGGCCACGCCGGTCACTGGCCCGTGGCTTCCCGCAGGTGCGCTGCCACTCCGCGACGCAATGCCTGCGATTCGGAGGCCAGTGTGATCATCTGGAAGCCCAGCCTCGCCATGACATTGCCGGCTTTGCCGTCTCCAGCGTGCACACCTGTCACCAGGCCGGCCGCCGCGGCGGTGGAATGGATCCGCCTGATGGCGTCACAGACAGCCGGCTCAGTGAATGCGTCAGCGACGCCGTGGCCCATCGACAGCCAAAGATCAACCGGACCGACATAGATCCCGAAAAGCCCTGGGACAGCGCATATCTCGGCTATCGCAGCGAGTCCGCGCGCGGTCTCCACCATCGCGAAGACGTTGGCCCGCGACTCCAGCGTGGCAGTGTCGCGGCCCAGGCACGGTGCCAGGGGGCCGAAGCTGCGCACTCCTGACGGTGGGTACCGGGTGGCGGACACCGCCGCGGCGGCCTGCTCGGCCGACTCGACCGCCGCGATGATCACCGCGTCGGCGCCCGCGTCCAGCACCCGCCCGATCGGGGCGGCATTCGCCGAAGGCAGCCGCACTGCGGTGGCGATCGGGACGTGTTCGAGCCGGCGCAGCAGTAACGCGACGTCGGCGTCGCTGAGATAACTGTGCTGAACGTCGAAACCGACGTAGTCGTATCCGGCGCGGGCGAATTCCTCGGGGCCCATGATCGTCGGGCCGACCACCCATCCGCCCCACAGCGGTGATTTCGTGTCGAGAGCTTGCTGCAGTCTGCTCACGCGACGATCGCAATCTTTACGCGTTCTGGTACGGGACGGCAGGCGAGTTCGAACGCCGGCTGGACGTCGCCGATGCCGAACACGTGCGTAACGTATTTCGGCAGGAGTTCGGGGTGTTCGCGCGCGAACGCGTCGGCACACCGCAGCATCCGGCTGCGCTCGAGTGTCACGCCGGATTGCAGCGTCAGATTGTTGCGCAGCATCGTGCGCATGCTGATCGGGTAGCAGTCGTCGTCGGCCACGCCGAAGTAGAGCACGGTGCCGCCGAAGGCGGCTGCGTCGATGGCGTGGCCCAGCGTCGCGACTTGATGGCCGACGGCTTCGATCACTATGTCGGGCTTGTCATTCGGTGAGAGATGGCTTACCCAGCGGTCGCTGGTGGCGCGCACCACCGTGTCGACACCGAATTCCTTGCTGACGACTTCCCGATCGACCGGGTCGACGCCGGTGACGTGCCGGGCCCCTTTCACCTTGGCCACGTACGAGAACAACAACCCGATCGAGCCCTGACCGATGACCGCGACGTGGCGTCCGTTCAGCTCGCGCAGTTGCTCGACCGCGTACAGCACGCACGCCAGTGGTTGCAGTGCGATTGCGTGCCCCGGATCGAGGCCCGGGTCGTAGCCCGCCACGCCGTTGCCGTCGGTGGCCACTCGCTCCATCAGGCCGTCGAACCCCGACGCCCAGCCCACCACGCGGTCGCCGACGCGGTGGTCGGGATGGCGCGTCGCGATCACCTCACCCACGACCTCGTGGACGGGAAAACCGTCCTTCTCGGCGGCGAACAGACCACGGTCGCCCGCGATCTTGCCTCGCACACCGCGAAACGGCGGAATGTCACTGCCGCAGATGCCGGCGGCCAGGAAGCGCAGCAACACCTGGCCGTCGACGAGATCATGAGATGTCTTGTCCGGCAGGGAGTTCCGTTCGAAGGCATAGGGCGCGACGAGCCGGTACGACCACATCCTCACACCTGCACCGGGATGCTGTTCCAGCCCCACTGAAAGCTCGACGGCGGGCGCGACGCTGCTTCGCTGACGACATTGAACTCCGGTACGCGCTTGAGCCACTCGGCCACCAAGATCGCGATCTCCAGCCGCGCGAGGTGATAGCCGAGGCAGAAGTGCTGGCCGCGGCCGAAGGCCAGGGACCGCTCGATGCGCCGGTCCCAGATGAATTCGTCGGGGTCGGGATACTGGCGTTCGTCGCGGTTGGCCGAGGCGATCAGCGTGATCACGCGCTGGCCCGGCCTCACCGTGATGTCGTGGAGGGTGAACGGCTTGCGCACCGTGCGCGCAAACCATTGCGCCGGTGCGCAATAGCGGATGATCTCGTCGCGCGCGACGGGCACGTTGGCCTCGATGTCGGAACGCACCTCCGCCATCTGCTGCGGCCGGCGTGCCAGTTCCCACAAGCCGTGCGCGACGATCTTGGGCACAGTCTCGGTGCCGCCGATGAACACGCCCAACATCTGCGTCGCGACCTCCACGTCGGATAGCGCTGATCCGTCGGGCAGCCGGTACGCCAACAGCTTGTCGACGATCGGCAACTTTTCGCCGACGCCGGCGCGACGGCGCTGCACCACCGGGATCAGGTACTCGAGGTATCCGGGCCGCGCGTCGGCCACCTCAACCCCGCTGCCGGGCTGCGCGAGGCTTCCGGCATTGACCGTCGCCAGCACCTCCGGCGCCAGCTCGGCGGGCAGACCCACCAGATCGCACACCACCGTGGCGGCGACGATGCCGCCGTATTCCTGTGTCAGATCGAATTGTCCGCGCGCAGTCAACTCGTCGAGGCGCTCGTTGGCCAAGCTGCGAATCCGATTGGCGAGAGCGGATACCGATCTCGGCCGGAACGGCGCCGACGTGCACTTGCGTACACCGTCGTAGATCGGTGCGTCGAAATTGGCGTGAAACGGCATGGGGTGCAGCGGCGGATCGGGCACGGGTCCGTCGTTGTGGTGTGCCAGAACCGCTGCGGCGGGCAAGGTTCCCTCGGACGCCACGAAGGTGCCGTCCATGAGCTCGAGCATCCGCCAGATGTCGTCGAACCGCGACAGCGCGAAGGTGTCCCACTTCTCGATGTAGTACACCGGATACTTGTCCCGTAGCACGCGGTAGAACGACAGCGGATCGGCCATGACGGCAGGATCGAACGGGTCGTACGAAAACTTCTGCATCACCGCACTTTTCATTGCAGTGGTGACGGCGGTAGGGCCGCGAGGACGGAGTCCTCCCACCCGTCGCGCAGTGCGGGCGCGACGCTCATCCACGTGACGATCTCGGCGGGAGGGTCGTCCTTCCAGGACGGGTAGTGGTTGGCGAAGCAGTCCCAGTCGCCTTCTAGCGCCCAGTAATGGATGACTTCGTTGAAGCGGAAGGTGGTGGTGAACGAACCAAGCCAGCGCTTGCCTGTCCGCTCAGACCACGGGACGTAGAGGCGCTCCAGCTCGCGGATGTAGTCGTCTTGCCGGCCGGGCTTGGTCTGCATGATCTCCTGGATCACCAGTCCGGCTTTGACATCGGCTTCTTTGAGTTGAGCGAGCGTGCGGTTGCTCGGAGCGGGGTACATGATCCGCCCCTCCCCCGACGCGCCGGCTTCGGACAACAACGCCGTCCACTTGGCCGCGGCCGCCTCGTGGCTGCCCCCGCGGGCTTGTGCACTACCGATTCGCGCATAGTCGGAGAACCCGTCGATCTCCCAGATGACAGTGGCTTGTGGCCAGTGGCCGTTGTAAGGCGTCGTCTCCCAGATCGCAAACAACCGCGCGCCGAGTTCCTCCATCATCGGCTGGTACACGTCGGCGAACAGCTGCGTGAACCGGTCGGTTCCAGCGGAGCCCAACGCGATGGTCTCGTGCAGATAGAGCAGCGTGTGGCTGTAGTACTTGCGCATCACCGCTCGCCGAAAGTTGACAGTCGCACCTAGCGAGCGTGACACTTATGCCGTGTTTTGTAAAGGCGGCACGGGACGTCGAATGACCCCTGCCGGATGACGCTGTCCCCGCTGGCCAACGGTTTCTGTTTCGGCGAGGCTCCACGCTGGTTCGAGGGCCTGCTGTGGTTCTCCGACATGCTCGGCGAGGCAGTCCACACTGTCACCCTGGCCGGTGAGATGAGCACGCTGCCGCTGGCCGGTCATGCTCCCTCCGGATTGGGCTTCCGGCCCGACGGTTCACTGCTGATCGCCTCCACGCAACATCGGCAGATTCTTCGCTACGACGGCGAAAACGTGGACTGCATAGCCGATCTCAGCGCGATGGTGCCGGCCGACCTCGGCGACATGGTGGTCGACGACACCGGCCGCGCCTACGTCGGGTCACAGGCCCGACGCGGTGGCGTGATCGTGCGGATCGACAGCGACGCCAGCGCGGCAATCGTCGCCGACGACCTGGACTTCCCCAACGGCATGGTGATCACACCCGACGGGGCGACACTGATCGTGGCCGAGTCGGTCGCTCGGCGGTTGAGCGCCTACACCATCGACGAAGACGGCGGGCTGTCGGATCGCCGGATCTTCGCAGACGGCCTCGACGGACCGCCCGACGGGATCACGCTGGACGCCGGTGGTGGCATCTGGACCTCGATGACGCTGGCCCACCAGTTTCAGCGAATTGTGCAGGGCGGCAAGGTCACTGACCGCCTCGACATCGGTGAGCGCACCGCGATCGCCTGCACGCTCGGCGGACCGGAGCGACGCACGCTGTTTCTGCTGTCCAGCACCGACGCATATCCCGAGCGGCTGATCGGCACCAGGTCGTCACGCCTCGACGCGGTGACCGTCGACATCCCAGGAGCAGGCCTGCCATGAGCGACGCGTATTACCAGCTTGTCGACGAATCCGCCTCGGACACTGAAAGGTTCGTCGCCACCGACTTGGTGCGTAGCACCTGGACCGCCGCGATCCAGCACGCGGGACCGGTGTCGTCACTGTTGGTTCGTGCACTGGAGCGCTGTGCTCGCCGCGACGACGCCCGACTCAGCAGGGTTGTCGTCGACCTGTTGGGTCCCGTACCCACCGAGGGCGAATTCGAAGTGCATGCGTCGTTGGACCGGCAGGGCAAGCAGATCGAACTGGTCACCGCCGAGATGCTGGCAGCCGGCCCGCAAGGAACACTGCGACCGGTTGCAAAGGCCAGCGGTTGGCGGTTCCAGTGCCTCGATACTCGCGAGACGGTGCGAATGGGTCCGCCCGAGCTGCGCCCCGTCACGCAGGGCCGCAACCGGAACCTGGCCGAGAAGTGGGACCGCAACTACCTCCACAGCCTGGAGTGGCTGTGGCTGACCAAACCGCTGAACGACGGGCCGGGTGAGTCGTGGATCAGACCGACTGTGGACCTGCTGAACGGCGAAACCATGACTCCGCTGCAGCGGCTCTTCGCGGTGGCCGACTGCGCGAACGGCATCGGCTCCAAACTCGACATCACCAAGTGGACGTTTCTGAACACGGATCTGTCCGTGCACGTGTTTCGGATCCCTGACGGCGAGTGGACCGGCATTCGCGCGGAAACCAGGTACGGCCCCGATGGCGTCGGCGCCACAATCGGCACCCTGTTCGACGAGCAGGGTGCGGTGGGCGCTATTGCACAGTCGGTGCTGGTGCGCCGGCGTCCGCAGGGCTGAGCGTCCCCGTCACTCGATGTACGCCGGAAGGCGTTTGATGCCGTGGACGAAGCTGCTCAACAGGAAATCCGGTTCTCCGAACTCGATGCGCCGAAGCCGAGTCAGCAACTCCCGGAACAGGTTTCGCAACTCGCACTTCGCCAGCTGGTTGCCCAGGCAGAAATGCGGCCCACCGCCGCCGAAGCCCAAATGCGGGTTCGGTGAGCGCACGAGGTCGAACGTGTGCGGTGCGGTGAACACGGCTTCGTCGCGGTTGGCCGAGCAGTAGAACAGCGCCACCTTGTCGCCGGCGCTGACGGGCTGCCCGGCGATTTCGGTGTCTCGCACCGCGAACCGAGCGAATTGCAGCACCGGCGTGGCCCAGCGCACGAATTCCTCCAGCGCAACGCCGATTCGACCGTCGAAGTCGTCGGTCAACCACTGCCGCTGCGCCGGGTGGTTCGCCAGCGCCAACATCACGTGCGATGTCGTCTGTTTCGTGGTGTCGTTGCCCGCCGACGCCAGCAGGATCAGAAACGCACCGATTTCCTCGTCGGTCAACCGGTGACCGTCGACTTCGGCGTTGACGATGCTTGTCATCAGGTCGTCGGCCGGGTTGCGGCGCCGAAATCTGGCCAGTTCGATCCCGGTGTTGCTCAACAGCATGATCTCGTTGATGGTGTTCTGCGCGCGATCCTCGAGCGAGCTGTACTCGTCGTCGCTCATGCTGAACAGTTTCTCGGCGGCATGGGCTACGGCTTCCCGGTCCTGGGGCGGCACACCGAGCATCTCGGAGATCGTCATCATCGGCAGCCGAGCCGAGCATGCTTCGACGAAGTCCACTTCGCCGGCGCCCACCAGGTTGTCCACCACGGCGACCGCGTTGCGGTGGATCTGTTCCTCGATGCGGCGCACGTTGCGGGGGGTAAACGCCGCGCTGATCAGTCGGCGATAGAGCGTGTGCTGTGGGGGGTCCATGGTCAAAAAGAACGTCGCGATGCGTTGAACCTCTGCCGGCATCGGATCCAGCGCGACGCCTTGGGCAGAGGTGAACAGCTCAGGGTGCTGGCTGGCGAACATGATGTCGGCGCGGCGGGTCAGCGCCCAAAATCCGTCCTCTTCCATGGGAAACAACGAGGACATCGGCGGGTGCCAACTGAGTCCGTCGGCAGCGCGGAGTTCGGCGAAGGTGTGGTCGCGAACCTCGAAGGGCTGCCTCCAGAAGGCGTCAGACGTGATGTCGAACGGACTGTATTCGCGCGCCGTTGGCGAACTGGCGACGGTCACTCCGGCTCCCTTCCGACGGTTCGCGACAGTTCTGGCGTCGGGGATCAGCGTGACAGTACGTCGATAATTTGTAAAGCTATCGGTGTGCAGCAATCTGCCGACCCGGACCGCGCCACCCGCCAGCGGATCCTGTCCGCCACCGCGGAAGTGCTGGGCCGTCGCGGCCTGATCAAGCTCAGCCTGTCGGAGGTCGCGCTGCAGGCCGGCGTATCCCGTCCGACGCTGTACCGCTGGTTTGCCTCCAAGGAGGAGCTGATCAGTGCGTTCACCGTCTGGGAAAGACAGATGTACGAGCGCGGCGTCGTCGACGCCATGGCTGGCCTGCCGGCGCGTGAAAGACTCGATGCTGCACTGAGGTTCATCGTCGAGTATCAGCAGTCGTATCCCGGATTGCGCATGGTCGACGTCGAGCCGGCCCTGGTGATCCGCCGGCTGTCGCAGATCATTCCGGTGATGCGCGAGCGACTCGAGCGGCTACTACCCGGCCAGGCCGGAGCCCAAGCTGCGGCGACGGCGGTGCGAGTTGCGGTGGCGCACTACCTGGTACGCAGCGACGACGCCGACCAGTTTTTGGCGCAGCTTCGGCACGCGGTCGGCCTCAAAGCTTGGGCGAGTTAGCGCTTCCGGCGCGAATCAAGTTCTGCCAGAATCTCTTTCGTGTGCTCGCCCAGTGCTGGCGCAGGCGCGCGCGGCGCCCAGGGCGTCCCGTGGAAGTCGGCCGGAGTGGCGATCATAGGCACGCTCGACTCGCCGTCAGGGACGTCGACGATCCCGCCGGCAGCGTGGAACTGTTCGTCCGCCACAACATCCTCGATCGAGTTGACCGGCGACCAGAAGAACTCCGGCTCGGACGCGAAGATCGTCGCCCATTCGTGCAGCGGCTTCGTCGCGAAGATGGCGTCCAGCTCGGCGATCAGCTCCACCGCGTTGGCCGCCCGGCTGCGCGCGTCGGCGTACCGCGGCTCGCTGAGCCAGTCTGGGCGGCCGACGACTCTGCACAGCGCGGGCCAGTGCCGGCCGGCCTCCAACCCGACGATCCAGAACCGTCGTCCGTCGGCGGCCGCGTAATTGTTCATGCATGGATTGCCCATGGTTTCGCGCTGTCCGATCGCGATGGGCTGGCCCGTTAGCAGATAAGTGTTGAGGTCGAAGCTGATTGTGTACGCGCCCTGCCGGTACAGCGACGTACTCACCAGCTGTCCGGTCCCGGTGCGGTTCCGCGACACCAGCGCCGCACACACGGCCCCGGCCAGCGTCATACCGGCCATGTGGTCGCCCATGCCGCCGCGCTGGAACGGCGGTGTGTCGCCGGGGCTGGTCAATAACGCCGCGATGCCTGCGCGCGACCAGAACGCCGCGACGTCGTAGGCGGGCCGGTCGGCGTCGGGCCCGGTTTCGCCGTAGCCGGTGATCAAGCCATAGATCAGCCGAGGATTGCGTGTGGTGAGCGTCGGGAAATCCAAGCCGAGGCGGCGCAGTCCGGCCGGACGCACATTGGTGATGAAAACGTCCGCAGCGCTGAGCATTTCGTATGCCGTCGAGCGGCCGTCATCGGTAGCCAGGTCGATGACAACGCTGCGCTTGGAGCGGTTGTCCATCTCGAACGGCGGATTGACCCCGAGGTCACATCCCAGCATCCGGCCGAACATCCTGGCCGGATCACCGCTGGGCGGTTCGATCTTGACTACGTCCGCGCCCCAGTCGGCGAGGATTCCGCCGGCGGCCGGACCGGCGACCCATACCCCGAGTTCGACGACGCGGATGCGCTCTAGCGGTCCTGGCATGCCTGATTTCTACCGCCACGCCAGTCGGACATCGAATGAGGGTGACACTGTGCCCACCCTTTGTAAAGCTATACGGATGACACCGTCAGCACCCGCCCAGCCGCACGAGGATCACGTCGTCGACGAATCCTCCACAAGTCAGCGGCTGCTGATGGCCACCGCTGAAGTCCTCGCGCGCAAAGGCATGACCAAGCTGAGCCTCTCGGAGGTCGCGCTGCAGGCCGGTGTGTCCCGGCCGACTCTCTACCGCTGGTTCGCCTCGAAGGAGGAGCTGCTCGACGCCTTCAGCGCCTGGGAGCGGCAGATGTTCGATCGCGGCATCGCGAAAGCGACCGCGGGACTGAAGGGCAAGGAGAAGCTGGACGCGGCGCTGAGGTTCATCGTGCAATACCAGCACTCCTACTCGGGGTACCGGATGGCCGACATCGAACCGGCTCACGTCATTCGGCAGCTGTCGGGCGTCATTCCAGCGATGCGGGAGCGGCTGCAACGGCTGATCACCGGGCCTAACAGCGCGGTCGCCGCGGCCACGGCGATCCGCGTCGCCGTGTCGCACTACCTGGTACCCAGCGACGACGCCGACCAGTTCCTTGCACAGCTCCGGCACGCCGTGGGCATCAAGCACTCCGCCGACGAGATGTGACACCTAAGAGTGAGCGCCGAAGAGCCGCAACGGTTTCGAGATCGTCCAGGGCCGCGACGGCACGCTTGAAGCCCTCCAGCGCGACAGCGTCAGATTGCATGCCGCCGAGGCCCGCGGTGATGAGCGGCGACACGAACGCATAGGTGACGGCCTGCCGGTAACGCATCCACAATTCGTCACGGCCGAGGCCGGGGCCGCCAGCAGCCGACACCACTCGGCGGTACACGTCGAGCAGTTGGCGCTCGTTGGCCCGGCGGTCTTCGGTGTCCATGCCCAGCACCAACATATAAGCCAGGTCCCTGGCACCATGGCCGCGGCGTACCACCTGCCAGTCCAGCAAGCCGGCGCGGCCCTCGCGGAAGAACGTGTTGCCTGGATGGGGGTCACCGTGCAGAACGGTGTGCGGCCCCTCGTCCACGACCGCCGTCGCCGCAGCGAAGTTCTCCCAAAGGAACCGCGCTGTCTCGACGGGAATCGACGTGCGCTCGGCCAGCCGTCGAGCCGAAAGTCGCATGAGATGAGGCGTCAACGGAATGGTCGGATCGCCGGACGGCGGCCACAGCCACCCGAATCGCCCTGAGCCACCATCGCTTTCGGACAGCCGTCCCCAAAACCTGCCGTGCACGTGGCCGAGGACTTCGACCAGTAGTGCCATCTTGTCGTTGTCGAGCGGATGCAGCGTGTCGGGAAACTCGCACGGGCTTGTGGCCATGTCTTCCAGGACGACGACGTAGCGTCCGGTCAGCGCGTCGAAAGCGGTTCCGTAGCACTGCGGCACGTCGTCTGCGAGTTCGACAGCCAGCTGACTGTAGAACCGCACCTCTGTTTCACCGAGCCGCGCCAGTTCCCCCAGCATCCGGATCGCGGCGCTGGCTGCGGACATCTTGACGAACACCGATGTGGGTATCTCGTCGCCAGTGAGCGCCAAGCGGGCTCTTGACGACGTGCCGGCCGCGCCGTCGATACGCGACACCGACGAGACGCGCCGCCTCATGATCGTCGACAACGACGCGGCGGTGAGGTCGCTGATCTTGCGGGGAAACCGTCGTGCGCCGGCCAGTGCCGCATCCGTGACGAGGCGCTGCACGCCGTGACCGACATGTCCGGCCAGCCGCATGAAAGGCAGGGTCCGTGCCAACTCTCTCCTAATCTCTGCTCGGCCGGAACCAGCGTTACAGATAGCACTATTGATGTAAAGCGTGGCTCTCAGCGTTGCGACTGGCAGTAGCTTTGTGGGCCGCCGTACCATGACGCCCATGCTGCAGTGGCTGCATGAGCCGTCGCCGGCACGTCGCCGCGCCGGCGTGGAGGCGAACGCGACATGAGCCTCGCCGCCGGACGGGGACCGCTGAGCAGCGATCCCGCGGGGTGGTTCGCTCCCCCGATCCCTGCGGGCGTGGTGTACGTCGAGCCGCATCCCCGCCGCGTCCAGGCAATCGTCAACGGGCACAACGTTATCGACACCGAGCGTGCACTGCTGGTGCACCGTCGGGGTCACCCACTGAGCTACGCCTTCCCGCTCGATGACGTCGGCGAGCTGCCCAATCAGCCCGAACCCGAAGCACCTGGGTATGTCCAGGTTCCGTGGGACGCGGTCGACACGTGGCTCGAAGAGGGTCGCAAGCTCGTCCACTATCCGCCCAACCCGTACCACCGGGTGGACTGCCGCCCGACGCAACGCCGCTTACGCGTCGCGGTGAACGGCACGACGCTGGTGGACACCGGCGCCACGACGATCGTCTTCGAAACCGCTCTCGAGCCAAGGCTGTACGTTGATCCCGCGTTGGTGCGCACGGACTTGCTTCGGCGCACCGACACGTCGACCTACTGCAACTACAAGGGGTATGCGACCTACTACTCAGCCGTCGTAGGCGACACGATCGTCGAAGATGCGGCCTGGAGCTACGACGATCCGCCGCCGGAGACCGTGCCGATCAAGGGCTTTCTCAGCTTCGACCCTGCCCGCGTCGAGGTCGTCGCCGAGTTGCCTGCGTCCGAAATCCCTACTTGAGCAAGGGGTCTCGCGGCAGCCCGAGGATGCGTTCGGCGATCGTGTTGCGGGAGATCTCCGACGTGCCGCCCGCGATCGTGATCGCGCGACCACCCAGATACGACCGCAACAGCAGGGGCGCTTGCCCGACGACGGCCGCGGTCCCGGCCAGCTCCATGCCCAGTTCGGTGAGGCGTTGCGACTGCTCGGCCAGCACCAGCTTGGTCACGTTGCCCTCAGGCCCGGGCTCGGCGCCGGCGATGGCGCGGCTGGCCCGGCGCAGATTGAGCAGCCGGAGGGCGTGGAAGTCGGCGATCACCGAACCCGCCTGTCGCACATGGGCCGTCGCGGTGTCCCTCGGCACACTGTCGAGCAGCTTGACCAAGTCGTCGACTGTGAACGCCAGCGTGCCCGACGAGCCTCCGCCGATCGAGATGCGCTCGTTGCCCAGCGTCGCGCGTGCCACCAACCAGCCGCGATTCACGTCGCCTACCACGTCACTGTCCGGCACGAACACCTCGTCGAAGAACACCTCGTTGAAATGCGACTCGCCGGTGATCTCACGTAGCGGCCTCACCTCGACGCCAGGCGCGGTCATGTCGATCGCCATCATGGTGACGCCGGCGTGCTTGGGCGCATCAGGGTCGGTACGCACGGTGGCCAGCCCCCACTGACATTGGCGCGCGAGGCTGGTCCACACCTTCTGGCCGGTTACTTTCCAGCCGCCCTCGACCCGCTTGGCGGACGTGCGCACGGCTGCCGCGTCCGAGCCGGCACCCGGCTCGGAGAACAGCTGGCACCACATCTCCTTGCCCCGCAGTACGGGTTCTACCCAGCGCTCGCGTTGGTCGTCGGTGCCGGCCTGTGCGATCGTCAGCGTCACCCAGCCGGTGATGCCCAGGTCAGGGATGTCGATGCCGCGGAACTCCTCCTCGATCACCAGCTGTTCCACCACGTCGGCACCTCTGCCCCACGGCTTGGGCCAGTGCGGAACCAGATAACCGGAGTCGACGAGTGCGTCGCGCTGCTGGTCAGCCGGCAGTGCGCGGATCTTCGCGGCGGCCTCGCGGGCTTGCTTGCGGTACTCCTCAGCCTCGGGCGGCAAGGTGAACGACGCACCGCGCGCCTGGCCGCTGCGCTGCGCGGCGACGATGTCGAAGAGCGGATCGGCGCCGTCGGCCATCACCGCGGCCAGCGTCCGGGCCCGGCGCAGATACAAGTGCGCATCGTGCTCCCAAGTGAACGCGATGCCGCCGTGCAGCTGAATGTTCTTCTCCGCGTTGAAGACTTGTGCACGGATTGCCTGAGCGGCGGCCACCGCCGCGGCGAACGACAGGCTGTCGAGGTCGTCGCCGCGGGCGGCATCCCATGCGGCGGCCGTCGCCACCTCGGCGTTCACCAGCATGTCGGCCAGATGATGCTTGACGGCCTGGAAGGTGCCGATGGTTCGGCCGAACTGCTCGCGCACTTTCGCGTAATCGCGTGCCATCTCCAGCGCGGCCCAACTGACGCCGACGGCCTCGGCGGACGCCAAAAGCCGCAGCACCGTGCGCGCCCGCTGCGCCGCGCCGCGAATGATGCGGCCATCAGCCAGCGCGACGCCGTGTAATGCGACGGTGCCGATGGACCGCGTGGTGTCGAGCCCGTCGAGCGCGGTGACGGTGACACCGTCGGCGTCGGCGTCGACCACGACCACGTCGTCGCCCGCGGCGAGGACCAGCACGGCCGCGTCGGGGGCGCCGAGAACGGCCGGGCTCTCGCCACTCGCTGTCGTGTCCGAATCCAGCGTGACGTTGCCTGCCAACCCCAGCGCGGCCACCGTCTGGCCGCTGGCTAGGCCTGAAAGCAGTTGTGCGCGAAGGGAGTCCGGGCCGCACCGGTCGATGACCAGCGCTGCCGCGGCCGTGGGCAGGAACGGGCCGGGACTCAGCTCGCGGCCCTGGGCCTCGAGCACGATCGCCAGCTCCGCGAGCCCGAACCCCGATCCGCCGTATTCTTCGGGCAGCGCCAAGCCGAGCCAGCCGAGCCGGCCCGCCGCCTCCCAGATCTCGGCTGACTGCGCCGGGGCACCGTCAAGTGTCGCCCGGGCCGCCGCGCGACTGCCTGCCCTGTTCAGCTGTCCGTGGACGGAATCGGCCAGGTCGCGATGCTCATCGGTGATTGCCAGCGCTGAAGTAGTCACAGCTAGACGGTAGCGCCGCGGCGCTCGGTCGGGTGAACGGGATGCTCCTTTTTCGAGTACGTGATTCTCGCCCGCATAGGATGCGGGCATGGCAGAGGACTACCGCTTCATCACCTATGAGTTGCTCGACGACGGGCGCATCGCCCGCATCATGCTGAACCGACCGGACGCCCGCAACGCGCAGAACCGCGGAATGCTCGTCGAGTTGCACGAGGCGTTTCTGCGCGCCGAAGCCGACGACGAGGTGCGGGTCGTCATCCTCGGCGGGCACGGCCCGATGTTCTCGTCCGGTCACGACCTCGGATCGAAGGTGCTGCAGTCGGAATACACCCCCGGACCCGATCAGCATCCCAGCTACCGGGTGAACGGGGGCACCCGTAAGGCCGCCGAGATGCTGATGCTGCAGGAGTGGCACCACTTCTTCGACAACACGCGTCGTTGGCGCAACCTGCGCAAGATCACGATCGCGCAGGTGCACGGCGAAGTCTATGCCGCCGCACTGATGTTGATGTGGGCCTGCGACCTCATCGTCGCGGCGGAGGGCACCAGGTTCGCCGATGTCGTCGGGACCCGGTTGGGCATGTGCGGCGTCGAATACTTCGCGCATCCATGGGAATTCGGGCCGCGAAAGACCAAAGAACTGATGCTGACCGGCGATTCCCTGACCGTCGAGGATGCCTACCAGATGGGCATGGTGTCGAAGATCTTCCCGGCGAGCGAATTAGCCGACAAGACAGTGGAATTCGCACGGCGGATCGCCCAGGTGCCCACAATGGCGGCGCTGCTGATGAAGGAGGCGGTCAACCAGACCGTCGACAACATGGGCTTCTACAACGCTCTCAACGCCTGCTTCACGCTGCACGAGCTCAACCACGCGCACTGGGCGTGGGCCCATGAGAACAGGTTCCCGGTCGGCTTGGAGGAGGACGGACTGAACTGGCGGACCGCTCCTCCGGTACAGCCCGCGGTCAAGGACCAGGTCGGTCCGGAAGCCTAGCGCCGCAACGGCTTCAGCGCTTGGGTGCAGCGTAGGCCGGGCGGCCGAGACCGAGCGCATGCTCGGCGATCATGTTGCGGAAGACCTCCAGCGTGCCGCCGTAGATTCCGGTTGGCAACGCCAGTCGGAAAAGGTATTCCACTTCTCCGTCGTCAGGCGAGCCGTCGGCGTCGCGGGGCAAGCACGATGCGGTACCGAGGATGTCCATCAGATCCGGGCTGATGTCGCGCATGGTCTGTGCGATCGCGACGCGGCCGAACATCTCCGGTGTGCTCAACGCGGCTTCCATCCGCGCGACACTGCGGCCCAGCCGGTACGCGACGGACTGGTCGTCGAGCAGGCGGTGCCCGCCGGCATCTGGTTGCCCGGCGATCGTTGCGACGCGGTCGACGGCCTCGGCCATCAAGCAGCCGTGCTCCGACATGGCCGCGATCTTCTGTAATCCCGCATCGTCCGCGTCGACGATTCCGTGTTCGACGTTGAGTGCGGCCCGCAGCACGGTCCAGCCGCCGTTCACCTCGCCTACCCGATACTTGTCGTCGACGCGCACGTCGCTGTAGTAGGTGATGTTGGTGCGGTCGCCGTCGACGGTGCGGATGGGCTGGATCTCGATGCCTGGAGTGTCCGTCGGAACCAGAAACATCGTGAGGTTCTTGTGTTTGGGCGCCTCGGGATCAGAGTTGGTGAGCAGGAAGACGTACTGGCTGTTCTGCGCGTTGGACGTGAACATCTTCGACCCGTTGATCACCCAGCCGTCGCCGTCGCGCACCGAGCGGGTTTTGCAGGTCGCGACGTCGGAGCCGCCGTCGGGTTCCGTGAAGCCCAGGCATAAGCGGACCTCGCCGGAAAGCACCCCGGACAGGATCTCCTCCGTGATCTGCGGCGAGGCGAACGGCTCGATCGTCCGCGCGATCATCGCGGTGGTGCCGGTGTGCCACCACGGCATCCGCGCCCGGCACCGCTCGAGTTCCCAAATGCGCCGACGCACGGCGCTGAATCCGCCGTCGGAGGCCGGTTTGACCTCGCCTGCCAGGAATCCGGCCGCACCCGCGGCCACATGAACGGTTTCGTCGAAGTTCTCGCCGGTCTCGCGGTCGCGTCGGCGTACCTCGTCGGTCACATGTTTATCCAGGAAAGCTCGAACGTCGTCGAGGAAAGCCTGGTCGTCGTCGGACAACTCGACCCGGGAAAAATCCACTCGCTGCTCCGTTCCGCCGCCCGCGCCCCGCTGGCTCGAGCGTGACGTTTTTCGCAACTAATGTAAAGCAGCCAGCGGTGCATGCCGGCAGCGGAGGCGCCTTTTCAGCCCGCTGTGGCGGCCGGTGCGGAATCCGACCACTCCGCGCGCCGGAACCGGCCGACATCCAGGGTGGCTGGTGGCAGCTGGTCTTGCGCTACAGCGGGGCTGCAATAGGCGCACAGGCCGGGACCGAACTTCGGGTAGCCGCAACCGGGGCAGCTGTCGATTGCCGTCATCTCGCCCACTCACTCCTGCCTGTCAGATCTTGGACGGACTACCCCGCTTGATGCGCATTCAACCGCGTGAGCCGCGACGATCAGCACCGAACGACAATCTTGAATGGTGCGTTCACCGGCTTGGTGCTGCCGGTCCTGACGCCCGACGCTGTTCCGGTGATCGTGAAGGTCCGATTCATGTAGCTGGCGTCGGCGGTGGTGTTGCCGCCTTTCCAATACGTCCCGGTGAAACCGCCGAAGTCTTTGATGTCGACGTTCTGGACGGCCGCCCGGTCGCCCTCGATGTCGACGATCGCGCTCGCCGTGGCCGCTACCTGGCGGATGTCGATGAACCACGACGACTCGAACTGGTTGCATCTGACGTCGTCGGTTCTTCCTTGGTCGCGGCCGTCGATCGACACGGAGGCGTTCGTCTGGCTGCGTATCTCATGTTGTGCACAACCGGTGGTACCAGCGACCAGGAACGCCAAGATCGCAACAGCAGTGCGTCTTCCCTTCGCCACCTCGATCCCCCTCGCCGTTCAGGTGCGCGGCCGCACCTCATTGTGGGACACCGGGGCGAAGATGTGGGTCGGTTCGGCGCGTCCGCGCAGCACGACATTTCCCCGCGAGACCCAGTGGTGGCGCTCGTCGTCGTCGGCACCGTCGAGTGCGCGTGCCGAGCACAGGATGCGCTGATCCGATGTCTTGGCGAGATCGGCGAGCCGAGCGGCCTCGTTGACCGGGTCGCCGATCACGGTGTACTCGTAGCGGTTCTCGGCACCGATGTTGCCAGCGAAGACTTGGCCCGCCGACACGCCGATACCGAAATCCAATGGCAGATCATGTAATTCAGCCCTGAGTTCACGCGCGGTAGCCAGGGCTGCCGAGGCCGGCAGGTCCGTCTTCAGCGGTGCCCCGAACACGGCAAGTGCTGCGTCGCCTTCGAACTTGTTGATCAGCCCCTGGCGCTTGTCGACCGCGTCGACGACGATCCGGAAGAACTCGTTGAGCACGTGGGCCACCTCTTGTGGCGGGTGAGTGGCCGCCAGCCGCGTGGACCCGACGAGGTCGATGAACAGGATCGCCGCTTCCCGGACGTCTCCCGATAGGGACACGCCTTCATCCATCGCACGGCGCGCCACATTGCTCCCGACGTGCCGGCCGAACAGGTCGCGCAGCCGTTCACGTTCAGCGAGGCCGGTCACCATTCGGTTGAATCCCCTTTGCAGCTGGCCGATTTCGGAGCGCTCGTAGACCCCGACGAAGGTGTCGAGCCGGCCACGTTCGACCTCGGCCATCGCATCGACCACTTCGCGCAGCGGGTCTGAGATCGACCGCGACGTCAGAATCATCACGGGCAGGCCGATGAGCACCGCCGCAGTGGTCACCACCACCACCGGTATCTCGATGGCCGCGTTCTTCGAAATCACCCAGCCGTTGGCCCTGATCATGATGATTGCGACGATCACGCCGGACGGAAGTGCGCTGCACAACGCCCACATGCTGATCAGCCGCGCCAGTACGCCCGGTGCCGTCACACCGCCTTCGGATCCTTGGGTCGCGGCGATGAGGATCGGCTGAATGGCAGGCCGGGTGAGCAACAGACCCGTCGCTACCGCCGCGGCCGCCCCGAACAACACCCCCAAGACTGTGGGCACCATGACGGCGGCGCCGCCGTCGAGATTGACCACGAAGAAGATGGTTCCGCTGACCCCCCACGTCGCCGCGAGAATCGCCGACTGGCGGCTGATCAGCCGCACCGCCGTCCGGCGTTGTGCGGAATCGGGCGTCTGGCCCGGCACGAACCAACGCAGTGCCGGCGCGATGTTCGCCACGCCGGCCAGGCACACCACCGCGGTTCCGACAGCGACGCTCACCGCCATGGTGACCAAGTTCTTCTCGGTCCACGAGGCGACAGGTGCGCTGACGTTCAAGCCTCGCAGCGGTACCAGGATCAGGAAGGCCAACGTCGTGGAAATCAGGTACGTCAGCGCGAGACGGCCTGCGTATTGCGCCGCCAGCACCGTGCCGGTGCGGCCGAGTCCGCGGTCCCGCCTCAAACGCACCATGCAACGAAAAGGTAGTCGGAGGCGACGAGCAGTTTGGCTACTTCACAGCACAGGCGTGAACTCCAGGTGCAGTGCGGTCATACCGCGCAGAATGAAAGTCGGCTCGTATTCGTAGCGGCGGGCTCCAGCCGGACCATGCGCTGCCTCGTCGATCGTGATGTCGGCCATTCGGTCGAGGATGCGGTTCAGCGAGATGCGGCCTTCGGCACGGGCGAGCGGTGCACCTGGGCACGAGTGGCTGCCGCGACCGAACGCCACGTGCTCACGTACGTTCGGCCGGTCGATCCGAAACTCATGGGGCTCTTCGAATTTCGACGGATCACGGTTGCACGCGCCGGGCAACAGCATCATCGTGGTGCCTGCGGCGACCGGTACGTCACCGACCGTCGTGGAATGACGCGCCAGCCGGAAGTGGCTCTTGACGGGGCTTTCCAGCCGCAGCGTCTCCTCGAGGAACGTAGGAATCAGGCTTCTGTCTGTGCGGAGCAGGTCTTGGAGATCGCGCCGCTCGCCGAGTATCCGTAGTGCCGCGCTCAGCAGTTTCGTCGTGGTTTCCTGGCCGGCGGAGAAGACGAACGTGGCCAGGTGAACGACATCGATCACCTCGGGTGTCGATCCGTCGGGGTATTTGGCCAGCGCCAGAGCGGTCAGCACGTCGTCACGCGGTTCGCGCCGACGGTCGACCACCAGCTTGGTGAAGGTGTCGTCGAGCCACACCAGCGGGTTGTGCGCCGGCGAATCATCATCGAGCGCACCGACGATCTCGCCCATCATGGCTTCCCGGAATTCCTCGTGGTCCTTCTCCGGGACACCGAGCAGGTCGGCGATGACCAGGGTGGAGAACGGCCTGGCGTAGTCCTCGAGGAACTCGCATGATCCGCGATCGACGAATGTGTCGAGCTGCTGATCGGCCAGCCGCCACATGAAGTCTTCGTTCTCCTTGAGCCGCTTGGGGGTCAGCAGTCGGCTCAGCAGTGCCCGAGTGCGGGTGTGTTCCGGCGGGTCTTGAGTGACGATGTGCTCGCTCATCGGGATCTTGTCGCGATACTTGGCGATCAATTCGCCGATGTCGTCGCTGTCGGATTCGAACGAGACTCCGGCGAACGGACCGGCGACCGATACGCAGGCCGAGAACGCATCCTCCCTATACACCGTGCACGCTTCCTTGTGACCGGTGACAGCCATGACGCCGTAACGGGATTCGCGCGACACGGGGCATTTGGACCGCAGGTAGTCGAAGTACGGATACGGGTTGGGTACCAACGATTGGTCCGAGAAAAAGTCGACCGAGTCGAAATCGCTCACTTAAACTCCTTCCGCGCGGCCACGACCCGACCGTCGACCCGCAGTTCAGCCATGCGGGACGTCGAAGAGGATCGGCACAGACGTCGGCGATCGAAACGCTTGGCCACGGATATGCGGATCGTCGGCCGCAGGGTCGAGCCGCAGGTTCGGCAGGCGGTCGAGCAGCAGGTTCAACGCCACGCGCATCTCCAGGCGGGCGAGATGCATGCCGAGACAAACGTGGACGCCGTGCCCCCATCCGATGTTCGGCTTGGGTTCGCGGAAGATGTCGAAGCGGTCGGGATCCGGGAATCGCTCCTCCTGCCGATTCGCCGCGCCCAGCACGGGCATCACCGAGCAGCCGGCCGGGATCTTCACACCACCGAGTTCAGTATCGCGACTCGCCACCCGCGTGATCATGATCAGTGGCGGCTCCCACCGCACGCCCTCCTCAATCGCCTGCGGCAACAAGGAGCGGTCGTTGCGCACCGCGTCGAGCTGGTCGGGATTGGACAACAAACCGAACAGCAGGTTTCCCAGTGCGCGATAAGTGGTTTCGACCCCGGCGGGAAGCAGCAACCGCAGGAACGAGAAGATCTCGTCGTCAGAGAGACGCTCGCCGTCGATCTCCGCTGCGGCCAACCGACTGATGAGGTCTTCGCGGGGCTTCTCGCGGCGGGCGGCCAGGATTGGCCTGAAATACTCGGCCAGCGCCTGCGAGGCTTGACGTCCACGCTCGGCGTTGACGGTGAACGCCAGCAACGAGATCGACCAGCGCTGAAACTGCGGATAGTCCTCCTGGGGAAGACCGAGTAGCGCCGCGATGATTCGCGTCGGATAGGGAAAGTTGAACTCCTTCACCAGGTCTGCGCTGCCCCGGCCGACGAATCGGTCGATCAACTCGTTAGCGACCTTGGCGATCAATTCGTCTTCCCAGTGCGCCAATGCCTTCTGCGAGAACGCCTTTGCGACGAGCGCACGGTGCCGACCGTGCTCCGGTTCGTCCATTCCGAGCATGACGTGCTTGCCGAACACGTCGCCGAAGGCTTGGATGATGATCGACGACGAGAACGTCTCGTTGTCGCGCAACATCTGCTGGGCGTCTTCGTAGCGATACACCATGAAGATCGGCTTGCCTTCTTGGCCTGGCATTCCCGGGATCTCGATGCGCTGCACCGGTTCTTCGCGACGCAACCGCGCGAGCTCGGTGTACGGGTCACGAACCGCGCCCGACACGAAGTCGTCGAATGATCCAAAATCCTCGAGATCGTCGAAAAGCTGCATGGTGACTCCCTTAGCTGGCCGGGTAGGCGACCGTCTTGATTTCGGTGTACTGGTCGAACCCGGCGACGCCGTTCTGGCGGCCGACGCCGCTTTCCTTGTAGCCGCCGAATGGTGAGTCGGCGCCATAGGCCGCCGTGCCGTTCAAGCCGATGAAGCCCGCGCGGATCCGCCGTGCGACCGCGATCGAGTGCTCGACCGAGCCGGACATGACGTTGCCGGCCAACCCGTACATGCTGTCGTTGGCGATGCGGACCGCATCGTCCTCGTCGTCGAACGGGATCACACAGAGCACCGGCCCGAAGATCTCCTCCTGGGCGATGGTCATCTTGTTGTCGACGTCGGTGAAAAGCGTTGGTCTGACGAAGAATCCCTTGTCGAAGCCGGTGGGCGCATCGGGTCCGCCCACCAGGCACGTCGCGCCTTCCTCGATGCCCTTCTGGATGTAGCCGAGCACGCGCTGGCGCTGCTTGTCCGAGATGACCGGCCCGCACAACGTGCCGGGGTCCTGCGGATCGCCGGGCATCACGCCCTCGTACATCGCCTTGAGCATCGCCACCCCCTCGTCGTAGCGGGAGCGAGGCAGGAGCAGTCGGGTCGGATTGGCGCAGCCCTGGCCGGCGTGCATGCACGGAGCGATGCCGATTGCGCACCCCATGCCGAGGTCGGCATCTTCCAGCACGATGGTCGCCGACTTGCCGCCGAGCTCCAAGAACAGCCGCTTCATGGTGGCGGCGCCCTTTTCCATGATGCGCTTCCCGACGACCGTGGAGCCGGTAAACGAAATCAGGTCGACCTTGCGCGAGAGTGTCAGCTCCTCCCCCACGAAGTGATCCGAGGCGGTGACGACGTTGACGACTCCTGCTGGGATGTCGGTGGATTCGGCGATCAGCCGGCCGATTCGTGTCGCGTTGAACGGCGTATTCGGTGCCGGTTTGAGCACCACCGTGTTGCCGGTGGCCAGCGCCTGAGCCAGCTTGTGAATAGTGACTTCGAACGGGAAGTTCCACGGCACGATCGCGCCGACCACGCCCACGGGCTCCCGCCACACCTTGCGCCGGGTGTTTTGCCCGGTGAGGGCCACGAACCTGTCACCGAGGTCGGTCTCCCAGTGGTATTCGTCGATCAGCTGGGCGGGATATTTGAGGGCGTCTTCCAGCGGAGCGTCGAGCTGAGGACCGAACGTGATCGCGCGTGGGCATCCGACCTCTTGGATCAGCTCCTCGCGCAGCTCTTCTTTTTCCTTCTCCAGCGCGTCGTGCAGTTGCAGCAGGCAGCGCTTACGCAGTTCGCGGTTCGTCGACCAGTCGGTCTCGTCGAAAGCGCGCCGTGCGGCATCGATGGCGCGATGCATGTCGGCTTTCGACGCGTCGGCCACTTCTCCGATGACTTCTTCGGTGGCCGGGTTGATGTTGGGGAACGCGCCCGCTTGTCCGTCGACGAGCTTGCCGTCGATCATCATCCGCGATTCGAAGCGCACCGTCATCTCAGCTCACTTTCGTCGGTTCTCAATCCGCCGGTTCTCGGAAGACCCATCATCAGCCGAATCATGTGGTGCATCGCCGCCGGAGGCAGTAACCGATTGGCAGCCAACAACATTCGGGCATCCGGTCCCACCGGCCGCCGGACGAATGGTGCGGTGGCGCCCAGGGCCTTCTCCAGTCCGGCGGCGAAACGCTCGGGCGAGCGTGCGGTGATCTTCATCGCGAATCGGCCGCGGCGGTCCATGGTGGCGTGATGACGCGCGTACGGTCCGTCGAAGTCGCGGCAATCCGAGGTGCCGGCATCGGTGATGATGTCGGTGTCGTAGGTGCCGGTCACCAGAACGGTCACGCCGAGGCCGAATGGTGCTATCTCAGCAGCCAGGGACTCTCCCCACCGCTCGAGTGCACCTTTCGCCGCCGAATACGGCGCGATTGCCGGCATTCCGCGGACACCGCCCTGGCTGGAAACCAGCACGATTCGGCCCCGGCCTGCTCTGCGCATGGCAGGCAGCAGGGCGGTTGTCAACGCCACCGGACCGAAGATCGTGGTCTGAAACATCTTCTCCCACAGGCCGATTGGGGTTTCCTCGACCATCCCGGCGGCAGAGATCCCGGCATTGTGGACAAGCGCATGCGGGGCACCGACCGCCTCTTCGATCATTTTGGCCGCTGCGGTCACTGACGTGGGGTCGGTCAGGTCGAGCGGTACGCAGATCAACCGTGGATCGTCAGAGGCGGCACCCGTGGCGTCCCGAAGCCGCTGCCAGCCGGCCTCGGCCGAGCGCATCGCCGCCACCACTTGCCATCCGCTCCTGTACAGGCGGGTTGCCGACGCGAGCCCGAGTCCTCGTGAGGCACCGGTGATGACGACGCTGCGCGGTTGGGTCATGGTGTGGGCGCACACCTATTGCTCTTGGCGCCCAGCTCCACGTCCGGCCGCCCGTTGGGCTGCGCGCTCATCCAGGTGGACCAGATGCCCACCGAATAGGGGCCCGGTTGACCGTTCTCCTCGTAAAAGCCTTGAGGGTCATAGACTTTGGCTTCCGGATACGGCCATGGGCAGGCAACGGACGTCGCGGTGCGGGTCCACTTGATGATTGCGAAACCGGTTCCATACGCGAAGTAGGCGATGTTGACGATCACGAACATGACCACGAACATCCCGAGCGTCGGGCGATTCGGGAATATGCGGGCCCGCCGGGCAAGCTTCTCCGCCACGGTACGGCCGGTGTCGTCGCGGTACAGCAGCACGCCGGCCGGGATCATCACGAACGTCACCATCACGGTTTCCCAGATGAACGGGAATTGGTATGTCTCTCCGGCGAAAACGGAGCCGAACGGAATGACTTGCGAGTAGATGTAGAAGCCGGTCCGTACCAGCGTGATCTCGAGCATGGCGTCGATCAGGATGCCGATCGGCAAGATGATCAATGCCAGGCTGATCAGCGGATGGCGCCACACGAACGAGTCGACGGGCCGGCGCGCCTGGATCTTGCGCAGAATCCAGATCGCGGGGAAGTACGGACCCAGATAGAACATGATGTAGCCGATCACCAGGAACGGTTCCACCGTCGGCGACAAAGACACCAGCGGCCAATCTTCGGGCCAGTGCCACAGTTCCGGGTTGTACACCGCGTACGGTGACCAGTTCATGATCGGGTCTTGCCAGACGATCAACGTGGTCACGATGCCCATCAGCAGCACCGGGTGAGCTCCGTGTCGGCGCCACGCCACCACGTACACGATCACGATGATCGACATCGAGACGATCGTGAAGATCTGGAAGAGATCCAGCCAATGGTGGAAGCCGAACAGCGGTTCCACCGGGCGCGGCGCGCCCGCTACCTCCGGGTTGCGAATCCGCGGTGATACCGCGCCTTTTCGTGCGTTGACGGCAATGAGCGCGAGCAGGATCAGGGCAACGGCGATCCACACGGCGCCGATCCATGATGTCTTCTTCGATTCGGCCGGCGGAGTTTCGGGCGGTGGTGTGGCTTGGGTCGTCGTCATCTGCTTATTCCTCACCGAATCGGTCGACCAGATGTGAGTTCACGCCGTCGGCGTCGAGCTTGCGTGCGACGAGGTAGCCCGCTCCCATCCATGCCCTGCGGATCCAATTTCCGAACGTGACTCGGGTTCCCGGCGCACCGGATGCGGCCGGCATCATCTTCACCCTTTCGAGGGCTTCCTTCACGCCGCGCGGGCTCAACGGATGTGCGTCACTGAGCGCTCGAAGCAGCGTCATCGCGACGTCACGGTTCACCACCGTCACACACCACTCGGGGCGCCGGCCGTATGCCTCGTTGTAGTCGTCGAGGAACTTCTGCCCTACTTGGTTGCCTTCGTCGTACTGGTCGACGCCGACCCACCCCATGAACGCATTCCACATGATCGGGTTCAGCCAGGCGTTCTGGAAGGCGGTGCCGCAGAACCGCGGCGGATCCCAGTCGAGCGCTTCGAGTGCAGGGTTGACGAAGACGATGCCGAACCCGAAGCCGCAGTGCACGATCGCGGGCGCCTTGGCTTCGTAGAGCGCGCGGACCGCATCGGTGACGTCTTGACCTGTCTGCGCAATCGACGCTTCGGCGACGATGCGAATGCCTTTGTGCTTACAGGCTTTCCGGAAGTAGCCCAGATAAGTCTCGCCGACCAAGGATCGCTCGTAGAGCACGCCGACTTCCCTGTGGCCGCCTTTGGCCAGGAGGTCTGTCCAGAAAATCGGTTCGTCAGTCATCGATCCTTGCGGGAACGAGAAGAACCACTCGCCCAGCGCCTCGTCGGACCCCGTGACGCTGATGCACGGCACTTTGAAACGTTCGTTGATTGCTTCGACCGTGGGGACGCAGTTGTCGGTGATGTGCGGACCGAAGACGGCCAGGCAGCCCTCGTCGCACAGTTCGCCGTAGGCGTCGATCACGGCCTTGACCGAACCCTTCGGCAGTCCCTCGACCTCCCGGTAGATGATCTCGATCGGCCGGTCGATCAGTCCTTGCTCGACGCCCTGCTTGAACACCAGATCGAACGGTTGAGTCAGGTCTTGGAAGTAGGTCTCTGGAAAGCCTTCTGGCAGTTTGAAGTCCATGAGATACCCGATCTTGACCGGCAAGGCCGTGCTCTCGTAGGACATGGAACCTCCGTGTATGCGACGCACGAGCGCCGATCGGCGATGCAAACCTAATATTTGTTCAGACCCTAGCGGCAGCGATCGGCACCGTCAATCGTCGGCACGCGTCGGATGCGTCGCCCAGAGCGACGTTTTGCAGGTTCCCACTCGAACGTTCCCTGTAGAACGTTGCTTTCGCGGGCGCCACGGTCATCACGCCGGCTCGTCGGAAAGGTATGCGTCGATCATCTCCACTAGTCCGCGGGTCACCAGCGAGTCGTCCGTCAACGGGCCGATGATCGCCGCCCGGGCGGCTTCTCGAGGGCTCACCCCTTCGGCAATGAGCCGACCCGCCGCGATCAAGACTCTGGTAGAGGCCACTTCCCGCAGTCCGGCAGTGTCGAGCCGACGAATTGCATGCCCGAATCGCACGAGTTGTGCCGCCTTTTCGTGGTCGACGCCGGCCTCACACGCGACGATCTTCTCCTCGATGTCCGATGCCGGGAATCCCAATTCGATGGCGACCATCCGTTGCCGGGTCGAGTCCTTGAGATCCTTCAGAACACTCTGATAGCCAGGGTTGTACGACACCACCAAGCAGAATTCCGGCGCAGCGTCCAGCGTGACGCCCAGGCGCTCGATCGGCAGCTGGCGGCGATGGTCGGCCAGGGGATGAAGCACCACCGTGGTGTCCTGCCGTGCCTCGACCACCTCGTCGAGATAGCAGATCGCACCTTCTCTGACGGCTCGCGTCAACGGGCCGTCCACCCAATCGGTCTCACCGCCGCGCAACAGAAACCTGCCGACCAGATCGGCCGTGGTGAGATCGTCGTGGCAGGCAACGGTGATCAGCGGACGCCCGAGGTCGTGCGCCATGGCCTCGACGAAACGCGTCTTACCGCATCCCGTCGGCCCTTTCAGAAGAATCGACAGTCCTTGCCGATAGGCCGCCTTGAAGACAGGCTCCTCGTTGCCTACCGGCACGTAGTAGGGGCGAACGGCATTGTCAGGCATCATTTCCCTTCTGCTGCTAGGAGACTCGTCGTCGGACGTCGGCGGATTGCAATGCCATCCGGAACAGCGGCCCGACCATTCGGTTGAGCTGGTCGAGCCGATGGATGGTCGCGTGGGCGGCGCTGCCGAAAACCCGCTTGAGTTCCTCTGCGTCTGTGCCGGCTCCGATGGTCAAGCAGACACAACCCGTGCCGTTGTGGCGGGCTTCGGCAAGGGCGCGGCGCGCATCAGCCGCGCCGTATGTGCGCTCGTAGCCATGGTCGTATGCCAGCCCGTCCGACAGCACGACCAGTAACCGCCGCGCTGTGCCGCCCTGTTGCTCGAGCACGGCCGTGCCATGCCGGATCGCCGCGCCGAGCCGTGAGTACGCCCCGGGTGTCAAGGCACGCAGGCGCCGCATCATCAGCGTGTCGACATCGTCATCGAAGCGTTTGACCGGCATGACTTGGACGGCGGAGCGGCCCTGCGAGTGAAAGGCATACAGCGCCACGCGGTCTCCGAGGTCGTGGAGTGCGACGGTCAGCGCGGCGGCCGCGGATCGTTGTTGTTCGTCGACGGTCTGACCGACGGCGCCGGGCTCGGCGACCGAACCGGAGATGTCGAGCAGAATCATCACGGAAAGCTCACGCCGAAGCCGAAGGCTGTCGAGGTAGACCGCTTCGTCGGGTGCCGACCCGGCCATTACCTCGACGCGTGCTTCCACCGCCGCGTCGATGTCGATGTCGTCACCCTGGGACTGCCGGTGACAGTGATCCAGGCCCATGCCCAGGCGCGCGAGCGGCCGGCGTAATCCGTACGCCTCCGCTGATCCCAGCGACGTGTCGTCGGCCTTCGGGTGGGGTTCGACCTCCTCGACCGTGCACCACCTCGGGCGGTAACGCCGTCGATGTACGTCCCATTCGTGATACTTCGTGCCTTCGTGATCGTCGTTCCCGTCGTCGGCGACATCTGTTTGACCGGTCGAGAGCACCGCGGTGACGCTGCCGAGCGTGCCGGAGCGGGTGCGGTGAGTCGGCGCATCGGCGCCGGGTGAACCGCCCTCGCCGAGTTGGCGGACCACGCCGAGCATCTTCTGCAGCAGCCGGCCGATCGCGCCGCCACCGCCGACCGGACTCGAGAAGAGGTCGATGGTGTCTTTGCCGTGGCGGTCGTCGGCCTCTTCGTCGAGTTCGGGTAGCGGATTCTCGCGCTGGCGGTGCGGGGAATACTCGCCGCCTGGCTGCAGATTCTCAGTATGTCCCTTGCTGGCCAACAGCTTTCGTGTCTGGATCGCGCCGAAGATCTCGGGCGGGTCGGCGATCGGTTCTCGGCTTTGCGCCACGGCGAGCGACCCCGCAGGTGAATCGCTGCGGGCCGCTGCGTCCCGAGCAACCAGCGAGCGGGCAAAAGGGGGCAAGAGATCGTCGTTGGCCGCCAGCGCCCGATGGCCTTCCACGGCCAGATACCGTCGTGCCAGACCTGGCCGCCGCTTGAACCTTCGGACGATGTCCGGTTCGAGGCTGCCCGCCGCGAGCAACGAGGCCTGCACGGCGAGCGCATTGCGCTGATCGCGCGGCGCAATTCCCGGGTCGATGAACACTGTGGTGCCGTCCGTCCACGACAGTTCGCCGTGCTCGGCGGAGGCAACCTGCAGCGGACGGCCGGACAGCGCGGACGCCAGCATGTTCAACCGCGCGTAGCCGTCGTCGCCGGCGTCGTTGCTCGTCAAGACATTCCTCGCATTGACCAAATATCTGTTCCACCGTAGGGTCCGATGACGGCACAGTCAATCGCAGTGATTCGAGGGACACATGATCGACTTCACCGGACAGGTTGCGATCGTCACCGGCGCGGGACGCGGCCTCGGGCGACTGTATGCCCTCGAGTTCGCGCGGCGCGGGGCTTGCGTTGTAGTCAACGACCTCGGTGCAACCATGCACGGCGAAGGGTCAGACCCCAGTGTCGCCGAGCAGGTCGTCGACGAGATCGCACGTGCGGGTGGCGTCGCGGTTGCATCGCACGATTCGGTGGACGGCCCCGCCGGCGCAGAAGCGATCGTCGACACCGCCGTAGACCGCTTCGGGCGGTTAGACGCAGTGGTGAGCAACGCAGGGATTTTCAACTGCGTTGCATTCGAGGATCTTTCGCACAATGACTGGTGGCGCATGTTGGGCGTTCATCTCGACGGCGCGTTCTACCTGAGCCAGCCTGCGTACCGGGTGATGAAGTCGCAGGGCTACGGCCGCTTCGTCTTCATTTCGTCGTCGGCCGGAATGTTCGGTCAGCACTTGGAGGCTCACCACGCCGCCGCCAAGGCAGGTCTCGTGGGGCTGGCCAACGTCATCGCCCTCGATGGCGCACCACACGGGATTCTCGCCAACACGGTGCTACCGTTCGGCTTCTCCAGAATGGTGACGGAAACGCTCGGCGATCCGAAAGCCCTTGAGGAGTCGGGATTCCTGAAGGCAATCAATCCCGAGCTCGTCACGCCGATCGTCGTCTATCTCGCTAGTCGAGCCTGTGAATGCAGTCATCGTAATTATTCTGCTTTCGGCGGCCGCTTTTTTTGCCCGCGTATTCGTCGGCCTCGCCGAGGGATGGCTCAGCGAACCCGGCAGCGATCCGACAGCTGACGACATCGAAGCACATCTGGCGGAAGTTTCGGCGACGGAGCCGTTCACGGTCCCCGAGTCGATCTACGAAGAGGTGTTCGCGGTGTCCGAGCGGCTGGGCATCGCCACGTAGCCCGGGACACCGCCGCGAACGTGCGGCGTATCTATCGCAGTCCACAGCCCTGGTCGTGCCCGCGCCGAAAGGGCCATCCACCTGGTAATCTGTACCAAACTCTTGGTTCCTCGCGGGAATGGAGCCAACGAAGTCCCGGGAGGTGTTGTGGCGCTTGAACATCCGTCTGGCGCTGACGACGCCCAGGGTAGCCGGCGCACCGAGGTGCTCGAAACGGCGGCGTCGCTGATCGCGTCCTCCGGTCTGCGCACCTCCCTCCAGGAAATCGCTGACGCCGCGGGAATCCTGCCCGGCAGTTTGTACCACCACTTCGAATCCAAGGAAGCCATCCTCGTCGAGCTCATTCGGCGGTACCACGCCGACTTGGATCGCATCGGCAGACAAGCCCTCGACAAACTGGACGAACCGGACTCGCGCTCCGCGTCGGAAAAGATCGTGGAATTGGGCTCGGCGATCGCACGTTGCGCGGTCAAGCACCGGGCAGCGCTGCAGATGTCGTTTTATGAGGCTCCCAGCTCCAACCAGGAGCTCGTCAAACTGCTTGACGAGCCACCCACTGCTGTGCAGCAGGCGATGCTGCAGACGCTGCGAGCCGGCAGGTGGAGCGGCTACATCCGACCCGAGATGGACCTTCCCACGCTTGCCGATCGCATTTGTCAGAGCACCATGCACGCCGGCCTCGACGTCATTCGCCACAACTTCTCACCCGACCGGGTTGCTACCGTTCTGTGCCGAATTATGTTGCAGGGTCTGGCAGCTCGCCCGCCCAGCGATGCCGAACTGGACCGCTCCAACGCCTTCACCGCTGCCGAGGAGGCCATCAAGACCTGGATCGAGGAGACGGCTGCCGAGGCTGACGACAAAGGCGCCCACGTGCGTGCGGTGGCGCGCGCCGAGTTCGGCCGCAAGGGTTACGAGGTGACGACGATCCGCGACATCGCTTCGGCGGCGGGACTGGGCACCGGCACGGTCTATCGGTTGATCGGCTCCAAAGACCAGCTTCTGGCCAGCATCATGTTGTCGTTCGGCACCAAAGTCGGCGGCGGATTTGCGGCTGTGCTGGGTTCGGATTCGTCTCCGATCGAGAAACTCGACGCGCTGAGCTGGGTCTTCATCAACGCGCTGGACCAATTTCCCGACGAGTGGAAGATCCAACTGGCGTGGATGCGCCAGTCGCCGCCCGACACTCCTAATCCGGGGCTGTTGTTCACCGAGCGGATGCGTCAACTGAAATCGCTTCTGTCACAAGGGATCAAGTCCAAGGAGATACGTGTCGACTGCCCATCCATAGAGCTGCTGTCGCGTTGCGTGATGGACGTCTTGTGGATGCCCGAGAACATCGTGCGTGGTCTGGGAACGCGGGCGGCGCTCATCCTGGCGCGCGACACCGTCGTGCGCGGGGTTGCCGAGCGCAGTTAGGACAGTTTGACGGGCAGCCGGGCCCACCCTCGGACGCTTGCGGTGTGCGCTTTCGCCGCGTTGCCGGCTGGAACCTGCCACACTGAATCCTCGGGTCGACCACATCTGGAACCAAAGATATGTTCCTCGTATGGTAACGATGTTCCCCTGCAGCGGCGGGCTCTTGGAGAGGATGACATGACTGGAATCGAGCAATTCCGCTACGACAACAAGCGGGCACTCGTGGTGGGTGGTGCCACCGGTATGGGAGCCGCGGCCGCCAAGCAGGCCAAGGAGCTCGGCGCAGAAGTGGTCGTGATGGATTACGCCCCGATCAGCTATCCGGTCGACAAAGCGATTTCCGTCGACCTCCGCGACCCGGCATCGATCGACGCCGCGCTCAGGGAAGTAGGTGGCCCGGTGCATGCGGTCTTCTCTGCCGCCGGTGTGGCCGACGGACCGGACCTCATGCGCATCAACTTCATCGGCCATCGCCACCTGATCGACCAGCTCTTCGCCAATGACCAACTCCCCCGCGGCTCGGCCATCTGTTTCATCTCGTCGCTGGCGGGGCTGGGCTGGGAGAACGACCTTCCGCGCATCCAGGAGTTCTTGGCGACACCCGATTACGAGGCGGCGCAGCAGTGGGTGGCCGCGCACGAATCCGAAGGTTTCCTGCACTACGGCTTTTCCAAGCAGGTGATCAACGCGTACGTGGCGATTCAGTCCTACCCGTTCATCAAGCGGGGCGTTCGGATCAACGCGATCTGCCCGGGTCCCACCGATACTCCGCTGGCGCAGGCCAACGCAGATCTGTGGCTTTCGTTCGCTCAGGATTACCGTGACGCCACCGGATGCAAGGTGCACACCCCCGACGAGATGGCCAGCGCGATGATCTTCCTCAACAGCGACGCGGCCAGGGCCGTCAGCGGCATCAATCTTCTCGTGGACAACGGGCACGCGATGGCGTCGATCACCGGCTCCTACGCCCCCGGCAAGCCGATCCTCGACTTGATCATGGGCAAGGTCTCGCTCGGCTGACCGCGGCGGGCTAATTCATCCGAAAGCGTGCCGGGGCAGCGTCATCGGCAGGTCAAGTGAACTCAGAAGTCCCGCAGGCGCTTTCACGACATAAGGGATGGCGTTGACGACGCGCATGGCGGTGCCGGTCATTGCGGCCCGGCCCGCAGCGCGGCCCTCCGCGGCGCCCATGGTCATCGAACAGTGGATGTCGGGATCGCCCTCGATGTCCACGCGATAGGTCGCGTCGTATTCCGAATTGGGCCAGTCCGGGGCGACATCGCGGGCCATCCGGATGATGTGCTCGACGACGATCGCGTCCTTTCCGTCGACGACTCCGGCGACTCGCGTGCGTACTGCTCCGCATGTGCCCGCTTTGATCGTGCCGAATGCGACTTCGATGTCTCTGTCTGTGACCCGACGGTCCAGCGAGCCCGTGACCTCGCAAATGTCGACGCCGAGACCGTCCGCAATAAGGTAAATTGGTGCGCCCCAAGCCAATTGCATGAATCCGGGTGTCTTGAGCATCGGCTCGAAAGTCAGCGGCCGGCCGAACCCCATCCCGTCCATCATCACCTCGGCGACGGGATAGTGGTCGTTGAGCGCGACTTCGGTGACGGTCAATGTCCGGATGGTCTTGGACTGTGTCGACAGCAGCAGCGCGAGGTGATCTGACGCAAAGCCCGGAAAGATGCCTGAGACGTAGAACGAGACGTTGGCAGACTTCGATGCGGCCTCGAGTTGATCGTGCCATTCCTTCGCGAAGTAGGCGGGCGGGTAGACCAGGCTGGTGGACGTCGTCGACACCACGTTGATGCCGGCCTCGAGCAACCGCAGATAGTCGGGAACCGCGGCGGCGTCACGCTCCGGGCCGCTCGCGGCATACACGACGCAGTCGGGCTGCAGCGCGATCAGCGCCTCGGCGTCGTTGCTCGCCGCGATCCCGACGGGTTCCCCACCCGCGAGCTCGCCGGCATCGCGGCCGACCTTGTCCGGTGAATGCACCCACACGCCCACCAATTCGAGGTCCGGCCGGTGCCGGACCGCATCGACAGCGATAGAACCCACACCACCGGTCGACCAGACGACGACGCGAATTGGCTTGGTCACGAACAGTTCTCCTCAGCCGGTTCTGGATACCTGAGCGCGCTCGACAGCGCTCGCAGCACGTTCGAGGTAGGGCCATGCCAGCTGTGGCGGTAGTCCGCCGCACAGTGGCAGCAGCTGCAACCCCCGCCCGCCGGCCACGTAGGCGCTCGCTTCGTCGACCGTGAAAATGCGGTACGGACTCGGGCCCGCCCGAAGTTCGTCGACGCTTCGGGCACGCGAAATGCTGGCCACTGTCTCGTCGCCGTGCCGGTACGCGGCGGCGGTCACCGCGTCGTGGAGCAGATATTGGCCGAGTTCGTCCCACGCGCGATCGACGTCGTCGGCGACGAACACCGCCGTGGGGGCATTGCTATCGGGGAACTGGACCATACCCGGTTGGCGGCCGTTGGCGCGGCACTGCGCTTCGTAAAAGTCCTTGAGCGCAGGCGAATGCACTTGGGAGATGAACCCAAGCCCATAGCGGGCCGCCCGTTTCGCAGCCGCAGCACTGCCGCCTGCGATCATGATCAGCGGACCACCGGGGGTCGCGCACGGCGGGGTTACGTGGATGCGGCGGCCATCGTGGTCGACCGGCTGACCTTTGAGCAGCGCCAGCAGCAGTCCCAATTTCTCGTCGGCGAGCATGCCGCGTCGGGGCATGTCGACGCCGAAGTGTTCATACTCCTGCGCGCGGTGCCCGATGCCAAACGCGTAGAGGACCCGCCCCTTGCTGATGTTGTCCAGCACACTGATCTCTTCGGCGAGGCGCACCGGGTCCCATAACGGAATCACCACGGCGGCCAGCAGAATCGCCAAGCGTTCGGTGCGCGCGGCGATCGCGGATGCCAGGATCGTCGGCGCGGGTAGATGGCCGTCCTCGGCGCCATGGTGCTCGGACAGCACCGCCACGACTGCGCCCCTCGTCTCGGCCCACGCGCACATCTCGATGGCGGCGCTGTAGAGCTCGGGGGCCGAGGCGCCGATGGCCGGCGCGCGCATGTCGAACCGCAGCGTGATCATCCGGGCCGCGACTCTACGCCGGAACAGATGTTTGGTCTAGTGTGAGCACCCAGTGATCGGCGCCGCTCCACCAGTCGGCGAGTCCGGACCGGTCCAGCGATCTATCGAAGGAGAGCTATGGCGTCAGCCGCGAAGCGAGTAGTCGTGTGGTCCACGGGCGGCATCGGGTCCATCGCGATCCGCGCCATTTCGCGCCGACCTGATCTCGAGCTGATCGGGGTCTGGGTGCACTCGGACGAGAAGGTCGGCAAGGACGCCGGGGAACTGGCCGGCGGTGAATCTATCGGGGTGGCCGCGACCAACGACGCCGATGCGTTGATTGCGCTCAAGCCCGACTGCGTCGTGTATGCCGCAAGCGGACCGGAGCGCGACGCCATCGCTATCCCGGACTATGTACGGCTGCTCGAGTCCGGCATCAATGTCGTCACGACGAGCACGACGCGCTTGGTCAATCCGTCGGCATACGAGCCGGCGGAATGGCGAGACCAGATGGCGGCCGCCGCGAAGACGGGCCAGGCGTCCCTCTACGCCTCGGGAATCGAACCGGGGTTCGCAGCCGACTATCTGCCGCTGGTACTGATGACTCAGTCGGCCTCGATCGAGAAGGTTCACGCATACGAGATCGGAATGTACGACGACTACGGGGTCGCGGACATCATGATCAACGGCATGGGCTTCGGGCAGCCACTCGACTACACGCCGTGGGTCAGCTTCCCCGGTGCCATTGCCGGAGAGTGGCAGGGCCAGATCCGGCTCGTGGCTGAGGCATTGGGTGTCGAGGTCGAGGAAATCCGCGAGAACTTCGACCGTAGGACGACAGATCGGACTTTCGACGTAGCGTTCGGCACCGTGGAAGCCGGAACCTGCGCCGCGCTGCGCATGCAGGCGATCGGCGTCGTCGACGGGCGCGAAGCGATCGTGATCGAACACGTGACTCGGCTGGCGCACGATGTCGCACCGGAATGGCCGCAGGGCATCGGCGACATGTCCTACCGAGTGGTGATCCAGGGCCAGCCGGACATCGACTGCACGATGGCAGTGAGCCTCCGGGATCGTGAACGCGCCGGTATTTCGGGCATGGCCGCCGGCGCGGGGGCAATGGTCGCCACCGCGATGCGCGTCGTGAATGCAATTCCACACGTGGTCGAGGCGCCCCCGGGATTGCTCAGCTCGCTCGATCTGCCGCTGACACTTCCGCGCAACGCCTTCGCTTCTGCGTGAGAGTGCACGCTTCGTCTCGACCAGTTTTCCGCCGCGGCACACCGGTCAGACGGATACGCTCGGTTCGACGCGGCGAAATGTTGGAGGGCAAGTCATGCGCAAGCTCGCGCTGATGGCGGCCGGCGTGGTGCTGCTGTGTGCCGCAGCAGCACCGGCGTCAGCTGACCCGGTCATCTATCCCCCGCGCTACGGCAGCAGCGGAATCTACGCTGTCGGCGGGCGGACGGTCGAGGGCCTCACCGCGTCGATCCCGCCCGGGCATTACCGCGTCGACCCGGCGCCGGGAATCTTCAAAGCTCCAGGCTTTTGGCTGCGATGCAGCGGAGTGCCGTGCTCGCCGACCAATCCCGAGCACATCATCGCCACCGGCGACTATCCCGACAGCACGCTGATGGAGATCCTGCCCAGCGACACCGCGGTCTACCTGTTCAACGTGACGCTTAACTTCCTCGGCTGACGCATCAGAACACGATCTCCGGGCGGTACAGGTCCAGCCACACCGCCAGGTCCAGGACCCGTTCGATGCGTGTCCGGTCCACCGGCTGCAGCGTCGCGGGATCCAACCGGGTGATGTTCTCCAGTGCCTCGCGGTCGATCAGGTTGAACAGCCCGTCGTCCCCGGAACCCAGAAGGTCCTTGGCGTGTGCCTGAATGGCGGCGCCATATTGCGGATCGGAGGTCGACGGGTACGGGCTCTTCACGCGGTTCACCACCGACTCGGGCAGCACGTCGCGTGTTGCGCCCCGCAGCAGGCTCTTCTCCCGGCCGTCATAGGTCTTCAACGACCATGGTGTGTTGTACACGTATTCGACGAGGCGGTGGTCGCAGAACGGCACCCGCACCTCCAGCCCGACGGCCATGCTCATCCGGTCCTTGCGGTCCAACAGGATTCGCACGAACCGGGTGAGGTGCAGGTAGCTCATCACCCGCATCCGGTGCGTGAAATCGTCCTCCTCGTCGAGGCGCTGGACTTCGCCGACAGCTTGGGTGTAGCGGTCGCGCATGAACGTGTCGAGATCGACGGCGGATCGCACTGCCGGCGTGAGGATCTCGCCGCTGGTGTCGATCGGGCCGTCGCCGATCGCGATCCACGGGAAAGCATCCGTCTGCTGGACCTGCGGATCGTGGAACTGCCGGTAGCCGCCGAAGATCTCGTCTGCCGACTCCCCCGACAGCGCCACCGTCGACTTCTGACGAATTGCCTTGAACAGCAAGTAAAGTGACGCGTCCATGTCGCCGAGTCCGAGCGGCATGTCCCGAGCGCCGACAACTTTGCGGCGGAGATCCATGTCGGCGAGCTGGTTGTGATCGAGGACGATGTCGGTGTGGTCAGAGCCGACATGCTTGGCCACGTCGTGCACGTACGGCGTATCCATGGTCTGCCGCATCGCGGTGGGCGTGAAGTTCTCGGCCTGGTTGACGAAGTCGACGGCGAAGGTACGCACCGGCTCGCTGAGCTCGCGTGCCGACAGTGCCGTGATGGCGCTGGAATCCAAGCCGCCGGACAGCAGGACGCATTCCGGAACGTCGGCGACGAGCTGGCGACGGACGATGTCGTCGAGCAGCTCGCGCACCTTGCCAACGGTGGTGTCGCGGTCGTCGGTGTGAACCTTGGATTCGAGGCGCCAGTAGGTGCGTTCGCGCACGCCGCGCTCGTCCACAGTGACGATGCTGCCGGGCTCGACCTCCTGCATCCCTTTCCACACTGCGTGTTTGGGGGTCTTGACCGGGACGAGGATCTCACGCAGACCGTCGATGTCGACGACCCGTTTGGCAAGGGGGTTCGCCAAGATCGCCTTCGGCTCGCTGCCGAACAGCACGCCGTGCGGCGTGGGATAGAAGTAGAACGGCTTGATGCCCATCCGGTCGCGGATCATCACGAGCTTGCGGTCGCGGGAGTCCCAGATCGCGAACGCGTACATGCCGTTGAGTCGGTCGGCCACGGCTTCGCCCCACTGAAGGTAGCCGCGCAGCACAACCTCGGTATCACTGGAGGTGTGGAACGTCTCCCCCTTGGCGATCAGCTCGTCGCGCAGTTCGGTGAAGTTGTAGGCCTCCCCTGAATAGACCATGACGACGTCACCCTGCGGGGTGGTCACCGACATGGGTTGCGCGCCACCAGGGATGTCGATCACGGCAAGGCGCCGGTGCCCGAGGGCGGCGTTGTGGTCCGACCACACGCCGGAGGCGTCCGGCCCGCGGCAGGCCATGGTCTGCGTCATCGCGTCGATGGTCGCGCGCTCGCGCGAGAGGTCTCGGGAAATGTCCACCCACCCGGTGATGCCGCACATGCCGTTACCTCCGTTTGTTTCGGGGACGTAACTACATTGGTATCCTATATAAATCCCAGGCGCACCGTGACCGTGGTCACACGGGCGTCCCGAGCGCGGCGTAGCGTTGGCGCCGAAAGGGTCCAAACCGGGGCCCAGCCGGCCGTTTGCTCGCGATAATCATGGGGCCGCCGCGCTGCATGGCGTCGTCGGGGGAAGTCCGGGCTCAACGAGGAGTGTGTAGAACTATGGCGATCATCGAGGCCGATCTGTCGGCCCCCACACCGTTCGAGCAGGACGTCGCCGCCACGCAGCGGTACTTCGAGAGCCCTCGCTTCGACGGCATCACCCGGCTTTACACCGCGCGCCAAGTGGTCGAGCAGCGGGGCACGATTCCCGTCGACTACACCGTGGCCCGCGAGGCGGCGGCTGCCTTCTATGACCGGCTCCGCGAACTGTTCGCCGAGCGCAAATGCATCACCACTTTCGGCCCCTACTCGCCGGGGCAGGCCGTGACCATGAAACGCATGGGCATCGAGGGCATTTACCTCGGCGGCTGGGCGACATCCGCCAAGGGTTCCACCACCGAAGATCCCGGACCAGACCTCGCGAGCTACCCGCTGAGTCAGGTGCCCGACGAGGCCGCGGGACTGGTGCGTGCGCTTCTGACCGCCGATCGCAACCAGGAGTACCTCAGGCTGCGCATGAGCGAGGAGCAACGTGCAGCGGCAACGACGTACGACTATCGCCCGTTCATCATCGCCGACGCTGACACCGGTCACGGCGGAGATCCCCACGTGCGCAACCTGATTCGCCGCTTCGTGGAAGCCGGGGTGCCCGGGTACCACATCGAAGACCAGCGTCCCGGCACGAAGAAGTGTGGCCATCAGGGCGGCAAGGTGCTGGTTCCCTCCGACGAGCAGATCAAGCGGCTCAACGCCGCCCGCTTCCAGCTTGACATCATGCGCGTGCCGGGCATCATCGTCGCGCGAACCGACGCCGAGGCGGCCAACCTGATCGACAGCCGCGCCGACGAGCGTGACCAGCCGTTCATTCTCGGGGCCACCAACCTCCGAATCCCTTCGTACAAGTCGTGTTTCCTCGCGATGATGCGGCATTTCTACGAGTTGGGAGTCAGGGAGCTCAACGGGCACCTGTTGTACTGGCTTCCCGAAGGCGAGTACGCCGCGGCGCAGGCTTGGCTTGACAGCCATGGCATCTCGGATGTCATCGCCGAGGCGGCCGCTGCGTGGCGGCATGACGGCGATCCCTCCAATGACGCGCTTTACGACAAGGTCGAGTCGGAGTTCGTCGCGACGTGGGAGGACGACGCGGGCCTGAAGACCTACAGCGAGGCGGTCGAAGACCTCATCGCATTCGGCGAGAACGACGGTGAACCGCTGAGCATGAGCGCTGCCGAGTGGCGGGAATTCGCCAAGCGGGCCTCGCTGTATACCGCGAGCCAGAAGGCAAAGGAACTGGGCATCAGCGTGGCCTGGGACTGCGAACTGGCCAAGACCCCGGAAGGTTATTACCAACTGCGGGGCGGCATTCCGTATGCGATTGCCAAGCAATTGGCAGCTGCTCCGTTCGCCGATCTGTTGTGGATGGAGACCAAGACCGCCGATCTGGCCGATGCGCGGCAGTTCGCCGAGGCGATTCACGAGCAGTATCCGGACAAGATGCTCGCTTACAACCTGTCGCCGTCGTTCAACTGGGACACCACGGGCATGACCGATGACGAGATGCGGGCGTTCCCTGAGGAACTCGGCAAGATGGGCTTCGTCTTCAACTTCATCACCTACGGCGGGCATCAGATCGACGGCGTGGCGGCTGAGGAATTCGCCACCGCCTTGCGCCAGGACGGCATGCTGGCGCTGGCCCGGGTGCAGCGGAAGCTGCGGTTGATCGAATCCCCGTATCGCACACCGCAAACGCTCGTCGGCGGCCCGCGCAGTGATGCGGCGCTGCTGGCGTCGTCGGGTCGCACCGCGACCACCAAAGCGATGGGTAAGGGCTCGACGCAGCACCAGCACCTGGTCCAGACGGAGGTGCCGAAGAAGCTGCTGGAGGAATGGCTCGCGATCTGGGGCGAGCATTATCAGCTCGGCGAGAAGTTCCGGGTGCAGCTGCGGCCTCTTCGTGCAGGCGGAGAACTGTTGGAATTGGGCATCTTTGGCGAGCGCGAGGGCGGCGAGGAAGAAAAGCTGGCCAACGTGATCGTCGACCCGATCAAGGACCGCTACGGCCGCAGCATCCTGACGGTGCGCGACCAGAACACGTTCGCGGAGAAGCTACGCCAGAAGCGGTTGATGACATTGGTTCACCTGTGGCTGGTGCACCGCTTCAAGGCTGAGGCGGTGTACTACGTGACGCCTACGGAGGACAACAAGTATCAGACGCAGAAGATGAAGTCGCACGGCATCTTCCGCGACGTCCATCAGGATGTGGGCGAGATCATCGTGGCCGAGGTGAACAAACCTCGCATTGAAGAACTGCTGGCTTCCGATCGGAAGGCGCTGCAGCGGTTGATCCGCAAGGAGGACTGAAGCGCTGTTGGCGGGGGTGACTCGCGCCTACAGTCACCACTCGATCACGCGGACGAGGTATGGCGTCATGCCTGCCGTACGTACCGGAGACACCGTGACGACGGGATCGGTGGCCTCGATCATCTGGCCGTTGCCGATGAACAGCGCCACACTCTGGGTGCCTTCCGGACCGTAGAAGAGGAGGTCGCCGGGCAGTGCCTGAGTGGGCAGGATCTTACGGCCGACCAGGTACTGCTGACCGGACGACCGCGGCATCTTCAGGCCCGCGCCGGCGAAGGCATACTGGATCAGGCCGGAGGCGTCGAATCCGACTGTCGGGACGGCCGGGTCGGTACCGCGGCTAGGACCGGAGACATTGCCGCCGCCGTAGACGAAGGGCACGCCGCGCTGTGAGAGGGCGCGCGCGATGACATTGTTGATCAGTTGTTGGTGAGTTACGGGTCCGGCCAACGTATCGGCGGTCGCGGTACCGGGCAGCGCCAGCAGCATGGCCAGGCTGGCCGCAACGGCCCAGATGCGCCTCATGGGAACTACACCCTTTCTGATCGAGCGCTGCATGCATTTGCGCAGCAGTCACTGCAGCCACTTCTTTAACGCAATAGTGCCAGCAGCCTTCTGGCCGAACGGCTTTCGGACGAAGATCGTCTCCGGACCGTGACCGAACGGTGACGTGTCGACGTCCCTCCCATTTCGGTGACAATGGGGTAGGCGGCCGCCGCGGCGGGTATTCGTCACTAACGACACAGCAACGGAGCGCTATGGCAACCGCACGACCTAATGTTCTGCAGTACATCGCGTACTCGTATGGGCTGATGCGCTTGCCCGAGTCGATGCGGGAGTGGGTCGCGCGTGATCTCGCCGGCAAGGGAGCCGTGCGCCGGTTCATGATTCTGGCGGCGATACCGCCGTTCGTCGTTCTCGCGCCGTTCTGGTTGTTGCCTGCCTCGCTGTACGTGCACATCGAGATGACGCTGCCGATCTACATCTGGGCGCTTTTGATTTCACTTGCCCTGAACAAAGTGTGGAGACGGCACCGGCTGGCCCAGCACGGGTTGGATCCGAATTTGGTCGACGTGCTCAAGCGTGAACGGGAAGCACAAAAACACGAGGACTACATCCGGCGCTTTGGACCGCGCCCGGAAGACGCGAAGTGGCAGGCCAACAGCAATCCGTTCTTCTGACCGTCGAGCCGGATCGCACTGCTGACTTCTGCGCTTCACGTTGCGCCCGGCGACCTCAGGGCTGAGGAAGGATGTCCACTTCCACCGATTGTGTTGTGGTGGCACCGTACTTGTCGGTGACCGTGATGTCGAAGGTGTCCGTCGTCGGTCCACCCGAGGCCGCGGCGCGGCGCGCGGCAGAAGTCGGGGTGTACGTGAACGTGCCCTTGCTCGACGACAAGGACACGGTGCCGGACGTCGGCTTCTTCGACACGGAGAATGAGTAAGGGTCCTGGTCCGGATCAGAGGCGGGCACCGAGCCCTTGATGGCCCCACTCGCCGCGGGGTCACCTTTGATGGCCGTCCCTGCGGTGGGCGCCTGATCCGACGGTGCAATCGTGGCTGTCACGCTCACTGTCTTTACTCCGCCGTGCCCGTCGTCGACGGCGACGGTGAACTTGTCGGTGTCTGTGCTCCACGTATCGCGGGCCTTTTGGCGCGCTTCGTCCGTCGGGGTGTAGGTGAATGTTCCGTCCGAATTCAGCGTCACCGACCCGGAGGCAGGATCTGTCTTGCTGTAAGTGACCGCGTCGTTGTCGGCGTCGGCGACCGCGACGGAGCCGGTGACCGTTCCACCGACAGGGTCCGGCTTTTTCACCGTTGCCTTGGCCGAGGGCGCGGCGTTCTTCGGTACGACGTCGACGGTTATCTCCTGCGTGTCTGTGCCCAGGAAGCCGTCGTAGACCGCGATCGTGAAGGTGTCTTTCTTCGCCGCCTCGGTCGCGGTGGTCGCGGCGGCGGCGTGGCGGGCGGCCGGGGTCGGCGTGTATGTGTACGAACCCGTCGGCGTCACCGTGACGGTGCCCTTGTCTGAGTACGTGGCGGAGTAGGTGAGCTTGTCGCCCTCGGCGTCGGACGCCGTCACCTTGCCCGCGACCTTGCCGGTCGTCGTGCTCGGCTTGCTCTGGCTGACGTTGGTGATTTTGGGCGCCGTGTCGGGCATCCCCGGTTTCAGCCGGAGGACGACAGCCTGACCGTTGTGATCGCCGGTGCCACCGTTGGCCAGATCAACGTCGTCGAGCCGCTCGGCGACGCGGTTCTCGACGAGCTGCTGTGCCAGGTCATTACGCGCCGTGTTGAAGGAGACGTATTGGTGCACGGATCCTTCGGTGCTGAACGCGCCGGTCCACACATAACCTTGGCCTTCCACGAACGCGGGCCCGAACATCCGGCCGTGATCGCTCCCGTCGGCGAAGGCCTGCAATAAGCCGATGGGCTGTTGACTGTAGGTGGTGCCGTTGATTTCGGCCTGATAGCCGGTGCTGTGCAAGCCCTGAGCCGGGAAGCCGGCCACTTTCATGGCCCGGTTCAGTTTCGCGGCGGATTCCGCTTCGCTGGTCGACGTCGGGTCGACGATGACGACGTTGATCGGCTCTGCAGGGACCTGCCCGCCCCAATTCGACACCTGCCCATCGGATTTCAGCATCCATTTACCGAGGCTTCCGAATGGAGTTGAGGCCACATCGCCGGGTTGTGGGTTCGCCGTTTCCGCGGCGGCGGCGACAAGACTGCGCGGCGCCACGGTGCTCGGCGCCGCAGTCGAAGCTTGAGTGAGGGAGATCTGTTCGATCTCACGGCGAATCAGCTGCAGCGCGCCCAGAACAACGGGCGCAGGGGCGACCGGAACATCGCCGGTGCCCACGCCCGACGACGTGATGCCGACCGCGGCGAGCAGACTCGAGACCACCTTGGCGATCGGGTTCGCAGGCGGCACCGCGGTCACGGTCAGCGGCTTGCGCACCAGAGCTTCGCCGGGCTGGCGCAAGGCCGCGGCGGCGTCGTCAACCCAAGAGCGCATCGGCGACGTCGCTGCGAAGGTGATCTGGCGCTCCGCGGACGCAAGGGTGCCCGCGCTGGCGACTGCGTCATTTCGGGCGGCGATGCGGGCGGTATCGGCCGAGAGGGAGGTCGGCTTGTCGGTTCCCGCGGTCGCCAGCGTGCGGGCCGGACCCGTCGGCTCGAAGTTGTTGTTGCGGTGCGGTCGCGTCGTCACTGCCGGCTTCTGGTCCCAGCTGGCAGACGTACTGGAGTCAGCGGGCTCGGAGGCTCGGCCGGCCGATTCGTCGGGGGTTGGGGCACGAGGGCGGCCGATGGCAGACAGTCGGTCGGCGATGTCGCTGAGGCTCGGCACGCGGGCGGGAGCAGGGTTGCGCATTCCGCCGGGGCTGCGCACGACCACGGACGGGCCGGTGCTGTTGGAACCCGAGACGGAGTCCGAGGTCTTTGATTGTCCCGAGTCGCTGCCCGACACCGACGGGCCGCCGGTGGTGCCCGATGTCGACGGCGGTGTGGCTGTGCCGCGTTGGCTTGACGAGTCGGGTTGGCCATTGGACGAGGTCTTGTCGGAACCCGAGGTGGAAGAGTCGGTGTCGGTGGGCTTGGCCCAAGCGATGCCCGGTGGGCACGCGATGGCCGCGCCGATTCCCAGGGCAGCGGCCAGCAAGCCCACACGGGCGATGTAGCGGGCGTATTGCAGTGGCGGACGGTGTGCCGACCCAGCGGGACGCACGTGAGAGCGCGCCGTGGCTGATCGAAGCGCCCTGCCGTCGTCGCGACGTTGCGGGTGCACCGGAGCCCGCAACGTCAACCCGTAGTCGAACCGCTCCGCCGGCGACTCCTGACACGGATTTGCTGTCGAGTCCATGACCGGCTCCTCCTTGATGGCTGGTGTGGTTAGCCGACATGGCTTCGCTCCACTCTGACATGCCGCGTCGGGAGTTTGAAGGGACGAAATGCCCCATTCATCGCCGGTATGGCGCGCCGACTCTGCCGTTGCTCAGTAGCGCAGGAAACGATCGATCGAGGGGGACTTCTGGCACTCGTATAAGCAATCAGTGGCGATCGTATTGCTATCGATGGTCGCGTTTGCCGCGCACGATTCCATGGCTTAGGCCGGTGAGACGAAAACAGGTTGTTGACCTGCAGAAGAAGAGTCGGGCTGACAGGATTTGAACCTGCGACCCCTACACCCCCAGTGTAGTGCGCTACCAAACTGCGCCACAGCCCGTTGTCGCCGAGAATGCTCGGCAGCAGCAGCAAAGCCTACCAATCACAGCGTCACAGGGTCACCAGCCGGTACAGCCCGATCAGGCCCACGACAACGATCGCCGCCCGCAGCGCATTCGGCGGCAGCCGGCGCCCGAAGTGCGCGCCGACGAAACCGCCCACCAGTGAGCCGACCGCGATCAGCGCTGCCGCCAGCCAGTTGATCCGGTCGAACGCGACCACCGTATAAGCAAGGGCGGCAACAACATTGACCACCAACGCCAGCAGGTTCTTGGCGGCATTCATCCGCTGCACGTCCTCGGGCAGGAGCGCGCCCATCACCCCCATCAGCAGGATCCCCTGCGCGGCGGTGAAGTAGCCGCCGTACACGCCGACGGCGAACGTGAGAGTCACCAACGCTGCAAGGCGTCCCGTCGGCAGTTGGTCCGGCGCCCGGCCCGCCTCCTCCGCTCGCCGGCGTGCCCAGTTTTGTATTCGCGGCCCCACCACAACGAGCACCAGTGCGGCCACCAACAGCACCGGCACCACCTGCTCGAACACCTTCGCAGGCAGATGCAGCAACAGCCACGACCCCAGTGCGGCCCCCGTCAGGGACGCGAGCAGCTGCCACCGGAGTCGCAGCCACTGACCATGCAGCTCGCGTCGGTAGCCCCAGGTCCCCGACACGCTGCCGGCGACCAATCCGACGGCGTTGGACATCGTCGACGTCACCGGCGGAATTCCGAGCGTGACGAGCGTGGGGAATGTGACCAACGTGCCCGACCCCACAATTGCGTTGATCGCGCCCGCCGCGACACCCGCGAGCGCGATCAAGCTCATGTGAAAAACGGACACCGCTTACCGCGACCGCGCCTTGCGTTTCTCGCGCACGCGCACGTTGATCCGGATCGGGCTGCCCTCGAAGCCGAACGTCTCACGCAACCGCCGCTCCAGGAACCGCCGGTATCCGGCTTCGAGGAAACCCGTGGTGAACAACACGAACGTCGGCGGCCGAGCCGTGGCCTGAGTAGCGAACAGAATTCTCGGCTGTTTACCGCCGCGCACCGGCGGCGGCGTCGCCGCCACCACCTCCTTGAGCCACGTGTTCAGCCGTCCGGTCGAAATGCGCGTGTCCCAGGACGCCAGCGCGGTCTCCAGAGCGGGCACCAGCCTCTGCACCGCGCGGCCCGTCCTCGCCGAAATGTTCACCCGCGGAGCCCACTGCACCTGCACGAGTTCGCGGTCGATTTCGCGCTCCAACACCTCGCGGCGGTCTTCGTCCACCAGATCCCACTTGTTGAACGCCAGCACCAACGCACGCCCAGCCTCGATCACCATCGACAGCACACGTTGGTCTTGTTCGGTCAGCGGCTGTGACGCGTCGATGAGCACGATCACCACCTCTGCGGCGTCGATCGCGCCGTGGGTGCGTACCGACGCATAGAACTCGTGACCTCTGGCCTGGCCGACCTTGCGCCGCAAGCCCGCCGTGTCGACGAACCGCCACACCTTTCCGCCGAGCTCGATCAGCGAATCCACTGGGTCGACGGTGGTGCCGGCCACCTCATGCACCACCGAGCGCTGGTCCCCCGACAGCTTGTTCAGCAGCGAACTCTTTCCCACATTCGGCTTACCCACCAGCGCCACGCGGCGCGGACCTCCGACTGCCGCAACGGTTTCCGAGACTTCAGGAAGCGCGCCCACCACGTCGTCGAGCAGATCCGCCACGCCTCGCCCGTGCATCGCGCTGATTGGATACGGCCGGCCGAGCCCTAGTGACCACAGCTGGGCGGTGTCGGCCTCGCCGCGTTCGGTGTCGACTTTGTTGGCCGCCAGAAAGACTGGCTTCCCGGATCGTCGCAGCGTTTTGGCGGCTGCTTCGTCACCCGCGGTGGCGCCGACGACGGCGTCGACCACCAGAATGACGGCATCCGCGGTCCGCATGGCCACCGATGCCTGTTCGGCGACCAACTGCTGCAATCCTTTTGCGTCCGGCTCCCAGCCGCCAGTGTCTTGAACGACGAACCGGCGGCCGGTCCACAGCGCGTCATAGGACACCCGATCGCGGGTCACGCCCGGCACGTCCTGCACCACCGCCTCGCGACGACCCAGGATCCTGTTGACCAGCGTCGACTTTCCGACATTCGGCCGGCCGACCACCGCCACGACCGGCGGCGAAACCGACTGCACCGAGGCCTCCTCGGCACCGGCTTCGCCTATGTTCCAGTCACTTTCGTCGACCCAGGTACCGTCGCTCATCGCCGCGCCCGCGCCCGTTGCTCGACGACGTCGACCAGATGCGCAACCACCTCGGCCTCGGTCATGTTGCTTGTGTCGACGACGATCGCGTCGTCGGCCGGCCGCAGCGGCGACACCGCCCGCGTCGAATCCAGATGATCGCGGCGGCGCACGTCCGCGAGCACGCTGTCATAGTCATCCCCCAGCCCGTTGGCGATGTTCTGATCGTTGCGCCGACGCGCCCGCGTCTCTGGCGATGCCGTCAGGAAGAACTTGACGTCGGCGTCGGGAAGCACCACTGTGCCGATGTCGCGGCCCTCCACCACCACGCTGCCCTCTCCAGTCGCAAGCTCGCGCTGTAGTCGCACCAACTGTTGCCGCACGGCGGGCACCGCCGAGACTGCCGACACCGCACGTGTCACCTCGTCCGTGCGGATCATCCGCGAGACATCCTCACCCGCAAGAAAACACCGCTCCTCGTCTGGGTCATATCCCACCGACAGGGGCACGTCGGCCGCCGCTGCGCCGACGGCGTCGGGGTCAGTCACGTCGACGCCGGAGCGGAGCATGTGCAGTGTCATGATTCGGTACATAGCGCCCGTATCGAGATACCGAGCGCCGAGAGCACGGGCCACTCCCTTTGATACAGAGGACTTTCCGGTACCAGCGGGACCGTCGATCGCGATTGCGAGCGACCCGCTCACAACCCCACCGCCTTGTACAGTAGCCCGATCTCGTCCCGTCTGAGTGGTCGCAAACTCCCCGGCCGCTGATTGCCCAGCGACACCGCGCCGATGTCGGTGCGCACAAGTGACTGCACCGGATAGCCGACCGCCGCCAGCAACCGGCGGACAATCCGTTTGCGGCCCTCGTGCAGCGTCACCCGCACCATCGTCTTGCCCGGAACTGAATCCACCACAGCGAAGTCGTCGACAGCCACCGGACCGTCCTCCAGTTCCACACCGTCGCGCAGTGTCTTGCCGAGGCCGCGAGGCACCGTCCCGTTCACCGTGGCCACATAGGTTTTCGGCACTTCATACGACGGGTGCATCAGCCGGTGCGCCAATTCGCCGTCGTTGGTCAACAGGATCAGGCCTTCGGTGTCCGCGTCCAGGCGCCCGACGTGAAATAGCTTCTTGTTGCCCCGAACCCGGTGCTCGATCAAGTCGCCGATACACGGGCGCCCACGCTCGTCGGACATCGTCGAATGCACTCCGCGCGGCTTGTTCAAGGCCAGGTGCACCAATGTGTCGTCCAGCATCACCCGTGCACCGTCCACTCGAATCACCGACACACTCGGGTCCACCCTGGTGCCCAACTCGGTGACCACGTGTCCGTCGATCTCGACACGGCCGTCGAGGATCATCCGCTCCGCGACCCGCCTAGACGCGATACCGGCCTGTGACAACACTTTTTGCAGCCGGACACCTTCAGAAGACGACACGTCAGTCCTGATCCACGTTGATCTCCGGCACCGGATCGTCAGCGGAAACGCGATTCAAACGGGCGAATCGCGGCTCGCTGTCGAGGGTTTCGGTGATGTCGTCGATGACGTCGATGTCCGGTAGCAGCGGTGCAATGTCGGGCAGGTCCGCTAGCGACGAAAGCCCGAGCCGCTCCAGGAACAATTCCGTGGTCGCGAATGTCACGGCGCCGGTGTCGGGATCTGTGCCGGCCTCAGTGATCAGCCCCCGGGCCAATAGCGTTCGCATCACGGCGTCGACGTTCACGCCACGCACCGCGCTCACCCGCGCCCGGGTGACCGGCTGGCGGTATGCCACGACCGCGAGCGTCTCCAGCGCGGCGCGGGTCAGCTTCGAGCGGGCTCCGTCGAGCAGCAGCTTCTCCACATACGGCGCGAACCGCGCCCGCGTGTACATCCGCCACCCGCCGCCGGCTTCTCGCAGGTCGATCCCGCTGCCGCGGTCGGCCAGCTCGGCGGCCATCCGCTCCAACGCGCCCGCCACCCGATCGGTGGTCTGCTGCGTCACCGTCGCCAACGTCTCCACCGGCACGGGAGTGTCGACTACCAACAGCAGTGCCTCCAGCACGGCCGTCAGCTCGGCGTCGTCGAGCTCGCTTTGAGGCTGCAGCTCGACCCCCAGATCGAGGTCTGGGACCTGTTCACTCATCAGAGGCCGTTTCGCTCCTCGCGTCCGCAGTGGCTTTCACCAAGTCGTCGTCGGTCGGCCGGTCTCCGGTCCATGAAACCTGCAGCACACCAAGTGGTTCTGACTGGTCGAATGCTACCGCTCGCAGCCGGTACAGCTCGAGCAGCGCCAGGAACCGCCCCACGATCTCGATCGCTTCGCCGCAGTCCGCCACCAGCTCGGTGAACGTCGTCCACCGCCCCACCCCGCGACGCGCCAGCTCGTCGAGGACGCGGCCGGCCTGCTCGGGTATCGACACGATCGTCTGGTGCAGATGCTCGGTGGCCACCGTAGGCACCGGCCGCGGCGTCAACGCGGTCGCGGCGATCTGGGCGAACGCGGTTGCGTCGACGCCCAGCATCACTTCGGGCAGGAGGTCGGCGAAGCGGTCCTCCAGCGATACCGATCGCGGGTAGCTGCGCAACGCTGCGGCCTCCAGCTCGGCGAACATCTCGGCGACGTGCTTGAACGCCCGATACTGCAGCAGCCGCGCGAACAGCAGGTCGCGCACTTCCAGCAGCGCGAGATCCTCCGCGTCTTCCACCTCGCCGGCCGGCAACAACCGAGCTGCCTTCAGGTCCAGCAGTGTCGCAGCCACCACCAGAAACGCCGTCGTCTCCTCCAATTCGAGTTGCGCGCCAATGGCTTTCGTGTAGGCGATGAATTCGTCGGTGACTTGGTGCAGCGCTACCTCGGTGACGTCGAGGCGATGCGCGAAGATCAGTTGCAGGAGAAGGTCGAACGGCCCCTCGAAATTGCTGAGCCGAACGTGAAAGGCCGGCGCGGACTCCGTCGACGTCACGCGCCGCCGAACCGGTCGATCACCTCTCGGGCCAGTGACCGATATGCTTCTGCGCCAGCAGATTTCGGTGCCCACGTGGTTATCGGCTCACCGGCCACGCTGGTCTCCGGGAATCGAACCGTGCGGGTGATCACGGTGTCGAACACCAGGTCGCCGAACCGCTCGACCACCCGCGCCATGACTTCGCGGGCGTTGATGGTGCGGGTGTCGAACCGTGTGATCAGAATTCCGGTGATGTGCAGCTTCGGATTCAACCGGTCGTGCACCTTGTCCACGGTGTCGGTCAACAACGCGAGCCCGCGCAGCGAGAAGTATTCGCATTCGGTGGGAATCACCACACCGTCGGCGCATGCCAGCGCATTCACTGTCAGCAGTCCCAGCGACGGCTGACAGTCGACGAGCACATAGTCGTAGCGGTCGAGCACCGGGTACAGGGCGCGGCCTAGCGTCTGCTCGCGGCCGACTTCGTTGACGAGCTGGATCTCGGCGGCCGACAGGTCGATGTTGCTGGGCACCAGATCCAGATGCTTGACCTTGGTGTGCACCATCACGTCGTCGATCGATACCCGCGACTCGATCAGCACGTTGTGAATCGTCGCGTCCAGCTCGTAGTGCGGCACGCCCAGTCCGGCGGATAACGCCCCCTGCGGGTCGAGGTCGACCAGCAGCACCCGCCGGCCGTACTCGGCCAGCGCTGCACCGAGGTTGATGGTCGACGTGGTCTTGCCGACGCCGCCCTTCTGGTTGCACATCGCGATGACCTTCGCCGGACCGTGAGCGGTCTTGGGCTGGGGCTCTGGGATGGCCCGCGGCGGACGGCCGGTGAGGCCGACGCCGGAGCCTTCCGGCTCGTCGGTCACGCCGGGCCGTTCACTGTAGGGGTGGCGGACATCCGGGCAAGTTTAGCGACGTGGCGACCCCGAAACGGGCAGACCCGCGGTCTGCGTAGGCCCCCGCTGCGGCAACACGCTCCATAGGCTGTGAAGCATGAGTGTGAAGCGACGGCTGGGAATGTTGCGGTGGTCGGTGATCCGCATGGGACTCGGTGCCCGCCATTTCTCGCGGACTGGGCAGTGGGGTGACGGACGTGAATCGGCCGTCGCCGACTACGTCGAAAGCCACGCCCGACGAGGCGACATCGACGACGTCCTGAACACCATCGACAGGTTCGCCTACGACCAGTCATTCCTCATCAACATCGGCGACGAGAAAGGACTGCTGCTCGACGCGGCTGTGACGCGGGCGCAGCCCCGTCTGTGCCTGGAGCTCGGCACCTACGTCGGATACGGCTCGTTGCGAATCGCCCGGGCGGCGCCGCAGGCGAAGGTCTATTCGGTCGAGGCATCGGCGGCAAACGCTGCGATCGCGCGGCGAGTCTGGGCGCATGCGGGCGTCGCCGACCGCATCACCTGCGTCGTCGGCATGATCGGTGACGGCGGCCGCACCCTCGATACGCTTGCCGCCTACGGATTTGACGCCGGCAAGATGGATTTCCTGTTCATCGACCACGACAAAAGCGTGTACCTCGACGACTTGCAGAGCATCCTGGCCCGCGGCTGGTTGCATCCCGGGTCGATCGTAGTGGCCGACAACGTGCTGGTCCCCGGTGCGCCCAAATACCGCAAGTACATGGCTGAGCAACAGGGCAAGCGGTTCGCCACGGTCGAGCACAAGACGCACGCTGAATACCAGAGCCTGGTCCCGGACCTCGTGCTGGAATCCGAATACGTCGGATAGCGGGCTAGTGCGCCCGCGGGTGTGCTCCTGCCCAGACCTCGCGCAGCGCGTTCACCGTCACCAGCGTGTAGATCTGCGTGGTGGTCACCGACGCGTGCCCCAGCAGCTCCTGCACGACACGCACGTCGGCGCCGCCGTCGAGCAAATGGGTGGCGAATGAGTGCCGCAGCGTGTGCGGCGACACCCCGGAACTGATCCCGGCGCGCTCGGCCGCGTCCTGCAGCACCTGCCATGCGCTCTGCCGCGAGAGCCGGCCGCCGCGCGCGTTGAGAAAGATCGCCGGGGTGCCGCGTCCGCGCCGTGCCAGATCCGGCCGACCCCGCACGAAGTAGGTGTCGAGCGCTTCGATCGCCGGTCGGCCTACCGGCACGAGCCGATGCTTGCCGCCCTTGCCCCGCAGCAGCACCGAGCGGGCGTGGGTGTCGACGTCGTCGACGTCGAGCCCGACTGCCTCGGAAATCCGCGCGCCGGTCGAATACAGCAGTTCCAGCAGCGCTCGGTTGCGCAAGGCCAGCGGGCCATCGGACGGGCTGTCGCCCCCGGCGCCCGTGAGTAGCGCCAACACCTCGTCGACTGTAAGACTCTTCGGCAATCGCCGAGTCGGCGTCGGCGGCTTGACCGCCCTCGCGACGTCGATGTCGGTCAGCCCTTCCGCGGTGGCGAATCGGTGCCAACCGCGCACTGCGATCAACGCCCGCGCGGCCGATACGGCCGACAATGCGGGGACGCCGGTGTCCGGGTCACCTCGGCGCAACGCCACCAAGAATTCGCTGACGTCGTTCTCGGTGACGTCAGCGAGGTCGTGCACGCCGCGCAGCACCAAGTGGTCCAGGTAGCGGCGCAGGTCCCGCCGATAGGAGCTCAACGTGTTGGCCGCGACGCCGCGTTCGATGGTCAGGTAATCGAGGTAATCCTGCAGCTGGCCAGTGAGCGCGGGCGCGACCGCGGTCATTCGCGACCCAGCCGGCGGGCGAACGCAGTGGGCCGGTCGGGCCACGGGGCGTCGACCGGACGGCTCGGCTTACCGTCGACCACGACCGCGTAAGCGGCCAATACCCCCGCGGCCGCGGATGCGTTGACGATCTCGCCGGCGAGCACCATGTCGGCCGCGGTCTCCAGCGGAAACCAGTGCACGCTCAGGTCCGCCTCCTCGTCCTCTGCCTTCGGCCGCCCCACGTGGGAAAGACCAGTGGCCAGGTACGTGCGTACCGATTCGTCGGAGAACCCGGGCGAGGATGCGGTGTCCAGCAGCACCCGCCACTGGTCGGCGGCGAGCCCGGCTTCTTCCTGCAGTTCGCGTTTGGCGGTCGCGAGTGGTTCTTCATGGGCGGTGTCCAGTAGACCCGCGGGCAGTTCCCACAGCCGGCGCCCCAGCGGGTGCCGATACTGGTAGACCATTGCGATTTGTCGACGGTCGTCCACCGCGGCGATCGCCACCGCACCGTAGTGCTCGACCACCTCGCGCTTCGCGGTGCCACCGCCGGGCATGCTGACCTGATCGACGCGCAGCGCCACAATGCTGCCCTGGTAGACCGTTTCCGACGAGACGGTCTCGAAGACGTGCTCAGCCATGTCGGGTGCTCTTCGCGCAAGCCGTCATGGACGCGCCACTGGCTGGTGCAGCAGCCCCGTCACTCCTGTCGGGTGTTCGCTGCCGTTCGGCGGCGCTTCCGGGATCTCCACCGGAAGCCGTTCTGCCGCTTTGTATTCCAGTGCCGCGCCGACGAACGAGACGAACAGCGGGTGCGGTCGGGTGGGCCGGCTCTTCAACTCCGGATGCGCTTGGGTGCCGACGATGAACGGGTGCACGTCCCGCGGATACTCGACGAACTCGACCAGCCGGCCGTCGGGCGATGTCCCGGAGAACCGCAGACCGCTGGCCGCGATGCGATCGCGGTACTCGTTGTTCACCTCGTAGCGGTGCCGGTGCCGCTCCGACACCTCGGTGGCCTCATAAGCCTCTGCCACAATGGATCCCGGCTCCAGCACGGCGGGGTACGCGCCCAGCCGCATCGTGCCGCCCATGTCCGCTTGCCCGGCGACCACATGCTGTTGATCGGCCATCGTGGATATCACCGGGTCGGGGGTATCCGGATCGAACTCGGCCGAATTGGCCTGGGTCAGTCCGACGGAGCGCGCTGCCTCTATCACGATGCACTGCAACCCCAAGCACAACCCCAGCACCGGTAAACCATGGGTGCGCGCGTAACGTATCGCGCCGATCTTGCCCTCGATGCCGCGGATGCCGAAGCCACCCGGGATCAGCACCCCGTGCACGTCGCCAAGCGCAGCGGCCGCCCCGCTCGTCGTCTGACAGTCATCGGAAGCGACCCAACGCATTTCGACCCGGGCGCGATGCTTGAATCCCCCCGCCCGCAGTGCCTCGGCCACCGACAGATACGCGTCGGACAGGTCAACGTACTTGCCTACCAGCGCAATCCGCACGGTTTCGCGCGGTTCATGTACCCGCCGCAGCAAGTCGTCCCATTCGGTCCAGTCGACGTCGCGGAACGGCAGGTTCAGCCGGCGGACCACGAACGCGTCGAGTTCTTCGCGGTGCAGCACCTTGGGGATGTCGTAGATCGACGGCGCATCGGGTGTGGAGATCACGCCGTCGATGTCCACGTCGCACATCAGCGCGATTTTGTTCTTGAGCGGCTCGGGGACATCGCGGTCACAGCGCAGGATCAATGCGTCCGGCTGAATACCGATGCTGCGCAACGCGGCCACCGAATGCTGGGTGGGCTTGGTTTTCAGCTCGCCTGACGGCGCCAGGTATGGCACCAGCGACACGTGCAGGAAGAACACGTTTTCCCGCCCGACGTCGTGACGGACCTGCCGGGCCGCCTCGAGGAAGGGCTGCGATTCGATGTCGCCGACGGTACCGCCGATCTCTGTGATCACCACGTCTGGCCGGTTGCCGTCGGCATCCGGTTCGGCCATCGCGAGGATGCGGCTCTTGATCTCGTCGGTGATGTGCGGAATCACCTGCACGGTGTCACCCAGGTATTCGCCGCGGCGCTCTTTGGCGATGACCGACGAATACACTTGGCCGGTGGTCACATTCGCTTGCGCCGACAAGTTGCGGTCCAGGAACCGCTCGTAGTGGCCGACGTCGAGGTCGGTTTCGGCGCCGTCCTCGGTGACGAACACCTCCCCGTGCTGAAACGGGTTCATGGTGCCCGGATCCACGTTGAGATACGGGTCCAGCTTTTGCATGGTCACCTGCAACCCGCGCGCGGTGAGGAGCTGACCCAGGCTCGAAGCGGTCAAGCCCTTGCCGAGCGACGACGCCACCCCGCCGCTGACGAACAGATGCTTGGTAGCGGTTTGCGGGTGCTTGCGTAACGCTGGCAAGAGCGACTCCCGTGACGACGGCGCAGGGCTTTGTCTTTTCCAGGCAGTTTCACCTAGCTGGGGCCTGCCGACCCACGGAATTTCACCTTAACACCGCCGCCGACAACGCGGCGCTAACACGCCCGGCCCGCAGGAAGCGTCTACTGCGGCACGGTGAGTGCTTGGGCCCCTTCGCCGCTGCCGTATTGCGTGGCGCGGGCTCCGCTGAGCAGGTCATGCAAGGCCAAGATGGTCGTGATACGACCCGATTCCATGTCGACGTTGTCGACGGTGGTGACGGCACCCGCCATGCCCGAATCGGCCCGCACCACAGCCACCGCGGCCGTCCCCGACGCCGAACCGTCAGCTCCTGCCAGCACGGTCCCCGCGCCGTGCGGCGCCAGCGCCGCGGCAAACCGTGCAACGGTGGGGCCGCTGTTGCCGGCGTCCTCTTTGAGCGCGCCGCCGGTTACCACGATCGCGGTATTGGCCGCACCGACTTTGCCCTGATAGGTGATGAAGCCGGTCTGGCGCAAGGCCGCCAGGACGGTTTCGCGCTGGGTGTCGTCGACGGGCGGCGTGGCTGGGTTCTTGTTGAGTTGAAGCACAATGCCCAGCAGGTCTCCGGCTTGGGCACCCTGGTCCACCGATGCGGTGTTCAACTGTGACCCCGCCGGCAATATCGACGAGTTCACCACCGAGAGCAGTTTGTCCGCGGCGTTGCCGCCGACGAATTGTTGGGTGAGCGTGACGGTCCCGCTCAGCGTGCCGCCCGCATCCCCCACGAGTCTGGACAGCGAGGTGACGGTGTCGTCGGAGGCGTCCGGGGTGCGGAAGATGACCACCGACTTGCCGCCCAACGCACCGTTGACCATCCGCCCGGCCATCGCTGCATCGAATTCGCCTGCCGCATTCAGCTTTTCGTTGAGCGCATTGTTGTGTCGTTCGAGCTCGCTGATCTTGTCCTGCAGCTGCTTCTTGTCGTCACGCAATCCCGACACCAGCGTGTCCGACAACAGCCCGGAACCCAACACCACGCCGACAGCCAGTGCAAGGAACACGGCGGCAAGCGAAATCGCGTGCTGACGAAGCGAAATCACGGGCAGCGTCCTAGGCGACCAGTCCCTGGACCCACAACGAGAATCGGTTCCAATACACGAGAACCCAATCCAGCACCGCATGCTCGCTGCGCGACACCCACAACGCCACAATGATCGCGACGAGCATCGCCAACACCAGCATGGCGATCGCGCCGCCGGAAATCCGGTTGCGGTACAGGGTGGCGACGGCCTTGGCGTCGACCAGCTTCTGCCCGACCTTCAGCCGCGTGAGGAACGTCGACGGATTACTTTGCGCGCGACTGCGATCGAAGAACTCCTCGATGGTCGCGCTGTGGCCGGCGGTGACGATCAGCGCCGCGCCGTGGTGGTCGGTCAGCAGCAGCGCAAGGTCCATCGCCGAGCCGGCCGCCGGGAACGTCATGGCGCCCACGCCAAGATCCTGGATTCGGTCCAGGCCGGGCGCGTGGCCGTCGGCATCGGCCGGCAGGACCACCTGCGCACCGCAGCGCAACACGTCGGCGGTCATCTTCTCCGGGTCGCCGACGATCAGCTGCGGCCGATAACCGGCCTTGCGTAGCACATCCGCACCGGCTCCGACACCGACGAGCACCGGCTGGTACTCCTTGATGAACGGCTTGAGACTCTTCAGATCGTCTGCGGCAGAGTCTTCTTCGCCGACGACCACGACGTGGCGACGGTTGAGGTCCACGTCGATGTCCGGGATACCGATTCCGTCGATGAGCAACGGGCTTTCGCTGCGGATGAATTCAATCGTGTTGCCGGCGAACGCCTCCAGGTGTGCGACGAGCCCACTCTTGGCTTCGTGCATCAGGTCGGCGATTTCTTCGTCGCTGCGTTGCGATCCGACAACCAGTCGACGGTCGCCGGAGTACACCGCGCCGTTGTGCACGCGCACCCGGGCGCCGTCTTTCACCTTCTTGAAGACGTCCGGGCCGGTGTCGTCGATCAGCGTCACGCCGTTGGCCACCAGCACCTCGGGGCCAAGATTGGGATAGCGGCCGGTGATCGACGGCGACGCATTGATCACCGCTGCGACTCCGGAGTCCACCAGCGCGTCGGCGGTCACGCGGTCCAAGTCTCGGGCGTCGAGCACGACGATGTCTCCGGGCCCGACGCGCCGCAACAGCCGGTCGATGTCTTTGTCCACCACAGCGGTGCCGACGATTCCGGGGCGCGAGGACGTATTTCGGGACAGCAGCGAAGACATCTTCATGCGGCGATTCTGGCCACGGATGCCGCCGAGGCCCGGGAGGCGCGCCGTAACAACAGCCACACAAGTTAACTTTTGTCACATCCCGGTTGCCCCGCGAGCGAGCGTGTCCATACACGACACGCCGCGTGTTGGTGTACGGCAGCGCACGCTCACGGCTAGATGGACGCGCGCTCAGCAGCGGCCGTTTCCAGCAGCTCGCGGGCGTGCGCCCTGGCGGTATCGGACTCGCCCAGACCCGCCAGCATGCGGGCCAGCTCGGCCACGCGACCGTCGTCGTCGAGGCGACGTACCACGCTGGTGCCGTTGCGGCCCCCCGCGTCGACCACCAGATGCACATCCGCATACGCCGCGACCTGAGGCAGGTGCGTCACGACGATCACCTGATGAGTCCGCGCCAGCCGTGCCAGCCGTCGCCCGATCTGAACCGCGGCCCGCCCGCCGACGCCGGCGTCGACCTCGTCGAACACCATCGTCGTGCCCTCGGCCGATGCCGCAAGCACAACCTCGAGGGCGAGCATCAGCCGGGACAGCTCACCTCCCGACGCGCTCTTGTGGACCGGCAGCACTGCGCCGCCCTTGTGCGCGCTGAAGCCGAACTCGACGAGGTCGGTGCCCGACGATCCCGCGTGCACGGTGGTCCCCGGTGGCACGATCAGCGGCGCGGAGTCGTCGGGACGGGCCGGCAACGGCTGCACCTCGACCGTGAACTCCGCGGCGCCCATCGCAAGTCCCGACAACTCCGCGGTGACGGCCTTGGCCAGACCCTTCGCCGCCTTGGTCCGCGCCTTCGTCAGGTCGGCGGCCGCGGCGGCCACCTGGCCCGCGAGGTCCTCAACGGTACGGGACAGCGCCGTCAGCGCCTCCTCCGAAACGTCGATCTGAGCCAGCCGCTCTCGCGCCTGCCCCGCCCAGGCCAGCACGCCGTCGATGTCTGCCGCGTACTTTCTGGTCAACGTGCGAAGCTGGGCCTGGCGTGCCAGCTTGGTTTCCAAAGCGCTTGCGTCCGTTGGTAATTCGTCGAGATAAGCCGCCAATTCACTGGCCACGTCGGTGACCAGTGTCAGCGCCTCCCCTAGCTGAGTGGACAGTGCTGCCAACGCGCTGTCGCCGGTTTCCAACGCTGACATGGCTCGACCGATGAGGTCGGTCGCCGAACCGTCGTTATCACCGATTTCGTCGCGGGTGCCCGCCAACGCGGCGCGGGCGGTCTGCGCGGCTTCTCGCAGCGCATCGAGTTCGGACAGACGGCGGATGTCGGCGACAATCGACTCGTCTTCCCCGGGCAACGGGTCGATCGAGTTGATCTCGTCGATCGCGAACTTGAGCCGATCGGCCTCCTGCACCAATTCACGCGCATGCTCGGTCCGCTCGGCGAGATCGCGGCGCGCTTGCAGCCAGTCATTGCGCAGCTTGCGGTAGCGGTCGAGCTTCGGCCCCACTCCGGCGTACCGGTCGAGGGCGGCGCGTTGCTCGTCGGGCCGCATCAGCCGCAGTTGGTCGTTTTGGCCGTGCAACGTCAGCAATTCGGTGGTGAAGGCGCTCAGCGACTTCGCCGGCACGCTGCGGCCGCCCAGATAGGCGCGGGACCGGCCGTCGCTGGTGACCGACCGACTGGCGATGACGCTGCCGTCGTCGTCACGCTCGGCGCCGCAGGAGTCGAGTATCCCGACGATGTCAGTCGCCGCGGTTTCGTCGAGATCGCTTGTGGTAAAACGGCCTTCGACCACAGCGCGTTCGGCTCCGGAGCGGACGCGGGTAGCGTCGGCGCGGGCGCCACCGAGCAGATGCAGGCCGGTCACCACCATCGTCTTGCCGGCGCCGGTCTCGCCGGTGAGCACCGTGAACCCGCGGTCGAACTCGGCCACCGCCGAGCCGATCGCGCCCAGCGATTCGATCCGGATTTCGCAGAGCACTCAGTTCCTTCTGTTCTTCGCGCAAGCGCTCATCAGTGCCTTCTGTTCTTCGCGCAAGCGCTCATCAGTGCCTTTTCTTCTTCGCGCAAGCGCTCATCAGTGCCTTTTCTTCTTCGCGCAAGCGCTCATCAGTTCATTCTCTTCTTCGCGCAAGCGCTCATCAGTGCCCCGCCGTCGTCGGGCCGCGCCACCCGGTGACCGGCAACCGGAACTTGCGCACCAGCCGGTCGGTGAACGGCGCGCTGTCGAGGCGCACCCAGCGCACGGGCGTGGCGCACCTGGTCACTTCCAGTCGTGCGCCGGCGGGCACCAGCATTTGACGGCGGCCGTCGCACACCACGACGGCGTCATTGCCGTCGTTCTCCACTTCGATCGCGATGCACGCCGCCGGGCTGGTGACCATGGGACGCGCGAACAACGCATGGGCGTTGTTGGGCACCACGAGAATGGCCTCGAGGTCCGGCCACAAGATCGGGCCGCCGGCCGAAAACGCGTACGCCGTGGAGCCGGTCGGCGTGGAGACCAGCACGCCGTCGCAGCCGAACGACGACACCGGCCGTCCGTCGACTTCCAGCACCACGCCCAGCACGCCCAGGTGCGTTCCTTTCTCCAGGCTGGCCTCGTTGATCGCCCAACCCTGGCCGACGACTTCGCCGTCGGCACGCACCGAAACATCGAGCGTCATGCGATCCTCGACGCGGTAGTCCCGGTCGATGATGTGGTGCAGCACGCGGTCGATCGCCTCTGCCTCGGCTTCGGCCAGGAACCCGATGCGGCCGAGGTTCACGCCGAGCACCGGTACGGCCGCGTTTCGGGCCAGCTCAGCGGCACGCAGGAAGGTGCCGTCGCCGCCCAGCACGAGGACGAGCTCGCAGCCGACGGCCGCGTCGTGCGTCGGCTCGACGACCTCGATGTCGACGCCCAGCGCACGTATGTCGTCCGGTGACAGGTGCAGCCTGCCGCGGTCGACGGCCTCGGCGGACAAGACGCGCAGACTGATTCCGTTGTCGCCCAACACTTTATGGACACGGCGGGCGGTGTCGGTGGCTTCGTCACGGCCGGTGTGAACCACCAGAAGTACCGCGCGTTCGCTGGTCACTGCGGACCCTCCGCGACCGCGCGCGCCACCGCTTGCGCCAACTCGTCACCTGTAAGGCCATGGTCGGTGCGGGACCGCAGATGCAAGAAGTACTCGACGTTGCCCGACGGTCCCGGCAGCGGGCTTGCGACGACGTCGACGGGCTTCCAGCCGAGTTCCGCTGCGCGGCGCGCGACGGCCAGCACGGCGCGGCTGCGCAGAGCCGGGTCGCTGACCACACCGCCCCGGCTTACATGGTCCTTCCCCACCTCGAACTGAGGCTTCACCATCGGAACGATATCCGCCTCCGCGGTCGCACATGACGTCAGCGATGCGAGCACCGTGGTCAGCGAAATGAACGACAGATCGGCGACCACCAGATCCGCTGGGCCGCCGATGTCTTGCACGGAAAGCTCGCGCACATTCGTGCGGTCCAGCACCCGCACTCGAGGATCCGACCGCAGCGACCAGGCCAACTGCCCATACCCCACGTCGACGGCAATCACCTCGCGTGCCCCGCGGTCGAGCAACACTTCGGTGAACCCACCCGTGGAGGCGCCGGCATCGAGGCAGCGCCGAGCCGTTACCGATATCGAGAACGCATCGAGGGCGCCGATCAGCTTGTGCGCACCACGTGACACCCAACTTCGGGCGCCGTCGTCTGCGACAGCCAGGCGAGCAGTGGTGGCGACGGCGGTAGCCGGCTTGGCGGCCGGCATTCCGTCGATGGTGACTCGGCCGGCGCCGATGAGTTCGGCCGCCTGCTGCCGCGAGCGCGCCAGCCCGCGCCTCACCAGTTCGACGTCAACGCGTGCACGCCGGGCCACCGGTGGTCAACCCTTTTCCACCGATTCCAAGGCGCGGACCAGCACGTCGTGCGCCTGTTCGAGCCGTGCCGCGATGCCCTCGATATCCAAAGCACTCAGGTCGGCGCTTTCGGCCGCAACGTCGGGCAGGTCGGCAAGTAGCGCAGCGATGTCCGCGCGGATTCGGTCTGGGTCTGCAGTCATGACGCCTTCACGCTATCCGATGCCAGGACCCCGGCGGCGACGGCGCGGCGCAGCGCCTGATGCGCTCGTTGGTCCCCGGCGACGATCGGCCGCGCGCGGGGGTAGTCGGCTTCCCGCCACACCGCATCGGCGACCGCACGAATGACCGAGAGTCCGTCGTCGTCGGCCGGGTCGTCCCGGGCGGTGACCGTGATGCCGTCAGAACCGCTTTCGACGTGCCACGCCGGTTGGGTGACGACGCGAAGCCGCTTGGCTGAATCCGTCAGTCCGCGAAGATCGTTGGCGATGTACGTCGGGCGCTCATGCTCCGCGGCAAACACTGCCTGCTCGGCCGTGCTCACCCCTGTGAGCACCATCATGCTGGGTAACTGTGCTGCGTTGGCGCCTGCGATGTCGGTGTCCAGCCTGTCGCCGACCACGAGGGGACTACGAAAACTACCGCGGCTCAAGGCATCTCGGAACAGGGTCGGCTGAGGTTTGCCCGCAACTCTGGGCTCCTGCTCGGTGGCAGCGCGAAGTGCGGCGACCATTGCGCCGTTGCCGGGCAGCAGTCCAAATTCAGTCGGAAGCGTGAGATCGACGTTCGCCGCGAGCCATAGTGCGCCACCGCGAATTGCCAGCGCCGCTTCGGCGAGGTTGGGCCAGCAGGTGTGCGGCGAGTGTCCCTGCACAACCGCGACCGGTGCGTCGGCCCACTGCCGGACCGGCCGCAGACCGACCGCAGCGACCTCTGCGGCGAGCGCCTCGGTGCCGACGATCAGCACCGCCGCGTCGGCCGCCAGTTCTGCGGCGAGCAGTCGCGCGGCTGTCTGAGCGCTGGTGACGACGTCGTCGGGTTTTGCGGTGAACCCGATGTCGCGGAGATGGTCGGCGACTTCGGCCGCTGACCGCGAAGCGTTGTTCGTGACGAACAAGACCCGCGCATCGACGGCTGCGAGAGTTGCGACGGCACCGACGGTGGGTGACGCTCCCCGAAACAGAGTGCCGTCGAGGTCGAGAAGCAGGCAATCATGTTGCCGCGCAAGGGATGTCATGTATCAGGCCAGCTCCGCAACGCGATCCTCGGCGTCGGTGACACCGTCGACGTCGGCGGCCGCCGCATGCAGAAACCACTGCAATGCCTCTTCCCCGCGGCCGAGTGCGAGGAGCGTGTCCGCGTAGGCGTAGCAGAGTCGGGCGGCGGTCTGCCCCTGGCGGGCCGGGTCGATCGGCGGTGACGACAGCGTGGCCAGCGCCTGCTCGAGTTGACCCAGATCAGCGCGGGCGCCGGCGGCGACGATCCGCATCTCGTCGGCGTCGTCACCGGTGAGTTGGGCGGCCTCCGGGCTGCGGGCCAGCTCGATCGCGCGCTCGGGACGGCCGACACCGCGCTCGCAGTCGGCGATCAACGGCAGCAGCGTCGACTTGCTGCCAAGGCGTCGGGCCGCACGCAGTTCCGCGAGCGCCTGAGCCCAGTCACCGCAGCGGTAGGCCGCGATACCGACCGCTTCGCGGACCGCAGCGATCCGTCCCGAACGCGCCCGGGCGGCGCGGGCGTGGGCCAGCGCCGCTTCGGGATCGTCGTCGAGAAGCTCCCCCGCGGCGACGAGGTGCTTGGCCACCATGTCCGCGTTGACGCGGTCCAAAGTGGTTAATTCGCGCCGGATTTCGGGCGACAGCTGCCTGGCGTCGACGTCGGCGGGCAGTGGTGGTGCCGCCGACCGCGCGTCCTGAGTGCCGGCGTCGTCCGGTTGCGGCTGCGCCCGGCGGGCTCGATTCGGCCCCGAGCGCATCGGCGGTTGCGAACGCTTGTCCCGCCGCTGCGTGCTCCGCGGACCGCCTCCGCCGGTGCCGTTGACGTCGGGACCGTTGCCGCGGATGTGACGACGTTCGCCGCCTGCTCTGTTGTCGACCACTGAAACCTTTCGCAGTAACCCGTGTCAGGATACGGTCCGGCGCGAGCAGTGACGGGAGTGCGTTACAGCCAACACTCAACCGGGTGGGCGTTTTTGCACACGGCAGTGCCAATGAGCCTATTAATAGTTGGAATGAAACGGTTCGGATAGAGAAATGCCCCCCGAATGTGTCGGGGGGCATTTCTTAATG
>NZ_JCALEB010000007.1:0-223541 GCF_059813155.1 Mycobacterium sp. NGS19
CGATCGAAAACTGCCCAATCTGCCCGACACTCCCCAAAGCCCTGTCACCAAGTGGTCTCATACGACGCGCGAGAGAGGCGGCTTGTCATCGCCGTGACCACACGCCTGGCGGCCTCAATCAAGCAGCAGCATCCTCATGTGGAGACACTTCATGACCGCTCAACCGCACTCACCCCCACCGCGCAAAGACCTGGTGGAGCGCGCGACACCCTTCCTGCCCGCGGGCAGCGACATACGGCAGGCGTTCATATGCCAGGCCGCACCCCACTTCGCGTTCTTCGTCATCGCCTATCTGACGGGACTGACCATTCCGTGGATCAAATATCGATGCGTGGCAGTCACGCCGGAGGCCATCTACGTCCTGGACAGCACCAAGTTCTCCGGTGGCGCCAAGCCTCGGCGACTGCTGGGCACCATGCCCCGCGCTACGCAGCTCGGGCCGGTGACGGGCCGCTGGGCTCAGGTTTCACTGCTCGGCGAACGTCATTGGGTCCACAAACGCTTCCACGACCAGATCGACGCCGCGGATCGCGAGGCCGCACTGCGGTAGGGATGGGCGCGTGGCAGCCGCGTTAGAACGCGGGCCACGGGATGGGCCGCCGTCGGTCCGGCGTCGGCATCACCGGATTGTCCAGCAGCGCCTCTGCACGCCGACGCAGCGCGACCACCTCCTGGCGGGTGATGTGCCCGCGCAGCGCGCGCCCGAGGCTGCCGTCGACGGCGACGCGCAACTGTTCGACGGCGGTCAGCACGTCGTCGTCGATCGGCTTGCCGGCCCACCCCCACAGCACTGTGCGCAGCTTGTCCTGAGTGTGCAGGCTCACGCCGTGATCGACCCCGTACAGGTTGCCGTCCAAGCCGACGAGGATGTGGCCCCCCTTGCGGTCGGCATTGTTGATCAGCACGTCGAACACCGCCATGCGGAACAGCCGGGCGTCGTCGATGTGCACCAGCGTGACTTCGTCGCCGGCGTAGTCGTAGGCGCGCAGCACCGGCAGATAGCCGGCGGGCACCTTGTCAGCCGGGAACAAATCGACGGGGTCGGGTGTGGTGCGGGTGGTGTCGGTCGAGGTGTCGCCGGGCTCCTCGATCCACAGCTGCACCATGCCACGGCCGGCAGGGCCATCGCGAATTATGGTGTGCGGCACGATATTCCAGCCCAATGCTTCCGACACCAAGTAGGCGCCGAACTCTCGGCCGGCCAAGGTGCCGTCGGGGAAGTCCCACAGCGGCTGCTCCCCGGCGACCGGCTTGTACACGCAGTGCACTCGATGTCCGCAGCGGTCCGCCTCGCACAAGAAGGTCGCATTGCTCGCCGAGCGGATGCGTCCGATGACCGTCAGCTCGCCAACCTGCAGTGCCTGGACGTCGTCAGGACTCGGCGTCATCAGCCAATGCGCCTCGGCGATAACCGTTGGTGCGCACGCAAATATGGCCGGCCGGATCCAACGGCTCGTCACACAACGGGCACGGCGGACGACCGGCCGAGATGACGCGGTGCGACCGGGCGGCGAACTCGCGGGCCGACTCCGGCGTCAGGAACACGCGCACTGCGTCGGGACCCTCTTCCGCGTCGTCGAGCACCACCGACGCGTCGAACTCGGTGTCGGTGACCGCCAGCAGTTCCACCACGACGGTCTGCGCCTCGGAGTCCCAGCCCAGTCCCATGGTGCCGACCCGGAATTCGGCGTCGACCGGTGTGATCAGCGGGCTGAGGTCCTCCACCTCGCCAGTGTCCGGCGGTATGGGCGTGCCGAAACGGCGGTGAACTTCGCTGAGCAGCGCGCCGATTCGCTCGGCCAGCACGGCCACCTGCTGCTTTTCCAGCACGACGGACACGACGCGGGAATCGTGCACGGCCTGCAGGTAGAACGTCCGGTTTCCGGGCTGGCCGACGGTCCCGGCCACGAAGCGGTCGGGTGAGCGGAACACATGAATAGCGCGCGCCATGACATATCCAAAATACCGGTAGATGCTGCTGCGCCGTAGTTGCGGCGGTGCGTCGGTTCGCTATTCGGTGGAGCCGCCCACTACGGCATCAGAGGCCCCTACCTCGCCGTCGGACGGCGGTGCCGTCAGAGCCGCGGCGAGATCAGCGCCGGTGTGGTTGACGTGCAACACGAAGGGGCGCATCGGGGTATAGCGGATCACGCTCATGGACGCCGGGTCGGCAACGATGCGCTGGAAGCTGTCCAGATGCGTGCCCAGCGCGTCGGCCACCACGGCCTTGATCACGTCGCCGTGCGTACAAGCGACCCACAGCGCGTCACGGCCGTGCTCGTCGGCCAGCCGCTTGTCGTGCTCGCGGACCGCAGCCACCGCGCGGGCCTGGACCTGCGCCAGGCCCTCGCCGTCGGGGAACACCGCGGCGCTGGGCTGGGCCTGCACCACCTTCCACAGCGGCTCCTTGACCAGCTCCCCCAGCTTGCGGCCAGTCCACTGGCCGTAGTCCACCTCGGCGAGCCGCTCGTCGAGCACCGGCTCGATGCCGAGCGCCGCGGCCAGTGGCTCCAGGGTGCGCACGCAGCGCAGCAGCGGCGAGGACACCAGTGCGCGGATCGGCAGCGACGACAGCCGGCCCACGACGCCGTCGGCCTGCCGGCGCCCGTGGTCGTCGAGATCCACGCCCTCGGACCGGCCGGCCAGCACATGGGCGGTGTTGGACGTCGACTGGCCATGGCGCAGCAGGATGACGGTCACGTCGCGGACACCACGCCGCTGCCCAGCAGCACCAGCACCGCCGCGCCGACGAGCACCCGGTAGCCGACGAACCAGTACATGCTGTGGCGGACCAGAAACCTCAAAAGCCACGCGATTGCGGCCAGGCCGACCACGAAGGCAATCATCACCGCCACCGCCAACTGTGCGCCCGTGGCGCTCATCCCCTCGTGGACGGGTTTGAAGGCATCAGGCAACGAGAACAGTCCCGACGCGAACACCGCGGGGATGGCGAGCAGAAACCCGAAGCGCGCGGCCAACTCTCGATCCAGGCCGAGGAACAGGCCGGCGCTGATCGTGGCCCCCGATCGCGACACGCCAGGCACCAGAGCCAGGCACTGCGCGAGGCCGACGATCAGCGCGTCACCCCAGCGCAGTTGCTCGGCGTGGCGGGTTTGGCGGCCGACGTACTCCGCCGCGGCGATCACCGCGGAGAATACGACGAGCGCGACCGCGATCACCCACAAGTTGCGCACCCCGGTACGGATCTCGTCCTTAAACAGCACCCCCAGCACGCAGATCGGAATGGTGCCGATGATCACGTACCAGCCCATCCGATAGTCGGTCCGGTCGCGGTGCGCCTTGACGACCAGCCCGTCGAGCCATGCCTTGAGGATGCGCCAGATGTCGCGGGCGAAGTAGACCAGTACTGCCAACTCCGTGCCGAGCTGACTGACCGCCGTGAACGACGCACCGGCGTCGTCGGCGAAGAACACGCGGGACGCGATCGCGAGATGGCCCGACGAAGAGATCGGCAGAAACTCCGTCAACCCCTGCACGACGGCCAGAAACACCACTTGCGCCCAGGACATAGCCGTCGGTTCCACGCCGACGACCGTACCTGCAGCAGCTAGCGGACTGGCTGTGCCTCGGCTACCGCATCCCGCACGGCCGCGATAAGGCTGCGCTCGTCGGTGACATCGATGTCGGTGAGCCGACGGGTGGCCGTCGCGACCACGTCTTCAGGCTGCGGCACCGGACCGGCGAAGCGTGGCCGGTACACCTCGACCACCAGCTCGTTGCGCCTGCAGTAGAACGCGAAGCTGCGGCCGTCGTCGAGCCTGCCAAAACCGTTGGCGTGGACTCCGGCCATCACGTCTTCGAAAACGAATTCGTCGCGAGGACACTCGCGGTGGACTGCGAGAGCCATCAGCCGACCGTTTCGCCGACGTGAATAGACTGGCCGCTCGTTGTCAGCATCGTTGCCACCTCGCAGGCCTACCCGATGGTGAGAGGCGCTAAACGTCTCCGTCGGGTGGTCGGCGCAGCGGTGTGCCTGGTGGTGCTGAGCGCTTGCTCGTCCGGCCCGGTCGGCGGACCGCCGCCCACTATCGCACCGGCCGGCCCGGCGGTGTCCCCCCACACCACCTCTGCTCCGACAGGACAGGTGCGTCCGGTGACGCTCAACGCCCGGGCCGCGGTCTTCGACGCGGCGACGGGGTCACTGGTGGTGCTGTCCGGCGACCGGCTCGCTGTGGTGGCGAGCGGGCCGGTCCGACTTGTGCAGCTGCCCGGTGCGGCGACGGCGGTCACCGGCGACGGCCGCGGCGCGGTATACCTGTCGGCCCGTGGCGGATACCTGCGTCTCGACGTGCGCGCCGGAGCGGTCACCCGCACCGGAGTGTCGGGGCATGACGACACCGACTTCACCGCGATTGCCTTGCGTACCGACGGCCGGATCGTGCTCGGCAGTGCCGACGGCGCCGTCTACACGCTGAACTCCGACGCCACCGTTGCGGCTTCGGTGAAGATCTTCGCCCGCGTCGATGCCCTTGTGACCCAAGGCAATACGGCCGTTGTGCTCGACCGGGGACAGACGTCGGTGACCACCATCGACCCCGACGGGCGCAAGGCGCAGCACGCGCTGCGCGCCGGCGAAGGCGCCACCACGCTGGCTGCTGACCCTGTGGGCCGGGTTCTGGTGGCGGACACGCGCGGCGGCGCTCTGCTGGTGTTCGGCACGGACCCGCTGATGCTGCGGCAGCGCTACCCGGTTCCCGACGCTCCTTACGGCCTGGCGGGGACCAGTACCCTGGCCTGGGTGTCATTGACCGCGGCCAACGTCGTCGTTGGTTACGATCTGGCCACCGGAATACCTGTGGAGAAGGTGCGTTACCCCACCGTGCGACAACCCGATGTGCTGGCTTTCGACGACGCCACCGGCACGCTGTACGTGGCGTCGGCCAGCGGAGATGGCGTTCAGGTGATTCCGGACGCGGGGCGGCGGCGATGACGTTGGCCGGCTGGGACGTCGAGATGTCCGACGACTACGAATGGGTTCCGCTGCGGCTGCCTCCTGATGTCACCCGTTTGAGCGCGTCGACGCGACTGTCGATCGAAGCCGAATACCGCGGCTGGGAACTGACCCGGGTGCGCCTGTACACCGACGGCAGCCGACGAGTGCTGCTGCGGCGCCGCAAGACTGAGCGTCCCACCGACCAGCCGGGGATGTAATGCTGTACCGCGCGATGCGGCGGGTGATGTTCTTGGTGCCCGCCGAGCGGATTCACACGTGGGTGTTCTGGGTGCTGCGAGCCGCCATCCGTGTCGGGCCGCTGCGCCATGGGCTGCGCCGGCTCCTGGCGCCGTCTGACCCGATGCTGGCGTCGACGGTGTTCGGGGTACGGTTTCCCGCTCCCCTTGGCTTGGCCGCCGGCTTCGACAAAGACGGCACCGGGCTGGACGTGTGGGGTGCCTTGGGCTTCGGTTTCGCCGAGGTGGGCACCGTCACCGCGCACCCGCAGCCCGGCAACCCAACGCCGCGGCTGTTCCGGGTGCCCACAGAGCGCGCGTTGGTGAACCGCATGGGGTTCAACAACCAGGGCGCCGGCGCCCTGGCCGCGCGGCTGGCCCGCCATCTGCCCGATGTGCCGATCGGGGTCAACATCGGCAAGACGAAGGTTGCCGACGACGCGGTCGCCGATTATCGCGCCAGCGCGCGGCTGGTCGGTCCGCTTGCCGACTTCCTGGTCGTCAACGTCAGCTCGCCCAACACCCCGGGCCTGCGCGACCTGCAAGCCGTGGAGGCGCTGCGGCCGATCCTGGCCGCTGTGCGAGCGGAGACGACGACGCCGATCCTCGTCAAGATCGCACCGGACCTGTCCGACGCCGAGGTGGACCAGATCGCCGACCTGGCCGTCGACCTCGGCCTGGCCGGGATCGTCGCCACCAACACCACGGTCCGTCACGACTTCGGCGAGGGCGGGTTGTCCGGGCCACCGTTGGCCTCGCGCTCGCTGGAGGTCCTGCACCGGCTGTACGCGCGCGTCGGCGGCCGGCTGGCACTGGTGAGCGTCGGCGGCATCGAGACCGCCGATGACGCGTGGCAGCGCATCACCGCCGGGGCGTCTCTGCTGGAGGGCTACACCGGGTTCGTCTACGGCGGCGGCTTGTGGGCCAAGCACATTCACGACGGCCTCGCGCAGCGGTTGCGCGAGGGCGGGTTCGCGAATCTGGCCGAGGCGGTGGGCTCGGCGGCGCGCCGTTAGCCCTCTTTCTGCTCGTAGGTGCCGTGGATGACGGCTCGCGCGATGGCGTTCATGAACAAGTTGAAGCCCAGGTAGGCGGGGCTGGCGTCCTCGTCGAGTTCGAGCTTCTCGACTTTGACGGCGTGCACCGCGACGAAGTACCGGTGGGTGCCGTGGCCGGGCGGCGGAGCGGCGCCGACGTAGCGGCGCATCCCAGCGTCATTGACCAAAGTGATTGCGCTGCCAGGCAATTCGCTGCCGTCGCCTACGCCGCTGGGCAGCTCGGTGCACGTGGCGGGCAGATTGGCCACGGCCCAGTGCCAGAAACCCGAGGCGGTGGGCGCGTCGGGGTCGTACACGGTCACTGCGAAACTGCGGGTTTCTTCGGGGAAGCCGGACCAACTCAGCTGCGGCGAGACGTCTTCACCGCCGGCGCCCATGATGCCGCTTACCTGAGGCGTTTCCAGCGGTTGGCCGTCTTGGATGTCGTCGGACGTGAGCGTGAACGTCGGCAGCTTCGGCAGGAAGTCGTACGGGTTGTACGGAAACGCCATCAGAGGTCCTTTCTGTCAGCAGTGCATCAGTTCAGCAGTTCAGCAGGAAGTGCTCGAGCACCTGGGCGCCGAACTTCAACGACTCGACGGGTACCCGCTCGTCGACACCGTGGAACAGCGACGCGAAATCGAGATCGGGTGGCAGCCGCAGCGGCACGAAGCCGAAGCAACGAATTCCCAAGCGCGCGAAGTGCTTTGCGTCTGTGCCGCCCGACAGCATGTAGGGCACGGTTCTGGCATCCGGGTCGGCGGTCAACAGCGCCGCGTTCATCGCGTCGAGCAGCTCACCGTCGAAGCTCGTCTCGTACGAGGGCAGGTTGACGATCCACTCACGACTGACGTGGGGGCCGATCAGCTCGTCGACCTCCTTCTCGAATGCCTTGAGCCGGCCGGGCAGGATCCGGCAGTCGACGACGGCCTCGGCGGTGGCCGGAATGACGTTGGCTTTGTAACCAGCCTTGAGCATGGTGGGGTTGGCGGTGTCGCGCAGGGTGGCGCCGAGGATCTTGGCGATCGAGCCGAGCTTGGCCACCGCGCCGTCGATGTCCGGCGAGGTCCAGTCGAAGGTGTAGCCGGTCTCTTCGGACACGGCTTGCAGGAACTGCTCGACTGCGTCGGTCATCACGATCGGGAACTGGTGCCTGCCGAGTTTCGCCGCGGCCTCGGCCACCGCGGTCACCGCGTTGTCGTCGTGGATCATCGAGCCGTGACCCGCTCGGCCGCGCGCGGTCAGCCGCATCCACATCATGGCCTTCTCGGCCGTCTCGATCAGATACAGCGTGCGCTCGCCGCCGCCTTTGCGCGGCACTGTCAGCGAGAAGCCGCCGACCTCGCCGATGGCCTCGGTGACGCCGTCGAACAGGTCTTGGCGGTGCTCGACGAGCCACTTGCAGCCGTACGTGCCGCCGGCCTCCTCGTCGGCCACGAACGCGAACACCAAGTCCCGGGGCGGCACGATGTCGTTGCGTTTGAAGTGGCGGGCGGCCGCGAGCGTCATGCCGACCATGTCCTTCATGTCGACCGCTCCGCGACCCCACACGTAGCCGTCCTCGACAGCGCCGGAGAACGGGTGCACGCTCCAGTCGGCCGGCTCGGCGGGCACCACGTCGAGATGCCCGTGGATCATCAGCGCGCCGCGGCTGGAATCCTTGCCCGGCAGGCGGGCGAAAACGTTCGCCCGGCCGGGGGCAGTCTCGATGTACTGCGCCTCGTAGCCAACCTCGTCGAGCTGTCGCGCCACCCACTGCGCGCACTCGCGTTCGCCTTTGGTGGTGGCGGGATCGCCGGTGTTGGACGTGTCGAAGCGAATCAACGCGCTGACGAGGTCGACCACCTCATCGATCGCACCTGTCACAATCCCCTTTCCTACCATTGTGGGTGGCGGCAGGTGACGAGCGCTCGGCGAAGGACCGAGAGGCAACTTGGGTCAGGAACGCAGAATCCGATAGCCTTAGCTGCCCACACAGGTCCGAGTGGCGGAATGGCAGACGCGCTAGCTTGAGGTGCTAGTGCCCTATTAACGGGCGTGGGGGTTCAAGTCCCCCCTCGGACACATCCGGCGACACGACTCAGGTCGGCAGTCGCCGTGACTCGCCGAAGATGCGGGTCGTAGTCGAGACGCAGGCCCAAGCTTGCGTACACCTCGGCGCGCTCAGCTCCGGTTGCCGCGCCGAGGATGACCGACAGTCCGCCTAACTCCTTAACTAACTCACTGATCTCGGCGGCACACATGGCGCGGGGCCGCGCCACTCGCTCAACGCGTGCCCTCAGCTCGTCGCGCTCGGCGGTACGTTGACGCAACGCAGCAGTTAGATCCTCAACGGCCACGCCAGACTCCACGGCGGTGATCAAGGCAGCCACTTTGGCATTCGCCTCGCTCAGCTGGCGCTGCAAGGCGGCGTAGCCAGGTCCGGCCGCCGGGTCCACGTCTTGCCCGCGTGCGAGGTCTTCTGGATCGGCCAGAGTGGCGATCCATTCGTCGAGTCGCGCTGTCACTGCGTCTTCGCGGAGATAGACGGTGCGCGGATGATCACTCAGGTCCACAGGTACAGAACGTGACTTGCCGAACTCACAACGGTAGAGGATCCGCGTTGTTTGCTTCCCCGGCCGGGCGGCGCCCTGCATGCGGCGTCCACATGCGGCACAGAACAGCAGCCCGCGCAGCGCATATGGCACCGTCGATTCTCTGCTACACACAAGACCCGGACCCCGCCGCGCCTGCATCCGAAGTCGGACAGCCCGCGCCAGCTCGTCAGTGATCAGCGCTTCGTGCGTTCGCCGGTCAGGTGCGATCCAGTCGACCTCGTCACGCCACCGCATGCGAGTCTCGTACCCGGCAGCGACATCGTCGGGGTTGACCAAGACCTCGTATTTCTCCTGCTTGCCCCACACACGAATACCGCGGTACGCCGGGTTGTCGAGGATTGCGCGGATCGCCGAATGGGACCATCCGCGCGGATCACGGTGCCGGTTCCGCTCCGGGTCATATTGGCTTGGTGATGGCACTCCATCGTCGGTGAGCTGCTGTGCGATGAAGCGCAAGCCAGCACCATCGGCGTACATGCGGTAGATCCGCTCGACGACCGAACATGTCGCGGGGTCGGGTTCGAGACGATGGAGCCGCTGCCCAAGACTTGCCTTGGCAGGGTTGGGATGCGGGCCGGCATCGACGAGTCGATACCCGTACGGTGGGCGACCGCCGAGGTATCTGGTTGTGTCCTGCGCGAGTGCCGACATCGCGGTACGGACGCGCATCTGGATTCGTGCGCGTTCTCCCTTGCTCATACCGCCGAAGAGCGTCATCACGAGGTCGTGTGCCTCGGATCCGGGATCAACCGCTCCGCCGACTTCAGGCACCCATAGGCCAACCCCGTAGTGCGTGAGCACCGGGAAAGTGAGCGCAAATTGCGGTCCGTAGAACGCGCGAGCAGGTTCCCCGATCACCACGGCATCGAAGCCACGGTCACGAGAAGTGACATCTGCAAGCAGACGTGAAGCCTCCGGTCTGCGTTTCCAGGGAAGCGAACGGCTTTGACCTATATCGAAGTAGTCGACAGCGAGGACTCCGCCATGCGGAGTGATCAGATCGATGGCACGACGTTTCTGCCAGCTGCGGCTCGCCTCGGGATCTTGAGCGTCCTCGGTACTCACTCGGCCATAGAAAGCGAACCTGAGGCTCATGCCACTTCCCTTCGTGATCCGCGGGTCCGGTCCCGCACAGCCAGTATGACGTTTACCAGCGCGCGGTTGGCCTCGCGCGGAAGCCGATTCCGGTTCGGCAGGTCAATTTGAACACCTCCCTCTGACATGCTCGGTGCATTAATTCGAGCGTCACATTCGGAGCGAGCATGTGGGGTTGGGCATCGTTCAGCCATCGCTTGCCCCTGGTGGATCCCAATGCTGGCTGCGTGTGTGGCGACGGGCTTCCACTAGTCCGATGCGGCGGATGTGAATACGTTGGAGGGCCGCGGAATAGACGAGACTGCGATCGCCGAGGCTGCCGGGGCCGGCACGGTCAAACTCCCACGCCACCAGATCATCGCCACCGGCGAAGTCACAGTCGGGATCGTATTGGTATGCAGTGCTTTTCGAGCTTTCCTGACGCGTCCAAATGGCGCGCTGTTCGCGCAGCACGGTCATGGTAGTCGAATAACGGCGGGATTTGCTGGTGATGTGGCCGCGGAATCCGAGGGTGTGCAACCACCGCCCGATGCCGGACAGTCCTTTGTCCGCGAGATCGCTGATGGTGGTCAGGATGGTCCGCACATGCTCGGACACGTCCAGGTCGGGTATGGCTTCCGTAGATAGGCGGCGTGCGCTGATTCCGAGGGCTGCCAAGGATTTGGTGACATACTTGGCGAGATAGCGCGCCACCAGCCGGCTAGACATGGACCGGCTTGAGCCTGAATTGTGCTCATTTGGCGGCGGATCCACCGATGCGGTTAGCGGTTGGGTGTCGATCTGTGTGCCGAACCGTATCGTCTGCCCACCGCCATCGGCTGTCGGGTCGTTGACGGTGAGTGTGACGGTGCGGATGGCGTACTGGATGACCTTAGCGAGTTCGACTGCACCGATAGGTGATTCCCACCCGGGGCGGTCAAGGTCGTCGTGGGGATCCAGGCGGATCAGTGCGTGGATGTGTGGGATAGCGCGGGCTTGCAGTTCGACGATCTTGATGAAGCTCACTCGCACCGTATCCGGGTCAACTCCGGCGGCTTTCAGGCTTTTGCGTAGGGCGCGCCGCAGGGTGATGGTGAAGCGTCGCCACAGTTCGGGCAGGTGCCACGTGAACAGCACATGCCCGGCATAGTCGTAGCACTCCGGACACAGCGGCTGGCCGACCCGCTCGTCGCCATGATCATGGGACATGCTGCACCACAATTGTTTTCCATGCGGGCAGCGTCGGTAGCCGCCGACCCGGTGCTGGTCGCGGCACACCTGCGCTGCCTTCTCCCGTGACTTCGTGGCGGTGTGGACGGCCCCGAAGCTCGGTGCGGTGAGAGTGACAAACACTTGCGGATGATCGGCCACCGTGGTGGGCATGCCGTGGTGACCGCCAGCGGCACCGGCGTGCACGAGTTGCCAGGTGTCGCGGGCGTAGAGATCCGAGCAGGAGGGGCAGATGTGGGCGCGACGGTTGTTGCAGCGCGTCCATACCACCCGCTGACGCCCGTACTCATCGGCACCGATCAGCTGGATGGGGTGGGCGCAGAATCCGACGGATTCTGCTCGTCGCCACCAGGATTCGTATCCCATCGAGGCGGCGCGCCGCACCATCTGCTCGACCACCCGGGCGGTGTCAGCTGTATCCGGAACACCCGGTAGGACAAGCTGCGCCGATGTCGTGGAGCTATTCACCGCTGCCCTCACTCGCGGTGTGGCCGGTATCGGTGTTGTGTGGCTGGTGGGGCTTGTTCGGTCGCCTCGCGGTTCGGCGGAACCGGCTGGCCAGGGCGGTAATGTCGTGGTCGGTGACGTGAAAGGCCCGCACCCGCTGGGCGTGGGCGGTGCCGTCAACCATCATGTAGCCCACCCCGGGGGTGGTGTCGGGGATGCGGTCGCATTCTGCCCCGGCATCGCGCGCCCCTTGGCCGAGGACCATGGTGGTTTGGGTGGCTTCGGTCAGCCGCAACCCGATCCGCACCGTGAACAGCTGCCGTACCGGCAGGGTGTCTTTGGCCGGGTCTTGGACCGCGGCGACCACGCTGATGCCGACTGCGCGGCCTTGGGAGAGCAGCAGGCCCAGGAGTTGTTCGACTTCGGTGCGGACCTTGCGGTCGGTCACGTATGCGGTCAGTGCGGCGATCTCATCGATCACCGCAACGAACAACGGCTCCGACGTCGTGGGGGTGTGTAGGCGGGTGTGGCCGCGCAGACGATTCGCCCGGGCGTGCATCACCGTGACGAGCTGGCGTAGCAACTCCAGGGTGGTGTCGGTGGCGTCGTGGGTGAACACGGTGAACAGGGGTGCTCCGGCACCGAGTTCCATGCCGCCTTTGGGGTCGATGACACACAACCGGACCAGCCCGGTCTTCACCGCGGGGGCAATGCCGGCGATCAACGACCACAGCACTGAGCCTTTGCCTGCGCCGGTTGCCCCGGCGATCAGCACGTGGTGACCGAGCAGCGGCACCTGCCACCAATGTCGCGTTTCGGTGATCCCGACCCGCACCGACACCAGATCGACCGGGGTGGCCGGGGTTGGCATGGGCAGGGCGATCGGTTCAGCCAGCACGTCTGCGCGCATTAACGTGATGCGCAGTTCGCCGGGCGAGATGGCGGTGATGCTGATGCGGCCGGCGCGCCACGCGGCGGCCAGCGCGTCGGACTGTTTATGCCAATCTGCCACGGACTGGCCGGTGACGATCCGCACCACGAGCACATCGGTGGTTTTACCGATCGTCACCGTGCGCAGGGTGGGAGTGAGAGTGCGTCCGCCGAGGGTGGCGGTCAGGCCGTGCAAGGTGCAGGTCGATTCCCAGGTGCGGGTGTAGCGCGACCACGTGAGCCAGCGCCGCCGTACCGGTTCGGTCACCCAGGCGCGAAATGACCCCGGTTGGAGCCAGGCCCAGCCCGCATACCCGGCACTGCACACGATCGCGCAGATCAGGCCCACGCGTGGGCCGTGGCTGATAGCAAGGACGAGGCTGGCGATGATGGGCACGCTGATCGCCGGGAACAGCACCGCCCACCACAGCACATACCCGGATGCGGTGAACAGCGACATGACCAGTTCTCCGAACCAGTCGTCATCGCCTGATCCACTGTTGGTGGTGTTCTTCTTGTTCGATGTCATGAGAGATGCCCTCCGTGAGCGTGTGGTCAACAGCAATGCCCGGGGTGTCGGGGTGGCGGGGTGCGATGATCTGCTCACCGCACCCCACACCCGCTTGGGGGTTGTTACTTCTGCGGGCGTGTCTGCTCACTCGGCGCAGCACCACTGGCGGTGGCGGCGGTGAGGGCATCAGCACGGAACGCCACCCCGCTGCGATCACCTTGGGCCCACGGGATGGCCACCAGACCAACTACCGAAACAGGCTGCGTGACTGTCACTTTGGGGTCTCCTGCCACAGTGACAATGAGCACTTCGCCGCCGGAGTCATCCAGCGCGAGGACCTGGGTGGCGTACATCGGCATCCCGGTGGCGGTGTCGACTTTCGGGGCGCCGGTTTCGAAGTTCAGCCGTGGCTCAGGAGCGCGGGTGACGATAAAACGAGTCCCAGACGTATCGATTCTCAAACGCATTGTCCTACTGGTCCTTTCGTGAGCTGTTGACGCCGGTCCGGCGCTGGACTCAGTTCACGTGGACATCACGGACGTTGCGAGAGACATATGCCGACATTTCCGACACATCCACGGGCATTTCGGACACGGCCCGGACATACCCACGGACATCACACCGGCACTATCGCCGCCGGGTGGCGGCAGTCGCATGGCAAACTAGACACCACGCGCTGAGGGATGGATACGGACGACACGGGAAGATGTGCGCTGGCACGATGGACGAGCAGGACGGCACCGAGGCCGCCATCACTCCCAACGATCGCCTCGTGCAGCGGCTACACGCCAAAGGTCTGTCCTCGCAGCGGTTCGCCACCGCGGTGGGTGTCGATATCAAGTCGGTGCGACGCTGGCTGGCCGATAGCGACTACAGAATTCGCGAACACAACGCCCACAGAGCCAGCGAGGTGCTCGACTGCACCCCGCATGACCTGTGGCCCAACCAGTACCCACCCTCCACCGCGAGCGCAGTGGCAACAGCGTCTGCGGGTGGGCCGTTCACCGCGACCCTGTATGCCAGCCGCACCCAGCTACCCATCACCATGTGGCAGCAGCATTTCGCCGACGCCACCACCGGCATCGACATCCTCGTCCTGGCGGCCACGTTCCTGTTCGACACCCTCGACGGATTCCTCGACACCCTGCTCGCCGCCGCCGCCCGCGGTGTGACGGTGCGGTTTCTCGTCGGGGACCCCGACACCCCCACCACGATCCTGCGCGGCGAGGAGGAAGGGATCGGCGAGGCCGTCATCGCCCGCTGCCGCACGTCCGTGGAACTGCTCGCCCCTCACGCCGGCACCCCGGGGCTGGACATCCGCACCCACGACACCGCGCTCTACACGTCGATCTTTCGGGTCGATGACGCCATGATCGTCAACTTCCACATCTACGGCTCAGCCGGGCGCAACAACCCTGTGCTGGTTCTGTCACGTCACCACGAGCCACGGCTCTGGGCCACCCTTGAAGACGCTTTCACCCAGGTCTGGGACCATGCCAGACCGCTGACCTCGAAAGGCTGACCCCGATGCGCACCGACTACTACAACGACCCCAACGCCCCGGCGCCCAACAGTGTCGTTCCGTCGGCCTCGGCCATCGTCACCGACGAACACGGTCGCATTCTGCTGATCAAACGCCGCGACAACACCCTGTGGGCGCTACCGGGCGGCGGCCACGACATCGGCGAAACTATCGCCGACACCGCCGTGCGGGAAGTCAAAGAGGAAACCGGGCTTGACGTCAAAGTCACGGGTCTGGTCGGTGTCTACACCAATCCCCGCCACGTGGTCGCGTTCACCGATGGCGAAGTCCGCCAGCAATTCTCGCTCCTGTTCACCACCACGGTGCTCGGCGGCACCCTTGCCATCGACCACGAAAGCACGGACATCGCCTGGACTGCACCCGACGAGATCCCTAACCTGGATATGCATCCGTCGATGAGGCTGCGCATCGAGCACTACCTGCAACACCGCGACGGCCCCTACCTCGGCTAACCGGCTGGGTTTATAGCCAGTCGCGTACTCGCCGGACGGCCGCCAACAATTCGTCGCGGCCCGCGTCGACCGCCCGGTGCACCGGGTCCTCGGATCCATAACGCGACAGCACGTCGCGTAACCGATCGCGCGGTGATATCGGCGCCCCGTCAGGTCCGGTCGTCAGATCGCAAAAAGTCAGCACATCAAGGAAATCGCTGGGCGGATCACTGAACGCGGATAAGCCTGACAAGCCCCGCTCGGCAGCCTCCGCGTGCGCTCCGGTATGAAAGGCCACCAAGGAGGCGGCCAGCTCCCCGAAGCCGGCCGCTCGCACGTACTCCGCTCCATCGAGCGGATGAAACCCGGTCCGGCGCAACGACGATGCGTAACCGATATCGTGCAGCCACGCCGCTGCGACCAGACAGTCCGCTGTCTGGGGATCGAAACGCCGACTCAACCGCTCGGCAGTCGCCGCGACGCCCCGGACATGCGCCAACCGCCGCGGCTGCTCAGCCAGCCGCGTCTCGGTCTCGCGCCGTGCACGCTGCGTCAGAACCCCGCTCACAGCCGCCAGCTTACGAGCCACAGCACCATGACGCAGCCCCCTCGCAGCTTATGACGTAGATCCTGGAGGCCAGGATCTGCGAGGAACGGCGGCTACCTGCAGGCTTCGCTACGCTCGCTCTGCTCCCGTACGCTGGCGCTCCCGTCCGCGCCGCTCCCTGCGCTTCGCCCTCCGTCCGCCGCCACGCACACATGCACCCACGACCGGCGCCGGAACTAAGTCGCAGGCCACCACAGCTCTGGCATCACGACGAAGCGCAGCTGCCCTCGCTCCTCGCCGCATCGAGACGCCGCGAGCGGCAGGCTGGACCAACAGCCGCCTGACCGTCGTTGACCTGCGATGTGAGAACTTTCTTTACTGGTATCAAGAACTAGAGTCCGATACGTTTGGCAATGATCTCATTCATGATTTCGTTGGTGCCGCCGCCTATTCCGAGAATCCGGCAGTCTCGGTAGTGTCTCTCGATCTCAGACTCACGCATGTAGCCCATCCCACCAAAGATCTGAACCGCCTCATTGACCACGTAGTCGCACGCATACACAGCGGTGTTCTTGGCCATCGACACCTCGGCAACGACATCCTCCCCCGCTAGCCACCTCTGCATGACCGCACGGGTATAGGTGCACGCCACGTCGACCTGTCGAGCCATCTCCGCGAGCTTATGGCGAATGACCTGGCGCCCCGTCAAGGGTCTACCGAACGTTTCACGCTCCCGCGCCCAACTCTTGGCGAGATCGAGAGCCCGACCCGCCGTCGCGTACGCCTGGACGGCGATGCCGAGCCGTTCAGCCTGAAATTGCTGCATGATCTGCAAAAACCCGCTGTTTGCTGCCCCCACCAGGTTCTCAGCCGGTACGCGAACGTCGACGAAAGACAACTCGGCGGTGTCGCTACATCGCCATCCCATCTTGTCCAACCGGCGGGACACTTCGAATCCAGGCGAATTCTTGTCGATCACGAGCAATGAAACTCCACCGTAACCCGGTCCGCCGGTGCGTACCGCCGTAGTAACGAAGTCCGCCCGAACTCCGCTGGTGATGAACGTCTTTGCTCCGTTGACCACGTAGGTGTCGCCGTCGCGCACTGCGCGTGTGCGCAAATTCGCGACATCTGAACCTGCCCCAGGCTCGGTAACGCCCAGCGAGCCGATCATCTTTCCTGCGAGCGTCGGACGGACATATCGTTCAATCAGGGCGTCGGAGCCATTGGCGGCAATGTGGGGAAGGGCAATGCCATGGGTGAACAAGGCGGCGCAGACGCCAGTGGACCCGCCTGCGGCCAGGATGGCCTCAGTGACCAGTGCAGAGTCAATCGCATTGCCGCCGCTGCCGCCGACTTCTTCCGGGAACCCGATTCCGAGAAGCCCCACCTCGGCAGCATTGAGATGCAGGTCGCGCGGAATCTCACCCACGTGCTCCCATTCCGCTAGCTTCGGCGCGATTTCACGTTCCACGAAAGACCGCGCCATTTGGCTCAGCGCTCGTCGCTCCGGCGTGGTCCACACCTCCGGGGCGATAGCGAAACGAGCAGCCCCATCCCCGCTTGCCGTGGTCGTGCCAGCGTCCGTCATCTCAGCCTCCAGAGAATTTGATAAATGATCTATGAGGTGTCTGATGCTTGCCGTCCTCACGACGGGAAAGAAGGACGCGACGCCAACCACCCAAGCGGCCCGGCCGCATGATCTGCAGCGACGCAAGGACATGAAGACCAGCAGTGGGCATGATGCTCTTCAGAACCGGACCAGCCCTCGGATGTTTTTTCCTGAACGCATATCCTCGTAGCCCTCATTGATTTGGTCGAGGGAGTATTCGCGGGTGACCAATTCATCGAGCTTCAACAACCCAGCGGAGTACAGCTCGACCAGTCGCGGAATATCGTGCGGCGCATTGGATGAGCCATACAAAGCGCCACGAATCTGCTTCTCGTAAAGCGTCATTTCAAGCAGTGATCCTGAGATCGATGAGTCGTCGGGGTGCCCGATGGCCGTGACCACGACGCGCCCGCGCTTTCCGACCAAGGCCAGCGCTTCCGCGGTGTAGGAGGCCTCAGCCACATCGGTGGTGAGGATGCAGACATCAGCCAGCTTGCCCAGCGTCATATCGCTGACCAGCGACCAAGCTTCATCCATCGAGGCCGCGGTGTGCGTCGCACCGAACCCGCTCGCTTGCTCTCGCTTGAACTTCACCGGATCGACCGCCACAATCGCCAGCGCTCCCGCGATTCGCGCGCCCTGAATCGCATTCATTCCGATTCCGCCCGCTCCCACTACCACGACGGTGTCCCCGGCGCGCACCTCCCCAGTCCGCACCGCAGATCCGTAACCGGTCGTGACGCCGCAACCGATCAAGGCTGCCCGATCCAGGGGGATTCCGCCGTCAATCTTGACCACGGACGCCTGCGGCACCACTGTGTACTCGGAAAACGTCCCGAGCAAACACATCTGCCCGACGTCCTCGCCTCGTGCGTGAAAGCGATAGGTGCCGTCGATCTGCGGTCCCATCATGAGCGCCGCTCCCAACTCACAGAGATTGCCCATGCCGCGCGCGCAGTACGAGCAGCGCCCACACGAGGGAAGGAAGGTCAAGATGACAGAATCACCTTCGGACAGTTCCTCAACCCCTTCGCCGCACTCCACGACTGTGCCAGCACCCTCATGACCCCCCACTACCGGCAATGGGATCGGGAGGTCGCCGGTCACCAGATGTTCGTCGGAATGGCACAAGCCGGTGGCCGCCAGCCGCACGAGGACCTCCCCGGGACCTGGCGGATCCAAATCGACTTCTTCGACCTCCCACTTCTGCTCCAAGCCCCACAAAACAGCCGCACGTGTCTTCATGTTGAAGTCCCTTCTATCGAATTACGCTTCTCGAGTAGTTATCCCGACCGCGCACGGTGGTCGCGCGAACTGTCCTGGATGATCTCCGGGCACATCGCCCAGAGGCCCGCGCCGCTCACCCGTGCCCGGGCGCGGTACCGCACCGACATCACACATTGAGCAGGTCGTGACGCTTGTCGGCCTCAAGGATTGCCCGGTATTCCGGAAAGAGGTTCTTTGCCTGCGGTATGAGCTTGATCAGTTTGGTGACAGGACCTTTCGCTCGTACAGTTCCTTTCGCCATCGCCATGGTCAAGTTCACCTTCCCCAACCAGAACCTGTTGCCGGTATCCGCGGACATGAACAATTCGACATTCGGTGTAACGCCACTGTCCGCGCCGGTCTCTACGACCTTCTCCGGCATATCCACGGTTAGTACCGCATCCGGATCGGTGTAGTGGATCCGTAACACCACCCCGGACCCGGCAAGTCTGTTCGCAAGGTCTTCGTTCTCCAAACCTCGTCGAAAGATGCCGGCGAGGTAGCGGTAAACCTCTTCCGCATCAGCGAAGACAGCCATCGTGATTCTCCCTTCTTATGACACAATTCAAAGCGCTCAAATAAATCTGCTGGGTCGCAACCAGTTCGGCTTGCTCCGAAGCAATCAGAACTCATAGGAGTAGATCTCCTGCCTCCCTCAGCGCCTCCGCGAGTCGACGTTCGGCTGTCGGCAATTGCGCAGCCACGGACGCGGCGCCGCTCGCTCTTCGGTGCGGATCTGCACCGCGGTCATAAGCGGCGTGCGCAACCGCGGTCCACAACTCAGATGCGGTCTTTGCAGCCTCCGCTGCTTTAAACGCAGGTTCGAAACTCAACTCTTCAGCGACGCGCCGACATCCACGTGCTTGCAGATCTCGGAACAGACCGCCTCCGGTTCCGGCTTTTTCGATGAAGGCGCTCAGCGCAAACAAGGCTCCGTCGAGGGTGTCGTCGTCAAAGATCTTCGGCCACCGCTTGAGATCCTCCACAAAAGTCGATACCCCTGGTAGCCCACGCACCTGAATTTCACAATCGGAGTCCTCGGTGATCGGCGCGCTCACACACGAACCCTGCATCGCGTCCGCGGACCTACGGAAGGCCGACCGGGCAGCATTGCCGAGATCTGGTGCCGCGCCGGGCCACTCGACTACGTAGGTGGTGTGCCGCGTGGGGACGGGAAATCCCGTCGATGCCCGCGCCTTCCGTAGATTCTCGTAAGGCACGGCTTGAGGTGTATCGCGATCGTTATCGACCACGAAGGCGAGTTCCTCGTCGTCGTCGTACCCTACGATCACGACATCGTGCCGGCTCATACTCAGACGCGTTCTCAGATAGGGCAATTCGGCGATGTCAGTCCACACCATGACCGGCGTACCGGCATCGATCTGTTCGGTCACCCATTTCCACCCGAGATCGGGGTCGTCTGTCGAACGACACTCGAAGCGCGCGCCCAACCGGGTCAAGTATTCGTCTTCGAGGTCCGCGCTGCGTCCAACGAGGTAGATCGGTGGACGTAGGTGGGCCGAGCGAACATACGAGAAGTCGAGGGCCCCGCCGAGAGCAAACACGATGCCTTCGTCCGGGGTGTCATCACCCCAACGGATCCCGGCCCATTCGGTCAAATCCCGAAGAGCCCCCGATCCGCAGTGGCCGCCCATGTCGTGGCGATACGGCACCACCATCGATGCCATCAGTCCTCCTCCTCTAGATGACTAACGTGCGGGCGGCAACTCCTCTGAGTCATAGGGAACGCGAGATGATTTCCTTCATCACCTCGTTCGTGCCGGCATAGATTTTTTGCACGCGCTGATCCACCCACAACCTCGAGATGGGGTACTCGGTCATGTAGCCATATCCGCCGTGAAGCTGCATACAGTCATCGAGTACCTTCATCGCTCGCTCAGTGGTCCACCACTTCGCCATGGCGACGGTCTGCACGTCGAGTTGACCCGCAAGGTGCAGGTCGATGCAGTAGTCGAGGAACACTCGTGCGATGCGCGTTTCTGTCGCGGCTTCAGCCAGCGTGAACTTAGTGTTCTGAAAGCCAAAGACAGGCCGACCGAACGCCTCCCGCTCACGGGTGTACTTGAGCGTCTGCTCCAGGGCAAGTTCCATCGCTGCGACAGCCCCCACCGCGACGATGAGTCGCTCTTGTGGCAGCTGCGTCATCAGCTGAATGAAGCCCTGTCCCTCAGACTGGCCCAGTAGATGCGAGCGCGGAACTCTCACTTCATCGAAGAACAACTCGGAGGTGTCCTGGCCGCGCTGGCCGATTTTGTCGAGAACCTTGCCGCGCCGGAATCCCGCCCGGTCAGCCTCGACAACGATCAAAGAGATGCCCGCAGCGCCCTGGCTCGGATCTGTCTTGGCAACAACGATGATGAGGTCGGCCTGTTGGCCGTTGGTGATGAAAGTCTTGGAGCCGGTGATCACGTACTCGTCACCGTCCAGGAGGGCTTTTGTCTTGACGCTCTGCAGATCGGACCCGGTCCCCGGTTCTGTCATGGCGATCGCCCCGATCATTTCACCGGACGCCATCTTGGGAAGCCACTGCGCGCGCAGCTCTTCAGTCGCGTACTGCAGGATGTAGTGGGCGACGATTCCGCTGTGCAGTCCCGCGCCCCATGAGCTGTCACCTATGCGGGCCTGCTCTTCAAGCACGACCGCTTCGTGCGCGAAAGTGCCACCGCCTCCGCCGTATTCCTCAGGTATAGACATGCAGAGCAGGCCCAGCTCGCCTGCTCGGTTCCACAGTTCTCGGTCGACGTGGTGCTGGTCTGCAAAGCGGTTCGCATGCGGCGCCAATTCGGCCGAGAAGAACTTCGCAGCGAGGTCACGAAGCTCGAGTAATTCGGCATTCATCCAGGGAGAGATTGGTGAGGACATGATTACCTTCCGACAGTTGGAATTCCAGGGATTTGACGTTATGACGTTTCGATTTCGATGAGGTATTCGCCGGCAGAGTGGCGCGCACGGATGGCCTTTTTGTCGTACTTTCCGACGCTCGTTCTCGGAATATCGGACACGAAGCTCCATCGCTCGGGAATCCACCATTTGGCGACTTTGTCCGCAAGGAACGATCGGAGTTGGTCAATGTCAACATCGGTTCCGGGGTGGACGACGACAAGCGCCAACGGCCTTTCCTGCCATTTATCGTCCGCGACGCCGACTACCGCCGCTTCGTACACGGCAGGGTGGCCGATCAGCGTGTTTTCCAGCTCCACCGAGGAGATCCATTCGCCACCTGACTTGATGACGTCTTTCGAGCGGTCGGTCAGTGTCAGATAGCCCTCGGCCTCGATCTTGCCCACATCACCGGTACGCAGCCATCCTTCGTCGAACTTCTCCGTATCGTTGTCTCCGAAATAGGACCCGGTGATCCAGGGACCGCGCGCCTGGATCTCCCCAACTGATTGCCCGTCCCACGGCACGTCTTTCCCGTCGTCGTCCCGCAACCGGATTTCGACACCGCAGATCGGCCGGCCCTGGGATGCGCGCAGCTCCCAGCGCCGCGTCGCGTCGGCTCTGTGAGGCGGACGTGCAACGGTCGCCAACGGAGAGGTTTCGGTCATACCCCAGGCCTGCACAATGGGCACGTCGTACTTCTCTTCGAATGCCCGCATCAACGAAAGCGGAACAGCAGACCCCCCGCACGCGACCAGCCGTAACGAAGAAATGTCCCGCTCAGGGTGCGAATCCAGATATCGGTCGACATCGTTCCAGATCGTCGGCACTGCACCGGCCAAGGTCGGTCTGGTGTCTTCGATGATCGACACCAACGGTTCGGCTTGGAGATACCGGTCAGGCAGTACCAGATCCGCACCGGACATCAACGCTGCGTAAATAAGCCCCCACGCATTGGCGTGAAACATTGGGACGATGGCCAGCAGACGGTCGGCCTCGCTGACTGACAAAGCGTTAGCTGTGCAGGCGGTCAGGGAGTGAAGGTACGTCGAACGGTGGCTGTAGACGACGCCTTTGGGATCTCCGGTGGTACCGCTCGTATAACACATGGCCGCGGCGGACAGCTCGTCGAGCTCAGGCCAGTCGAATGATTCTTCTTGGCCGGCAAGCACTTCCTCGTAACGCAGAACGGTCTTCCCGCATCCCTGTAGCGGGGCAAGGTCGCCCTCTCCGGTGACGATGACGGTGTGCACCGACGCCATCGCTGGGAGCGCGCGCGCCAACAACGGGGCAACCGAAGCGTCGACTAGGACGATCTGATCGCTCGCGTGGTTGGCGATGTACGCCAGTTGCTCTGGGGCCAAACGAATGTTGAGCGTGTGCAGGACCGCGCCCATGGAGGGAATCGCACAGTAGGCCTCCAGATGTTCCTGGTTGCTCCACTGGAAGGTGGCCACGCGTTGGTCTGCCGTGACGCCAAGACTGCGCAGCGCATTGGCAAGGCGAGCCACTCGCGCCAGCACAATGCGGTAAGGCGTTCTCCGATATCCATTTCCGGTCGGAGTGACGACCTCGCTGTCACCGTGTATGGCTGCCGCATGCTGGACGATCGCCGACACCGTGAGCGGAACATTTTGCATTGTGCTTTGCATCGTGTAGTGCCCTTTCAGGCGAAGAGGTCGGGACGGCTGTTCGGCTGATCGATGAATGTGCCGTAATGCGTTCTCAGTGCTTGCAGGATGTCTGCTAGGGGTAGATCGTCGTAGGCTCCCCGGTCGCGCAGATACTCCATGTGCTGGGTGCCGTCAGCGGTGAAACCATGGAGTAGCGCGTCGCTACGGCCGTCGAACTCGATCGGCGAGACACCGAAGCGTGCGCACAGCTCGCGATTGAACGCCGGGGTGGCCTTTACCCACGCACCGTTGAGGAACATGAGACTGTAGCCGTGGTAGACGAAAACGTCGCTACCACCCATCCGCTCGCGCAATGCCTTGGTCTGGAGGTGGTTTCGGACGTCGGCGAACCCCAGCCGCGCCGGGATTCCCGCCGCTCGGCACGCTGCAGTCAAGAGCACGGCCTTCGGGACGCAGTAGGCCCGTTCTGCGGTCGCGACGGTGCTGGCGCGATACGCGTGCGGGTTGTCGGTCACCGTGTAGGGGTCGTACCAAATGGAGTCACGGACCGCGGTGAAGATGGCGATGGCCTTCTCGGTGTCGCCGCAGGCATCACGGATCGTCGATGACACGAAGTCACGTACCGAATCTTGTTGCCAGTCAAGAAACTCCGTGGGTTCGAGGTAGGGCCTGTGGTCGACGGTCATCGGCGCTTCAACTGCAACGGAAGTCCGTCCACCGGAATGGGCAGGGAGGTGTTGTCCCATCGGACGTGATAGTTCTCCGGCACCGTCCAGGTGAGCGAACGCAGCATCCTGTGCAGGATTGCTTTGACCTCGAGCGTCCCGAATTGCATGCCGATGCACTTGTGCGCTCCACCTCCGAACGGAACCCAGGCGAATCGGTGGTGTTGGTCTTCGCGCCGAGGCTCGTCGAAACGTGAGGGATCGAACCGCCCCGGATCACTCCAGATCGTTCGATCGAAGTGATTTACGGCAGGCGTTATAGCGCATAACGTGTTCGAGGGGATGTGATATCCATCGATGGCGACATCTCGAACCGTCTTGCGCATCACCAGCGGAACAGGTGCAAGCAGTCTGAGCGCTTCCTTGATCACGAGGTCGATGACCGTCATCTTCTCCAGGGCCTCGATGTCCGGCAACCCGTCACCGATGGCCGCGGCTTCCGCAGCCGCAGCCTCCTGCCACTGCGGATACTTGGCAAGGAAATAGGTGACCGCTGTGGTGGTGATCGTCGAGGTGTCGTGGGCCGCCATCATCAAGAAGATCATGTGATTCACCACATCCTCGTCGGAAAACCGCTCCCCGTCTTCGGTCGTGGCTTGACAGAGAGCAGCGAACAGATCCTCCGTTTCACCGGCTCGCGCGGCCGGCAGATGCCGGAAGAAGTAGTCCTCCAAAACGCGCCGCCCTTGCACACCAGCGCGGAATCTGGTTCCCGGAAGCGGAGCACGCACAAGGGAACTCGCCGCCCGGACCGTAGCGACGAACGCCTTGTTGACAGCATCGCTCTCGTCCTTGCCGCGGCCGCCCATGAAGACGTCGGTAGCGATGTCGAGGGTGAGTTCCTTCAACAGTGGGTAGATTCGAACCGACGGGCCCACCGGCCACGCAGGCACTGCCGAGCGAACGCATGGCGTTACCTGTTCGACGTATCCGGTCAGGCGCGGACGCGTAAACGCCTCCTGCATGATGCGCCGGTGCATCAAGTGCTCGTCGAAGCTCATGAGCATCAAACCGCGATGGAAGAAGGCGTCGATCAGGAAGGACCAGCCATCCTGAGAGAATGCCTTCGCTTCGCTCGTGAACGCCTCTCGAGTGGCGTCAGGGCCGGCGATGACCACCATCTTGGTGCCGAACGCGCCCATCCACGACACCGAACCCAGACGGTCGTAGCGCTCTCGACTGAAATCCGAGCCGAATCGGATGTAGTCGAGCGTGTGACCTACGAAGGGCAGTCCGGCATCCCCCCGGACGGCTTTCAATCCACTGCCCGCGGGTGCCGGTGCCAGTTCACGAACCGGCCAGTCCCGGCTCCATCGACGCCATCTGTCGTCGACGGCGTGAGGCGCGGGGACCATGATCACAGAGGACAACCGCTCCTTCACGTGGTGCGCAGGTGCGAGAAGGTGATTCGTCATGGTTCCTCCTGGACGCTGGGCCGCTTTGACGGCGTCCACCAGTCTTTACAAAGATGCCATTGATGTCAATATCTAGACATTATTGGCCTAGCGGTTAAGTGCGCGTCTCGTGCCCTTAGTCGGCCAGGCTCGGTTCTGCAGGGTCTCCGACCTTTAGACGCCCGACGTTTCTCAAGACGTAATCGCCGCTGTGCGGCTTCCGGGTAAGGAGTCGATAAACCAAGGTAGGCCCCGGCCAGTTCGTCGGGATTTCCCCGCTCGAGGTTCGATACCAGCTCGCACACAGCGCCCACACCGACCTCCGTAGTCGCCTTCTCAAGCGCGTGTTGTAGCGTTGCGCGCTCTCCGCCCTGACATCGATCGCATGACCCGGATGAGCAGCCACGGCTTTGATGAGCGTTGCGATGTGACGGACTTGTGACTCGATCATGTAGAGGATCGACCCCGAGCCCACATTCGTGTTGGGACCATAAAGCAGGAACAGGTTCGGGAACATGGGGACAGTGATGCCCAGATATGCGTACGCCTGGGTCTTCCAACCCTCGGCCAAGGAGACTCCGCGAGAGCCGCGCACGGACATCGGGGCGAGAAAATCGGTGGCGCGAAACCCGGTTCCGTAGATCACGACATCTGCAGGACGAAACTTTCCATCCACGGTCTTGACACCGTTGTCGCAGAGCTCTGCGATAGCCTTCGGCACCAACGACACGCGATCACTCGCGATTGCTGGATAGTAATCATTCGAGAACAGCACTCGCTTGCACCCTGGCGCGTCCGAAGGCATCAATTGCTCGCGCAAAGATGGGCTAGCAACCTGCCGATGTAGGTGGCGGCGCGCGATCGCACCGAGGACGCGTGAGAGGGGCTTCGCGTCGACTAGCGTCACAGCGAGCAACTCGAAAATTAGCCATACCGCGAAACGCTCGAGGCGCAGCGCCATCGGCAATAACTCGCTCACCCTGTCGTGAAGGACTCCATACCTGCTGTCCCACTTCGGCAAGATCCACGGAGCCGTGCGCTGATATAGCGTGACATGCTCCGCCTCCTGGGCGATGTGTGGCACGAATTGGATGGCACTAGCTCCTGTGCCGATGACGGCTACTTGCTTGCCGCGAAGCGAAACCGATCGGTCCCAACGCGCCGAATGAAAGCGCGGCCCCTGGAAGGTGTCTGCGTCGGCAATAACGGGTACGTGGGGCAAGGAGAGCTGACCCACGGCCGAGACGACGACATCGCAGGTTATTGTCTCGTTCGAGTTCGTAACCAGGGTCCAACGCCCTGGCTGGTCATCGAAGGTCATTGCGACAACTTCGGTCTGGGTACGCAGATGCGCGGCCAGTCCGCCACTCTCCACGAGTTGTTGGAGGTACTTGAGTATCTCGGGCTGCTCGGCATATCGCCGTGACCAACGAGGATTGGGCTTGTACGAGAGTGAGTACAACGCTGACGGCACGTCGCAGGCCGCTCCCGGATAGGTGTTGTCACGCCAAACACCCCCGATGTCTGCAGCCTTTTCCAGGATCGTGAAGTTCGTGAACCCGTCCTTCTTCAGCCGGTGGGCCATCGCAACCCCGGCGAAGCCGGCCCCGATGATCACGATCGACGGATCGTACGCGCGACAGGCCGTCGCGAAGTTGCTGCTCATGAGGCAGAGACGACTGACTTCACGCTGCGGCGGTCGAGGTGGTGTAGGTGTAGGAGCATTGCCTGTTCGGACACTTTCACCTGACTTCCGAGGCTTCAAGGAAGCGTCCCGCTCGATGAATCGCGTCTCGGGCTTCGGGAAGAATCCGGAACATAGCCTGGAATACATGGATCTGTCCCCGGTATACCTGGATGTCGACGTGGGATCCAGCTGATTGAAGTCGCTCGGCGAGACGGCGCGAGTCATCGATCAACATTTCTCTCCCGCCCACCTGAATGAGGATCGGCGGCATCGAGGTGAGGTCCGCGTCAAGCACGCTGAGGCGCGGATCTCCGCGATCTGCGCCACCTACGTAGAGGTCAAGAGCGCGCGCCGCTGATTGAGCGGAGGCAAAAGGATCCCGGCGGCGAAGTTCACGCGCTCTGGCAAGTTCGCACCTGAGATCCAGGACGGGAGACATCAGCAGCATCGCATCAGGGAGCGGCAATCCAACTGCACGAGCGCCCAAGGCCGTGGCCATCGTGAGCTGACCGCCCGCTGAATCGCCGGCAACCGCGACGGTGCGCTGACAAGAACCCGGGGACCCTCCGCTGGTAAGCCAGCGATACGCATTCAGCGCATCGTCCGCGGCTGCGGGATAGGGATACCGCGGGGCAAGACGATACTTCACTGCGAAGATGGGGCGCCCGCTCGCCGAGGCGAGTTCACCAAGAAGACCGCGGTGCGTCTCCGGCGAGCACATAGAATAGGCGCCGCCGTGGATGTACAGCAAAGGGTTGGCATGCGGATTAATGGCAGGCGTGGTGATCCAGTCCCCACGAACCGGGCCTCCGGCGAATACAGTGTCAACCTTGCGCACTGTGACGCCGCGCCGAGGCCGTGAGGCTACGAGCGCTGTTCGAAGCACGCGATCCATCACCGCAAGTCCGTAGGCGTTTGATGGCATCAGCTGCGCCAGTGGCCGCAGCGTGGTTCGCGAGGACATCGCGACGAGATGACTGGCAAGACTGGGCTGCCAGTCAGGGGCATCCATTCTGGTCACCGGGGACACACCTCTTCGGGCCGATTCTCGAATCGGTAGTCCGAGAGGCGAAAGGTGCGGCTCCGCCAATAGGTCTCCAGAGTCGTTGATGGACGGAGTGGAACGTCACCGTGCCTGTCGAAGTAGTAGCTGTTGGCACTGGAACAGCTCGGCTGCCAGAAAACCTGTCTGTGACGCCGCCTTAGCACTTCGGCGAAATAACGGTCGTTCGCCTCCTTCTTGACCTCCACCCAGTTAGCACCCAGCGCCCGCGCGCGACGAAGACACCGGACGATGTGCCGACTCTGCGCCTCGATGAGCGTGAAGTACGAGGAACCGTTGTAGCCGTACGGGCCGAAGATGTTGAAATGATTCGGAAATCCCGGGACGCTCACCCCTTCGAAGGCCTGCAGTCGATGCTCGCCCCACCATGTAGCCTGCTCCAGCCCGCCGCGTCCCTTCAATACGTAAGTAGGCATGTTGCCCGACTCCATCACTTTGAAGCCGGTGGCCAGGATCAAGACGTCAATGGGATGAGCTTTGCCGTCTCGAGTATGGACGGATGCATGGTCGATATGGGTTATGCCGCTCGTCTCGAGCGAAACGTTGGACCGGTTGTAGGTTGCGAGATAGGAATTGTGGAAGCTGGGTCGTTTACAGCCCAACGAGTAGCGCGGAATGAGTTGTTCTCTCGTCGTCGGGTCATGGACCTCACGCCGCATGTACCGCTTTGCGGCGCTCTCCATGACATCGGCGAACGGTATCACCGTATGAAAGTGAGCGGCGATTGGGAAAGTGATTTCCACGAACGCCTGGCTGGCGGTCCGGGTCGCCAATTGTGCCCCCGGCAGGAAATGTAGAAGCCTTCCACCCCACGTCGGTATGGGGAAGTCTGGCTTCGGCAGACAATAAATTGGAGTTCGCTGAAATACCGTCAGACTCTCTGCTTTCTTTGCGACTTCGGGTATCAGTTGCACCGCCGATGCACCGGTACCGATTACTGCAACCCTCTTCCCGCTGAGATCTTTGGCATTGTCCCATCTAGCCGTGTGGAGCGTAACGCCGGCGAAATCTCGCACCCCCTTGATTTCAGGCCACTTTGGCCGACTGAGAACGCCGGAGCAATTTATCACGAAGCGTGCCGTGAACTCCTCACCATTGGCACTGGTCAAATGCCACCGTGTTGCGTTCTCGTCGAAACAAGCCTCGGTAATGGTTGTGTTGAAACGAATATGGTCCCAGAGCCGATACTTTTCAACACATCGCTCGGCATAGGCTTTGAGCTCATTGCCGTGGGCGTACGTGCGCGACCAAGAGGGCCGCATTTCGTATGAGAATTGATAACTGAACGACGGTATATCGACAGCGATACCCGGGTAGGTGTTCCAGTGCCACGTACCACCTACGCCATCGGCGTCATCAACCATCAAGAAGTCGGTAAATCCCGCCTTCATCAAGCTAATGCCAGACCCGATGCCGGAAAATCCAGCTCCTATGATAATTATCTCGTAATTACGGTCGGACTTGCGATCCATTCCTGTATTTCACCGTTCTGACGGTCAGCCTTGCAAACTTGTATTCAGAGTGATTGCGTCAGCTCGACGTGTGTATCGTCGCGCCGGGTTATCACGTAATCATGAGGATCCAAGCGGGATAGTTCTCTCATAAACTGGGTCGCGAAACCTGGGTACATCGTGCCGTTGTAGCCGTCCTCGGTCAAATACCAACTGCTGCACCCCGAATTCCAAGTCGTTCGTCGAAGGCGGCGCTGAATTTCGGAGTGATAGCGGTCCTGACGATCCTCCCTCACATCCAAAGTGCCGATGTCATTTTGCTGAAGGAGCTTGATCGCCTTGACTATATAGTCAATTGCAGCCTCCATATATACGAGCGCCGAGTTGTGGCCTGGCCCCGAATTCGGTCCGAAAGTGAAGAATAAGTTCGGATACCCGGCCACGCTCACGCTCTTGAAGGCAAATGTCCCCTGAGACCATTCATCGCCGAGCTTCCGACCGCCGAGGCCGCTAATCGGGAACGGGGTGCCACGTTTGGCCACATCGAAGCCAGTGGCAAATACGATACAGTCCACTTCGTGCTCGACACCGTCGGCGGTCCGAACACCGTTGGGTGACAATGTGGCGATCGGCCAGCTGATCAGCTTGCAGTTATCCGCCTGTAGCGCAGGGTAATAATCACTGGTCATGAGCATGCGCTTGCATCCAGGCCTGAAATGGGGCGTCAACTGACGTCTCAACCAGGAGTCTTTCACCTGCCGACGGAGATGAGCCTTGGCCGCCAGCTGTATCGCGGACGTCGCGGCGGTGTTCCAGACCATACCCACTGCCATCACTTCGTGGGCCCAAAACCACGCGTCGCGGAGCGCTTGTTCGCTCACCGGCAGGTGTGTGAAGGTCGAACGCGCCCAGGCCGGATGCCTGAAGTTCACCCTGGGCAACACCCAGCCGGGCGTTCTCTGGAAGACTTTGACCGAGGCAGCCGACTTTACGAGCTCGGGAATGATCTGAACCGCGCTCGCGCCTGTCCCGATGACTGCAACCCTCTTACCGCCGAGATCGTAGCCATGGTCCCATCGAGCGCTGTGGATCTTTTTTCCACCGTACGAGTCAATACCCCGAATATCGGGAAAGCTGGCGTTGGCAAGTGGTCCACTGGCCATCACAACTGACCGGGTGTGATACCGCTTTCCATCTGCCGTGTCGGCCATCCAGATGCCGGCACTCTCATCGAATTCCAAGGCAGTCACGTCGGTATCAAACTGGATGAACCGGGCAAGATCGTACTTGGCGACCATATCGTCGATATATTCGAGGATCTCAGCGCTCCCCGAGTAGGTACGAGTCCAGCCCGGATTCGGCTCGAACGAGTAGGAGTAGAGAAGCGAGGGAATATCGCAGGCCGCACCGGGATAAGTATTGTCTCGCCAGGTGCCTCCGACGCGATCTGACCGTTCCAGGATGACCAAGTCATCCGTGCCCTCTTGAAGCAGTCTGATCGCCGCACCGATACCTGCGAACCCGGCGCCGACGATCAACGTCGTCGTGGTGCCTGTCATTTGGCAACCGGTTCGTAGGTCAGTTCGTCCGTCCAGGATGGCGGCCGACCGAAAATCTGAACAGGGAAAACATCGATCGCATTGCCAAGGCGCTGAGACACGAAGTGCAGAGGCTGGGACCGCTTGATGGACGACGACATGTGCGCCTTCAAGATGTGATAGCCGGGCACCCTCCGCGTATGCTCACTGCGATCGCCGACATTGGCATACCGCGTCACTGCGTTGTATAACTTCTCCTCGGACAGACCCATAGCGTTGAGATTCATCAACATGCGCGTCAGGAGCGGGATATACAGCAAAGCGCCGGTGAGAATTCGCGGGTCGACAAGAGCACCCGCAGTTTGAATGGCGTGGATTCGCATCGGGCTGGCGCCCAGGTCATTCAAGACCTGGAAGCCAACCGCGAGATGCCTTGATTCGTCGCTGTTGACCTTGTTGAACACCTCCCCGCACACAGGGTCGTCAACCTCATCGAGGAGAAACTTCAGCAGCGCTCCATCGAGCGCAGTCTCCAGTGCCGGAATCGCGGCCCCGATGACGGTCAGGGGCAGGGCTTCCGCATAACGGTCCAGCCATTCGATGACCAGCCGAATATTCTTGTTCGGGACCGGTTTCTCGCCTTCCTCGAGCATGCCCCAGCGACGCATCAAGGCAAGTTCGGCATTGGCGTGACGCTGCTCCTCGGCGTGAAAGTAACGGTAAATGTCTCCGAGCGCTTCGAATGGCGCCTTTGGAGCCATCGCGGCGAAGGCACGTGCTCCAACATGCTCAATCCACACCACGTCGGACATGAATTGCTTGAGTTTGGGACGCTGTTCATCGGTGATCAGTTCCGCGCCAGGGGCGTTCCAATCGATATCGGCAAGAGCCCATTGCTTGTTTTTGATTGTCTCGAGCATGTCACTGTATGCGAAAGCCATTTTCCCTGCTCCTCTACTCGGCTGAATCGTTCCATGAGGCCATGCGCTCCACGAGGCCCAGCGTGCGAGTAAAGGGGCCGGGTAGGGCTCTCTTGAGTTGCCACAAGACTTTGGCATCGAGTTGGGGTACTACATAAATTTGTCCGCGATCGTGCGCGTTCAACGTCGTTCGAGCAACGTGCTGTGGCGAAATGCCGGTCCATTTCATCAGGTTGGCCGCGAGTCTTGCAGCCGCCTCGTCGATTTGAGGATTGTTGACGATGTTCGTCTTCACGAAGGTGGGGCAAAGCACTGTGACGTTGATGTCAGTACCGCTCAGTTCGGCCGCCAATGTCTCCGACAGAGCGAGCACCCCGGCCTTGCTCACGTTGTAAGCCGCCATCCGAGGGGCCGAGCCAAAGCTCGCTGCCGACGCCACATTGATGACTCCGCCATGCCCATTGCTGCGGAGCCGAGGCACAAAAGTCTCGCAGCCGTAGATAACGCCCCAGAGGTTGACAGAAATCGCCGCGTTCCAGTCCTCGATCGACGTCGCGCCGATGCGGTTGCCGCCCGCACCGATTCCGGCGTTGTTGATGACGAGGCTCGCAGCCTTCTCGAACCAGTCTTCGCTCACATCAGCGAGGTTGCGGACCTGCTCAAGATCGGTGACATCGCATGCGATGTCGAAGCCCTCGCCGCCAGCCTGCCTCACCAACTCTGCCGACTCTTTTGCAGTGACGGGATCTTTGTCGGCGCACACCACGCGTCCACCTCGGCGCGCAAGCTCCACGGCGAATGCGCGGCCGATACCGCTTCCTGCGCCCGTGACGACTGCATCGGCGCGGTGCGTTCTGCCTGGTGCGCCGCCGAAGGGCAGCAATCTCATCCGTCTGCCTTTCGGGTCGCGACATGGACGTCTGCTGTGGGGAAACTCTCATCTGGGGGCACCAGCCACCATTGGTGTCGCATGCCACCAGTTTGGTGGTGGAACGAGCACCTTGTCAAGATGGAGAGGTGCGGTCGAGAAACAAGCGCTGGGGTGGTCGGACCGGGGCCGAGCGTCGTGCCGAGCGACGGCAGCAATTGATCGAGGCCGCAACCGAGATTTGGAGTGAGAGCGGTTGGGCCGCGGTCACTATGCGCGGCGTATGCGCCCGCACAGGGCTGAACGATCGATACTTCTACGAGGGCTTCAAGACGCGCGATGAGCTGCTCGTTGCTGCGTGGGATGGCGTCCGCAATGACATGCTCGGCGAGGTCGCCGCGCTCTTCAACGAGCGTGCGAATCGGCCGCCGATCGAAACCATCACCGCGGCGATCACCATCGTGGTCGACCGGATCGCACGCGATCCCGGCCGGGCACGCATCCTCCTCGCTCAGCATGTCGGTAGCTCACCGCTACAAGACCGCCGCGCCGTGGCGCTACAGGAAGCAACGCAGTTGGTCGTTGAGGCAAGCCGGCCACACCTCCGACAAGATGCCGACGAGATAGCCCTTCGCATGGACACCCTGATCGCTGTCGGGGGATTCGTCGAAGTCATCACCGCCTGGCACTCCGGTTTGCTTGCGGTGACCGAGAAAGAAGTGGTCGCGCACACCAGCAGACTTGCTGAAACCCTGGCTCAACGCTATGTCATCAGCGACTGATCGAGGCTCACAACAGGGCCAGCCAGCCCCGTGGCGATCGCTGCGAACCGCATTTGCGGGTCCGACCGCCACCTTCACCGGCCACCGAGCACCGAATCCGTGAGTCGACCGACGCGTCGCACCCTGTTCGGAAGGAGCGACGCAGGAACGGTGCTCCTGCGTCGCCGCACTTCCGCATCTTTGCTATCCCGACGAAGCGATAACTCGCTGTGAACCGTCTTGGTCGAACAGTTCTTTGCTCCAATGCTCCAGGACCGCGGCGCTGTCCCAATCATCAGGATGGAAACCCGGGCGATTGTAGGAACGGAAACGCCGCAGCGCATCGGCGGTGAACATCGGGGTGCGACTGAAGCGGTACAGACTGCGCACCAACGTGACCGGGTTATATGAGGCTTTGTCAGCGGCCATGGACAGGGCAGTCTGCAGAATGAGTTCGCCGAACAGAATTACTGAAGCGATCCGCATGCCGCGTACACGGGTGCGCTCGGTTCCTCCCACGAGCCGATAGACATCGAAGGCAACCGCTTTGTGCTCCGACTCCTCGAAGGCATGCCACAGCAGAATCGGTCGAACCTCTGTCTGTCCGATGAGCTTCTGGGCGTCTTCGCTGGTAAGAATGATTTCTGCCAGCGTAGCGGTGTAGTGCTCCAACGCGGAGGTCATGGACAGCCGCATTTCCGGCGAAAAGCGCCGTTCCAATCGCTTGATCAGGCGTGCGACATGACGGTCGATTCGCGCCGTCGGATACCCCATGACCTGGAGTCGCTCGTTGAGGAGACGATGCTGGTGTCGATGTGTGGCCTCTTGTCCGATGAAACCCTTGACCGCTGTATCCAATTGGGGATCGTCGATGGAGCTCTGGAAGTTCCTGACCGATCGGATGAAGAAATCCTCGCCTTCCGGGAACGTCGCAGAAAGCACCGAGATGAAATGGCTCATCACCAGGTCGCCATCCACGAAGTGTTGCCGCTTCGTGGAGGTCGGCATCGGAAAACGAACACGCCTGGGTTTTGGCAGCACGCGGGTCCTGGTCCGGGCTTGATCTTCCGACACTGGAGGTCCTTCCTCGAAGTTGGATCTGACTTTATGCCTTGTCAGATAAGACTGCCAGACTGTAGGACATGAGTCCAGCACGTGTTTATGGCGGGCTGTCCGCAGCTCAACGCGATGCGCAGCGCCGCGTGATGTTGATTGATGCCGCGGTCTCAATCATGGGCACCCACGGAGCTACCGCGTGCACCGTGACCGCCGTGTGTGCGAAGTCAGGAGTGACGAGCCGGTACTTCTACCAGCAGTTTCGCGACCGAGACGCACTCTTGCGCGCGGTATTTGCCAAGATCTCCGCCACCTTCCAGGCGGTGATAACCAGCGCCATTCCGGACGACACGGTTGCTCCTCAAGAACTCGCTTACGCTCCGATCAAGGCCCTGGTTCAGGTGATCGAGAACGATCCCAGCATGGCCCGCATACTGTTTGTCGAATCGGGCGCAGAACCCCTCCTTCGGCAGCTGCGAAGCGAGCTGATGACCGATTTTGCGGAGCTGGTGCTCAGAGAGGCCCGCTTGCACCTCGATATACCCAGCGAGGTGCTTCAAGTCGCAGATCTCGCCGCCACCTACGGTGTCGGGGGCCTGTTCGAGATACTCCGTCGCTGGATAGACGGACAACTGAACCTCTCGACTGAAATGCTTATCGAGCACTGTGCGGGTTTTCTCGGCAGTCTCGGCCTATATACCCTCGGGCAGGCGCCTGATCAGGCCGCTCCGCGGCTGGCCGCAGTTGACGAGACCCGATAGATTCTGACCGACCCGGATTTATATACGACTCGGTTGGCTGAGGCGCATGGCGCGACGCTGATAATCACTGCTGGCGTTCACCCGAGATCGCGACCGTAGACTCCACGCGCGCCGGACGAGGAACTCGATACGACCTAGCAAGGGCCCTGTGTGTGCCGTCGCGCCCGCAGTCAATTCCTTTGATCGCTCGATCTGCAGCGAAGCGCACCGCTTCGATCCATCGCGCTTCGACGGAATCGCGGCGCGGGAAACAAATCTGACGCAAGCCCTGCCGCCGTTGTCACCTGATGTTAATTGCGGCTAACATCAGCGCCTAGCAGATGACGTCGATGCTCGCCCGGAGGGAAAATTTTGGTACAGGTCTTGCCCGACCGGGTCGACGACACCGCGCCCGGGTATCTCAAGAACCGCGAAGGACTGAGCGCGCAACTCCACACCATCGTGGAGCAACTGGCGCTGGTCAACGGCGGCGGAGGCGCGAAATACGTTGCGCGCCACCGCAAGCGGGGCAAGCTGCTCGTCCGCGAGCGCATCGAGCTGATGCTCGACCCCGACACGGCGTTCCTCGAACTATGTCCCTTCGCCGCCTGGGGCAGTAAGTTCCCCGTCGGCGGTAGCGTGGTGGTCGGCATCGGCGTAGTCGAGGGCATCGAGTCGATGATCATCGCCCACGACCCCACCGTCCGCGGCGGCGCATCGAACCCCTATACCTTCCGCAAGGTGTTCCGCGGCATGGCCATCGCGCGGGAGAACCGACTGCCCATCATCAACATCGTCGAGTCTGGCGGCGCCGACCTGCCCACACAGGCAGACATCTTCGTGCCCGGCGGACAGCTGTTCCACGACTTGACACAGCACAGCGCAGCGGGGCTGCCGACACTGGCCTTGGTCTTCGGCAACTCCACCGCTGGAGGTGCGTACGTCCCGGGCATGTGCGACTACGTCGTGATGGTTCGCAACCGTTCCAAGGTGTTCCTCGGGGGTCCGCCGCTGGTCAAGATGGCCACGGGCGAGGTCTCCGATGACGAGTCGCTCGGCGGCGCCGACATGCACGCCCGCACCTCGGGGCTGGCCGATTACATGGCCGAGGACGAGCAGGATGCGATCCGCATCGGCCGTCGCATCATGGCGCGGCTCAACTGGCGGAAGAACGGCCCCGGACCCACCACGCCGCCGCACCCACCGGTGCACGACCCCGATCAGCTGCTCGGCATCGCGTCGGTCGATCCGAAGGTGCCCTTCGACCCCCGCGACGTCATCGCCCGAGTGGTCGACGGCTCGGCCTTCGACGAGTTCAAACCTCTCTACGGCACGTCACTCGTCACCGGCTGGGCCTCGATCCACGGCTTCCCAGTCGGCATCCTCGCCAACGCACGGGGCATCCTGTTCAGTGAGGAGGCCGAGAAAGGTTCGCAGTTCATCCAACTGGCAAATCAGATCGACACCCCCCTCATCTTCCTGCAGAACACCACCGGTTTCATGGTCGGTGCCGAGTACGAACAGGGCGGCATCATCAAGGACGGCGCCAAGATGATCAACGCCGTATCCAACAGCACGGTCCCCCACGTGACCATCACCATGGGTGCGTCCTACGGTGCCGGGAACTACGGCATGTGCGGGCGATCGTACTCGCCGCGTTTCCTATTCGCTTGGCCTAACTCGAAGTCGGCCGTGATGGGTCCGGCGCAACTGGCCGGAGTGCTGTCCATCGTGGCGCGCGAGTCCGCCGCCGACCGCGGGCTGCCCTTCGACGAGGAGGCCGACGCCCAGATGCGCGCCGCCGTCGAGGAACAGATCGAGCGCGAATCCGTCGCACTGGCCAACAGCGGCCGACTTTACGACGACGGGATCATCGATCCCCGCGATACGCGGACCGTTCTCGGGTTCTGCCTGTCGGTGATCCACAACGGCGAGGTCCGTGGCCAGCGTGGCTACGGCGTGTTCCGGATGTGATGGCGATGCCCAAGATCCGCAAGGTCCTGGTCGCCAACCGTGGCGAGATCGCGCGGCGGGTGTTCCGCACTTGCCGCGATCTCGGCATCGCCACCGTCGCGGTCTATTCCGACGCCGACGCCGACGCGTGGCACGTCGCCGACGCCGACGAGGCCGTGCACCTTCCCGGCTCGTCTGCCGCTGAGACCTACCTCGACATCCACCGGATCATCGCCGCTGCCTCGCTCACCGGCGCGGACGCAGTACACCCCGGCTACGGCTTCCTTTCGGAAAACGCCGGGTTCGCGCGCGCCTGTGCCGCCGCCGACCTCGTCTTCATCGGTCCGCCGCCCGGGGCGATCGACGCGATGGGCTCGAAGCTGCAGGCCAAGAAGACGATGTCCGACGCGGGGGTGCCTGTGCTGCCCGGTGGCGACACGACGGGGCTATCGGCCGAGCAGCTGGCGAAGCTGGCCGCCGACGTCGGCTACCCCGTGCTGGTCAAGGCCAGCGCCGGCGGCGGTGGCCGAGGCATGCGCATTGTCGCGTCGCCGGACGAGCTCGACGAAGCGGTCACCTCCGCTTCGCGTGAGGCCGCCGCCGCGTTCGCCGACGGCACCGTCTTCCTCGAGCGTTACGTCCAGCGCCCACGCCACGTCGAGATCCAGATCATGGCCGACACGCACGGAAACGTCGTCTCTCTGTTCGAGCGCGAGTGCTCCGTGCAGCGTCGACACCAGAAGGTGATCGAGGAGGCGCCGTCACCGGTCGTCGACGACGCGTTGCGCGCTCGGATGAGCGAGGCCGCCATCGCCGCCGCGCGCGCCGTCGGCTACGTAGGCGCCGGGACGGTCGAGTTCGTCTACGACGCCGCTCAGGATGGCAAAGCCGACTCCTTCGCCTTCCTCGAGATGAACACCCGGCTGCAGGTCGAGCACCCGGTTACCGAGCTGATCACCGGCCTCGACCTGGTGCGTGCCCAGCTGCTCGTAGCCATGGGCCGCCCGCTGCCTGAGGAGATGCACAACCCGCGAATTCGCGGTCACGCGGTCGAGGCCCGTCTGTGCGCCGAGGATCCGGCCGATGACTACCGGCCCTGTACCGGCACCCTGCGCACCTTGGATGTCCCGGCGCTTGCCGGCGTGCGGGTTGACTCGGGTTTTCGTGCCGGTTCGGTCATCAGTCATTACTACGATTCGCTGCTGGCCAAGGTCATCGCGTGGGCACCAACGCGCGACGAGGCACTTGCCAGCCTCTCGGCGGCGCTGGCCGGCGCCCGTATTCACGGCGTGACCACCAATCGCAACCTGCTTGTTCGCGTCCTGCGCCATGACGAGTTCGCCGGGCGGGGCACCGACACTGGGTTCCTTGACCGACACGACGTCGCCCAACTCGGCGCTGCCCTCCCAGACACGCAGTCCGAGCGCCTGCACGCCGTCGCGGCGACCGTGGCCGGGGTGGCCGCGCGGCGTGCCGTCGCAACTCTGCAGGCCACGTTGCCCGCCGGCTGGCGCAACAACCCTTCGCAGCCGCAGACCACGACCTGGCAGACCCAGGGTGGGCGCGAAGTGCGCGTCGGGTACACGTTAGGTTCGACAGGGACCTGCCTGCAGGTCGACGACGAGCCGTTGGCCGACGTCGAGGTTGTCGAGGGCAGTAGCGAGCGGGTGGTGCTGCGCGTCGACGGGGTGCGCCGCACTTATGATGTCGTCCTCGACGGCGATGTTGCCCACCTCGACTCGGTCGCCGGCTACTCCGCCCTGCGGCTGGCGCCACGCTTCGTCGACCCGAGCACTCTCAACCCGCCCGGGTCGCTCACCGCGCCGATGCCGGGCTCGGTGATCCGACTACCGGTCGCCGAGGGCGAGACGGTCTCGGCGGGCCAAACCCTTGTCGTCCTGGAGGCGATGAAGATGGAGCACACCGTCGCGAGCCCGATCGACGGGGTGCTGAGCGCCCTGCCGGTCCAGGTCGGCCATCAGGTCTCGAGCGGTGACGTCCTCGCCGTGGTCGAGGCGGTGGACGGCGGTGAAGTGGCGTCGGACGCCACCGAGCTCTAATGAACCCGGCGCGCTCCCGATCGGTGGCGCGTCGATACCGATGTGAGGAGTGTCATGGAATTGCACGAGACAGAGGAACGTCAGGACCTGCGCAAGGCGGTCGCCGAGATCGCCAAGGACTTCGGACACGAGTACTACCTGGAAAAATCGCTGGCCGGCGCGAAGAGCACCGAGCTGTGGCAGGCCGTGGGCAAACAGGGCTTCCTCGGGGTGAACCTTTCCGAGCAGTACGGCGGCGGCGGCGGCGGCATCTACGACATGCAGATCGTCGGTGAGGAGCTCGCCGCGGCGGGCTGCCCGCTGCTGATGACCGTCGTCTCGCCAACCATCTGCGGCACGATCATCCAGGCATTCGGCAGTGAGGAACTCAAGCAGCAGTGGCTGCCGGGCATCGCCAGCGGCGAGACGATCATGGCATTCGCAATCACCGAGCCGGACGCGGGCTCGAACTCGCACAACATCTCCACGACCGCGAAACGCGACGGCGACGACTGGGTCATCAACGGCACCAAGTACTACATCTCCGGTGTCGACGAAGCCGAAGCGATCCTGGTCGTCACCCGAACGTCTACCAACGACAGTGGTCGCGGACTACTCAGCCTGCTCGTCGTGCCCACCGATGTCCCCGGGCTCACCAAGTCACTCATCCCGGTCCAGGCGGTCACTCCAGAGAAGCAGTTCACTCTATTCTTCGATGACGTCCGCGTGCCGGCCGCCAACCTTATCGGCACGGAGAACGAGGGCCTGCGCCAGGTCTTCATGGGCCTGAACCCGGAGCGAATCATGGGGGCAGCGCTCGGCAACGGCATCGGCCGTTACGCGCTGGATAAAGCCGCCGATTACGCCCGCAACCGCCACGTGTGGGGAGCGCCGATCGGCTCGCACCAGGGCGTATCGCACCCCCTCGCCCACGCCAAGATCCAGGTCGAGCTGGCCCGGTTGATGACCCAGCGTGCCGCCGCCCTGCACGACGCCGGCGATCCGGGGTCGGGTGAGGCGTCGAACATGGCGAAATATGCCGCAGCCGAGGCGGGCATCCTGGCGCTCGACCAGGCGATTCAGACCCACGGCGGCAACGGCATGGCCACCGAGTACGGCCTCGCCACGTTGTGGGGTCCGGCCCGGCTCATGCGCACCGCGCCGATCAGCCGCGAAATGATCCTCAACTTCGTGGCGCAGCACAGCCTGAAACTGCCCGCGTCCTACTGAGTCGCCGCGGACGGAAAGGGAATCGCATGCAACTCGGCATCGGTCAGTGGGTGACCCGGCGCGCCTTCCTCAACGGCGGGCGCACCGCGTTGATCAGCAACGGCGCGCACATCACCTACGCCGACCTCGATCGGCGCACCAACCAGGTCGCCGCCGCACTCATCGCCCTCGGCGTGCGCAAGGGCGATCGGGTCGCGATGCTGCTGGTCAATTCGACCGAGTTCATCCAGGTGCTGCTGGGCTGCGCCAAAATCGGCGCACTTGCAGTTCCGCTCAACGTGCGCCTTGCCGGACCCGAGATCGGCTACATCCTGGCCGACTCAGGCGCCGATGTTCTGGTCTTCCACGAGCCGTTCGCCGCGCAGGCCAAGAGCGCCGTCACCGAGTCCGGAGTCCGCGTGCGCCATGTCGTACGCGCCGGTGGGGCGCCGGCGCCGGGCGAGCTCGGCTACGAAGACGTCGTCTCGGGCGCCGCGCCCGAACCGCTCAACGGTGACGTCGACGGCAGCGACCCCGCGTTCATCATGTACACGTCGGGGACGACGGGCCGACCCAAGGGCGCGATCCTCACCCACGACAACCTGCTATGGAACGCGATCAACGTCCTCGGCACCGACATCGGCCTGCGGGGCGAGGACGTCACCGTCGCGGTGGCGCCGTTGTTCCACATCGGCGGGCTGGGAGTACACACCCTGCCGCTGCTCTACGTCGGCGGCACCAGCGTCATCATGCCGTCCTTCGAGCCGCGAGCTACGCTGCAGGCGATGGCCGACCACCACGTCACGGTTCAGTTCATGGTGCCGGCCATGTGGACCGCTCTCACACAGGTGTCCGACTTCGACTCCTTCAACCTGTCTGCGCTGCGTTTCGCCATGGGCGGCGGGTCGCCCGTCCCCCTCACGGTCATCGACTTCATGCGCGAGCGAGGCGTGCCCTTCACCGAGGGCTTCGGCATGACCGAGACCGCTCCCCTGGTGACCGTCCTCGACGCCGAGAACATCAGCACGCGGGCCGGGTCGATCGGCCGCGTCGCGATGCATGTCGACGCCCGCATCGTCGACGACGACGACCGCGACGTCGCGACCGACACCGTGGGCGAACTGATCGTGCGCGGTCCGAATGTGTTCACCGGCTACTGGATGAAGGCCGATTCGAGCGCCGAGGCGTTGCGCGGGGGCTGGTTCCACACGGGCGATCTCGGGCGCATGGACGCGGAGGGCTTCATCACCCTCGTCGACCGCAAGAAGGACATGATCATCTCCGGCGGCGAGAACGTCTACCCGATCGAGGTCGAGCAGGTCCTCTTCCGCCACCCGGCGGTGTTCGACGCCGCCGTGATCGGCGGTAAGGACGCGAAGTGGGGCGAACGCGTCGTCGCGGTCGTGGTTGCCGACCCGGCGACGCAGGCGCCGAGCGCCGAGGAGATCGTGGCGTGGTGCCGGGAGCGGCTGGCACACTTCAAGTGTCCGCGTGACGTGCACTTCGTCGCCGAACTGCCGCGCAACGCCACCGGCAAGCTGCTCAAGACCGAGCTGCGCGCGCAGTTCACGGGCATCGAGGGCGGAGTCGTTTTGCGCTGAGTCGTGCCGCTGCACATCGCGGGTTCGGAGCAGGGCCCCTAAATCATGAACTGAGAAAAGGATCGACAGCATCGGCGGGGGCTAGCGGTTTCGTTCACTTCCCTCGATTCGGTGCGGCGGGTGCCGACGCAGGCAACCCCAGCGTCGGTAGGATCCCAGCCCAGCGGATCGGACGGCGAACAACGTAACCACAAATCGACAGGAGGCCTGAAAGTGGCCGGTTTGCGCCGCAAACTGCTCCTCGAGGCCGCCGCCGACCTGTTCGCGCGGCAAGGCTTTCACGCCGTGGGCATCGACGACATCGGTGCCGCAGCAGGGGTGAGCGGGCCGGCCGTCTACCGGCACTTTCAGAACAAGGACGCGATCCTTCGCGAGTTATGCGACGCCGCCATGACTGAGCTGCTGGCCGGCGCCCGGCGCGCCACCACGGCCGGCACACCGACGGAGGTCCTGCACGCCCTTGTCGACCTGCACGCGGCCTTCGGCGCGCGACGACGCGGCCTGTTGGCCGTCTACGCCCGCGAGCACCGCTCGCTGTCGCCGCTGGCGACCCGTGCCCTGCGACGCCGACAGCACAGCTACGAGTCCTTTTGGGTCGAGGCACTCGTACGAGCACGGGGCGATCTGGACCGTGAGCGCGCACAGGGCCTGGTCGCCGCCGTGCTGTCATTGCTCAACGCGTCCGCGTACATGCCGGCGTCGCTGGACGACGCGACGATTGAGGCGATGCTGGCCGCCGCGGCCGTTGCGGCGCTGTTCAGCCGCGCGGTTACACAGCAGGTAGACGGCGCCCCGCACCGGATTTAGTGTGTGTCGAGCAGCGACTGGGGAATGTCCACCATGCGGGACCGCACGTATTCCCCGAGCCCCTTGGCCTGTGCGTCCAGCCGGGTCGAGGAGGCCACCCCGTCACCGAGCAAGCCGTGCACCACCACGTTGAGGGCGCGCAGGTTCGGCAGTTCGAAGCGCTCCATGGGCAGGTGCGCCGTCTCCGGCCCGAGCAGAGTGCGCAGCCGCTCGACGCTGAGGTAGTCACGCGCCCACGCGTACCCAGGGTCATCCCGTGCCCACAGGCCGAGGTTAGCGTTGCCGCCCTTGTCTCCGGACCGCGCGCCGAGTACCGACCCGAGCGGCGCGCGACGTGTCGGCCCGGACGGCACTGGCAGCTTCGCGAGCGCGGCGATCCTAGCCGGCGGGACGGCACCGGTCGGCGGGTCGGGGATCTCGTGCCGTGTGCCGTCGGCGTCGACGAGTACGTGCGTGAGGGCCGACCGCGCTACGTAGGCCGGCCGGTAGACGCCGAAGGCGGTCTCCGAGGACGGTGGCGTGGTGGTGTGGAAGCCGGCGAAACCAGCCAGGGCGATCTCCATGACCCCCCCCCCGGAGAAGGCTCGGCCCACCTTGCGCGGGTCGGCGTCCTTCACCGTCACACGCAGGTGCGCGCAGGCTTGCTCGTTCGTCGGTGCGTCGGAGACGTCGAAACGCAACAGCCTCACGTCGACTTCGTCGAAGGCGTCGCGTCCGCCGAGAACGTCGAAGAGCTGCTGTTCGGCGAAAGCCGCCTTGGCCCCGATGTCGAGGCCGGTGAGCACCATGGTCATTGTGTTACGGAAGCCGCCCACCTCATTCAACGCCACCTTCAACGTGTCCGGCGGCGGACTGCCTTTCGTACCGCTGATCGCGACGCGGTGCTCACCCTGTTGAGCCAGCCGGATGGTGTCGAAGTGGGCGACGACGTCGGGGCCGAGGTAGGCAGGTTCAGCGGTCTCGTAGAGCAGCTGGGCGGTGACCGTGCCGACTGAGACCAGTCCCCCGGTGCCGGGATGCTTCGTGATCACCGAAGAGCCGTCCTCGGCGACCTCGGCGATCGGAAACCCCGGGTAGCGGCGGTCCGTGATCTCGTCCAGGAACGCGTAGTTGCCGCCCGTCGCCTGAGGGCCGCACTCGATCACGTGCCCGGCGACGACCGCGCCCGCGAGCCGATCCCAGTCGGCGGGTGCCCAGGCGTGCCACCAGGCGGCTGGACCGACGACCAGGGATGCGTCGGTGACCCGGCCGGTCACGACGACGTCGGCGCCCGAACGCAGCGCCTCGGTGATGCCCCAGGCGCCGAGGTACGCGTTGGCCGATACCGGTTTGATGTCGCCGACGGGCGGCGTGATTGCGTGGAGGTCGCCACGTAGGTCGTCGCCCTCGACGTGAGCGACGCGCGCGGTGAGGCCGAGACGGGCGGACAGCTCGCGCAACGCGGCGGCCAAGCCGGCGGGATTCAGCCCGCCCGCGTTCGCGACGACCTTGATGCCATGATCGAGACAGGTGCCCAGCACCTGTTCCATTTGGGTGAGGAAAGTCCGCGCGTACCCGCCGGACGGGTCTTTGGCCTGGGCCTTGGCCAGGATGAGCATGGTCAGCTCGGCCAGATAGTCACCGCACAGGACGTCGATCGGTCCGCCCTCGACCATCTCGCGGGCTGCGGCGATGCGGTCGCCGTAAAAGCCGGAGCAGTTGCCGATGCGGACCGGGACGCTCACCGCTGACGCCCTGCAAACTGGCCCGCCACGCGCCCGCCGCCAGGGGGCCCCGCGAAGGCCTGGGCGATCGCGAGCCACTGGTCGGCCAGCGGGCCGTCGGCGACCAAAGCGGTGTCGTCGCGGTGGCGGCGTTGGGTGACCAACAGGCAAAAGTCGAGCGCCGGCCCGCTCACGCGGTTGGCCGCGTCGGCTGGCCCCCACGTCCAGACGCTGCCGTCCGGAGCGGTCAGCTCAACGCGTACCGGGTCCGCGGGCAGGTCCAGACCGTTGGCCAGGTAGCTGAACGCGCGTGCACCCACCCCGATGTGGGCCACGTGACGCAGCCGTGCCGTGGCCTCGCGGGTCGCGCCGAGCGCGTCGACGACGTCCTGGCCGTGCGCCCAGGTCTCCATGAGTCGCGCTGTCAGCGACGAGACCGCGCTCATCGGCGGCCCGAACCACGGCAGGCGGGTCGCCGGGTCAATGTCCGCGAACGCCGCAACGAGGGCGGCACGCGACGTGTCGAACCACGCGAGCAGGTCGGCAGCCGGCATTTGACGGTAGCGCTCGGCGATGACGTCGGGTGAGATGGCTCCGTCGGCCATCATCGGCAGGTAGTCGCTGCTGAACCCGTCGGGGTCGGTGGCCGAGCGCACCGCGACGTCGTCGAAGAACGCCAGATGGCTGATCTGGTCGCGGATCGTCCAGCCCACGGCCGGAGTCGGCGCGTCCCAGCCGCGCGGACCTTCGGTCAGCGGCGCGACCAATCCGCGTAGGGCTGCCGTCTCCGCTTCGATGTCGGTGATAACCGACTGCATGCTCACCGCCATGTCAGTGTCCCTTCCACTGCGGCGCGCGCTTCTCGCGGAACGCCGCCGGGCCTTCCTGCGCGTCGTCGCTCAGATAGACCGGCTCCCATATCTCGTCGGCCAGGTCGTACGCGGCGGCGAGGTGGTGCTGCGCCGAGAGGTACACGGTGCGCTTGGACGCGAGCACGGACAGCGGTGCGTTCGCGGCGATGCTGAGCGCCAACTGCTGGGTACGCTCGCGTAACTGATCGGCCGGCACCACCTCATTGACCAAGCCGACCTGGTGGGCGCGCGCGGCGGTGATCGGGTCGCCGGTCAGCAGGATTTGCATGGCAACGCGCGGGGGCACCAGCCACGACAGGGGTGTCGCCCACGGCGAACCGCGGCCGACCTTGACCTCGCTGACGGCGAAGGTCGCGTGTTCGGCGGCCACGACCAGGTCGCACTGCTGCGCGAGCAGGAAGCCCCCGGCGAACGCGACACCGTTGACGGCCGCGATCGTCGGCTTCGCGACATCGATGTTGCGGCCGAACTGCGGAGCGAAGTCCTTCGGGGGCACCTTGAGCGCGTTCTGCGCCATCTCCTTCAAGTCCCCGCCGGCGCAGAACGCCTTATCGCCCACGCCGGTGAGGACGAGCACCTTCGCCGCGTCGTCGTCATTGAAGCGGAGTACCGCGTCGATAAGCCCCGTGCGCACAGCGTTGTTCAGCGCGTTGCGCGCCTCGGGCCGGTTGATCGTCAGCCAGGCCACGCTGTCGACGACCTCGTAGCGAATCGGTTGCTCGGCCACCGAGCCTCCGTCCCTCACCGTCGTCTCGCATGTGAGTGGCAGTTCACCCCGGCACCTCGACAAACGGGTCGGCCAGCTCAACGGTGGCTTCACTCGGCACGCACGGACCATCTTCGCTCGAGACGAGCAACTCGAGGTCGACGAGGCGCCGTCCGCCATCGTCGCGTTTGGCCACGACCTTGCCGCTCAGGGTCGCGGTCTGGCCCGGGTAGATCGACCGGATCATTGAGATTCTGCGGCGCCGGATGAGCGCGTCGGGTCCGGCCCATTCGTTGAGGCCGCGGTCGATGAAGCCATGGAAGAAGAGGGTTGACAGGTAGATTGTGCGCTGGCCCTGGCTGCGCGCGTAGTCGGGGTCGTGGTGACCGGGGAACCAGTCCCATGTCGAAGCCGCGTTCATGCAGATGCGCTTGTAGCTGATCTCGATCGAGACGGGCGTCAGGGTGTCGCCGACGGCGATGTCCTCGAACCGCACGGGGAAGCGGACCATGCTGTGCTCGGTGGATCCGTTCATGATGCGCCTTCACTATCGGCGGTGTCGTATCGGAAGAGCACGTTGGTGTTGCGGCCGATGACCTCACCGTGCTGGTCGGAGAACGTACTCACCGTGGTGATGAACACGCCGGTGCCCACCCGCGTCGTCTTCGGCTCGGAGATCGAGGCGATCTCCTCCACGATCGACACGTGATCGCCTACCCGGGGCCGGCGTTCGAACTCCGTCGTCGTCGAGGCGTTGATGATGTGGTGGCCCGGCAACGGGACGCTGAGCGCGAACATCATGTCGGCACGCGCTAGGTACCCGGGCACCCACTGCGGCGCGAAGCCGAGGCTCATCAGCAGCCCGGGCGGGCAGTCCTCACCCTCCCAGTAACGGGGGTTCGCGTCCTCGACGAGCGAGCAGTAGTACAACACCATCGAGCGGTCGATCGGGAACCACGCACGCCGCGGTTCGGAGCGATGACCGACCCACGCCCGGCCTTCGTCGAAGGTCCCGAATGTCATCCCGAGGCCGGTGACGTCGCTCGTTGGCGCGCTCACCGGGCCACCTGCACGACGGCGCTCCCCTTTATCGCGGGTTCGCCGGACTGGCGCGTGACCACGAGTTCGAGGTCTGCCACCTGCTGCCCTCCGGCCTCGCGCACGCCGGTGACCCTGCCGCCGAAGCTGAGCAGGTCACCGGGCCATACCTGACCGGTGAACCGGATGCGGAACGAGCGGATGTTGGCCAGCCCCACCCAGGCGGTCAGCCGCTGGGCGAGCACACCGCCGTGCAGCAGTCCCATACCGAACACACCGGGCATGCCGGCCGCGCGGGCGAACTCCTCGTCATGGTGGATCGGGTTGAAGTCGCCGCCGGACCCGGCGTAGCGGACGATGTGCGAGCGCGTCAGCGGGCCGAACTGTGAGCTCGGCATCTCGTCGCCGGCGGCCAACGCCACCGGCGCGGGGGATGTCGTCATTGGGTGGAGCCTCCGGTTTCGATCAAGACGTCGGTCTGGCGCACGACGAGTTCGTCGCGCTGGTTGGTGAAGTCGGTCTCGATCGTCACGATTGTCATGGTGCCGCCGCGCTTGCCCTCGCGGCTGGTCACGTTCGACACCCGACGCGTCTCGGTGAGCTCGTCGCCGACGACCACCGGCGCGAAATACTCCCAGCCGCACTCACCGTGCAGTACGCGTCGCAGGTCGAGCCCGAGGGCGCCGAACATGTCGTCGTCGGCGCGCCAGTGAGCCGAGGAGACGACGAAGGTCGGCGGAGCGGGGATCGCGCCGAAGCCGGCGGCGCGGGCCGCTGCGGCGTCCTGGTAGATCGGGTCGTGGTCGTCGAGGGACAGCGCGAACTCGCGCACTTTGGACCGGTCGACGGGAAATGTGGTGCTCCCGAGTTGCGTCCCGATGAGCGATGCGTCAGCCACTCTGGTCACCTTTCCCGCCGGCGAAGGCCGGTGCACAATCGCGAATGAGGCTGCCTAGGTTCTCGGCGATGCGCTCGGGCGCGAGGCCGATCGAGGGTGAGTAGAGAACGATGTGGTCCAGCACGCCCTCGTAGCGGCGCAGCCCTTCTCGGACCTCGGCGGCGGTGCCGGCCACCGCCATCGCGTCGATCATGTCGTCGGTGACGGCTGCGAACATGGCCGGCAGGTCACGCCGCGCGAACGCGTCGCGAATCGCCGCCCCCTGCCTGGCGAAGCCGCTCACATCGAGAACGTGTTCGTAGGTCTTCACCGAGGAGTAGAACGCGATCTGCTGCGCGGCCTCACGGCGTGCGATCTGTGGGTCGTCGTGCACCGCGCAGATGACCATCGAGACGATCTCAATGTCGGCGGGATCGCGTCCGGCCCGCTCCGCACCGCGCACGACGGCTGGGCGGGCGACCTCCTCGACGTAGGTCGTGGTGAATAGCGGATGACCGGCCAACCCGTCGGCGACGCGCCCTGCCACCTCGCACATCCGCGGACGCACGCCCGCGGTGATGATCGGGATGGCCCGCTGCGGCGGCGCGACGTCGCCGGTCGGGACGAGATTCATCCGATAGAAGCGACCCTCATGGCGCACGGGGCCCTCGTGCAGGTTCCAGATCCGACGCACGAGCGGGACCAGCTCCTCCATGCGCAGAGCGGGAGCGGAGGTGTCCTCCACGCCGTGCCAGTCGCTCATCATGCGGCGTGTGCCGTTGCCGAGCCCGAGCACGACGCGCCCGCCTGAAAGCTCGTCGAGGTCACGCGCCTCGGTGGCGAGCACGAGCGGGCTGCGCCCGACGCCATACAGGATCGACGACCCGATGCGGCAGCGCTTTGTGCGCGCGGCCATCGCGGCCATCGAGATCGAGCCGGAGCGCGAGTAGAACTCCGAGGCCCAGGCGGCGTCGAAGCCGGCGAGGTCGGTAGCCTCGGCGGTCTCGACAAGGGTGGCCAAGTCCGCGCCGAGCACCGAGACCCCGTACGTGCTCACGACGCCGCCGGCCTGAATCGGACCAGCCCAAGGTCCTCGTTCACCCGCTCGAACACTGCGCGCACTCTTGCGCCGATCGCAACTTCATCGGGGGCCACGCCCTCGAGACTGGCCAACAACTGCGGCCCCTCGTCCAGACGAACGAGCACGACGACGTACGGCTCGCTGCGCGGGAACGAGTCCCACGGGGGGCGGTACACCGGCGCGAAACTGACGATCTCACCAGTACCCGCCGCGGTCTCCCAGGCCAACTCACCGTCATGGCAGACGGGACACACCAGCCGCGGGTAGAGGAACGGGTGGCCGTTCGCGCACCGCTGGAAGACGAGTACGCCGCGGGCCGCTGCTGCGAAGTAGGGACGGTTGACATCGGTCAGCGGCGGCAGCGCCTCAGGATCGTGCAGACCGTCGAGGGAACTCGAAGCTGCGGTCATGACGCTCCCTCCATCACCATGCTGACGTGACTGCACAGCATCGAGCCGTAGCTGTGCACGAACGCGGTGTCCGCCCCGAAGACCTGACGGCCCTCGGCGCGACCGGGACAACTGCCAATAACCCTCGAGGATCTGCGAAATGCCAGAGGAGGTCCCGGTGTGCCCGAACCGGATCAGGCCGCCGTCGGTGTTCACCGGAAGGTCGCCCCCCGGATCGGCGCGGCCGTCACGGTAGAAATCGCCTGCCCCGCCGGGCTTCACGAAGCCCGCCTCCTCCAGGATCATCGCCGGGTTTGAGGCGAAGGCGTCGTAGAGCAAGGCGATGTCGATGTCGGCCGGCGCCCGTCCGGAGCGCTCGAAGGCCATCGGACCCGAACGGGCGGCCCCGGTACGACCCGGGCGGGCCAGCGAGGTCAGAAAACCGTGGGTGTGACCCTCTCCAAACCCGAGCAGGTGTACCGGCCGGTGTTTGCCCGCGCGAGCCCGGCGGGCCGAGCCCAGCACGAGCGCGCCACCGCCCTCGCAGGGAATCGAGCAGTGGTAGAAGTGGAACGGCCCGGCGATCGGGCGGGACGCCAGCACGTCCTCCACAGTCAGGCGTTGTGAGCGGTGCGCGATCGCCGCGGGATTCAGCGCGGCCCACCGGTCCTGCGACGCGGTGACCTCGGCGATGTCCGCCTTGCCCTGTCCCGTCTCGTGCATCCAGGCCTGCGCGATCAAACCGTACAGCGCCGGCACGGAGGGTCCGTAGGGCATCTCGAACGCGTGGTCACACACCAGCGCCATCAGTTCGCGCCCGCCATCGCGGATCGGTGGAAACTTGCCCGCCGACACGACCAGCACCGTCTCGGCCTCGCCCCGGGCGATGACGTTACTCGCCATGCGCGTCATGGCCAGATGGGTCCCGCCGCCAAGCTGACAGGTCATCTGAAGTTTCAGGTTGTGCAGCCCGAGATAGTCCATGAGGTCCTCGGACAGGAAGATCGAACCCTCGTTCGTCATCGGCCCGGCGCACACGAGACCGTCGACCTCGTCTGGGACCACCCCTGCGTCGGCGAGAGCCGCGACCGCGGCGCGCACATGCAATTCAGTGGAGGTGTACGGAACGTTTCTTCCTGGAGCGACTTCGGCGGCACCGATGATGGCCGGCTGGTCGTGTGGCATCCGGACTCCTTCCGACCACGCGTTCAACGCCGGTCCCGACGTGAACGACGGTTAGCATAGCGTGACTAGGGGGTCCGCGTCACCCCCGGCCCGCACCCGCCGCCAGCGCGGTATGGATTCTCTGGATGTCGTTGCGCCTCTTCCCAAGAGGGTGCTGCGATGACCGAAACCCGCGCCGATCGTGTCGTTTCTCGACGATGTCCAGGTGACAGATGAGGCCGATCGCGAAGCCCGCTGGTTCCGGTGGACGCCCGGCACGCGCCCGGGCGGAACTTTGCGCGCTCAGTCGCGCGTTTTTCTGAAGTGGCGCGGTGACCGACCGGTCCACCGTTTGAACGCATGTGTGAAGTTCGTGAGGTCCGCGTACCCGAGTTCTGCCGCGATCTCGCTTACAGACACCGATCTGTCGAGAATTCGCAGAATTGCTCGCTCCTGCAAGAACGACTGACGTAATTCTCGAAAGGTGGTCCCCTCTTCGCGCAGGCGCCGCTTCAACGTGCTCGGGGATATCGAGAGCTCGCCCGCCGTCCGGCTGATGTTCGTTTTTCCGGGATCTTTCTCGAGCAGGTCCCTTACTTTTTCGGAGACCGACGTGTCACGTCGTTGATCGAGAGTTCGCTGCAAATCGGTGACGGCAATCCGGTACGCCACAGGATCGGAGAATCGACAGACCTCCTCCAGCGTAGCCGCGGGAACGTGGACGAACGAGCTGGGGGCGTCGAAGAAGATCCGACCCGCCAACACTTCGTCATGAAGAACCCACGACTCCGGCGCTGAATGACTCAGATGCAGTTCAATATTCGGTACGGCACCCGCGAGCATGTCGAGCAGACGCAACAGCGCCAGCCCACCGTAGGTGACGGCCAGGCAGTTCAGGCCCGCGTCACCGGTGCGACCGGTGAGCCCGATCGTGAGGCCGCGTTCCGTCGAATGGAACGACGGGCTGAGGGCTGTGGTGATCACCGGCAGATAAGCAAGCAACTCGACAACCTCGGCTACCGAGCCCGCGCTGACCAAGGGAACACTGAGTGCCCCAAAGGACGTCAGTTTGGCGTGTTCAGCGAACGCGAAACCCAGACGGGTTCCCTGATCACAATCGAAATCGGAATATATCTCCCTGAACCACCGTAAGGGGACCTGCGCGTCGCGGCCCACCAACATCGACTCGGTGACGTGCTCGCGAACCATGATGCTGCGCAGCGCAATGCTGGCGTCATGCCCCAGCGCCTCACTGTCCAGCATCTGCAGGAAAGCCAGCGCTGGCATACCCGAGTCGTCGAGTTTCACGTGCCTCCCTGCGCGTGAGCTAAAAACACAACTCTTTGACTCCTGCGAGTCTAGCGACGCTGGTCACGCGCGACAACACTAAAAAGAGAAGTTCCAGATTGAGGAGAGTTAATCATGGCAGTCGTCACCTTCGTCTCTCATGACGGCGAGAAGTACGAAGCCCCCTTGGCCGAAGGGCAGTCCTTGATGCAGATTGCGGTCAATAACGCGGTGCCCGGCATCGACGGCGATTGCGGAGGGGAAGCCGCATGCGGAACATGCCACGTGATCGTCGCTCCCGAGTGGTCGGACACGGTGGGACTCTGCGGCGCCAACGAAGAGGAGATGCTCGCGATGAACCCCGAGCGTCAGCGGACGTCGAGGCTGTCCTGCCAGATGGCCGCCTCCGAGGCATGGGATGGCTTGACGGTCGAGCTACCTGAGTTCCAGCTCTGAAACAACGTCATGGATTTGGAGGAAACAATAATGAGTATTCCCGCGGCAGTGGCCGCCAAAGCCCAGTCTGCCGTGCCTCTGGAGCTGCAAATCCGCGGCGCACACCTCTACGACAAGACACGTCGGTGGGTAACCGGAACCAATGGTAAGAAGATCTTCACCGAGACGCCCATTCCTCCGGTCGAGGACGTCGATATCGCCGACATCGATCTCAGCAACCCGTTCCTCTACCGCCAAGGCCGCTGGAAGTCCTACTTCGAACGCGTGCGCAACGAGGCGCCGGTGCATTACCAGGCTCGCAGTCCGTTCGGCCCGTTCTGGTCGGTGACCCGCCACGCGGACATCATCGCCGTCGACAAGAACCACGAGGCTTTCTCCGCAGAGCCGTTCATCATCATCGGGAGACCGCCTCGTTTTATGGACATCGCCATGTTCATCGCGATGGATCCGCCACAACACGACTTGCAGCGCGCTTCCGTCCAAGGGGTTGTCGCGCCGAAGAACCTGCGCGAGATGGAGGGGCTGATCCGCTCGCGTGTCCAGGAAGTGCTGGACGATCTACCGGTGGATCAGCCGTTCAATTGGGTGCACCACGTCTCCATCGAACTGACAGCGCGCATGCTCGCGACCCTGCTGGACTTCCCGTACGAGCAGCGGCACAAGCTCGTGGAATGGTCGGACCTCGCCACCTCCATGGAGCAAGCCAATGGCGGTCCTTCCGACAACGACAGAGTGTTTCGTGGCATGGTCGACATGGCGAAGGGGCTCAGCGCTCTCTGGCATGACAAGGCGGCCCGTACCGCCAACGGGGAGCGACCGGGCTTCGATCTGATCACGATGCTGCAGGCCAACGAGGACACTAAGGATCTCATCGACCGCCCGATGGAATTCCTCGGCAATTTGGTATTGCTGATCGTCGGGGGAAACGACACGACTCGCAACTCGATGAGCGGAGGGGTTCTCGCCTTGAACCAGTTCCCCGATCAGTTCGAGAAGTTGAAGGCGAACCCTGACCTGATTCCCAACATGGTGTCCGAGATCATTCGCTGGCAGACCCCGTTGGCGTACATGCGCCGAGTCGCGAAAAAAGACATCATGTTGAACGGGCAATTCATCCGCAAGGGCGACAAGGTCGTGATGTGGTACGCCTCTGGTAACCGCGATGAGCGTGTCTTCGAGCGGGCCGATGAGTTGATCATCGATAGGAGCAACGCCCGCAATCACATCTCGTTCGGGTTCGGCGTGCACAGGTGCATGGGAAACCGACTTGCTGAGTTGCAGCTTCGAATCCTGTGGGAGGAATTGCTCCCTCGCTTTGAGAACATCGAGGTGGTCGGCGAACCCGAGTATGTGCAATCGAATTTCGTCAGGGGTATCAGCAAGCTGATGGTTCGCCTCACTCCCAGGCCGAGTGCATGACTCCCGAACGAGCGGTGATCGTCGGCGCGAGCCACGCCGGCGCGCAGTTGGCAGCTAATCTTCGAAGGGAGGGGTGGTCTGGGGAGGTCGTGCTCATCGGCGACGAGGGGGGACTGCCCTACCACCGGCCTCCGTTGTCGAAGGGATACCTGGCCGGCAAGAACGGCCTCGACGACCTCCTGATTCGCGGCGCTGATTTCTACGAAAAGCAGCACATTCGACTCTTGAATGCGACCGTGGAGGCGATCCACCGGAGTGCCAAGCGTGTGTCTCTGAGCACCGGCGACACGCTGACGTACACCAAGCTCGCGTTGTGCACCGGCGCAAGGGCCAGACGACTCCCCACACCAGGGGTGGATCTTCCCGGAATTCACTACCTGCGTACCGCTGCAGACGTCGAGTTGATCCGTGCCGCCGCCACACCGGGTCGGAGGGTTGTGATCGTGGGCGGCGGTTACATCGGGTTGGAAACGGCGGCCTCGCTGTGTTCGCTCGGCATGAACGTCACCGTCCTCGAGGCAACCGAGCGTGTACTCGAAAGGGTCACCGCGCCGGAGGTTTCCGCGTTTTACACGCGAATCCACCGCGGCGAGGGAGTGGAGATCCGAACACACGCCCTCGTCGAAGCCTTCTCCGGTAACGGTGGGGTGCAGGAGGTCGTGCTGGCTGACGGCGAATCGATCCCCGCCGACTTGGTCATCGTCGGCGTCGGTGTGGTGCCGAACACCGAGCTCGCCTCGGCCGCAGGATTATCCGTCGACAACGGCATCGTGATCGACGACCAGGCCCGCACCAGCGACCCCGACATCGTGGCCGCCGGCGACTGCACGAGCCACACCATGGCTCGATACGGCTCGCGTATTCGTTTGGAATCCGTATCGAGCGCCGGCGAGCAGGCCAAGATCGCTGCGGCGACAATCTGCGGAAAACACAGCGCAATCGCTGCGCTTCCGTGGTTCTGGTCCGACCAGTACGATCTCAAACTCCAGATTGCCGGTCTCAACGCCGGATACGACGAACTGTTGCTCAGTGGTGACCCGTCGCGTGACCGTGACTTCAGCTGCTTCTACTTCCGCGAGGGCGAACTCATCGCCGCCGACTGCGTCAATCGTCCTCGCGATTTCATGTCCAGTAAGCGGGCCATCAGCCAGCAGCTCCGAGTTGACCGCTCAGAGCTCCTCGCCGGCTCGATCTGACACGAGAGCTTGCTGGCTACAAACTGTGGACAACTCCCAGGTACCTGAGTGCTACGCGGGAGATCCGCTCACCGGTGGTGGCGATGTCCGCGGCGGGGAGTACAACATGACTCACTGTCAGTCGCACCAGAACATCTGCGACCTCCTCAACGTCTTCGGGATCGAGATCGTCGAAGTGGTCGTTAAACCACGTGATCAGAGCCGCGGAGCAGAGCTGAAGCAGGGAAGCCGACGTCGGCAGAAGAGGTAGGACTCCAGTAGACGACGAGCCACCGCGATCATTCCCCGAAGCGTTGGACGTCAGAACTGCCTTGAGGAGCGGGCTGTCTTCTGCTTCACAGAGGGTGAATTGCACCGCTGCGGTGATGCCGCCCCGCACGTCGCCCACGTGTTCGGCAAGGACGGCAAGAATGCCTTCCATAAAGCGCTGGCCCTCCGACACCACAAGCGCGTCGCCGAGCCCCTGTTTGTCGCCGAACTCTTTGTACAACGTCGGGCGGGAGACGCCGACCGATTCGGCAACCTCGCTCATCCGGACCTGATCCCAGCCCTTCTCGATGGCGAGTTCTCGTGTCGCCCTCAAAACCTTTTCGCGCACATGCCGGCGGAAAGACACCCGCACTGGTTCAGTTGGCATAGGAGCAGGATAGGCGCCAGCCCTACATGGGCAGTCAACCGACAGCAGGGTTCATATGGTCCTGTCGAGGAATTCGACGACCGCCGTCGAGAATGCGTCGTTGTTGTCGCCGGCAATCATGTGTCCCGCGCCCGACACGTCAACGGTTTGCGCGTGCGGAACGACGGTCAGGAAATGCCTTACTGTCTCTTCGGAGACGATGTCAGATAGTAGGCCCCGGACCAGCAGCGTTGGCGCGGACACCTGCCGCGCACCATCGAGAAGGAAGGCGCTCATCATCTCGAAGTACTCAGCGCCCTCGTCTGGATCACCCTGCAGGAACTGGAAATTCGACGTCACGAAGGCTGGATCCCATCGCCAGGACCAGCGACCGTCTTCGCGACGGGCGAGGACTTTTCGGAGCCCGTCGAGGTTTTCGGGGCGAGGGCGGTGCGGGTTGTAGGCGGCGATCACGTCAGCGGCCGACTCTAGGCTGTCGAAACCTTCGGGGTGTGCCGACATGAACGCTACGACTCGTCGGGCGCCGTCCATCTCCATTCTCGGAGTGACGTCAACCAGCACGACGGCCTGCCATAGATCCGGCGGGGCGAGCAAGTGTGTTCCGAGAATGGTCAACCCGCCCAGAGATGCGCCGATCGCGGCGACGGGGCGGCCGGAATCGGCGTATGAGCGCACGGCCAATAGGTCGGACCCCAGCCGGTCCATGTCGTAGCGTCCGTCGGGGTCCCAGTCGCTGTCCCCGTGTCCCCTGGTGTCGTACGCGGCCACCGTGTATCCCCGCTGGTGCAGGCGTTGGGCGGTGACGTCCCAGGCGTGTCGGCTTTGACCGCCGCCGTGAAGGAGCAACACGACCGCCCGCGGTGCGTCACAGTGGTAGAGGTCGACGGCCAGCGCCAGCCCGTCTGCCGTGGGCACGCGCTCGACCACAGGAGCCGACGAATCGCCTGTTCTCTTTGCCGACATCAGGAGCTCGTCTTCGGTGCGACGACGGTGACGGTTCCCTGGGCCGCACACACCGCTCTGCCGTCGTTGCAGATGTCGATCCGCGCCACCCCGCTGGTTCTGCCCAGCGCGATGATCTCAGCTGTGGCTACACAGGTGCCGCTGGAGACCGGACGAAGCAGATTCAGTTTGAACTCCGTTGTCGCGACCCAAGATCCCAGTGGAATCACGGGATAAAACACCACGCCGAGGCAGTGGTCGACCATGGCCGATAAGCAGCCCCCATGCAGGTTGCCGAACGGCGTCTTCAGGTCGTCGCGTGCGTCCATCTCCGCGACGAGCCGTCCCGCAGCGAATTCGGTGTGACGGAAGCCGAGGTAACCGGCCAACCCGCCCGTGGTTTCTGCTGCGCTCTTGAGTTGCTCAGCGACCTGTTCGTTGAACGTGGTGAATTGCACAGGCCCTCCTACCTCATCTGCCGTCGAGACATTACTCCATAGATGTCACATCGGTCGAGCGTGGTCACCCGCCAGGATCGCCGGAAGGAGAAACCTCGACAGAAACGCCCGGAGTCCGTCACGACTGCGCTCCCGCGGCCCTCGAACAGTCAGCAGGCTCAGTATCGTGCGGACAACCCACTCGGCGGCGTCGTCGACGGAGACGCCCGGTTCCACGCAACTCCAGTGTCTGGTGAAGATGGGACGCAGAAATTCGGTGACGATTTCGAAGAGGGACGTCGAGGTCCCCGCCGCGAGACCCACGCCGGCTAGTTCCTCGTCGCTGCCGAACAACAATCCGATGATCTCTTCGCGGCGCGCGGCCTCAACCGTGTATTCCACGAAGTCGACGAGCGCGGAGCCCAGGTCGGCGTGCGCCGCGATCCGCGGGCTGATGCGGTCGAGATAGCGCTCGGCGGCGCGAATGATGACGCCCGACATCACCGCCTCCCGACTGGGGAAGTAGCGATACACCGTTGCCCTGGACACACCCGCTGTTCTGCCGATGTCCTCCATAGTCGTGCCCACCACACCGCAACTCTCGAGGCACCGCTCGGCAGCATCGAGCAACCGGTCGCGAGCGGACCCACGATCTGTCGGCGCGGCGGCGCCCCATCTCAACAACCTCGTCGACACACAGCCAGTATGCCGCGCGCGCACACCATTGTGACTTGCCCACGCACATGACACCATCGCAGTTATGTCTCAAGTCAGCCCCGTGGCCCTGAGCGGATGCCGATGCCGATGTTGGTAGAAGCGCGTACCCCGGTTGTCGTCGGCGTGGGCGAAGTTACCCATCGCGGGAACGACTTCGTGGACCCGATCGACTTGGCGGTAGAAGCCGCACGCCGCGCGGTCAAAGACGCAGGTCGCCCGGTCGAGCGGCGCATCGACACCGTCGCGACTCCCGGCATCCTGGTCATACCGCGCGACAATCCCGCCAGCAGGATCGCCGAAGCGATGCACATCAGTCCCGCCCGCCGCATCAGCTGTCCCGTCGGCGGAAACACCCCGCAGTATCTCGTCGAGGTGTTGGGTGGCGAAATACGCGAAGGCCGTGCAGATGTCGTCCTGGTCGTCGGGGCGGAGAGCGGGCATTCCGCACGCAAGCTTCAGGGCAGGGCACTTCTCGACTCGCCGCCCCCACCCCGCTCCGGCGACGAATCCCTGGGCGACGCCCGCCCCGGGCTGAGTCAAGCCGAATTGTCGGTGGGTCTGAGTTGGCCGCACGAGGTGTATCCCATCTTCGAGTCCGCGATCGCCGCGCGCCACGGCCGCGACTTCGATGCTCAACGGGAGTGGCTGGGCACGCTGATGGCACCGTTCACAGCCGAGGCGGCACGCCATCCGGAACAGGCCTGGTTCCCACGCGCACGAAGTGCCACCGAACTCAGCGAAGTCACCGCGGAAAACCGCATGGTCTGCTTGCCCTATCCCAAGTTGCTCAACAGCATCATGTCCGTCGACATGGCTGCCGCCTTCATTCTCATGGCGGCCGAGGTGGCGGACGAATTGGGCGTCGCGCGCGATCGTTGGGTCTTTCCCTGGTCAGCAGCGACTTGCAACGACGTGTACTTCCCCGTGGAACGGCCGGACCTCAGTCGCTCATCGGGTATCGAGGTAGCGGCACGGAAGGCTCTCAATGCGGGGCGGTTGACCATCGACGACATCCGGTGGTTCGATCTCTACTCCTGCTTCCCGTCGGCAATTGAGATGACTGCCGAGGCTCTCGACTTGGACCCCCTCGACGACAGAGGCCTCACAGTAACCGGAGGCCTGCCGTATCACGGCGGTCCCGGAAACAATTACGTCAGCCACTCGATCGTTGAGATGGTCCGACGGTGTAGACGCGACCCAACCGATGTCGGACTCGTCACCGGCCTCGGGTGGTATTCGACGAAGCATTCGGTCGGTCTGTGGTCGGCCACCCCGCCACCAACCGGGTGGCGACTGCTCGACACGGCGGTCGAGCAAGCTCAGATCGATTCATCGAGGTTGGGTGTCGCAGGCGTCGACGAGGCGACCGGTTGCGCGACAGTGGACGGATACACCGTCGTCTACGACCGAGACGGGCAACCTCGATGGACTCCGATCATCGCGCACCTGTCCGACGGGCGAAGAGTCGTCGCACGCAGCGACGATCCGCAGATTGCCGAGGCGATGGGCGGGGAAATGTATGTAGGTAAAACGGTGTGCCTCCGAAACACAGGGTCGTTCACCGGATTCGAGCTTCCATGATCGCCGAGGCGATGGTGCTGACCGGACCGCGGAGTCTGCAGCGGCGCCAGATGATCATCCCCGACGTCGGCGACCGGGGTGCGATCCTGCGAGTTGAAGCATGCGGTCTGTGCGGAACAGATCACGAACAATTCACCGGACACCTGCCTGCCGGCTTCTCATTCGTTCCAGGGCACGAAATCGTCGGCATCGTCGAACATGTCGGCGCTGCGGCCGGCCAACGCTGGGGTGTACAAGCCGGCCAGCGCGTGGCCGTTGAGGTGTTCCGGTCCTGCCGAGACTGCCCCGAGTGCCGCCGCGGCGAATACCGGCGGTGCGCGGTGAACGGCATCGCCACCATGTTCGGGTTCGTCGACGTGGAGATCGGCGCGGGCTTATGGGGCGGATACGCCACCCATGTGGAGCTTCCGTGGGACGCGATGCTGCTCCCGATTGCCGAAGACATGGACCCCGTTCTCGCCACGTTGTTCAACCCTCTCGGGGCCGGTATCCAATGGGGGGCGACTCTTCCCGACACCAAGGCCGGGGACGTCGTAGCGATCCTGGGGCCCGGCATCCGCGGAATCTGTGCGGCGGTGGCGGCCAAAGAGGCGGGAGCCGCGTTCGTCGCGATGACCGGCGTCGGCCCACGCGACGAACAACGACTGGCCATCGCCAGATCATTCGGTGTCGACCTGCCCATCGATGTATCGCAGGACGATGCAGCGACCGCGCTTCAGCGTGAGACAGGCGGACGGCTTGCCGACGTGGTCGTCGACGTCACCGCCAAAGCACCCTCCGCGTTCGCCGATGCCGTCGGCCTTGCCAGGCCCGGCGGCACAATTGTGGTGGCCGGCACCCGCGGAGGAGGCGGCGCGCCCCGGTTTGAACCAGACTTGTTGGTCTATAAAGAATTACACGTCGTAGGCGCACTCGGCGTGGAGTATCCCGCCTACCGGGCAGCCCTCGAGATTCTCGCCATGGGCCGCTGGCCGTTCGACCGGATCACCAGAGAATCAACCGGATTCGCTGGGCTCGCACAGCTGCTCACTTCGCTTGCAGATGAAAGTGCCCGATCAAGTGGGGCGCTCCACAACGTCTTTTTGCCCACGCCCTAACGGCGGTGCAGAGGTTCAACAGAGAGGGCCACCCGTGACCATGGCGGAACGCGTACCGATGCTCGACCGTGAGCAGGCCCAGCTGCGAGCTGCCGAATGTGGGTTGCCCGAAGAGTTGGCAGAGCTGTCGGTATTCCGCGTGGCACTTCATCAGCCGCGTGTGGCGGTTGCGCTGTATGGGCTGCTGGACGCGTTACTCTTCCGCGGTTCCCTTGACGCGCGGCTACGCGAGCTGGTCATCTTGCGCATCGGCTGGATCACTGGCTCCGAATACGAATGGACTCAACATTGGCGAATCGCCACACTGCTCGGCGTGCCTGAGCGTGATCTCCTCGCGGTGCGCGACTGGCAGAATTCCGAAAGCCTCGGGCCAGTCGAGCGTGCGGTCCTCGCAGCGACCGATGATGTGGTACGCGACGGGGTCATCTCCGAGGAAAACTGGGCTGGGTGCCAGAAGGCGTTCAATAGCGATCACGCGGTTTTGGTCGAACTTGTCGGAGCAATCGCCAATTGGCGGCTCTTTTCGATCCTGCTTCGATCTCTGAATATTCCGCTTGAGTCCGGTACCGACGGCTGGCCGCCCGATGGGCGAGCTCCTCGGCGTCGCGATTGAGCGAAAAAGGTGGACCGGTGCTTGACCGAAGCGGTCAGCGCCCCAATCGCCAGACCACGACCCGTGTCGTAGACGGACAAGTCCCCCCTCGGACACAACACCGAAAATTGCATCGTCGCAGCTAGATAGCGGTCTTCCTTCGAGGGCGACGACGGTCTGCGGGCGCTTTGGACACACTTTTCTATTTCGCGTCCAGAATGACCGGTGCCGCGTCGAGGTCTGAGTCGAACAAGTCGGCGTAGATCCTCAGCGTGACGCTACCCGGTTATGCAGCCATCGCTGCGGCCCGTTCGTCGTCGCCGACCGCGATGTACCGCTCCGTCGTCGCGACGCTCGAATGCCCGAGCAGCGTTTGCACCGCGCGGAGGTTCCGGAATTCGCGGTACGTCATAGTGGCGAATCGGCGTCGCGATGAGTTTTGCCCTGCACTACAGTCTGATTTGCATGGGCAAACTCATCTATGCCTTCAACGTTTCGGTGGACGGGTACATCGCCGATGCACAAGGCAACATCGGCTGGTCCGAACCGAGCGAAGAACTGCACCAGTCCTGGAACGACTTCGAGCGGGAAACCGCCCTGGCGTTCTACGGGCGGCGGCTCTACGAACTGATGTCCGCGTACTGGCCGACTGCCGACAAGGCCCCGGACGCAACCCCTTTGATCGTCGACTTCGCCCGCATCTGGCGCGACATGCCCAAGGTCGTGTTCTCGCGCACCCTGGAGTCCGTCGATTGGAACTCCCGCCTGGAACGCGGCGACCCGGTCGAGGTGGTGACGAAGCTGAAAGCCGAAACCGACGGCAGGCTGGAGGTAGCCGGCGCGACGCTGGCCCGATCGATCGTGCAGGCCGGACTGGTGGACGAATACCGGATCGTGGTCGCGCCCACCGCTGTGGGCGGCGGCATCCCGTTCTTCCCGGCCCTGCCGTCATGGATCCGGCTGCGACTGTTGGAGAACCGCACCTTCCCGGGTGGCACGGTCCTGCTGCGCTACGAGGCGAAACAAGACTGATCGGGCATACACAAGGCAGGGTCTAGCACGATGTCGCGTCGCACGCCGGTGGTTCGCAGCCCTGGCGCTGCTGCTCGCAAGGCACGCCGATGACCTGCTCGGTACCGCTCGGAGATTTCATGCCGGGGCAAAATAACTCTGTTGCCTAGCTTCCGTCCGGGTGGCTGTGGGTACTCCTGGGCTGCTCGGTTTCACACACGCCTGACGAAGGGAACGCCATGTCAGCGCCTAATGCGCCGGCCATTTCGCCTCGCAAGGTCCGGTGGGCCACGGTCCAGGTTTTCGCATTAGCGATCGCGGTGGTGTTCCTGCTTGTCGGAATCCTCGGGTTCATACCGAAAGTGACTGTCGGCTACGACACGATGACCTGGGCGGGACATGCCTCGAACGCGAAACTTCTTGGTGTGTTCGATGTTTCGGTGCTACACAACGTGATTCACTTGGCGTTTGGCATTCTCGGGATTGTGATGGCTCGAACGTTCAACGGTGCCCGCGTGTATCTTATTGGCACCGGCCTGGTTTACGCCGCCCTGTTCGTCTACGGCATGCTTGTCGACCGCGAAAGTTCGGCGAACCTGGTTCCAGTGAACGACGCAGATAACTGGCTGCATCTGGGTCTGGCTGCAGCGGCTCTGTTCTTAGGCTGGGCTTTTGGCCGCCAAGGCGTCAACCGCCCACTGGGCGGGATCAGCACGGGAGTATTCGTCGGCAAGGGGTGACACGTGCGGGTCGTTGCTTCACCAAGAATGCGACGTTGATCATGCCGAACTCGGTGACGTATGAAAACGGTTATGGCACAAGATGATTCGTAACCGAAACATGCTGTCATTCATCCCGTTGTCGGCGGCTTAGGGGTCGCTTGGAAGAACCCGCCGAGGACGATCTCGTCGCCCGCCTCCGGTTCGGCACCGCCGCCGCGAACAACACCCATGACACAAGCACCAGCATGAACACCGTCGCCTGGACAAGCACCGCCGCGCCAGCTGGGTAGAGCACCCCGGCGATGTAGTGGTCGATGAAGCCCGCAGACGGCAGCTGCGCCATACCGGCATGCGCACGCGCCCATCGCTCGGCGTCGGTCAGTGGACAAGGGAAGTGCAGCAGGACACTGCCCAATCCCCACAACACCGTGAGCACGTGCAGCGCGATCGTGCGCGGCCACCGCAGCGCCAGGAAACCGCCGACGACGAGGTAGGCGAGGAACATGAAGTGGACGGTCGCCACCACGACGACGGCGATGAACACTCCTCCACTGTGGCACGCGGGCCCCGATCGAGAGGACACTAGGACGCGGAGGATCGCAATGCGACGATTTTCTAGCCTGACCCGCGGCGCCGGCACACCCTACGCCGACCGCCGTGAAGCCGGGCGCGCCCTGGCCGCCGCGCTCACGACCTACCACGGCACACCCGATCTCTTGGTGCTGGGTTTGCCGCGCGGCGGCGTGCCCGTCGCATGGGAAGTGGCCGCCGCCCTGCACGCGCCGCTCGACGTGTTCGTCGTCCGCAAGCTCGGCGCACCGCGCTGGGAGGAACTGGCCGTCGGTGCGCTGGCCAGCGGCGGGCTGGTGGTGCTCAACGACGAGGTGGTGCGCAGCTTGCACATCAGCGAAGAGCAGCTGCAGCAGGTGATCGAGCGGGAAAGCGCCGAACTGACGCGCCGGGAGAGCGCCTACCGGGGCGGCCGACCGCCGATCGACTTGGCGGGCCAGACGGTCATTCTGGTTGACGACGGGATCGCCACCGGCGCAAGCATGCTGGCCGCCGTGCGGGCCGCGCGCGCCGCAAACCCGGCGAAGATCGTCGTCGCGGTTCCGGTGGCGCCGCCAACAGCGTGCCGGCAGCTGGCCGAAGCCGCCGACGACGTGGTGTGTGTGGCCACACCGCCGTCATTCATGGCGGTCGGCGAGTACTACCGCAACTTCAGCCAGACCTCAGACGACGAAGTGCGCAAGCTTCTGTCCTCCCCTACCTGCTGAGGTCAGCGCTCGGTCTTGTCTTCCTCGGCCACCGGCGCCTTCTCGTCGCCGGCACGCTCTTCGTCGGGGTATTCCTCGTCGAACTCCTGCGCCTCGGCCGGGGACTCCTCCGAGGCCTCTTTCGGAGTCTCCTCTGCGGAGTCCGCGGCAGGCGTGGTGTCGCGTTTCTGCCGCTCGCGCACGGCATCCACGATGAGCAGGATCACGCCGATCACACTGGCTCCGATGCACACCCACGCGATCACCTCGTTGCTGGTGACGACCGCAGTCACCAAGGCGGCAAGGCCGATCACGGCCATGACCAGTGCGACGATCAGCATTGATCAGCCTCGGGGCTAGTTGCCCCTGTTGTACTGATTGAACGCGCCGCTGTCGCTGTTGGCGCTCGAGTCGACGGGAGCGGCGGAGCCGCGCTGACCCAGTTCCTCCAGCTGCGACTCCAGGTACGTCTTGAGCCGGGTGCGGTATTCACGCTCGAACGTGCGCAACTGCTCGAGCCGTCCTTCCAGCACCGTGCGCTGCTGGTTGATGGTTCCCATGATCTCCGAGTGCTTGCGTTCGGCATCGGCCTGCAACGCGTCGGCCTTCTCCTGGGCTTGGCGCAGCTGGGTCTCCGAGCGCATCTGCGCGTCGGCGAGCATCGCCTCGGCGCGCTGGCGCGCCTCGGTGACCGTGGTCTCGGCCTCGCGCCGGGCCTCCGAAAGGATCTGGTCGGCGTTGGCGCGGGCGTCGGCGAGCAGCTTGTCGGCCTCCGCCTTAGCGGTGCTGGTCAGCCGGTCGGCGGTGTCCTGGGCCAAGGCCAGCACGCGGGCGGCCTTGATGTGGGACTCTTCGTCGACGGGGCCGGGCGCAGCGGCCGGCGTGGGCGGCGCCTCGTACGCGGGCTGCGGTGCCTCGTAGGCGGGCTGCTGGGGCTCGGGCTGCTGCTGCTCATACAGCGGAATGGCCTGAGTGGTGGCCGCGCCGTTGCCAGACCGCGCGCCGGCCAGCTCTTGCTCGAGCTCGCCGACCCGCTGCCGCAGATCCGTGTTCTCCTCGATCAGTCGCGTAAGCTCGGCCTCGACGAGATCGAGGAACGCGTCGACCTCATCCTCGTTGTAGCCGCGTTTGCCGATAGGCGGCTTGCTGAATGCGACGTTGTGAACGTCGGCGGGCGTTAGCGGCATTTTCTGCCCCCTCAAAGTTCTGGACGGTCGAAGCTGATCTAGGAGTGTAGACCGTGGTCGGTGCCCGGACTGTAACTGCCGTCCATCCTGTCACATCAGAACCGCCGGTTGCAGGCGAGGATAATAATTAAGAAGGAATTTCAATCTCTGCGGCGCGCCAGGTTTTAGGCGCCGGCATTGAACGCCAGGTTCATTCCAATGAAGGCGACCAGCAGCAGGACCATGATCGAAAGGTCGAAGCGGACCGCGCCGACGGTGAGCTGAGGAATGATGCGCCGCAACAGCTTTACCGGCGGATCGGTGACCGTCAGAATGATTTCGAGGATCACCACCGTGACACCCCGCGGCCGCCAGTCCCGGCTGAACGAGCGAATGAATTCGATGACCACGCGGGCGATCAGCAGCAGCCAGAATAAGAACAGCGCGAAGCCCAAAATGTCGAAGAACAGCCGCAACAGGCCCGACCTCACTAGAGACGTAGACGACAGCGCCCCCCGAATAGGGAGCGCTGTCAGCCTACCGATGGCTCACTGGTAGGCGTAAAAGCCCGCCTCAGCGATGCGCCGGCGTTCCTCAGCGCTGACGTCGACGTCTGCCGGCGACAGCAGGAACACTTTGGTGGCCACCTTGTCGAAGGAACCGCGCAGCGCGAACGCCAGGCCGGCGGCGAAATCCACCAGCCGCTTGGCGTCGGCGTTGTCCATCGATACGAGGTCCATGATCACCGGGGTGCCGTCACGGAACCTCTCCCCGATGGTGCGTGCCTCGCTGTAGTCCTTCGGCCGCAGCGTGGTGATTTTCGATAAGGGGCTGCCGGCCTCGAACAGCTCGGCCATCCGACGGGGGTCCATCGCCAGCGAGCCGCGGGTAGCGCCACGCAGCGCACCGAACCGCGAGCGACCCATTTCCGGCGGCCGGTCGAATTCGCGCGGCCGGAACCGCGGCTCGTCGTAGCCGCGGTACGACGGCGCGTAGTCGTCCGCGTCGCGATCGTCGTAGTCGCGATCGCGAGCTTCGTAGCGACGACTCGGGCGGTCATAGCCGTCGTCGCCGAACCTCTCCGAATGCGGCCGGCGCGGATAGCTGCGTCCGCGGTCCTCGTCGTCGTAGTACTCGTCGTCGTAGTCCTCCATCGGCGCCATGCCGAAGTAGGCCTTGACCTTGTGAAGCGTACTCATCGGTGACCCTTTCGGGAGGCTCGTGGTTGACGACTACTTGATGTTGGTGTGACAGGAGTGACTACTGCAGGTGACGATAAAGGCCGCGGTCCCAACAACGCGGTACCGACACGCACACAGGTGGAACCGTGTTTCACGGCAGCCTCCAAGTCGTCGGACATGCCAGCCGACAGGCCGGAGGCTTGCGGATGGGCGCGAAGTACCCGCTGATGCTCGGTGTGCAACCGCGCGAACGCCCGCTCCGGATCCCAGTCCAGCGGCGGTACGGCCATCAACCCGACCAGCGACAGGCCCGCCGCGGAAGCCACCGCGTCGCACACGTCGTCCACGAGCTCAGGCCGGCGTACGTCCACCCCGCCGCGCTGCGGATCACCGTCGAGGCTGACCTGCACAAACACCCGCAGCGGCGGCCCGCTGACGGCGCGGTCCAACGCCTCGACGAGTCGAATGGTGTCGACGGAGTGCACGGTGTCGGCCCAGCGGGCGATCGAGCGGGCCTTGTTGCGCTGAATCCGCCCGACCATGTGCCAGTGCACGTCTTTGTCGACGAGCTGGGCGACCTCGGCAGCCTTCGCCGCGGCCTCCTGGTCGCGGGATTCGCCGACGGCGCGGCAGCCGAGCCGGGCCAAGATCGCGACGTCAGAGGCGGGGAAGAACTTGGTGACCGGCAGCAGGTCGACGTCGGCCGGGTCGCGGCCCGCCGCCGCGGCGGCGTGGTCGATCCGCTGGCGCACGGCCGCCAACGAGCGCGCCAATTGCTCTTGGCGTTCGGTCATTCCATCCATATGACGGAGGCGAGCCGACCTGTCGTCGCTTGTCTGCGGTGACTGAACAGCTTCGGGTCGTCGACCGTGCAGCGCGGGTCGATGTCGATCGCCTTCACCCCCAAAGCGCTGAGCTGACGAGCAATTCCGGCCCGCAGGTCCAATGCCGCAGTGCCGCGCCGGCTGGTGGTGCGGCTACCGGGCAGCGCGGCTTCGACCTCGGCGGCCATCTCCTCGGGCACCTCGTAGTTGGCGCCGCTGACGGCGGGGCCCAGCAGCGCCGAGATGTCGTCGGGGTGAGCGCCCGCAGCCTGCATCGCCTCCAGCGTGCGTGCCACCACACCGCGCTGGGCGCCGACCCGGCCGGCATGCACGGCCGCCACCACGCCGGCGCGCGCATCTGCCATCAGCACCGGGACACAGTCGGCCGTCACCACCGCCAGCGCCAGCCGTAGTGTCGTCGTCAGCAGCGCGTCGGTGTCGTCGACCGGCCTGTCCCGCGGCCCGTCGACACGCGTCACCCGATCGCCGTGTACCTGATTCATCCAGATCAGCCGGTCCTCGTCGAGCCCGATCGCCGCGGCCAGCCGTTTCCTGTTGGCGGCCACCGCTTCGGGATCGTCGCCGACGTGGTCGCCGAGGTTGAACGTGTCGAAGGGTGGCCCGGAAACGCCGCCGTCGCGGGTAGTAGTCACCCGCCGAACCCGAATGGTCACGCAGCCAGTATTTACCGGCGCATGAACGGCGGCACGTCGACGTCGTCGTCATCGTCGCCGCCGATGCGCACGGTCGCACCGTTGGTGTGCGCGGGAACGGCGGCCGGGTCACCGGGCTCGAACAGCGTGGAGGTGACCTTGCCGGCCGCACCGGCCGCTACCTTCGCACCGGCACCCACCACGGGCTTCGCGTGCCTGGCGCTGACCGCGTCGAAGCCCGCGGCGATCACGGTGACCCGCACCTCGTCGCCCAGCGAGTCGTCGATGACCGTGCCGAAGATGATGTTGGCGTCGGGATGTGCGGCTTCCTGCACCAGCGACGCGGCCTCGTTGATTTCGAACAGTCCCAGGTCGCTGCCGCCCGCGATGGACATCAGCACGCCCTGCGCGCCTTCCATCGACGCCTCGAGCAGCGGCGAATTGATCGCAATCTCAGCGGCTTTGAGCGCGCGGCCGTCGCCGCGGGCCGAGCCGATACCCATCAGCGCGGTGCCAGCGCCGCTCATGATGCCTTTGACGTCGGCGAAGTCGACGTTGATGAGCCCCGGCGTGGTGATGAGGTCGGTGATCCCCTGCACGCCGTTGAGCAGCACCTCGTCGGCGCTGCGGAACGCATCCATCAGCGACACGTGCGCGTCGCCCATCTGCAGCAGCCGGTCGTTGGGGATCACGATCAGCGTGTCGCAGCTCTCCCGCAGCGCGGCGATCCCGCCCTCGGCCTGCGCGCCGCGGCGCTTGCCCTCGAACGAGAACGGCCGGGTGACGACGCCGACCGTGAGCGCACCGAGTTTGCGAGCGATGCTGGCGACGACGGGGGCGCCGCCGGTGCCGGTCCCGCCGCCCTCGCCGGCGGTGACGAACACCATGTCGGCGCCGCGAAGCAGCTCTTCGATCTCGTCCTTGGCGTCTTCGGCGGCCCGGCGCCCGACTTCCGGGTCGGCGCCCGCGCCGAGTCCTCGGGTCGAGTCGCGACCGACATCGAGCTTGACGTCGGCATCGCTCATCAGCAGCGCTTGCGCGTCGGTGTTGATGGCGATGAACTCCACGCCCTTGAGGCCTTGCTCGATCATCCGGTTGACGGCGTTCACGCCGCCGCCGCCGATGCCGACGACTTTGATGACGGCGAGGTAGTTATGCGGGGGGGTCATCAATAGCCTTCCTCCCAACCCTCAACCTCAACCAGAGGCTTAGAGTTATGTCAAGTAGTTCCGCGCAACCAGAACGGTATGGCCGCATGCCGCGCTATCCGCGCAGGCGCGCCGATGCGAAAGCAGGAATTTCTATTTGACCGTCGGCAGGTCGGGGCTCGACACGTCGTAGGTGTGGCCTGGCCGGGTCAGCAAGGCCGCCAGTTTCTCGGCCTTCTCGTCGGTGCGGTCGTTGGTCCCCCAGATCACCACGCGCCCGTCGGCAAGTGTGAGCGTGATGGAGGCGACCGACGGCGCGGCGATACGTCCCACCTGCCCGGCAACCTCGGGCCGCAGTGCAGTCAGCACGGCCAGCGCGGCCTTCGTGGGCGGATCGCTGGGACCCGGATGGTCGACGTCGAGGTACGGCACACCCGGCGGCGGCGGCGCGGTGGCGAAATCCACGCCGTCACGGTCGAAGAGATGCGTGCCGTCCGGCATGTCCTTGACCGCCACCGGGATTCGCTCCACCACCGTGACTCGCAACGACGACGGATACTCGCGCTGCACGCGTACCGAGGCCACCCGGCTGATGGTCGCCACGCGGTTCGCGACCTTGCCGGTGTCGACCTGGAGCAGCGGCGTGCCGTGCGGTGTCGCCACCGCCGCGACCACTTCCTCGCGCGAAATCACCTGCAGGCCATCGATATTCAGATTGCGCACCGACATCAGCGGCGTGAAGTACAACACCAATCCGAGGCCGACTGAGATGACGGTGATGAGCACCGCCCATACCAGCACCTTGAGCCCCCGGACCACGCCGCGCCGGGACGGTTGAGGGGCAGTGGCCGTGGCGGTGACTTTGCGCTTGGCCTCGCGGCGGGCGTCCTCGATCGCCCGCGCCCGGGCGGCCGCGGCGCGACGCTGCTCGCGCTCCCGGCGGGCACGTCGCCGCGGTCCCTCTTCCAGCAGAGGCTCGGTCATCCGCTCACCCCGGAGCGGCGAGGCGCGCTGCGGTTGGCCTTGACGTGCAACGAGTTCACGATCTCCGGCCCCAGCATCGTGATGTCGCCGGCGCCCATCGTGACCACCACGTCGCCGGGCCGCGCCACCTCTGCCACCCGGTCAGGCGCCGCCGCGAAATCCGGCACGTAGGACACGGGGACGCTGACGTGCTCGGCGACCATCGCCCCGCTGACTCCGGCCCGGGGCTGCTCTCGCGCGCCGTAGACGTCCAGCACGAACACCAGGTCCGCGTCGTCGAGCGCGGCGCCGAACTCCCGCGCGAAAAGTTCAGTGCGCGAATACAAATGGGGCTGAAACACCGCGATCGCGCGGCCGCTGCGGTCGGCGGCGCGCGGTGCCTGCTCGATCAGCGCACGCACCGCCGCCAGCGTCGCGCGGATTTCGGTGGGATGGTGCGCGTAGTCGTCGAACACCCGGACCGAGTCGGCGACGCCCACCAGGTCGAACCGGCGGCGTACTCCCTCGAAACCGGCGAGCCCGTCGAGCACGCACTCGGGTTCCGCGCCGGCATCGACTGCCGCCACCAGCGCACCCAGCGCATTGAGCGCCATGTGCCGCCCGGGCACCGACAGCCGCATCACCCTGCGCCGCGACTCACCGGCCAGCTGCACCTGAGCGACAGCGCCGGTGCCCTGCTGCTCCCAGGACAGCAACTGCCCGGCCAGCGGCAACGAAGCGTCACTGCCGTAGCGCAGCACCCGAACTCCCTTGTCCGCCGCCCGCTCGGCCAACGCCGCCGCACCCGGGTCGTCGACGCACACCACAAGCGCGCCGCCGGGCGCAACGCGGTCGGCGAAGTCGTCGAACACCTTGGTGTAGGCCTGCGCGCTGCCGAAGAAGTCGAGGTGGTCCACGTCGATGTTGGTCACCACCGCGACGTCAGGCGTGTACTCCAGAAGCGAGCCGTCGCTTTCGTCGGCCTCGGCGACAAAGTAGTCGCCGCTGCCGTGATGCGCATTGGTGCCGGCCTCCCCCAAGTCGCCGCCGACCGCGAACGACGGGTCCAGCCCGCAGTGCTGCAGCGCGACGATCAGCATCGACGTGGTCGACGTCTTGCCGTGCGTGCCCGTGACCATCACTGTGCGGTAGCCGTCCATGAGCTTGGCCAGCACCTTCGGCCGCAACACCACCCCAATGCCGCGCCGGCGCGCCTCGACGAGTTCCGGGTTGTCCTTCGGAATCGCCGCGTGCGTGGTGATCACCATGGTGGGCCCGCCCGGCAGCAAGTCCAGCGACGCCGGGTCGTGGCCGATGCGGACCTCGGCACCGCGGGCCCGCAGCGCGAGCACCGCGCGCGACTCCTTGGCGTCCGAACCCGACACCGCGGCACCGCGGTCGAGCAGGATGCGCGCGATCCCGGACATCCCTGCCCCGCCGATGCCGACCATGTGAACCCGCGCCAACTCGGGGGGCAACGGCCGCACGGTCACCGTCGCCCCGCTTTTTTCGGCGGGCGGGCGTCGCGCGCGAGGTCTAGCGCCACCCGCGCCACCCGCTCGGCGGCGTCGCGATGGCCAACAAGCGCCGCCGCGGCCGTCATCGCGGCGAGGCGGGGCCCATCGGTGAGCAGCTCGGTGACGGTCTGCGCGACGAAGTCCGGCGTCAGGTCTTTGTCGTCGACCAGCAGGCCCCCTCCGGCGTTGACCACTGGCAGCGCGTTGAGGCGTTGTTCGCCGTTGCCGATCGGCAGCGGCACGTACACGGCCGGCAGCCCCACCGCCGATACCTCGGCCACGGTCATCGCTCCCGACCGACAGATCGCCAGGTCGGCGGCCGCGTACGCCAGGTCCATGCGATCCAGGTAGGGCACCGCGAGGTAAGGCGGATCGCCCGGTGCGGGCTCCGGCAAGTCCAGGCGATTCTTGGGGCCGTGCGCATGCAGCACCGAAATGCCTTCGGCAGCAAGGTGTTTCGCGGCACCCGCCACAGCCCGGTTGATGGACGCCGCACCCTGCGAGCCGCCGAAAACCAGCAGCACCAGCGCGTCGTCGTCGAACCCGAAGAACGCCCGCGCCTGCGCGCACACGGCCATGCGGTCCAGCCCCGTGATCGACGGGCGCAGCGGCACGCCCACCACCTCGGCGCCGCGCAGGCCCGAGTCGGGCACCGCCGCCAGCACGTGTTGCGCATGGCGTGCGCCGACGCGGTTGGCCAGGCCGGCACGGGCATTGGCCTCGTGGATCACCACCGGCACGCGGCGCCGGCGCGCGGCAAGGTAGGCCGGCAACGCCACGTACCCGCCGAAGCCGACGATCACGTCGGCGCCCACCGCGTCGAGGATGGCGCCTGCCTCACGCACCGCCTGCCGGATCCGCAGCGGAAGGTGCGCGAGGTCGCGGCTGGCTTTCCGGGGCAGCGGCACCGGCGTGATCAGCTCGAGCCGATACCCCCGCTCAGGCACCAGGCGGGTTTCCAGCCCCCGCGCGGTACCGAGTGCGGTGATTCGGACATTCGGGTCCAGGGCCTTCAGTGCGTCGGCGACGGCCATGGCGGGCTCGACATGGCCAGCGGTACCGCCGCCGGCGAGCACGACGGAGACCGCCTTATTGCCGTTCACCAGCGGCGGGCACCGATGTTCTTCGCGCTACCGGTCATGGCTGCCTCTCCTGAAGTTCTGCTGCGCGCACCTTCACCTCGGGTGGTGCGGCGCCGGCCGTTGTGACGCTGGCCGACTCTATGATGCCCTGACCGTCGCGACCCACTTGCCGCGACCTTCGTCGACGTCGTGGGCTTCGCGGGCTTGTTGGGCTTCGTGGGCTTCTTCGACTTCTTCGGCGTTTCGGCGGAGGGCCGCGACCGCAGCCGGTCGCGCAGCGCCTCGGTGCGGCTGGGCACGTACGGCTCGGGCAGGGCCAGCCGCAGCAGCCGATTCATCTTGTCGTCGCGGCCGGCCCGCAGCGCCGCCACCGCCTCCGGTTCGTGCCGGGCCGCGTTGGCGATCATGCCCATGATGAAAAGCGTTGTGGCCGTTGATGTTCCACCGGCGGAGATCAGGGGCAGCTGCAAACCGGTGACCGGCAACAGCCCGATCACGTAGCCCACATTGATGAAGGCCTGGCCCAAAACCCACATGGTCACGGTCGCCGACAACAGCCGCAGGAACGGGTCGGCCGAGCGGCGCGCCACCCGCATCCCGGTGTAGGCGAACAGCCCGAACAGACACAGCAACCCGAACGCGCCGACGAACCCGAGCTCTTCGCCGATGATCGCGAAGATGAAGTCGTTGTGGGCGTTGGGCAGGTAGTTCCACTTCGCGGTGCCCTGGCCCAGCCCGTCGCCGAATACGCCACCGTTGGCCAACGCATACTTGGCCTGACGGGCCTGGTAGCCGGAGTCCTGCGGGTCGGCGCCAGGGTTCAGCCACGACCGCACGCGGTCGGAGCGGTACCCCTCGGAGACCGCGAGGATGGCGCCGGCGCTGATCGCTGCGAACAGTGAGCTCAGGAACACCCGCAGCGGCAGGCCGCCGTACCACAACAAGCCCAGAAGGATGATCGCCAGCGACACCGTCTGCCCGAGGTCGGGCTGCGCGACGATCAGGCCGAGTGCGATCACCGCGGCGGGCACCAGCGGAATCAGCATCTCGCGCAGCGACGCCCGCTCCATACGGCGGCCGGCCAGCAGGTGTGCGCCCCAGATCGCGAACGCGATCTTGGCCAGCTCCGAGGGCTGCATGGACAACCCGGCGATGACGAACCAGCCGCGAGATCCGTTGGAGTAGTGCCCGATTCCGGGCACCAGCACGAGCACCAGCAGAAGGATGGTGAACGCGAAAGAGAACGACGCGGTGCGCCGCATCACCCGAACCGGAACCCGCAGCGCGATGTAGAACCCGACGAGCCCGATCACCGTCCAGAGCACCTGGCGGCCGAAGATCACCCACGGCGAGCCGTCGTCGTCGTAGGACCGCACCCCCGACGCTGACAGCACCATGATCAGCCCCAGCGACGTGAGCAGCGCGACGACGGCGATGACGAGGTGAAACGAGGTCATCGGCCGGCCCAGCCACGCACCGACCCCGTTTCCCCGACTACGAAGTCGGGCCAGCGTGTCGCGCATCGCCACTACCGGGTCGCGCCGCGGACCGCGGCAGCGAAGGCGTCGCCGCGGTGGGCATAGCCGGTGAACTGGTCGAACGACGCCCCGGCCGGGGCCAGCAACACCGTGTCACCGGGCCGGGCCAGGCGGCGGGCCGCTGCAACGGCCTCGGCCATCACTCTTTCCCCAACAGACTCACTGGCCTCTTGCACCACAGCATCGTCTCCCGTGGTGACCTCGACGACGGGGACATCCGGGGCGTGTCGCGATAACGCGTTGGCAACTACGGCCCGATCCCGGCCCAGCAACACCGCGCCGACCAGCCGATTCGCCACTTCGCGCACCATGTCGTCCACCGAAGCGCCCTTGAGCAGGCCGCCCGCGACCCACACCACCCGCGGATAGGCCGTGATCGACGCCTGGGCCGCGTGCGGGTTGGTGGCCTTGGAGTCGTCGACGAACGTGACGCCGTCGACGACCGCGACCACTTGAGCGCGGTGCGGGGCCACCCGAAACGACGCCAAGCCCGCAGCGATCGCGTCGGCGGGCACGTCGACCGCGCGAGCCAGCGCTGCGGCGCCCAGGGCGTCGAGCACACCGACCGGCCCCGGCACGGGAATCACCGACTCGGCGACCAGCGGCAGGTCCATCGCGAAAGCACGGTCCGTTAGCGTCCCGTCGCGAACCCCGAGCTCGCCCGGTGCCGGCTCCCCCAGCCGGAAGCCGACGCGTATCGCGGCCGGGGCGTCCTGCAGCAGCCGGGCGGCCACCGGATCGTCGACGCCGGCGACCGCCACCCGGCCGGTCAGGGCCCGGGCCTTTGCGGCCGCGTAGTGCTCGAACGAACCGTGCCAGTCCAGATGGTCCTCGGCGACGTTGAGCACCGTGCCGGCCTCAGGCCGCAGCGACGGCGCCCAGTGCAGCTGGAAGCTGGACAGCTCGACTGTGAAGAACTCGGCGGGCTGGTCCAGGACGTCGAGCACCGGGCTGCCGATGTTCCCGCACAGCACGCTGCGGCGCCCGGCCGCCAGCAGCATCCCGTGCAGCATCGACGTGGTGGTGGTCTTGCCGTTGGTGCCGGTGACCACCAGCCAGCGGCGCGGCGGCCCGAAGCGTCCGGACGCGTCGAGCCGCCATGCCAGCTCGACGTCGCCCCAGATCGGCACGCCGCTGGTGGCGGCGGCCGACAGCAGCGGGGTCGTCGGGGAAAATCCCGGGCTGGTGACCACCAGATCGAAGTCGGCGATCCGCTCGGCGGCCTCGCTGGTCCCCACCACGATCGCCGGTTCGGACAGCCGCTGCAGCGCCTTGGGGTCGTCGTCACAGATGTAGAGCCGTACACCCATCGGTGTCAGCGCGGCGCTCACCGCCCGCCCGGTGATCCCTGCGCCGGTGACCAGCACCCGCGTGCCAGGTTCGAGGACGTCGGCCATCTCAGTCGCCTATCGCGGCAAGCCATTCGCCGTAGAACAGAGCCACGCCCAGCCCGCACGCGATCGCGGTCAGCAGCCAGAACCGGATGATCACCGTGGTCTCGGCCCACCCCACCAGCTCGAAGTGGTGATGAAACGGCGCCATCCGGAACACCCGGCGGCCGGTGGTGCGAAACGCCAGGATCTGGAGCACCACCGAGGTGATCTCCGCGACGAACAGCGCACCCAGCACCACCGCGAGCAGCTCGGTGCGGCTGCTCACCGACAGCCCGGCGATGATGCCGCCCAACGCCAGCGAGCCCGTGTCGCCCATGAAGATCTTGGCCGGCGCAGCGTTCCACCACAAAAAACCGATGCACGCGCCGGCCGTCGCCGCGGCGACCAGCGCCAGGTCCAGCGGATCGCGCACGTTGTAGCAGCCCAGCCCGGGGTGCGTCGAGCAGGCGTTGCGGAACTGCCAGAACGTGATGATCACGTAGGCGGCGGTCACCATCGCCATGCACCCGGCGGCCAGCCCGTCGAGTCCGTCGGTGAAGTTCACCGCGTTGCTCCAGGCGCTCACCAGCACCACACAGAACAGCACGAACAGCGCCGGCGGCAACGTCACCGTGGCGACCTCACGCACATACGAAAGCTGCGCACCCGCCGGGGTGAGCCCGTCGCCGTTGCGGAACTGCAGCACCAATATGCCGAACAGGATCGCTGCGACGATCTGCCCGACAGCCTTGGCGGTCTTGTTCAGCCCGAGGTTGCGGGCCTTGCGGACCTTGATCAGGTCGTCGACGAACCCGACCGCGCCCAGCGCGGTCGCCAGCCCCAGCACAAGCAGCCCGGACGCCGACGGTCCGCGGCCGTCCAGCGCGAGGCCGACCAGGTGAGTGCCGAGGTAACCGGCCCAGATGCCGGCGACAATCGCGACGCCGCCCATCGACGGCGTGCCGCGCTTGTGCTTGTGCGTGGGCGGACCGTCGGACCGAATCTCGTGGCCGAACCCTTGCCGCGTGAAGAGGTTGATCAGCAGCGGGGTGAGCAGGATCGACACCGTCAGCGCAATGCCGACGGCAATGAGGATCTGCCTCATGCCGTGCTGTCCGCCAGCGCCCGGGCCAGCGCGCCCAGCCCGGCCACGTTCGAGGCTTTCACCAGCACGACGTCACCGGGAGCCAGTTCTGCGCGCAGCAGCGCAAGCGCAGCGTCGGCGTCGTCGACCATGGTCACCGAAGTCGTCTGGGGGCCGCCCGAGGAACCCTCCATGACCGCTGCCTGATGCATGGCGCGCATCGACCTCCCGGTTCCGACGACGACGAGTCGAGAGACATCTAATCGCACGGCCAGTCGCCCGATGCGATCGTGCTCGGAAACCGCGTCGTCGCCGAGTTCGCCCATCTCGCCCAGCACGGCCCAGCTGCGGCGCCGACCGCTCGGCCGGTTCGCCATCCAGGACAGTGCCTGCAGCCCGGCCCGCATCGAGTCCGGGTTGGCGTTGTAGGCGTCGTTGATCACGGTGACGCCGTCGGCGCGCGTACTCACCTCCATCCGGTGTCCCGACACCGGGCCCGCGGCGGCGAGCGTGTTCGCCACCTGTTCGGCCGTGGCGCCGCACTCCAGCGCCACCGCCGCCGCGCACAGCGCATTGGTGACCTGGTGTTCGCCGTGCACGGCCAGCCGCACGGGCACGTCGGTGCCGGCGGCGTGCAGTGTGAAGCTGGGCCGGGCCAGCTCGTCGAGCGTGATTTGGTCGGCCCACACGTCAGCCGGTCCGGTGCGGCTCACCCTCACCACGCGGGCGGCCGTCACCTCGGCCATTGCGGCGACTGAGGGGTCGTCGACGTTGAGAACCACCACGCCTGACGGCGGAACTGCTTGCGGCAGTTCGGATTTCGTTGCAGCGATGGCCTCCCGCGAGCCGAACTCACCGAGGTGGGCGGTGCCGACGTTGAGGACGGTCGCCACCGACGGCCGCGCGATGGCGGCCAGCTCGGCGATGTTGCCGGGCCGGCGCGCGGATATCTCCAGCACCAGGAAGTCGGTGTCGGGCGTGGCGCGCAACACGGTCCACGGGTGGCCGAGCTCGTTGTTGAACGACCCCGGCGGTGCGACCACCTGCCCTAGCGGCGCCAACAATGCGGCAATCAGGTCCTTGGTCGAGGTCTTGCCCGACGAACCGGTGATGCCGACGATCGTCAGTCCACCGGCCACCAGCTCCGCAGCGACGAACGCGGCGAGCCTGGCCAGCGCGGCCAGCACCGCGGCGCCGGAACCGTCGGTGTCGTGTTCGAGCACACTCGCGCCCGACTCCCTCTTGATCGGTTGCACGACGATCGCCGGCACACCGACCGGCCGCGCGGCCAGTACCGCCACAGCGCCCGCTTGCACGGCGGCGGCAGCGTGATCGTGTCCGTCGGACCGCGCGCCGGGCAGCGCAAGAAACAAGCCGCCGGGGGTGACCTTGCGGGAGTCGAACTCGACCGTGCCGGTGATGCGCAGCTGTGCGGCGTCCGCGGGCGAGACATCAGCCAGCTGGCCGCCGACGATCTCGGCGACCTGAGCGACGGTCAACTCGATCACGCCGTGGAGGTTATCGCGCTGAGCGCCGCGGCAAGCTCCTCGCGGTCGTCGAACGGGCGGGTGACGCCTTTCACGGTCTGACCCGTCTCGTGCCCCTTGCCGGCGACCAGCACGACGTCGCCGCGGCGTGCCCACCTCACCGCGTGCGCGATCGCGGCACGCCGGTCGCCGATTTCGACCACTTCCGCCGCCCGGCCGGCTTTCTCGGCGCCGCTCAGGATTGCCGCGCGGATGGCGGCAGGGTCTTCGCTGCGGGGATTGTCGTCGGTGACGACGACCAGATCGGCCAGCTCAGCGGCGATGCGGCCCATGGCTTTTCGCTTGCCGGGGTCGCGGTCGCCGCCGGCACCGAACACCACCGCCAGCCGGCCGCTGCTGTGCACGCGCAGGTTCTCCAAGACAGCCTGCAGCGCGCCCGGCTTGTGCGCGTAGTCGACCAGCGCCAGGAAGTCCTGCCCGCGGTCGACCGGCTCCAGGCGCCCGGGCACCCGCGCGGCGGCAAGCCCCGGGGCCGCCTGCGCGGGCGCCACACCCACTGCATGCAAAAGGGCAAGGGCCAAAAGGGCGTTCGTGACGTTGTATCGGCCGGGCAGGGCTATCGCGATCGGGTGCCGGTGGCCCTCGGGGTCGACGGCCACGAACTGCTGGCCGCCGTCGGGCCGGGCGCGGATGTCGGTCGCGTACCAGTCGGCGGTGCCGTCGACGCTGACTGTGACCGGCTGCACCGCACGAGCCGCCATCTGGCGGCCGGCGTCGTCGTCGACACACACCACCGAGACGGCTGCCCGCAGCGGCGAGTCGGCGGCGAACAGCCGCGCCTTGGCCTCGAAGTAGGCCTGCATCGACGGGTGGAAGTCCAGGTGATCGCGGGACAGGTTGGTGAAGCCCGCCACCGCGAATCGCACACCGTCCACGCGGCCGAGCGCCAGCGCATGGCTGGACACCTCCATCACCACCACCTCCACGCCGCGGTCTGCCATCTGCGCGAGCAGCGCTTGCAACGCCGGCGCCTCGGGCGTGGTCAGCGCACTCGGCTGGTCCACGCCGTCGACGCGGATGCCAACGGTCCCGACAAGCCCGGCACGCCGGGCGGCCGACCGCAGCCCAGCCTCGACGAGGTAGGTGGTGGTGGTCTTTCCGGACGTGCCCGTCACGCCGATGACGGTCAGTTTGGCCGACGGGTCGCCGTACACCAGCGACGCGGCGGCGCCGAGCACGGAGCGGGGATCCGGGTGCACGAGCACCGGCACGTCGACCGCCAGCATCGCCGCGCCCACCGGGTCGGTGAGCACCGCAACGGCGCCGGCCGCCACGGCGTCGTCGGCGAACGAGGCGCCGTGCACGTTCGAGCCGGGCAGCGCGGCGAACAGGTCGCCGGGGTGTGCGTCTTGCGCGCGCAGGGTGACACCGGTGACGGCGACGTCCGCGCCGGGCGGGGCGTCGGCGCCGACGCGGGCGGCGACTTCACGCAGCTGGACGGACATCGTCAAACCGTACCCAGGTGCGGTGTCAGGCCTGCAACGTCAGCGGCGGCCCAGGGTCGGCAGACAGCGGGATGTTCTCACGTTGCAGCAGCCAGCTGGCGATGTTGTGGAACAGCGGCGCCGACGACGAGCCGGGCTTGCCGTCGGCGGCCCTCTTGGGGTTGTCCATCATGATGCCGACGACGTAGCGCGGGTTGTCGGTGGTGGCGATGCCGGCGAACGTCGTCCAGTACACGTCGTCGAAATAGCAGCCGCAGGCGGGATTGATCTGCTGGGCGGTGCCGGTCTTGCCGCTGATCTGGTAGCCCTCGACCGCGGCCTGCGGTCCCGTGCCCTGCTGTACGCCGGTGGGGTCGTGTTGCACCACCGCGCGCAGCATGTTGCGCACGGTTTGGGCGGTCTGCGGCGACACCACCCGGATACCGTCGGGCCGCGGTTCTTCGGTCCGCTTGCCGTCGGGCGCGACGGTCGCCCGCACGATGCGCGGCGGTATCCGCACACCGTCGTTGGCGATCGCCTGGTACATCGCGGTCATCTGCAGCAGGGTCATCGAAAGGCCTTGCCCGATGGGCAGATTCGAGAAGGTCGAGCCCGACCATTGGTCGATCGGCGGCACGATGCCGGCGCTTTCGCCCGGCAACCCGACGCCGGTGCGCTGGCCCAGCCCGAACTTCGTCAACATGTCGGCAAAGCGCTCAGGGCCGACGCGCTGGGCCAGCATCAGCGTGCCGACGTTCGACGACTTCCCGAAGACACCGGTGGTGGTGTAGGGCATGGTGCCGTGTTCCCACGCGTCGTGCACCGTGACGCCGCCCATGCTGATCGACCCGGGCACCGACAGCACCTCGTCGGGGTTCGACAGCCCGAACTCGATCACCGACGACGCGGTGACGATCTTGTTCACCGACCCGGGCTCGAACGGCGACGACACCGCCAGGTTGCCCAGCTGTTTGTCTTCCTGCCGGCCGATGTCCTGGCTCGGGTCGAAGGTGTTGTCGTTGGCCATGGCCAGTACTTCGCCGGTCTTGGCGTCCAGCACCACCGCCGCGACGTTGTGCGCGCCGGACAGCCCCTTGGCCAGCTCCACCTGCTGCTGGACGTAGAACTGGATGTCGTTGTCCAAGGTGAGCTCCACTTCGGAGCCGTTGACGGCGGCGTGCCGATTGCGGTAGCTGCCGGGAATCACCACGCCGTCGGAGCCGCGGTCATAGGTGACCGAGCCGTCGGTGCCGGCCAGCACACCGTCCATCGCGTCTTCGAGGCCGAGCAGCCCGTGGCCGTCCCAGTCGATGCCGCCGACGATGTTGGCCGCCAGCGAGCCGCCCGGGTACTGACGGATGTCCTGGCGTTCGGCGCCGACCTCGGGGAACTTCGTGATGATCGCGCTGGCGACCGCGGGATCGACCGCGCGGGCCAGATAGACGAACGTCTCGTTGCTCTGCAGCTTTTTCAGCACCGTCGCGGCGTCGGGCCGGTTGCCCAGCCGCTGCGCCACGCCGTCGGCGATCTCACGCAGCCGCTGAGCAGGGTCGGGTGCGGCGGGATTCTTCTGCTTGGCCTCGGTGAGCTGTTTGCGGATCTTCTGCGGCTGAAACGTCAGCGCCCGCGCCTGGGTGGTGAAGGCCAGTTTGTTGCCGTGGCGGTCGACGATGCTGCCCCGCACCGCCTTCTCGACGTCGGTGACCTTCAGCTGGCCCGCAGCCTCCGCCCGCAACTTCGCCGCACCAGGCACCTGGAGGTAGAACAACTGCGCCGCGGCGATCAGCAGCAGCACGAGGATGACGGTGTTACCCGCGCGGTGCCGCGCGACGAACGACGCACCCTTGGTGGTGGCCTTGACGATCGGGCGGATCCGCCGGTCCCGGGCCGAGCGCGGGGTGCCGCCGCGCCGAGGGGCCGAACGTTGGCCGCCGTGCCTCACGTCGGCGGAACGGCGGTCGGAGATGCCACGCTGTTGGATTGTTCCGGCACGGCTTGCGGATTCGGCGCATTTGCCGGCTGCGGCGCGTCAAGCGGAGCGGCCGGAGCCGGCGGGCCGGCGACATTCGGCACCGCGCCGGGGCCGGGCAGCGGGCCGGTGGGCGTGGGCATCACGGGCGGGCGCACCACCACTTCGGGACCGGCAGGACTGGCGCCGGGTACCGCACCGGGCCGAGGCACCATGACCGGCACCTCGGTGCGGTTGACCGACACTGGCGGTGGCGCCGGCGTCGGATCGGGCAGCTTGGTGTTCAGCGGCGGCGGTGGGGTGCCTTCGGCCGGTTTCGGCTCGCCGACCACCACCCAGTTGCCCGCCGGATCCTGCACCAGGTGCGCGGTGTCACGCGACGGGATCATGCCGAGGTTGCGTGCCGCCTCAGCCAGCGCGGGGGCGGCCTGCGCTTCGAGCACCTCCCGCTCGAGCGATTCCTTCTGCTGGGTCAGCACCCGGTTGCGCTCACGGGCACTGCTGAGTTCGTAGGAGCGCTCGGCAGCATCGGTGGACAGCCACAGCGTCAGCGCCAGTCCGATGCCCAAGGATCCGATCACCAACACCACGAACGGCACCTTGGCCACCAGTGTCTGCGGCCGCAGGTCGATTGACGACAGCCGAGCGATCAGCCGTTCGCGTAGTGGTTCGCGAATCGGCTTGGGCGCCTTGGCTTTACGCGCCTTCGCCCGCGCCTTGGCCTGACTGGAGCTGGTGGCGGGTGCCGGGCGCCGGATCGGCGTCGTGCGTGGACCGGAGCGCACGGGGCGCCGAGCCCGGGCCGGACGATCCACGACCGGTGTATCGCGCCTGCTGGTCATGAATCACCTTCCCTGACAACCGGTTGTGCGCTCATCGCGCCCGCACCTTCTCCAGTGCGCGCAGCCGCACGGAAGCACTGCGCGGATTGCGGTCCACTTCATCGGCGCCGGCCTTCTCGGCACCGCGGGTCAGCGACACGAATTGCGGTTGATGCCCGGGCAATTCGACCGGCAGGTCCTGTGGCGTGCGCGACGACGTCGCTTCGGTGAAGACGCTCTTGACGATCCGGTCTTCCAGGGACTGGTAGGCCATCACGGCGATTCGGCCGCCGGGCGCCAGCGCGTCCAACGCCGCCGGCAGCGCTGCGCGCAGCGAGTCCAGCTCGCCGTTCACCGCGATCCGCAGCGCTTGGAAGGTGCGCTTGGCCGGATGGCCGCCGGTGCGCCGCGCCGGCGCCGGAATCGCTTGGTACAGCAGCTCGACCAGCTCGCCGGTGCGGCGGAAGGGCTGCACCGCACGCCGGCGCACCACATGGGCGGCAATCCGGCGAGCGAACCGCTCCTCGCCGAAGCGGGCGAGAATGTCGGCGAGGGCGGTCTCGTCGTAGGTGTTGAGGATGTGCTCCGCGGTCAGTGCGGAGTCCGGGTCCATCCGCATGTCCAGCGGCGCGTCGACGGCGTAGGAAAATCCGCGCTCCGGGCGGTCCAGCTGCATCGACGACACCCCGAGGTCGAAGAGCACCCCGGCCACGGGTTCGTCGACAATCTCGCCGATCCGGTCGTATCGGGCTCGCACCGTCGTCAGTCGGTCGCCGAATCGCACCAGCCGCTGTGCTGCCGTCCGCAGCGCGTCGGGATCGCGGTCCAGCCCGATGACCCTCAGGCCGGTCAACTCGGTGAGGAATCTTTCGGTGTGCCCACCGGCGCCCAGCGTGGCGTCCACCAGCACCGCGCCCGACCCGTCGGCGCTGCGCCGGGTGAGGGCCGGTCGCAGCAGCTCGACACAGCGGTCGAGCAGGACGGGCACATGGCCGGTCATGACGCGGCCCCTTGCACCCTGGTCCCTGTCCGATAGCACGAACCTGACGTCGGGGAAGTACGCCAGGGTCGGATCGGGCAGAGACCACGATGCACGGGCATGTGGCTCGACCTCCGGGTCAGATGATGTCGCGCAGAGTTTCATGGGTGGCCGCGGAGAAGTCGTCTTCGTGAGCCTGCTGGTACTCCTGCCAGGCCTGGGCGTCCCAGATCTCGAGGTAGTCGACCGATCCCGTGACGACGCAGTCCTTGGTCAGGTTCGCGTAGCGGCGGTGGTCGGCCGACAGCGTGATCCGGCCCTGGGCGTCGGGGTGTTGCTCGTCGGTGCCGGCTGCCAGGTAACGCAGAAACGCTCGCGCTTCCGGGTCGCTGCGCGAGGCGTTCGCCGCGCGGCGTGCCATCTGCTCGAATGCCTCCCGCGGATACACCGCAAGGCTGTGGTCTTGGCTCTTGGTGACCATCAACCCTCCCGCCAGTGCGTCCCGAAACTTCGCCGGCAGCGTCAGCCGCCCTTTGTCGTCGAGCTTGGGCGTGTAGGTGCCGAGGAACACTCCGCGCCCTCCTGCCACGCCGTCGGAACCACCCGGGCTCCGATGTCCGCCACTTTACCCCACAATCCCCCACATTGCCCCCCATCGTAGCAATTAGGCGTGTGTCTCCTCCACAGCTCCCCACGGCCGGGTTCCGTGCACACAAAAGCGGGGTGACCCGTGGTGGGTCACCCCGCTGAAGGGAGGTCAGAGAAGGTCAGTCAGGAAAGCGGCGGCGGAACCGGTCTTCCATCCGGCTGGTGAACGAGCCGCCCGCACCCTTCGCCCGCCGCGGCCGTCCGCCGGCGGTGGGCCGTTCGGCCACCCGGGGCAGCCGCGGCCCGGTGATCGCGAACACCACGCCGCCGAACATCACCAGAAAGCCGAGCACCGAGAGGATGGGGAAGGTACCGATCATCGTCGCCTTGAACGCCACGCCGGACACCAGCATGGCCAACCCGACCACGAAAAGCGCCGCACCCTGTATCCGCCGACGTGTGGACGGCGCGCGGAACGTGCCGCCGCGAACGCTCGACGCGAACTTGGGATCCTCGGCATACAGCGCGCTCTCGATCTCGTCGAGCATGCGCTGCTCATGATCGGAGAGTGGCATCCGTCCCTCCTTGCCGCCGCTGCGATCCCCAATTGCGCACCCGTATAGCCGGGTAACTGACAGCCATGATACGAGGCAGCTGGGCGCCGTACCACCTACTTGATCGGCCGATTCTATAGGCAGCCAAGGGCGCACGATAATGAGCCTTGAAGAACGCGCGCGCTGTATGGAGGAGCCACGTGGCGACATTTCTCATCGACCTGTCGCCGCGCGACATGCAACGCCGGCTCGGTGACGCGCTGGCCATCTACGTCGACGCGATGCGCTACCCCCGCGGCACCGAGGACCACCGCGCCTCGATGTGGATGGAGCACAGCCGCCGGCGAGGCTGGCGGGCGGTGGCGGCGGTGGACGTCGACGGCCACGCCGACCCGCCGGCCGTCGAGGCGCTGGTGTCAGCGCCGATGGTCGGCGTCGCATACGGCTACTGCGGCGCCCCCGACCAGTGGTGGCAGCAGCAGGTGGTAGCCGGCATGCGGCGATCCGGACTGTCGCAGGCAGAGATCGGCTCGCTGATGAACAGCTACTTCGAGCTCACCGAGCTGCACATCCACCCCAGGGCGCAGGGCCGCGGGCTCGGCGAGGCGCTGGTGCGACGGCTGCTGGCCGGGCGCGACGAAGAATGGGTGCTGTTGTCGACGCCTGAGATCCGCGGCGAGGCCAATCGTGCGTGGCGGCTGTACCGTCGGCTCGGCTTCACCGACATCGTTCGCGGCCATCATTTCGCCGGCGATCCGCGCGCGTTCGCGATCCTCGGACGCAAGCTGCCCCTCTAGGATGACCGCGTGCTGCGTGGTCAGGTCCGCTCCTCGCGTCGTCTCACGACGATGCTTCTTGTCCTTCTGGTCCTTTTGCCGCTGGCCACCGGCTGCGTGCGGATCCGTGCCTCGATGACGATCTCGCCCGACGACAGGGTGTCGGGCACCATCACCGCCGCGTCCAAGCCGCGCAACAACGACGACAAGGGGCCGCAGTTCAACGGCGGCAGCCTGCCGTTCGCCGACAAGGTGTCGATCTCCGAGTACTCCCGGGACGGCTACGTCGGCTCCCAGGCGGTGTTCTCCGACCTGACCTTCGCCGAACTCCCCCAGCTCGCGAGCATGAACCACGACGCCGCCGGCGTGGACATCTCGCTTCGCCGCGCGGGTGACTCGGTGATCCTGGAGGGCCGAGCGGATCTGACGTCGCTGACCGATCCCAGCGCCGACGTGTCGTTGTCCATGGCGTTTCCCGGCGACGTCACCTCCACCAACGGCGACCAGGTGGATGCCCAGGTCGTCGAGTGGAAACTCAAGCCGGGCGTGGTGTCGACCATGACGGCGCAGGCCCGTTACACCGACCCCAGCGCGCGCTCGTTCACCGGAGCGGCGATCTGGATGGGCCTGGCGGCGCTGTTGGCGGCCGCCGTGATCGGCGCGTTGGCCTGGGTCAACCGGGACCAATCCCCTCGATTCGCCGAACCGCGCGAGCACTGAGCACCGTACCCTGAGGCCGATGAGCGTCGACACCGCCGCACCGTCGGCTCTACAGCTGGCCGCCGCGGTCACCGGTCAGCTTCGCGAGTACATGAGCACGCGACGCAGCGACGCCGCGTACATCGGGCACGAGTACGCGGCGCTCACCGGTGCGCTGGAGGAGTTCGTGTTGCGCGGCGGCAAGCGGCTGCGCCCGGCGTTCGCCTACTGGGGCTGGCGGGCGGTCACCGACGATCCCAATCCCGAAAACCCCGAGATGCTGAGGCTTTTCGCGGCGCTGGAACTGCTGCATGCGTGCGCGCTGGTGCATGACGACGTGATCGACGAGTCGGCGACGCGAAGGGGCTTGCCCACCGTGCACCGGCAATTCGCGGACATGCACCGCGAAAACGGCTGGCGCGGATCGGCGCATCAATTCGGGGTGTCGGCCGCGATCCTGCTCGGCGACCTGGCCCTGGTCTGGGCCGACGACATCGTCGCCACCGCCGATCTGCCGGCCGACGCCCGTCGGCGCGTCCAGGCGGTGTGGGCCGACATCCGCACCGAAGTCCTCGGCGGGCAATACCTCGACATCGTCGCGGAGGCCAGCGGCGTGGATTCGATCGCATCGTCGATGACCGTGAACACCTACAAGACCGCCTCCTACACAGTGTCGCGGCCGCTGCAGATGGGCGTCGCGGCCGCCGCCGACCGGCCCGACGTGCTGGCCGCCTTCCACGAGTTCGGCACCGACCTGGGCCTCGCGTTCCAGCTGCGAGACGACGTGCTCGGCGTCTTCGGCGATCCTGCGGTAACGGGGAAGCCGTCAGGCGATGATCTGCGCTCGGGCAAACGCACGGTGTTGCTCGCCGAGGCCGTCGAGCGCGCGCAAGCCTCCGATCCGGCAGCCGCAGAGCTGCTGCGCTCGTCCATCGGCACCGAGTTGTCCGAGGAACAGGTGCGCTCGGTGTGCGAGGCGATCAGCTCGGTGGGCGCGCTGGCGGCCGTCGAATCACGCATCGACGCGCTGACCCGGCGCGCTCTCGACGTGCTCAGCGCGGCGCCGATCGCCGAAGCCGCCAAAACCGGGCTGCTCGAGCTCGCCAGATTGGCCGCCAACCGGTCGGCCTGACTCGCATGAACCGGTTATCAAATTTCGTCAGATCCCGCGACGGCCGGCCCGCGCTGCTCGGCTGCCTGGGCGCGTTGCTGATCACCGCGGGCGGGTTAGGGGCCGGCAGCACGCGCCTGCACGATCCCGTGCTGGAAACTCTGCACCTGTCGTGGCTGCGGTTCGGGCACGGACTGGTGCTGTCGTCGGTGACATTGTGGATCGGCGTCGCGCTAATGCTGGTCGCGTGGATCTGGTTGGGCCGCATCGTGATCGAGGGTCAGGCCAACGAGCGGCAGATGGTGGCGACGACGGCGTTCTGGTTGGCGCCGCTGTTGCTGTCTGTGCCGGTTTTCAGCCGCGACACCTATTCATATCTGGCGCAGGGGGCGCTGCTGCGCGACGGGTTGGACCCCTATGTGGTGGGTCCCGTCGAGAACCCGAATGCCTTGCTGGACAACGTCAGTCCGATCTGGACCACCACCACCGCACCATACGGACCGGCGTTCATTTTGGTGGCACGGTTCGTGACGATGCTGGTCGGCGACAACGTGGTGGCCGGAACCATGGTGCTGCGGCTGTGCATGCTGCCTGGCCTCGCGCTGCTGATCTGGGCCGCACCGCGCGTCGCCCGACACGTCAATGCGAGCGGCGCTGCTGCACTGTGGATCTGCGTACTCAACCCGCTGGTGATCATCCACCTGATGGGCGGCGTGCACAACGAGATGCTGATGGTAGGCCTGATGATGGCCGGCATCGCGTTGACCATGCAGCAGCATCCCGTGGCCGGTGTCGCGCTGGTAGCCGTCGGCGTCGCGGTCAAGGCCACCGCCGGATTGGCGCTGCCGTTTCTGGTGTGGGTCTGGATGCGGCAGATGCGAGAGCGTCGCGAATTGAGCGGTGCGCCAGCATTTTTGGCGGCTGCAGCAGGTTCGGTGGTGATCTTCGCGGCAGTCTTCGCGGTGCTGTCGGTGACAGCGGGCGTCGGCCTGGGATGGCTGACGGCGTTGGCCGGCTCGGTGAAGATCATCAACTGGCTGACGCTGCCCACCGCTGCCGCCAACCTGATCAACGTGTTCGGCGGCCTGTTCGTCGGCGTGCAGTTCTATGCGGTGCTCGAGATCACCCGACTCGTCGGGATCGCGATCATCGTCATCGCGTTGCCGCTGCTGTGGTGGCGATTCCGCCACGACGACCGCGAAGCGCTGGCCGGGATCGCGGCCGTGATGATCGTGGTGGTGCTGTTCGTGCCGGCCGCCCTGCCGTGGTACTACACCTGGCCGCTGGCGGTGATGTCGGCGCTGACGCAGTCGCGTGCATGGATCGCCGCGATCGCCGGGTTCTCGACGTGGATCATGGTGATCTTCAAGCCCGATGGCTCGCACGGCATGTATTCGTGGCTGCATGTCGGCATTGCCACCGCGTGCGCCGTGATCGCGTGGCGAGCGCTGGCCAAGACGCCCGCGGTCAGTACGCCATCGCCTGCGCCCGCCTCGTCACTTCCCGAGCCTGGTGAGAGTGCAGCGCATCGACCGGGCGAGCGTTCGTGAGCTGCTCGCGGCTGCCGTCGCGGGTGATCGTCAGCGACTCGTCGCGCCGGAACAACCAGCGCAAGATGTCGGTGTCGTTGTAGCCGCCGTCGCGCAGCACCGCCAACAAGCCGGGAAGGCTCTTGACCACCTGGCCGCTGTCGGTGAAGAAGATCTGCGGCACCATGACTGTGCCGTTTCTGCGTACGGCGATCAGGTGCCCGTCGCGCAGTTGCTGGTGCACGCGCGTCACCGCCATTTTCAACATCTCCGCGACTCTGGGCAGGTCGTACATCGGTTCGTCGGGGTCGAGGACGTCGTCACACGCCGGAACGCTGCTCACCGCGCCGAGTCTAGAACGCGACCTGGGCGAACTACGATGATTCCGATGGAGACGCGACAGGCCCGAACCGACCCGCTGGTCGGTGCGGTCCTCGACGGCCGCTACCGCGTCGACGCGATCATCGCCACCGGGGGCATGTCGGCGGTCTACCGAGGCGTCGACACCCGCCTGGACCGTCCCGTCGCGATCAAGGTGATGGATTCGCGCTACGCCGGCGATCAGCAGTTCCTGACCCGGTTCCAGCTGGAGGCCCGAGCGGTGGCCCGGCTGAAAGATCCTGGGCTGGTAGCGGTTTACGACCAGGGTGTCGACGGCCAGCATCCGTTTCTGGTAATGGAACTCGTCGAGGGCGGAACACTTCGGGAACTGCTGCGCGAACGCGGGCCGATGCCGCCGTACGCGGTCGCCGCGGTGATGCGTCCGATGCTGGGCGGATTGGCCGTAGCGCACCGCAGCGGCCTGGTCCACCGCGACGTCAAGCCGGAGAACGTGTTGATCTCCGACGAGGGGGACGTCAAGATCGCCGACTTCGGTTTGGTGCGTGCGATGGCGGCGGCCAAGATCACTTCGGACAGCGTGATTTTGGGTACGGCGGCCTACCTGTCTCCCGAGCAGGTGCGTAGCGGAGACGCCAGCCCGCGCAGCGACGTGTACGCCTGCGGCATCCTGGTCTACGAACTGTTGACCGGCGCCACGCCGTTCGGTGGCGACACCCCGCTCACGGTCGCCTATCAGCGCCTGGACAACGACGTGCGGCTCCCGAGCACTGTAATACGCGGTGTGCCAAGGCAATTCGACGAGCTGGTGCGCCGCGCAACCGCGCGTGAACCGGACGATCGGTTCGCCGACGCGCAGGAAATGGGTGCGGCGCTAGAGGCGGTGTGCGACGAACTCGAACTGCCGGGCTTCCGCGTGCCGGCGCCGCGTAACTCGGCTCAGCATGTCTCGGCAGCAATGTATTTCACGCAAGAGGAAACAGCTCCTGCGGCTGCGGTACCCGCGCCTGGACCTGCACCAGCGCCTGCGCCACGGCAGGTGACACGGCAGATGACGCGAGGGCCTGAGGACTGGGCTGAGCCCCAGATGCCAGCTGCTCCAACAAGATTCGCCGGCATCGAACTGGCCGCGTTCCAAGAGGAGCGCCGGCGCGCGCAGTGGCGTGCTTGGCTGTGGTTTGCCATAGTGCTGACGCTCACTGGGCTGGTGGCCGCCGCGGCATGGACGCTTGGCACCAATATCGACGCCCTACTCTAGGTCATAACCGGTGGTCTTCGGGGATGTCCGAGACGCGCGCAGGGAGATTTTCCAGCGGATATCCTCGCCATAGGATGGTGCCCGGATCGCCAGGGTGACGGAATGCCGCAGATGTGCGGTTCTCCTCGAGATCAAGCAGGTAGTAGTACAACGCCGCTTCGTCCGAAGACGGCCACGGCCCGGGATCGATGATCGACTGCCTGGTGTCTCGTGCAAGTCCCCATGTGATGTCAGACGGCGGAGCCTGATACACCAAGTACATCATCGGCCCTTCGGTCCACGCGTGCGAGACCAGGTAGGTGAAGTGGTGCTTCTCCCTACCTTTGATCTCGATGTGCTTCAATAACTTTCGCAGAACCTCTGCGGCGAACTCGGCCGCATCCTCTCGGTCAGTTGATGGGTACATTGTTGTTCACCCATGGTGGACAAATCGTCCAATCGGGTCCCACTTCGACTACGCCACTTCCCCCGGGCAACGGATACATCGTGATCACGCCCTTTTGCCCTCCTCCCGGAATATCGGACCGGCCCTCGGTCACGTTGGCGACGATCCTCATTGTCAGGGTCTCACCGGTGTCTTGACAGTTTGGGAGGCCGAATATGCCTCTACTGCAGTGCACGCGGTTGATCGGTACTTCATAAATCAGGGTTCCACCCTCATTGCTTAGTGGTCGACTGTGTGAAACCAAGTCCTTAAACACATTGATGTTGACAATCCCGTGTTTCCAATACATCTTGTCCCACCCAAATCCCTGTCGAGTCTTTGCGTCGTAGTAGCCACGCCGAAGCAGAACTCGGTTGCCGTCGAGGTCCGTTGCCTCCGCGAGCACTTCGTTCACCGGGTATGGCTGGCTCGGCGGAGGCGCCGTCTTGTAGTCGACGCCGTGAACGCTCGGCGCTTCCGGGAACACGGCGTCGTTCAGAGGCGCGGTGCCGGCGGCGAGCTTCGCAGCAATTTCCCTGTCGAGGGTGCTGAGTTCCGCGGCGCGAGTTGCGATCCTGGCGGCATGCTGCGCAGCCAATACTGAGCGCTGCGCTTGGAAAGCGGGATCGCCGCCGTGTTGCCGGCTCACGACCGAAAGATCCTCGCGCACAGCAAATCCTGCCGCCTCGGCTTCACCTATCGCCAGGAGAGCTCGTCGCTTTGCGAAGTCCAGCTCCTCCGCTCCACGCCGCGCGGTTTCTCCTGCCTCGTGCAACCTGTCGGCTAGACCGCGGACCGTCAACAAATCTCGGTAACTGCGTTCCTGAGCCGCGTCAGCAGCCGCGCCCTCCCACACCGCTCCTCCCGGCGCAAAGCTGGCACGATGAACGTTGCTGAACGCGTTTTCCCACTGCCGGGCGGTGGCACTCCAGTGTCGACTGGCGTCATTTAAGTGTTCGACGTCCCAGTTGGCGATCTGAGACCGACTCGGCACCACACCCACTTTGAAGATCGTAAGCGCGCGCAGGACGTGCCCATCGCACCAAATACGGCCGCTGCCAACGCCGAACGTGAATCCACTGCGAAATTTCGGCGGATTTTTCGCAGTGAGCGCACGCTCGGCGAAGCGAAGCGGGCCGGCGAAACAGGCCGGCGAAAGGCCTAGTCGCGGAGCATCTCCGCGACCAAGAATGCCAACTCCAGCGACTGCTGGGTGTTCAACCGCGGATCGCATGCGGTCTCGTAGCGCCCGGCCAGGTCCATGTCCGAAATGTCTTGCGCCCCACCGAGGCACTCGGTCACGTTCTCGCCGGTGATCTCGACGTGGATGCCGCCCGGATGCGTGCCCAGTGCACGGTGCACCTCGAAGAAGCCCTGCACCTCGTCGACGATCCGGTCGAAGTGGCGGGTCTTGTACCCGTTGGACGACTCGTGGGTGTTGCCGTGCATCGGGTCGCACTGCCAGATCACCTGGTGGCCGGTGGCTTGCACCTTCTCGATGATCGGCGGAAGCAGGTCGCGCACCTTGTTGTTGCCCAACCGAGAAACCAGCGTGAGCCGGCCCGGCTTGTTGTGCGGATCCAGCCGCTCGACGTACTCGACGGCGAGTTCGGGCGTCATCGTCGGGCCGATCTTCACGCCGATCGGATTCGCGATCACCTCCGCGAACGCAATGTGCGCGCCGTCGAGCTGGCGAGTGCGCTCCCCGATCCACACGTAATGCGCCGAGAGGTCATACAGCGCCGGCTCGCCCGCCTCGTCCTCGGCAAGGCGCAGCATCGCCCGCTCGTAGTCGAGCACCAGCGCCTCGTGGCTGGCGTAGATCTCCGCGGTCTGCAGGTTGCGGTCGTCGACGCCGCATGCGCTCATGAACGTCAAGCCGCGGTCGATCTCACTGGCCAACGCCTCGTAGCGGGCACCCGCCGGAGAGGTCCGCACGAACTCGCGGTTCCAGTCGTGCACCAGGTGCAGCGACGCCAAGCCCGACGACGTGAGCGCGCGTACCAGATTCATCGCCGCACTGGCGTTGGCGTAGGCGCGCACCAGCCGCGACGGATCGTGCTCGCGCGCCGCGGCCTCCGGTGCGAAACCGTTGATCATGTCGCCGCGGTAGGACTTCAGGCCGAGCGCGTCGATGTCGCTGGAGCGCGGCTTGGCGTACTGGCCGGCGATCCGGGCCAGCTTGATCACCGGCATGCTGGCCCCGTAGGTCAGCACCACCGCCATCTGCAAAAGCGCGCGGATGTTGCCGCGGATGTGCGGCTCGGTGTTGTCGACGAACGTCTCGGCGCAGTCGCCACCCTGCAGCAAAAACGCCTTGCCCTGCGCGACGTCCGCGAGCAGGCCTTGCAGCTTGCGGATCTCAGACGGGACGGTGATGGGCGGCACGCTCTCGAGGACCGTCCGCATCGCTTTGGCCTGGTCGGCGGGCCAGCTCGGCTGCTGAGCAGCGGGCTTGGCCAGCGCGGCGTCCAGCCGGGCGCGCAGCTCCCCCGGCAGCGGCGGCAACGCAGGCAGCTGGTCAATCGGGATGTCGACGGTCCAGTTCACCCGTCTATGGTAACGATGCCGCTCCAGCTGAATTACCGCCTTCGGCGGTGGCAATGAGTCGGAATCTCCGCAAAGCCTCCCGGGCGTCCACCAGCGCGTCGTGCGCGTCAGCGGGTTTCGGCGGCAGCGTCGGCGACCCGCGATCCTCCCAGAACTGGCGAAGCTCGCGGGTGAACTTGGGCATCGCGGGCGGCAGCGCGGTCATCGGACCCCACAGCTGACACAGCGCAACGTGGTCGTAGGCGCCGATCCACGCCCACAGCTGGATCGGTTCTGCCCTGTCGATACCGAAGAAGTCCTCGAGGTCGTTGCGGATCGCTGCCCGCGAGCGCCACAGCGGCGACGACGGCGGCGGCAGTTTGGGCAGTACGTGGTTGCGCACCCAGCGCCCGGCGAGCTGCTCGTTGAATTCGGTTGAGACAGCGTAATATTCGCGGCCATCCTCGGCGGCCACGCCGATCGAGATGAGGTCGATGGTGCGGCCGTCGTCGATGAACTCGGTGTCGTAGAAGTACCTCACGCGGGAAGCCTCATGTGCTCCTCGTGTCCCCGGGCTGTCTGCGGCGGCTTGGCGGCGTGGATCTCGCGGTCGAGGTGCTCGTCGACCCGGGCGTCGTCGGGAAATCGCGGCATGCCCGACACCGCGTCCTGCACCCACAGCTTGGCCTGCACCACGGGCCGGCGGAACCGCCGCTCCCGTTCCAGTGCGTGGTACATCTTGCGCGGCCTGTTGGTGTAGCGCCACCGCGCCCACGGGGCATGCGGGCGCGACAGCCGGATCGCCCCGAGCACCAGAAGCGGCGGAATGAACATGCCCACCAGCCCCGTCCACACCTTGCCCTTGAGCAGCACCACCACCGCCAGCGCGAGCGTCGCCACCGCCATCATCACCACGGTCACGCGGGCGGGCACCGAGTTGTCGTCGCGCCACATCCCGATGTCGAAGAACGACAACGGGTTGAAGCCCAGCACCAGCAGCCCGGCTACCGCGACAGCGGCGAACACAGCATCCACCGATGTGCGGCCGTCCTCGGCCCAGTACACGTCGCTCAGGTGCAGAATCAGCGCGAACTCGTCGAGCACCAGCGCCGCCCCGACGCCGAAAACGACTGCCGCAGCAGTGAATTCGGGCTCTCCGCCGTCGACCGCGAGCGTCACCATGGTCACTCCCGAGACCATCACCAGCACTACGCCGATCACCGCGTGGTGGATGTGCATGCCGCCGTGGCCGAGGTTGCGCGGCTGCCACCACTTGCGTGGCGCGTCGCTATCGGCGTGCCGCCGGATGTAGCGCACGATCGTGCGCGTCACGAAGAACGTCGAGATGAATGCGAGCAGGCAGAACAGCAGCGGCAGCCGCCCCCTGTCGACGAGGCTCTGCCAAAAGGAGTGCCACAACTCGGCCAGCGGACGGTCCTATGCGGCGGTCGAGCGGGCGACGCCGTCGTCGACTTTGCCCTCTTTGATGTCCGCCGCGTACAGGTCGACGTACTCCTGCCCGGACAACTGCATCAGCTCGTACATCACCTCGTCGATGACCGCGCGCTCGATGAAGCGGTTGCCGGCCAGACCCTCGAACCGGCTGAAGTCCAACGGCTTGCCGACGCGGACGGTGACCTTGCCGAACCGCCACATCTTGCTGCCCGGGGGGTTGACGACGTTGGTACCGATCATCGCGACGGGGATCACCGGCACGCCGGTTTCCAGCGCGAGCCGGGCCAGCCCCGTCTTGCCCTTGTACAACCGGCCGTCCGGCGAGCGCGTGCCCTCGGGATACATGCCGAGCAGCTTGCCGTCGTCCAGCAGTCGTTTGGCGGTGTCGAGCGCGGCCTGCGCGGCATCGGCATTGCTGCGGTCGATCGGAACCTGACCCGCCACCGTGTAGAACCAGCGGGTGAACCATCCCTTCAGACCGGTGCCCGTGAAGTACTCCGCCTTGGCCAGGAACGTGATGCGGCGCTTGACGACGAGCGGCAGATAGAAACTGTCGGCCACAGCAAGGTGGTTGCTGGCCAGAATCGCCGGGCCGGAGTCCGGAATGTGTTCAAGCCCTTCGGTTTTCGGCCGTCCCAGAAGCAACAACAGAGGTCCCATGAAGATGTACTTGAACAGCCAATACCACATGGACACTCCTGGCTCGGGGCGCGCTTTCGGGTAACTCTACCTATTCTGGAGGGTCTTCGACGCTGATGGGAATGTGCTGATACCGGCCGGGAGCAGGAGGCGGGCCGGCGCCTGGCGGACCGTCTCCATCCGGCGGCGGCGTGCCGTTGCCGTCTCCGTTGGTCGCGCCGTTGCTCTCCAGGATCGCGCGCACCACCGTCAGCAGCGCCACACTGTGCTCGGCGATGACGTCGAGCAGGGGATGCTGCTCGCCGGAGGTCAGCGCGGCCAGCGCGCATACCGGGCACCACACCTGCTGACACTTGCCGGGCGCGCCGCCGCGGCCCGACGCGATCGCCGCAGCGGCACGCACCGCGGGATCGATGCGGTCGAGCACCGCCTGAGCCAGCGCCCGCAACTCCGGCGGAATCTCGGGGTGCATTCCACTCACGCGGGCCACACCTCCGGGTTCGGTCGAAATCGCACCGTCAACTCACTCCCCCGCAGCGCGGCGTCGGTGACCACGCACCGCCGCAGCACAGACGCCAGCCGAACTCGACGCCTCATTCCCGAGGAGCCGATGATCAGGTCGTCGTCGACTCGGCCCAGCGTCAACGAGCCGGGGTCGACCTGCGGCAACTCTAACCGCATCCGGTACACAGCATCGAGACCCGAGCCGGATTCCCGGTCCACCACCGGCTGGATCGGCCCCGGCGGCGGCAAGCCGTCGACGCGGCGGACGTTGTCGAGCAGCTGCAGCAGCGCCTTGGGACCGATCGGCTCGCCGGCCAAATGAGGTGCCAGCACCAGCTCGACGTCGCCGATCTTGGTCGCGAGTTCGTCGAGTACGGCCTGCTGCTCGGTGATGCGTTCGGTGTACCAGTCGAAAGCCGGATGCTCCGGCAGATTGCGGTACTCGTACGAATCGTCTCTCATCAGAACCTGATTCACGATCAGCTCGTCGACCCGCACACCCGTCAACGACAGCGCGCCAAGCGTGCGCACCGCCTCCGCGGCGACCACCCGCTCGGCCGTCAGCACCAGGTGCGCACCCACCCGCGATTCGTCGGTAAGAAGCGCGGTCAGCCGCTCCATCCCGGCGGCCATCTGTTCCAGCACGCTCACCACAACCGCTGCGCCGGCATCCTCGCCCGCACGTGCCAGCCGCCGGTGGCGCGGCCAGGCCCGCTCGACGTACATGCCGAACGTGGCCGGCAGCGTCAGCATCCGCAGCGCGTCGGCGGTCGACGCGCAGTCGACCACGACGTGGTCCCACCGCCCCGACTCGGCGAGCTGGCCGACCTCGTGCAGGCCGAGCACCTCCTGGATACCGGGCAACGCCGACAGCTCCTCCGGCGCGACGTCAACGAGTTCCGAATCGGGAAACCGCTTGCCCAGCGGGGCGGCCACCTGCCGCCAGCGCGCCTCCAGCAGCGCGAGCGTGTCCAGGGCCAGCGCGTCGAGGAAGCCCCCGCCGGCGTCGACGTCGTCTTCCAGCACCCGGGTGACCTGGCGCGCGCCCGTCGGGACCACCGGGACACCGAGGACGTCGCCCACCGAATGTGCCTGGTCGGTGGATACCAGCAGGACACGGAAGCCGCCGCGGGCGGCACCGACCGCAGTGGCTGCGGCGAGGGTCGACTTGCCTACTCCCCCTTTGCCGACGAAGAGGCTGATCCGCTGCGCGGCGGGCGGTGACTCACTCAGCCTCGACTCGTTTCTTGAGGTCCTTCAGTGCGGTGTCGGTCAACCTACGCTCGGCCTTGCGTTTGAGCAATCCGATCATCGGGATGAGCAGGTCCACCGACAGCTCATAAGTGACCTCGGTTCCGGATCCCTTGGGCGACAAGTGGTATGCGCCGTTGAGCGCTCGCAGCAACGAACTCGACACCAGATGCCAGCGCACGGAGTTGTGATCGGCCGGCCAGTCGTACGCCAGCACCATCGTGTCCTTGAGCACGGCTGCGTCCAGCACCAGCCGCGCTGTCTTGGGATAGCCGTCGGCGTCGGCTTCGAGCACCTCGGCTTGTTTGTACTCCGACACCCACTGCGGGTAGGCCTCGATGTCCGCGATCACGTCCATCACGGTCTTCGGGTCGGCGTCGATGTAGATGGTCTGCGCCGTGGAATCTGCCACCTTCAAAAGGTACCCAAGTCAGTGCGTGCGCGACGCCCCCACCGGCCGGGAAGCTTCGAGCGTGCGTTTGACCTCGAACGCCATCTCCTTACCCGCCACCCGGCGCTGGTGGGTGAGCTTCGCGAAGTTCATCCGCGCCAGCTGCCACGCCGCCGCGCCGGCGGGCTCGGCGTGCAGGAAATAGTGCAGGATCACACCGTCGAGCATCGGCTCCAGCCAGATCTCCATCGTGCCGGTGAGCGCGCCGGTGACCGTCCAGCGGATGCCCTTCTCACCGCGGTCTTCGACCACATCGAGCCACAGATCCGGCCACCAGCGCCGCCACTTGCCCGGGTCGGACACCGCCCGTCCGACGTCGGCCGGCTCCGCGGCGACGAAGGTTTCGTCGGCAATCTGGATGCTGTGCATGGCCTCTCTCAATCCGGCGACGGATGGGTGTCCACTACCTGCTCGCTAGGCTGAACACGATAGTCACCCGCCGCTGAAAGAAGGTCCGTGATCGTGCGTGAAGTGAGCCTTCCGGCGTCGTTTTCCGTCGCGGAGAATGACAATGTTGCCAGCTCGGTGTTCGAGCACGAGCGAAGCGACCCCGATCACGTGATCTTTCAGCGGCTGGTCGACGGGGCATGGGCGGACGTGACGTGCGCGCAGGCCGCCGCGCAGATCCGCGCGGCCGCGCTGGGCCTGATCGCCGAGGGCGTCAACGCCGGGGACCGGGTGGCGATCCTGTCGGCCACCCGCTACGAGTGGGTGATCCTCGACTACGCGATCCTGTCGGTCGGGGCCGTCACTGTGCCCATCTACGAGACCAGCTCACCGGACCAGGTGCGCTGGGTGCTGAAGGACTCGGGGGCGGTGCTGGCGTTCACCGAGAACGAAGCGCACGCCCAGACCGTCAAGGAACTCGCCGACGAGCTGCCGTCGCTGCGCACGGTGCTGCGGATCGAGTCGTCGGGCCCGTCGGCGCTCGACGAGCTCTCCGAGGCCGGCCGCTCCGTGGACGCCGGCGAGCTCGACGCCCGGCTGGCCGGGCTGCGCGCTTCTGATCCGGCCACGCTGATCTACACCTCGGGCACCACAGGGCGCCCCAAGGGCGTGCAGCTGACGCACTCGAATCTGGTGCACGAGATCCGCGGTGCGTCGGCGTGCTTTCCCACGCTGCTGCGCAAGGGTGAGCGGCTGCTGATCTTTTTGCCGCTGGCTCACGTGTTGGCCCGCGCGCTGTCGATGACCGCGTTCGCCAACAAGGTGACTCTGGGCTACACCAGCGACATCAAGAACTTGGTGCCGATGCTCGGAGTGTTCAAGCCGACGGTCGTGGTGTCGGTGCCACGCGTGTTCGAAAAGGTCTACAACACAGCCGAACTCAACGCCCGCGACTCCGGCCGGGGCAAGATCTTCGACCTGGCCGCCAAGACCGCGATCGACTGGAGCAAGGCGACCGCGGACGTGAGGAGCAGAACAGGCCAAGACAGCGGCGGGCCGTCGCTGCTGCTGCGCGCCCGGCACGCGCTGTTCGACCGGCTGGTCTACGGAAAGCTGCGCGCCGCGCTGGGCGGAAACTGCCGGGCCTCGATCTCGGGCGGCGCGCCGCTGGGCGCGCGGCTGGGCCACTTCTACCGCGGCGTCGGCGTGTCGATCTACGAGGGTTATGGCCTGACCGAGACCAGCGCCGCGATCACCGTGAACCGGATCGGGGACCTGAAGGTCGGCACTGTGGGAAAGGTGTTGCCGGGCAACAGTATTGCCCTGGCCGATGACGGCGAGCTGTTGGTCAAAGGGGGGGTGGTCTTCACCGGCTATTGGCACAACGAGCAGGCCACCCGCGAGGCGATCGACGCCGACGGCTGGTTTCACACCGGCGATCTGGGCAGCATCGACGCCGACGGCTTCTTGTCCATCACCGGCCGTAAGAAGGAGATCATCGTCACCGCGGGCGGCAAGAACGTCGCACCGGCAGTACTCGAGGACCAGCTGCGCGCGCACCCGCTGATCAGCCAGGCGATGGCGGTCGGCGATGCGAAGCCGTTCATCGGCGCGCTGATCGCGCTCGATCCGGAAGCGTTCGACGTGTGGAAGCAGCACCACGGCAAGTCGGCCGGCGCTTCGGTGGAAGAACTCGCCGACGACCCGGACCTGCGCGCCGAAATCGACCTTGCGGTCAAGGAGGCGAACCGCGCCGTGTCCAAGGCCGAGGCGATCCGCAAGTTCACGATCCTGCCGGTCGATTTCACCGTGGATACGGGCGAGCTGACGCCGACGCTGAAGGTCAAGCGCAAGGTGGTCGCAGAGAAGTTCGCCGACCAGATCGAGGCGCTTTACAGCTGATGCGGGTTACTTGAACCCGGCCTGATACTTGCATGCCTCGATCTCGTCGAGGCTCGCCAGCGGGAGAACGTGCTTGGCCTCGGCTTCGTGCAAGCAGTTCTCGTACTTGGCCTTCTTGGCTTCTTGAGAGTGCTTCTCTGCTTCGTTGACGCCCCAGGAAATGCCGATCACCGCCAGGCCGCATACCAGGATGGCCGCGGTGATGTCCCTCCTCGTCGGCTGCTTCCAGCGAGAGAAGTACTGACGCATGCCGACAGGTTAGCCGGTGCCTAGAGCAGCTCGGCGAGCCGCGCGGCCTGCCGAGTCCAGTTCCAGCGGTCCAGCACCCAGCGCCGCCCTTCTGCGCCCATGCGATCCGCCAGATCCCTGTCGGCCAGGATGCGGCTGAGCGCGTCGGCGATCTGGTCGATCGAGCGACCATCGACGACGAACCCGGTGCGGCCTTCCTGCACTGTCTCCGGCGCTCCCCCGGACCGGCCGGCCACCACGGGCACTCCCGTTGCCGACGCCTCCAGGTACACGATGCCCAGCCCCTCCACGTCGAGTCCCGCCCCGCGGGTGCGGCACGGCATCGCGAACACGTCCGCCATCGCATGGTGGGCGGGCAGCTCAGCGGCCGGCACACCTTCGGTGAATGTCACGTGCTCGCCGACGCCGGTGCCGCGGGCGAGCCGGCGCAGCGTGTCGAGATACGGGCCCCCGCCGACGATCACCAGTGCCGCGCCGTGGACCCGCGACCGGATCGCCGGGAGCGCACGGATCAGCATGTCCTGGCCTTTGCGGGGCACCAGCCGCGACAGGCAGACGATCACCGGCCGCTGCCCGAGCCCGTAGCGGGTGCGCATCTCCGCTCGCGCGGCCGGGTCGGGACGGAACCGGTTCGCGTCGACGCCCGGCGGCAGGTGTTCCAGGGACGTCCGCGGCCCGAAGGCGGACGCGAACCGGTCGCGGGTGTAGCGGCTCACGTAGGTCACCACGTCGCTGTCCTCGCCGATGCGGCGCAGCGCCGAACGCGCCACCGGCAACATCGACCAGCCCACTTCGTGCCCGTGCGTGCTGGCCAGCACCCGTCGCGCACCGGCCTTACGGGCACGCCGCGCCAGCAGTCCCAACGGCGCGGCGGCCCCGAACCACACGGTGTCGATGCCCCGTTCGGCGATCAATGTGCGCATCCGCGCGTCGACGTCGGGAACCGGCAGCATGAGCGTCCCGGGGTGGCGGACCACGTCGAACGGGGCGTCCCGGTCGTATTGTTCCGCGCGTTTCCAGTGCGGTGCGTACACCGTCAACGTGTGCGCAGCCGACCGGGCCAAGTGATGCGTCAGCGCCTCGAGATAGGCCTGGATGCCGCCGGGACGCGGAGGAAAGTCGTTGGTGACCAGCAGGACCCGCGACACGGCTGACCAATCTACCCAGCGAGCCAGCGCTGCCAGCGCGCTAGCAGCACGTCCCAGCCCAGCGCCAGCGTGGCCTGCGGGTCACCACCCGATAGGTAGAGCCGCCGCAGCGCAGGCGTGCCGTACGCGTCGGCGATGAACGTCGCGAACCACCAGGCGCGGTCGTAGGCCGCCGACCGGCCCGCGCCGACCGAGTCGAGTTCGGCGTCCGACGGCAGACGTGCCGGCACCGCGGTCTGCCCGGGCGGTGTCGCAGGGCCGCGCGCGACGTAGTCGGCGACACCCTCGGTCAGCCACTGCGGCGCGTCGAGCGTCGTATCGGCCCGGGTGGCGTAATGAAAAAGCTCGTGGCGCAACACGATTCGCAAGGCTTGCGGGTTCATCGCAGCAGCTCCGGGGGCGAACACAATCCGCTGCCCGAACGCTTCCCGCCGGGCGACGTCCACGTGGTCGGCCACCGCGACCGCGGCCACCCCGGTCCAGTCGCGGTCCGGCTGCCCGGTCTGGGCCGCGAAGTCGGTGTCGCTGGCGGTGGTCACGACGACGATCTCGCGGGGCCAGTCGTCGCCCCAGAATGCCGACACCGCGGCGACGGCGTCGGGCATCTCCGCGGCGATGCGGCCAGGCAGTTGCGCCGGCGCGCCGCGGTCGAGGAGCCGCATCATGTGCGCAGGAGCGGCGGTCGGTGCCGGTGAGCGGCCGATCACCACTGCGGCCGCTACGATCTGGCCGACCAGGAGCAGACCCAGAGCGGCGGCCAGCAGCCGCGGGTGCGGGTGCTCAGTACCTGCGGACGTTGTAGATCGGCGCATTGCCCACTGGCGCCACCTTCACCGGTGTGCCGTAGGTGGACGCGTGCACGATCATCCCGTCGCCGATGTAGAGGCCGACGTGCGACGCGTCGCCGTAGTAGGTGACGACGTCACCGGGCTGCATGTCCGACAGCGACACCGGCTGGCCGCCGGCGGCCTGCGCCTGGCTGGAATGCGGCAGCGAAACGCCGGCCTGCTGGAACGCCCACTTCACCAGGCCCGAGCAGTCGAACGCGTTGGGGCCCTCAGCGCCCCACGAGTACGGCGAACCCATTCGGCTCAGCGCCGCCTGGACGACGATCGCGGCCTCCGGTGAGCCGCCCGGCGCGGCGACGTCGCCGTTGGGCGGCAAGGCGCCCTCGGGAGCGGGCATCGCGTTGATCGAGACGTCCGGCGGCGGCAGGTTCGGCAGCGCCTCCGGGGCGTCGGGCAGCGTGGCCTGTGCCTGCGGCGGCGCGCCCAATGCGGCCCGCTGGTTGGGGCTGAGCGCCAGGTACTGCGACTTGACCACCGCGATCTGCGTCTGCAACTTGCTTTGCTTGGCCTGCACGTCGGCGCGCACTGCGGCGGCCTGCTCGGCGGCGACGCGGGCCGCATCGGCGGACTTGGCCGACGCCGCCTCGGCCGCGGCGGCCTTCTGGCTCAGCGAGCGGTAACTGGCCATCTGCGCCGACATCTCGCTCGCCACTACTTCTTGTGCGGTCATCTGGTCGATGAGGTGCTGCGGCGAGTCGGCGGTCATCATCGCGCTGAAGCTGTCGGTGTGGCCGCCCATGTACATCGCCGCGGCCAGCTTGTCGACGGTGGCCTGGTATCCCGTCAGTTGCGCATTGGCGGACTCGACGGCCGCCACGTCGGCGTCGTGCTTCTGCTCGGCGGCTTTCTGCGCGGCGAGCTTGCGGTCCAGATCCAGCTGGGCCGTGTGCATCTCTTCGGTGGTCTGCTCAGCCTGCCGTGACAGTTCGTTGAGTTTGGCCAACGCGTCATCGGCCGGATCGGCATGCCCGCTGCCCGCAAGCAGGCTGCCGAATATTGAAAGTACTGCTGTCGCAACGATTATCGATCGCCTGGAACGGCGGCTGATCCACCGCGCACGATCAGATCTCAAAGCCGGAGAATCCTTCGAGTGCCGTGGCCGAGGCCCGTAGCTGCTTAGGTCTCAGATAGGTTACGAAACGGCATCCACCTTGTCCAACAGGCAGGCGAATCTAAGAGGCAATCTTAGAAGTCACGCAACGCCAGGGTCTTTCCGCCGCCGAATCGGAACCAACCGCAGCCGCGGCGCAAGCCCCGCTTCGGCAAGCGCTTCCAGCGCCGCGCACTCGTCGTCTCGAAGTGAGCCCGGAACACCGATCAGAACACTGATCACGCACTCCTTGCAGGCGGCGCCCCGCACGGCGCAGTCGTCGCAGTCAATGATCATGGCCGCGACGGTAGCGACACCCACCGACAGGTTCCGCGCAAATCCCGGGCGGTGTCAGTGCCCCTGCCTAGCGTCAACGCTCATGGAGCAGCTCAGCTTCGCCGACGTGGACCCTGCGGCGGAAGTCACGCTCGCTCAAACCACCTTCGTGGTGGTCGATCTGGAGACCACCGGCGGGCGGGCCACCGACGCGATCACCGAGATCGGGGCGGTCAAGGTGCGGGGCGGCGTCGTGCTCGGCGAGTTCGCGACGCTGGTGGACCCCGGTCGCGTGATCCCACCGCAGATCGTGCAGCTGACCGGCATCACCACCGCGATGGTCTCGGACGCACCGAAGATCGACGCAGTCCTGCCCATGTTCCTCGAGTTCGCCCGCGGTGCCGTGCTGGTCGCCCACAACGCCGGATTCGACGTCGGTTTCCTCAAGGCTGCGGCGCGGCGCTGCGACATCACATGGCCACGTCCGCCGGTGCTGTGTACCGTGCGGCTGGCCCGACGGGTGCTCTCGCGCGAGGAGGCGCCCAGCGTGCGGCTGGCCGCGCTCGCCAAGCTGTTCTCGGTCTCGTGTCAGCCCACCCACCGCGCGCTCGACGACGCGCGCGCCACCGTCGACGTGTTGCACGCGCTCATCGAGCGGGTGGGCAACCAGGGCGTGCACACCTACACAGATCTGCAGGCGTATCTGCCGAATGTCACTGCGGCGCAACGACGTAAACGCGTGCTCGCCGACGGCGTGCCGCCGCGGCCGGGGGTGTACCTGTTCCGCGGCCCGGGCGGTGAGGTCCTTTACGTGGGCACCGCGGTGAACCTCAAACGCCGTGTCAGCCAATACTTCACCGGCGCCGACAGCCGGGCGCGGATCAGTGAAATGGTGACGCTGGCCACCGGCGTCGACGTGGTCGAGTGCGCGCATGCGCTGGAGGCCGGGGTGCGCGAACTGCGGCTGCTGGCCGCGCACGCACCGCCTTACAACCGGCGCTCACGGTTCCCGCGCCGATGGTGGTGGCTGACGCTGTCCGACGAGGCGTTCCCGCGGTTCACCGTGGTGCGGGAACCGCGGAGCAGCCGCGTCGTCGGCCCGTTCCGCTCCCGCACCGACGCCGCCGACACCGCTGCACTGCTGGCGCGGTTCACCGGAGTGCGGACCTGCGGCACACGGCTGGGCCGCTCCGCCACCCACGGCCCGAGCTGCCCCGAACGGGAGGTGTCACCGTGCCCGGCGCCCCGCGGGCTTTCGGCCACCGACTACGCCGACGCACCACGACGTGCCGAAGCGCTGATCGACGGCCGCGACAACGCAGCGCTGGCGGCGATCGCGGACCGGATCGCCGAACTCGCCGCGCGAGGCCACTACGAATCGGCCGGCCGGCTGCGGGATCACGCGGCCGCGACGGTCGAGGTGCTGTGGCGGGCACAGCGGCTGCGAGCGCTCGCCGAGATTCCCGAGCTGGTCGCGGCCGCGCCCGACGGCGACGGCGGCTGGCACATCGCGGTGATCCGGCACGCCCAGTTGGCCGCCGCCGTCACCGCGCCGCGCGGCGTGCCGCCGATGCCGGTGATCGAGGCGGCGTGCGCGGGTGCCCAGACGGTTCTGCCGGCCGACGCGCCGCTCGGTGGCGCGCTGGTCGAAGAGTCCGCGCTGATCGCCCGCTGGCTCGAGAAGCCCGGCGTTCGGATTGTGCGGACCGAACGCGGCTATGCGGTCCCGATTGCCAGCGCGGGCCCGTGGGCGGCCTGGGCCGCGGCTGCGCGCTCTGCCAAACTGGCTGCCGAGCAAGACATTCAAGCGTTCGAAGGGTCGCTAGACCTTTTGTGTGAACCGCGCCCAACGCGCGAGCAGGTGTTCGGCCGCCCCCGAGTCGATCGCGGTAGCGGCCCGTTGCAACGCCGACTCCCAGGCGGAACGCCACTCGACGTCGCCGGCTAGCCCGGCGTGCGCCACCATCGCCCCCGCGGCGTTGAGCAGCACCGCGTCGCGCACCGGGCCGGCGGCCCCGGCCAGCACCGATCGGGCTACCTCGGCGTTCTGGTCGGCGTCGCCGCCGAGCAGGTGCGCCAACTCGGCCTTGGCGATCCCGAACTCGCTGGGGTCGAAGGTCAGCTTGGTCACCGTCCCGGCCCGCACCCGCCAGACCGTGCTGGTGGTGGTCGTGGTGAGCTCGTCGAGGCCGTCGTCGCCGCGGACCACCAACACGCTGGACCCGCGCTCGGCGAACACGCCGGCCATCACCTCGCCCAGCTCGTCGAAGGCACAACCGACCAGACCGGCTCGCGGCAGCGCCGGATTGGTCAGCGGCCCCAGGAGATTGAACACCGTCGGGACGCCGACCTCGCGCCGCGCGACAGAGGTGTGGCGGAACGACGGGTGAAATAGCGGCGCGAAGCAGAACCCGATGCCCACCTCGGTGAGGCTGCGCGCGACGTCGTCGGGCGACAGGTCGATGCGCACGCCGAGCGCCTCCAGCACGTCTGCGCCGCCGCTGCGCGACGACGCGGCGCGGTTGCCGTGCTTGATCACCGGGATTCCGTTGGCCGCCACCACGATTGCGGCCATCGTCGACAGGTTGACGGAGTTGGACCCGTCGCCCCCGGTGCCGACGACGTCGACGGCGTCCGACCCCAGCTGCGCCCCCGGCAGTCTGCGCGCGTGTGCCAGCATGGTGTCGGCGAGCTCACGGACTTCGGCGGCGGTGGGGCCCTTCATCTTCATCGCGACACCGAACGCGGCGATCTGGGCAGGGGTGGCTGCGCCCGTCATCACCTGCTCCATAGCCCAGGCCGCGCCTCCGGGTTCCAGCTCATTTCCGGAGGTCAGCGCTGCGAGCACCTGCGGCCACGACAATGCCGTCACGCGCAGATGGTCCCACGTGCGATCACTTTGTGACCAAAAGGGTCCCCCGCTGGAATCCGACAACTACAAAGCGTCATACTTCTTTTGTGACGAGCGCTGTAGGGACCTCCGGAACCGCGATCACGTCGCGAGTGCATTCCCTGAACCGGCCGAACATGGTCAGTGTCGGCACGATCGTCTGGCTGTCCAGCGAACTCATGTTCTTTGCTGGATTGTTCGCGATGTACTTCACTGCCCGTGCCCAGGCCGCAGGCAACTGGCCGCCGCCGCCCACCGAACTGAACCTGTATCAAGCGGTTCCGGTGACGCTGGTGCTGATCGCGTCGTCGTTCACCTGTCAGATGGGCGTGTTCGCCGCCGAGCGCGGCGACGTGTTCGGGCTGCGCCGCTGGTATGTGGTCACGTTTCTGATGGGCGCCTTCTTCATCGCCGGCCAGGGCTACGAGTACATCCATCTGGTGCAGCACGGCACCACCATCCCCGGCAGCGCGTACGGCTCGGTGTTCTACCTGGCCACCGGATTCCACGGCTTGCACGTCATCGGCGGTTTGATCGCATTCATCTTGCTGCTGATCCGCACCACGATGAGCAAGTTCACTCCTGCGCAGGCCACCGCGGCGATCGTCGTCTCGTATTACTGGCACTTCGTCGACATCGTCTGGATCGCGTTGTTCGCCACCATCTACTTCGTCCGATGACCCGCAGCGCGGCGAAGATGAAGGGAGCCCAGTTGTTTGGCGCGGACGTGAGGAGCAAGACGGCCGCCGCGGACGCGAGGAGCAAGACGGCCGCCGCGGACGCGAGGAGCAAAAAGCCCTCAGCCCGGTTCGGCCCGACCAGCCGGTCCCGTCGGCGGCTGCGCCGACGCCTGTCGGCCGGTCTGCTGCTGTTGGCCGCGCTGTTCATTGCGGGCGGCTTGGCCGCCACGCTCACCCCCAAGCCGCAGGTGGCCGTCGCCGACCAGTCCCAAGAGGCGCTGGTGCGCAACGGCAAGCAGCTTTACGAGACCTCGTGCGTGTCCTGCCACGGGGCGAACCTGCAGGGCATCGCCGAGCGCGGCCCCAGCCTGGTCGGCGTCGGTGAGGCGGCGGTCTACTTCCAGGTGTCCACCGGACGCATGCCGCTGGCCAGCCAGAATCAGCAGGCGCCCCGCAAGCCGCCGGCCTTCGACGAGAACCAGATCGACGCGCTGATGGCCTACGTGCAGGCCAACGGCGGCGGTCCGACGGTGCCGCGCGACCAGAACGGCAAGATCGCGATGGAGTCGCTGATCGGCGACGACGTCGCCCGTGGCGGCGACCTGTTCCGGCTGAACTGCGCGTCCTGCCACAACTTCACTGGAAAGGGGGGTGCGCTCTCCTCGGGGAAGTATGCCCCGGACCTGGCCGAGCCGAACCCGGCACAGATCTACACTGCGATGCTCACCGGCCCGCAGAACATGCCGAAGTTCTCCGACCGCCAGCTCACCCCTGACGAGAAAAAGGACATCATCGCCTACGTCAAAATGGCTTCTGAGGTCCCGAACCCCGGCGGGTACGGCCTAGGTGGTTTCGGGCCGACGTCGGAAGCCTGGGCGATGTGGCTGATAGGAATCGTGGGCGTTATCGCCGCCGCCCTGTGGATCGGAGCACGCTCAACATGACGGAAACGCCGAAGGTGCCCAGCGATCAAGAGCTCAACGAGATGGACCGCGACGAGCTGGTACGACTCGGCACCAAACTCGACGGTGTCGAGGTCCTCTACAAGGAGCCCCGTTGGCCCGTGGAGGGCACCCGCGCCGAAAAGCGCGCCGAGCGGCGGGTCGCGTTCTGGTTGCTGCTGGGCGGGTTCTCCGGGCTGGCGCTGCTGCTGATCTTCTTGTTCTGGCCGTGGGAGTGGAAGCCGCAGAACGCTCCCGGCAGCCTGCTTTACACGTTGACCACGCCTCTGTACGGGCTGACGTTCGGCTTGTCGATCCTGTCGATCGGGATCGGCGCCGTTCTGTACCAGAAGCGGTTCATCCCGGAAGAGATCGTGGTGCAGGACCGCCACGACGGGCCGTCGTCCGAGGTCGATCGCAAGACCATTGTGGCCGAGCTGACCGAGACCTTGGACGCCTCGACGATTGGTCGCCGCAAGGTGATCAAGACGTCGTTCGGAGTCGCCCTGGGCGCCTTCGGGTTGGGCACCGTGGTGGCGTTCATCGGTGGCCTCATCAAGAATCCGTGGAAGCCGGTGGTGCAGACATCGGAGGGGCCCACCGCGGTGCTGTGGACGTCGGGGTGGACGCCGCGCTACAAGGGCGAAACCATCTTTTTGGCCACCGCCACGGGCCGGCCAGGTGAGTCGCCGTTCATCAAAGTGCGCCCCGAGGACCTCGACGCGGGCGGCATGATGACGGTATTCCCGTGGCGGGAGTCGGACGGCGACGGCAGCACCGTCGAGTCGCACGAGAAGCTCACGGAAATCGCGATGGGCGTGCGCAATCCGGTGATGCTCATCCGCATCAAGCCCAATGACATGCACAAGGTCGTCAAACGTCAAGGGCAGGAAAGCTTCAACTACGGCGACCTGTTCGCGTTCACCAAGGTCTGCTCGCACCTGGGCTGCCCCGCCTCGCTCTACGAGCAGCAGACCTACCGCATCCTGTGCCCGTGCCATCAGTCGCAATTCGACCTGCTGCACTTCGCCAAGCCCATCTTCGGCCCTGCCGCGAGGGCATTGGCGCAGTTGCCGATCACTGTCGACAAGGACGGGTATCTGGTAGCCAACGGCAACTTCATCGAGCCCGTTGGGCCGGCATTCTGGGAACGGAAGACAACATGAGTCCTTCACTGAAACCCCCGAAACTCGGTGACATCGCCGCCCATCAGGCGGAGGCGATGGATCAGCGCTACCACCTCGCCGCGGGGATGAAGCGCCAGATCAACAAGGTCTTCCCCACCCACTGGTCGTTCCTGCTCGGCGAGATCGCGATGTATTCGTTCATCGTGCTGTTGCTGACCGGCGTCTACCTGACGCTGTTCTTCGACCCGTCGATGACCGAAGTCACGTATCACGGTGTGTACCAACCACTCAACGGTGTGCAGATGTCGCGGGCGTACGAGAGCGCACTCGACATCAGCTTCGAGGTCCGCGGCGGATTGTTCGTGCGGCAGATCCATCACTGGGCCGCACTGATGTTCGCGGCGGCGATCATGGTGCACCTTGCCCGCATCTTCTTCACGGGCGCGTTCCGCAAGCCACGCGAAGCGAACTGGGTGATCGGCTCGCTGCTGTTGATCCTGGCGATGTTCGAGGGTTACTTCGGCTACTCGCTGCCCGACGACCTGCTGTCGGGCATCGGCCTGCGCGCCGCGCTGAGCTCGATCACGTTGGGAATGCCGGTGATCGGCACCTGGCTGCACTGGGCGCTGTTCGGCGGTGACTTCCCCGGCGACATCCTGATCCCGCGGCTGTACGTGGTGCACGTTCTGCTGTTCCCGGCAATCATCTTGGCGCTCATCGGTGTTCACCTCGCGCTGGTCTGGTACCAGAAGCACACGCAGTTCCCTGGCCCGGGCCGCACGGAACAAAACGTGGTCGGGGTGCGGATTCTGCCGGTGTTCGCGGTCAAGTCGGGGGCGTTCTTCGCGATCGTCGTCGGCATCCTGGGCCTGATGGGCGGCCTGCTGCAGATCAACCCGATCTGGCAGCTCGGCCCGTACAAGCCGTCGCAGGTGTCCGCAGGCTCGCAACCGGACTTCTACATGATGTGGACCGAGGGATTGGCTCGCATCTTCCCCCCGTGGGAGATTTACATCGGCCACTACACCATCCCCGCGCCGGTCTGGGTGGCGCTGCTCATGGGCCTGGTGTTCGTGCTGCTGCCGCTGTGGCCCTATATCGAGAAGAAGGCCACGAAGGACGACGCTCACCACAATTTGCTGCAACGGCCGCGCGACGTGCCGGTGCGCACCGCCATCGGCGCGATGGCGATCGCGTTCTACATGGTGCTGACCATGAGCGCGATGAACGACATCATCGCGCTGAAGTTCCACATCTCGCTGAACGCCACCACGTGGATCGGCCGGATCGGAATGGTGGTGCTGCCGCCGATCGTGTACTTCATTGCCTACCGCTGGGCAATCGCGTTGCAGCGCAGCGACCGTGAGGTGCTCGAGCATGGCGTCGAAACCGGCATCATCAAGCGGCTGCCGCATGGCGCGTACATCGAACTGCATCAGCCGCTGGGACCGGTCGACGAGCACGGCCATCCCATTCCGCTGGAGTACCAGGGCGCCCCGGTGCCCAAGCGGATGAACAAGCTGGGCCTCGGCGGCGCGCCTGGCCTGGGCAGCCTGTTGACGGCCGACCCGCCAGCGGAGCAGCAGGCGCTGACCGAGGCGCAGCACGCCGCCGAACAGCGGGCGCTCACCGCGGTGCGCGAGCGTCAGGAAAGCGTCAACGGGTTCAACGGGTCGCGCGACGGCGAGTCACCGAACGGGCACCACTGACGCGTCCAGCCGACGCAGCTGCCGCCATGGGATCAACGGCATCAGCACGGTAATGACGCCCGCCAGTGTCAGCGCGGCCCATGCCGAACCGTCGTGCTGAACGCCCAGAAAGTAGGTAGCCGTCGCGACCGCCAAGGTCGCCGCGCCGATAGCCGTGGCCATCGACAGCGTGAAGCGAAGCCACACGTGGTCCATCTCGTCATCGGACAGGCCATCGACTCTGGACGACGACGCCGCACCCCCCGCTTGCCGCTGCGCCGGGTCGGTCACCGACCCGAACACGCGTAGTTTCTCGGTGGTCGCCTCGACGGGCGGATACGCCGGAGGCGGTGGCGCGGGCGCGCGGCGCGGCGGTTCCAGCTGCGCTTCTCGACGAGCCCTCAGCAGCAACGGAATTGACGCCAAAATGATCACCGCCGACACTGCGATGACGACGTAGAGTCCCCACGGCGTGCCGGAGTCGGCGGCCGGCTGCCCTGCCCTGCCAGAGGCGAGTTCGACGAGCGCGACGATCGCCGCGACGCTGACTCCGATCACGGCGAGCCAGACCACCGCGCAAGCGATCAGCAGGGTGCGAAGAACGGTATCGGATCGGTCCATCAGCAGCTCGTCACTGGGGAGTTGTCGGTTCGTTGGGACAGGACTGTCCCATCGCTGGCGGTGATCGAGCAGTTCAGCCTGCTCAGCCGGAACAAGCTGGACGCTTCGACCGAACCGACCTCCGAATTCGAGATCGGGGTGAGCGTGAACGACCATGGGATGTACACGTTGCGCTGGGTGCGGCTGCGGCCGGACGCGTCGGTGAACGTGATCGTGATGATGTCCCCGGGCGCCTTGGTCCCGGTCACCGAGTAGGTGATCTGTCGCGGACCGGCCGGGGTGGTGGTCGTGGTGGTCGGCGGTGGCGGAGGCGGTGCGCTGCTGCTCGGCGCGGCCGACGGTGCCGGCGGTGGCGGAGGCGCCTCCGAGCTCGGCGGCGGCGGAGGCGGCGGCGCCTCGGACGTCACCGTGATCGTCTCGGTCGAGGGCGGCGGCGGAGGCGGCTCACTGGTCGGCGGCGGCGGAGGCGGCGTCGACTTGGGGATCTGGTCCTGCACTGGCGGTGTCGAGGGCTTCGTGGTGGTGGGCGCGGCCTGGTTGGACGTGAGGCTGGGAAACACCAGCAGCGACACCGAGGCCACCAGCGCGACGGCCGCCAGGATGGCGGCTATGCCGACCACCCACGGCCAGCGCGGCGGCGGCGGCTGCTCCTCGTATCCCGGCGCGTCGTAGGCGTCGTAGTCGTAGAGCGCCGGGTCGGCGGGAATGTAGGGGCCGCTGGTGAATTGCTCTGACTCGGGAGCCGAGTAAGCCCGGGAAAACCCTGTGTCGGTGGTCTCGCCGCCTGGCTCATCCCCGAAAGACTCTTCAGGCCCTGGGGGATTCGGCCCGCTCATCTCTAGATTCCTTCTCAGTTACCGCTCTATAGGTGCGCGGGCCACGCAGAGTGCCCGTGGCAACACTACCCAACGGCACTGGGCGGTCGACTCCTCCCGCAGTCCCCCGGCCGGAACTTGGAGCCGGATTGTGACCTTGGGAAGGCCGCTAGTGCTTCTCGGGCCCGACGTAGTACTCGAACACCAGACCGGCCGCCGCGCTGAGCACGAACACCACGCCGGCGACGATCAGCCACGGCAGCCACAGTGCCACCCCAACCGCGGCCACCGAGGCGGCCAGCGCCACCATGACCGGCCACCAGCTGTGCGGCGCATAGAAGCCCAATTCACCTGCGCCATCGGCGATCTCGGCGTCTTCGTAGTCTTCGGGCCGGGTGTCGAGCCGACGCGCGACGAACCGGAAGAACGTCCCGATGATCAGCGTCAGTCCGGTGGTCATCACCAGTGCGGTGACGCCCGCCCACTCGATGCCGCCCGAGAAGAAGTACGCGGTCAGAAACGCATAGACCACCGTTGCCAGCGCAAAGAAGGCCGTCAGGATCTCGAACAGCCGGGCTTCGATATGCATGGCGTGTCCTTACTTCGGCGCCGACAGGGACTGTTCACCCCGGCGCGTGTCGAACGGTTTGGTGGTGACGGCCGCAGGCGGCAGCCCGATCATCTGCAGCGCCTGGGAGTTGGTCTTTCCGGCCAGCCGGGCGTCGAGGTAGGCCTTGAAGTCGTTGGGCTCTACCACGCGCACTTCGAAGTTCATCATCGCGTGGTAGGTGCCGCACAGCTCCGCGCAGCGCCCGACGAAGGCGCCGGTCTTCTCGATCTCGGAGACCTGGAACTTGTTGTCGGTGTGGTTGGCGTCCGGGTCGGGCAGCACGTCGCGCTTGAACAGAAAGTCGATGATCCAAAACGAGTGCACCACGTCGGCCGAGGCCAGCTGGAACTCGATGCGCTTGTGCGCGGGCAACACCAGGACCGGGATCTCGTCGCTGGTGCCCAGCGTCTCGACCTTGTCGTAGTTCAGGTAGCTGCGGTCCTCGGGATTCTTGCCGCGGATCGCCCCGACAAGCTCCTCGCCGTGTTTGTCCTTACCTTCCGGCTTCGAGGCCTGGGCCAGCTTGCGCTCGTTGTCGGCGAGGTCTTTGCGATAGGTGCCGTCTTTGAAGTTCACGCTCTGGTAGCCGAACTTCCAGTTCCACTGGAACGCCGTCACGTCGACGACCACCTCGGGGTCCGGGTCCTTGTTCAGCATGCGTTCCTGCACGACCACGGTGAAGTAGAACAGCACCGCGATGATCAGAAACGGCGTGACCGTCAGCACCAGCTCAAGGGGCATGTTGTAGCCGAACTGCCGCGGCAGCTCGGTCTGGCCCTTCTTGTGGCGGTGAAACGCCGCGCTCCAGAACGTCAGGCCCCAGACGATGATCCCGACGACGAACGCGGCGATCAGCGAGCCGATCCACAGCTTCATGTTGTCGTGGGCTTCGGGCGTGATGCCGTCCGGCCAGCCCAATTTCAGCGCGTCGTAGGCGTTGCACCCGGACAGCGTGACGGCTGCCACACTGAGCATGACCGTCAAGCCGAGAAGCCGCAGCCGTCTCACGTGGGCGCCTCCTGTGGTGGTCAGGGCGAACGGGTGGGATGTTGCTACTACGCAGCGTAGACCACCCTCCGTCGAGGCAGTGAGGCGACCGGGCAACTCCGCGGTGCCATACTTGGCGCGATGTGCGGACTGCTGGCCCTGGTGCGTGACCCGTCGGCCGCAGGCACCGCCGAGCTGGTCGGCGAGGTCGCCGAAGCGTCGCATCTGATGCGCCACCGCGGCCCTGACGAGCCGGGCACCTGGTCGGATGCGCAGGTGGTGTTCGGGTTCAACCGGCTGTCGATCATCGACATCGAGCACTCGCATCAGCCGCTGCGCTGGGGGCCGGCCGAGGACGCCGACCGATACGTGCTCGTGTTCAACGGAGAGATCTACAACTACCTGGAGTTGCGGGCCCAGCTGGCCGCCGAGCACGGCGCGGTGTTTCACACCGACGGCGACGGCGAGGCGATCATCGCGGCCTATCACTACTGGGGCGCCGGCGCGCTCTCGAGGCTGCGCGGGATGTTCGCGTTCGCATTGTGGGACACCGCACGAGGCGAACTGTTCTGCGCACGCGACCCGTTCGGCATCAAGCCGCTGTTCATGGCGACCGGACCGGGCGGCACCGCGGTGGCCAGCGAGAAGAAATGCCTCCAGGAGCTCGCCGGCGTGCTGGGCGCCGACCTCACGCTCGACGAACGCGCCGTGCAGCACTACACGGTGCTGCAGTACGTGCCCGAGCCGGAGACCCTGCACCGCGGTATCCGGCGTCTGGAATCGGGCTGCTACGCCGTCATCCGGCCCGGGCAGCCACCGCAGACCACCCGCTACTTCCAGCCGAGCTTCGCCGCGGTGCCGTTCGTCAACGGAAGCGAACAGGCCCGCTACGACGAAATCACCGCCGTGCTCGAGGACTCGGTGGCCAAGCACATGCGCGCCGACGTCACCGTGGGCGCCTTCCTGTCCGGCGGCATCGACTCGACGGCCATCGCCGCGCTGGCCATCCGTCACAATCCGCGCCTGATCACATTCACCACAGGCTTTGAGCGCGAAGGGTTTTCGGAGGTCGACGTCGCGGTGGCATCGGCCGAGGCGATCGGCGCCCGGCACGTCTCGAAGGTCGTCTCCCCCGCCGAGTTCGTCGAAGCGTTGCCCGAGATCGTCTGGTATCTCGACGAGCCGGTGGCCGACCCGGCACTGGTGCCGCTGTTCTTCATCGCCCGCGAAGCACGCAAACACGTCAAGGTGGTGCTGTCCGGCGAGGGCGCCGATGAACTGTTCGGCGGCTACACGATCTATCGAGAACCCTTGTCGCTCAAGCCTTTCGAGTACCTTCCCGGAAAGGTGCGCCGGTCGATGCGCAAGGTGTCGGCACCGCTGCCGGAAGGCATGCGCGGCAAGAGCCTGCTGCATCGAGGCTCGCAAACCCTCGAGGAGCGCTACTACGGTAACGCGCGCAGCTTCTCCGATCCTCAGCTGCGTGCGGTGCTGAAGAACTTCCGGCCGGAATGGACCCACACCGACGTCACCGTTTCGGTATACGAGCAGTCACGCGACTGGGATCCGGTGGCCCGCATGCAACATCTCGACCTGTTCACGTGGCTGCGGGGCGACATTCTGGTCAAGGCCGACAAGATGACCATGGCCAACTCGCTGGAGCTTCGGGTGCCGTTCCTGGATCCGGAGGTGTTCGCTGTCGCGTCGCGGCTTCCGATGCGGCAGAAGATCACCCGCACCACCACCAAGTACGCGCTGCGGCGCGCATTGGAGCCGATTGTGCCCGCGCATGTGCTGCATCGGCCGAAACTCGGTTTCCCCGTGCCGATTCGGCACTGGTTGCAGGCCGGTGAGCTACTCGACTGGGCGCACCAGATGATCGCCACCACGCAGGCCGACGAGCTGATCGACGTGGCCGCCGTGCGGCGGATGCTCGACGAGCACCTGGCCGGCTCCAGCGATCACAGCCGCCGGCTGTGGACGGTGCTGATCTTCATGCTGTGGCATGCGATCTTCGTCGAGGGCAGCATCGTGCCGCGGATCAGCGAACCCCAGTATCCGGTTCAGATTTAGAGCGCTGAGGCAATCTCGTCAGCGGCGTCCTGGCCGTACGCGCCGGCGAGGCGCGACAACGCGGCCTCGCGATCCCAGTGCCATTGCTGGGTTCCGTTCGTCTCTAACACCAAGACCGCGACCAGCGAGCCGAGCTGCGCCGAGCGCTCCAGCCCGAGCCCAGCGCTGCGGCCGGTGAGGAAGCCCGCTCGGAATGCGTCGCCGACTCCGGTCGGATCGACCTTGCTGGTTTCGGGTACCACGCCCACGTGCAATGAGCTGCCGTCGCGGCTGACCAGGTCAACTCCCTTGGGTCCCAACGTCGTAACGCGCAGATCGACTTGCGCCAACACGTCGTCTTCGGTCCACCCCGTCTTCTGCAGCAGCAGATCCCATTCGTAGTCGTTGGTGAACAGGTAGGTGGCCCCGTCGATCAACCTGCGGATTTCCTCGCCGGAAAGGCGGGCCAGCTGCTGTGAGGGGTCGGCGGCAAACGCCAGCCCCAACCGGCGGCACTCGTCGGTGTGCAGGAACATGGTGTCGGGATCGTTGGCGCCGATGATCACCAAATCCGGTGTGCCGATGGCGGACACGATCTTCTCGAGGGAGATGTGCCGGGCCTGCGACATCGCGCCCGGATAGAACGACGCGATCTGGGCCATTTCGAGATCCGTGGTGCAGACGAACCTTGCGGTGTGTTCGGACTGCGAGATCAGCACGTGGTCGCAGTTCACGCCGTGCTCTTGCAACCACTCGCGGTAGTCCGCGAAATCCATGCCTGCGGCACCGATCAGCACGGCATCGCCGCCGAGCACGCCGATCGCATACGCCATGTTGCCGGCCACGCCGCCGCGGTGCACCACCAGATCGTCGACCAGAAAGCTCAACGAGACCTTCTGCAGATGGTCGGCCAGCAGCTGCTCGGAGAATCTGCCCGGGAAGCGCATCAGGTGGTCGGTCGCAATGGAGCCGGTCACGGCAATCGTCACGTGGTCATCCTTTTCACGCTAGCCTGCGTACCATGGCCGGCCCGTACCAGCAGTACTCCGACCCTGCCCTTAGTCCGTCGAACTATAGCGACCCGTCCCCCAGGCCAGATCAGCCCGCCGCCGCATCCGTGTACCCCGGTGCGCTGCCGCCACCGGTGCCGTATCCGAGCCGGCGCCGCTGGCGGCTGGTACTGGCGGTGCTGGTGGTGCTCGCCGTGGTGGCCGGCGCAGTCACTGCGGTGGTGTATGCGGTCAACGAGGGCTCCGGCGACAGCAGCACCGCTGTGGGCGGACGGATCAGCGAAACCGCGGCCAAATCCGCGATCCAGAACTACCTCACCGCGCTGGAGAGAGGCGATACGGACATCGTCGCCCGCAATACGCTGTGCGGGCTGTACGACAAGGTCAAGGACAAGCGGTCAGACCAGGCGTTGGCGCGGCTGCTGTCCGACACGTTCCGCAAGCAGTTCTCCAACGTCGAGGTGACGTCGATCGACAAGATCGTCTACCTGTCGCAGTACCAGGCGCAGGTGCTGTTCACGATGCAGGTGATCCCGCTCACCAGGGGTTCGCAGAAACGCCAGGAACAGGCCACCGCCCAGCTGCTGTCCCAGGGCGACCAAGTGCTGGTATGCCAGTACCTGCTGCGCGGCGTGGGTCAGTACTGACCGTCAGTTGAACGAGTCCCCGCACGCGCACGATCCGGTGGCGTTCGGGTTGTCGATGGTGAAGCCCTGCTTTTCGATCGTGTCGACGAAGTCGATGGTGGCGCCCTGCATGTAGGGCGCGCTCATCCGGTCCACCGTCAACGTCACACCGCCGAACTCGGCGGTCAAATCCCCGTCGAGCGACCGGTCGTCGAAGTAGAGGCTGTACCGCAGGCCCGCGCAGCCACCGGGCTCGACCTGAATCCGCAAGACCAGGTCGTCACGGCCCTCCTGGTCGAGTAGGGCCTTGGCCTTCGCGGCTGCCGCGTCGGTCAGGATCACGCCATGGGTGGCCGTGCCGGTAGCCGACTCGCCCTGAACAGTCATTGCGTCTCCTCAACAAGCTTGACTGGCCCGAACCTTCGAGCTCACGTGTTCAACGGTACCTTGTTCAGCCGCTATTCCCGTATTCCAGCGCAGCCCTGTGAGCCATTCCCGTCAGCTGGTTCGTCGCGTCGGCGATGGCCACGTCCACCGAGCCCGCGTACTCCGCCAGCGAATATGCCGCGGCGACGCCGGCCCGCCTCAGCGTGACCTCGTCGAGGGTCACCTGTCCGGCCAAGACCAGCACTGGGGTGCCGTCAGCCGCTGCGGCCAGCGCGCTGATCACCTTTCCGTGAAGCGACTGATCGTCGAACCGGCCTTCGCCCGTGATGACGAGATCGGCGGCCGCCAGGTCGTGCGCCAGCCCGGTGTGCGCGGCGATCACCGCAGCCCCGGATTCCCGGCGTGCACCCAGTGCCAGCAGCGCGGCCCCGAGCCCGCCCGCGGCGCCGGCACCCGGCAGGTCGCGGACACGGCGGCCGGCGACAGCGTCCAGCTCGTCCGCCCACCTGGTCATGCGCTCCTCGAGCACGGCGACGGTGAGTGCGTCGGCACCCTTCTGCGGGCCGAACACCCGTGCGGCACCCATTGCGCCCAGCAGCGGGTGCTCCACGTCGGTGGCCGCGATCAACTCGGTGCCGGCCAGCCGGTCGCGCGCCCGCGTCAACCTGGAGCCTTCTGTGCTCCTCACGTCCGCGGCGAGCGCGTCCACCATGCCCCGGCCGCCGTCGGTGGTGGCGCTGCCGCCGAGGCCGACGACAATCCGGCCGGCTCCGGCGTCCAGCGCCGCACCGATCAGCTGGCCCACCCCGCGGGTGTGCGCTGCCAACGCGGTCCGTGGAGTCGGCGGCCCGCCGAGCAGGGCCAGGCCGCACGCCTGCGCGCATTCCAGATACGCCGTCGGGGCGTCGAACACCCAGCTCGCCGCGACGTCGCCGTCCAGCGGACCCGAAACCCACGCCGTCCTGCGCTCGCCCAGCCGGCTGGCCAGCACGTCGACAAACCCTGGGCCGCCGTCCGATTGCGGCGCGCGGATCACTTCGTCGTCGGGTCGGGCCTGCGCCCAGCCGGCGGCGATCGCGTCGGCGGCGTGCACGGCCGACAGCGAGTCGCCGAAGCAGTCGGGAGCGATCAGCACACGCATGATCTCCGCACTGTAAGGGCAAGTACCCTGGCGGCGTGAGTCTGCTGGGCCGCAAGAAGCCGTCGACGGAAGAGCCGCCGGCCGGTGATGCCGCCGAGTCGGACGTCGACTCTGCCGCGCAGCCGGGAACCCGCAAGACCACCGCACCGAAAGGTCGGCCGACGCCCAAACGCGACGCCGCCAGACGCCGCGGACCCGTGGCTCCCGCCCCGATGACCGCCGCGGAGGCCAGGCGGCGGCGTAAGGAGGTGGCGGGGCGCAAACTGACCCGCGCCGAACGCCGGGAGGTCCGCGCCGAGCAGCGCGAGCGGTCGGCGCAGCGGCGAGAGCGGATGATGGCGGGCGACGAAGGCTATCTGCTGCCCCGCGACAAGGGGCCGGTGCGCCGCTACGTGCGTGACGTGGTCGACGCCCGGCGCAACCTGCTCGGTGTTTTCATGCCGGTCGCGTTCGGCATGGTGTTTCTGATGCTGGCGATTCCGACACCGCAGATGAACGCGCTGATTTCCCTCGGCATGCTGGTGTTGGTGGTGATCATGCTTGTCGACGCGGTGCTCTTGAGCCGCAAAGTGAAAAAGCTGGTCGACGCAAAGTTTCCAAAGAATACCGAATCAGGTTGGCGGCTGGGCTTTTACGCCGCGAGCCGCGCGTCGCAGCTGCGCCGGATGCGGGCACCGCGGCCGCAAGTCAAGCGCGGCGATCCCGTAACCTGAGCGCCGTGCGCACACTGGTGCTCGGCGGAATCCGGTCGGGCAAATCACGATGGGCAGAGGCGGCGATCGCAGAGTCGGTGAGCGCAGAAGAACATGTCTGCTATGTCGCCACCGGGCCCGCTGCCAACTCCGATCCCACATGGTCCGAGCGCGTCGTCAAGCATCGCAGCCGTCGGCCGCGACACTGGGCGACCGTCGAAACGTTCGATGTCGCAACGCTATTGCGCCAGAACCCCACCACTGCAACTCTGGTCGACGACGTCGGCGGCTGGCTGGCGGCCGACCTGGATCGGTCCGACGCTGGCGAATTGCTCTCTGCCATCGAGGCTTTCACCGCGCCACTGGTCGTCGTCAGCCCTGAGGTCGGCCTGACCGTGGTGCCTGCCACCGAATCCGGCCGGCGATTCGCCGACGAGCTGGGATTGCTCAACCAACGCCTCGCCGACGTGTGCGAGCGCGTGGTGCTGGTGATAGCGGGACAGCCGGTGGCGGTGAAATGACCGACTTCACCGACATCGCGGCGCCGGACGCCGAGGTCGCCGCGGCGGCCCGCAAGCGCCAGAATTCGCTGACCAAACCGCCCGGTTCACTCGGCCGGCTCGAGGAACTGTCGGTGTGGGTGGCTGCCTGTCAAGGTCTCTGCCCGCCAAGGCAATTCGAACGCGCTCGGGTCGTGGTGTTCGCCGGCGACCACGGTGTTGCGACGGCCGGGGTGTCGGCGTACCCGCCGGAGGTCACCGCCCAGATGGTGGCGAATATGGCCGCCGGTGGCGCCGCAGTCAACGCGCTCGCCGCAGCCGCCGGCGCCGGCGTGCGGGTGGTCGACATCGCCGTCGATTGCGAAACGCCGCTGAGCCCGCAGGTAGGTGCGCACAAAGTCCGCCGCGGCAGCCGCAACCTGGCGGTCGAGGACCCGCTGACCACTGATGAGGCCCGGGCCGCGATCGAAGCCGGCAGGCGGATCGCCGACGAAGAGGTGGATGCAGGCGCAGACCTGCTCATCGCCGGCGATATGGGCATCGGAAATACCACGCCCGCAACGGCTTTGGTCACAGCGATTACCGACACCGAGCCGGTGGCGGCGGTGGGCCGCGGCACCGGGATCGACGACGCCGCCTGGATGCGCAAGACCACCGCCGTGCGCAACGCGATGTACCGCGCGCGACACCACACTGGCGATCCGGTCGCGCTGTTGACCCACTGCGGCGGTGCGGATCTCGCTGCGATGGCCGGGTTCTATGCGCAGGCCGCGGTGCGGCGCACGCCGGTGCTGCTCGACGGCGTCGTGGTGACCGCCGCCGCGCTGGTGGCTGATCTGCTCGCGCCGGGTGCGCGGCAGTGGTGGCGTGCAGGGCACCGCTCCACCGAACCAGCGCACGCGCTGGCGCTGGCGCGACTCGGACTGCAACCGATCGTCGAATTGGACATGCGACTCGGCGAGGGCACCGGCGCGCTGGTGGCGCTACCGATCCTGCGGGCAGCGGTCGCCACGCTGGCGTCGATGGCGACGTTCGACGAAGCCTCGGTCTCGTCGAACTCGTGATCCGTTCTGTCGCAAGCGCTTTCGGGTTCGCTACCGTGGTGCCGCTGCACGGGACGACGGTGGGGCGTGGCACGCTCACAGCTCTTCCGCTGGTGGGTGTTGCACTCGGCGCATTGGGAGCGGGGGTGCTTTCGGCGGCTGAGTGGGCGTTCGGGCAGCACAGCCCACTGGCGGGTCTGCTGACGGTCGCGGCGCTGTTGGCCGCCACTCGGGGCCTGCATGTCGACGGGCTAGCCGATACCGCCGACGCGCTCGGCTGCTACGGGCCGCCCGAGCGCGCGCTGGCGGTCATGCGCGACGGCTCGGCGGGGCCGTTCGGAGTGGCCGCGGTCGTCGTCATCGTCGTCGCCCAAGGATTGGCGTACGCCGACATCTCGCCTGCCGCGGTGGTGACGGCGGTGACGACCGGGCGGGTCGCCGCGGTGTGGGCGGCTCGGCGCGGCGTACCGGCGGCGCAGGGCAGCGTGCTGGGGCGGCTGGTGGCGGGCACGCAGCCGCTGACGGTGGTCGTGGCCTGGACGCTCGTCGCGGCAGCTGGATCGGCACTGGCCACCCCACGGCTCTGGCAGGGGCCGATTGTCGTGGTGGTGGCGCTGGTCGTCTCTGCGCTGCTGGTGGCGCACTGCGTGCGCAGGTTCGGCGGCGTCACCGGCGACGTGCTCGGTGGGGCGATCGAGTTGACCACCACGCTGACGGCGCTGGGCCTCGCTATCGGTTAATCGAGCCGCGCCATCCAGCCGTGCGTGTCGGAGAACGTGCCGCGCTGGATGCCGGTGAGCGTATCGCGCAGCGCCATCGTCACTTCGCCGGGCTGACCGTCGGCAATAGTGAACTCGCCGTCGCTGTATTTGACATGCGACACCGGCGTGATCACCGCCGCGGTGCCGCACGCGAACACCTCGGTGATCTCCCCCGCCGCGGTCTTCTTCTGCCACTCGTCGACGTCGATCTTGCGCTCTTCGACAGTGAACCCTGCGTCGGTGGCCAATTGCAGCAACGAATCTCGCGTGATGCCCGGCAGCAGCGTGCCGGTGAGTTCGGGGGTCACCAGCCGTGCCGAACCGCCGCTGCCGAATACGAAGAACAGGTTCATGCCGCCCATCTCTTCGACGTAGCGGCGCTCGACGGCGTCCAGCCACACCACCTGGTCGCACCCGTTGGCGGCGGCTTCGGCCTGAGCCAGCAGCGAGGCCGCATAGTTGCCGCCGAACTTCGCCGCACCCGTGCCACCCGGTGCCGCGCGGACGTACTCGGTGGACAACCAGACGCTGACGGGCTTGATACCGCGCGGGAAGTAGGCCCCGGCCGGCGACGCGATCACCATGTAGCGGTACTGCTTGGCGGGCCGCACACCGAGCCCCGGCTCGGTGGCGAAGATGAACGGCCGCAGGTACAGCGACTCTTCCCCGCCGGCCGGCGGCACCCATGCGCCATCGACGGCGATCAGCTGGCGCAGCGACTCGATGAACACCTCGTCGGGCAGCTCCGGAATGGCCAGCCGCCGCGCCGACGACCGCAGCCGGGCGGCATTGGCCTCAGGCCGGAACGAGACGATCGACCCGTCGGCCCAGCGGTAGGCCTTCAGGCCTTCGAACACCTCTTGGGCGTAGTGCAGCACGATCGCCGACGGGTCCAGTTTGATCGGCCCGTACGGCATCACCCGCGCGTTGTGCCAGCCGTCAGCGTCGGTGTAGTCGATCGACACCATGTGATCCGTGTGATGCAGGCCGAACGGCGGATTCGTCATGATCGCGGTCCTCTGCTCGTCGCTCGCCGGATGCGGGTTGCGTTCGACGGTGAACTCGAGGGGGCCGGTTTCCATGCGGCGATTGTACGTCCGGGCGCTACCGGGTTTTGGCGTCGACGAACGGCGGATCGACGACCTCGCACTCTAGCCTGCGGCCGCGAACGTCGACGTCCACGCGTTGTCCGGTTTCGATGCCCGCAGACGTGTCGAGCAACGCCAGCCCGATGCCGAGTTTCAATGTGGGAGAGAATGTTCCGGACGTAGTCACGCCCACGGGAGTGTCACCGGACAGTACGGTCAATTCGGGCCGCAGCACGCCGCGACCGGTCGCGCGCAGCCCTCTCAACAAGCGGCGCGGCCCCGCCTGCCTCTCGGCGAGCAGCGCGTCGCGGCCCCAGAACGCGTCCTTCTGCCAGCCGATCGCCCACCCACAGCGAGCCTGCAGCGGCGAAATCTCAAGTGACAGCTCGTGGCCGTGCAGCGGATAGCCCATCTCGGTGCGCAGCGTGTCGCGTGCTCCCAGACCGGCCGGCTCGCCCCCCGCTGCGCGCACTGCCTCTAACAGCGCGTCGAAAACCGCTGACGCGGCGTCCCAGTGCGGCAGCAACTCGTACCCGTGCTCGCCGGTGTAGCCGGTGCGGCACACCCGCACCGGCACGCCATCGAACCGCGCGTCGACGAATCCCATGTAATCCATGTCGACCGGCAATCCCAACTCGGCGAGCACATCGGCCGACCGGGGACCTTGCACCGCCAGAACGGCATATGATCGGTGCTCGTTCGTCACCGAGATCCCTTCGGGCGCAGCAGCTTTGAGAGCAGCGACCACTGCCGCGGTGTTGGCGGCATTCGGTACCAGGAACAGTTCGTCGTCAGCGACGTAGTAGACGATCAGGTCGTCGATGACGCCACCGGATTCGTTGCAGCACAACGTGTATTGCGCCTTGCCCGGCCGGATGCGGCGGAGGTCGTTGGTGAATGCGGAGTTGACGAACTCCGCGGCCCCGGGTCCGCGCACCGACGCCTTGCCCAGGTGGCTGACGTCGAACAGCCCGACGGCCTGGCGGGTGGCGTTGTGCTCGGTCACCGTTCCGGCGTAGGACACGGGCATCAGCCAACCGCCGAATTCGGCGAACGTGGCGCCCAGTTCGCGATGGCGGTCTTCAAGCGGCCCGTGCTGTATGTCCGTCACGGCCGATACCCTAGACCGGTGGTGGATTTCGACGCGCTCGAAGCCGCCGGAATTGCGAATGCCCGCGACCGCGCCGGTCTGATCAAGTACCTGGAAAGCCTCGGATTCACCACCGAGGAGATGGTCGAGGCCGAGCGCCGCGGCCGGCTGTTCGGCCTGGCCGGCGACGTGCTGCAGTGGTCGGGGCCGCCCGTCTACAGCTTGGGCACGGCTGCCGAGGCGCTGGGTGTGGCCGTCGACGAGGTGGCCCATGCTTGGGCGCTGCTCGGCTTGACGGTGGCCGGTCCCCACCAGCTCACGCTGAGCCAGGCCGACGTCGACGCGCTGGCGGCGTGGTTTCAGATGAAGGCGCTGATGGGCGCGGACGGCGCGCAGGGGCTACTGCGGGTGTTGGGCTCGGCGATGGCGCGGCTCGCGGAGGCCGAGTCGGCGGTGGTCCGCACGGCCAGCCCCGACATTCAGATGGATCACACGCACGACGAGCTCGCCACCGCACAGGCGTACCGCGCGGTCGCAGAATTCATCCCCCGTCTGTCCGCCTTGATCGACGTGGTTCACCGCCATCACCTGACCAGCGCACGAACCTATTTCGAAGGCGTCATTCGTGATCCGACAGCCAACAGCGTGGCGTGCGGCGTCGGGTTCGCAGACCTGTCCGGCTTCACCGCGCTCACCCAGGTGCTGCCGCCGGCTGAGCTGTCGATGTTGTTGACGCAGTTCAACGCCACAGTCAGCGACGTGGTGCATGCCAGCGGCGGCCGGGTGGTGAAGTTCATCGGCGACGAGGTGATGTGGGTCAGCCCGACGCCGCAACGGCTCGCCCAGACCGCGCTTGACCTGGTTCACCACCCCAAGGCGCAGCAGGCAGGCCTGCAGGTGCGCCGGGCTGAGCTACGGCGACATGCTGGCCATCAACGGCGACTACTTCGGCAATGTGGTGAACCTTGCGGCCCGGCTGGTGGCCGCAGCCAAGCCCCGCCAGATCCTCGTCACGCAGGTCCTGCACGAGCAACTGCCGGACGAAGCCACCGTCGCCGTGGATCCGTTGACGCTCAAGAGATTTCACGCCCCGGTTGCAGCGTACGAGCTGCGTCGCGCATTGAGGTAGTGCTGGACCTGACTGGTCGCGGCGATTGCACCCATACCTCGAAGGTTGGTTACACGATGACGAGCATGACCTATCAGCGACGATGTCACCTCCTTCGACGAGCAGTCAGGTGACGCGACGATGAAAATGCGCGTACAGTTTGTCGCCAGCGCTTGCTGAAGGCGCCGCGACAAAGGGGTAGATATGCCCACGCCATTCACCTATGTCGTATCGAGCGTGCTGACACTCGCCGCTACTACCGTTGGATTGGCCAGTTCACCGTCCGCTGCGGCGGAATGCGTCAGCAGCGGCGGCGCCACCATCTGCAGCCAGGGCGACGTTCGCAGCGCCGACGCCCCGGCGCCATCGTCGAGCGGACCGTACTGGCCGTATCCCTGCGAGGACGACTGGCTCTGCGACACCGGCGATTTGTCAGTCATCGTGGATCCGGGACCACCGAACCCGGGATTACCCGACTTCGGGCTGCCCGGCAGACCCGGCAATCGGCCGGGCCGGCCCGGCTAGAAAGCGCCTATGCCGCCGCGCCGGCATGCACTCACTTCATCGTCGCGAGGTTGTGCCACAGGTTCTGAAGGCTGTCGGTGCCGCCGAAGAGCGTGGTGAAATTAGTCGAGTCGACGAGCACGATGTCTCCGGCGCGGTTGCCGCGAGGCGGCATCCAGATCAGTGCATTGAATTCCGTGTTCCCTGCCCTCGTGTATGGATGGGGGCGCAGGCAATCGATTCGCTGGCGGCCCAGCACGCGAACGAAGTCACTTTCGGGGGCCGTGAGCTCGTAGTGCGGTAGATGCGGATGGAAGTTGAGGGTGGACACGTTCTCCAGCAACTTCGGCCCGTCGAGGTCGCGGAACCCGGTCAGCGGTGCGATCTCGTTGGTCCCGTCGACGACGGCCGGACGCAGTCCCCATTTGTTGTGGACCGGTACGTCGAGCGCTTTCATCAACGAGCGCGTGTACTGGCCGAACCGCTGCTGCCGCGGCACCAGCGGGTCGCCGTGATGCTGGTACTCGACTTGGCGTTGTGAAAAGTCATCGGTGAAGCCGACGTCGTGGTGTGGAGCCAGCAGCAGGCAGGTGCCTTCTCGCGTCAGCCACGCTCGGATGGCCTCGATTTCGTCTGCTGCGGCTTCTTGTTCACTGAGGATGTGGTCGAGCCCGAACACCATCAAGGTGTCGGTGTCGGCAAGAATGCGTTCGTCGATCGGCAACTGGTAGCCCGCTTGGTCGATGCGCTGGAACACCGCAACCGCATGACCGGTGGCTTCGCCCGCGAGTTGCTGAAACGCGAGCGTCGAGCGGTGAAAGAGCTCGAGAGTTCCGGCGATGCCCTGCAGGAAGTGCGCGGCCGCGTATTCTTCGGTTTCGTAATTGGGCCACAACACGTTTCGGACCTCGGTCATGGTGGAGAACCGGTTGTACATCTGGCCCGGATCGCGTTGGGCTTCCCACGGGTAACTCCACGTCCAGTAGATGCTGATCCGCCGGCCATCGGTGTGCGGGCGCCGAATGTGGCTCTGGTTGTAGGTTCTCGGCGCGGCAAGTGTGGCCATGGTCATCCTTCGATCAGCCAAGTGTTGCGAGATAGCGCATGGCGTTGATACCCGGCAAGAAGAAATACGCGCCACCGGTCAATGTGGTGAACGCCGGAAGTCCTCTCAGGACCTTGCGGATCGGACGCGTGGGGATCTTGAATTCCATTGTCCCGTCTTGCGTTCCGCAGATCGGATCGTGCTCGTTGCCGAGTTCGTGGAAGGTGCGGTCGTTGATCCACACATTCTGCGCGAACTCGAACTGGCGGACGAGGTCGGCGCAGATGATGAATGCGGCGATGCCGCGGTCCACCCCGTCGTCCGGCGCACCGTCTGCCAGCGCGGGACCGTAGGTGGCCCCTCGGCGAATCATCCTGCGCCGGTTCACGTTGTGCGCGGTGTCGCGTGGATTGAGCCGCCTCGCGTGCGCTCCGAGCGGGCAGGCATAGCCGAACGGGTCCATCTCCTTGTAGTTGAAGTCGTTGTTGCGCATAGGATCCGCGCCGAGGTACGGATCGTCCTTTTCGGGTGCCAGCACCAGCGGGGCACCGCTGCGCCACCTACCCATGAACTTGGCGGCCAGCAGTTCCTGCTCGTCAGCGGTGTCCGCATTGTGCCGCAGATAGTCGCGAAAGAGCCCAACATGTTCCTGCAGTCGCCGGTATGCCGCGTATGTCCCGTTGCGCGACAGCACGTTTGGTTGTGGTTGGTTGGTGGCAGGTCCGACCTCGTCGGGATATCCGAGCAAGAATTCTCCCGGCTTGACCGGTGCACCCGAACCGGGTGTCGGATCTTGGCCGGAGCCCTCGATCACCGGCTGCGAAAGCCGGTCCCGAAAGCCGAAGTGGTCGTGCGCATAGTTGAACGGCGGCGTCGCATTCAAGTCGAGATACGACATCCGGCGCACGCCGTCGCACCGGCTTACCAGGTCGTCATGTGCTTCCGTTGCCCGTGCGTGTTCGGCGTCGTCACGCGCGAACAAGATCGCGATCGCGTGCAGGTCGGCGCCCGCCAGGCCGCCCACCCAGTTGTTCGGATGGTTCCGGCCGGTGTCGCCCAGGATGTCAGCGCGGGCAGCCATACCTTCGCGGAAGGCCTCCGGGAAGGTGGCCAGCGACTCATCCGGCACACCCAGCGCCCGCAGCCCATTCCACGTGAAGCCGAGTGTGACCCAGCGTTTGGTGTTGTCCATCGTCTGCGGCACGGACGCCGCAGATTCCACGACGTCCACTAGTTCCGACAGCCACGCTCGACCGCCGGCTGGACCGTCGAACGACAGGAATTCGTAGCGGCCCGTCATCGAAGGGGTGCGGGTCAGCAGGATGTGCTGGATGTCGTCGAGCTCGATCATCGGCGGCCGTCAGGTCATTGCATCTGGTCGAGCATGTCGGAGAACGCAGCCTTGAGCCGCAACGCCTTCTTGATTTCGTCAGCGGTGACGAACGGGTACTCGCCGTACTCCAGGAAGCTGGGGAAGTGATGCTCCCGGACGAATTGGACGAACGCTGCAGGGTTCTGCTTCCAATCTGCCGGGAAGCCCTCGAGGTTGGTGAAGACGGTCGTGATGCCGGTCTGGCTGAACAACTGCACCGCATCCTCGGTGTACTTGTCGAAGTCGGTGTCGAAGATGCCTTGGTATTGGAAGTGCAAACCCGAGCCCACATCGAACAGCAGCCACTTCAGATAGTGCAGCTTCAGGGGCGCCAGCACATCGGGGGTCGTCTTGACGGCCTCCTCGATCTTCTTGCCGTGAGCCCGTATAGCGTCCTCGCACCCTTCCTTGACCTTGGCGATGATCGAAAAGCCGTAGCATGCCGGAGTGCGCGGAAAGACCGGGCCGTACCGACCACGCTCGAGTTCGAAATAGCCCTCCTTCGGGATGGCCATCGCCGCAGGGTTGGTCCACTCGAATTCTGTGGCAGACATCGTCGCTCCCAGGTCCGTGAGCGGACACTAGCACTCGGTGAGGCATTTAGGGTGGGTTCCTGTGAGCACACAATTCGGGTACCAACCGCCCTCGGTCGCTGTCAGTTCGTCGTTGCCCAAGCGGGGTGTGCCCGGCTCCGTTCTGCTCGTGCCGGTCGCCGGCGTTGACGAGCGTGCGACGGTGCTGGCCACGCATCCGTATGTGGACGCCGACGCGGTCCGCGCAATCGAAGATGCGCTGGCAGCGCTCGGTGCCACTGGCGGCGAAGGGCAGCTCCACCGCGTCGTGGTGCCTGCACTGCCGGTGGCCAGCGTGCTCACCGTCGGCCTGGGGCAGCGTAAAGACGACTGGCCGGCCGACCAGGTGCGCCGCGCCGCCGGAGTCGCCGCCCGATCGCTGGACAAGGCGCAGACCGTGATCACGACGCTGTCGGCGCTGGATCTGGGTGCCGCCGTCGAAGGGCTGATCTTGGGTGCCTACAAGTTCAACGAGTTCCGCAGCGCCAAAACGGCGCCCAAGGAGCCGGGGCTGCGCAAGATCACGGTGCTGACACCGGATACCAAGGCGTCGACCAAGGCCGAAGCCGAGCGCGCCACCGCGATCGCGGCGGCGGTCGCCACCGCCCGCGACTTCGTCAACACCCCGCCCAGTCATCTGTTTCCGGCCGAATTCGCTTCTCGCGCAGAGGCTTTGGCGACAGATGCCGGGTTGGCGGTCGAGGTGCTCGACGAGAAGGTGCTCGCCCGCAAGGGCTACGGCGGAATCATCGGCGTGGGCAAGGGCTCGTCGCGCCCGCCGCGGCTGGTCCGGCTCACGTACCGCGGCGCAAAACGCCGCGGCGGCAAGACCGTCGCACTGATCGGCAAAGGCATCACGTTCGACACGGGGGGCATCTCGATCAAGCCCGCACAGAACATGCACCACATGACCTCCGACATGGGCGGCGCCGCTGCGGTGATCGCCACCACGGTGCTCGCAGCCCGCCAACGGTTGCCGATCGACGTCATCGCCACGGTGCCGATGGCCGAGAACATGCCGTCGGGCGCCGCGCAGCGACCCGGCGACGTGCTGACCCAGTACGGCGGCACCACGGTGGAGGTGCTCAACACCGACGCCGAGGGGCGGCTGATCCTGGCCGACGCGATTGTGCGTGCCTGCGAGGACAACCCCGACTATCTCATCGAGACGTCCACACTGACCGGTGCGCAGACCGTCGCGCTCGGTGCGCGTACCCCAGGCGTGATGGGCAGCGACCAGTTCCGCGACCGGGTGGCCGAACTCAGTCAGCAGGTCGGCGAGAACGGCTGGCCGATGCCGCTGCCCGAAGAACTCAAGGATGACCTCAAGTCCACGGTCGCCGACCTGGCCAACGTCAGCGGATCGCGCTACGCCGGAATGCTGGTCGCGGGAACGTTTTTGCGCGAGTTCGTCGCCGACGGCGTGCAGTGGGCGCATCTGGACATCGCGGGGCCGGCGTACAACACGGGCGCACCGTGGGGTTACACCGGCAAGGGCGGCACTGGTGTGCCGACGCGCACAATGTTCGCAGTCCTCGAGGACATCGCCGCCAACGGCTAACCTTCGCGGCTCAGCGGCTCAGCGGCTCAGCGGCTCAGATGACCTGACCGCGCGCCGTGCTGCGAAGCGCTTGCGGCGCAACGCGGGAGGCGCCGTACAACAGGTAGGCCTCTGGTGTCACTGGACGGATCGGCTTGTTTCTCCGCACCGCCGAGACGATCGCCTTCGCCGCCTTCTCGGGACCGTAATGCCTTGCGGCGAAGAACTTTTCCCACTGTTTGCGCCGGCCGGAGACAATGACATCCTTGCCGGGCGGCGCGTCGAACCGCGCGGTTCCGACGATGTTGGTCTGCACCGGCCCGGGGCACACGGTGGTCAGACCCACTCCGGCGGCGTCGAGTTCGGCGCGTAGGCAGTCGGAGAACATGTACACCGCCGCCTTGCTGGTGCAATAAGCGTTGAGCGACTGCAGCGGAGCGAACGCAGCCGCCGATGCGATGTTCACGATGTGCCCGCCAGTGCCCCGCTCCACCAACCGGCGCGCGAAAGCGCGGCAGCAGTTCACCACGCCGCCGAGATTGATGTCGAGCACGCGATCCCATTGCTCGGCCGGAGTGTCCAGGAATCGGCCGGCCTGACCCACACCGGCGTTGTTCACCACGATGTCGGGCAGCCCGTGGTCGGCGCACACCTCGTCGGCGAACGCTTCGACGGCAGCAGCGTCGGACACATCCACCGTATAAGCGTGCGCGACCCCGCCGTGCGCAGCGATCTGCGCCGCGGTCTCCCGCACAGTGGCTTCGTCGATGTCGCTGATCACCAATTCGGCTCCCAGCCGGGCGAATTCGAGTGCCGTGGCTCGGCCGATCCCGCTGCCTGCGCCGGTGACCGACACGAGTGTGTCGCCGAACTCCTTCCTCGCCCGGCCGACTTCGGCACGTCGCATCGCCCGCGACGGCGGCCGCCCCTCCACGACGTCGACCAGCTCACCGACCGACGCGGCGAGCACCTGCGGATGCGAGAACGGCGACCAGTGACCGGCTTTGACGTCGCGGCGCCACAACCGCGACACCCAGCGTGACTCGTCGTCGTAAGAATGCTTGCGCACGAACTGATCTCGCGCGTTGACGATCAGCTGGACGGGCACGTCGACGTAATGGTCGTACCGCACGTTGGCGATCGCGTGGTAGAAGTTCGCGGGATACACCTTCATCGAATTCGCGGCGTCGCGGACGAATGTGTCAGCGTGGTGCATCCGCGAGCGCGGCGTGCCTTCGGTCACGCTGATCAGCCGGCTGAAATTGCGCTCGGTACAGATGAGTCGCACGACCGCGGGAATCAGGGCGCCGACGGAGAAGGGGATCGGATAGGAGATCCGCACGGCTTGGTCCAGCGCCCACAGGAAGCGCCGAATCCGCCAGGGCCGCCGAAGGTTTCCCAACACGTAAGCCGCGAGGTGGTCGAGACTCGGTCCGGACACCGACGTGAAAGACGCCGCGCGGCTGGGTGCCTCGTCGCGGTACAGGTACTCCCACACCGCGATCGAGCCCCAGTCATGGCCCAGCACGTGCACCGGGCGGTTCGGGCTCACGGCGTCGAGCACGGCGGCGAAGTCGTCGGCGTAGCGGGCCATCGTGTAGTCGGCGATCTTGCGGGGCGACGAGGAGCGGCCCACTCCGCGGTTGTCGTACGTGACCACGCGGAAGCGGTCGGTCAGCAGCGGCACCACCGCGTCCCACAGCACGTGCGAGTCAGGCCAGCCGTGCGCCAGCACCACGGTCGGGCCGTCGGAATTGCCTTGCTCGTAGACGGCGATGTCCACGTCACCGCTGCGGACGAAAGTCATGTGTCGGCATCGTAGGCGCGCCGGCGGGCGGCGCGGCGGCGGGCGTCGTAGTCACGCATCCGCTGTGGATAGCCCACCCGCTGCACGTCGTAGACGGGGATGCTCAACTGCTCGCCCAGCCGGCGGGCGCCCGCCGCACCGCCGACCCGTCGCCGTGTCCATTCCCCGTCGGCCGCCACCAGAACCACGGTCACATCGGTGACGCTGGTTTGTGGTTCGACGTACGCCTCCACCCCGGTGCGGGCGCGCGCCCAGTCGAGCAGGTAGCGATGATCCGCGGCGTCTGTGCCGGAGCCGCGGCGACCCGCGTTGCGAAATCTGTCGAACAATCCCAACGAAACGGCTCCCCTGTCACGTCGTCTTCGATAGTGCCACGTTGTCGGAGGACCCCGAGGGGTTCAGCAGTGGGCGTTGTGGGCAAAGATGATGTGGTAAGCCAGAGGTCGACGCGTCCGACTGAGCTCGAGGAGTCAACAAATATGGCCTTCTCCGTGCAGATGCCAGCACTCGGTGAGAGCGTGACCGAAGGCACCGTGACCCGTTGGCTCAAGCAAGAGGGCGACACGGTCGAACGCGACGAGCCCCTGCTCGAAGTTTCCACCGACAAGGTCGACACCGAGATTCCCTCCCCGGCGTCGGGCGTGCTGAAAAAGATCGTCGCGCAGGAGGACGACACCGTCGAGGTGGGCGGTGAGCTCGCGGTCATCAGCGAGGACGGCGAAGCCGGCGGCGACGAGGGTGGTGACGACGAGGCCGCCGAGAGTGCCGAAGAGGAGAAGCCGGCCGAGGAACCGAGCGCGCAGCCCGAGCCGGCCGCCGAGGAGACGGAGGAGTCCGGGGAAACCAAGCCGGAACGCGAAACCAAGCCGGCGGCGTCGTCGGGGGGCGGTGAAACGACCTCGGTGAAGATGCCCGAACTCGGCGAATCGGTCACCGAGGGCACGGTCACCCGCTGGCTGAAGAAGGTCGGCGACAAAGTCGAGGTTGACGAGCCGCTACTCGAGGTGTCCACCGACAAGGTCGACACCGAAATCCCGTCCCCGGTTTCGGGAACGCTGCTGTCGATCACCGCCGAAGAGGACGACACCGTGGAAGTCGGCGGTGAGCTGGCCAAAATCGGCGAGCCCGGCGCCGACGGCGGCCAGAAGCCAGAAGACAAAACGCCTGAACCCGAAGAGAAGAAACCCGAGCCGAAACCGGAGCCGGAGAAGCAAGCGGAACCCGAACCCGAACCCGAGCTCACGGAAGAACCTGAACCTGAGAAGGAACCCGCGGCGTCGTCAGACGGTGACGGCAAGCCGTACGTCACTCCGCTGGTGCGCAAGCTCGCTGCCGAGCACAACGTCGATCTTGCGAAGGTCAAAGGCACCGGGGTCGGCGGACGGATCCGCAAGCAGGACGTGCTGGCCGCCGCCGAGAAGGCGAAGGAGCCGGCCACCGAAGAGCAGCCCCAGCCGCAACCGCCCAAGGCGCCCGCGGCGGCCGAGCAAAAGCCTGCGCCGGCGTTGGCGCATCTGCGCGGCACCACTCAAAAGGCCAGCCGCATCCGTCAGATCACCGCGAAGAAGACGCGCGAATCTCTGCAAGCCACAGCGCAACTCACGCAGACCCACGAAGTCGACATGACGAAGATCGTGGCGCTGCGGGCACGCGCCAAGAACGAGTTCGCTGAACGCGAGGGCGTCAACCTGACGTTCCTGCCGTTCATCGCGCGAGCGGTGATCGACGCGCTGAAGATCCACCCGAACATCAACGCCAGCTACAACGAGGAAACCAAAGAGATCACCTACTACGACGCCGAGCATCTGGGCATCGCGGTCGACACCGAGCAAGGCCTGCTGTCACCGGTGATCCACAACGCCGGCGACCTGTCGCTGGCCGGCCTGGCCCGCGCGATCGCCGACATCGCCGCGCGTGCCCGCAGCAACGACCTGAAGCCTGACGAGCTGTCCGGCGGCACGTTCACGATCACCAACATCGGCAGCCAGGGCGCCTTGTTCGACACCCCGATCCTGGTCCCGCCGCAGGCCGCGATGCTGGGCACTGGCGCGATCGTCAAGCGGCCGCGGGTGATTGTCGACGAACTCGGCAACGAGTCGATCGGCATTCGCTCGGTGTGCTACCTGCCGCTCACCTACGACCACCGGCTGATCGACGGCGCAGACGCAGGACGGTTCTTGACGACGATCAGACGCCGGCTGGAAGAGGGAGCGTTCGAGGCCGACCTGGGACTCTGACGGGGACGCGAAACCGTGGCCGATGCACTGATAGCGATCGCCGGGTCGTCGGGACTGATTGGGTCGGCACTGGTCACCGCGCTGCGCGCGTCGGACAACCGCGTCGTGCGGATCGTGCGCCGCGCCCCGGCCAACGCCGACGAGCTGCACTGGAATCCCCAGGCCGGCGAGTTCGACCCGGCGGCGCTGCACGGCGTCGACGCAGTGGTGAACCTGTGCGGCGCGGGTGTCGGTGACAAGCGGTGGTCGGGCGCCTACAAGCAGCAACTGCGGGACAGCCGGATCGCGCCCACCGAGGTGATCTCGACCGCGGTCGCCGAGGCTGGCGTGAAGGTGCTGATCAATGCCAGCGCCGTGGGGTATTACGGCAACACCGGCGATCGGGTGGTCGACGAAACCGCCCCTGCCGGAACGGGTTTCCTCGCTCAGCTGTGCCAGGACTGGGAGGCTGCCACCCTGCCCGCACAGCAGGCCGGGGCCCGAGTGGTGCTGGTGCGAACCGGGCTGGTGCTCTCCCCCACCGGCGGCCTGCTCGGCCGGCTGCGTCCGATCTTCTCGCTGGGCCTGGGCGCCCGGCTGGGCAACGGTCGCCAGTACATGCCGTGGATCAGCCTCGAGGACGAGGTGCGGGCGCTGCTGTTCCTGATGTCGCACGAGCTGTCGGGTCCCGTGAACCTCACCGGGCCCGCGCCCGTCACCAACGCCGAGTTCACTGCTGCGCTGGGCCGCGCGGTGAACCGCCCTACTCCGCTGCCCTTGCCAGCGTTTGTGTTGCGGCGGCTGCTAGGCGAGTTCGCCGACGAGGGGCTGCTTGCCGGTCAGCGGGCCATCCCGGCGGCGTTGGAGCGCGCGGGTTTCACGTTCCACCACAACACGATCGGCGAGGCGCTGTCGTACGCGGTGTCGGGTGCCGCTGTGCGCTAGTACCGTCGAGGCATGCGTTCGATCCGGGCCAGTGCCGCACCGATCGAGGTGCGTCAGTTGGGCACCCTCGGCTACGAGCAGGCCTGGCAGCTGCAGCGGGAGCTGGTCACCGCCCGGGCCGACGGCGGACCGGATGTGTTGTTGCTGCTCGAGCATCCGCCGGTATACACCGCCGGAAAACGCACGGCGCCGCACGAACGCCCGCAAGACGGCACGCCCGTCGTCGACACCGACCGCGGGGGCAAGATCACCTGGCACGGGCCCGGCCAGCTGGTGGGCTATCCGATCATCCGGTTGGCCGACCCCATTGATGTGGTGAAATACGTTCGCCGCCTTGAAGATTCGTTGATCGGCGTGTGCACTGAGCTCGGCTTGGCCGCCGGTCGGGTCGACGGCCGGTCCGGAGTTTGGCTGCGGTCTCCGGACCGCAAGGTCGCCGCGATCGGAGTGCGGGTGCAGCGCGCCACCACCATGCACGGCTTCGCGCTGAATTGTGACTGCGACCTGGCGGCGTTCTCGTCGATCGTGCCGTGCGGAATCACCGATGCGGGTGTCACCTCGATCAGTCGGGAACTCGGGCGCCGCGTCGGCGTCGACGACGTACGGTCCCGGGTTGCCGACGCGGTGTGCACCGTCCTGGACGGCCGCCCGGCACTAGCATCGATGCCATGACCGCCCCGCGGAAGCTGCTGCGCCTCGAGGTGCGCAACGCGCAGACACCGATCGAGCGCAAGCCACCGTGGATCAAGACCCGCGCCAAGATGGGCCCGGAATACACCGAGCTGAAGAACTTGGTCCGCCGCGAGGGCTTGCACACAGTGTGTGAGGAAGCCGGCTGCCCCAACATCTACGAGTGCTGGGAAGACCGCGAGGCGACGTTTCTGATCGGCGGCGAGCAGTGCACCCGCCGCTGCGATTTCTGCCAGATCGACACCGGTAAGCCTGCCGAGCTGGACCGCGACGAGCCGCGGCGGGTCGCCGAAAGTGTGGCTGCGATGAGCCTTCGCTATGCCACGGTCACCGGGGTGGCGCGCGACGACCTACCCGACGGCGGCGCTTGGCTCTACGCCGAGACCGTGCGACAGATCAAGCAACTGAACCCCGGCACCGGCGTCGAGTTGCTGATCCCGGACTTCAACGGCGAACGGCAGCTGCTGGCGCAGGTGTTCGACGCACGTCCGGAAGTATTGGCGCACAACGTCGAAACGGTCCCCCGAATCTTCAAGAGCATCCGGCCCGCGTTCCGCTACCAGCGCAGCCTCGACGTGCTGACCGCCGCGCGTGACGACGGGCTCGTCACCAAAAGCAACTTGATTCTCGGCCTGGGTGAGACCACGGATGAGGTCCGCACAGCGCTGGCCGACCTGCGCGACGCCGGCTGCGACATCGTCACGATCACCCAATATCTGCGCCCGTCGGTGCGCCACCACCCGGTGCACCGCTGGGTGCACCCCGACGAGTTCGTCGAGCTCGCCGAGTTCGCGACCGGCCTGGGCTTCGCCGGGGTGCTGGCCGGGCCGCTGGTGCGCTCGTCGTACCGGGCCGGGAGGCTGTATCGGGAGGCGATCACGGGCCGCGCCCGGGCGTAAGCCCGACCCGTATTCTTGGCTGCATGGCCAAGACCCGCGATCCCAACGCCATCAAGGCCGCCAAAGCCGAGGCGAAGGCAGCCCGCAAGGCCGCCGCGAAAGAGCGCCGAGGCCAGCTGTGGCAGGCGTTCCAGATGCAGCGCAAAGAGGACAAGCGGCTACTGCCCTACATGATCGGCGCGTTCGTGCTGATCGTCGGCGTCGCGGTGGCGGCCGGCCTCTACCTCGGCGGCCTCGCCGGGTTGACGCTTATTCCGCTCGGGGTGGTGCTGGGCGCCCTGGTCGCGTTCATCATCTTTGGCCGGCGCGCGCAGAAATCGGTGTACAGCAAGGCCGAGGGACAGACCGGCGCGGCTGCGTGGGCTCTGGAGAACATGCGCGGCAAGTGGCGGGTTACGCCCGGGGTGGCGGCGACGGGCCACTTCGACGCGGTGCACCGAGTGATCGGGCGCCCCGGCGTGATTCTGGTCGCGGAGGGGTCACCCACCCGCGTGAAACCGCTTCTGGCGCAAGAGAAGAAGCGAACGGCCAGGCTGATCGGCGATGTTCCGATCTACGACGTCATCGTCGGCAACGGCGAGGGTCAGGTGCCGCTGGCCAAGCTGGAGCGCCATCTGACGAAGCTGCCGGCCAACATCACGGCCAAGCAGATGGATTCGCTGGAGTCGCGGCTGGTCGCACTAAGCAGCCGTGCGGGCGCGGCGCAGATGCCGAAGGGTCCGCTGCCCAGCCAGGCGAAGATGCGCAACGTACAGCGCACGGTCCGTCGGCGCTGAGTTCTCGCTCGCGGCTGCTACCGCCGCACCACCGCGGTGGCACTAAGCCGGTCTTGCAGCCCGCGGCCGTTCGAGTCGACGAACAACGGCGGCACCACCAACGCGATCAGCAGCCCGCGCACCACTGCGCGGCCGAGCCCTACATGACGTCGGTGGTCGGTGGACACCACCATCAGAGCGAGCGCGAACTGGCCCGGTGTGAAGCTGAAGAGCCGCACGAAGATCACGCCGATGACGAACCAGACGGCGAGCACGGCGGTTGACAACGCGGCCTGCGTCAGCAAGCCCACGGCCAGGGCTAGTGCGGCCAAGCCGTAGGCGATGAGCCAGTCGACCGCCAGCGCCGCGAGCCGGCGACCGAACGAGGCCACCGCGATGCCGCTATCCACCGCCATGCGCCCCACCATAGAGCCCGGCTGTTCCATTGCGTAACGTCGGCGCAACATACGGTTGACTGGCGTGCAACATCGGCTCCCTAGCGTCGGCCGCGGGTTAGAGAAATAAAGGAGACCTCCAACAGTGGCAGATATGACACCCGATGACGTGATCAAGCTGATCGCCGACGAGGAGGTCGAATACGTCGACGTCCGATTCTGCGACCTGCCCGGCATCGTCCAGCACTTCACCGTTCCTGCGTCGTCGTTCGACCAGACGGTGTTCGAAGAGGGACTGGCCTTCGACGGTTCGTCGATCCGCGGCTTCCAGTCCATCCACGAGTCCGACATGCTGCTGCTGCCCGACCCCGGCACCGCCAAAATCGACCCGTTCCGCGCCGCCAAGACGCTGAACCTGAACTTCTTCGTGCACGACCCGTTCACGCTGGAGCCCTACTCGCGTGACCCGCGCAATGTCGCCCGCAAGGCCGAGAACTACCTCAAGAGCACCGGCATCGCCGACACTGCTTACTTCGGCGCCGAGGCCGAGTTCTACATCTTCGACTCGGTGTCGTTCGACGTGAACCGCGCCAACGGCGCGTTCTACGAGGTCGACGCGATCTCGGGCTGGTGGAACACGGGCGAGCCCACCAATGCCGACGGCAGCCCGAACCGCGGGTACAAAGTTCGCCACAAGGGCGGCTACTTCCCTGTCGCACCCAACGACCAGTACGTCGACCTGCGCGACGCGATGACCACGAACCTGATCAACGCTGGCTTCGTCCTGGAGAAGAGCCACCACGAGGTCGGCAGCGGCGGCCAAGCCGAGATCAACTACAAGTTCAACACGCTGCTGCACGCGGCCGACGACATGCAGCTGTACAAGTACATCGTCAAGAACACCGCGTGGCAGCACGGCAAGACGGTGACGTTCATGCCGAAGCCGCTGTTCGGCGACAACGGCTCGGGCATGCACACCCACCAGTCGCTGTGGAAGGACGGCGAGCCGCTGTTCTACGACGAGTCCGGCTATGCCGGCCTGTCGGACACCGCCCGCCATTACATCGGCGGGATCCTGCACCACGCGCCGTCGCTGCTGGCGTTCACCAACCCGACCGTCAACTCATACAAGCGGCTGGTGCCCGGATACGAGGCGCCGATCAACCTGGTGTACAGCCAACGCAACCGCTCGGCGTGCGTGCGCATTCCGATCACCGGCAACAACCCGAAGGCCAAGCGGCTGGAGTTCCGCTGCCCTGACAGCTCGGGCAACCCGTACCTGGCGTTCTCGGCGATGATGATGGCCGGGCTCGACGGCATAAAGAACAAGATCGAGCCCAACGCTCCGGTGGACAAGGACCTCTACGAGCTGCCGCCGGACGAGGCCGCAAACATCCCCCAGGCGCCCACGTCATTGTCAGCAGTGATCGACCGCCTCGAGGAGGATCACGAATACCTCACGGAGGGCGGCGTTTTCACGCCCGACCTGATCGAGACGTGGATCAACTACAAGCGCACAGAAGAGATCGAGCCGGTGCAGATCAGGCCGCATCCGTACGAGTTCGCACTCTACTTCGACGTCTAGGTCAGCGCGCCGCCGCCGCGCTGTGCATCAGTTCTGCCAGCCGGCGGTTGCTGGCCTGCAACGTCGTTCGAATGAGCCCGATGGCTTTTTCCCGAACACGCGGTTTGTCCGGCAGGTCGGCGAACAACCCCTGCAGGACGTTGAGCCGGGCGGTTTCCAGCCACTCGGTCAGCGCGCTGTCCTGCAGCCAGCGCAACTGATTCTCGTTGTCGGACATGGTGATTCGCAGCCAATCGATCGGCTCGTCGGGGTGCGGAATGGGCTCGCACAACGCGTTGCGTGAGTCGTCGTCGGGATATGCCGCCTCGACATGCGCGATCAGCGCCGAACTGAACACCTGCTGACAGCCGCGAACACTCTGCAGGGTGATCCGGTCGCCGTCGAACACCGGCACTGACGGCGGCCGGGGCAGCCCGCCCGTCGTGCAGTCCACGTACAGCGTCCGCGGCGCCGGCAGGGTGCCGTGCTCGAGGACCAGCGCATCATGTTGCACCTGTTGCACGTGACCGAGGCGCACCACGTTGTCGATCCGGCGCAGCTGCTCGAGTTCGGCGAGCGAGACGATGGCGCAGTGGTACATGGTCGGCCACACCGAGGGGTCGAACCGCAGCAGAACTTGGGCGTCTTCGAGCCGCGCGAACAGGTCCTCGATCGATGTCGCGGCGGAGATCGCTTGCATGCGCGCCGCGATGCTGGCCTTCAGCTGGTCGGCGAACAAAGGCCCGGGTTGCACGTTGGCACGGTTGAGCAGCCAGGAATCGCGCGGCATGATCCAGCGCAGCCGGTCGGCCGACACGCCGTTGCGCATCAGCCACAGGCACGCGTCCATTCCGGTCTTGCCGGCACCGACGATCGTGTAGTGGTCGTGCCGGCGTGCCAGCCGAGGCAGCTCGTTGGGAGGTACCACGTCGACGCCGTCGGCGACCGGAAACGGGACCTCCCTCATCGCCGGCACGATTGTCTCCAGGTAGTTGGCGATCACGAGCCGACGGCTCACGTTCACCGCATGCTCGGCGCCGTCAAGTGTGCGAAAGCGGTTGTCTCTCAAGTATTCCGCCATCGGGAAGTAGGCGAGCCGCCCCGTCGGAAGCAGGTGCTGACGCATCACGCGCTCGTAGTAGGCGCACACCTCGCTGCCGGTCGCGAGCTCGTAGAAGCCCGCGTTCCAGCCGCTTTCGTCGATGCGGTCGGTGCCCAACGCGCACGAGTTGACGCCGTAATACGCCGACGGCTGATGCAGCCGCACGAACGGGTAGACCGAGGTCCAGTGGCCGCCTGGCTGATGACCTCGGTCGACCAGGACGACGGTCGCGTCGGTCTCGGCCAGCAGCGTGTCGACGAACGCCATCCCCATGGCGCCCGCCCCCACGACAAGGTAATCGGTCTGGGTCGCGGTCATGATTGCGCCCACGCTACGCACTAGGGCCGTAGCGCCACGCGGATGCAGCCGTCTTTCTTGTTCTTGAACATGTCGTAGGCGCGAACACCGTCGTCCAGCGGCATGTCATGGGTGATCAGCACCGACGGATCCAGGTCGCCTTGCTGCACATAGTCGAAGAATTGGGCGATGTAGCGCTGCCCGTGCTGCTGGGCCGATTTCAGCGTCAGCCCTTTGTTGGTGACGATTCCCATCGGGAACTTGTCGGTCAGCCCGTAGATGCCGAGGACGGCGACGGTGCCGCCCTTGCCGCAGGCGTGGATTGCCTGCCGCAACGCGCTGGCCCGGTCGGTCTCCATTCTCAACATCTGCTTGGCCCGGTCGTAAAGCTGCTGAAGGCCGGTGCCATGCCCCTCCATGCCGACAGCGTCGATGCAGGCGTCGGGCCCACGGCCGCCGGTGCTGTCGCGCAGTGCTTCTTGCACACTGTCGACCGCGGCGTAGTCGATGGTTTCGGCGCCCAGCCTCTGCGCCAGGGTGAGTCGTTCTGGTATCCGGTCGATGACGATCACCCGATCGGCGCCGGACAGCAGCGCGCTGCGTGCGGCCATGAGCCCGACGCCGCCTGCTCCCCACACCGCGACGGTGTCGCCCGCACTGATGTCGCAGAAGTCGGCGCCCATGTAGCCGGTTGGCACGGCGTCGGACATGAAAAGTGCCTGCTCGTCGGTCACATAGTCGGGAATCGCGAAGCAGTTCGCGTCTCCGAATGGCACCCGGATGTACTCGGCGTGCGAGCCGGCGTAGCCGCCGAACGGATGCGTATAGCCGTACACGCCCCCACAGGGATAGCCCAGGATCGGTTGCAGCAGTTCGGCATTCGGGTTGCTGGTGTCGCACAGCGAATACAGGCCTCGCTCGCAGTACGTGCAATGGTTGCAGGCGACGAACGACGGCACCACCACGCGGTCACCGACGTGGGTCTTGCTCACTTCCCGCCCGACTTCGACCACCTCACCCATGAACTCGTGGCCGAACACATCGCCCTCACGCATGCCCGGCAGATAGCCGTCGATGAAATGAAGATCCGAACCGCACGTGGTGGTCAGTCGAACCCGCACGATGACGTCGTGAGGGTTGATGATCGTCGGGTCGTCAACCGTCTCGACCGACAGGTCGTTCACACCGTTCCAACAAAGCGCTCGCATCAGCGTTCCTCCCTGGGTCCTGTTATCGCGCCGACGGGCGTGCGCTTGGGTTGTGCTTGAGCGTAGGAATCTCTCCGGTCTGCAGCAGCGCCCGCGCGCGGTAGAGGGCCTTGAAGGCCAAAGCGCTCGAAAGGAACCCGGGCGCAGGGCTTTTCACCCGCAAGGTGACCTCGGTGCCTCGGTCGTGAGGCGCGGCACTGAAATCGAGGATCAACTCGTTACCGGTGCCTTGCGCGCCCGCGTCGACGAAACGCATGCGGCCGTCTTCGTCGACCAGGAGGCAATCCCACCCGCTGCCGGCCAGCGGCCCGGCGCGGAAGGTCCACCGGAATCGACGATCGCCGGTGGACTCGACGTCGGCAATATCGCCGAGCACCGCTGAGAGACTCGCCGGGTCATGAAAGAAGTCCTTGACTGTCTGCTCCGGGCGCGCAATCGTCACCGCCTGCGATGCGGGGCGGCGGCTCAATGTCGGCACGGCTTTCGCGACGAGCGGCTGTACACGCTCCTTGGCGACGTTCACCGCCGCGTTGACAAGACTCATCGGACGGCTCCTCGCGGTGGTGGATAACATCAAGACCGCAATCCGGTCCGACCTCGTGCGACGGCGTACCCGGCCATGGGCGTGCCTAACCAGTTTCCCGACCGCGGCATCGGGTCGCCCGCCACGTGTGCACGGTCAGCGATTCGAATTCCGCTTCAGCCCGCCGTATCGAGCCGCCGCGCTCGGCCAGCTTCTGATCCGGTTCGGGTGTTTGACCATGGACCACCGGTTCAGTGTCTGGATCCGTTCGGGCGGCTGCGTCATCCGGCGGTCACCGTCACCGTCGAGGACTGTGACGGGCTGGTGGCAGCCGCACTGAACTGATTCAGCTGCCCCGCTCAGAGCTGGCTCAGCGCTGCGCGGCCGCCGCCGGCTCGGCCCGCTTCGTGCTGCCGAACCAGCTCAGGAAGTGGCGGCAGATGCACCGGTGGTGATGAGACATCTCTTGGCACTTGCCCTGTGAGTCGGCGTGCGCCTCTATCGCGTGACCGCAGTTCTTGCAGTACTCGGTTGCCTCGGTCATGGTCACCCCCTCCTCGCATCGCTGAGTTCTTTTCCCCGACAACGCTTTCGCCGTCGATGTGATTCCCGACACATCGGCGCTTTCACCGCGCCGACGGCGAGGTCGACCACACCCCAAGCCGCTAGGCGACTGGTCTTATTGCAGCACAACCACATTGGTGAACCGGCTGACCTGGGCGGCTTCCGAACGGGGTCCGCCCGCACCATGACAGACGGCGAACCGCCGGGGGCCTCGCCGCCGGCGCTGACGTGCGCCACCACGGCGTGCAGCGCCGAGCACGCGCTGAGGACAGCTCCGCGCGGGTAGCCCGCCCGCGCGGCGCGAACTAGCGGACGTTGATCGTGGCGACGACGACGTTGAGGTGGTGCAGCTCGACTTCCACCCGGCCGGGCACGTCGACAGTGAACGTGAACGTCTGGTTGGGTGCCGCAGCCACCTCGAACGCGTGGTCCGGCACGGAATGCACATGCAGTTCGTCGGCGGCGTCACTGGTGACGTGGAACGTGATCGGCTCTCCCGCTTTTGCGTCGAACGAGGCGTTGCGTGGATTCGCGACGCCGTCGGCAACGGTCAGGTCGACGACCAAACCCGCCGGCTTCGACGGTTGAGAGCTTGCCGCCGGCGGTGCCGTCGGCGACATCGTCGACGTCGTCGTCGGTGAACCCGGTTTCGAACCGCCACAAGCGACGGCTCCGAACGCAATCACCGCAACAGCGACAACCGAGGCCAGCCGAGACGTCATCGAGGTCCTTCCAGGTAGCGGTGTCTGCGTAGCGTAGGCGATCGCGGTGACGGGTCTGGTATTCAGTACCACCATGCGCGTTCTCGTACAGCGGGTCGCGTCGGCCAGCGTCTCGGTCGGCGGCGAGGTCGTCGGACAGATCCGCCCGGATGGGCAAGGCCTGCTGGCGCTTGTCGGTGTCACCCACAGCGATACGCAACAGACAGCGCAGCGGTTGGCCGAAAAGCTCTGGCAGTTGCGCATCCTCGACGACGAGCGATCCGCGGCAGACGTGAACGCGCCGATATTGGTGGTCAGCCAGTTCACGCTGTATGCCAACACCGAGAAGGGCCGCCGGCCGTCATGGAACGCTGCGGCACCGCGCTCCGTGGCGGAACCGTTGGTCGACGCGTTCGCCGATGCCCTGCGCGAACTCGGCGCCACGGTTCAAACCGGCGTGTTCGGAGCGCACATGGACGTCGCACTCGTGAACGACGGACCCGTGACGGTCATGCTCGAACTCGCGTAATCTCTGCGCCATGACGTCACCGAATCTGGATGCCAGGCTCAACGTCCATTCACCCAAGATCATCAGCCTCTTCAGAATCATCATCGGCTTACTGTTCACCCTGCACGGGTCGATGATCCTGTTCGGGTGGCCGCTCTCGATGAAGATGCCCGTCGGCACCTGGCCGGGCTGGTGGGCCGGTCTCATCGAGTTCGTCACCGGGCTCTTGGTGCTCGTCGGATTGTTCACGCGCCCAGCCGCTTTCCTGGCATCGGGCACGATGGCGGTGGCTTACTTCTGGCAGCACTGGCCGTTCAACGAAGGGCCGAAGGTGTTCTGGCCCTTCGACCAACGCATCGGCGGCAATAACGGCGAGTTGGCGATCCTCTTCTGCTTTTCGTTCCTTCTCATCCTGTTCATCGGCCCGGGCCCGTACGCCGTCGACACGATGCGCCGCCGGCGCGTGGTCGCAGGCACCGCGGCGCCCGTCGGCCAGCGGCGACCGAGCTTGCTCGCCAGGTTCCGGCGCTAACTGCCGAAGACCTTGCGCACCACCGCTTTTGCGCGACGGGTGACGCGCAGATAGTGGTCCAAGAATGCACTGCCGTCCGGAGTGGGCCATCCCGCCGCAACAGCCACCGCGTTGAGCAGTCGACCGGGGCCGGGTAACTGGTCGCTCGGCTTGCCCCGCACCAGCACCAGCGCGTTGCGGGCTCGCGTCGCAGTCAGCCATGCCTCGCGGAGCATGTCGACGTCGCTTGACGGGATCAGCTCGGCCGCGCCGATTGCGTCGAGCGTCTCCAGCGTCGAAGTGTTGTGCAGCTCAGGCAGTTTGTGCCCGTGACGCAGTTGAAGCAGCTGCACCGTCCACTCGATGTCGGCGAGCCCGCCGCGGCCGAGTTTGGTGTGGGTGTTCGGGTCGGCGCCGCGCGGCAGCCGCTCCGCGTCCACCCGGGCCTTGATGCGGCGGATCTCCCGGACCGCTTGCGGTGAAACACCATCCGGGGGGTAGCGCGTCTTGTCGGCCATCACCAGGAACCGCCGGCCCAGGTCGTGGTCGCCGGCCACGTGATGCGCCCGCAGCAGTGCCTGGATCTCCCACGGCTGCGCCCACTGCGCGTAATACGCCGCATAGGAATTCAGCGTGCGCACCAGCGGGCCGCTGCGGCCCTCCGGTCGCAGCCCGGTGTCCACCTCGAGCGGCGGGTCGATGCTCGGCGTGCCCAGCAGCGCGCGAACCTGTTCAGCGATCGTCGTGGACCACCGCACCGCCGTCGATTCCTGGGCGCCGCCGACCGGTTCGCAGACGAACATCACGTCGGCGTCGGAGCCGTAACCGAGCTCGTGGCCGCCGAGCCTACCCATGCCGATCACCGCCACCCGCGCGGGCGGCTCACCGCTTTGCGGGGTGTTGAAGCGGGTGACCGCGTCCAGCGCCGACTGCAGCACCGCCACCCACACCGACGTCAGCGCCGCGCAGACTTCCCGCACGTCGAGCAGGCCAAGCAGATCCGCCGACGCGATCCGGGCCAGCTCGCGCCGGCGCAGACTACGCGCTGCCGCAATCGCTTTCACCGGGTCTGCATGCCGGGACGCCGCCGCGAGCAGCGAGCGGGCCACCTGATCGGGCTCGACGTCGAGCAGCTTCGGGCCGGCCGGACCGTCGGCGTACGACTGGATCACTTCCGGAGCGCGCATCAACAACTCCGGCACATAGGCCGACGTGCCGAGCACGTGCATCAGCCGCTTGGCCACCGCGCCCTCGTCGCGCAGCGTCGCCAAGAACCACCGCTGATCCGAAAGCGCTTCGGAGAGTTTGCGATACGCCAACAGGCCGCTGTCGGGGTCTGGCGTGTCGGAAAGCCAGTCGAGCAGGGTGGGCAGCAGCACGGACTGCACGCGTCCGCGCCTTCCGCTGGAACCGGTCAACGCCGCCAGGTGCGTCAGCGCATTCTGCGGTGCCTGATAGCCCAGCGCGGCGATCTGCCGCTCGGCGGCCTCGGCGCTCAACCCGAGCGAGAGTTCCGGGCCGACGGATTCCAGCAGCGGCTGGTAGAACAGCTTGGCGTGCAGTCGCGACACCCGCATGTTCTGCCGCTTGAGTTCCTCGCGCAGCACACCGAGTGCGTCGTGGCGGCCGTCGGGCCGCATGTGCGCGGCGCGGGCCAGCCAGCGCATCGCCTCGTCGTCGTCGAACCGGGGCAACATGTGGGTGCGCTTGAGCCGCTGCAGTTGAAGCCGATGCTCGAGCAGCCGCAGAAACTCGTAGGACGCAGTCAGATTCGCCGCGTCGTCGCGGCCGACGTAACCGCCGGCGCCCAATGCGGCCAGCGCGTCGACCGTGGACGACACGTGCAAACTCTCGTCGTTGCGACCGTGCACCAGTTGCAGCAGCTGCACCGCGAACTCGACGTCGCGCAGGCCGCCGGTACCGAGCTTGAGTTCGCGGTCGCGCACGTCGGCGGGCACGAGTTCCTCGACGCGCCGCCGCATGGCTTGCACTTCGGCGACGAAATCCTCACGCTCGCAAGCGGTCCAGACCATCGGCATCAGTGCGGCCATGTACTGCTCGCCGAGCTCGGCGTCACCCGCCGCCGGGCGTGCCTTCAGCAGAGCCTGGAATTCCCAGGTCTTGGCCCACCGCTTGTAATAGGTGACATGCGAATCGAGCGTGCGGACCAGCGCGCCGTGCCGTCCCTCCGGGCGCAGCGCGGCGTCCACTTCGAAGAACGTCTCCGACGCCAGTCGCATCATCTCTCCCGCGACCCGCGTCTCGGTTGAGTCGGCCTTCTCGCCGACGAAGATCACGTCGACGTCGCTGACGTAATTCAGTTCGCGCGCACCGCATTTGCCCATCGCGATCACCGCCAGGCGGGGCCGGTGGGCGTCGTCCTGACACACCCGCAGCGTGGCCACTTCCAGGGCGGCGGCCAGCGCGGCGTCGGCGAGGTCGGACAGGTGGGCACCGATGGTCGCGAACGGCAGCACCGGTTCGTTCTCCACCGTCGCCGCGACGTCGAGCGCGGCGAGCACCATGAGCCGGTTGCGATACAACGTGCGCAACTCGGAAAGCGTTTCCTCCCTGAATGTTTCGCGCGCCACCTCCAAGAACCGGTCGCGCAGTTCGGCGGCGGACGGAAGTGTCACGTTGCCCGACAGCAGCCGCCAGGCCTGTGGGTTGGCCACCAGGTGATCGCCCAGGGCCAGCGACGAGCCCAGCAACGCGAACAATCGGCCTCGCAGCGACCGGTCTTTGAGCAGCGCGAGGTGGAGTTGGTCGTATTCGGATCCGAGCGCGTCGGCCAGCCGCACCATCGTGCGCAGGGCGGCGTCGGCGTCCGGGGCGCGCGACAGCGACCAGAGCAGCTCGACGTGGTCCTCGGTGGTCCAGCCGAGCCGAGCCAGATCGTCGTGCGCGCGCTCCGCCATCAGACCAAGCCGACCGGGACTGGGCAGCTTCGGCCGCTGGGTCGCTGGTCTGGTCACGCTCCCGACCCTACCGAGCGTTACAGCGACAAGTAGGTCTTGAGCTCGTACGGCGTCACTTGGCGGCGGTAGTTCTCCCACTCCGCACGCTTGTTGCGCAGGAAGAAGTCAAACACGTGCTCGCCCAACGCTTCCGCCACCAGCTCAGAATTCTCCATCTCGGAAAGCGCAACGCCGAGACTGCCCGGCAACTCCTTGTAGCCCATCGCGCTGCGTTCTTCGGGCGTCAGGCTCCAGACGTTGTCCTCGGCTTGCGGTCCGAGCGCGTAGCCCTTCTCCACTCCGCGCAGACCGGCGGCCAGCAGCACGGCGAAAGTCAGGTACGGGTTGCACGCCGAGTCGGGGCTGCGCACCTCGATGCGCCGCGACGACGTCTTGCGGGGGCTGTACATCGGAACCCGCACCAGCGCCGACCGGTTGGCCGCGCCCCAGCACGCCGCCGTCGGCGCCTCTCCGCCCACCACGAGCCGCTTGTAGGAGTTCACCCACTGGTTGGTCACGGCGCTGATCTCGGTGGCGTGCTCGAGGATGCCGGCGATGAACGACTTGGCGACGTCGGACAGTTGCAGAGGGTCGTCAGGGCTGTGGAACGCGTTGACCTCGCCCTCGAACAAGCTCATGTGCGTGTGCATGGCCGAGCCGGGATATTCGCCGAACGGCTTGGGCATGAACGTCGCCCGCACGCCCTCGTTGATCGCGACTTCCTTGACCAGGTAGCGGAAGGTCATCACGTTGTCGGCCATTGACAGCGCGTCGGCGTAGCGCAGGTCGATCTCCTGCTGGCCCGGCGCGCCTTCGTGATGGCTGAATTCCACTGAAATGCCCATGGATTCGAGCGACTCGATCACGTGGCGGCGGAAGTTCGGCGCGGCCTCGTGGACGGCCTGGTCGAAGTAGCCGTCGGTGTCGGCGGGTTCGGGCGGGGCGCCGTCGTCGAGGCTCTTGAGCAAGAAGAACTCGATCTCGGGATGCACGTAGCAGGAGAACCCGAGATCGCTGGCCTTCGCGAGTTGCCGGCGCAGCACATGGCGAGAGTCGGCCCATGAGGGCGAACCGTCGGGCATCGTGATGTCGCAGAACATCCGCGCCGAGTGGTGCTCGCCTCTGCTGGTGGTCCACGGCAGAACTTGGAACGTCGACGGATCTGGGCGGGCCACGCAATCGGATTCGGACACTCGGGCGAAGCCTTCGATCGCCGAGCCGTCGAAACCGATGCCTTCTTCGAAGGCGCCCTCCAACTCGGCGGGCGCGATCGCCACGGACTTGAGGAATCCGAGCACGTCGGTGAACCACAGCCGCACGAAGCGGATGTCGCGTTCTTCCAGCGTGCGCAGCACGAATTCCTTCTGACGGTCCATGACGGCAGCGTAGGCAGCGGCTGTTAATTCTGTGTTACGCGCGCGCTAGCAGTGTCGATCCCCGGGTGCGGTGAACTCGACCAGATAGTTCACCACTGCTGAGTCGACACACTGCACGCCCTTGAACACGACCGTGTGCTGGGTGCCGTCGAACGTGATCAGCGACGCGCCGAGCTGGCGGGCAAGGTCGACACCGGCCTGATAAGGCGTCGCCGGGTCATGGGTGGTGGAGACGACGACGACCTTGTTCGGGCCGGGCGAGGTCGCCGGCGCGGGCGTGGTGGTCGGCGGCACCGGCCAGAACGCGCACACGTCGCGCGGGGCGTAGCCGGTGAACTGCCCGTAGCTCATGAACGGCGCGACCTGGCGGATGCGCCTGTCGGCCTCCACCCAGGACGCCGAATCCGTGGGCGTCACGTAGTCGACGCACCGGACCGCGGTGAACGCGTCCTGCAGGTTGCTGTACTGACCGGACTTGTTGCGGCCCCAGTAGTCGTCGGCCAGCAGCAGCAGCTCTTCTGCGGCGGTGCCCTGGCCCAGCGCGGCCAGCCCGTTGGCCAGGAACTCCCAGTAGCGCGGCGTGTAGAGCGCGTTGGCTGTACCCGTGATCGCGTCCTGATAGGACAAGCCGCGCGGGTCGAGCGTCGGCCCCGGCCTGGTGGCCAGCGGGTCGACCAGCGCGTGGTAGCGGTCCACCGCCTTGTTCGGATCGCTGCCGAGCGCGCACGCCGTCATCGTCGCGCATTCCGCGGCGAAGTCGTTGAACGCCTGCTGGAAGCTGGCCATCTGGCGGACGTTCTTCTCGACGGCGTCGAGCTTGGGATCCACCGCGCCGTCGAGCACCATCGCACGCACGTTCTGCGGGAATGCCTGCGCGTAGGCGGTGCCGAGTTGAGTGCCGTACGAGTAGCCGAGGTAGTTCAGTTGCGCTTCGCCGAGCGCTTGCCGGACGACGTCCATGTCGCGCGCGACGTTGACGGTGCCGACGTTGGCGAGGAAATCCGCACCCACCCGGTTCAGGCACTGCGCGGCGAGCTGGCGGTAGATGTCCTCGATGTGCGCGACGCCGGCCGGGCTGTAGTCGACCATCGGCTCCCGGCGGTAGGCGTCGAATTCGGCATCGGTGCGGCACCGCACTTCGGGGGTGGAGTGGCCGACGCCGCGCGGATCGAAGCCGACGAGGTCGAAGTGCTGGGTTATCTCGTTGTCGCCGAACGACACGGCCATTCCGGCGACGACGTCGACGGCGGATTGACCGGGCCCGCCCGGGTTGATCATCAGCACGCCGAGCCGCTGACCGCGGGCGGGGACCTTGATCACCGCGAGCTGCGCTTGGGCCCCGCCCGGCTTGCTGTAGTCCACCGGCACAGACACCGTCGCGCAGCGCGCGGTCGGGAGACCGCTGGTGTCGCTCAACCACTGCTGGCAGCTGCCCCAGTTAGGTTGCGGCACAACGGGATTCGTGTTGTCCGCAGGCGGTGCAGCCATTGTCGTCGGCAGGACCGTGACGAACATCGTGAGGAAAGCGAGCGGCGTCAACCAAAAAGGTGTCCGCCGCAACATGGCGATCATGGTCGCATGCCCCCCGTCATCCCTGCCCCGCCAGTGCCCATCGTGGTAGCGAAACGTTACCTAGCCGGCATGGGTGGTCAGCATCGAGCGTCCGGCTTGGGCAGGGTCAGGTCGATCAGATAGCTGGTGACGATGTCGTCGACACAGTTGTCGCCGTAGAACGCGGCCGTGTGCTGGGTGCCTTCGACCGTCAACAGCCCAGCGTGCAGCTGCTGGGCCAAATGCACTCCGTCTTGGTAGGGCGTCGCCGGATCTCCTGTGGTGGACACGACGAGAACCGGCGGCAGGCCGGGCGCGGACACGCTGTGCGGCCGGCTGGTCGGCGGCACCGGCCAGAACGCGCACGTTCCCCTTGGCGCGTCCCCGGTGAAGGTGCCGTAGCTGTCCCACGGCGAGATCACCCGGCGCTGTTCGTCGAAGGAGATCCACGGCGGCGAGTCCGTCGGGAACGGGTTGTCCACACAGGAGATCGCGTTGAACGCATCAGACGAGTTGTCGTAGTGGCCGCTGGGGTCGCGCCCGAGGTATTCGTCGGCGAGCTCGAGCAGGTCGTCAGCCGGCTCCCCGTGGCGCACCGCGCTCAGACCGGATATGAGCTGATCCCACGTGCTCTGCGAGTACAGCGCCGACGTCACACCCGTCAGCGCATCCGAGTAACTGAGTCCGCGCGGATCTTTGGTCTGCGCGGGTTTTTCCACCAGCGGGTCGACGAACGAATGCAGGACGTCGACGGCCTTGGCCGGGTCCGTGCCCAGCGGGCAGTCCGGTGATTTCGCGCAGTCAGCGGCAAAGTCGTTGAACGCCTTCTGAAACGCCTCGGCCTGACGCAGCAGTGAATCCATGGGCAACACCGCCGGATCCACGGCGCCGTCGAGCACCATCGCCCGCACGTGCTGCGAAAAAGCTTGTGCGTATGCGGTTCCCAACTCGGTGCCGTAGGAGAACCCGATGTAGCTGAGCTTGTCGTCGCCCAGCGCCGCGCGCAGGGCGTCAAGATCTTTGGCGGCAGACGCGGTGCCGACGTGAGCCAGGAACTTCTTGCCGGTCTTGTCCAGGCAGCGCCGGACGTACTTTACGGTGTCGTCTTCGATGCGGGCCACACCGGCCGGGCTGTAGTCGACCTGCGGATCGGCGCGCTCTCTGTCGTTTTCGGCGTCGGAGTTGCACCAGACCGCAGGCCGCGACTCGCCGACGCCGCGCGGGTCGAAGCCGACGAAGTCGAAGCGCTCACGCAACGGCCTTGGTACGTCGCGCAGCATCCAGGTGGCGGCTTGCACTCCGGAACCGCCGGGGCCGCCGGGGTTCATCACCAGTGACCCGATCTTGTTGCCGGCGGCCCGGAACCGGATCAGGGCCAGGGTGGCGACGCCGTCCTCGGGGTGCTCGTAGTCGATCGGCACAGCCAACTCGCCGCAGTCGGCGCTGCGCGGAAGGTCGTCGGACGACGGGAAGTTGCACGACTCCCATTGGATGCGCGCACCCAGCGCGGGATGCGCCCGCATGTGGCGCCCGGTGACGACGTGTGTGCACGACGTCACCGCGAGGACAACGGTCAGTGCAGCCGCCGCCCGAGGCGACCGCTTCACCCCGTCAGCACCGCGCCCCGGGCGGCGGAACCGTCAGGTCGATCAGATACCGGGTGACGATTGCGTCGACGCACGGATTGCCTTCCAGCGCAACGGTGTGCTGAGTGCCGTCGAACGTCAGCAGGGAGCCGTGCAGCTGATTGGCCAAGTCGACGCCGGCCTGGTACGGGGTGGCGGGGTCGCCGGTCGTCGAAATCACCAGCGTCGGCGGAAGGTCCCGCACCGAGATCTGGTGCGGCTGGCTCGTCGGCGGGACGGGCCAGAACGCGCAGGTGCTCAGCGGGGCGTGGCCGGTGAATTCGCCGTAGTTCATGAACGGGGCGACCTCACGGATCCGGCGGTCCTGCTCGACCACCTTGGCGCGGTCGGTGACCGGTGGCCGGTCGACGCAATTCACCGCTTGGCGTACGTCGGTGGAGTTGGTGTAGTGGCCGTTCTCGTCGCGTCCCATGTACTGGTCGGCCAGTGCGAGCAGCTTGTCACCCTTGCCGTTCTTCAGTTCCTGCAGCGCCGCTGTCAGATTCGGCCACAGCGTCGGCGAGTACAGCGGCAGGATGGTGCCGACGATCGCGTCGGGATAGGACAGCCCCCGCGGATCGGCGGTGTCAGCGGGCTTTTCGACCAGCGGGTCCACCAGACTGTGGTAGACCTCGACGGCCTTGTCGGGGTCGGTGCCCAGTGGGCAGTCGGGCGACTTCGCGCAATCGGCGGCGTAGTCGTCGAACGCTTTCTGGAATGCCTCGGCCTGGCGGATGTCTGCTTCCATCGGATCGGCGTTGGGATCGATCGCGCCGTCGAGCACCATCGCGCGCACGTTCTGGGGAAACAGCTCTGCGTACGTCGAACCGATGCGGGTGCCGTACGAATAGCCGAGATAGGTCAGCTTCTGGTCGCCCAGAGCGGCGCGCAGCATGTCGAGGTCTTTGGCGACGTTGACCGTGCCGACGTTGGCCAAGAACTCCTTGCCCATCTTGTCGACGCACCGCTGGACGAATTCCTTGGTGGTCTGCTCGATGTGGGCGACCCCGGCGGGGCTGTAGTCGACTTGCGGGTCGGCGCGGATCCGGTCGTTGTCGGCGTCGGAGTTGCACCACAGTGCCGGTTTGGAGAACGCGACACCCCGTGGGTCGAAACCGACGAGGTCGAACCGTTCCCGTAGCGGCTGGGGCAGGTTGTGGATCATCGCCAGGGCGGCGTTGACGCCCGACTCGCCCGGTCCGCCGGGGTTGATCACCAGCGAACCGATCTTCTTACCGGTGGCCGGAAACTTCACCAGCGCAAGCGCCGCCGTGTCGCCGTCAGGCTTGGAGTAGTCGATCGGCACACCGAGCTTGCCGCACTGCGCGCTGGCCAGCAGCGCGCTGACGTTCGGGGACGTGAATACGCACTTGTCCCACGAGATCGGCGCACCCACCTTGGGCAGGGCCATCTTGGCGTGGCCATCGACCAGGCGGCTGCAACTGACGGCGAGGACGGCGGCCGCAGCAACCGCGGTCCACATCGTCGCCGTACGAGCGACACCGGCAAGGCGGCGATTTCGGCTCATGGCACCACATGCTGCCATGACGGCGCGCAGATGCGCCGCACCACCGATCAGGGTTTCGCTGCCAGCAATTCCTTTAGGCCGGCATCGAAGCCGTCGGCCAGTTCCCACAGGTCGGGCAGTAACTCGGGGCACGACAGCAGGCCGACGTTGGGCTTGCCGTTCAACGACATCACCGTGATGTTCAGCCCCGAGCCGTGGAAGATGGGCCCGAGCGGGTACATCGCGGTGATCTCCGCACCGACGAAGTACAGCGGCATCTGCGGCCCGGGCACGTTGGAGATCACCAGGTTGTGCACGGGTCTGCCGTCCGTCAGCCGGCTCCTGGTGTAGACGCGCATCGCAATGCCGAACACCGCCGGCGCGGCGAACTCGGTCCAGTCCTGCAGAAGTGAGGCAGCGATGGCCGACGAGTGTTCCTTGGCGGTCGAGTTCGCCGCGGCGATCGCCTTCAGCCGCTCCCCCGGGTCCTCGATGTGCGTCTCGAGCCGCGAGAACATCGCGGACACCTGGTTGCGGCCTGGTCGGTGGGTCTTTCCACGCACTGATACGGGCACCGTCGCGACCAACGGCTCCGTCGGCAGCTCACCACGTCCTGCGAGAAAATTGCGCAGCACACCGGCGCACAGCGCCATCACCACGTCGTTGAGCTTGACGCCGAACCGGTCTTTGACTGTCTTGAGGTCGTCGAGGTCCAGTTGAGCCCAGGCCACGTTGCGGTGGCCGGTGATCTTCGCATTCCACGGCGTCTTCGGCGCGCTGAACGGCGCCGTCATCGACTGACCGCTGAGCCCGCGCCGCACGGTCTCGACCACGCTGGCGGCGGTCAGCGGAAGGACCTTTCCCAGCTGAAGCGGCCGAGTGGCGAACCGCACGAGTCCCGACGCGGCGAGCTCCAGCTGGTTGACGCCGCCGGCCCCCTGCACCCGATCGGGTGGCGACGCGTCGGGCTCGGTGTCGCACAGCACCGACATCAGATTCGCCCCGCTGACGCCGTCGACGGCGGCGTGGTGCACCTTCGTCATCACCGCGAGCCGACCGCCTCGCGTGGGATCGGTTCCGTCGAGTCCCTCGATCACCCACGCCTCCCACAGCGGACGGCTGCGGTCCAGGGGCACCGACGCGATGTGGCCGCAGAAGTCTGCGAGTTCCTTGCGGCCTCCTGGGCTGGGCAAGCCGATGCGGTGAACGTGCCGTTCGAGGTCGAAGTCGTCGTCTTCTGCCCACACGGGGTGGTCGAGGTTGAGCGGGCTGTCGACGACCTTCTCCCGGAACGTCGGCAATCCCCTTATGCGCGTACCGAATTCGTCCTTGAAACGCTCGAAACGGTAGCCGTCCGGGATTGTCGAGGTATCCAATTCCAGGATCGAGCAGACATGCAGTGGCTGCTGCGCCGTCTCGAGGTAAAGGAAGCTGGCGTCGAGTCCGCTGAGCCTTTGCATGTGGCCGATGGTAGGACCGCAACCGACATGTGAGGAAGCCCACTTGAGGTGGTGTGCAGCGGCAATCTGCCGAGTGGCAGACTGTACTGGTCAGCGAACCCGGGGACCCCATGGCGGGCCACGAGGATCGATCCGACGATGTTTAAGGACAACGATGTCTGTTGAGCAGACGGTCTACGGTGCCGCCACGCCCCGCGTCAAAACCCGCGTTCATCACCTGCAGAAAATGAAGGCCGAAGGCCACAAGTGGGCGATGCTCACGGCCTACGACTACTCCACCGCGAGCATCTTCGACGAAGCCGGCATTCCGGTGCTACTGGTCGGCGACTCGGCCGCCAATGTGGTGTACGGCTACGACACCACTGTGCCTATTTCTCTCGACGAGCTGATCCCACTGGTGCGCGGTGTGGTCCGCGGGGCACCGCACGCGTTGGTGGTCGCCGACATGCCGTTCGGCAGCTATGAGGCCGGCCCGCAGCAGGCGTTGGCCAGCGCTACCCGCTTCATGAAGGAAGCCGGCGCGCATGCGGTCAAGCTGGAAGGCGGCGAGCGGGTGGCCGAACAGATCGCCTGCCTGACCGCGGCCGGCATTCCGGTGATGGCGCACATCGGCTTCACCCCGCAGAGCGTGAACACGCTTGGTGGTTTCCGGGTGCAGGGTCGGGGCGATGCCGCCGAACAAACCATCGCCGACGCGATCGCCGTTGCCGAGGCCGGTGCGTTCTCGGTGGTGATGGAGATGGTGCCCGCCGAGCTGGCCACCCAGATCACCGGCAAGCTCACCATTCCGACGATCGGGATCGGCGCGGGCCCCAACTGCGATGCGCAGGTGCTGGTCTGGCAGGACATGGCCGGGATGACATCCGGCAAGACAGCCCGGTTCGTGAAGCGCTTCGCCGAGGTCGGTGCCGAATTGTCGCGCGCGGCAAGGCAATACGCCGACGAGGTGGCAGCCGGGGTGTTTCCGGCCGAGGAGCACAGCTTCTAGCGTTCACCTTGGTGTGGCACGCTGTGCGTGATGGCACCATCGGAAGGCGCCTCCAAGCATCTGGAGGTTGAGCGCAAGTTCGACGTCGTCGACACGACGGTGTCTCCGTCGTTCGAAGGTCTTGCCGCGGTGACGCGGGTGGAGCGAGAGCCTTCACAAAGACTCGACGCCGTCTATTACGACACCCCCGGGCGCGACCTTGCCGCCCACCGCATCACGTTGCGCCGGCGCACCGGCGGCTCCGACGCGGGTTGGCACCTGAAGCTACCCGCCGGGCCCGACTCCCGGACCGAAGTACGAGCACCGCTGGGCGACAGTGACGAGGTTCCGGCCGAGCTGCGCGATGTGGTGTTGGCAATCGTGCGCGACCGTCCGCTCCAGCCGGTCGCGCGGATCACGACAAACCGGACCGTCGAGCATTTGTACGGGGCCGACGGGACACCGCTGGCGGAATTCGCCGACGACGAGGTGACGGCCCAGGCCAACGGCGATGAGTCGCAACAGCACTGGCGCGAGTGGGAGCTCGAGCTGTCGGAGGAGGCGCTGAGCAACGGGGTGGCGGACGGTGCGCTGCTGGACCGGTTGGCCAATCGGTTGCTGGACGCCGGCGCCCAACCGGCGGCCCACGGGTCGAAGCTGGCGCGCGTGTTGGACGGTTCGGCGCCGGAACGGCCCGTGGTGCCTGCAGTCGACGATCCGGTGCACCGCGCGGTGGCCGAGGAGATCGAGAACCTGCTGGTGTGGGATCGCGCGGTGCGCGCCGACGTCTACGACTCGGTGCACCAGATGCGGGTGACTACCCGCAAGATCCGCAGTTTGTTGCAGGCGGCGGAGTCGTCGTTCGGGTTGTCAGGGGACGCGTGGATCCTCGACGAGCTGCGCCAATTGGCGAGCGTGCTGGGCGTGGCGCGGGACGCCGAGGTGCTCGCCGAACGGTACGAGAAGGCGCTCGACGAGCTGCCCGACGAGCTGGTGCGCGGGCCGGTGCGCGAGCGGCTGGTGGAAGGGGCTCGCCGGCGGTACCGGTCGGGATGGCGAAAGTCGGTCGCCGCCATGCGTTCTCAGCGGTACTTCAGGTTGCTCGACGCGCTGGAGGGGCTGGTGGCCGCTGAGCCGCCTCCGCCCGCGGAGGACGAGGAGTCGTCGCCGGATGCGACCATCGAGTCCGGCTACAAGCGGGTGCGTAAGCAGGCCAAGCGCGCCGAGAAGGCTGAGGACGAGCACCGAGACGAGGCGCTGCATCGAATTCGCAAGAGCGCCAAGCGGTTACGGTATACCGCTGCGGCCACCGGGTCGAAGAAGGTGTCCGACGCGGCGAAGAACATCCAATCGCTACTGGGCGACCACCAGGACAGCGTGGTCAGCCGGACGCATCTGGCTCAGCAGGCGCAGGCCGCACACGCCGCCGGTGAGGACACGTTCACCTACGGGGTGCTCTACGAGCGCGAAACCGAGATCGCACGCCGCAGCCGCGAGCAGTTGCGGCCAGCGCTGAAGGCGCTTGCCAAGGCCGTTTCGAAGGCGTTGTAGAGGGACGAGTTGGCCTGTAAGCCGGATTCTGTTCCACACCGTCGCGGCTGACCACGGCGGCGCGGCGGCGACCATCCATCTGGACATCCCGTCGCCGGGTGCCTCAAGCGGCCTACCCGCGTGCTCGGGCGAGCAACCCTCGGACGCACGCGCAGCCGCGGCTTTCGCCACGGCCTTCTTGGCCTTGCTTCGGGTGGGGTTTACCTAGCCATCCCGGTCACCCGGAATGCTGGTGCGCTCTTACCGCACCGTTTCACCCTTACCACCGCAAGCGGTGGCGGTCTGTTTTCTGTGGCACTTTCCCGCGAGTCGCCTCGGGTTGCCGTTAGCAACCACCCTGCTCTGTGAAGTCCGGACTTTCCTCGAGCCGTATTGCTACGACCCGCGGCCGCCCGGCCAACTCGTCCGCCCTATAAACGTACTGGGTCGAGCGAGTAATCCGCGAGCCTCAAAAGGGTGGCGGGTCGTCGTCGGCTTTGGCTTGTCGGCGCTTTTCGAGTTCGGCGAACAGCCATTGCTGGCGCTTGATGAGTTGCTCGTTGATGCGCCGTTCGGCGTCAATACGTTCGCGTCGTTCTTGTGTGCGAGTACGTCGGCGCCGCGGCATCATCAGCGCCCGACCCGGCCCGGCGTCGTCGGCGACGGTTGGCTTGACCGCGAATTCGCCTGTCGGCGTGCCCAATACGGGAAACAACGCCGCACCGTCGGGTGTGGTCGTGTAGGTGCGCCCGGACGGCGCCGTCCAGGTCACCGTGCCGTCAGGTGCTTGCTTGTCGGCCCAACCGCCCGCCCCCACCCAGAACGTTTTCAGCAAGTGATGCGCACGGCACATTAGTTTCAAATTTGACGGATGCGTCGGACCCGACGGCCACGGAATCGTGTGGTCGACATCGCAGATCACTGCCGGGGCGTCACAACCCGGGAACCGACACGTCAGATCGCGCGCCCGGATGAACGCCGCCAACCCCGCCGAGGGCCGATACCCCGCTTCGGCGGTGGTATTCGGGCCCGGAACCGCCAACGGCTTGAGCCGAGCCTGCGATGCCCACTCGCGCACCATGGCCGCCGGCACCACCCCCCGACCGGGTATGTGGCCGGGGGTATCGGACGTGCCGTCTACGGTGGACTGCTCGGCGAGCACTTGGATCACCACGCTCGCACCGGTGGGCCGGGCGGTCGCGCTGCACTCCTGCGAGCCGCACTCACAGCGCAACCCGTCCAGGCCGGCAGCCATCGCGCCCAGCGCATCGGAGCGGCGTTGATCGGCAGTGCGCGGATCGTCCGGGCATACCGTGGCGGCCAACTCATCCAGGCGCGCATCGATGAGGGCTCCGTCGGTGGCACGAACCTGTGCATACATCGACTCCAACCCGCCAGTCGCCGGCATGAACACCACATGGCGGTCCTCGGGGCGCTCGTGCGGGCGGCGCCGCCCCGCAGGATCCACTCGCTCCACCCACCAATCGATGCGCGCCTCGAGCTTGGGCCCCGACAACCGCGTCCAGCCCGGAGCGCGTCGCGCCAGCTCGGCATCTACCTTCGCCATCAACTGCGTGTCGGTGATCAACTGCACCCGGTTGACGATCGTGATCACCATCCGCATGTCGATCGCCCCGGTCACGAACACCTTCGCCAGCTGCGGCAGCTTGTCGCGCAACTCAATCGCGTACCGCAACTGCCCCCGCGCTCGGCCGCGGCTGATGCCCAACTCCGCGGCCACCTCTGCGGTCAAGCTTTCATATCCGTCGATCAGCCAGCAGGCGCGGTCGTCGCCATCCTCGGGCGCGCGTCGCGCATACAACTCCCCCATCGCCACCAACCGGCGCGCACACGCGGCGTTCTCCTCCACCGCAGCAGCCCCGATCGCCGCCACGACGCCCGCGTCGTCGACACCTGAAAATGTCTCGACCGGCGCACCCCGCACAGGTTCGAACATGCTTTCGATCATAGAAGTCGCCACCGACATCGCTGGCTTCCAGATCACCGTGGGACCCGCCAGGCCACTGGGTCGGCGGCCCACACCGAGTGCCCTGCACCTGTTCGGCGGCGCTCCTACACGAGCGCCGACGACGGCTTCAAGAAGACGTCGTTCAGCGTGACCGAGCGCAGCTGGCGGTCGCGAATCATGTCGACGAGCTGGCCGTAGACATGGGTGACCGGCTTGTGGTTGAGATGGCCGATCACGATGGTCTGCGGGGTGAAGTACTTGTCGGCTCGCTTGACGATGTAGTCCTCGGTGACGACGTTGGAGTCACCCAAGTCGCCCGACCACAGCGTCATCACCGTGTAGCCCAGTGCGGCGGCGGCCTGGTCGACGGGAGGGTTGCGGCTGCCGTACGGCGGCCGCAAGTACGGTCGGGCGTTCGCGCCGTACGTCTTTTTCAAGAACGTGTGATTGCGGCCGATTTCCTCGATCACCCGCTTTACCGGCAGCGTCGCCAGGTCCGGATGCGACCAGGTGTGATTCCCCAACTGGATCTGGCCCGACTCCACCAGCGGCCGCAACAGGTCCTTGTTGTCCGTCCACGAGCTGTAGCGGCCGTTGACGAAATACGTGAATCGCAGCCCGGTGTCCTTCGCGAACTGGGTATACATCCGCACCACGTCGCTGTCCACGCCGTCGTCGAGGGTCAGCGCCAGCGCGTCGCCGTTGCCGGGCAGACTCCACAATGCCCCGTTGCCGGGCAAGGTAATTCGCGACGCCGGCGGAGGCGGCGGCAGCAGCCCGGGCAAGCGGGCCGGCGCAGGCACCGGCACGGGATCCTTCGCCGCTGCCAGCACGCGCGGCGCCGTACTCACTTCGCAGCGGGCGATGCCGACACCCGACACGATCGCGACGGCAAGCCCAGCCATGAACCTGCGCCGGTTGAGCTCTGCCACAGGCGCGGACCGTATCACTGGTAACAACAAAAACAGCGGTCACACGCCGTTGTGAGACCGTATCTGCATGCACGACGAGATCGACCTGACCGACCTCGACCGGTTCGCGGCTGGTTTTCCGTACCACTGGTTCGACGAACTTCGGCGCGTCTCGCCGGTGTGGTTTCATCCGCCGACGCCGCACACGCCGGGCGGCGAAGGGTTCTGGGTGCTCAGCCGCTACGCCGACATCGTCGCCGCCGCGGCCGACCCGGCGACGTTCTCGTCGGAGACGGGCGGCGACCGCGAGGGCGGCGGCACGACGCTCGAGGACATGGCGCGCGACTGGGCAATCGGCGTCCTGCTCAACATGATGGACGACCCCCGGCACGCCAAATTCCGCCGGCTGCTGACGCCCAGCGTCGCGCCCAAGACCTTGGCGGCCATCGAGGAAGACCTACGCCGGCGCGCGAGTCAGATTGTCGACGCGGCGGTGGCCAAGGCGGACTGCGACTTCCTTGTCGACGTGGCGGCGGAGTTGCCGCTGCAGGCGGTGGCGCAGCTGGTCGGTGTGCCTCAAGAGGACCGCCACCAGCTGCTGAATTGGGCCAACGTCACCCTGGACTACGACGACCGCGAAGTCGGTGAGGCGACCGCCCGAACCCAGCAGGCGTCCGCGGAGATGTTCGCGTACGGCACGATGCTGCTCGAGCGCAAGCGCCGCGACCCTGCCGACGATCTGTTGTCGGTGGTGTCGCACGGGCTGATCGACGGCGAGCCGCTGTCCGAGATGGAACAGCACATGTTCTTCTCGCTGATCATCGCGGCGGGCAGCGAGACCACCCGCAACTCGATTGCGATCGGCATGATGGCGCTCAGCGAACACCCGGACGCGATGGAACGGCTGCGCAATGACCGCTCATTGCTGCCCCGAGCCGCAGAGGAGATTCTGCGGTGGGCGTCCTCGACGCCGTACAACCGCCGCACCGCCACCCGTGACGTCGAGATCGGCGGTCAGCAGATCAGAGCCGGCGACAAGGTCACGCTGTGGTGGGCCTCGGCCAACCGCGACGAGTCGGTGTTCGCCGACCCATACACCTTCGACATCACCCGAAATCCCAACCCCCACTTGGCATTCGGGCGCGGAACCCACTTCTGTCTGGGCGCAGCTCTGGCGCGGATGGAGATTCGCGTCGTGTTGGACGCGCTGCTGGACCGCGTCGCCGAGGTGTCACTTGCTGGACCGGTGGAGTATGTCCGCAGCAACAAGCACACCGGCGTGCGGCACATGCCTGTTCATCTGACGCCGTGCTAGCGCAGATGGCGTAGATAGTCGGTCTGGTTCACCAACCGGACCGACGCATTGCCGTCGGGGTAGAACTCGGCGATGGACAGCGACGCCAGATCGAGGTGCAGCCGGTACAGAATGCTGGATTCGGCGCCCAATGCCAGCTGCAGCATGGTCTTGATCGGCGTCACGTGCGACACCACAAGCACTGTGGCACCGTCGTTTTCAGCGATGATCCGGTCTTTGGCCCGACGAATGCGATGCTGCACGCTGGCGAAGCTTTCACCGCGTGGCGGGGCAACGCTGGTGTCGCCCAGCCATTTTCGGTGCAGTTCCGGATCGCGCGCGGCCGCCTCGGCGAATGTCAGCCCCTCCCATGCGCCGAAGTCGGTCTCGATGAGGTCGTCGTCGACCACGACGTCGACGCCGAGCGCCTTGGCCGCGGTGGCCGCGGTGTCGTAGGCACGCTGCAACGGGGAGGTGACCACTGCGGCGATGCCGCCGCGCTCAGCCACATACTCGGCAGCGGCTTCCGCTTGGCGCCGACCGAAATCGGTCAACGCCGGATTGCCGCGGCCCGAGTAGCGGCGCTGCACCGACAGCTCGGTTTGGCCGTGGCGCAGCAACAACATCCGCGTCGGAGCTCCCTGCGCACCGGTCCAGCGGGCAGGAGACGACGACACCGCAGTCTCAGGTGACGGTCGCGCCGGCGGGTCGGTGAGCTCCGCCGCCGCGTCCATCGCCTCGTTCGCCAGCCGGTCCGCATGCGAATTCTGTTCCCGCGGAATCCATCTGTACGAGACGGTGTCGAACCGGGCGGCAAGCTCGCGTGCCTCGCGATGCAGCTCGGCGAGATCCGGGTGCTTGACCTTCCAGCGTCCCGACATCTGCTCGACCACGAGCTTGGAGTCCAGCGCCACCTCGACGTCGCTGGCACCTAGCCGCACGGCCTCGGTGAGTCCCGCGATCAATCCGCGATATTCGGCGACGTTGTTGGTGGCGGTGCCGATCGCTTCCTTGATCTCCGCCAGCACCGTCGAGTGATCAGCCGACCACACCACCGAGCCGAAACCGGCAGGGCCCGGATTGCCGCGCGAGCCGCCGTCGGCCTCGACGATCACCTTCATGCGACCCTCAACAGGATCGCCCGGCATTCGGGACAGCGCAGAACCTCGTCGTCGGCAGCCGCAGAAATGCGGGCAAGTTCGCCGCGATCCAATTCGATGCGGCACGCTCCGCACCGTCGTCCCTGCAGCAATCCGGCACCCACCCCGGCCGTGGACCGTTGCCGCTCGTACAGCGCCACGAGTTCCGGATCCAGGCTCGCGACAAGCTCCGCCCTGCGCTGTGCGCGCTCTTCGGCGATTCGGTCGATCTCGGCCAGCGCCTCGTCACGAGACTGCTGGACAATGCCAAGCTCGGCCTGCCATTGGTCAATTTCGGCGAGCTCGCGTTTCTGGTCGAGCTGCAGCTTCTCGCGGCGCTCCATGACCTCCAGCAGCGAATCCTCGAGGCTGGCCTGGCGGCGCTGCAACGTCTCCAACTCGTGCTGTAAGTCGTTGAGCTGCTTGGCATCTGTCCCCGGGGACGCCAGCAGCTTGCGATCCCGTTCTTCCCGTTGCCGTACCGCTTCGATCTCACCCTCGAAACGACTTATCTGTGTTTGCAGGTCGTCGAGCGCAAGCTGCAGTGCGGCGAGGCGGTCGTTGGCGCTGCGCTGCTGCGACTGCAGTTCCTCATAGCGCTCGATCTCCGGGAGCCGCGAGCGACGGTGCGCGGCGCGTGCCAACTCGGCGTCGATCTCGACGATCTCGGCCAGCGACCGTTGTTGATCTACAGCAGCTTTCATCAGTTCACCTCCTCGACGTTCCAAGGGTCGGTGCGAATGTCCGATACCCGCACGGTCAGCGACTCGCCCAAAGAACTGCGCAATACTTCGGCCGCCTGAGCGCACCACGGGAACTCGCTTGCCCAGTGCGCGACGTCGATCAGTGCGACGTCGGATCCCCGACGATGTTCGTCTGCGGGGTGGTGGCGCAGATCGGCGGTGACGTAGACGTCGACGCCGGCGCGAGCCACCGCGTCGAGCAGCGAGTCACCCGCTCCCCCGCAGACCGCCACCCGCGATACCGTCCGGTCCGGATCTCCCGCTGCACGTACGCCCCACGACGTCGGAGGCAGGCCGCGGCGAACCCGGGACACGAACGCCTGCAACGGCTCTGGCGCGGGAAGCCGACCGATCCGGCCGAGGCCGACGTCACCGGGCAGCGGCGCCAGCGCGAACACGTCGAACGCCGGTTCCTCGTAGGGGTGTGCGGAACGCATCGCCGACAGCACCGCAGCGCGGGCCGATGCGGGCGCAATCACCTCGACCCGATCCTCGGTGACCTCCTCGACCGATCCGATGCTGCCGATGGCCGGCCTGGCCCCCTCGTGCGGCAGGAATTGGCCGATACCGGTCACACTCCAGCTGCAGTGCGAGTAGTCGCCGATCTGCCCGGCGCCGGCGGCGAACATCGCAGTGCGGACCGCGTCGGCGTTCTCCGGCGGCACGAACACCACCCACTTGTCCAGAGCCGGACCGTCCGACATCGGAGACAGCACGCCGTCCACCTCTACACCGATGGCCTGCGCCAGCGCGTCGGACACCCCCGGCGACGACGAGTCGGCGTTGGTGTGGGCGGTGAACAGTGCGCGGCCGGTGCGGATCAGCGAGTGCACCAGCGCACCCTTGGGGGTGCTGGTGGCGACGGTGTCGACCCGCCGTAACAGCAGCGGGTGATGCGCCAGCAGCAGGCCGCCGTCGGGTACCTCGGCAGCCACCGCGGGAGTGGCGTCGACGGCGACGACGACGTCGGTCACCACATCGCCGGGGTCGCCACACACCAGACCCACCGAATCCCACTCCTCCGCGAGCCGCGGCGGATAAGCCTGCTCCAGCACGTCGATGACGTCGCGCAGAAGCACACTCACGTCAGGATCTCCGCAAGCGCGGTGACCAGCGTTGGCCATTCCGGTCGTACCGCGGCACGCAGGTACTGCCCGTCGAGACCTTCGAACGTGTCGCAGCGACGCACGGCAATCCCCTTCTCGCGCAGCCGCTTTCGGGCTAAGTGCGCGTCGGGGACCTCGAACAGCACGAACGGTGCGGCGCCGTCGATCACCCGCACCCCGGAAGCGGTCAGCGCGTCGACCATTTCCGCGCGCATCGCACCCAACCTGCCCGCCTCCTTCTCGGCCTCCAGCACAGCGGCTGCGCAGTTGCAGGCCGTGAGCGCCTCGAGTTGTAACGTGCCCAACGGCCAGTGCGGGCGGGTGACGGCCAGCCGCTCCAGCACTTCGGGCGCGGCCAGGGCGTAGCCCACCCGCAGGCCCGGCAGCGCCCACGTCTTGGTCAAGCTGCGCAGCACCACCACGTCGGGCAGCGGCTCGCGCGCCAGCGACTGCGGCTCGCCGGGAAGGGCATCGGCGAACGCCTCGTCGACCACGACGATCCTGCCCGGACGGCGCAGGGCGTCGATCAGCTCCCGGGCGTGCAGGACCGCCGTCGGATTGGTGGGGTTGCCGACGACCACGAGGTCGGCCTCGTCGGGCACCACGGCGCCGCGAAGGCCGAACGGCGCGGCCAGCACGACGTTGACGACGGGAACGCCGGCGGCCGTCAGCGCGGCCGCGGGTTCCGTGAACGACGGCGCGATCACCGCGGCACGACGCGGCCGCAGATTGGCCAGCAGCGAGAACCCCTCGGTGGCGCCGGCGAGCAGCAGCACCTCGGCGGCGTCGCGGCCGTGCCTGGCGGCTACCGCTGCCCGCGCCGCGTGCTCGTCTTCCTGGCTCGGATACCGGCCCAGATCCGCCAGGCGGGCGGCCAACCGGTCGAGCAACCACGCCGGTGGCGCGGCGCCGCGGACGTTGACCGCGAAGTCCAGCATTCCGGGCGTCGCCGCCTGGTCGCCGTGGTACCGCACAGCAGAAACAGTAGTGCGCGGCGATCAGAGAGAATGGACGGGTGACCGCACGGCCGCAATTGACGATCGCACTGCGCGAGGTGCTCGGTGTCTGAGCCCTTGCACGTGACGTTCGTGTGCACCGGCAACATCTGCCGGTCGCCGATGGCGGAGAAGATGTTCGCTCATCAACTTCGCGAGCGGGGCCTGGACGAGCACGTGCGGGTGAGCAGCGCCGGCACTGGGGACTGGCACGTGGGCTGCGAGGCCGACGAACGCGCGAGCCGCGTGCTGCGTGCCCACGGCTATCCCACCGCGCACTGCGCCGCCCAACTCGACGACGACCACTTGGCCGCCGACCTGGTGGTGGCCCTGGGCCGCAATCACGCCCGGATGCTCGCTCACCTGGGCGTGCCGAGCGAGCGGATCAGACTGTTGCGCTCGTTCGATCCGCGATCGGGCGCGCATGCGCTGGACGTCGAGGATCCGTACTACGGCGCGCACGCCGACTTCGAGGAGACGTTCGAAGTGATCGAGGCGTCGCTGCCGGGCCTGCACGACTGGGTCGACCAACAGTTGGCCGCGCGGGGCGTGAGGCGCTGATGCGACGCTGGGCGTTCGTTTTCCGGCCGGGCTGGCTGGTGCTGGCCGTCGTGGTCGCGGCGTTCGCGTACTTGTGCTTCACGGTCTTGGCGCCGTGGCAGCTGGGCAAGAACACCAAGACCTCGCGTGAGAACAATCAGATCGCGGCCTCGCTGAATGCGGACCCTGTACCGCTCGTTTCGGTTCTGCCGCAGGCTGATTCGGCGCAGTGGCGACGCGTGACGGCAACCGGCCACTACGTGGCCGACGAGACGGTGCTCGCGCGCCTACGCGTGGTCGACGGGCAGCCGGCGTTCGAGGTGCTGACACCCTTCGCCGTCGACGGTGGACCTGTCGTCCTGGTGAATCGCGGCTATGTGCGGCCGCTGGAAGGCTCGCGGGTGCCGCCCATCCCTGCTGCGCCCTCGACACCGGTGACCATCACGGCTCGGCTGCGGGATTCGGAGCAGCGCGCCGACAAGGCACCGATCGTCGAAAACGGGCTGGCTGAGGTGTATTCGATCAACACACGCCAGGTGAGCGAGCTGACCGGGATCGCGTTGGCGGCCCCGTACCTGCAACTCGTGGAAAACCAGCCGGGCGGACTCGGCGTGCTGCCGCTGCCGCATCTGGATGCCGGACCGTTCTTGTCGTACGGGATCCAGTGGATCGCGTTCGGCATTCTGGCGCCGATCGGATTGGGCTACTTCATCTTTGCGGAGATCCGGCAGCGTCGACGCGAGAGCTCGGAGCAGCCGACGGCGCCGGTGACGGCTGAGGAGAAACTCGCCGACCGCTACGGCCGGAGGCGCTGACAGATGAGGTCGATGCGGCTTGCGCCGGCTACCGCCAAGAGCGCCGCAGCCGTCTGCACGATCCGCGACAACTGAACCGCCCGGCGCAGATCCGGCACGCCGGGTGGCACCCCGTCACCGAGGACGGGCCGGATGTCGAGTCCGTGCCGATAGCGGGTGGGGCCACCCAGCCGTATTCCGAGCGCGCCGGCGAACGCTGCTTCGACGACGCCGGCGTTGGGGCTCGGGTGCCGGCTGGCGTCGCGTCGCCAAGCCTGCACCGCGTGCGTCGGCGATCCACCGATCAACCGAGCGCATACGACGACGAGCGCCGCGGTCACCCGGGCGGGAATCATGTTGGCGAGGTCATCCAATCGCGCCGCGGCCCAACCGAATTGGGCATAGCGGGGCGAACGGTAGCCGATCATCGCGTCGAGCGTGTTGACCGATCGGTAGAGCAGCGCGCCGGGCAGCCCGCCGAGCATTGCCCAGAAGAGCGGCGCGACGTGCGCGTCAGACGTGTTCTCCGCCAACGATTCCAACGCCGCGCGGGCCAGCCCGTCGGCGTCCAGAGCTTCGGGGTCACGACCGCACAGCGACGGCAGGAGGTGGCGTGCGCCCTGGAGGTCACCCCCCTCCAGCGTTTCGGCCATCTGAGATGCCGTGCGCAGCAGCGACGTGCCGCCGAGCGCCGCCCACGTCGCGGCGGCGGTCGTCGCACTCCTGAGCCGGCCCGACAGGGTTTCGACGGTCAGGCTGACCGCGGCCACCGCGCCGAGCACCACACTGATGTGCGCCACCCCGGCCCAGCGCGCATCGCGGTAGGTGACGCGCTCCAACGCCGCGGCGCTTGCACCGAACCCGGCGACCGGATGGAAACGCCGCGGGTCGGCGAACACCAGGTCCGCGAGCCAGCCGGCCGAGATGCCGACGGCCCTGTGCCCAAACATTCCGGCAGCGTCTCACATCGTGATGTACTGCCTCTTGTGAAGCGCCGCCCGCAGCGAGTCGCCGATTTGTTGAACCCCGCGGCATTGCTGCTGCCGGCGGCGAACGTGATCATGCAGCTGTCGGCGCCGGCCGTCGGCTACGGAGTGCTGGAGAGTCCGGTGGACTCCGGCAACGTGTACAAGCATCCGTTCAAACGAGCCCGCACCACGGGGACCTATCTGGCGGCGGCGACCGTCGGCACCGATGAGGACCGCGAGGTGATCCGGCGTGCCGTCGACACCGCCCATGCGCAGGTGCGCTCGACGAAGCAAAGCCCGGTGCGCTACAACGCTTTTGACCCCAAGCTGCAACTGTGGGTGGCGGCGTGCCTGTACCGCTACTTCGTCGACCAGCATGAGTTCCTCTACGGGCCGCTCGACGACGACGCCGCCGACGCGGTGTACCGCGACGCCAGACGGCTCGGCACGACGTTGCAAGTGCCGGACAGCATGTGGCCGGTGGACCGGGCCGCGTTTGACGAGTACTGGAAGCGGTCGCTGGACGAGCTGAGGATCGATCCGCCAGTGCGTGAGCACCTCTACGGCGTGGCCACTTTGGCATTTCTGCCGTGGCCGCTGCGAGTAGTCGGCGGTCCCCTCAACCTGTTCGCCACCACCGGCTTTCTGCCGCCGGAATTCCGGGCCCACATGCGGTTGTCCTGGAGTGCCGGACAGCAGCGCCGGTTCGAACTGCTGCTCACCGGATTGCGGTTGGCCGACAAGGTGATTCCGCGGCGGCTGTGGCTGCTGGGCTATCAGATGTATCTGCAGGACATGAGGTCTCGGCACAGAAAGGGTCGGCGTGTTGTCTAGTTTTCCGGGTCTCGCGCACGTCGCGCTCACCGTAAAGGACATGGAAGTCAGTGGTCCGTGGTATCGACGGCTGCTCGATGCGGAGCCGGTGCTCGACGAGCACACCGACGCCGGATTCCGACACCTGGTGTGGCTGCTCGACGGCGGCACGCTGCTGGGCATCCACCAACATGAGCGCGGCGTGCCGGACGAGCGATTCACCGAGTTCCGGGTCGGCTTGGACCATGTCGGCTTCGGCGTGGCCGATCGCCGTGAACTCGAGAAGTGGATGGAACGGCTCAACCAGCTCGGAATCAGCCACGGCGGGATCGTCGACGCCGGCTACGGATCCGGGTTGAGCTTCCGTGACCCCGACGGCATAGCCCTGGAGTTCTTCGCTCCGCCGGGTTAGAGGCCGCCGCCATGTGGGTAAAGGGGGGCCATGCCGTTAGCTGACAACACGGCATTCGCGGGGTACACCATCCTGCGACTCTTGGGGTCAGGAGGGATGGGTGAGGTTTACCTTGCCCAGCACCCCCGTCTGCCTCGCCAGGACGCCCTCAAGGTATTGCGCGCCGACATCTCCGCCGACCCCGACTACCGTGAGCGATTCCACCGCGAAGCCGATTTGGCCGCCAAGCTGTGGCATCCCCACATCGTCGGCATCCATGACCGCGGCGAAAACGATGGACGGCTGTGGATCTCGATGGACTACGTCGACGGCACCGACGCGGCCCGCATGTTGCACGAGCGGTTTCCCCACGGAATGCCGGTGGTAGCGGTACGAGAGATCGTCACGGCCGTCGCCTCCGCGCTTGACTATGCCCACGCCCGAGGCCTTCTGCACCGCGATGTCAAGCCGGCCAACATCTTGATCGCCGAGCTCGATGACGGCGAGCGGCGAATTCTGTTGGGCGACTTCGGCGTGGCAAGAGACCTTGGCGAGAGCAGCGGCCTGACGGTCACCAACATGACCGTGGGCACGGTGGCCTACGCCGCTCCTGAGCAGTTGACCGGTGCACAGCTCGACGGGCGCGCGGACCAGTATGCGTTGGCAGCCACCGCTTTTCACCTGCTCACCGGGGCCCATCTGTATGCACACTCGAATCCGGCCGTGGTGATCGGTCAGCATCTAAACGCCCAGCCGCCACGGTTAGCCGACCGTCGCCCCGAGCTGGCAGCGCTTGATCCGGTGCTCGGTAAGGCACTTGCGAAGGAACCCCACGCTCGATTTCCGTCGTGCATGGAATTCGCACGGGCGTTGGCGAATGCTGAGACCACGGGCACGCAATGGTGGGCGGCCGCGCCGACGGGCGTCGCACCACCGCCGCCCCCCGCGCCGACGAAGCGGTGGCCCGTGGCCTTGGCCGGAGTTGCGGTGTTCCTGGCGTTGTGTGTGGTCGCATACCTTGCCGTCAGAGTCTTCACGAAACCTGCTGAACCGCAGACGTTCACGATGACGGGCACCGTCCATATCGAGGGCAGTATCGACACCATGGGCCTGCCGTCGGGATATCGATGTGCCGGTGCGGGCAGTCGGGCAGACGTCGGGCCCGGCGCTCCGGTGACCGTGGCGGACGAGGCGGGAAAGCTCTTGGCCAAGGGCACATTCGAAAGCAGCTATCTGCTGCGCGACTCCTGCAATCTTCAGTTCAGAATCGCCGACGTGCCAGATGGGGCCAAGTTCTACCGCGTGCAGGTGGGCCGTCAGGGCGAGTCAACGTTCACGGAGGCCGAAGCCAAAGCGAGCGTCGACATTTTGCTGGGCCGTTCCGAGCCGGGCGCGGCGTCGACGCCCACCACGTCGGCGTCGTCGCCGACATCCACGCCCAGCACGTCACCTACGCCCAGCCCGGTTGATGCACAAACCGCCGCCTATAACCGGCTCGTTGCGCTCGCTGGCAGCGACCGGTCCGAAGTCTTACGGGCGCTCACTGAGCGCTGGGTTCCGCAACTGAGTTCGAAGTACCTGGGGCTCCGCGCCGAAGGGATCGAGTGGGACTATGTGGCAATCCTCAACGATCACCTTCAACTTCGCCAGGCTTACCCCGACGTCAAGCTGCTGTGGTCTCCTGACTGGACCACCTTCGACACGGACCACCAATACTGGGTCACGGTAGCCGGGCTCTGGTCTTACGACTTCCGCGACGTGTTGGCTTGGTGTACGCAACATCGCCTCGACGACAACCACTGCTACGCCAAGTTGATCAGCACCACGCATGGTGTCAACGGCAGCACAAAACACAACTAGCTGAAGATCTGGTTTGGAGCATCACATGCCATTGCGTCGCGTCGACCCGACACCTCCCGACAGCGCACTGAAGCGCAGGCTGAACGACTTCGCGCGTTCGCGAGCCGGGCAGTTCATCGCACGCCACATTGCGTCGAAAACTGACCCGTGGCTTGGCCGCATCACCAATGGCCGGGTGAGCTGGGGCATGTTCAACGTCCCCTCGGCAACCCTGCACATGCGCGGCGCCAAGACCGGCCAGCCACGGCAGACCCAACTGGCTTACTTTCACGACGGCGATGACGTGATCGTCGTCGCGTCCAACTACGGGCGCGACAAGCATCCGCAGTGGTACTACAACCTCAAGGCGCATCCCGAATGCGAATTCGGCGGGGAGGCGTTCCGCGCCGAGGAGGTCACCGATCCCGCCGACTACGAACGCCTCTACAGGCTCGCCGAGCAGTACTACGAAGGCTTCGCCGATTACAAGGCGAAGACCGCCGCGGTAGGTCGGACAATTCCGATTTTTCGGCTGACCCCGACGTAGGGGCGGACTGGCCGGCCGGTGGTGTAGCGGAGGAAACTCTCATGCGTTACCGCGGAGGCAACCACCGCGAATTGACTTAATACAGCAGCATTGTCCGAAATTCGGCTTGTCGGATTCTGGCGCGTGGTACAAGTGCCGAGGGGTCAGTCGAGCGCAGCCATCCGAACAGAGCCGGGCTGCGTGTGCTACATGCGGACGGTTCCACGACGTCTGCCCAATTCACTAACAAGCTAGGAGCAACACATGAAGCGAGCATTGGTCGTCGCGGCCAGCGCCGCGCTGATCAGCGGCGGCGTGGCCATCGGCGCCGCCGCCCCCGCCAGCGCCTGCGTATGGGACGCCAACTGGTTCTTCTTTCATCAATGCAGCTCACCGCCACCGGCTGACCCGTTGCCGCCGGAGCAGCAGCAGGCGTCACGGACCAATCCCAACGGCGTGCCGTGGAAGTGGTGGGACAACGCCGGCGAGCACGTCTGCCCGCCGGAGTGCCTGTAGCCGGTCGACCGTGGGTCGGCGCCATGCGGTTCACGGCCCGCGACTCTGATGTGGGCGCGGACGGTATCGAACCGCCGACCGCTGGTGTGTAAAACCAGTGCTCTACCACTGAGCTACGCGCCCCGTGCCGGGAGGCTACCGGCTGCGCCGTCGGTGTGGAAATCCGCTCGCTCGTCGCCGACGACCGATCGCTAACGGCCGCCCCACACCGGCGTGTCGCCGTACAAACCCGCACGCTCGCCGAAGGGAGGGCGGGACGTCACGACGGCAGCGCCGCCAGTGCTTCCTTCCACAGCCGTTGGTCGCGCGGCTCGCCCGGCTGCTTCATCTCCGCAAACCGGATGATCCCTTCCCGGTCGACCACGAAAGTGCCGCGGTTGGCGAAACCGGCCTCTTCGTTGAACACCCCGTACGCCTGCGCCACCGCGCCGTGCGGCCAGAAGTCCGACAGCACCGGGAAGGTGTAGCCGCTTTCGGTGGCCCAAACCTTGTGCGTCGGAGGCGGTCCCACCGAGATCGCCAGCGTCTGCACGTCGTCGTTCTCGTAATCGGGCAGATGGTCGCGGATCTCGTCGAGCTCGCCCTGGCACACACCGGTGAACGCCAGTGGGAAGAACACCAACAGCACGTTCTTGCGACCGCGGAAATCCGACAGCGTCACCGGCTGCTGGTTCTGGTCGCGCAAGGTGAAATCGGGGGCCTGGCTACCCACGTCCAGCATTAGCGTTTCCCTGCCCGTGACTTCGGCTGCACCAGCCGGCTTGCGCTCCAGTCGCCGAGGTTCGCCGAGGACGTCTGCATCAGCCCCGCTGTCGGCGCCGACTCGGCGATCTCGGCCGGCACCACATGACCGGGTTTGCCGGTCTTCGGCGTGAGCACCCAAATGACGCCGTCGTCGGCCAACGGCGTGATCGCGTCCATCAACCTGTCCACCAGGTCGCCGTCACCGTCGCGCCACCACAGCAATACGACGTCGACAACCTCGTCTGCGTCTTCGTCGAGTAGCTCAGAGCCGCAGGCCTCCTCGATGTCGGCACGGATGTCGTCGTCGACGTCCTCGTCCCACCCCAACTCCTGAACAACCTGATCTTTTTGGATGCCCAGCCTGCGGGCGTAGTTCGGGGCGTCACCCGCCGCCACCACCGTCGAGACCTCCTCAATACGCGAGCCCTGTCCGCCCTATCGTCGCACGCCAGGCCGCAGCGCCCTAGCATCATCGGCCAGTTTGCTCAGTGCGAACCGCCGCAGGTGTCCAACGCGATCTCGTTGGCGTTGTTGAACCGGTCCACTTCGGCGTTGAATTCCTGCTGGCCATAGCGTTCGGCGATGGCTTCGGCGACCGCACGTGTGGCGTCCACCCAAGCCGTGAACGCGTCGTGCATATGAGGCAACAGCGCGGAATCGAGAGTGCTGGCCACCTTGTCCGCGGCGCCATTGAGCGTGTCAACGGCGGCCTGGCCCTTCGCGACCACGTCCCCCTCGTTGCGCGTGGCCACCGCGTTGACATACGCGTTGATGGCCGTCACGGCGTCGACGCTGGTGCCACTGAGCATTTCGCACGCGTTCGCCACGGCCTCAGCGGTCAGCGACTCCTGTCGAGTGGACTCCCGCTCGCTCGCCGACGCCACCGCCTGCGACGACGACTCCGCCACCCAGCTGCGATAGCTGCGAGCGTCGGCGCTGTCGACGGTCGGTTCTCCGCGCGTCATGGTGGTGCAGCCGACCACCACCATGACCGCCGTGGCAGTCAGCCCGGATGCCAGAGCACCGACTCGCCATCGCCGCATCGCGCGGACCCCCGCCACAGCGGATGAGGTTACCGGCTGGCGCCCGCGACAACCCGAAAATTCCGGGGCCGGTGCACGTGGGGCACGATAGGGGCACGATAGAGGTTATCCGTGCACCGCCTGACGAGGAGTAGTGCGTTGACCACCGAGTTCGCGCGCCGTGACCTAGCCCAAAGCTCAAGCGGCTCAAGTGATTCCGACCGAGTACGGGTAATCCGGGAAGGCGTCGCGGCATACCTGCCCGACATCGACCCGGAAGAAACCGGTGAATGGCTTGAGTCATTCGACGACGTTTTGGCGCGCTCCGGTCCGGCGCGTGCCAGGTACTTGATGCTGCGGCTACTGGAACGCGCCGGCGAACAACGCGTCGCGATCCCGGCCCTGACGTCCACCGACTACGTCAACACCATCCCCACCGAACTCGAGCCGTGGTTCCCCGGCGACGAGGAAGTGGAACGTCGCTACCGGCGCTGGATTCGGTGGAACGCGGCGATCATGGTGCACCGCGCGCAACGACCGGGAGTCGGCGTCGGCGGCCACATTTCCACGTATGCGTCGTCGGCGGCCCTGTACGAAGTCGGCTTCAACCACTTCTTCCGCGGCAAATCGCACCCCGGCGGCGGCGACCAAGTGTTCATCCAAGGCCACGCCTCCCCCGGCATCTACGCCCGAGCCTTCTTGGAAGGCCGGCTCACCGCCGACCAGCTCGACGGATTCCGACAGGAACATAGTCATCCAGGCGGGGGGCTGCCGTCGTATCCGCATCCCCGGTTGATGCCGGACTTCTGGGAATTCCCGACGGTCTCGATGGGCCTGGGCCCGCTCAACGCGATCTTCCAGGCCCGGTTCAACCACTACCTACACGACCGCGGCATCAAGGACACCTCCGACCAACACGTGTGGGCGTTCCTCGGCGACGGCGAAATGGATGAGCCGGAGAGCCGCGGCGCCGCGCATGTGGCCGCGCTCGAGGCGCTGGACAACCTCACGTTTGTCATCAACTGCAACCTGCAGCGCCTCGACGGGCCGGTTCGCGGCAACGGCAAGATCATCCAGGAGCTCGAGTCGTTCTTCCGCGGCGCCGGCTGGAACGTGATCAAGGTGGTGTGGGGCCGAGAGTGGGATGCGCTGCTGCACGCCGACCGCGACGGCGCGCTGGTGAACCTGATGAACAGCACGCCCGACGGTGACTACCAGACGTACAAGGCCAACGACGGGGCCTACGTTCGTGAGCATTTCTTCGGCCGCGACCCGCGCACGAAGGCACTGGTGCAGAACATGTCCGACGACGAGATATGGAGCCTCAAGCGCGGCGGCCACGACTACCGCAAGGTGTATGCCGCCTACCGCGCGGCAGTGGAACACAAGGGCCAGCCCACCGTGATTCTCGCGAAGACCATCAAGGGCTACTCGCTGGGCAAGCATTTCCAGGGCCGCAACGCCACCCACCAAATGAAAAAGCTTGCGCTGGAGGATCTCAAGTACTTCCGTGATGCACAACGAATTCCGATCTCCGACAAGGAACTCGACGAAAATCCGTATCTTCCTCCGTACTACCACCCTGGACCCGACGCGCCGGAGATCCGCTATCTGCTGGATCGTCGACGCGCACTGGGCGGCTTCGTACCCGAACGGCGCACCAAGTCAAAGGCTTTGACGCTCCCACCGCGCGATACGTACAAGTCGGTCAAGAAGGGTTCGGGCCACCAAGAAGTGGCCACCACGATGGCGACGGTACGGGTGTTCAAAGAACTGTTGCGGGACAAGGAGATTGGTTGGCGGATCGTCCCCATCATTCCCGACGAGGCACGGACCTTCGGCATGGACTCGTGGTTCCCGTCGCTGAAGATCTACAATCGCAACGGCCAGCTCTACACCTCCGTCGACGCCGAATTGATGTTGGCGTACAAGGAAAGTGAGGCCGGCCAAATCCTGCACGAGGGCATCAACGAGGCCGGCTCGTCGGCGTCGTTCATCGCCGCGGGAACGTCGTACGCGACACACAACGAGCCGATGATCCCGATCTACATCTTCTATTCGATGTTCGGCTTCCAGCGCACTGGCGACAACTTCTGGGCTGCCGGCGACCAGATGACCCGCGGCTTCGCACTGGGCGCCACGGCGGGCCGCACGACGCTGGTGGGCGAAGGGTTGCAACACAACGACGGTCACTCGCTGCTGCTGGCGGCCACCAATCCCGCTGTGGTGTCCTACGATCCGGCATTCGCCTTCGAAATCGCCCACATCATCGAAAGCGGGTTGGCCCGGATGTACGGCGAGAACCCGGAAAACGTCTTCTTCTACCTCACTATCTACAACGAGCCTTACGTACAGCCGCCCGAGCCCGAGGACCTGGACGTCGAAGGCCTGCTTCGGGGCATCTACCGCTACCGGCCCGCGCCGGAAGAGCGTAAGTATCCCGCGCAGATCCTGGCCTCGGGAGTCGCGATGCCCGAGGCGCTGCGGGCCGCCAAGCTGCTCGCCGACGATTGGGACGTGGCCGCCGACGTGTGGTCGGTGACCAGCTGGGGGGAACTCAACCGTGAAGGCGTCGAAATAGAGAAGGAGAGGCTGCGCCACCCGGACCAGTCGCCGCGAGTGCCCTACGTGACCCAGGCGCTGGCCGAGGCCCGCGGGCCCGTCGTCGCGGTGTCCGACTGGATGCGAGCCGTCAGCGAACAGATCCGGCCCTGGGTGCCGGGCACTTACATCACGCTGGGCACCGACGGCTTCGGGTTTTCCGACACTCGCCCGGCCGCCCGGCGTTTCTTCAACACCGACGCCGAGTCGATTGCGGTGGGCGTGCTCGCGGGTCTGGCGCGGGACGGCGAGATCGACGCGTCCGTCGCCGCCGAGGCTGCCCGCCGCTACCGCATCGACGACGTGCTCGCAGCACCGGAACAGACGTCCGACCCGGGTGTGGCTTGATCCGGTCGCAGCGAGTTCACCGCTGTGGCGTGGTAAAAATCCGAGCGGAGCTTCGGCCCCATTGGAAGGTCTCTCCAGGAGAGAAGCGTAACTTTTAGGGATGCCCGACAATGATCGGCCGGCACCGCCGAAGTCGACGCTCGAGCTGCTCGACAACGTCCCCGATTCGCTGCTCCGCAAGCTCAAGCAGTACTCCGGCCGGTTCGCCACCGAGGCGGTCGCAGCCATGCAGGAGCGGCTGCCGTTCTTCTCCGAACTCGAGGCCTCGCAGCGGGCCAGCGTGCACCTAGTGGTGCAGACCGCGGTAGTGAACTTCGTCGAGTGGATGAGTAACCCCAAGAGCAACGTCAGCTACACCGTGCAGGCGTTCGAGGTGGTGCCGCAGGACCTGACCAAGCGCATCGCCTTGCGGCAAACCGTCGACATGGTCCGGGTCACCATGGAGTTCTTCGAAGAAGTGGTCCCGATGCTGGCCCGCTCCGAGGAGCAGGCGACCGCGCTGACGACCGGAATTCTGCGGTACAGCCGCGACCTGGCGTTCACCGCGGCATCCGCGTACGCCGACGCAGCCGAGGCCCGCGGCGCCTGGGACAGCCGGATGGAGGCCAACCTCGTCGACGCCGTCGTGCGCGGCGACACCGGTCCCGAGTTGCAGTCCCGGGCTGCGACGTTGAACTGGGACACCACCGCGCCGGCCACGGTCGTGGTAGGCCTGCCCAGAGCCGACCGCATCGACCTTGCCAGTGACGACGTTCGCGAGATCGCCGCACGCCATAACCGCGCCGCGCTGTCGGACGTGCATGGCACCTGGCTGATCGCAATCGTCTCAGGACCGCTGAGCGCGACGGACAAGTTCCTGCGCGAGCTCGTCGACGTCTTCGCCGACGGACCGGTAGTGATCGGACCGACGGCACCGACCTTCACCGCCGCACACACCAGCGCGACCGAGGCGATCGCCGGCATGAACGCGGTGGCCGGCTGGAGCGGTGCGCCTCGGCCGGTGCTCGCCCGCGAGCTGCTGCCGGAGCGGGCGCTGCTGGGCGACGCGTCCGCGATCGCCGTGCTCGACGCGGAGGTGATGCGGCCGCTGGCCGACGCCGGCCCCGCCCTGACCGAGACGTTGGACGCCTACCTGGACTCGGGCGGTGCCATCGAGGCCTGCGCGCGGAAACTGTTCGTTCATCCCAACACGGTGCGATATCGGCTCAAGCGGATCACCGACTTCACCGGGCGCGACCCCACCACCCCGCGCGACGCCTACGTGCTGCGGGTCGCCGCGACCGTCGGCCGGCTGGCGTCGCAGGCCACGAACCGCGGCACGGTTTATCAACCCGCTGTGGCGCACGTCACGCCGGCTCGAGGGGTGCATCGGGCGGGTTGAGGGTTGCATTTCGATTGCAATGGAGTCGCATCACATGCGGATTTGTGGAGCCTCGACAAAAACCTAAGACGAGGTTCATAATCTCTTACACCGCGTAAAACCACTTTCACAGTGTTCTCTTAATCCGTGCCTCAAAATCCGTCGGCTCACCGAACGATCGCGCTGCTGTGTCCGGGCCAGGGCTCGCAAACCCCCGGGATGCTCTCGTCGTGGCTGGAGCTGCCCGGCGCCGCGGACACCTTGGCGTCATGGTCTGAGATCAGCGGCCTGGACCTGGTCCGGCTCGGCACCATCGCGTCGGCCGAAGAGATCACCGACACCGCGGTCACCCAGCCGCTCGTCGTCGCGGCGACGCTGCTGGCCCATCGCGAACTGACCCAGCGCGGCCTGCTGGCCGACGACGAGGTGATCCTGGCCGGACACTCGGTGGGCGAGATCGCCGCCTACGCGATCGGCGGCATCATCTCCGCCGACGACGCCGTCGCGCTGGCCGCGACCCGCGGCCGCGAGATGGCCAAGGCGTGCGCGGTGGAGCCGACCGGGATGTCGGCGGTGCTCGGCGGTGCCGAGGCCGACGTGCTGGCCCGACTGGAGGACCTCGAACTGGTCCCGGCCAACCGCAACGCCGCGGGGCAGATCGTCGCCGCGGGCCGCCTCGACGCGCTGGCCAAGCTGGCCGAGAACCCGCCGGAGAAGGCCCGGGTCCGCCAGCTGGCCACGGCCGGCGCCTTCCACACCCACTTCATGGCGCCGGCTCAGCAGGCATATGCCGCGGCGGCCGCGACCATGCAAACCGCCGAGCCCACCGCCGTCGTGCTCTCCAATGCCGACGGTCAGCCGGTAGCCTCGGCACAGGACGCGATGACCAAGTTGGTCGCGCAGTTGACTCGGCCCGTGCGCTGGGACCTTTGCACCGAAACGCTGCGTCAGCGCAACATCACCGCGATCGTGGAGTTCCCGCCCGCCGGGGCGCTCACCGGTATCGCAAAACGCGAACTTCGGGGGATCGGCACGCATGCCGTCAAATCACCCGCAGACCTGGACGGGTTAGCGGCGTTATAAGCCGGCTCCTCGCCAGTACAACCGCATAACGGACGTATCACCTCTACCAGTTGCACCATCGATAGAAGGAGCCATAGTGCCTGCTACTCAGGAAGAAATCATCGCCGGTCTCGCCGAGATCATCGAAGAGGTCACCGGCATCGAGCCGTCGGAAGTCACCCCGGAGAAGTCGTTCGTCGACGACCTGGACATCGACTCGCTGTCGATGGTGGAGATCGCCGTGCAGACCGAGGACAAGTACGGCGTGAAGATCCCCGACGAGGACCTCGCCGGCCTGCGCACCGTCGGTGACGTGGTCACCTACATCCAGAAGCTCGAGGAAGAGAACCCCGAGGCTGCCGAGGCGATCCGCGCGAAGATCGAAGCGGAGCGCGCATGACAAAACCTTCCACTGCTAACGGCGGTTACCCCAGCGTTGTGGTAACCGCCGTCGAGGCGACCACATCGATCGCGGCCGACGTCGAAAGCACGTGGAAGAGTTTGTTGGCCGGTGAGAGCGGCATCCACGTGCTCGAGGACGAGTTCGTCACCAAGTGGGATCTGCCCGTCCGCATCGGCGGCCACCTCAAGGACCCGGTTGACGACCACATGGGTCGGCTTGACCTGCGGCGTATGTCCTACGTCCAGCGGATGGCCAAGCTGCTCGGCGGCAGGATTTGGGAGACCGCAGGCACCCCGGAAGTCGACCCGGATCGGTTCGCGGTCGTCATCGGCACCGGTCTGGGCGGCGGCGAGAAGATCGTCGAGACCTATGACCTGATGAACGAGGGCGGCCCCCGCAAGGTCTCGCCGCTCGCGGTTCAGATGATCATGCCGAACGGTGCGGCCGCGGTGGTCGGGCTTCAGCTCGGCGCCCGCGCGGGCGTCATCACCCCGGTGTCGGCGTGCTCGTCGGGTTCTGAGGCCATCGCACACGCGTGGCGGCAGATCGTGATGGGTGACGCAGACATTGCCGTCTGCGGCGGTGTCGAGGGCGGCATCGAGGCGCTGCCGATCGCGGCGTTTTCGATGATGCGGGCGATGTCGACCCGCAACGACGACCCGGAAGGCGCGTCGCGGCCGTTCGACAAGAACCGCGACGGGTTCGTGTTCGGTGAAGCCGGTGCACTGATGGTCATCGAGACCGAAGAGCACGCGAAGGCCCGTGGCGCCAAGCCGCTGGCCCGGCTGATGGGTGCCGGCATCACGTCGGACGCCTACCACATGGTGGCGCCCGCGCCGGACGGCGAACGCGCCGGCAAGGCGATGAAGCGGGCGATGGAGCTTGCGGGCTTGTCCCCCAGCGACATCGACCACGTCAACGCCCACGCCACGGCCACCTCGATCGGCGATGTCGCCGAGGCCAACGCGATTCGGGTTGCGGGATGCCAGCACGCGCCGGTGTACGCGCCGAAGTCGGCACTCGGCCACTCCATCGGCGCGGTCGGGGCGCTGGAGTCCGTGCTGACGGTTCTCACGCTGCGTGACGGGGTCATCCCGCCGACTCTCAACTACGAAACCCCCGATCCTGAGATCGACCTGGATGTCGTTGCGGGCGAACCCCGTTACGGCGACTACCAGTACGCCATCAACAACTCGTTCGGGTTCGGTGGCCACAACGTCGCGCTCGCGTTCGGGAAGTACTGACAGCGGCGGAAGGATTCTCGGATAGCGATGGCACTGCTGTCTACGGGCAACGGGTTTCCCAGCGTGGTCGTCACCGGTATCGCGATGACGACTGCGTTGGCGACCGACGCCGAGGACACCTGGAAGAAGTTGCTGGACGGGCAAAGCGGTATTCGCAAGCTCGAGGATCCGTTTGTCGAGGAGTACGACCTGCCGGTGCGCATCGGCGGGCACCTTCTGGAGGATTTCGACCAAGAACTGACGAAGGTGGAACTGCGTCGGCTCTCGTACCTGCAGAAGATGTCCACGGTGTTGAGCCGGCGGGTGTGGGACAACGCGGGATCGCCCGAGGTGGAACCGCGGCGGCTGATGGTGTCGATCGGCACCGGGATGGGCTCCACCGAGGAGCTGGTCTTTGGCTACGACGACATGCGCGCGAAGGGAATGCGAGCGGTCTCGCCGCTCGCGGTGCAGAAGTACATGCCCAACGCCGCGGCCGCTGCGGTCGGGCTGGAGCGCAAGGCCCGCGCCGGGGTCATCACCCCGGTGTCGGCCTGCGCCTCCGGGTCCGAGGGCATCGCTCATGCGTGGCGCAACATCGCGCTCGGCGAAGCCGACGTCGCAATCTGTGGCGGCGTCGAGACGAGAATCGAGGCGGTACCGATCGCTGGCTTCGCCCAGATGCGAATCGTGTTGTCCACCACCAACGACGACCCCGCCGGGGCGTGCCGACCCTTCGACAAGGACCGCAACGGATTCGTCTTCGGCGAGGCCGGCGCGCTGATGGTGATCGAGACCGAGGAGCACGCGAAAGCTCGCGGCGCCACCATCCTCGGGCGGATCATGGGCGCGGCGATCACCTCGGACGGCTATCACATCGTGGCGCCGGACCCGAACGGTGAGCAGGCGGGATATGCGATGACGCGGGCGATCCAGCTCGCGGGTCTGCAGCCCACCGACATCGACCACGTCAACGCCCACGCGACCGGCACCTCCGTCGGCGACCTCGCGGAGTCTAAGGCCATCCGCAATGCACTGGGCAGCCATGACGCCGCGGTATACGCACCGAAGTCGGCGCTCGGCCATTCGGTGGGCGCTGTGGGGGCGGTCGAGTCGATCCTGACTGTTCTCGCGTTGCGTGACGGAGTGATCCCGCCGACGCTGAACCTGAAGAACCAGGATCCCGAGATCGACCTGGACGTGGTCCACGGTGAGCCTCGGGTCGGCGATTTCAAGTACGCGATCAACAACTCTTTCGGATTCGGCGGGCACAACGTGGCTCTCGCCTTCGGGAAGTACTGACGGTTTTTCAAACCAGCTAGGAGACACCGATGACGACCATGGCGCCTGAGGCTGTCGGCGAATCGCTCGATCCCCGGGACCCGCTGCTGCGGCTCTCCACATTCTTCGACGACCAGAGCCTCGAGTTGCTGCACGAGCGGGATCGCTCCGGCGTGCTCGCCGCGGCCGGCACCGTCAACGGTGTCCGCACCATTGCGTTCTGCACCGACGGAACCGTGATGGGCGGCGCGATGGGTGTCGAAGGCTGCCGGCACATCGTCGACGCTTACGACCTCGCGATCGAGGAGCAGAGCCCGATCGTCGGTATCTGGCACTCCGGCGGCGCGCGGCTGGCAGAAGGTGTGAAAGCTTTGCACGCCGTCGGTTTGGTGTTCGAGGCAATGATCCGGGCGTCGGGCTACATCCCGCAGATCTCGGTGGTCGTCGGCTTCGCGGCCGGTGGCGCCGCGTACGGCCCGGCGCTGACCGACGTGATCGTGATGGCGCCGGAGAGCCGGGTCTTCGTCACCGGGCCCGACGTGGTGCGCAGTGTCACGGGTGAGGACGTCGACATGGCATCGCTGGGCGGTCCCGACACGCACCACAAGAAGTCCGGTGTGTGCCACATCGTGGCCGACGACGAGCTCGATGCGTACGAGCGCGGGCGTCGGCTGGTCGGATTGTTCTGCCAGCAGGGCCATTTCGACCGCTCCAAAGCCGAGGCGGGCGACACCGACCTGCATGCGCTGCTGCCCGATTCGCCGCGACGCGCCTACGACGTGCACCCGATCGTGCTGGCCCTGCTCGATGACGACGCGCCGTTCGAGGAATTCCAGGCCAAGTGGGCGCCGTCGATGGTGATCGGCTTGGGCCGGCTGTCGGGCCGGACCGTCGGTGTGCTGGCGAACAATCCGCTGCGTCTCGGCGGCTGCCTGAATTCCGAAAGCGCAGAGAAGGCAGCGCGTTTCGTGCGGCTGTGCGATGCGTTCGGTATCCCGCTGATCTGCATCGTCGACGTGCCGGGTTATCTGCCGGGCGTCGACCAGGAGTGGGGCGGTGTGGTGCGCCGCGGCGCAAAGCTGTTGCACGCGTTCGGTGAATGCACGGTTCCGCGCGTCACGCTGGTGACCCGAAAGATCTACGGCGGGGCCTACATTGCGATGAATTCGCGCTCGCTGGGCGCCACCAAGGTGTTCGCGTGGCCCGACTCAGAAGTCGCGGTCATGGGCGCGAAGGCTGCCGTCGGAATCCTTCACAAGAAGAGGCTGGCCGCCGCACCCGAACACGAACGCGAGGCGCTGCATGAGCAGCTGGCCGCCGAGCACGAAAAGATCGCCGGCGGAGTGGATTCCGCGATCGAGATCGGCGTGGTGGATGCAAAGATCGACCCCGCGCACACGCGCAGCGCGCTGACTCAGGCCTTGGCGGAAGCCCCGCCGCGGCGAGGCCGGCACAAGAACATCCCGCTCTAATTTCTTCAGGGCGTCGATGTCACGCAGGAAAAACATATTCGACTTCGCAACTAAAGAATTAACGGCGACTGCCTTTTGGGCGTGGATACTCGACTCCGAGAGTTCAGATAATTCGGGATTGCGTGCTATCAATGCGGAGCTTCGGGCGAAGCTTGGAATCCCGCACGATGGGTGGCTGAGCATGATCGAGTTGGAAAGAAGCCCGGATGACCCGGGGTCTCGGCCCACCTCTGAATCTGCAGAGGAAATTTCCGATGGCCGAAAAAGGATAGATATCCTGGCCACCTATCGCCTCCCGGAAAATGGAAGTCTTCACTACATAATCGAAAACAAGGTGCGGCGAGACCCCGGCGTCTTGGCTCAGGTGACGGACTATCGCGAGCGTCTGCAGCGGTGGGTGGCTGGGCCAATCAGAGCCGCGGTCTTCACTTTTGACGACACACTTCGAAGCTCTCCATCGCCAGCAGGTCAGTCTATTGCGGTTTTCACCTTATCTGAGATGGTGGAACTTCTGGAGCGACAATCAACAGCCCATGCAGTCGTGAAAGACTACCTGGACTTCTTGAAGGACAAACGTATCAAGCTGAGCGTTTTGCCGGCGAGGGGAACCACGAGTCCTCCTGCTAACAAAGCGAAATGGTCGCTAATTGCCGCCGAACGTAAAATTGAAGCTCTCATGGATAGCTACGAGTCTGTCGCCCGCCGGCATGGCTACTCTGTGACGTATGCTGCGGTGAACTCAGTCTTTCTTACCTTGGGAAAAGGGCCGATAATTAGTGTATGGCCCTTCAAATCCGGCCCAGTGAATGGACTGTGGCTGGGAATTTCACTCACCAACCTCAATAATGACCACAACACTCATGTGGCACCGCATGACATGCCTCCCTCATTTGCCTGGAAGCTTCTTCGACAAGGCAATAACGAGTGGCGGTTCGGCTATGTCGTTGGCGAGCAGATTGAGCAAATCCTCAGAATGGTCACCGAGCGGACGGCCTAGCCTATCCAGGCAGCATTTTACTCAGAGGAATTTCTCGGCGATCGCAGCCACGCGCTCGCGGTCGGTCTGCACCAGCCCGATGCGAGTGCGCCGGTCGAGGATGTCGTCGACGGTCATCGCTCCCTCGTGGGTGACCGCGTATTCGAATTCGGCTCGTGTGACGTCGATTCCGTCGGCGACAGGTTCTTGCGGCCGCTCGCGGGTGGCCGATGCGATGACGTCCGATGCTTCAGCGCCGAAGCGGGCAACTAGTGACGCCGGCAGACCGGAAGCCACCGCACCGACGGCGCCGACGAGCGGCAGATTGCGCGTGCGGCACGGCCCGGCGGCCAAGCCACGCGTTTGTACCGCACGGTCAAGAACGTCTTCGGCCATGTGCCGATACTCCGTGAGCTTGCCGCCGATGACGCTGAACACTCCTGAATCGGACTCGATGATCGCGTGGTCGCGGGAGATGTCAGCGGTGCGGCCCTGTCCGGTGTCGACCAACGGCCGCAGTCCGGCGTACGTACCAATCACGTCGTCACGGCCCAGGCCGGCTCGAAGGGCGGTGTTGACGGTGTCGAGCAAAAACGCGATCTCATCCGAACTGGGATGCGGCACGTCGGGAATCGGCCCCGGCGCGTCCTCGTCGGTCAGCCCGAGATACACGCGGCCCAGCTGCTCGGGCATCGCGAACACGAAGCGGTTGATCTCGCCGGGTATCGGGATAGTCAGTGCCGCAACGGGATTGCCGAATGCCGCGGCGTCGAACACCAAATGGGTTCCGCGGCTGGGCCGCAACTTGATCGACCTGTCGATGTCGCCGGCCCACACACCGGTCGCGTTGATCACCGCGCGTGCGGTCACGACGAGCGACTCCCCTGTCCGTTGGTCGGTGAGCCGCACGCAATCCCCGCTGACGTCTGACGCGGCGACGTAGGTGAGGATGCGCGCGCCGTGTCGGGCGGCGGTGCGGGCGACGGCCACCACCAGCCGCGCGTCGTCGACGAGTTGTCCGTCGTAGGCCAGCAGTCCACCGTCCAGGCCGTCACGTCGTACCGCCGGCACCAGCTCCACGGCGCGGCGGGCGTCGACCCGACGGGACCGCGGTAGCGTCGACGCCGGGGTGCCTGCCAGCCGGCGCAACGCATCACCGGCGAAAAATCCGGTACGCACCAACGCGCGGTTGGCGCGGCTCATCGACGGCAGCAGTGGGACCAGCTGCGGCATCGCGCGGACGAGATGAGGAGCGTTGCGCGTCATGAGAATTCCGCGTTCGACGGCGCTGCGCCGCGCGATCCCGACATTGCCGCTCGCCAGGTACCTCAGGCCGCCGTGGACGAGCTTGCTGCTCCACCGGCTGGTGCCGAACGCCAGGTCATGTTTTTCGACGAGCACCGTGCGCAGGCCGCGGGCGGCCGCGTCGAGTGCCACGCCGGTTCCGGTGATGCCGCCACCGATCACGACGACGTCGACCGGCGCGCCGTCGGCCAACGCGGCCAGATCGGCGGCACGGCGGGCCGCATTGAGCGCGGCGGGATGGACCATCAGGACAGGTATCCGTTCAATGAGTGGGTCAACTCACGGGCCAGCTCCCGCTCGTCGAGAATCGGCGCGACAATCTGGGCCGACTGGATCGTCGACTGGGTGATCAACAAGACCATCGCCGCGAGCTTTCGCGGATCGCCCGCTCGGACGCTGCCGTCGCGTTGTGCCGCTTCGATTTCCGCCGCGGCCGCGTCGATCAGCACCTGCTGGCTGGTGCCCAGTCGTTCGGTGATGTACACCATCGCCAATGCCGGGTCGCTGTGCAGCACCGACATGATCAGCTCGTCGCGGCGCAATCGGTCGGCCACCGCGACGATCCGCCGCACCAGCGCTTGCCTGCCGTGCCCGTGCGAGGGCACGTCGCGCCACACGCCGACGACTCGCGAGGTCAGCAGTGCCGCGAGGATCTGCCGGGTGTCGCTCCAGCGCCGGTACACGGTCGGTCGGCTGACGCCGGCACGGCGGGCGATCTCGGCCAGCGTGACGCGGTCGATGCCGTATGCGCTGACGCAGCTGGCGGCGGCATCGAGGATGCGCTCCCCGATGTCCTGGCCGTTACTGGTTGACAGCATCTGTAATACTGTAACGCATGCCAACCAACCCGGGCCTGCTGCCGCCGATGACGTGGAATGCCTGGGGCGACCCAGCAGCGGCCAAGCCGCTGTCCGACGGGATTCGCTCGCTGCTCGAGCGGGCACTCGGGGTAAGTGACGCCCAGATCGCCGGGCCCGATATCGACGATGTGCGGCTGCCGTCGTCTGCATTGACCCCCGCCGACCACCACGCATTGACTGCAATCGTCGGACCGGAGTTCGTCCTCGTCGACAACCGTGCGCGCCTGCTGCACGCGGGAGGAAAGTCGACTCTGGATCTGTTGCGGCGCAAGCAGTTCGAACAGGATGCTCCCGACGCGGTGGTGCTGCCGGGCGACGAGGACCAGATCGCCTCGATCCTGCGGCACTGCTCGGAACAGCGCATCGCCGTCGTCCCGTTCGGTGGCGGCACCAGTGTAGTCGGCGGGCTCGACCCGCTGCGGAACGGATTCGGCGCGGTGATCGCGCTCGATCTGCGTCGGCTCAACGCGTTGCACTCGCTCGACGAGGTGTCCGGCGAGGCGGTACTGGGTGCTGGATTGACCGGACCAGACGCCGAGCGCCTGCTCAGTGAGCGCGGATTTTCGCTGGGGCACTATCCGCAGAGCTTCGAGTTCGCGACGATCGGCGGCTTCGCAGCCACCCGCTCGTCGGGGCAAGACTCGGCCGGCTACGGCCGATTCAACGACATGGTCCGCGGCGTCCGCGCAGTCACGCCAGCCGGGACACTCGACGTCGGGCGCGCACCCGAGTCGGCGGCGGGACCGGATCTGCGGCATCTGCTGATCGGCTCGGAAGGCGTGTTCGGGGTGATCACCCGGGTACGGGTTCGGGTGCATCGCATACCCGAGTGCACTCGCTACGAAGCGTGGTCGTTCCCCGACTTCGCCGCCGGCACAGAGGCTTTGCGCGCCGTCACGCAGATCGGCACCGGCCCGACCGTCATCCGGCTGTCGGACGAAGCCGAGACGGGCGTCAACCTCGCGACCACCGACAGCATCGGCGAAGCGACCATCACCGGGGGCTGCCTTGCCATCACCCTGTTCGAGGGCACGGCCGCACATGCCGAAAGCCGCCACGCGGAAACCCGCGCGGTGCTGTTGGAGCACGGCGCGACGTCCTTGGGTGAAGCGCCCGCACGAGCCTGGGAACACGGCCGATTCAGCGCACCGTACCTTCGCGACTCGCTGTTGGCGGCCGGCGCCCTGTGCGAGACGCTCGAGACAGCAACCACATGGTCGAACATCGGAAACGTGAAAGAGGGTGTGACACAGGCACTTACCTCATCGCTGGACGCATCTGGTACGCCGGCCCTTGTGCTGTGCCACATCTCGCACGTCTACCCCACCGGGGCGTCGCTGTACTTCACGGTGGTGGCCGGCCAGCGCGGCGATCCGATCGAACAGTGGCGTGCGGCGAAGGCAGCCGCGACCGACGCAATGGTGGCCGCCGGGGCGACGATCACCCACCACCACGCGGTCGGGGCTGACCATCGGCCGTGGATGCGCGACGAGATCGGCGACCTCGGCGTCGAGGTGTTGCGGGCCGTCAAGGCAACCCTTGACCCGACCGGAATCCTCAACCCGGGCAAGCTGATTCCGCCCTCATGACGCAGCGCGAGATCAGCCGCGTCACGCTGCTGACCAATCCCGCGTCGGGGCACGGCAATGCGCCGCACGCGGCCGAACGGGCGGTGGCACACCTGCAGAAGCGCGGTGTCGACGTGGTCGGGATCGTGGGGCGGGATGCCACCCACGCCCGTCGGCTCATCGACGAAGCGTTGACGGCTGGAACCGACGCGCTGGTGATCGTCGGCGGCGACGGCGTGATCTCGCTTGCGCTGCAAGCCTTGGCACGCCGCGACATTCCGCTCGGCATCATCCCGGCCGGAACGGGCAACGACCACGCCCGCGAATACCGCCTTCCCACAAAGAATCCCGAAGCTGCCGCGGATGTGGTGGCCGACGGGTGGGTGGACACCGTCGACCTCGGGCTGATCCGTGGCCGCGACGGTACGGAGAAATGGTTCGGCACCGTGATGGCCGCCGGGTTCGATTCGCTGGTGAGCGACCGGACCAACCGAATGCGCTGGCCGCACGGACGGATGCGCTACAACCTCGCGATGGTTGCAGAGCTTTCGAAGCTGCGGCTGTTGCCGTTTCGGCTCGTGCTCGACGGCGAGCGAGAGATCGTCGCGGACCTGACGCTCGCCGCGTTCGGCAACACGAAGAGCTACGGCGGCGGAATGCGGATCTGTCCCAACGCCGATCCCGCCGACGGCCTGCTCGACATCACGATGGTGCATACGGCGTCGCGCGCGAAGCTGGTCCGGCTGTTCCCGACGGTCTTCAAGGGCACGCACATCCACCTCGATGACGTGACCACCGATCGGGCCTCCACGGTCACCGTCGAGTGCCCGGAGATCAACGCCTACGCCGACGGCGACTTCGCGATGCCGCTTCCGGTAGAAGTGTCAGCGGTCAGCGGCGCGCTGAAGATCTGTGTGCCGCAACCCGAGCGAACGTGAGCTGGTTGCGAAGAACAGTCGCGAATTTCGCAGTGCGCTCACGCTCGGCGAACCGGCCTACCCCACGCCGCGGGAGAGCCAGCTCACTTCGGCGCCGTGGCCGCCGTCGCGGTAGGGCTCGAGCGCCTCGTCCCACGCGGTGCCCAGCACAGAGTCGAGCTCGGCCAGCAGTGTGTCGGCGCCGGCGGCCATCAGTGCGCGCAGCCGCATCTCGCCGACGATGATGTCGCCGTTGGCGCTCATCGCCCCGCTCCACATGCCCAGCTGCGGCGTGTGGCTGAACCGCTGACCGTCCACGCCGGGGCTGGGATCCTCGGTGACCTCGAACCGCAGCACCGGCCACGCCCGCAGCGCATGCGCCAGCCGAGCGCCGGTGCCCACCGGCCCCACCCAATTCGTCACCGCGCGAAGCTGCCCCGGCATCGCCGGCTGAGGCGTCCACTTCAGGTTCGCGCGGGATTCCAGGGTCGACGACAACGCCCACTCGACGTGCGGGCACACCGCCGCGGGTGAGGCGTGGATGTACACCACGCCCGTCGTCGCGTCGGCGAACTGGTTCGACGCACGCATGCTCAGCTCCTTCGGCTCCACGAGGGACGTCTTCCCCAACGACCTGGTGTAACCGGTGAGCTTGAGTCGTGCGTGCCTATTGTGCCTTGTGTGACACCTGTTGCGCTAGTGTGCCGCGCTAGCCGTTACCAAACTCGGCCAGCACCACGTCGGACAGCTCCGGCCAGCGCGAGCGCGCCCAGTCGTCGAAGCCACGGTCGGTGAGCACCACCAGCGCGAGGTCAGCCGCCGGATCGACCCATAGGAACGTGCCGGTCTGACCGAAGTGTCCATAGGTGCGCGGCGAGTTCGACGAGCCGGTCCAGTGCGGCGACTTGTCGTCCCTGATCTCGAAACCCAGGCCCCAGTCGTTGGGCCGCTGCACACCGAATCCGGGCAAGACGCCGTCGAGACCGGGAAACTGCACGGTGGTTGCCTGCTCGTGGGTCTCGGCGGCCACGAGCACCGGCCGCAGCAGGTCACCGGCGAACCGCGCCAAGTCGGCCGCGGTCGAGGTGCAGCCGTAGCCGGCCGCCTCGGCGCCTCCGTCGAGCCGGCTGTGGTCCATGGCCAACGGCTCGAACACCGCGTCGTGCAGGTAACGGCCGAACTCGATGCCCGACTTGTCCTGCACCGCTTCGGCCAACACCTGGAAGCCGTAGTTGGAGTAGACCCGGCGCTGCCCCGGCTCATTGATCCGCTCGTCAGAGCGCATCGACAAGCCGGACGCGTGGGCCAGCAGGTGGCGCACCGTCGAACCGGGGGGCCCCGCCGCGGTGTCCAGATCCAGTACACCCTCCTCCACCGCAATATGTACCGCGCGCGCCACCAACGGCTTGGTCACCGAAGCCAGCGCGAACTCGTGATCCTGGTCGCCGAATTCGGCCAGCACGCCGGAGGGATCGACGACGGCCGCGGCCGCGTGGTCGACGGGCCAGTCCGCGATTGCGTCGAGAGCTGACATTTGTCGCAGCTTAGTGGCGGCGGTCAGCCGCCTTTGGCGGCCACGTAGTAGTAGTTGATCGGATCGGTTTCGACTTCCTGCACCACCACGTCTTCGAAGCCCGCGTCGGCAAGCATCGACAACGCAAGCTGGCGGCCCCACGCCGTGCCGAGCCCGGCGCCGTCGAATGCCAACGACACACTCATGCAGTGCATGGTCGACACGGTGTAGAGATACGTGGCCAGTGGCACATCCACGTTGTCTTCGAGCCGGCTGGACGCCTTGACGTCGACCATCAGGAAAACGCCGCCGGGACGTAATGCCTGATAGATGTTGGCCAGGACGCGATCCGGATGCGCCTGGTCGTGGATCGCGTCGAACGCGGTGACGACGTCGTAGGCCTCGACGACGTTCATGTCGGCCACGTCGTGCCGCTCGAATGCCACATTGCTCAGGCCCAGTCGGCGCGCTTCGTCGGCACCGACGGCCAGGCTTTCTTCGGAGAAATCGATGCCGGTGAATCGGCTCGCGGCAAACGCCCGGCCCATGACATTCACGGCATGTCCACTGCCGCAACCGAAGTCGGCCACGTCGGCACCGGCTTGCAGGCGCTGGGGCAGGCCTTCGGCCAGCGGCAGGATCACGTCGACCAGTGCGGCGTCGAACACCTCGCCGCTCTGCTCGGCCATCACCGAGTGAAAGCGCGGATATTCGGTGTACGGCAGCCCACCCCCGGCTCGGAAGCAGCCGATGATTTTCTGCTCCACCTCACCGAGTAGGGGGATGAACTGCGCGACCCGCGCAAGGTTGTCGGGACCGGCGCGACGGGTGAGCACTGCTGCGCGCTCGGGCGGCAGAACGTAGGTCCCGGCGGGTCGTAGTCCACCACCCGTCCGGTGGTCATGCCGCCCAACCATTCCCGCACATACCGCTCGTTGAGCCCGGCGGCGTCGGCAATTCCCGAACTCGTCGACGCGCCAAGTTCGGCCATCGTGTCCAGCAGTCCGGTTTGGTGGCCGATGGATAGCAGGAGGGCCAGACTCGCGCTGTCGATCGCACCCATCGTGCGTGCGGCGAACTCTTCTGTGGTTTCGACTGTGCTCACGGTGTGAAACCTACGTCAGCGCTTGCCGCCAAAGGCTGCATACGAGGAGGCCGATCCGAATGTCCGACAGCGGACTGCGTGTGCTTGTTCTGGGCGGTACGGGCCTCATCGGCTATCACGCCGTACGGCGACTCTGCGAACGCGGCCACACGGTCTCGGTGCTTGCCCTCGACATGCCGGCCGAGGGGCTGCTGCCCGACGGTGTCGAGGTCAAGTTGGCTGACCTGGACGCCTGCAGCGACGAGGAACTGGGTCCGGCGTTCGCCGGCTGCGACGCGGTCGTGTTCGCACTCGGCAAAGACGACCGCGTGGTGCCGCCGCGGCCGGCGTACGAATTCTTCCGCCAAGCCAACGTGGAGCCGACGGTGCGAGTTGTGCGGCTGGCCAAGGAGGCCGGTGCTGACCGAGCGCTGGTGTGCAGTTCCTACTTCGCGTATTTCGACAGAATCTGGCCGGATCTGGAACTGGCTCGACACCACCCCTACATTCGGGTGCGCCGCGAGCAAGAGGAAGCCGCTCTCGCGGCGGCGGGTGACGATATGGCGTTGACGGCGCTCGAAATTCCCTACCTGTTCGGGACGATTCCCGGCCGCGAGCCACTCTGGGGGCCACTGGTGAAATACGCTCGCTCGCCGCTGCCGTTGCTCAGCGCGAACGGCGGCACCAACGCGGTCGCGATCAAGCACGTCGCCGACGCGATCGTCGGAGCCCTCGAGCGTCGCTTTCACGGTCCCGCGCTCGTCGGCGACGAAAACCTGTCCTGGAGCCAACTACTGGAGCGCATCGCGGCGGTGCTCGGCCGGCCGCGGGAAGCCCGCGTGGTACCGGATACGTTGGTGCGCAGCGGACTCTTCCCGCTGCACATGTGGCACACGCTGCAACGCCGCGAGGGCGGATTGCATCTGCCCGACTTCGCGCTGGCCCTGACCCGCGGCTTCTATTTCGATCCGGCGCCATATCGCACCGCGCTCGGCTACGGATCCGGCGGCCTGGACGAGGCGATCGCCGAAACCGTCGGAAAGCTCTGAGCGCAAGCTTTAGTAGGTTTGCGCTCATGACTCAAACCGTGCGCGGCGTGATTTCGCGGAAGAAGGGCGAACCGGTCGAAGTCGTCGACGTCGTGGTGCCCGACCCCGGCCCCGGCGAGGTGATCGTCGACGTCGCGGCGTGCGGGGTGTGCCACACCGACCTGACCTACCGCGAAGGCGGCATCAACGACGAATTCCCGTTCCTGCTCGGCCACGAAGCCGCCGGCACCGTCGAGGCCGTCGGCGAGGGAGTCACCCACGTCACGCCCGGCGACTTCGTGATCCTGAACTGGCGCGCCGTGTGCGGCCAGTGCCGGGCCTGCAAGCGCGGTCGGCCCCATTTGTGCTTCACCACTCACAACGCCGCGCAGAAGATGACCCTGACCGACGGCACGGAGCTGACCCCGGCGTTGGGCATCGGCGCGTTCGTCGACAAGACGCTGGTGCACGAGGGCCAGTGCACCAAGGTCGACCCGGCCGCAGATCCCGCCGTGGCGGGGCTGCTCGGCTGCGGCGTCATGGCGGGGCTCGGCGCGGCCATCAACACCGGCAATGTCAACCGCGACGACACGGTTACGGTGATCGGCTGCGGCGGCGTGGGCGACGCGGCGATCGCCGGTGCCCGGCTGGTCGGTGCGCGCAAGATCATCGCCGTGGACACCGATGACCGAAAGCTCCAGTGGGCCAAGGAGTTCGGTGCCACCGATACCATCAACGCGCGCGACACCGACGTCGTCGAAGCCATCCAGGAGCTCACCGACGGCTTCGGCTCCGACGTGGTGATCGACGCGGTGGGCCGTCCGGAAACCTGGAGGCAGGCGTTCTACGCGCGTGACCTGGCCGGCACCGTGGTGCTGGTCGGCGTGCCGACCCCGGACATGCGCATCGACATGCCGCTGCTGGACTTCTTCTCGCGTGGCGGGTCTTTGAAGTCGTCGTGGTATGGCGACTGTCTGCCCGAGCGTGACTTCCCCACGCTCACAAGCCTTTACCTGCAGGGCAGACTGCCGCTGGACAAGTTCGTCACCGAACGCATCGGCATCGGCGACGTCGAGGCGGCATTCGAGAAGATGCACCACGGTGAGGTGCTGCGCTCGGTGGTGATCCTGTGACCGGCATCGACCGCGTGGTCACCCACGGCACCTTCGAACTCGACGGCGGCAGTTGGGAAGTCGACAACAACATCTGGCTCGTCGGCGATGGCGACGACGTCGTGGTGATCGACGCCGCCCATGACGCGGCTCCGATCATCGACGCAGTCGGCGGCCGCAACGTGGTGGCGGTGCTGTGCACGCATGGCCACAACGACCACGTGACCGTCGCACCTCAGCTCGGTGAAGCGCTCGACGCGCCGGTGCTCTTGCATCCTGCCGACGAGGTGCTGTGGCGAATGACTCATCCGGACAAGCCTTTTCGGCCCTTCGAGGACGGCACCGTCCTGACCGTCGGCGGCACCGAGTTGCGCGCGATCCACACTCCTGGCCACTCTCCCGGCTCGACGTGCCTGCACGCACCCGAATTGAGTGCGGTGTTCAGCGGTGACACGCTTTTCCAGGGCGGTCCGGGCGCGACGGGTCGCTCCTACTCCGACTTCCCGACGATCCTCGCGTCGATCTCGGAGAAGCTTGGCAAGTTGCCCGGCGACACCGTCGTCTACACCGGGCACGGCGACACCACGACGATCGCTGGAGAGCTGGTGCATTACGACGAATGGGTGGCCCGGGGACACTGATGACAGGCGGCCGCCTCGTCCGCCCGGCGCCATTGGAGGCCGGCGGCATGTTCCGAGGCAGCTCGCGGGTACAGCCTGTGTCGCTGCCCGCGGTCGAACTGCTGCAACGGGCGGCCCGAGACGTCGAGCTGCCGCAAACTCCGAACACGATCGTGATCGCCGACTATGGCGCCAGCGCAGGACACAATTCGTTGCTGCCGATCGGGGCGGCGATATCGATCCTTCGCACCCGCGCCGAGGCGGGCCGCGCGATCGTCGTCTTCCACGCCGACCTTGCCGAAAACGACTACACGGGACTGTTCGAGACGCTGGCCTCCGATCCGCAGACCTATCTGCGTGACGACCCGGCGACGTTCGCATCGGCGATCGGCCGTTCGGTGTACGAGCAGGTGGCGCCCACCAGCACGGTAACGCTGGGCTGGAGCTCGTGGGCCGTGCACTGGCTCAGCCGCGTGCCGGCCGGGATTCCCGACCACATCCACGTCGAGTTGAGTTGCGACGCGGGGGCCAGGACGGCCTACGCCAGACAAGCCGCCGACGACTGGATCGCCTTCCTGACCGCCCGAAGCCGCGAACTGGTACCCGGTGGCCGGGTGGTGGTGCTGACCATGGCGGCCGACGACGGCGACGCCGGCTACCAGCCGCTGCTCGAAGCACTCGCGGCTGAGCTGACCGACATGACGGCTGAGGGTGTGGTCAGCAGCGACGAAGTGCGGCGGATGGCTATCCCGTCGGTCGGCCGCAGTGAGGCGGAGCTGACGGCGCCGTTCGCGCCGAAGAACCGCTTCGCCGGCCTGACGCTGGAGCACGTGGAGGTGTTCGACGCCGAGGACCAGTACTGGACCAAGTTCGAAAAAGACCACAGCGCAACCTCTTTCGCGACGAACTGGACGGCCTTCGTCAAGGCCTCGGTGTTCCCGACATTGCTGACCGCCCTCGACGACAGCTCGCGCGCCGGACGAGTCACCGAGCGGCTGCAGGCCGGTCTGCGGGAGCGCATCGCCGCCGACCCGAAGCGGGTTCGGATTCCGCTGGCCAAGATGTCGCTGTTGAAGAGCAGCTGGCCCCGCTGACCAGCCCTACCGCGGAACGGTGACTGTGTCGGGCAGGCCCGGGATCGGCGGAAGTTTGAACGTGATCGGCGGCAGCGTGTTCGTCGGCGGAGGCGCCTGGGGACTCGGCTCGGAGGCCGGCGCAGGAGGTGCTTCAGCCGGTGCCTCGGCGGGGGGCGGCTCGGACGCCGCCGGCGGCGGGGCTGCGTTCGGCGCGGCGACCGGCGCCTGATACTGCGTCGCCGGCGCCTGATACTGCGTGGCTGGGGCCTGGTACTGGGTCGCCGGTGCAGGAACGGCGTACACCGTGCGCGGCGGCGGATCCTGCGACTGTGGCGCCGGGGCAGCGCCTTGTGGGGCAGCCGCTGCCGCACTCGGCGCGGCGGTGCTCGACGGAGCAGGCGGCGACGTGCTCGACGCGGGCGCGGAATCGCGGCCGAATGCCACGAACGCGCTGGCGCCGAGCAGCAGCAACACCGAAGCCGCGACGGCCAGCACCGTGGAGCGACGCCGGTACCGCGGCGCCTTGGTTGGCGCCGATGCGTCCGCGGTCGCGTCGAACAACAGCTGCGGCCGCGCGCTGGACATGCCGGTCGCCGCCGCGACCGGCTCGGAATCCGGCTCGACCGGCCGCACGATCGGCGGGATGTCATGCGCCTCCGACCACGCGAGCGCGCGGAATGTGCTCGATTGCGCGTCGGCGTCGGCGAACACGGCCGGAGCAGCCGCCGAAACAGCTGGAACGACAGCCGTCGCCCGGTCGTCAGCCGGCCCCCACGCGTCGCGCAGCGCGGCGCCGGTGGCCGCGGCGAGCTCGGGGCGAGGCATCGTGACGACAGGGACGCGGAACCGCTCGGATAGCATCGCGGTGACGAGCGGGATGCGCGCGCCACCACCGACCGACGCGATGGCGGTCAGATCGCTCGGGTGAACCCCGGCGTGGTCGAGCATCTCGGCCACCACGACGAGAAGTTCGGCAAGCGGCGCCCGGATCTGTTCCTCGAGTTCGGCGCGCGTCAGCCGGACGTCTCCGGAGAAGCCCGGCAGTTGCACGGTCATCGCCGTCACCGTGCTGGCTGACAGCCGCTCCTTGGCGCCTCGGCATTGTGCCCGCAACCGATGCAACGGCCCCAGCGCCGAGGTGCCACCGGCGTCGACGGTCGCGGCTGCCGACAGGTCGGCAACCACGTGTGTCAGCAGCGCCTGGTCGATCAGCTCTCCGGAGAAGTCGGTGTGCCGAAGCGTGGGACCCAGCGGCGTGTAGCCGTGCGGCGCGTCGATCAGCGTGACGCTGGTGCCCGTGCCGCCGAAGTCGCACAGCGCGATCACTCCATGACCTGGAAGGCCGCGAACGGACTGCAGCGCGCAGACCGCCGCCGCGGCATCGGAGACCGCCTCGACCGGCCGGTCGTTGCGCCGCCATTGCGGCGTGCGGGCCAGTGCGCTGCGCAATGCGTCGACCGCCGCCTCGCGCCAATGCGCCGGGTACGCCACGGCGACCGAGCTGCTCGGGCGACCATCGGTCACCGCGTACAGCATCGCGCGAAGCGCGTCGGCGACCAGGATCTCGCCCCGGTGCACCGAGCCGTCCGAAGCCACGATGCCGACGGGGTCACCGACCCGGTCGACGAACCCGCTTACCACCAGGCCGGGCGCCGGAAGGTGCGGATTCTCCCCTGGCACGCCGATCTCGGGCACGCGACCGCGGCAGAGCGTGAGTACCGACTGCCGCGTCACCGCGGCGCGCCCCTGCTGTACGCCAGCAAATTGCGTCGCGCCGACCGACAGCCCTACCGCGTCTGTCATGTGCTCCTAGCCCGAACGAAACGAGTGCCTCTGCTAGATGACATCGCCGGCACCGGCCGATCAGTTACTCAGCGAATCGTCCCCGCCCCCGGTATCAAAGGCAAATCGAGCGTGGTGACCCATCCGGGCGGCAGGTCGTTGACGGCTGGCACGGCGTTCAGAGCACGCATGCCAGTGGCCAGACATCCGGCCGCGGCGGCGTCGCGGCCAGATCCGTCGGTGAAGCGAAAAGCCGTCTCTTGGAAGATGCTTGGAGTTCCCTCGATGTCGACGCGGTAGACGTCGTCCTGCGTGCCCGACGGCCATTCGGGAGCGGCGTCGTGGCCGATCCGATTGACGTGCTCGAGCTGGATGCGGGTCTCGCCTCGGTAGATGCCGTTGATCGTGAAGCGCACCGCAGCAACGTTTCCGGGTTTGATCACGCCCTTGGCGGTGGTGCGTTCGGTGGGCGTCACCCACTTCTCCCACGTGGTGGTGATCTCGTCGAGCATGATGCCCGCTGCGTGGGCGATCATCGGCACGGTTGCGCCCCAGGCGAACACGAGAACGTCGCGATGCTCGAGCATCGGCGTGAATTCCGGCGGCTTGCCGATGCCCATCTCGTTCTCGTAATCGCCCTCGTAGTTGGTGTAGTCCAGCAGTTCGGAGGCGCGTACCCGGCGCACCTCGCTGCACAGGCCCATCAACGTCATCGGGAACAGGTCGTTGGCGAAGCCGGGATCGATCCCGGTGGTGAAACAGGACGCCTCGCCGAGTTCGCACGCCTCGGTGATGGGCAGGATCCACTCCGGCGGGTTCAGGTGCATCGTCGGCCACACCCATGGCGTCATCGCAGTGGAGCACACGTCGATGCCGGCGCGCAGGAACCGGGACATCAGCCGGATGTTGTCGTCGGCGTGCGCGGCGGTCGGCCCGTAATGCACCAGCGCATCAGGGCGAAGCTCGATCAGCGCGTCGACGTCGTCGGTGGCCGTGATGCCGATCGGATCGGCAAGTCCACAGATCTCGCCGGCGTCGCGGCCCACCTTGGCCGGGTTGCTCACCCCGACGCCGACGAGCTGGAACAACGGGTGCCTGACGATCTCCGGGATCACCATCTTGCCGACGAAGCCGGTGCCCCACACCACGATCCGCTTAATCACCGCCTCACCCTAGGCGCCGGGGCTACTGTGCGTTATGGGCATCGCAACAAAGGTGAACGGTGTCGCCCCACCAGAGGTGCCGCTGTCGGAGATAGACCTCGGAACGTGGGATTTCTGGGGGCAGGACGACGACTTCCGCGACGGCGCGTTCGCCACTCTGCGCCGCGAGAAGCCGATCTCGTTCTGGGAGGTAGCGCAGGACAACGAGCACGCGACCGGCTACGACGCCGGTGCCGGCCACTGGGCGCTGGCGTTGTACGACGACGTCCATTACGCCAGCCGCCACCCGCAGATCTTCAGCTCGGTGCCGTCGATCACGATCGGCGACAACATCCCCGAGTTGGCTGAGTACTTCGGGTCGATGATCGTCATGGACGATCCGCGTCACCAACGGCTGCGCAACATCGTCAGCCGGGCGTTCACGCCCCGGGTGGTGGCCCGCATGGAGGATTCGGTGCGCGACCGCGCGCGCGGACTCGTCGACGCCATGATCGCCAAGCACCCCGACGGAAAGGGTGAGGCGGTCGCCGAACTGGCGGGTCCGCTGCCGCTACAGGTGATCTGCGACATGATGGGCATCCCCGACGAGGACGAGAACACCGTCTTCGGTTGGACCAACGTGATCCTGGGCTTCGGCGACCCCGACATCGCCGGCGACCTCGAAGACTTCATCAAGGCGTCGATCGATTTCGGCGCGTATGCCACCGCGCTCGCCGAGGATCGGCGGGCCCATCCGGGTGAAGACCTGACCACCAGCCTGGTGCAGGCGGAGGTCGACGGGGAGAAGCTGACCTCCAGCGAGGTCGCGTCGTTCTTTCTGCTGCTGGCGATCGCGGGCAACGAGACCACCCGCAACGCGATCAGCCACGGTTTGCTGGCGCTGACCCGCTACCCGGAGGAGCGGGACAAGTGGTGGGCCGACTTCGAGGGGCTTCGGCACTCGGCTGTCGAGGAGATCGTCCGGTGGTCGTCGCCGGTGGTGTACATGCGTCGCACGCTCAAAAGCGACGTCGAGATGCGCGGTGTCGAGATGGCCGCCGGCGACAAGGTGTCGATGTGGTACTGCTCGGCCAACCGCGACGAAACCAAGTTCGCGAACCCCTGGCTGTTCGACGTCAGCAGGGACCCGAATCCGCACGTGGGGTTCGGCGGTGGCGGCGCGCATTTCTGTCTGGGCGCGAACCTGGCCCGGCGCGAGATCACGGTCGCGTTCGACGAAGTGCACCGCCGAATTCCCGACCTGGTCGCGACCGAAGAACCCGCCCGGCTGCTGTCAGCGTTCATCCACGGGATCAAGCACCTTCCGGTCGCCTGGACACCGCCCGATTCTGCGATCTGACCTCGACGATCAGCCGGGGATCGGCATTCCCGGCTGCGGCCCCACCGGGGTGGGCGTCACGGTGGTCACCCCGTTCGAGCCGACATGCGGCGGTCCCGGCACGCCCGGCGCCTGGTTCGCGCCTGGCGGCGGTTGTGCGGCTTTGGTGCAGTTCAGCATCAGCGCCACCCGCGAGTTCACCATGAACTTCTGGCTTTCCACGATGCACTGGGCCTGCGGCACATCGCTGCCGACCGATCCCTGAAACACCGGCTTGTAGCCCATGGACTTCAGGATCTTGACGGCCTGGGCGTAGGTCTGCCCGGAGACGTCGGCCGCGCCGTTGTTGTCGCTGCTGGCCTCGCCGGCCGCAAGCACACCGATGGACACCAGCGCGACGGAGCCCGCGGCTACGGCAAACAGTCTTTTCACGTGACCTCCGTCTGTGGCTGCCGGTGCGAAGATAGCGCAGAACCACCGGGCGAGGCATCGACAGGCCGTCCGTTGCCCAATCGATGCCACATCACGACCGAGTTGTCGTGCTCTGCCCGCGGACCGTTACCTGTCGGCCGGCCGACTTAGACTAAGCGGGTGCTCATCGGTTCGCACGTCAGCCCAGAAGACCCGCTGGCCGCCGCGGCCGCCGAAGGCGCTGAGGCAGTGCAGATCTTCTTGGGCAATCCGCAGAGCTGGAAGGCGCCCAAGCCGCGCGCCGACGCGGCCCGGCTGCGAGAATCGCCGTTGCCCATTTACGTGCACGCGCCCTATCTGATCAACGTGGCCTCGCCCAACAACCGGGTGCGCATCCCGTCGCGCAAGATCCTGCAGCAGACCTGCGATGCGGCCGCCGAGATCGGCGCCGCCGCGGTGATCGTGCACGGCGGTCACGTGACCGCCGAGGACGACGACCTGCAGGCCGGTTTCGAGCGGTGGCGCAAAGCGCTGCAGCAGCTCGAGACCACGGTGCCGGTTTACCTCGAGAACACCGCGGGCGGTGACCACGCGATAGCCCGCCAATTCGACACCATCGCGCGGCTGTGGGACTACATCGGCGACCAGAACATCGGCTTCTGCCTGGACACCTGCCACGCCTGGGCGGCGGGCGAGGAGCTCGTCGACGCGGTCGAGCGGATCAAGGCGATCACCGGCCGCATCGACCTGGTGCACTGCAACGACTCCAAGGACCCGCAAGGTTCCGGCCGCGACCGGCACGCCAACCTCGGCACGGGCGAGATCGACGTCGAGCTGCTGGTCGCGGTCGTCACGGCCGCCGACGCGCCCGTCATCTGCGAAACCGCCGATCAGGGCCGCAAGGACGACATCGCGCTGCTGCGCGACAAGACCCGCGGCTAGGCGGCTACCAGAGGTTCTCGATCTGATTCAGCGGATCGAGAATGATCGGAATCGGAAGCGGTTCCTTGTACGCCAACGTGAACGGCTTTTTCGTCATCCCCGGCTTGAGCCCGCATTGATCCGGGGTGAGAACGGTCAGCGTGCCGGCCAGAGTTGCCTGGTCCCAGGCATAGCTGTATTGCGCTTTCGTCCAGGTGCCGTCCGGGCACTGCACCCCACGGTCTTTCGTGACAAGCCACGTCCACAAGCCGTTGACCTTGCGCGCGTCGCCGCCGTATCCGGGATAGTCGCTATCCGGCCCGTAGCTGGGCGAGACGATGCTCGACACGTGCAGCACACACCCGGCCTGCACGCAGGTCGCGTAGATGGTCCATGTCTCATCGGGCGCGCCGTCCTGGTGGTAGGTGTAGATGCCGTACATCGGCTCGTCGACCGGTCGCGCTGAGGCGCGCCCGGCAACACCGACGGTCATACCGCCGGCGGCGACGACTGCGGTGACGGCAGCGATCAGCACTCGAGTCATGCGCACGACGCTAGTATCACAGCGTTTGCCACCCCGAACGCCGGTATTCACAGATTGACCGGATCGTCGTCTGGACGCCGACGGGTGCTGTCACTGACTGAAGCCTTGAATTGCATTGCGCGATAAGGCCATCCGGATGCGGTATGCCATTGTGACACCACCAGCCCGAAGCCGCCCACCACGTCGAACCGCGAGCCCGGCAGCACGTAACCGCCGTAGAGTTGCGCAACCTTGTTGCCGCCGTGGTCCTCGTCGGCCCACCCCGCGCCGACAATCGGGCGCTGAATCGGCGTGGTGTGCATGTCGGCGGTCGGTGAGCTGATCACGCGGTAGCCCAGCGAGTAGCCCGACGACAGGAACCCGCCCAAAACCCACCTGCCGTCGTCGATCCGCCGGAACGTCAGCTCTCCCCACGTCTCGCCGGCGGGCCTGATCGGCGTCGGCTCGCTACCCCATCGCCATCGACCGCCGGCGAAACTCCAGCTCTCGTATTCGGACCGGTCGCCGATGTCCTCGGGCCGCACGCGGCGCAGAATGATGCCCTTGTCACGCTGGAACCCGGTCGACACCACGTAAACCCATTGGGCCGTCGGGTCGTAGTCCCACGACCAGCACTGCGCATACCCGCCGTGCAAGTCGCCCGGGAACTTCGCGTCCTCCCCCATGTGGGTCCACGAGACGCCACTGTCGTCGGAGCGCCAGATCTCCGTCCACATCACGGTGCCGAAGCCGTGATTGACGATCGCATGCAGGTACAGCGAATCCTCGACGCGCAACAAGTCCGACGGGATCACGGTGCTGATCCCGCCGCGCATCCATAAGCTGCCGGCATCGTCGTGAACATACGGCCAGAGCTGGTGGGCGTAGTCAGGATCGGGGCCGCCCGCACGCTCGTAGACGATTTCAGTGTTCGCGTCGCCGCTGCCGATCAGCACTACCGGTGAGCGCCAATCGCCCTCGCCGACGCGCCGGCCCGAGAACGTGTCGCCGAAGACCGACACCAGCTTTCCGTTCGGCGCGACGACAGACGCGCCCAGGTCAGTGCATGTGACACCCCACCGTTCGGTGATGCCCGGGCCGGTCACATCGGCCAGCTTGCCCGTCAGCATGGGACCAAAGATGCCATGGCTTATACCGTGAAGCGATGAGTCGACGCGCACTGGCACTGTTCGTGCTCGTCGCGCTGTGGCTCACCGCCTGCTCGGCGGGTCATCGGGTGGAGCTCGGTGAGCAGGCGTCGGAAAATCTCGTGGCTGCCATCGCCGGTGAACCCGACCAACTCGACCCGCAGAAGACCAGCGCCTACTTCTCATTCGAAGTGCTCGAAAACGTCTTCGACACGCTCGTCGAACCGGACGAGAACCTGGAGATGCGCCCGGCGCTCGCCGAATCGTGGGAGGTCAGTCCCGATCAGCTGGCGTGGACGTTCCACTTGCGCAAAGGCGTGACGTTCCACGACGGCACCGCGCTGACCGCCGACGACGTCGTCTACTCGTTCAACCGCATCATCGGCGAAAAGCTCTCCAACGCATACAAATTCAGCGCCGTCACCAGCGTCGCAGCACCCGACCCGGCCACCGTGCGGATCGGTGTCAAACAGCCCACACCCAATCTGCTGACCAACATCGGCGGCTTCAAGGGCATGGCGATCGTCTCCCGTCATAACGTCGAAAGTGGCCAGATCGCAACCCATCCCATCGGCACGGGGCCGTTCGTGTTCGTCGGCGCCAAAAGCGGCGACTCGATCACACTGAAAGCCAACCCGCGTTACTGGGGCGGCGCTCCGGCGGTGTCGGGCGTGACATTCCGCTTCATCTCCGAGCCCTCCACCGCATTGTCGGCACTGCAGGCCGGCGAAATCGACTGGACGGATTCGGTTCCCGCGCAGCGGGTCGACGAGCTGCGCACCGACGATTCGCTCCGGCTCGGCGTCGCGCCCAGCACCGATTACTGGTATCTGGCGCTCAACGAGGCTCGCGCGCCGTGGAACGACGTGCGCGTGCGGCAGGCGATCGCCTACGCGATCGACCGCGATGCGATCGTCCAAGCCACCAGCTACGGCACCGCAACGGCCAACCAGCTGGCGATCCCCAAGACCAGCCCGTGGTACACCCCCTACCATCGCTACAGCCGCGACATCGGCAAGGCCGAAACCCTGCTTGGCGCAACGTCTTTGGCCGGGCGCCGCCTCGACATGCTGGTCACGACCGAATACCCGGAGACCGTCACCGCGGCGCAGATCGTCGCCGACAACCTGGAACCACTCGGCGTCGACGTGAAGATCCGCACCGTCGACTTCGCGACCTGGCTCGACGAGCAGAACCACGGCAACTTCGACATGTTGATGATGGGCTGGCTCGGCAACATCGATCCCGACGACTTCTACTACGCGCAACATCACAGCAGCGGAAAGAGCAACGCCCAGAAATTCTCCAATGCGGAGGTGGACCGGCTGCTCGACGAGGGCCGCATCGAGGTCAAGCGGGATGCGCGTAAAGACATCTACGCTCGTGCGGCGACCATCATCGCCGATGAGGTCAGCTATATCTACCTCTACAACCCGTCGGTGATCCAAGCGTGGAGCCCGCGCCTGTCCGGCTATCAGACCCGGCCCGACGGGGCCATCCGCTTCCGCACCGCAAGGCTGACGTGATGCCGAAGTTCCTTGCGCGCAGGGTCGCGCACGCGTTGGTGGTGCTTCTGGGCGTGCTGGTGGTGGTCTTCGCGCTGGTGCATCTGGTCCCCGGTGATCCGGTACGCATCGCGCTCGGCACTCGCTACTCACCGGAGGCTTACGACGCGCTGCGCTCGGCCAGTGGCCTGGATCGCCCCCTCGTCGAACAGTTCTTCTCGTACGTCGGCTCGGCGCTCACCGGCGATCTCGGTGTCAGCTTCCGCAACGGTGAGCCGGTGACGATCACGCTGCTGGACCGCCTTCCCGCCACGATCTCGCTTGCCGTCGTCGGCATCGCAATCGCGCTCGCCGTGGCGCTTCCGGCAGGGACCTGGGCGGCTTTGCACCGAGGCCGGTTGTCGGACGCGCTCATTCGGGTGTGCAGCCAGTTCGGTGTGTCGATACCGGATTTCTGGATGGGACTCCTTTTGATCGGAGTGTTCGCGGCCACTCTGGGCTGGCTGCCGACATCGGGGTACGTGCCGTTGACCACGAACCCTGCGGCCTGGCTGCGCCACGTGCTCCTGCCCGGCGTCACGGTGGGCATCGTTGCCGCCGCGATCATGACGCGCTACGTGCGTTCGGCGGTGCTGGAGGTGGCGTCGATGGGCTACGTGCGCACCGCCTGGTCGAAGGGCCTGCCGCCGCGGGTCGTGACGTTGCGTCACGTCTTGCGCAACGCGCTGGTTCCGGTGTTGACGATCACCGGTATCCAACTCGCGACGATCCTCGGCGGGGTGATCGTGGTCGAGGTCGTGTTCGCGTGGCCGGGCCTCGGCCGGCTGGTGTATCAAGCCGTGGCGGCCCGCGACTATCCGGTGATCCAGGGTGCGGTTCTGCTGATCGCCGTGATGTTTCTGCTCATCAACCTGGTGGTCGACGCGCTGTATGCGGTGGTGGACCCGAGGATCCGGCTGTCATGACGCGGCTGAGCGCGATCGTGCTGGCCGGGATTGCCGTGGCGGCTGTGTTCGCACGGTGGATCGCGCCGTACGGCGTCAACGACGTCGACGTGGCGAGCGCGCTGCAGCCACCCAGCGGCGCGCACTGGCTGGGCACCGACGAGCTGGGCCGCGACATCGCCTCTCGTGTGCTGGTGGCATCGCAGGCGTCGCTGCAAATCGCCATGGCCGCAGTCGCTTTCGCGTTCGTCGTCGGCGTCACCGTCGGGGTGGTGTCCGGATATACCGGCGGCTGGACCGACACCGTGCTGATGCGCGTCGTCGACGTGATGTTCGCGTTCCCGGTGATGCTGCTTGCCCTTGCGATCGTCGCAGTGCTGGCACCGGGCACCACGACCACGATCCTGGCCATCGGTGTCGTGTACACCCCGATCTTCGCCCGGGTGGCGCGCGCGAGCACGCTGTCGGTGCGCGTGGAGCCGTTCGTGGCGGTGTCGCGCGCCATCGGCACCGGGCGGCTCTACATTCTCGGGCGGCACGTCGTGCCGAACATCGCCGGGCCGCTGATCGTGCAGACGTCGCTGTCGCTGGCGTTCGCGATCCTGTCCGAGGCGGCGCTGTCCTTCCTCGGGTTGGGCATTCAGCCACCCCAACCGTCTTGGGGCCGCATGCTTTTCGATGCGCAGGGTTTCATCCACCGGGCGTGGTGGATGAGTGTTTTTCCCGGAGTGGCGATCTTCGTCACCGTGCTGGCGTTCAACCTGTTCGGCGACGGACTTCGCGACGCGCTCGACCCCAGGCAGCAGGCACGTCAATGCTGAGCGTGCGTGATCTTCGCGTGCGCATCGGCCGCCGCGACATCGTGCGCGGCATCTCCTTCGACGTCGCGCGCGAACAGACCCTGGGGATCGTCGGCGAATCGGGCTCCGGCAAGTCGATGACCGTGCTGGCCGCGACCGGACTGCTCGACGCCCCGGGGGCGGTTGTCGACGGCTCCAGTGTGCTGCAGGGCGACAAGGATTCGCCGGTCGAGCTGGTCGGCGCGTCGGCGAGGGTTCTGCGCAGTGTCCACGGCGGCCGGATCGGCTTCGTGTTCCAAGATCCCGGCACGTCGCTCAACCCGCTGTTGACGCTGGAGCGTCAGGTCACCGAATCCCTCGAGGCGCACCGTGATATGACACGACGCCAGGCACGGAGGCGAGCGTTGGAGTTGCTGGAGGCGGTGGGACTGCCCGACCCCGCCGCGCGGCTGTCGAGCTATCCGCATCAGCTTTCGGGGGGGCAGCGGCAGCGGGTGATGATCGCGATCGCGTTGGCGTGCGATCCGGAGCTGCTGATCGCCGACGAGCCGACCACGTCGCTGGATGTGACGACGCAGGCTCAGATCATCGAGCTGGTGCGAAACCTGCAGCTCGACTTCGGCACGGCGGTGGTGTGGATCAGCCACGACTTCGGTGTGATCGGCCAGGTCGCCGACGATGTCACGGTGCTGCGCCACGGCGAGGCGGTGGAACAAGCACCAATTCTGGACGTGTTCGACCATCCGGCGCATGCATACACCCGAGAGTTGTTACAAGCGCGGCCTGTCATCGAAGCCGAGGGTCCGCCGGCGCCGTCCGACGACGTGCCAGTGCTGCTGCGGGTGCAGGGGCTGACGGCGCGCGAGCGTGGCGTCAAAGATGTCTCGTTCGAGATTCGCCAAGGGACCACTCTTGCGCTGGTAGGCGAGTCCGGATCCGGCAAATCGAGCGTGGCGGAGGCGCTGACTGGGCTGCTTGCTCCAGACGCCGGCACCGCGCTGCTGGGCGAGGTGAACGTATTCGGCAACCGCGACAAGTCGCTGCGCCGGCAGATCGGCTTGGTGTTGCAGGATCCGTACTCGTCGCTCGATCCGCGTATGCGAGTCGGGTCCTCGATCGTCGAGCCGCTGGTGGTGCACCGGCTGGCCGGCAACCGCCGAGATCGGCGTAGGCGGGTGGCCGAGTTGCTGGAAATGGTCGGGCTGCCAAGCGAATTCGCGACGCGCTATCCCCACCAGCTGTCCGGCGGCCAGCGTCAACGGGTCAGTATCGCGCGCGCGCTGGCCGCCGAACCGGAGTTGCTGATCCTCGACGAGTCGACCGCTTCGCTGGACGTCTCGGTGCAGGCGCGGGTGCTCGAGCTCCTCCTGGGGTTGCAACGCGATCTCGGCCTGACGTATCTGCTGATCGCGCATGATCTGGCGGTGGTGCGGCAGATGAGCCATCAGGTCGCGGTGATGCGCAAGGGCGAGATCGTCGAATACCGCTCTGCAGCCGACATTTTCGCCGAGCCACAGCACGCCTACACCCGCACGCTTCTGGCCGCGGTACCGCCCGAACGACCGCGGTGCGCATAGTGACGTGGCGGCGTCGCACCGCGGAGCGGACGCTGACCGAAGACGTCGCGGCACCGCCAGCCAGGGTTCGCGACTTCTATGTCGATCTGCACAACATGCCGCTGGTCCACCCGCTGGTGGTCTCGGTGCACAGCATCGCCCGCATCGAGGGCCCGAACGGGTATGTGCAGACTTACCGCGTCGCGGACCGGATTGTCCTGGGGCCGTTGACGTTACGAACCCGATACACCGCACGCGTGCAGGTGCCCACGGCCGGCGACGTGACTGCAACGGCGCGGCAATTCCCGGCGGTGCGACTGCGCAGCATTATCTCATTTGTCGAGACCGACTCCGGCACAAGGATTTCGGAGAATCTGCACATTGAAGCGCCATGGATCTTGGCCGCGCTGACCGTCCGCGAGGCGGTGCGGGCGCATGCCGCGATGCTGGCGAACATCCGCCGGCACTTCGCCACGAGCGGCTGAACCCTCCTAAAGCGGCAGTGCCTGCATCGGCATGTCGACAGTCCCGCGGCAGGCGCCCTCGGAAATGTCGGCGTGCCACGCCCCGGTCAGCGACCCGTCCGGCTGCGGCGTGTAGGTCACACGAGAGCTCGCCGGATTCCATTCGATCGTGCCGTCCGGCAGCAGGCAATCCCACCGGAACGTGGTGTCGGACGTCCACGCAGAGCCGTCCCAGGTGAACTGCACCGGCTGCGGCACTGTGGGATTCCTCGGGGCAGGACCGTCGACGATCGTCGCGACGCACTTGCCCGACGAGCACGACGACGAAAACGTGTAGGTGTCGATGTGCATGGACTCGGACTGGTTAGCCGCGATGCTGGTGCCGCTCTTCTGTGCGGTGAAGAACGTCACCTCGTATTTGCCGTTCCACGACGGATCGGCCGCCGCCATTGGGGCAAGACACACCGCGAGGCCCAGTGACGCGGCAGCCGCCGCAACGAAACCGCGGACGTGGTGGCGTGTCATGTCGCCGACGCAATCACCAGTGAGCGTCGTAATTCCACACCGACTGGTCGTCCGGCGGGTAGTTGTGGCAGATGTCGGTGGTGTGCGCGGCGACACCCTTGTTGTTGAAGAACAGCTTCGCGTGGTTAGGCCATGCGGCGGTCAGCGGATCGGCGAAGTGGGTGACCAGTTCCTCCGAATACGCCCGGCGCCCGGCGTAGTCCATCGAGTAGAACCAGTGCATCTTATCCTGGGTCGCTTGCTGCTGACCCGGGTGGTTGTTGTAGTCGATCATGTAGCGCTCGTAATAGACGGGTTCGACATCTCGGGCGGCCGCCATGATCTGTTCGGCGGTGCAGGTGGTTTTCAGCATGCGGTTCGGAATCGGATAGTCGTCCGTCGCATCGGCCGAGGCGATAGGTGGCACCGCCATCGCTGCGGCACCGAGAACAGCGATCGCCATGCTCGCTTTACGAAACATTGTGACTCCCTTGGTTTTACGCCTCGGCGGAGAATGACGACCCAGGCTGCTGGCTGGTGTCGAGGGGCGGCGGCGGTTGTGTCACGGCGCCCAGGATCGGCAACTGCTCCGGGCAGTAGGTGCGCACTGCGGCACCGAGGAACTGCCATGCCTGTTCGGTGGTGCTGCCCCTCTGCAACTGCCGGAAGATGAACTGCGCCGATGCGTAGGCGTCCGGGTCCAGATGGTTGTACAGCCGCTTGCAGGCGATCTTGCCGATCCAGGCGTTGTAGTCCTTTTGCCCGTAGATGCCGTACGTGTGAAGCTCTTCGGCGAAGTCGGTGTCCGGGTCGGCGTGCGCCGGCGCGGACAGCACCAGCGCTGCGGCTAGTGCGGTGACTGCGGTCGCCCCCCTGGCTAATTTCATGGGCGCATCGTATCCCCTCCGGATAGCAGGTGTGCAAGAACGGGTGGTCGCGCGGCCGGCGAATCCCCAGTTAGAGCCTCGATGCGACCGATTCAGTTAAATGGACTAATCTGTCAGAATTCGTGGCGAGTGTAGGGAAGGGAAGGCGGGGGTGCGGATGACGCAGACACGCAACGACACCTGGTTTCCTGCCGGCCCGGACGGCGCCGCTCAGGGGGTCGCAGACGGTCCTGCCCATGCGGCCGCGCCGGCACCCGGCCGTGGTCCCCGCACGACCACGTCCCGCCGGAAAGCGGGCGTGTTCAGAGCGCTCAAGCGCGCGTGGATCCTCATCGTGATCTTGCTTGTGGTCGCTCTTGCGGCGTTCGGCGTCGACCGGCTTCGCCAAGTGTTCGGTAAGACCGAACTCACCAGGCCTGGAGCCGGACTCGCCAACGACCCCGCACCGTTCAATCCCAAAACCGTCAAATACGAGATCTTCGGAGAGCCCGGCGCCGTGGCGACCATCAACTACCTCGACCTCAATGCGCAGCCACAGGAAGTCAAGGACGTGCCGCTGCCTTGGTCCATCACTCTGACCACCACCGCTCCCGCCGCCAGCGCCAACATCGTGGCGCAAGGCAACGGCGACATGATCGGATGCCGCATCACCGTCAACGGTGAGGTGAAGGACGAGAAAACCAACGACGGGCTGAACGCTCAGACGTTTTGCTTGGTGAAGTCCGCATGACGAACACTCACGTGGGGGCACACCCGATGATCCCCCGGTTCATTCGGCTGTTCTCGGTGCCGATCCTGCTCGGGTGGATCGCGGTGGTGGTCCTGGTCAACCTCATCGCCCCGCAGCTGGAAAAGGTCGGCGAAGCCCACGCCGTGTCGTTGGCTCCCAAGGACGCCCCGTCGATGCAGGCGATGCAGCGGGTGGGCAAGGACTTTCAGGAGTTCGACTCCAACAGCTCGGTGATGATCGTCCTCGAGGGCGACAAGCCCCTGGGTGATGACGCCCACCGCTACTACGACGGACTGATCGACAAGCTCGAGGCCGACAAGAAGCACGTCGAGCACGTCCAAGACTTCTGGGGCGACCCGCTGACGGCCGCCGGCTCGCAGAGCGCCGACAACAAAGCCGCCTACGTGCAGTTGTATCTGGCCGGCAATCAGGGCGAAAGCTTGGCGAACGAGTCCGTTCAAGCGGTGCGCCAAATCGTTCAAAGCGCTACCCCGCCGCCCGGGGTGAAGGCTTACGTCACCGGACCCGCGGCGCTGACCAACGATCAGCACCACGCCGGTGACAAGAGCCTAAAGCTGATCACCGGCATCACGATTTTGGTGATCTTCGTGATGCTGTTGTTCGTCTACCGTTCCGTGGTCACGGTGCTGCTGGTGCTCGCGATGATGTTCATCGAGCTGGCGGCGGCGCGCGGTGTGATCGCAACGCTGGGCTATTACAACCTGATCGGCTTGTCGACGTTCGCGGTCAACCTGCTGACCACACTGGCCATCGCCGCGGGCACCGACTACGCGATCTTTTTGGTCGGCCGATATCACGAGGCCCGCCAGAACGGCGAAGACCGCGAAACCGCGTTCTACACGATGTATCACGGCACCGCGCACGTCATCCTCGGCTCTGGGTTGACGATTGCGGGCGCGACGTTCTGCCTTCACTTCACCCGTCTGCCGTACTTCCAGACACTGGGTATTCCGCTCGCGCTGGGCATGCTGGTCGCGGTGTTCGCGGCATTGACGATGGCGCCGGCGTTGCTGACGGTCGCGAGCCACTTCGGCCTGGCCGATCCGAAGCGGAGATTGAACACCCGCGGCTGGCGGCGGGTCGGTACCGCCGTAGTGCGTTGGCCCGGGCCGATTTTCGTCGCATCGATGGTTCTTGCTCTGGTCGGCCTCGCCGCGCTGCCGGGCTACGTGCCCAGCTACAACGACCGAGAGTTCCTGCCCAAGGACATCCCGGCCAACGAGGGATATCAAGCCGCCGACCGGCATTTCCCGCAAGCGCGGATGAATCCTGAGCTGCTGCTGGTGGAAACCAACCACGACGTTCGCAATCCGGCCGACATGCTGGTGATCGACCGAATTGCCAAGAACATCTTCCACATTCCCGGTATCGGCCGCGTGCAGAGCATCACCCGGCCGCTTGGCACCCCGATCGAGCACACGTCGATCCCGTTCTTGATCAGCATGAACGGCACCACCCAGACGATGAATCAGACGTATCTGAAAGACCGCATGGCCGACATGCTGGTGCAAGCCGACGAGATGCAGAAGACCATCGACAACATGCAGCACATGTATGAGTTGATGAAGCAGCTCAACGCGATCACGCACAGCATGGTCGGAAAGACCGACAAGACCGTCGAAGACACCAACGAATTGCGCGACCACATCGCCGATTTCGACGACTTTTTCCGGCCGATCCGCAACTACTTCTACTGGGAACCGCACTGCTACGACATCCCCATCTGCTGGGCGCTGCGGTCGGTGTTCGACACGCTCGACGGCATCGATCTGCTCAGTGACGACATCGCTTCTCTGACAGTCGATCTGCACAAGCTCGACGCGTTGATGCCGCAGCTGCTGACGCTGATGCCGCCGATGATCTCGACCATGCAGACCATGCGCAACATGATGCTGACGATGTATCAGACGCAGAACGGCCTGCAGAACCAGATGGACGCGGCGCAGCAGAACGCAACCGCGATGGGCCAGGCCTTCGATGCGGCGAAGAACGACGACTCGTTCTACCTGCCGCCGGAGGTGTTTGATAACCCCGATTTCAAGCGCGGCCTCAAGATGTTCGTCTCGCCCGACGGAAAAGCCGTGCGATTCATCATTTCTCACGAAGGCGATCCCGCGTCCGTCGAGGGCATCAAGCACATCGACCTGATCAAGAACGCTGCGTTCGAGGCCATCAAGGGCACCCCGTTGGAGGGTTCGAAGATCTACCTCGGCGGCACGGCGTCGACGTACAAGGACATGCAGCACGGCGCGAACTTCGACCTGTTGATCGCCGGCATAGCGTCTATCTGCCTGATCTTCATCATCATGCTGATACTGACCCGAAGCGTGGTCGCCGCCGCGGTGATCGTGGGGACAGTGCTGCTGTCGCTGGGCACATCGTTCGGGCTTTCGGTGCTGATCTGGCAGTACATTCTGGGTCTGCACCTGCACTGGATGATCATCGCGATGTCCGTGATCATCCTGCTGGCGGTGGGCTCGGACTACAACCTGCTGTTGGTGTCACGGTTTAAGGAAGAGATCCACGCCGGGATCAGGACCGGGATCATCCGCTCGATGGCCGGCACCGGTGCCGTCGTTACGTCAGCCGGTCTGGTGTTCGCGTTCACGATGATGTCGATGATGGTCAGCGACCTACGTGTGGTCGGCCAGGTCGGCTCGACGATCGGTCTGGGTCTGCTGTTCGACACGTTGATCATCCGGTCGTTCATGACGCCGTCGATCGCCACGCTGCTCGGACGGTGGTTCTGGTGGCCGCAGCGGGTGCGAGAACGCCCGGTGCCACGTCCGTGGCCGTCGCCGAAGACCCGTGAGCTTGAAACCGCGCAACCCGGCTGACCGGTAGGAATCTCTAGGAATCTCGGAAACTGAGTTCCGCTGCCCCCGCTCGCCACGCCGTCGTGGCGGTGGTTACCAGACGCGGATCCAGTCGATGAGCATGTCCGCCGGGTAGTTGCCCAGGTTGGGATCGCCACCGCCCGGGCCGCCGACCGCGACGTTGAAGATCGGAAACATCGTGTAGCCGGGCTGGTTGAACGGCCAGCGCCCCTTGATCGGAACGGCAGGGACCGTGAGATAGGGCCGTGCTCCCTCGACGTAGTCACGCCAGAACCGGAAGCCCTTCTCGTCCCACTGGCAGCGCCAGGTGTGCCAGTCCCCGTCGACCAGTTCTGGGATGTCGCGACCGGCCCATGTCTTGCCGTCCGACGCGGCGTGCACCGTGCTTCCGGGAGCCCATCGGTTGTTGCCGTACCACTCGACGATGTCGACTTCGCCGTCGGGCAGCGGATCCTCGTTGAGCAACCAGAACGCGGGCCAGCAGCCAGGCGTCAGGCAGTTGAATTTGATCCGCGCTTCCCAGGTGTGGCCGATGCCGAGCCGCGCCAAGCCTTGGATCTTGCCGCTGAAGTACTCGTCCCCCTCACGCGACGCGCGAATGACGAGGTTGGAGTTCCCGTCGAGGAACACGTTGCGGTCGCGGTAGTGCCCTTCGATCGGCGGCGTGACCGGAGTGTCCCAGTTGACCACCAGCCACTTCGACAGGTCCGGTCCAGATCCGGCCGGGCCGTCGAACTCGTCCTGGAAGATGTAGCTCCCAGTAGTGGCATCGGCCGGCGGCGCAGCGGGCGGGGACACCCGATCGGCTGGTGAAGCGCCAGCCAAGGGCATCTGCGTGGGAACCGCGGCCGCAAGCACACCGAGCCCCGTCATCAACATCATGGTGCGACGATCCATCTCAGGCACAGCTAGACAATAGAGGTCACCAGAACCGGAGCGGCACACCGGGCAACGTTGCGGCGTTTCCTCGCTCGGGCGCCAAGTCAGGTAGTGCACTACGCATGCCCGCGGCCGGACTGGACGCGACGATCCACTCAGGTACGGCAAACATTCGAGCCAGGAGTGGACCGCAGGTGTGTGACAAACAAACCGTTCCCGCTGTCGAAGCCCGCTTCGCGTGGGTGTCGCGGGCCCGCTGTCGTTCCGTCGATCCGGAGCAGCTGTTCGTTCGAGGGGCAGCCCAGCATCAGGCGGCTGTCATCTGCCGGGACTGCCCCGTCAAGGTCGAGTGCGCCGCCGACGCACTCGACAACCAGATGGAGTTCGGTGTCTGGGGTGGCATGACCGAACGTCAGCGTCGCGCACTGCTCAAACGACACCCTGAAGTGAGGTCTTGGGCGGAGTTCTTCGACAGCTACCGAAAGCAGCGCAACGCCGGCAAGCCGGCATGACGTCTAGCCTTGCGCCTCAACAGGTTTGGAGGACCCGTCCCGACTGGCGACGGCCACCGTCGGGCCGAAACGTCGAGTGAGGAAGTCGACGGTCATGGTGGGATCGGCATACTGCGCGAGCGCACGCAGCGCTGACGGGCTGTAGGCGCGTAGTGAGCTGATGAACCCGTCGTGCACCAGCGGGACCAGCCGAGTCAGCGGCAGCGTCACCCCCAGCACCAGCAGGTGCAGCGGCGCCGGCGGCCTGCGCAGATCGACGATGATCAGTTTCTTCGCTGCCCGGGTGCCTTCGGCGAATACGCGGGCGGCCATCTCCGGCGGCAAGTGATGCAACGACAAGGCGAACACCGCCAGGTCGTAGTAGCCGTCCGGGGCGTCGATCGCGGTGGCGTCCATCTGCCGGACCATGGCCCGCGGATGACTGCCCAGATCGCTGGCGGTGACGGCGGCGACGAACGACGGGTCGATGTCGGTGATCGTCACCTCAGCGGTCGGGTGATTCTCGAGCAGCCTGCGCGACAGGCCGCCGAGGCCGGCGCCCAGCTCCAGGATTTTCGGGGACGGCACGTCGGCCACCTGATCGAGCACCACTCGGGCCACCCTGCGATGTACGCCGAACTTGCGCTGGCCGGACCGGTCGAGCGAGCGGACGACTTTTTGCTTGAGGTCGTCGACGTCGTCGCGGTCGAGGTATTCCAGCCGGTCGGTTCTCAACCGCCGATCCAGCCACGACGCGTTTGGGCCGCCCCTGGGCATGTCCGCAATGTCTCGGGTGGTCCCAGCCATGACGACATCATGGTTGACGGGTGCGACGGTGGGCTGTGAATCAGCCAATTCTGCGCCTAACTCACCGGCGCCGATAATTGCTGAGCGGCAACGCCGTCGGGAGTTTCCAACGAAAGTTTCAGTTGCTCTCCGTACAAGTCGAGCGTTTCGGCGATCAGCATCTCGTAGTGGGTGCAGTCGACGGAGTGGCTGGTGATATTCCCGTCGACGTACGGCCGCCAATTTTCGGCATGTGATGGGCCGTCACCATTCGTCGTCCGAGCGGCGGTGAAAACGACCAAATCGCCGCCGAATACCTCGGGCCGGCAGTCCGCGAGGTAGGACTGGTTGACGGTGACGCTTCGGACCATGAACTCCAACAGTGCCGTGGATGCGAGCGCTACGTCGCCCATGCGCATACGCCCACGAATGAGCTCTGCTGTCTGACGGTAGGTCAGAGGTTCGGACGGTTGCGGAATGTCGATATGGCTTGCCTGCAGAATCTGCCTGAGAATGTGGTCTTCGTCGGCTTGTTGGCCTGAGGTGACCCGGTGCGCGCTCACTGCGTCGTCGAGCAATACCAGGCGTTCGACAATGCAGCCGCGGCGTCGAAGCTCGACCGCCAGTTGATGAGCGACGACTCCGCCGAGAGACCAGCCGAGCAGTTTGTAGGGACCCTCCGGGTAGAAGGCTTGCACCCGGTCCGCATAGCTTTGCGCCATCCGCCGAATGCATTTCGGTGGGCCGTCGCCATTGTTGGGAAGTTGGTTGATTCCCACGATCGGGCAGTCCAGATATGCGCCCAACGCGCGATACGACCAGCTCAACCCGAGACCGTCGTGAATACAGAACAGCGGAACGCCCGTGCCCTCTTTGAGCACCTCCAGCGGCACTACTTCTACTCCGCTGTCGCGGTCGTGTAGCTGTTGGCTCAGACTCGCGACGGTCGGCGCGACGAAGATGGTGCGCACCGCGAGCCGGGCGTCAAGGGCGCTGTTGATTGCAGCGATCACTCGCATCGCCGACAGTGAGTCACCGCCCAGTTCGAAGAACGAGTCGTCGACGCCGACGCGCTCGAGGCCCAGGACGTCGGCGTAGATGTCGGCGAGGATTTTTTCGACCGGTGTGCGTGGCGCCCGGAAGGCGGTGGCGGCGAACACCGGCGCCGGAAGTGCCTTGCGGTCGATCTTTCCCGACGAGGTCAGCGGAAACTCGTCGAGCACGACGATGTGCGTCGGCACCATGAAGTCGGGCAGCCGTGCGCTCAGCCGCTGACGCACCCCGCTGATCTTGGTGTTGGTTTGGGGATCGCTTGCATAGGTGCTGCGGTGGTGTCCCGCAGGCGAGGGCAGGTACAGATCGGTGAGCAGCGGAGTGCGTCGGGTGTCGGTGGGCGCAAGGAAGACGGCATCGAGGGTGCCGGGCTGGGCGCCCCAGGTGACGGCGACGTGATAGCCGAGCGTTTCGCCGAGGCGGTGCAGCTGTTCGGGGGTGGCGGTGTCGATGGGGGTGGCTGCCGCGGCCTGCGCGACGGCGTCGGCGACGGAAAGTCCCGCGGCCAGCGCCGCTTCGATTCCGACGTCGGCAACCAGACCGGTCCGCGGTATCCCGCTGATGCGGACGGCGTGGGGCCGCTGTGCACTCAGCTGGGCGTGCAGGGCCCCACAGTCATTCCAGGCCCACGTGGGCGCAGACGCTAGTGACTGTACGGGTGCGGGTTGCTTGTAAATGGCGACGTCGTAGCGGTACCGGTTCAGTTCATTGTCGGCCGAACCGCGTTTGACTTGGATGTCGAGCCCGGCCACTGCGGGCTGGTCAGCCACGCAGGCAATGAAAAACTCTGGCGCCAAAAGCAATTCGGGTTCACTGCGGATCGCGCGTTGAACACGTTGCTGAATTTCCACGCTGTCGGTCGACGTGGCACGGGCCAACGCGACTGCGGTCTGAAATGGCATCTGCAGGCTGTGATTTCGGACGTCGCCGATGAACAGCGCACCCCCGTCGGCGAGCAGCTGCACCGCGTTGCCGATGAGGTCGGCCAAGTATTGCTCGTTGGGGAAATACTGGACGACCGAATTGAGCACGATCGTGTCGAAGTAGCCCCGGGCCAGCCCCTCGGTGACGTGCGCAGGCTGGGTCAGCAGTTGCACCCGGTCACGCCACGGGAGCTGCAGGCGCTGCAGCAAGCGAGCGAGGTTGTCGATGGCCACCGACGACATGTCGGTGGCGACGTAGTGGTCGCAGTGCGGGGCGACCTCGGACAGCACCAAGCCCAAGCCGGCACCGATCTCCAGCACCCGGCGCGGCTGCAGGGCGAGAATTCGGTCCACCGTCGCCGAGCGCCACTCCAACATGTCGTCGAGCGGTATCGGATCGCCGGTGTAGCTGCTGTTCCAGCCGCGGAAGTCCATGCCGAGGCCAGGCTCGTCGACCTCGGTGGCGTACAGGTCGTCGTACACGTGTTGCCACTGTTCGACGATCTCGGCATCGCGGTCGGCGGTGGTGGTGTGCTCGAGGGCGACATAGCCGACCAGGTGCGGTCCGTTGGTGCTGTGCTGCAGCGCAGCCGCGGCTTGGGTCACCTGCGGGCACGCGAGCAGAGCGCTCTCGATCTCGCCGAGTTCGATGCGTTGACCGTGCAGTTTGACCTGGCTGTCGGCGCGGCCCAGGTAGTGCAGTGTTCCGGTGCCGGTCCAGCGCACCAGATCCCCGGTTCGGTACAGACGCGTCGCCGGTGGCCCGTACGGGTCGGCCACGAACCGTTCCGCGGTCAACTCCGAGCGGCCCAGATAGCCGTGCGCCACTGCTGGCCCACCCAGGTACAGCTCACCCACCACGCCGATCGGAACCGGGTTCAGCTGGGCGTCGAGCACCAGCGCGCGCACACCCGGCACCGGGGTGCCGATGCCGACCGTTCCGCCCGGCACGAGCGCTGCGCTGCGGGTGGCCCAGATCGTGGATTCGGTGGGGCCGTAGGCGTCGAACATCCGACGGCCGGGTGCCCAGGCCGCCACCAGCTCTGCGGGGCAGGCCTCCCCTGTGGTGACCAGTGTGTCGACTCCGCCGAGCCGCGCCTGATCGAGCGACGCCAGCACGGTCGGCGTCACCACCGCCGCGCTGACACGCTGGTCGTGCAGCAGTGTGGTCAGCGCCTCGCCGGCATAGGCCTCCGACGGCGCCACCACCAACGTGGCTTTCGAGCCGGCGGCCAGCAGCATCTCCCCGACCGACACGTCGAAGGTCGGCGCCGCCACCATGAGCAGACGCGTGCCCGGGTGCAATCCGAACGTCTCGCCGAGTGCGGCCACTGCCAGCAGACCGGCGTGGCTCACCGCCACGCCTTTGGGTGTCCCGGTGGATCCCGACGTGAAGATCACATGCGCGACGGTGTCAGCGGTCAGCGGCGCTGTGCGGTCAGCGTCCGTGACGGGTTCGGCGGAGCGCCCGGACAGGTCCAGCCCGTCGATGCGCAGCACTGGTCGGGCCCCGGCGCCCGGGACACTGCCGGCATCACCGGTGAGCACACATACCGGCTCGACTGCGTCCAATACCGCCGCGATGCGTTCGACCGGATGAGCGAGATCAATTGGTACGTAGGCACTTCCCGCCTTGAGAACGGCCCACCACGCCACCACCAGATCCAGGCATCGGTCCATCGCCACGGCGACCGTGCGCTGGGGACCCGCACCTGTGTCGATCAACGTCCGCGCCAACTGCGTCGACCGCTCGTCGAGCTCCCGGTAGGAAAGTCGGCGGGTCCCCTCAAGAACCGCCGTCCCGTTGGGATGCGCCATCGCCGCGGCAGCCAGCAACTGCGCAGCGACGGCCACCGGTGCCCCCGCGTCGGCGCCGGACCACTTGTCCAGCAACAGATCTCGCTCGGCGCGATCGAGCAACGCCACGTCGCCCACCACCACCGAGGCGTCGGCCACCACGGCCTCGATGACGCGGCCAAACCAGGTGACCAACCGTTCAATGGTGCCTCGGTCGTACAAATCGGTGGCATACGACACGAGGCCGGCCGCCATCGGCGCGTGCGGGTCGTCGGTGGGCACCTCGCTGAGTTCGAAGTCAAGGTCGAACCGTGCGGTGTTGTTGGGCACCGCGAGCTGCTCCACGGTGGCGTCATCGAACGCCAGCGCGCCTGGTCGCGCATTGTTCTGGAACGCCATGAGCACCTGGAACAGCGGATGATGCGACGCAGACCGAGTCGGGTTGACCTGCTCGACGATTCGCTCGAACGGCACGTCCTGGTTGCTGTAGGCGTCCAGCGCCTTCTGGCGCACCCGCGCCAGCGCGTCGCTGAACCGGTCGGCTGCTTTGACACCCACCCGCAACACCCACGTGTTGACGAAGAACCCGACGAGATCGTCGAGCGCATTGTCCGTGCGGCCGGCGATCGGCGCGCCCATAGCCACGTCGTCGCCCGCCCCGACGCGGTGCAACAACACGGCCATGACGGTCTGCAACACCATGGAGACCGTCGTGTTGTGCGCCGCAGCCAGCTCCTTGACCCCGGCCCACAGCTGCGGGTCGATGCGCACATCGACGGAGTCGCCCCGGTAGCTGGGCTGTGGTGGACGCGGCCGATCCGTCGGCAGCGACACGACTTCGGGAAGACCGGACAGCTCCTGACGCCAATATCGCAATTGCGCGGCAATCACACTGTCCGGGTCGGACTCCGCGCCAAGCCAATCCTGTTGCCACACCGTGTAATCCGCGTATTGCACCGGCAGCGGCGCCCAATCGGGGGCTTGTCCCCGTCGCCGCGCACCGTACGCCTGAGCCATGTCCCTGAACATCGGAGCCAAGGACCAGCCGTCGAAAGCGATGTGGTGCACGACGATTCCCACCACGTGTTGCAGTCGACCCGTCGAATAGATCTGCGCACGGATCGGGATTTCCGCTGACAAGTCGAACCGGTACTCGGCCAGCGCGAACAGTTCTCGGGCGACGTCCTGCTCCGGCAAACGCACGGCCGCCGGACCGCCGCGCCGCCACATCCCCGCCCGGGCCGGCACCACCTCTTGGTAGGGGACGCCGTCGATCTCGGGGAAAACGGTACGCAGTGACTCATGGCGGGCGATGACGTCGTCCAGTGCCGCACCCAACGCGTCGACGTCCAGCGGCCCGTTGATGCGGAAGGCGGTCGGCATGTTGTAGGTCGCGACGCCGCCCTCGAACCGGTTCACGAACCACAGTCGGCTCTGGGCGAAGGACAGCGGAATGGTTTGCGGCCGTTGGACGGCCAGTAGTGGTTTGCGCCGCTGTCCTTCCGCACCGATGCAGGGCGCGAGCTGGGCGACCGTCGGTGCATCGAAAAGAGTGCGCACGGCAAGATCGACATCCAGCGCTGTGTTGACGGCCGCGATCACCCGCATTGCGGTCAATGAATCGCCGCCCAGATCGAAGAAGGAGTCGTCGATGCCGACGCGGGTGAGTCCCAGGACTTGTTCGTAGATGCCGGTGAGGATCTCCTCGACGGCGCTGGCCGGTGCCCGGTACTGCTGACTGTGCTGATATTCGGGCAGCGGGAGGGCGCGGATGTCGAGTTTGCCGTTGACGGTCAGCGGCAGGGCCTCGATGGGCACGATGACGGCGGGAATCATGTAGCCAGGCAGGCGCTGCGCCAGCTGAGCGCGGGCTTGCGCGGGGTCGGCTGTGCCGGTGATGTAGCCGACCAGTCGTTGCTCGCCGGGACGGTCTCCGCGGGCGATGACGACGGCGTGTTCGACGCCGTCCAGGCCGGCCAGCGCCGCGCGTACGTCGCCGAGTTCGATGCGGTACCCGCGGATTTTGACCTGCTCGTCGATGCGGCCGAGATAGTGCAGCTGACCGTCGGGAGCCCAGCGCACCAAGTCCCCGCTGCGATACATGCGTGCGCCGGGAGTGCCGAACGGGCACGCCACAAAACGCGAAGCGCTCAAACCGGGTCGGCGCAGATACCCGAGCCCAACACCCCGGCCCGCGACATACAACTCGCCCACCACGCCCGGCGGTACAGGGCGCAACCAGGTGTCGAGCACAAACAGGGCGGCCCCGGGCACCGGCGAGCCGATCGCCACCGCCGCGCCGGGGACCAGCGGGGCGCTGATGGCGGCATACACCGTCGTTTCGGTGGGCCCGTAGCCGTTGACCATCACCCGCCCCGGCGCCCAGCGCTCCACCACCTCTGGTGGGCAGGGTTCGGCGGCGACCATCAACGCTGTTGCGTCGAGGCCCGCGGGGGTCAGCGCGGCGACGGCCGACGGCGTTTGGCTGAGCATGGTGACGCGCTCGTCAATCAGCAAGGCGCGCAGGTCTTTTGTAGATGCCGCGACGGTTTCCGGCACGACGACCAGGCGCCCGCCGTGCAGCAGCGCGCCCCAGATCTCCCACACCGAGAAGTCGAAGGCCAACGAGTGGCTCTGGGTCCACACCTGTGCCGGCCCCATCGCGAAACCGACGTCGAGTCCCTGGAACAGTCGAGTGACGTTGTGATGGGTGACCGCAACACCTTTCGGGGTGCCGGTAGTGCCGGACGTGTAGATGACGTGGGCGACATCGTCGGGCGCCGGAGCCGGCAACGGTGTCGCGGGATAGGTCGGAATGCGCGGGTCGTCGACGTCGATGATCGCCAACCCGTCGCAGCCATCCAGCCGCGACCGCAAATGCGATGTGCTGATCGCCGTGACCGGCGCGGCGTCGTCGACCATGAACTCGATCCGCGCGTCAGGATGCGCCAGATCGATCGGGACGTACGCCGCGCCGGTCTTGAGCACTCCGACGATCGCTACGACCGCGTCGATTGACCGGGGCAGCAGCAGGGCGACGCATTCGCCCGGTCCGGCTCCGCAGGCAACGAGCAAGTGCGCCAAGCGATTAGACGCCTCGTCCAATTCCCGGTAGGTCATCGAGCGGCCGTCGCAACGCAGCGCCACCGCCTGCGGGGTGCGTGTCACCTGCTCGGCGAACAGCACCGGAATCGACACCGGCGCCCCCGGCTGGGTCAACACCGCGCGGTGACCGAACTCGTCCAGCCGAGAACGCTCGACAGCGTCCAGCACCTCGATCGACGACAACCGCCGGCTGGGGTCGGCGGCCATGGCGCACAACAGCTTTCGCAACCGCTCGACGAGTGCGTCGATGCTGTCGGCGGCGAACAGGTCGGTGTCGTATTCGAGGCGCAGGCTCAACTGGAGGCCGGGCCGGGCTTGCAGAGTCAGCGGATAGTGGGTGGCCTCCCTGCCGCTGAACTCGGTGATGCCCAGGCCGTTGGAGCTCGCCAACGTGGCGGCGTCGACTGGATAGTTTTCGAACACGAACAGCGTGTCGAACAGCTGATCCAAACCGGTGACGCGGTGGATCTCCGGCAGCGCCAGATGCTGATGTTCCAGGGTGCGGTTGGTGAAGTGGTGCAGCTGCTTCAACAGCCCCGCCGTCGTCGTTGTCGCCGTGACGTTCGCGCGCACCGGCACGGTGTTGATCAACAAGCCGACCATCGACTCCGCACCGGCCAGTTCAGGCGGACGACCGGACACCGCAGTGCCGAACGCCACGTCGTGGCTGCCGGTCAACTCCATCAATATCTGCGCCCAGGCGGCCTGCAACACCATGTTCACGGTGGTGTGCTGGCCTCGGGCCAGCTCAGCCAGCGCCGTGGTGGTCTCCTGGGAGAGCTGACGCGAGAGCGCCGCGCGCGGGCCCAGACTCAGTCGGCCGGGTGCACCCACCAGGGTGGGAGTGTCAAACCCGGCCAGCACCTCGGCCCATGCCGCGCGCGCGGCCGCCTGGTCCCGCCCGGCCAGCCAGCTGAGGAAGCTGCGGTACGAGCCGGGCACGGGTAGGCGCTGCTGGTGATAGCCGGCGAAGATTTCTTGCAGCAGGATCGGCAGCGACCAGCCGTCCAGCACGATGTGGTGATTGGTCAGCACCACCTGGTGCCGATCCGTGCCGGTGCGGATCAACGCTGCCCGGAATGCGGGCGGGCTGGCCAGGTCACAGACT
>NZ_JCALEB010000008.1:0-146404 GCF_059813155.1 Mycobacterium sp. NGS19
CACCAGCCGCATGAACGCATCGACGCTGCTCGGCATGGGCGGGGCCGTCTCCGACGAGCGCTCCTCGTCGCCGTGATCGCGTTTGTACTCGCCGATCAACCCATCCAGATGTGACGCCAACGCGGCGTCGAATTTCGCCGCCTCATCATGGGGAAGCCTGATCCGATAACAGCTGAACGCGTCGTTGGTGGTTTTGGTGATCGAGCGCTGCGGTCGCGGCCGCGCCGGCTGCGGTTGGGGTCGCGGTTCGAGCTTGACCGCGGTGCGCAACTGATTGACCGTCGCGACGCCGGCCAGCTGCGCATAATGCTCATCAGACCCCTCACCCGCGTGCGCGGCGATCACCCCAACCTGATCCAGCGACAGCCGGCCCTCCCGCAATCCCTGCACACAGCGCGGAAACTCCTCAACGCGTTGCGCAACAGCAGCGATCGTGTGCGCCGTCGCCGACGACACGCCCAGCTTCCAGGCCACCAACGCCGGCACCGACCGCGCCCCCGTCCCACCCCACAACCCCTCACCATCGATCTCGGCGACGATCTCCACGATCCGGCCATCGATCGCATTACGCTGACCCGCCAACTCCGCCAACTCCTCGAACAACACCTCAAGACGCTGCGCAGGACTCACCGCAACAACGGCCGACGACGCGATCGAGGACATAACGACACCATCGCACCCACCACCGACAAGTCCGCGGCCACGAGCCCCGCCCGCGGTGGCCCCTAGGCACACGGTGCGAATGTTGGTTGCCGAGACTGGACCCGTTCGACCCGCACAGGGTCCCCCACATGTATTACACCGGACCTGACCACGTCGACATACCAACCTGCACAAAGAGATTCGCTATTCGCGCCGATGTGCAGATCGCAACCGATCCAGTCGTCGTCGGCCGGCCCATCGCCCTCGACCGAGGACGTCCGGCCGCCGTTGGGGTGCCGGCTGACGGAGGCGCTTGTCATGCCGGAAGCGTCCGCCGGCTGACGAACCGCATCAGGGCACCGCGGCGCGGATCGTCGAATTCGATGCTGTGCGCGAGCAAGTGCAGCGGTGCCGAGAAATCGTCGGCGGCGACGTCGAGCACGGTGGGATACAACGGGTCCCCGACGATCGGTAGACCGAGCGACGCCATGTGTACGCGCAGCTGGTGTGTGCGGCCGGTGCGCGGCGTGAGCCGGTAGAGACCGTCCCCCAACGGCTCGACCGATGTCTCCGCATTCGGTTCACCGGGTTCGACGCTGGCTTGTAAACACCCGCGCCGCTTGACAATTCGGCTCCGCACCACCTGCGGCGCCTCCAGTTCACCCGACGACCTCGCCAGATACGTCTTGCGCACCGCGCCGCGGGCGAACAACGACTGAAAGAGCCCGCGCATCTCGCGCCGCGCGGTGAACAGCAGAATTCCGGCAGTCAGTCGGTCCAAGCGGTGTGCCGGCGTCAGCTCCGGCAGGTCGAGCTCCCGACGCAACCGCACCAACGCCGTCTGCGTCACGTGGCGGCCGCGAGGCATCGTCGCGAGGAAGTGCGGCTTGTCGATTACGACGATGTCGTCGTCGCGGTAGAGCACGGGGATGTCGAAGGGTACGGGCACCTCAGCGGGCAGCACGCGGTAGCAGTAGACGACCGAGCCCGGCGGCAGCGCGCTGCGCGCGTCGAGCACCGCGCCGTCGGCGTCCACCACCTCGCCCGCCAGAACCTTCGCCGCGCCGGCCGCCCCGAACCTCGCGGTGAACTCTTCGAGCACCGATCCACCGCGCACCCGCAACCGTGCCGGACCAAGCCCGTCACGAACCGGCAAAGGCGCAGGCCTCACGGCGTGATCAAGTCAGCGGGACCGGCTCGAGGATCTCCGCCCGCGCCTCCGGCGCCGCCTGGCGTAACGCGTCGGCTGACTCGTCGTCGGGCTGCTGCTGCGACCGCACCTCGGCGTCCACCCGCGCGATGTACGTGTCCACCTCCCGCTGCACATCGGCCTCGTCCCAACCCAGCACCGGCGCGACGATCTCTGCGACCTCCCTCGCGCAGTCCACCCCTCGATGCGGATACTCGATCGAGATCCGCATCCGCCGGGCCAGGATGTCCTCCAGATGCAGCGCCCCCTCGGCCGCCACCGCGTACAACGCCTCGACCTTGAGATACACCGGCGCTTCTGTGATCGGCGCCAACAACTCCGGCTTGGCTGCACCCGGCTCGCTGGCCATTGCGAGGACCTCGCCGATCAGCGATCCGTAGCGGTCCAGCAGGTGGCGCACCCGATACGGATGCAGCCCGTAGTAGGCGCCGACCCTTTCGGCCTGATTCACCAGTGCGAAGTAGCCGTCAGCACCCAGCAGCGGCACCTTCTCGGTGATCGACGGCGCCACCCGCGCCGGAATGAATTCGCTGGCGGCGTCGATCGCGTCCTCGCCCATCACGCGGTAGGTGGTGTACTTGCCGCCCGCGATCGCCACCAGCCCCGGTGCCGGCACCGCCACGGCGTGCTCGCGCGACAGCTTCGACGTGTCCTCGGTCTCCCCGGCCAGCAGCGGCCGCAGGCCCGCGTACACGCCGTCGATGTCGTCGTGTGTCAGCGGGGTGGCCAGCACGGTGTTGACGTGGTCGAGGAGGTAGTCGATGTCGGCCTTCGTGGCTGCAGGGTGCGCCAGATCGAGGTTCCACTCGGTGTCGGTGGTGCCGATGATCCAGTGCGTGCCCCACGGAATCACGAAGAGCACCGACTTCTCGGTGCGCAGGATGATCGCTACCTCGCTGACGATCCGGTCGCGCGGCACCACGATGTGCACGCCCTTGGACGCCCGCACCCGAAACCGGCCGCGCTGCTTGGACAGCGCCTGGATCTCGTCCGTCCACACGCCGGTGGCGTTGACGACGACGTGCCCGCGCACGTCGGTCACCTCGCCGTTCTCGGAGTCGCGGACCGTCACGCCGATCACCCGGTCCCCTTCGCGCAGCAGAGCCACGACCTGTGTCGAGGCACGCACCACGGCCCCGTAGTGGGCGGCGGTGCGCACCACCGTCATCGTGTGCCGCGCGTCGTCGACGACCGTGTCGTAGTAGCGGATCCCGCCGATCAGCGAGTTGCGCTTGAGACCCGGAGCCAGCCGCAGCGCCCCTGCCTTGAACAGGTGCTTCTGCGCCGGAACCGATTTCGCGCCGCCAAGCTGGTCGTAGAGAAAGATTCCCGCAGCCACATAGGGCCGCTCCCACCACCGCTTGGTCAGCGGGTACAGGAACGGCATCGGCTTCACCAGATGCGGGGCCAAGGTGGTCAGCGACAGCTCGCGCTCGTGCAGCGCCTCGCGCACCAGCCCGAACTCCAGCTGCTCGAGGTAGCGCAGGCCGCCATGGAACATCTTGCTGCTGCGGCTCGACGTGCCCGACGCGAAGTCGCGGGCCTCCACGAGCGCCACCTTCAGCCCGCGGGTGGCCGCGTCCAGCGCCGCGCCGGCGCCCACCACGCCGCCGCCGATCACCACGACGTCGAACTGCTCGGAGCCCAGCCGTTCCCAGGCAACCGCGCGTTCGCGTGGGCCCAGAAACGTCTGCCCGTTGCCAGGGGCGGGGGCAGCCTCGATCACAGACACTCCCGGTTGAAGTTACTGGTCAGTACCACCAGGTTAACGGCAGTCAGTCCAGGTCGTCGTGCGCCACCAGCTGACGGGCCGCTTCGGTGATCGACCCGGTCAGCGACGGGTAGACCGACAGCGTCTGCGCCAGCTCGGCAACCGAGTTGCCGTTCTGCACGGCCAGCGCGATCGGCAGGATCAGCTCAGAGGCGACCGGCGCCACCACCACCCCGCCGATCACCACGCCGGTGGCGGGCCGGCAGAAGATCTTGACGAAGCCCTTGCGCAGGCCCGACATCTTCGCGCGCGCGTTGGTGTTCAGCGGCAGCATCACCGTCCGGGCGGCGACTGTGCCGTCGTCGATCTTGGCCTGCGGCACCCCCACCGCGGCGATCTCCGGCCGGGTGAACACCGCAGCGGCGACGGTCCGCAGCCGGATCGGAGTGACCGCATCGCCCAGCGCGTGATACATCGCGATCCGGCCCTGCATCGCCGCGACCGACGCCAGCGGAAGCAGCCCCGTGCAGTCGCCGGCGGCGTAGATCGTCGGCACCGAGGTCCGCGAAACCCGGTCCACCGGAATGTAATTGCCGCGCCCGAGGTCGATGCCCACGCGCTCGAGCCCCAGACCCGACGTGTTCGGCACCGACCCGACCGTGATCAGCGCGTGGCTGCCCTCCACGCAGCGCCCGTCGGTCATCTTCACCACGACCCCGTCCTCGCTGCGGGTCACCGACTCCGCGCGGGCGTTCTTCACCAGCGTCACACCGCGTTCGGCGAACACCTCCTCGAGCACGGCGGCCGCGTCGGAGTCCTCGTGCGGCAGGATCTGGTCGCGGCTGGCGACCACGGTCACGTCGACACCCAGCTCGGTGTAGGCGTTGACGAACTCCGCGCCCGTCACGCCGGAACCCACCACCACCAAATGGTCGGGCAGGTCGGTCAGGTCGTAGAGCTGCCGCCACGTCAAGATGCGCTGGCCGTCGGGCGTGGCGTTGGGCAGCACCCGCGGGCTGGCGCCCGTCGCGATCAGCACCACGTCCGCGTCGAGCACCTGCTCGCTGCCGTCGGGCTCGGTGACCTTGACGCTGTGGCGGGCCATGCCCTCCACCGCGTCGACGATCTCGCCGCGCCCGCTGATCAACCGCACGCCTTGCCCGCGCAGGCGCTCGGCGATGTCCTGCGATTGCGCCGCAGCGAGCCGCTTCACGCGGTCGTGGATCTGGGTCAGCGAGATTTTCGCGTCCTCGATGTGGATGTCGTAGCCGAGCTGGGGTGCCCGGCGCAGATCGGTCCGCACGCCCGTCGACGCGATGAACGTCTTCGACGGCACACAGTCGAACAGCACGCAGGCTCCCCCGATGCCGTCCGAGTCGACGACGGAGACGTCCGCTTCGTGCGCTGCCGCGATCAGCGCGGCCTCGTACCCGGCCGGCCCTCCCCCGATGATCACGATGCGGGTTGCCACAGTGCTCACGGTAGCTACTCTTTCTCCGTGCCGCTCTACGCCGCGTACGGGTCGAACATGCATCCAGAGCAGATGCTGCAGCGCGCACCGCATTCCCCGATGGCCGGTACCGGCTGGCTGCACGGCTGGCGCCTGACGTTCGGCGGCGAGGACATCGGCTGGGAAGGTGCGTTGGCCACCATCGTCGAGGACCCCAATTCCAAGGTCTTCGTGGTGCTCTACGACATGACCAAGGAAGACGAGAAGAACCTCGACCGCTGGGAGGGTTCGGAATTCGGCATCCACAAGAAGATCCGCTGTCGTGTGGAGCGGATCTCGTCGGACACCACAACCGATCCCGTGCTGGCGTGGCTGTACGTGCTCGACGCGTGGGAAGGTGGCCTGCCGTCGGCCCGCTACCTCGGGGTGATGGCCGACGCAGCCGAAATCGCCGGTGCGCCACCGGAATACGTGCACGCGCTGCGCACGCGGCCCTCACGCAACATCGGTCCCGGCCACGGCGACTAGCACACCGCTAGAGCAAGGCCGCGGCCTGCTCGACGGTGTTCACCAGTACCCGCACCCCGATGGCCAGCGCGCGCTCGTCGAGGTCGAACGTCGGTTGGTGCAGGTCCAGCTGAGGCCCACGGCCCGACCACACTCCTAGCCGTGCCATCGCACCCGGCACCTCCTCGAGGTACCAGCTGAAGTCCTCGCCGCCGCCGGACTGCCGCGTCTCGGCCAGCGCGTCAGGGTCGACAGCCTCGATCGCGTGGCTGAGAATCCGCGTCGCGAGCTCTTCGTTGACCACCGGCGGCACCCCGCGCCGGTATTGCAGCGAATGCTCGACGCCCAGCGGCGCCAGCAGCGATGCCACCGTCTCCCGGACCAGCGACTCCAGGGTCAGCCAGGTGGCGTGGCTGGCCGTGCGCACAGTGCCCGCCAGCACACCGTTCTGGGGGATCGCGTTGGGCGCCATCCCCGCATTGACCGCCCCCCACACCATGACCGTGCTGTTGCGCGGGTCGATGCGCCGCGACAGCACTCCCGGCAAGCCGGTGATCAGCGTGCCGATGCCATACACGAGGTCGGCGGTCAGATGCGGCCGCGCGGTGTGCCCGCCCGGCGAATGCAGCGTGATCTCGATCGAGTCCGACGCGGAGGTGATGGGCCCTGCGGTGATCGCCACCTTGCCGACCTCCAGCCGCGGGTCGCAGTGCAGCGCGAAGATCCGTGAGACCCCGGCCAGCACCCCCGCGGCGATCGCGTCGATTGCGCCGCCGGGCATCAACTCCTCGGCCGGCTGGAAGATCAACCGCACCCCGATGGGCAAGTCCGGCACTCCAGCCAGGGCCAGGGCGGTGCCCAGCAGGATCGCGGTGTGGCCGTCATGGCCGCAGGCGTGCGCGACGCCCGGCACCACCGACGCATACGGCGCGCCGGTGCGCTCCGACATGGGCAAGGCGTCCATGTCCGCGCGCAGCGCGATCTTCGGCAGGTGATCGGGTCCGAGATCGCAGGTGAGGCCGGTGCCCAAAGGCAGCACCTTCGGATTGAGCCCGGCGTCGGCGAGCAGCGTCGCGACGAACTGCGTGGTGGCGAACTCCTGCCGGCCGAGTTCCGGGTGAGCGTGAATGTGCCTGCGCCAGCTGACCAATTCGTCATAGTGTGCCGCCAGCCAAGATTCGGCGGTGTCGGCAAGGCTCATGCGCGCATCACCCGCGCCCGCTCCGAGGGAGTTTCCGCCAGCCGAATCACGGTGCGCGCCAACATGATCGATCCGTCGACGACGGCTTGGTCGGCGCTGGGCGACACCGCGGCCGCAGCGAACTCCGGCTGGTGCAGCGCGCGCCGCCCGCCTCGACGCCGACGATGGGGTGGATCCCGGGTATTGCCTGAGTGACGTTGCCCATGTCTGTACTGCCCACCGGCAGCGCGCTTTCCAGCTCGGCGGGCACGGGACTGCGGCCGCACCGGATCATTTCGTCGCGAAACACGTTCGCCAGCCACGGATCTGGGCGCAGTTCGTCGTAGGCGGGCCCGCGGGCGTCGATGGCGCATTCGCATCCGGTTGCCAGAGCGCCGGCGCGGAAGCAGTCGAAAACCCGGCCCTGAAGATGATGCAGGGACTGCTTGTCGACGGCCCGCAACGCGTACGTCATCGAGGCGTGCCCGGGAACCACGTTCGGCGCCCGGCCGGCCTCGGTCACGATTCCGTGCACCTGCTGCCCCGGCCCGAGGTGCTGACGCAGCAGCCCGATCGCCACTTGCGCGACGGTCGCCGCGTCTGCGGCATTGACGCCGAGGTGCGGGGCCACCGAGGCGTGTGATTCGTGGCCGCGGAATTGCACGGTCACCTCCGACAGCGCCAGCGACCGGGTGGCCGCGATGTCAGCCGGTCCGGGGTGGACCATCACCGCGGCATGTACGTCGTCGAAGGCTCCGCCGTTGAGCAGCAACGCCTTTCCGCCGCCTGACTCCTCGGCGGGGGTGCCCATCAGCACCACGGTCAGGTCGAGCTCGTCGGCGACGTCGGCCAGCGCCAGCGCCGCACCGACCGCGGACGCGGCGATGATGTTGTGCCCGCAGGCATGTCCGATGCCGGGCAGCGCGTCGTATTCGGCGCACACCGCGACAGTGAGGTCACCGCTGCCGTAGTCGGCGCGGAACGCGGTGTCCAATCCGGCAGGCGCGGCGGTGATAGCGAAGCCCCGCTCGGCCACCAGCGCCTGCGTCTTGGCGCAGCTGCGATGTTCGGCGAACGCGAGTTCGGGCTCGGAGTGAATGTCGTGCGACAGCGCGATCAGGTCACCGCCGCGGTCCCGGACCACCTGCTCGGCCACGTCGGCAGCGGCGTGACGGCGCGGCGGCGAAGTGGCGGGCATCCTCGCAGTATCGCATTGCGGACTAAGCTCGCTGACCGTGACTCGGGATGACGAGCTGGCCGGACAGGCCGCCGCGGCCATCGCCGATCACACCGGAGTCAGCAAACACGACGTCGCCGTGGTGCTCGGATCCGGGTGGGCGCCGGCCGCCGACGCGTTGGGCCGTCCCATCGCCACCCTGGACATGGCGGAGCTGCCCGGCTTCACGCCTCCGACCGCCGCCGGGCATCGCGGCACGGTGTCGTCCATCATGCGAGGCGACACCCGAATCCTATTGCTGCTCGGGCGAATTCACGCCTACGAAGGACACGAGCTGCGACATGTCGTGCATGCGGTCCGCACCGCGGCGGCCAGCGGCGTGCGGGCGGTGGTGCTGACCAATGCCGCCGGTGCGCTGCGCGACGACTACCGCGTGGGGCAGGCCGTGCTGATCGCCGATCATCTCAACCTCACCGGCCGCTCACCGCTGGTCGGCCCGCGGTTCGTCGACATGGTCGACGCGTACTCCCCGCGGCTGCGCGCGCTGGCGCGCGAGGCCGATCCGACACTGCCCGAGGGGGTCTACGCCGGCCTGATCGGGCCGCAGTACGAGACGCCCGCCGAGATCCGGATGCTGCGCACTCTGGGCGCCGACCTGGTCGGCATGTCCACGGTGCACGAGACCATCGCCGCGCGAGCCGCGGGGCTGGAGGTGCTGGGGCTCTCGCTCGTGACCAACATGGCCGCCGGCATCACGGGCCAGCCGATCCGCCACGACGAGGTGCTGGAAGCCGGGCGTCAATCCGCAGCGCGGATCGGCGCCCTGCTGGGCTCGATCGTCGGCATGGTCTGAGCAGTGTGCGGCGAGAACCGCAGGAACAGCCGAGCCACCAACGGCGCGGTGAACAGCATCAGCAGCACGCGAATCATCTGTGCGGCAATGACGAACGTGACGTTGGAGCCGGTCTCGACGCTCGTCGCCAGCACGGCGTAGATGCCGCCGGGACTGGTCGCCAGATAGCCGTCGAGCTCACTGATCCCTGCCACCTTCGACAGCACCACACCGAAGCCCGCCGCGGCGACGTTCAGCATCACGATCAGCCCGAGTGCGGCCGGCAGAATGCGCTCGATCGCGCGCAGCGACTCGCGGGTGAACGCCAGGCCGGCCTGCCAGCCGATCAGCATGTAGCCGATCTGCACCAGCACCGCGGGCACAGTCAGCCGGAACGAGAGCCCGGTGAGCTCGGCCGCGATCGTGAGCGCCATCGGACCCAGCAATCCAGCACCGGGCATCCGCACCAACCGCCCGGCCACAGCCCCTATGACCACGATCACCGACATCAGCGGGATGCTGAGATACCAAGGCAGCGAACCGGTTTCGGACACCAATGTCTGGTGCGGCGCCTTGGTCGCGTGATAGACGAGCGTGACGACGACCGGCATGGACGCGGTGATCAGCGCGACGCGCAAGTACTGCACCACGGCCACCACGCGGTCGTCGCCACCCAATTCCCGCGCAATCGCCACCAGACCGGACGCGCCGCCGGCCACGAGTGCCAGCGCCCCGGTCAGCGGCGTCACGTCCCGGTGCAGACCCAGCAGCGCACCGCCGACGACGGACAGCACCAGCGTGCCGATTGCGACGGCCGCGACAACCGGCCAGTCCGGGCCCAGCGCCGCGAACGACTCACGGTGCACCATGGTGCCGATGTAGACGCCGAGCACGCCCTGGGCGGCTACTCCGGCCAGTCGCGGGACGCGCCGCGGCGCGAACGGCACCAGCGCCAGCGCAATGCCCACCACCAGCGCCGCGAACAACGCCGCCGACGGCACGCCTAGCCTGGCGAGCGGGACGGTCGCGGCGACCGTCATACCCGCCAGAACCAGCCACCTCATTCTTCAAGTATGCCCTTGGCAATTTTGCGACTCAAAGTGCGTAGATCAGCGAAAATTGTCAAGGTATAACTTGCTTATGGGCGCGCAACGTTCCGCCGCCGCCACAGAACTGCGCGAGGCGATGATGGCGCTGGCCCGCCAGTTGCGACGGCATCGGCCCGACCACGGGCTCACGCTGAGCCAGTTGGAGGTGCTCAGCGAAGTCAGCCGCACCGGTGTCAGCACTCCCGCAGAACTGGCCCAACGACTGCATGTGCGAGTGCAGTCGCTGACGGACAGCATCAACGACCTGGCGGCGCGGAGGCTGGTGTCTCGCCGCGCCGACACCGCCGACAGGCGCCGCCAGCTCGTCGAGATCACCCTTGATGGCACCGCCCTGCTCGAGATCGATCGGGCCGAGAGGGACCGCTGGCTGCAGGAGGCGATGCGCGAGCACCTGACCGATCTGGAATGCGACCTGGTGATGCTGGTTGCGCCGATTCTGCGCAAACTGGCCAGGGCAGAATCGAGGGAGTGACGCCCCAGGAGTGGATCGCGCAGTGGATCGCCCACGATCCAGAACCCGGCGCGGTGGCGGAGTTGTCGGCCTGCGGGCCCGAAGAGCTCGCCGAGCGGTTCAGCAGACCGCTGAGGTTCGGCACGGCCGGACTGCGCGGGCCGATGCGGGCCGGTCCGGCGGGCATGAACCTCGCCGTCGTGCTGCGCGCCACCTGGGCGCTGACGCGCGTGGTCGAGCCAGGACCGGTGTTCGTCGGCTACGACGCCCGACGCCGATCGCGGGAGTTCGCGACTGCGGCGGCGGAAGTGCTTGCAGCCGAGGGCTTTTCGGTGACTTTGTTTCCGAAGCCGCTGCCCACCCCGGTGCTCGCGTTCGCCGTGCGGCGACGCGGCGCCGTGGCCGGCGTGCAGATCACCGCGTCGCACAATCCGGCCTCCGACAACGGCTACAAGGTCTACCTCGACGGCGGCCTGCAGATCGTCTCACCCATCGACCGCCAGATCGAGGCCGCGATGGCCGACGCCCCGTACGCCGACCACATCCGGCGGATTCCGGTAACCCCCACTGGCGCAGGCGTTCTGGAGGACTATCTCCAGCGCACAGCGACTGTGCGCCGTGGCTCCGGCACCGTGCGCGTGGCGCTGACGCCGCTGCACGGAGTGGGCGGGCAGGTCGCCGTCGAGGCTTTGCGGCGGGCCGGTTTCACCGACGTGCATACGGTCGCAGGCCAGTTCGCCCCCGACCCGGACTTTCCCACCGTCGCATTTCCCAACCCCGAAGAGCCGGGCACAGTGGACATGCTGCTGGAGCTGGCTGCGGACGTCGGCGCGGACCTCGCAGTCGCGTTGGACCCGGACGCCGACCGCTGTGCGATCGCCATACCGGCGCAGCACGGCTGGCGCATGCTGTCCGGCGACGAAACCGGTTGTCTGCTGGGCGATTACATTCTGCGCTACGCGAAGCCGGGCGTCGCGGTGGCAAGCACGGTGGTGTCGGCGCGCATGCTGGCCGCGATCGCCGCAACCCACAACGCTCGGCACGTGGAGACGCTCACCGGGTTCAAGTGGCTGGCCCGCGCCGCCGGCGACGACCTGGTGTACGCCTACGAGGAGGCGATCGGCCATTGCGTCGACCCGCAGGCCGTCCGCGACAAGGACGGCATCAGCGCGGCGGTGCTGTGCTGCGACCTGGTCGCGGCGCTGAAAGCCGACGGGCGCTCGGTGGCCGACGCGCTCGACGACCTGGCCCGCCGCCACGGCGTGCACCTGACCGCGTCGATCACGGTGCGCACCGAGGACGCGGCAGCGCTGATCGCGCGCCTGCGCAGCGATCCGCCGGTAAGGCTCTGCGGCGTCGCCGTGACCGTCACCGAATGGGCCGACGTGCTCATCTTCACCGGCGACGGCGTGCGACTGGCGGTTCGACCGTCGGGCACCGAGCCGAAAGCCAAGGGATACATCGAGATTCGCGTGGCAGGCGACGAGCTACGGGTGGCCCGCCGCCGGGCCGAGGAGATGTGCGCTCAGGTTCGGGCCGAGGCGACCGCGCTGCTTCAGCGTGGACCGAACTGACGGTCCCCGGCGTCGCCTAACCCTGGGACGATGTAGGCGATCTCGTTGAGGCGGTCGTCGACGGTGGCGGTGAAGACCCGCATGTCGGGTGCGATCTTCTCGAGTGCGGCGATGCCCTCCGGCGCCACCACCACGCACACCGCGGTGATGTCGGTGGCTTGGCGCGCCTGCAGCAGCCCGACAGTGTGGGCCATCGACCCGCCGGTGGCCAGCATCGGATCGAGCACCATCACCGGCTGGCGTGACAGATCGTCGGGAAGCGACTCCAAATACGGTGTGGGCGAATGGGTTTGCTCGTCGCGGGCGACGCCGACGAACCCGACGCGTGCCTCCGGTATCAGCGCGTGCGCTTGGTCCACCATCCCGAGCCCGGCCCGCAGCACCGGCACCAGAAGCGGCGGCTTGGCCAGCCGGCAGCCGGTGGTCACCGCCAACGGCGTGCGCACCGAGACCGTGTCCGTGGGCGCGCCGCGGGTGGCTTCGTAGACCAGCATCAACGTCAGGTCGCGCAACGCCGCGCGGAACGCCGCGTTGTCGGTGCGTTCGTCGCGCAATGTGGTCAACCGGGTCCGGGCCAGCGGGTGGTCTACGACGCGCACGTCCATGGCGCAGACATTAGCCCGGCGATTGCGGCGGAACCGGATCGTCGCGATGCCACGTCCAACACGGCATGCACGCCGACACCCACGCCATCCGCGGCTACGGGAGCGCTACCGCCTGCCTGGGCGCCGACCTTCACGCCGCGGCCACCACCCTGTCCGTCGACCTCGGCCCGACGATCGCTGCGGCGTTCGGCCCGATCGGCAGCCGGTTCGCCCACGCACTAGTCGCCGCCACCGAGGCGCTGGCGGTCGGATTGAGCAGCATCGCCGACGACGTGGCGGCGGCCGGCGCCGCGACGGCAGCAGCCGCCGGGCACTTCGACGACGTGGACCAACGGTCCCGGTCGCACCTCACGAGCCTGGCCAGTTAACGGTGCCCAGCGCCCTGGTCGCCGCGCTCGCGGCACCACTGCATGAATTGCACGCCGCCGTCGGTGCCGGCGTCTTCACCGGTGACGACCCAGCCCGGACACTGCTCACCGCCAGCCAGGTCGTCGCCGACGCGGCGTCCGCAGGCACAGCGGCGCTCGGGCAAATGGGTGCCGCATGGTCGGGTCTCGCCGCCGACGCGGCGGGGCAGGCGATTTCCACGGCGCTCACCGGCGCGGCCGAACTCGCGGCCCACGCGTCAGGCATGGCCAACCGCGTGGGGGCCGCGTCGGACGCGGTCGCGCGTGCGAAGGCCCAGCTGCAGCGCATCATCGACGACTTCCACGCGACCGCTCAGGCGCTGGAACCTGCTCTGCCGAAAAGCGCGCCCGCGCTGGCCGATGCGGCACGACAGGCACTCGCGGAGGCCGGCCGCGTGGTCGCGGACCTGGAAGCCGAGCTCGACGGTCATGCCGCGGCTGTCGCGTCGGGACCAGGGGCGCCGTCGGCTGCCCAGGCTCCGACGACGTCACCCGCGGGGCTGTCGCCGGCCATGCCGGCCACGATGGCTCCGGCCGCGTCGGGGATTCCCTCCGGGCTCTCCGGGCTTTCCGGACTCACGAGCCCGACCTCCGGCGCGTTGCCGACCACGACCGGTCTCGAAGACGTCGCCGAAGCGCCCATGCTGAACCCCGACGCGTTGGGCAGCGGGGTCGCGGTGCGCCTGCCCGACGGCAGCACCGCACTGGCACCGAACCAGGTGGCCGCCGAGGCCGTGCGGCATGCGCTCACGCAACTCGGCGTGCCCTACGACTGGGGCGGGACGTCGCCGGGCGTCGGGCTGGACTGCAGCGGCTTGACGCAATGGGCGTATCACCAAGCAGGACTTGACCTTCCGCGGCTGGCCCAAGAGCAGGACATCGGCGCCGCGGTAGCGCCGAACGCATTGCTGCCTGGCGACCTCGCCGTGTGGGACGGGCATGTGGCGATGGTCGTGGGCAACGGCATGATGATCGAGGCCGGCGATCCTGTTCAGCTGTCACCGATCCGAACCAGCAACGCCGGTCAGGGTTTCCAGGGTTTCTGGCGGCCGACGGGTTGAGCATGAGACCGCACATCGCTCTTGAAGCGCGTATCGACGAGCTCGTGATCAGTCGATGCTGAGCTCGCGACGCTGGATCAGCTCGGCGAAACCGCTGACGCCGAGCCGCTCACGAAACGCCTGGGCGGTGTATCCCACAACCGTCGCGTCGGTGCGGGCGCGCACCGTCGCCGACCGCGGCAAGTGAAACAGCACACCGATCTCGCCGAAGTAGTCGCCCGGACGGGCTATGCGCACGAATTCCTCACCGCCGTGGGCTAATTCACGCACAATCTCGAGTTCACCCTCGGTGACGACGTAGATGAGACTTCCCATCGTGCCCTGCTCGAACAGCACCTCACCGGCCGAGAGATGAGTCGTTTCGGACCGCTGGTTCGTCGGCACGACATCGGGAATCAGGTCGACGACCCGATCCGCCATCGGCAGAATCCGACTGTCATGGGTCGCGACGACCACCACACGTTGCCCCGAAGCGAGCGAGCGGATCAGCCTCAGCACCTCCTCGACCTGGATGAAGTCGAGGTGTGCGGTTGGTTCGTCGGCGAGGATCAGTGGTGGATCCAATGCGATGGCCCGCGCGACTGCCACGCGCTGCTGCTGACCGCCGCTCAAGTCACCCGGACGATGTCTCAGACGGTCCGCGAGACCGACCTGGGTCAGCAGCTTCGTGGCCGCCTCGCGCGCCGATGCGCGCGGGATGCCGGCAATGCGCATCGGGATCATGACGTTTTCGATCGCGGTGAGACTGGCGACGAGGTTGAACGCCTGGAACACGATGCCCACCGTCTGGCGCCGGTACTTCGCCAACGCACTGCCGTCGAGCCCGGTGATGTCGGCGCCGTCGAATCTGATCGATCCGGAATGCGGGCGCAGGATGCCGCCGAGACACGACAGCAGGGTCGTCTTCCCGCAGCCACTGGGACCCAGCAGGATCACCAACGACCCGGCCGCCACATCGAGGCTCAAGCCGTTGATCGGCCGCACAGCGTATCCGCCGCTGGAGTACTCGACCACCAGGTCCCGAATGCTCAGATCGCCCACTGCTAAGGGACCTCCGAAGGCAAGCGCCGGGTCAACCGCGACCGCACGCCGGAGCCCGGCAAGGCTGGCCAGCAGACCGATGACCACCGCGACCGCCGGCAGGGCGAGGTAGGCGCGCATCGGTACCACGACGTTCATCGGGAACAACGGTGCGAGCGCTTGGGCGAGCAGCATGCCCAGCGCCGCGGCCAGCAGCGCGACGACAACGGCCTGCACGGCCAGTCCCGCCAGAATCGACCGCGTCGGCGCGCCGATCGCCTTGAACACCGCGAAATCGCGCAACCGCTCGAGCGCCGAGAGGTACACAACTGACCCGACGATCAACGCCGCCACAATCCACAGCAGCACCGCGACAATGGTGATCGCGTCGACCGCCACCTTCATCGGGCGCATCAGGTCAGTCATGCCAGCCGCCCGATCGACGACCTGGTAGCCGGGCAGTACTTCTTGCGGTGTGCCGACGATCCCAATCGAGGTGACGATCGGTTGACCGTTGAAAGCCAACTGCTGCACACCCTCGGTCGTCATGAAGATGTTCGGCATCCGCGCCAGCGCAGTGGAATTGGGCACTATCCCGACGATCCGCAGGGTGCGCTTGCCGACCTGAAGATCGTCGCCGACGTGGCGTCCCAACGTGCTCGACACCGCGACCTCGTCGGCCCTCGACGGCGCGCGTCCCTCCGCGACGGCCGGCATGCCAGGGCCATGCTCCGGCGCCCCGAACGCGGTGGCGTTCTTGGTCGAGGTGCCCTGCCGGATCGTCACCGCGGCCATGGTCAGCGGAGCCGCGGCCACGACACCGGGCGTACTCGCCACCCGAGCGAGATCAACTGGGGCAAATGCCGTGGCGCCCATGAAAGGGCCATTCGCGCCCGCCTCGATGAGGAATCGATCGACACCCAGGGAATCGACGGTTCGTTGTGATTCGACCCGGAAGCCGTTGGACAGGCCGGTGAGAACCAGCGTCATCGCGAAGACCAATGCGGTGCTCACGATCGCTATGAAAAAGCGCCGTCTTCGCCACTGCATATCGCGTAACGCCGCGAACAGCATGGCGGCGACGTTACCGGCGTCAACCGGCGCGCGGCTGCGCTTTGGAAAAGCACCACTGCGGAGTTTGCTGACTGTCGCACAAAAAAGTAGTTCGATTTTGCTACGGGAGTGCTCCGAAAATGTCAGGATGTTCTCACCCACGGCGTCGGGGCGGGGATTTTTCGAGTTCCAACGCGGTGAGAATCGGTTTCGGCGCACCCAGGGAGGTCGGAATGCGCCCCTTCATCCGCGCCGCGGCAGTGGCTTTGCTGACGCTGGGCCTCACCTTCTTGCTGGCCGTCTCCACGACGATGACGTCGGTCGTGCTTGCCGCAACCGCGCTCATCATGGGCGGAACGAAACATCCGCTCAGTCGGCCGCAGGACACCCAGCAGTTCATCAGCAACTATGTGACCGGCGCCAACGACACCTACATCGACAACACTGGGTTCTGCGGCAACTCGCCCTGCACCCTCGTCGCGGTCTACACCCCCGAGCAGTTCCGGTTCGATACCGGGCTCACCGACATGACGTTCGACCAGTCCGTGGCGGCGGGGAAGGCAAACCTCGACCGTTGTATTCGCAACGGCGCCTGCCAAGCGACGGCGGCTCCCTATGACGCCACCAGCCCGAACCAAGACGTCACCGACACGAGCTATGTGGTGTACGGCTATTCGCAGAGCGCGACCATCGCGACGGAAGAAAAGCGCGACCTGATGGCCAACCCGGCCGGCGTTCCCGTGCACTTCGTGCTCGTCGGGAACCCGAACCGCCCCAACGGCGGCATCCTCGAGCGCTTCGAGGGTCTGCACATCCCGATCCTGGGAGTGACCGCTGACGGCGCCACGCCCACCAACAACCCGGACGGTACGCCGACGGACATGACGACCGTCGACGTCGCCCGCCAGTACGACGGGTGGACCGACTTCCCGCTCAACCCGCTGTTTCTGCTGTCCGACCTCAACGCCGCGATGGGCATCTACTACCTCCACGGCGGCAACTACACCGGCATCGGCACACCGCAACTGCAGGGACAGTACGGCGACACCACCTACTACCTCGTTCCGACGCCGGTGCTGCCGCTGCTGATGCCGCTCACGCAGATCCCGGTCATCGGAACCCCGCTTGCACAGACCCTCGACCCGGTGCTGCGGGTGCTGGTGGAGGCGGGCTACGACCGCACGATCAACCCCGGAGCTCCGACGCACGCCAACTTCTTGTACTTCGGCAACCCGATCACGACGCTGGTCAACGCGGTGCGTGCCGTCCCGGTGGGGCTGGACAACGGGATCAGTTACTTCACCGGCAGCCGGCCGCTCGGGACGACGGTTCCGACCTCTCCGTACGGGGTGGGCGGGCCACCGATCAACGCCGGCTGCGGCGGCGGCGCCAACTGCGGCAGTCCGACACCGTACGTGGCGACGAACCCGTCGGCCCAGGTCGCGCCGGCCACACCGGCAGACGATCTGGCGCCCACCGACCAGAAGCGCATCGAGACGCCGACGCTCAAGAACGACCCGCCGAAGACCAAGCCGGTCAAGCCGCCGAGGCTGACCAAGCCGGCCGATCTCGTCGCGGCGTTCCGTCCTGACGTGACCAAGCAGCCGACCACACCGCCCGCAGGCAAGACGGACGATCCGAAGCCGCCCCGCGTTCGGCTGCCGTCGCTGGCGATCAGCAGGCACGCGCCATCCGGCAACGACACGTCCGACAGCAGTTCGGCATCTGCCGGGAGCGCCGCCGCGAGCACGAAGTAGCCGCCCGCGCGTCAATGGCTAGGCTGTGGCGCGTGGCTGACATCGTGCCGATCGAGCTGTCTCTTGACGACCGCGACGTGTTCACGCTGTACGCGCCGCGCTGGCGCGACGCCAACGACGAGTGGGAGGCGTTCCTCGGCAAGGACGACGACCTCTACGCGTTCGAGTCGGTCGCCGATCTCGTCGCGTTCGTGCGCTCCGACCACGACAACGACCTCACCGACCACCCGGCGTGGGAAAAGCTCAAAAGCGGGTCGGCCCACAAGCTCAACCCCAAAGACGACAAGCGCTTCGACCTGATCGAGGTCTACGAGCTGCTCGCCGAGAAGCCGACAGCGGAGTCCGTCGAAGAGCTGGCCGGGACGCTGGCGATCGCCTCGGCGATCGGATCGGTCTGCGAATTGCCTGCGGTGACCAAGTTCTTCAACGGCAACCCGGTGCTGACCGCGGTGTCCGCCGGGATCGAGAACTTCTCCGACAAGGCGGGGCTGCGGCGCTGGGACGAGATCGGCGCGGTCGTGGAGAAGGGCTGGGACAAGGTCATCGACGCGATCGAGGACGTCATCACCACCCCCGAGGTGGACAGCGCGGCCGCGGAGAAAGCCAAGGCCGAACTCGACGAACCGGCTCCCGAGGAGCCCGAAGAGGAAGAAGACAGCGTCGAGCTCGGCGCACAGACCGACGGGGAGACCTCTGAGGAACCCGAACCGGCTGCCGCGCACGATGTGGTGCTGGGTGGCGACGAGGACTTCTGGGCCAAGGTGGGCATCGACCCGGTCCGGATGATGACGAGCACCGGCACGTTCTACACGCTGCGGTGTTACCTCGACGACACGCCGGTGTTTCTGGGGCGCAACGGCCGGATCAGCGTGTTCGGCTCCGAGCGGGCGCTGGCGCGGTACTTGGCCGACGAGCACGACCACGACCTTTCCGACCTGGCGACCTACGACGACATCCGCACCGCCGCCACCGACGGCTCACTGCGGATCGACGTCACCGAGGACAACGTGTACGTGCTGACCGGCATCGCCGACGACTTGGCCGACGGCCCCGACGCGGTGGACCGCGAGCAACTGGCGCTTGCCGTCGAGCTGCTTCGCGACGTCGGCGACTACTCCGAGGACACCACGGTCGACAGGATCCTGGAGCCGGACACCCCGCTGGGGCAACTGGTCGCGCATGTGCTCGATCCCGACGGCGTCAGCAAACCCAAGCCGCCGTACGTCAAGGCCGTCGACCAATGGGGCGAGCTGGAAGCGTTCGTCGAGTCGCGCCTGCGCCAGGAGTAGCTACAGCTCGGTGGCACGATCGTGCCGCGGCTGGTACAGCCCGAGGCTGCCGCCACCGGGCAGCGTGATCGTCGTCAAGATCCCCCAGCCCTCGTCGGTCGGCGGCGTGCAGCCGATCCCGCGCTCGGCAAGCGAGGCGATGGTGGCGTCGAGGTCGTCGCACATCAGGTACAACTCATGGGCGCCCTGTCCGGCGGGATGCACCGCGACCTCGGCGGGCGGCAGCTTGAAGATCAGCCAGCCGCCGCCGGCGTCGACATGCGGATAGCCGAGGACGTCGCGGAAGAATGCGCGGTCGGCGTCGGCGTCGGTGCTGTAGATGATGACGTGGGCGCCGGTGATCGTTATGTCCTCCTACCCGATCAGCACCGCGAATCGCGGCTTGATGACGTCGTCGATGATCGCGAGCCGTTCGTCGAACGGGATGAACGCCGACTTCATCGCGTTGATGGTGAAGCGCTGCAAGTCGGCCCAGCCGTAACCGAAGGTCTCGACGAGCCGCAGCATTTCCTGGCTCATCGTGGTGTCGCTCATCAACCGGTTGTCGGTGTTGACGGTCACCCGGAACCGCAGCCGCGCCAGCAGGCCGAACGGATGCTCGGCAATGCTGCGCACAGCGCCGGTCTGCACGTTGGAGCTGGGGCACATCTCCAGCGGAATCCGCTTGTCGCGCACGATTGCCGCCACGCGGCCAAGGTGGTGGCTGCCGTCGGCCCGCTCCTCGATGTCGTCGACGATCCGCACCCCGTGGCCCAGCCGGTCGGCGCCACAGAACGCGATCGCCTCGTGGATGGACGGCAGGCCGAATGCCTCGCCAGCGTGAATGGTAAAGCGGCCGCTGTTGTTTCGCATGTATTCGAAGGCGTCCAGATGACGGGTCGGCGGATGTCCCGCCTCGGCGCCGGCGATGTCGAAGCCGACCACGCCCTTGTCGCGGAATCGGATCGCCAGCTCGGCGATCTCCAGTGAGCGGGCGGCGTGGCGCATCGCGGTGACCAGGCACCGCACGGTGATGGTCCGACCGTCGGCGCGCACGGCCTTCTCCCCGTCGGCGAACCCGGCCAGCACCGCGTCCACCACCTCGTCGAGCGACAGGCCTTCGTCGATGTGCAGCTCCGGCGCGAACCGCACCTCGGCGTAGACGACGTTGTCGGCGGCCAGGTCCTCGACGCACTCGTAGGCCACCCGGTACAGCGCAGCCTGGGTTTGCATGATGCCGACGGTGTGCGCGAACGGCGCGAGGTAGCGCTCCAGCGAGCCGCTGTGCGCGGAGGTGGCGAACCAGGTGGCAAGCGCGTCGACGTCAGTGGCCGGCAGGTCGCGGTAACCGCACTGCTCGGCGAGCTCGAGCACGGTCGTCGGGCGCAGGCCGCCGTCGAGGTGGTCGTGCAACAGGGCCTTGGGCGCCCGACCGATCGTGTCCAGGTTCAGCGGAGCCGTCATCCCACGATTCTGTCGATCACAAGCGGCCGGCGGGTGAACATCCCCACACGCCAGCCGTCGAGTTCGGCCAGCGCGGGCGCCAAGCGCTCCGCAGTGTCGGTATAGAGCGTGAACACCGGTTCGCCGGCGACCACCTGCTCCCCCGGCCGGCGGTGGATCCGCACCCCGGCGCCGGGCTGCACCGGATCGCCCGGCCGTGCTCGGCCCGCGCCGAGCCGCCACGCCGCCATCGCCACCGCCATCGCGTCGATGTCGCCCACGGTGCCGCTTCGGTCCGCGGTGACGGTCTCGGTGTGCGCGCCCAACGGCAGCGACTTGCCCAGGTCGCCGCCCTGCGCGGCGACCACCGCGCGGAAGCAGTCCATTGCCGACCCGTCACGCAGGGTGTCCGCCGGGTCGCGGCCGTCGAGGCCGGCCGCGTCGAGCATCTCGCTGGCCAGCGCCAGGGTCAGCTCCACGACGTCGTCGGGTCCGCCGCCGGCCAGCACCTCCAGCGCCTCGGCGACCTCGACCGCGTTGCCGACCGCACGCCCGAGTGGGGTGTTCATGTCGGTCAGCAGCGCGCGGGTCGCCAGACCGTGGGCGGCACCGAGCTCGACCATCGTGCGGGCCAGCTCACGCACCTCGGCCTCGGTTTTCAGAAACGCTCCCGAGCCGACCTTGCAGTCGAGAACCAGCGCGCCGGTGCCCTCGGCGATTTTCTTGCTCATCACCGAGCTGGCGATCAGCGGCAACGACTCGGTGGTGCCGGTGACGTCGCGCAGCGCATAGATCTTGCGGTCGGCCGGGGCCAGCTCGCCCGGGGCGAAGATCGCCGCGCCGACATCTTGAAGTTGTTGGTGCACTTGGTGTTTCGTGAGTTCAGCGGTGAACCCTGGAATTGACTCGAGCTTGTCCAGCGTGCCGCCGGTGTGGCCGAGCCCCCGACCGGCTGCCTGCGGCACGGCGCCGCCGCACGCGACGACGACGGGCACGACGGTGAGCGTGAGCTTGTCACCGACGCCGCCGGTGGAGTGCTTGTCGACGGTGGGCCGGCCGACGTCCGAGAAGTCGAACCGCTGTCCTGAGGCCACCATCGCCGCGGTCCACTGGGCGATCTCGTCGCGGTCCATCCCGCGCAGAAAGATCGCCATCAGCAGCGCCGACATCTGCTCGTCGGCGACCTCGCCCGCGGTGTAGGCGTGCACCACCCAGTCGATCGCCTCGCCGGACAGCCGGTGGCCGTCGCGCTTGGCCCGGATCACGGTGGGCGCGTCGAAGTTCATCGCTGCAGGTCGTCCGGCCCGAACGCGTGCGGCAACAGCTCGACGAGGCGGCGCGCACCGCCGGGCGCGTCGACCAGCAGTTCCGGGCCGCCGTGCTCCATCAACAGCTGCCGGCAGCGCCCGCACGGCATCAGCGGCCGGCCGCCCCCGTCGACGCAGGCCAACGCGACCAGCCGCCCGCCCCCACCGCTGTGCAGCGCGCACACGACCGCGCACTCGGCGCACAGCGCCAGCCCGTACGAGGCGTTCTCGACGTTGCAGCCGGCCACCACGCGGCCGTCGTCCACCAGCGCCGCGGCACCGACCGGGAACCGCGAATACGGCGCGTAGGCACGGGCAGCTAGGCTAATTGCCTTGCCGCGCAATGCTTTCCAGTCGATGTCTGCGCCCACCGTCGCCGCTTCCGCCGTAGTCATCGGATCACGCCTTACCCTAGTGGCCCCGACGCATGGTTCGGGACGAAGGGGCGGCAGGGTTTACTGTCGTCATGAGCACCACGTCGATGGAGCGCAAGGCCGTCCGCCGCGGCGATCCGGGGATCTGGTTGTGGGTGCTGCACCGCATCTCGGGGGCGGCGATCTTCTTCTTCCTCTTCGTCCACGTCCTCGACACCGCGCTGGTGCGGGTCAGCCCTCAGGCTTACGACCAGGTGGTCGCGCTCTACAAGACGCCGGTCGTCGGCCTCATGGAGGCAGGACTGGTGGCCGCGGTGCTCTTTCACGCGCTCAACGGGATCCGCGTGGTCGTCGTCGACTTCCTGTCGCCGCGTGAGCGCTTCCAGACGTTCTTGCGGTGGGCCGTCGTCATCCTGTGGCTAGCCGCGGTGATTCCGGCACTGATCGTGCTGGGCGCGCACCTGGTGCAGCGATCGTGACGCCGGTGGATGCGCCCCGCTCTCCGCGGGGCCGGCGGTTCGAGAGGTCCGCGTGGCTTTTCGTGCGGTTCTCCGGGCTCGCGCTCGTGGTGCTGGCGGTGGGACACCTGTACGTCACGCTGATCGCCGACGACGGTGTACACCGGATCGACTTCAATTTCGTTGCTGCACAATGGCATTCGCCATGGTGGCGGATATGGGATCTGCTGCTGCTGTGGCTGGCGCAGCTGCACGGCGGCAACGGCATGCGCGTGATCATCGACGACTACGCCCGCAAGGACTCCACCCGGCGCTGGCTCAAGGGCCTGCTCGCGGTGTCGATGACGTTCACCCTGGTGCTCGGCACCTACGTGATCGTCACGTTCGACCCCAACATCTCGTGATTCGGCTGTCACACATCGGTGGGCTGCGGCGTCTAAGGGGTATGACCAACACCCGCATCCCGCCTCTGCCCCCTCACCGCGCCAATCTGCTGACCCGGCTGATGTACCGCTACGCCAAGCGCCGGTTCGGCGAAGTGCCCGAACCGTTCGCGGTCGCGGCACATCACCCCGGCCTACTGACGGCCAATGCGGTCCACGAGACCGCGCTGGAGAAGGCCTCGACCAAGCTGCCCGCGAACGTCCGCGAGCTCGCCGTGTACTGGACCGCCCGCACCGTCGGCTGCTCGTGGTGCGTGGACTTCGGCTCGATGCTGATCCGCCTCGAGGGCCTGGATCTTGAGCGGCTCAAGCACATTGACGACTACGCCACGTCGCCGCTGTACAACGACGACGAGCGCGCCGCGATCGCCTACGCCGACGCGATGACCCGCGACCCGCACACCGTCACCGACGAACAGGTGGCCGATCTGCGACGCCGTTTCGGCGACGCCGGGGTGATCGAGCTGACGTACCAGATCGGCGTCGAGAACATGCGAGCCCGGATGAACACCGCGCTGGGCATCACCGAACAGGGCTTCAGCTCTGGTGAGGCGTGCCGGGTTCCGTGGGCGAGTCCCACAATGAAGTTGCTCTGACCACAAGCTGCCCGCCAGGTAGCAGCGGCCGGCGGGACTCCGGTTCAATGGACGTTCGCCGAGGAAGCAAGCGCAAATCTCGTCCGAGAAATGCTTATGCACGCTTACCCGCAGATCCGCGTTGTTTGGGTCCCGCCACAGTAGGGGAACACTATGACGAAATCGTATCTAGGGGCGTATTGGGGCGCTCGCGCAGAGTCTGTCGAGCAGTGTGCCGACAAGGTCGCAAGATTCCTTGGCGTCTTGGCTGAGATCGATCCTCTCCTAACTGATTGGCGCGGAAAAGGGCGCTCGCGACAGGAGGCGCTGAAGGAACCACTAGTTACCGCGGAGCGAACGGACCTCATTGATCGTCTCTTGGCGGGACGGAACCGCAAGGACGTCGGGCACGACGTCATGGAAGATCTGGGATATGCCCTGTATTGGTGGAACAGCCGCGACAACAAAGATGGTGGCGTCACGCTTTCTATGCATTTGAGCGTGACGTCCCAGTACGTCGGCAATAACGTGACGATCAACTTCCCCGACTCGTCGCGGTTCCCCACGCTCTACGCCCGGGACACCGCCATCTCGATACTGACAGCTGTCATTGCAACGTTTCAGCCGCAGCGCGCGGTGTGGTCCAGTAGCGCATTGACGAGAGCGCAAGCCGAGCCGGATCAACCGCTGGAGAATGGCGGTATCGCCTACGGGCAAGTGATTGGCCAGCCCGCCGGGTGGGCCACCTTCCTCGCGGACGATGACTCGATTCGCTTTGAGTGGCGGGCGCTTCCGCCAACGGCGACCGTCGAGCGGATCGATAACGGGTCGCTTGTTCTGATCGGCGACGATCCTGCCAATCCGCCCCTGAATGAAGTGTTAGCAGTACGGGCCGCGATGGGATACGCCGTGCCGCAACGAGAGACGTCACCCGCACCGCAGGTCGAGTCATCGTCAAGTGCTAGCTTTGCTCAGCTGCAAGGCGAAGATCGAGAGAGCTCGGCTTCGACTGCCTCAGATCGGCAGGAGCGCGGGCAAGACCCGCAACGTCCACTTGATACCCAGGCGCTGAGTGGCTGGACCCAAGTGCAAGACCAGCGACGGCAGGGAACGCGCTGGGGCACAAAGTCAATTGTGCCGCGCCAGCTACCGGCCATGCAGCGGCGAACCGGTGAACTTGTCCGGGTTGGCCACGTCCCAGACGGCCGCGACCTTGCCGTCGCGCACGGCGACCGCGATGATCCTCGGGTGCACGGGCTCGTGGCCGTCGCTGCCGGGGCTGCCGACCGAGTAGGCGCCGAGTTCGCCGTTCACCAGCGCCAGCCGGCTCGACTCCAGCCAGCCGGGACCGTAGCGGCGGGCCAGCCCGAACAGGAACCGCGCCACCTTGTCCGGACCTGTGATCGTGTGAATTGCGGTGCGGGTCTTGCCATTTGCGTCGCCGACGAGCGTGACGTCGGGGTGCAGCAGTCCGATCACCGCATCCATGTCACCCTCGGCCATCGCGGCCAGCAGCCGGCCCACCACCTCGTCGTGCGACGCATCCACCGGCCGCGCGAGCGGCTCGTCGCCGACGATCCGGCGGGCACGCGACGCCAATTGCCGCGCCGACGCCTCCGTCGTACCCAGAATCGACGCGATCTCCGAGAACGGCACCCCGAAGCCGTCGTGCAGCACGAACGCCACCCGCTGATCCGGCGTCAACCGCTCCAGCACCACCATCGCCGCGTACCGTGCGTCTTCGTCGGCGACCACCGCGGCCAGCGGATCATCGGTGCCGGGAGTGGTGACCACCGGTTCCGGAAGCCACTCCCCCACATAGGTTTCGCGCCGTCTGGCCGCTGACCGCAGCCGGTCCAGCGCCAGCCTGCTCACCACTCTGGTCAGCCAGGCCCGCAAGTCCTCGGGCTCGTCTCCGGAGTGCTGCCACCGCAACCACGCATCCTGTACCGCGTCCTCGGCGTCGGCCACTGTGCCGGTGAGCCGGTAACCCACCGAAAGCAGATGAGGGCGCAAAGCCTCGAACTCGTCGACCCGCTGCGCTGCGGTCATTCACCAGAGTCTATTAGCGGCCGGCCGACCACGCTTCGAGGCCATGATTATTCGCTCACCCAATCCGTTGCGTGCATCCGAAAGCCACGAGTCAAAGCGTTGTGTGGGTTGCCCACGACGACGGAATCCGTGCCAGAATCTTTCCCATGCCCAGCACCGACGGCCAACTCGACGAGCTGTCGAAAGCGATCATCGAGCAGCTGCAGGAGGACGGCCGCCGGTCCTACGCGGGCATCGGTAAGGCAGTGGGGTTGTCGGAAGCCGCTGTGCGCCAACGGGTTCAGCGGATGATCGACGCAGGGGTGATGCAGATCGTCGCCGTGACCGACCCGATGCAGTTGGGCTTCGCCCGCCAGGCGATGATCGGCATCCGCTGCACCGGCGACTCCGGCAAGCTCGCCGAGCAGCTGGCCGCATTGACGTCGGTCGACTACGTAGTGTTGACGGCCGGCTCCTTCGACGTGATCGCCGAAGTCGTCTGCGAGGACGACGACCACTTGCTGGATTTGCTCAACACCCAGATCCGGGCGCTGCCCGGCGTCACGTGCGCCGAGACACTGGTCTACCTCAAACTCGTCAAGCAGCAATACAATTGGGGGACGCGGTGACCATAAACGGTCCCGCCCAAGACATTTCGGCTGAGCTTTCGGCGAAGGCCGACCGCTACCTGTGGGGCCACTTCGCCCGGCACGGCGCCGGCATCACGCCTCCGATCATCACTCGCGGTGAGGGCGTGCGGATTTGGGACAGCCGCGGCAGCTGCTACCTCGACGGGCTGTCCGGACTGTTCGTCGTCCAGGTGGGCCACGGCCGCGCCGACCTGGCCGAGGCCGCCGCCCGACAGACCAGGCAGCTCGAGTTCTTTCCGCTGTGGTCCTACGCCACCCCACCGGCGATCGAACTGGCCGAACGGCTGGCGCACTACGCGCCGGGCGACCTGAACCGGGTCTTTTTCACCACCGGCGGCGGCGAAGCGGTGGAAACCGCATGGAAGCTGGCCAAGCAGTATTTCAAGCTGGTCGGCAAACCCCATAAGTACAAGGTGATTTCGCGGTCGATCGCCTACCACGGCACCCCGCACGGCGCGCTCGCGATCACCGGCCTACCGAACTTCAAGAAGCCGTTCGAGCCGCTGCCACCGGGCAGCTTCCGGGTGCCCAACACCAACTTCTACCGCGCGCCCGCGCCGGTGAACACCGACGTCAAGGAGTTCGGGCGGTGGGCTGCAGACCGGATCGCCGAGGTGATCGAATCCGAGGGTCCCGACACCGTCGCTGCGGTGTTCCTCGAGCCGGTGCAGAACGCGGGTGGGTGCTTCCCCCCGCCACCCGGCTACTTCGAGCGGGTCCGCGAAATCTGCGACGAGTACGACGTTCTGCTGGTGTCCGACGAAGTGATCTGCGCGTTCGGCCGGATCGGATCGATGTTCGCGTGTGACGACTTCGGCTACGTCCCCGACATGATCACCTGCGCAAAGGGCATGTCGTCGGGTTACTCGCCGATCGGCGCGATGATCGCCTCCGACCGGCTGTTCGAGCCGTTCGCCGACGGCAAGACGACGTTCCCGCACGGCTACACGTTCGGCGGCCACCCGGTCTCGGCGGCGGTCGCGCTGGCCAATCTCGACGTCTTCGAACGCGAGGGCATCAACGACCACGTCAAACACAACGCCGCCGCGTTCCGCACCACGCTGGAGAAGCTCCACGACCTGCCGATCGTCGGTGACATCCGCGGCGAGGGCTACTTCTACGCCGTCGAGCTGGTGAAGGACAAGGCCGGCAAGGTGACGTTCACCGACGAGGAGAGCGAACGGCTGCTGCGGGGCTTCTTGTCGTCGGCACTGCTGGAGGCGGGGCTGTACTGCCGCGCCGACGACCGCGGCGATCCCGTGGTGCAGCTCGCGCCGCCGCTGATCAGCGGCCAAGCCGAGTTCGACGAGATCGAGCAGATCCTGCGCCACGTGCTGTCGGAGGCGTGGCGGCGCCTGTAGGCGATGTGGCAGACCTGTAACCGGCAAGCGGCGGGTCATGACGGCTGCCGTGACCTTCGTCCCGTAACCTGCGGTCTCGATGGGTGGGTTGACGAAGGCCGGCCGGCGCGTACTGTGCGCGGCTTCGGCAGCGGTGTTGATGGGGTTTCCGACGCTGGGCGGCATGCCGCCGGCGTCCGCCGAGCCGGTCGCTGCCCCTGACACGCCTTCGTGCCCGTACCGGGTGGCCACCCCGCCTGCCGTCGACGAATCCGAGGTGCCGACCGCCGGCGAGGCGCCCCAGCCGTTGCCGGTTCCGGCCAAACCGATGGGCGGTGACGCACTGAGCGGCTGCGGGGTGGTCGTCGCGCCCAACACCCCGCCCCTGCCCAACGACATCTCCGCCGACGCGTGGCTCGTCGCGGACCTCGACACCGGCGCGGTCGTCGCCGCGAAGGATCCGCACGGGCGGCACCGGCCAGCCAGCATCATCAAGGTGCTGGTCGCGATGCAGGCGATCAACGAACTCGGCATCGGGAAGGTGGTCACCGGCACCGCCGAGGACGGCAACGCCGAAGGCACCCGCGTCGGCGTCGACCAAGGCGGCACCTACACGGTCTTCCAGCTGCTGCACGGGCTGCTGATGCACTCCGGCAACGACGCCGCGCATGCGCTCGCGATGCAGCTCGGCGGCATGGACGTCGCGCTCGGCAAGATCAACGCGCTGGCGCGCAAGCTCGGCGCCACCGACACCCGCGCCGCCACCCCGTCCGGCCTGGATGGCCCTGGGATGAGCACGTCGGCCTACGACATGGGCCTGTTCTACCGGTATGCCTGGCAGAACCCGATCTTCGCGCAGATCGTCGCCACCAAGACGTTCGAGTTCCCCGGTCACCCGGCCCGGCCCAACGTTCCCGGCGACGAGCCGCACCCCGGCTACACGCTCGAGAACGACAACCAGCTGCTCTACAACTATCCGGGCGCGATGGGCGGCAAGACGGGCTACACCGACGACGCCGGCCAGACGTTCGTGGGTGCGGCCAACCGCGACGGCCGGCGCCTGATGGCGGTGCTGCTGCACGGCACCCGCCAGCCCATCCCGCCGTGGCAGCAGGCGGCGCATCTGCTGGACTACGGGTTCGCGACGCCGCCGGGCACGATGGTGGGCAAGCTGGTGGAGCCGGACCCGTCGCTGGTGCCCAAGACCGCTTCTGACACCAGCGCCCCGTCGGCTGCGGCGGGCCTGCCGGGTTCGATGAACGACCTGCCGGTGCGCGTCGGTGTCGCGATCGTGGGCGCGCTGATCGTGTTCGGCTTGATCCTGGCCGCCCGCTCGATCAACCGCCGCGCCCAGACATAGTCCTTCGCCGAGCGTGCGCTGGCTGCGACGATCCGGCCGGATTCTCGCAGTGAGTTCACATTCGGCGCGTGAGCCTTGAAATCCCCAGCGCCCCGAGGGCTCCCAGCGCTCCTGCCACCAGCGCCCCACGCAACCCGACGCCCTCGGAGGTACGTGGCGCGATGATCGCGGCGTCCGGCGGCACCACCGGCGCGGCGGCGAGGTTTTCCGACGACGTCGCCGCCCACGCCGTCGCAAACAACACCAGTCGCGCCGTGATGTAGGCGAATACCAAAAGACCCAGCACCGGCCCGAACGTCGCCCCCGCCGGCCCATGCATGACCGTCGCCAGATACAACGAGCCCAACTGTTTGAACACCTCGAAACCCACCGCGGCGATCAGCCCCGCTCGCAGCGAGCTGCGCACGCTCAGCGACTCCCGCGGCAGCCGGGCGATCATCCACGCGAACAACAGCCAGGAAACCAGCACCGACGCCAGCACCGAGGTGATCTGCAGTGCTACGCCGACCCCCGGAAGGTGAGCAATGCCCAACCAGCGCAGGATGTTTCGCATCAGCGGACGGCTCGACAACGCGGACAACCCGATGGTGACGACGAGTGCGAGGAACACCGACAGCAGCGCGCCGAGGTCCGACAGCTTGGTACGCACGAAACCCCCGCCTTCATGCCGTTGGTCCCACATCGCACTGAGCGCCTCGCGGATGTTGGCCATCCAGCCCAGCCCCGCCCACAGCGCGGTGGCCAGGCCGATGACGCCCACGGACGTCCGCGACTCGATCGCCGCGGCGATGAGTTCGACGACCTGGCGGCCGAATTCGCCCGACACCGTGTGCTTGACGCGATCCTCGATCTGTGTGAGCAGCTCCGGCTGGCGCGACAACACGAACCCGGCGATCGCGAACGCCACCATGAGCAACGGAAACAACGCGAACACCGTGAAGTAGGTGATTCCTGCGGCGAAGAAGTCGCCGTTGGCGTCGCGGTAGCGCTGCTGAGCCCGCATCACGTGGTCGAACCAGCCATAGCGCGCCCGCAGCCGATCGAGGATGCCCGGCTTGTCCGGCATGGGCCGTCTCCTATGAGGAAATCTGCAAGAACCCTAGCCGCTCATAGACATTGGCGATCATCTTTGCCGACACCTCGCGGGCCCGGTCGGCGCCCTTCTTGAGAATCGCTTCCAACTCGGTTGTGTCGCTCAGCAATTCGTCGACACGCGCCCGGATGGGGGTGACGAACTCCACGACCGCGTCGGCGGTGTCGCGCTTGAGGTCGCCGTAGCCGCGGCCCGTGTAGCCCTCGACCAGCTTGTCGACGTCGGTGCCGGTGATCGCCGATTGGATGGTCAGCAGGTTCGACACCCCCGGCTGGTTCTGCGGGTCGTAGCGGACCTCGCGGCCGCTGTCGGTGACCGCCGAGCGGATCTTCTTCGCGGTGAGGCCCGGATCGTCGAGCAGGTTGATCAACCCGGCCTCGGTGGGTGCGGACTTGCTCATCTTCGACGTCGGGTCGCTCAAGTCGTAGATCTTGGCCGTCGCCTTCGGGATCAGCACCTCGGGCACCACGAACGTGTCCGGGAAGCGGCTGTTGAAACGCTGCGCGACATCACGCGCCAGCTCCAGATGCTGACGCTGATCCTCACCGACCGGCACCAGATCGGTGTCGTACAACAGCACGTCGGCAGCCATCAGTACCGGATACGTGAACAGCCCGACCGTCGTCGACTCGGTGCCCTGCCGTTGAGCCTTGTCCTTGAACTGCGTCATCCGCGACGCCTGCCCGTAACCGGTGAAACAGCCCAGCACCCAAGCCAATTCGGTGTGCGCGGGCACGTGGCTCTGCACGAAGACGGTGCTACGGGCCGGGTCGATTCCCAGCGCCAGATACTGCGCGGCGGTCACCAGCGTGCGCCGGCGCAGCACATCGGGGTCCTGCGGGACGGTGATCGCGTGCAGGTCGACCACGCAGAAGAACGCGTCGAACTCGTCCTGCAGCCCCACCCAGTGCGTCACCGCGCCCAAGGCGTTGCCCAGGTGCAGCGAGTCGGAGGTCGGCTGGACGCCGGAGAAGACGCGTTTCTGCTTGCTCATGGTCGGCCAATCTTTTCACCCGCAGGCGTCCAGCGCGCTTGCGGTACCGGCGGTACCGGCTTTATGGTCGCCATCATGCGCGAGCGTGCCCCCATCCATCTCGGCTCCGGCGAACCGATGCTTCTGCTGCACCCGTTCATGATGTCGCAGAACGTCTGGAAGAAAGTCGCCCCGCGGATCGCCGACACGGGCCGCTACGAGGTGTTCGCGCCGACCATGGCCGGCCACAACGGCGGCCCGAAAGGCAGTTGGAAGCTCGACAGCGCCACGCTCGCCGATCATCTGGAGCGCCAGCTCGACGACCTCGGCTGGAAAACTGCGCACATCGTGGGCAACTCGCTGGGCGGCTGGGTGGCGTTCGAGCTGGAGCGCCGGGGCCGGGCCCGCACGATCACCGCGATCGCTCCGGCGGGCGGCTGGCACCAGTGGTCGCCGGTGAAGTTCGAGATCGTCGCCAAGTTCCTGGCCGGCGCACCGCTGTATGTGCTGGTGAAATTGCTCGGCCCGCGGGTGCTGAGCCTGCCGTTCAGCCGATATCTCGCGCACTTCCCGATCAGCGCATCTCCGGAAACTCTGCCCGAGAGCGACCTGCTGGACATCATCGACGACGTCCGCAACTGCCCGGCCTACTACCAGCTGTTGATGAAGTCGCTGATGGCGCCCGGCCTCTTGGAACTGGCCGAGACCTGCACGCCCACCCACCTGGTGATCTGCGAAAAGGACCGCGTGCTGCCGCACCCGCGTTACACGCGGCACTTCCACACCCACATTCCGGAGATCAACAAGGTCACCGAGCTCGACGGCGTGGGTCACATCCCGATGTTCGAGGCACCCGAGCGCATCGCCGACGTGATCGTGAATTGGGTCGACGAGTACATCGGCACGCCGCCGGTGAAGTCGACCGGTTAGGCCTCGGCGAGCGCCTTCTGCAGGTTGTCGTCGAGGGCGGCCATGAAGTCCTCGGTGGTCAGCCACTCCTGGTCCGGACCGATCAGCGCCGCGAGGTCCTTGGTCATCTGCCCGCCCTCGACGGTGTCGACGACCACGCTCTCCAGCTTCTGCGCGAACTCGATCACCTCGCGGGTGTCGTCGAGTTTGCCGCGGTGCTCCAGCGCCCTGGTCCACGCGAAAATCGACGCGATCGGGTTCGTCGACGTCGGCTTGCCCTGCTGGTGCAGCCGGAAATGCCGCGTCACGGTGCCGTGCGCCGCCTCTGCCTCGACGATCTTGCCGTCGGGAGTCATCAGCACCGACGTCATCAATCCCAGCGACCCGTAGCCCTGCGCGACGGCGTCCGACTGGACGTCGCCGTCGTAGTTCTTGCACGCCCAGACGTAGCCGCCCTCCCACTTCAGCGCCGAGGCGACCATGTCGTCGATCAACCGGTGCTCGTAGGTCAGGCCGTTGCGCTCGAACTCGTCTTTGAACTCCTCGTCGTAGATTCGCTGGAACTCGTCCTTGAACATCCCGTCGTAGGCCTTGAGGATCGTGTTCTTGGTCGACAGGTAGACCGGGTACTTCTCTTTCAGCCCGTACTTGAACGACGCGCGCGCGAAGTCCTGGATCGAGCGCTTGAAGTTGTACATGCCCATGATCACCCCGCCCTCGTCGGGAATGTGGACGACCTCCTGCTGGATGGGCTCGCTGCCGTCGTCGGGAGTGAACGTGATCGTGAACGTGCCCGGCCGGTCGAACGCGAAGTTCTCGGCCCGGTACTGGTCGCCGAACGCGTGGCGGCCGATGATGATCGGCTTGGTCCAGCCGGGCACCAGGCGGGGGACATTGTTGATGACGATCGGTGCACGAAAGATGGTGCCGCCCAAGATGTTTCGGATGGTGCCGTTGGGCGACAGCCACATCTTCTTGAGGTTGAACTCCTTGACCCGGGCCTCGTCGGGGGTGATCGTGGCGCATTTGACGCCGACGCCGTGCTTTTGGATCGCGTGCGCGGCGTCGACGGTCACCTGGTCGTCGGTTTCGTCGCGGTGCTCGATGCCGAGGTCGTAATACTCGAGGTCGATGTCCAGGTACGGCAGGATCAGCGTGTCCTTGATGGACTTCCAGATGATCCGGGTCATCTCGTCGCCGTCGAGCTCAACGACCGTGCCTTCGACCTTGATCCTGGACATGTGAGCCACACTACAAGGGCCGAATGCCGCGAAACTGCGCTCAGGCTTGGGCGGCCTCCAGCGTCTGGTTGAACGTCTTGCTGGGCCGCATCACTGCGGTGGTCTTTTCGGGGTCGGGGTAGTAGTAGCCGCCGATGTCGACCGAATTGCCTTGCGCGGCAGCGAGTTCCGACAGAATCGTGTCTTCGTTCTCCGACAGCGACTTCGCCAGCTGCGCGAAATGATCCGCGAGCTCTTGGTCGTCGCTCTGCTCGGCCAGCTGCTGCGCCCAGTACAAAGCGAGATAGAAGTGGCTGCCCCGGTTGTCCAGCTCGCCGGTCTTGCGCGACGGGCTCTTGTCGTTCTCCAGGAAGCAGCCGATCGCCCCGTCGAGCGCCTTGCCGAGAACCGTGGCCCTCTTGTTTCCGGTTTTCGTGCCGATGTCCATCAGGCATGCGCCCAGCGCCAGATACTCGCCGAGCGAATCCCACCGCAGGTGGTTCTCCTCGACCAGCTGCTTGACGTGTTTGGGCGCCGAGCCGCCCGCGCCGGTTTCGTACATCCCACCGCCGGCCATCAGCGGCACGATCGACAGCATTTTGGCGCTGGTGCCCAGCTCCAGGATCGGGAACAGGTCGGTCAGGTAGTCGCGCAGGATGTTGCCGGTGGCCGCGATCGTGTCTTTGCCGCGCACCACGCGTTCGAGCGTGTACCGCATCGCCCACACCTGCGGCATGATCTGGATGTGCAGGCCCTCGGTGTCGTGGTCTTGCAGGTACTTTTTGACCTTTTTGCGTAGCTCGACCTCGTGCGGGCGTTCGATGTCGAGCCAGAACACCACGGTCATACCGGAGTCGCGGGCCCGGGTGACGGCCAGCTTCACCCAGTCCTGGATCGCCGCGTCCTTGGTGACGGGCATGCGCCAGATGTCGCCCTCTTCGACGTTCTGCGTCATCAGCACTTCCCCGGTCTCGTTGTCGACGATGTCGGCGACGCCGTCCTCGGGGATCTCGAAGGTCTTGTCGTGGCTGCCGTACTCCTCGGCCTTCTGCGCCATCAGCCCGACGTTCGGCACGGTGCCCATGGTGGTCGGGTCGAACTGGCCGTGGGTCTTACAGAAGTTGATCATCTCCTGGTAGATGCGGCTGAACGTCGACTCGGGGTTGACCGCCTTGGTGTCCTTGGTCCGGCCGTCGGCGCCGTACATCTTGCCGCCGAGGCGAATCATCGCAGGCATCGAGGCGTCGACGATCACGTCGGACGGCGAGTGGAAGTTCGTGATGCCCCGCGCCGAATCGACCATCGCCAATTCGGGACGATGCTCGTGCACGGCGTGGATGTCGTTGATGATCTCCTCGCGCAACGATCCGGGCAGCGCCTCGATCTTGTTGTAGAGGTCGACCATGCCGTTGTTGACGTTCACGCCGAGTTCGTCGAGCACGTCTTGATGCTTGGCGAACGCGTCCTTGTAGAACACCTTGACGCAGTGGCCGAACACGATGGGGTGGCTGACCTTCATCATCGTGGCCTTGACGTGCAGCGAGAACATCACGCCGGTCTTGTAGGCGTCCTCGATCTGCTGCTCGTAGAACGCGCACAGCGCCTTCTTGCTCATGAACATGCTGTCGATGACGTCGCCCTCGTCGAGCTTCACCTCGGGCTTGAGCACGATCGTCTCGCCGCGCTTGGTCTTCAGCTCCATCCGCACGTCGCGTGGGCGGTCCAGCGTCATCGACTTCTCGCCGTGGTAGAAGTCGCCGCTCTTCATCGTCGCCACATGGGTGCGCGAGGCCTGCGACCACTCGCCCATGCTGTGCGGGTGCTTGCGCGCGTACTCCTTGACCGCCTTGGCCGCGCGCCGGTCCGAATTGCCTTCCCGCAGAACGGGATTGACGGCACTGCCGAGTACCTTCGCGAAGCGCTCCTTGAGCGCCTTCTCCTCGTCGGTCTTGGGATGCGCCGGATAGTCGGGCACTGCGTAGCCCTTCTCCTGCAGTTCCTTGACCGCGTCGGTGAGCTGCGGCACCGAGGCGCTGATGTTGGGCAGTTTGATGATGTTGGTGTCGGGCAGCTGCGTCAGCCGGCCCAGCTCGGCGAGGTTGTCCGGCACGCGCTGATCCTCCTCCAGGCAGTCGGAGAACTCCGCCAGGATGCGGGCCGCCAGCGAGATGTCACTGGTTTCGACTTTGATGCCCGCCGGCTCGGTGAAAGTGCGGATGACCGGCAGCAAGGCGTAGGTAGCCAGCAGCGGCGCTTCGTCGGTCAGCGTGTAGATGATGGTCGGTTGCTCATTGCTCATGTGTTGGGTGTCTCCCGCCATCGGTTCGGACAAGCCGAGTATCAGTATTCCGTCGAGGCACCCGTCGTGTCAGGGGTGGGTCCGGTAGCGAGGTCAGCGCGGGCGTCTGCGACGCGAACTCGGTGGCAGTCGGCTTGCGGCATGCGATACTCTTCTCATCGGTCAAGAGCGCCAGCGCCAAGCCCCGGCTCGCTGGCCGGCAACCCTCCAACCGCGGTGGGGTGCCCCGGGTGATGACCAGGTTGAGTAGCCGCCAGCGGCTACACGGCAAGCGCGGGTCCGTGATGACGGGCCCCGGACCGGACGGCCCTCACCACAGGAGCACATCGATGACGAACGAACAGGACGATCCCAGCAGCCGCTGGGCGTTCGAGACCAAACAGATTCACGTCGGCCAGGTCCCGGACGCCGCCACCAACGCCCGGGCGCTGCCGATCTACCAGACCACCTCGTACACGTTCAACGACACCGCCCACGCCGCCGCACTGTTCGGCCTCGAGGTCGAAGGCAACATCTACACCCGGATCGGCAACCCCACCACCGCGGTCGTCGAGCAGCGCATCGCCGCGCTGGAGAACGGCGTGGCTGCGTTGTTCCTGGCGTCCGGGCAGGCGGCGGAGACGTACGCGATCCTCAACGTCGCCAACGCCGGCGACCACGTCGTGTCCAGCCCTCGGCTGTACGGCGGCACGTACAACCTGTTCCACTACTCGCTGCCCAAGCTGGGCATCGAGGTCAGCTTCGTCCAAGACCCCGACGATCTCGAGTCGTGGCGGGCGGCTGCGCGGCCGAACACCAAGGCGTTCTTCGCCGAGACGATTTCCAACCCCCAGATCGACATCCTCGATATCCCCGGCGTCGCGGCGGTGGCCCATGACGTCGGCGTGCCGCTGATCGTCGACAACACCATCGCGACGCCATATCTCATCCAGCCGATCAGCCACGGCGCCGACATCGTCGTGCACTCCGCCACCAAGTACCTGGGCGGCCACGGCGCGGCGATCGCCGGAGTGATCGTCGACGGCGGCACGTTCGACTGGCGCAACGGTAACTTCCCCGGGTTCACCACGCCCGACCCCAGCTACCACGGAGTGGTGTTCGCCGACCTCGGCCCGCCCGCCTTCGCACTGAAGGCGCGGGTGCAGCTGCTGCGCGACCTCGGTTCTGCCCCTTCGCCTTTCAACGCGTTCCTGATCGCGCAGGGACTGGAGACGCTGAGCCTGCGGGTGCAGCGCCACGTGGAAAATGCGCAACGCGTCGCCGAGTACCTCTCCGGGCACGAGGACGTGGTGTCGGTGAACTACGCCGGGCTGCCGAGCTCGCCGTGGTACGAGCTGGGAAAGAAGCTGGCGCCCAAGGGAACCGGCGCTGTGCTGGCGTTCGAACTGGCCGGCGGCGTGGAGGCCGGCAAGGCGTTCGTCAACGCGCTGACCCTGCACAGCCACGTCGCCAACATCGGTGACGTGCGCTCGCTGGTGATCCATCCGGCATCCACTACGCACAGCCAGCTCAGCCCCGAGGAGCAACTGGCCACCGGCGTCACGCCGGGCCTGGTGCGCCTTGCCGTCGGCATCGAGGGAATCGACGACATCATCGCCGACCTCGAGCGCGGCTTCGCCGCCGCCAAGCCGTTCAGTTCGGCGCGGGGTGCCGACCCCCAGTCGGTGGGGTCGCTGTCGTGACGGATTTCGACGTCCCGACCACCCAGCTGCCCGCCGAAGGGGAGGTGGGCGTCGTCGACATCGGCCCGCTGCGACTGGAGAGCGGCCGGGTGATCGACGACGTGTCGATCGCGCTGCAACGCTGGGGTGAGCTGTCGCCGGCACGCGACAACGTAGTGGTGGTGCTGCACGCGCTCACCGGCGACTCGCACGTCGCCGGGCCCGCGGGCCCGAACCATCCGACCCCCGGCTGGTGGGACAGCGCAGTCGGTCCCGGCGCGCCGATCGACACCAACCGCTGGTGCGCGGTGGCCACCAACGTGCTGGGCGGCTGCCGCGGCTCGACCGGGCCCAGCTCACCCGCAACCGACGGAAAGCCTTGGGGCTCACGGTTTCCCACGATCACCGTGCGCGACCAAGTGGAGGCCGACGTCGCAGCGCTGGCGGCAGTGGGCATCACGGAGGTCGCCGCGGTGGTCGGCGGTTCGATGGGCGGCGCGCGGGCGCTGGAGTGGATCGTCGGCCATCCCGACAAGGTGCGCGCCGCGCTGGTGCTGGCCGTCGGCGCACGTGCGACCGCCGACCAGATCGGCACGCAGACCACCCAGGTCGCCGCGATCAAAGCCGACCCGAACTGGCAGGGCGGCGACTACTACGGCACCGGCCGAGAACCCGTCGACGGCATGGACATCGCCCGGCGCTTCGCCCATCTGACCTACCGCGGCGAGGTGGAACTGGACCGGCGCTTTGCCAATCAGCCGCAGGCCTCGGAGAACCCGCTGACCGGCGGCCGGTACGCGGTGCAGAGCTACCTCGAGTACCAGGGCGCCAAGCTGGTCGACCGGTTCGACCCGGGCAGCTACGTGGTGCTCACCGACGCGCTGTCCAGCCACGACGTCGGACGCGGCCGTGGCGGTGTGCCGGCGGCGCTGAGTCGATGTCAGGTTCCCGTGGTGGTGGGCGGCATCACCTCCGACCGGCTGTATCCGCTGCGGCTGCAGGAGGAGCTGGCCGACCTGTTGCCGGGCTGCCCCGGGCTGAACGTCGTCGACTCGGTGTACGGGCATGACGGGTTCTTGATCGAATCCGAGGCCGTCGGAGATTTGATCCGGCAGACGCTCAAGCTCGCATCGGCATGACCGACCAGCTGGCCCGCTCGCTGTCGTTCGGCGCCGAAGCGGCCGCATACGAACGCGGCCGGCCGTCGTACCCTCCCGAGGCCATCGACTGGCTGCTGCCGCCAGATGTGCGCGACGTGCTCGACCTCGGTGCCGGCACGGGCAAACTCACCACCCGGCTCGTCGAGCGCGGGCTGTCCGTGGTGGCGGTCGATCCGATCCCGGAAATGCTCGAGCTGCTTCGCCATTCGCTGCCCGACACGCCCGCGCTGCTCGGCACCGCCGAGGAGATCCCCCTGTCCGACGACAGCGTGGATGCGGTGCTGGTGGCGCAGGCCTGGCATTGGTTCGACCCCGCCCGCGCTGTGGCGGAAGTGGCGCGGGTGCTGCGGCCCGGCGGGCGGCTCGGCCTGGTGTGGAACGTGCGCGACGAGCGGATGGGCTGGGTACGCGAGCTGGGCCGCATCATCGGCCATGAGGACGATCCGTTCAACAACCGCGTCACGCTGCCCGAGCCGTTCGTCGACGTCCAGCGCCATCAGGTGGAGTGGACGAATTACCTGACGCCGCAAGCATTGATCGACTTGGTGGCGTCGCGCAGCTACTGCATCACCTCGCCGACGGAGGTGCGCACCCGGACCCTCGAGCAGGTGCGCGAGCTTCTGACCACGCATCCCGCATTGGCCAACTCGACGGGCCTGGCCCTGCCGTACGTGACAGTGTGCATTCGGGCCACCCTGTCGACCTAGCGCGCGTCGTCGTGTTGGCTAAAATGTCCAATATGGCTACTTTGACGTTCCGCAACCGCGACGGTGTGCTGGTCGACGTGCCGACGGTCGCTGCCACCCGGTTCAAGAACGAGTTCGGCGCGGTCTTCGAAGAGGCCTCGCGCCGCGGCGCAGTCGCGATCACCAAGCACAACACACCGAAAGCGGTGCTGTTGTCGTACGACGAGTTCGAGGCGCTGACGAAGGGCAGTGTGCCGGCACTGGACGAGTTGACCGCAGACTTCGACCATTTGTTGGAGCGCTTGCAGACGTCGAAGGCCAAGGCAGCTATGGCCGCTGCGTTCGACGCGACGCCTGACGAGCTCGGCCGGGCCGCCGTCGAGGCCGCCCGTCCGAAGCGCCGACGCTGACACCGCCACGGCTTTATGTTGTTGCCGGCGTCAACGGCGCCGGGAAGAGCAGCATCGTCGGCGCGATGATCCGCGCGGCCGGCGCCGACTACTACAACCCTGACGAAGCCGCGAAGGCCTTGACGGCCGCGAACCCCGGGCTCGATCAATTGAAGGCCAATGCTGCCGCGTGGCATGAGGGCAAGCGACTGCTGGAGCGGGCGATCGAGCAGCGGCTCGACTTCGCGCTCGAGACCACTCTGGGCGGCAACACCATCCCGCGCTTGATCACGGACGCGGCATTGGATGGCTTCGAGGTGCGCATGTGGTACGTCGGGCTCGACAGTCCCGAAACACACATCGCGCGGGTGCGGCATCGTGTCCGGGCAGGCGGTCACGACATCCCCGAGGCTGTCATCCGGCGCCGGTGGCGGCACAGCAGGCAAAACCTGATACGGCTGCTGCCCGCCCTCACCGAACTGCGGGTATACGACAACTCAGCCGACGCCGACCCCGCGACCGGCCGCGCACCCCGTCCATCGCTGGTGCTGCACGTGGCGCGTGGTGCGGTGGTCGGGCCGGACGACCTGACGTCGACGCCGGAGTGGGCGAAGCCCGTTGTCGCAGCGGCTCATTCGCGCCGAGTGTGGACTTGAGCCACGCTCCGCTGCGCCTGCCAAAAGCGTGGATCAACCCAACACTCGGGACAACAACTATCGGGTGCCCAGCGGATCGATCGTCCACGCGATGTAGATCACCACCGCGCTGACCACCGCCATCGTCACGAAGTCGGTGAGCCGGCTGCGGACCACCAGCAAGCCCGCGCGACTGTCCGACAAGACCAACCGCAGCACCGCAGCAACCGCGACGCCGATGCCGATCAACAACGACCCGCGCCGCCAGAAGTCCGCCACCACGAGCACGAATGCGGCCGCAAAGATCAGGAACACCAACAGGATCGGCCACTGGGTGCGGACGACCTGACGGGCGGCGTCGCGCGTGCTCATCGCGACTCCGCACGCTCCACGACGTTCGTCAGCAGGAACGCCCGGGTCAACGGCCCCACGCCGCCGGGGTTCGGCGACACGTAGCCCGCCACCTCCCAGACGTCGGGATGCACGTCGCCGGTGAGTTTGCCGTCCACCCGGCTCACCCCGACGTCCACGACCGCGGCCCCCGGCTTGACCATGTCGGCGGTCACCATGTGCGCAACGCCGACCGCCGCGACCACGATGTCGGCCTGCTTCGTCAGCGCCGGCAGATCACGAGTTCCGGTGTGGCACAGGGTGACTGTGGCGTTCTCCGACCGTCGGGTGAGCAGCAGGCCGAGCGGGCGGCCGACGGTCACACCGCGGCCGATCACCACCACGTGCGCGCCGGCGATCGGTACGTCGTAGCGGCGCAGGAGGTGCACGATCCCGCGCGGCGTGCACGGCAGCGGTGCCGCCTTGCCCAGCACCAGCCGGCCGAGATTCGTCGGATGCAGGCCGTCGGCGTCCTTCTCCGGGTCGATGCGCTCCAGCGCGGCGTTCTCGTCCAACTGACCCCGCGGCAGCGGCAGCTGCACGATGTAGCCGGTGCACTCGGGGTTCTCGTTCAGCTCGTCGATGGTCTCGTCGAGCTTGGCCTGGCTGATGTCGGCGGGCAGATCGCGGCGGATCGAGGTGATGCCGACCTTCGCGCAGTCGGCGTGCTTGCCGCGGACATAGGCCTGCGAGCCGGGGTCGTCGCCCACCAGGATCGTGCCCAGTCCGGGGGTGCGCCCGGCGGCTGTCAGCGCCTGCACCCGCTGCGTCAAGTCGGCGAAGATCTCGTCGCGGGTGGCCTTGCCGTCGAGCACCGTCGCAGTCACGAACCTCAGTCTGACAGGCTTGTGGCACGCTTTGAGCCATGGCCCCGACGAGCGTGTTCTCCCCGGCCAAGCTGGGGCCGATCACGCTGCGCAATCGGATCATCAAGGCGGCGACGTTCGAGGCGGCGACCCCCGACGCGCTGGTGACCGACGAACTCGTCGAATACCACCGGTTGCCTGCGGCCGGCGGGGTGGCGATGACCACGGTCGCCTATTGCGCGGTGTCACCGGGCGGCCGCACCGAGGCCGGCCAGCTGTGGATGCGACCCGAGGCGGTGCCGGGGCTACGCCGACTGACCGAGGCCGTGCACGCCGAAGGCGCCGCGGCCAGCGCGCAGATCGGGCACGCCGGGCCCGTCCGCGTGGGCCCGGCCGACAAGTCGCCGGCGCTGGCGCCGGTCCGCAGCTTCAACCCGATCGTTCTGCGGTTCGCGAAGAAAGCCACCCACGAGGACATCGACAGGGTGATCGCCGACCACGCCGCGGCGGCCCGGCTGGCCGTCGACGCCGGCTTCGACGCCGTCGAAATACATTTGGGGCACGGCTATTTCTGCAGTTCGTTCCTCAGCCCGCTGGTGAATCGTCGTGACGACGAGTTCGGCGGCTCGCTGCACAACCGCGCGAAGGTGGCCCGCAGGGCGGTGCAGGCCGTGCGCCAGGCCGTGGGCAACCAGATCGCGGTGACCGCGAAACTCAATATGGCAGACGGGATTCGGACCGGCATCACCGTCGACGAAGCGCTCACCACTGCCACGTGGCTGCAGGATGACGGCGCCCTCGACGCCCTGGAACTGACGGCGGGCAGCTCGTTCGTCAACCCGATGTACCTGTTCCGCGGCGACGTTCCGATCGAGGACTTCGCGAAGATCTTCAAGCCCCCGACGAGCTGGGGGCTGCGGCTGGTGGGCAAGAAGATCTTCCGCGAATACCCTTACCGCGACGCGTATCTGCTCGACTTGGCGCGCACGTTCCGGGCCGAGCTGTCGATGCCGCTGATCCTGCTGGGCGGCATCACCAACCGCGAAACCATGGACCTCGCGATGGCGGAGGGGTTCGAATTCGTCGCGATGGCCCGTGCGCTGCTGGCCGAACCGGATCTGGTCAACCGGATCGCCGCGGGCGGCACCGCGGTGCGATCGGCCTGCACGCACTGCAACAAGTGCATGCCCGCCGCTTTTCGCTCGCGGCCCACCGTGCGCACCCGATGCGTCGTCACCGGAGCGCCCGGCTAACGCATCGGGACGCCGCTGTCCTTATAGAGTGACGGCTAATGAGCCGACCATCACCGCCCGCGCTGACTGTTCGGACCGACGGGTCGCAACGCACCTTCGCGCCGGGCCACGACGTGGTCATCGGCCGCGATCTGCGCGCCGACGTCCGGGTCGCTCATCCACTCGTCTCACGCGCGCACGTGCTGCTGCGGTTCGACCGCGGCCGCTGGGTGGCGATCGACAACGGCAGCCTCAACGGGATGTTCGTCGACCACCGCCGCGTGCCGTCGGTGGAGATCCGCGACGGGCAGAGCATCAACATCGGCAACCCGGACGGCCCGCGGCTGACATTCGAGGTCGGGCGCCACCAAGGTGCTGTGGGCCGGCCCCCGCAGACCACGTCGGTGCCGGCCCAAGCCCGCGGCGCGGCCGCCCGGCAGGGCCACCAGCAGTCCATGTCGCACGCCCCCGCGGGGTATCCGCCGAGCACGCCGCAGCCGTCGTACCCGCCGACGCAGCCGCCGCACACATATCCGCCCGGCCCGTCCAGTGGCCCACAGACGCGGCCGCCCAGCACGCCTGCGCCGGCGTCCCGGGTGCCGTCGGCGCCTGTGTCGCAGCCGGACACTCAGCCGCCGCCGACGCAGATCCGGCCGACGGCACGTCCCACCAGCGCCGACGGCCAGAACCTGGCGACCAGCATGATCCGCATCCTGCGTGGCGGCGCTGCGCCTCCGCCGCCGGGAGCGACGACGATCGGCCGCGCCACCGACAACGACATCGTGATTCCCGACGTGCTGGCGTCGCGGCACCACGCGACGTTGGTGCCGACGGCCGAGGGCGTCGAGATCCAGGACGCGCGCAGCATCAACGGCACGTTCGTCAACGGCAACCGGGTGGACCGGGCGCTGCTGCGCGACGGCGACGTCGTCACGATCGGCAACGTCGACCTGGTGTTCCAGGGCGGCACGCTGGTCCGTCGCACCGAGACCGAAGCCGCCACGCGCACAGGCGGTTTGGAGGTTCGCGACGTCAGCCTCGAGATCGAGCACGGCCGCACGTTGCTGGACAACATCTCGTTCTCGGCGCGGCCCGGCACGCTGACCGCGGTGATCGGCCCGTCAGGCGCCGGCAAGTCGACGCTGGCGAAAGTGATTGTCGGGGCCAGCAATCCGACCCGCGGCAGGGTGCTGTTCGAGGGCCACGACGTCCACGCCGAGTACGCGTCGTTGCGCAGTCGTATCGGGATGGTGCCGCAAGACGACGTGGTGCACGGTCAGCTGACCATCGAGCAGGCGCTCGGCTATGCGGCCGAGCTGCGGCTGCCGCCGGACACCACCAAGGAAGACCGGCGTCAGGTGATGATGAACGTGCTCGAGGAGCTCGAGCTCACCCCACACGCGGGCACCCGGGTGGACAAGCTGTCCGGCGGACAGCGCAAACGCGCCTCGGTGGCGATGGAGCTGCTCACCGGCCCGTCGCTGCTGATTCTCGACGAGCCCACCTCGGGTCTGGATCCGGCGCTGGATCGCCAGGTGATGACGATGCTGCGCCAGCTGGCCGACGCGGGCCGCACCGTGATCGTCGTGACCCATTCGCTGACCTACCTCGACGTGTGCGATCAGGTGCTGCTGCTGGCCCCGGGCGGCAAGACCGCGTTCTGCGGGGCGCCCAGCGACATCGGCTCGGCAATGGGCACCACCAACTGGGCCGACATCTTCAGCGCCGTGGCAAGCGACCCCGAGGGCGCGAAGCTGCGGTTCCTGGAACGCCATCCGGCCCCGCCGTCGCTGCCGGAGACCGAGAAGCCGACGGACTTGGGTAAGCCGGTGCACACCAGCTTGTGGCGGCAGTTCTCGACGGTCACCCGCCGGCAGGTGCGGCTGATCGTCGCCGACCGCGGCTACTTCGTCTTCTTGATGCTGCTGCCGCTGATCATGGGTGCACTGGTCAAGGCGGTGCCCGGCGACGTCGGGTTCGGGATTCCGAACCCCTACGGCGACGCACCGAACGAGCCGGGCCAGATTCTGGTGCTGCTCAACGTCGGAGCGATCTTCATGGGCACCGCGCTGACCATCCGCACGCTGATCGGCGAGCGGCCGATCTTCCTTCGCGAACAGGCGGTGGGATTGTCCACGACTGCCTACCTGTTGGCGAAGATCTGTGTGTTCACGGTGTTCGCGGTGGTGCAGTCGGCGATCGTGGTGGCGATCGCGGTGTGGGGCAAGGGCGCTCCCACCCAGGGCGCAGTGCTGCTGAAGAGTCCGGCCTTCGAGCTGTTCGTCGACGTGGCGTTCACCTGTGTGGCCGCGGCGATGGTGGGCCTGGCGCTGTCGGCGCTGGCCAAGTCCAACGAGCAGATCATGCCGCTGCTGGTGGTGGCGATCATGTCGCAGCTGGTGTTCTCCGGCGGCATGATCCCCGTGACGCATCGCGTTGGGCTGGACCAGCTTTCGTGGTTCACGCCGGCGCGCTGGGGATTCGCCGCGTCGGCGTCGACGGTGGATCTGATCAAGCTCGTCCCCGGTCCGCTCACGCCGAAGGACTCGCACTGGCACCACACGTCGAGCGCCTGGCTGTTCGACATGGCGATGCTGGCCGCGATCTGTGTCGGCTACGCCTCGTTCGTGCGCTGGAGGATCCGGCTCAAAGGCTCGTAGCGTCGGCCCGGTTCCTCCGGGAAACGACTACTCGGGCGGAGGCGGCACCACGGGACGACACACGTTGGCTACCGGGTCCCACCAATTGCCCCAGCCGCAATCCTGCGGAGGCGGCGGCACCACCGGCCGACACACGTTGGCTGCCGGATCCCACCAATTGCCCCAGCCGCAATCCTGCGGAGGCGGCGGCACCACCGGCCGACACACGCTCGCCACCGGGTCCCACCACGTACCCCACTCGCAGTCGGCGTGACTCACCGCTGGCGAGACGACCGTCACGTACGCCAAGGGCGCCAATGCAACGGCAATGGCGCCGGCCAAACGAGGAAACAACTTGCTCATCAAAGGCCCCTCCATCCGCAAGCGTGCAGTCCCCCGGCGCCTGTCTTCTTCCCACAGACATGCCCCGCGAAACGTGCCACCTCCCGTACGCCAGAGCCAGACACGGGACAGACGGCGAAGATACGGCCGCACCGGCCGCTATGCGACACTGCATGCGGAACGCGACTGGAGGGACTGTATGCCGGGCCGGACGAAGAGAAGTCTCTTGACGGTGTCGAGGGCGGCCGTAGTGGCTTCACTCGTGGTTTCGGCGTTGGCATTGAATGCGGCTCCCGCACTTGCAGATCCGGATCCGGCCGTGCCTGACCCAGGGGTCGTTGCGGGGCCGGCCGCAGGGCAGGACCCGACGCCGTTCACCGGCACGCCGCCGTTCGGACCGCCGAGGATCGTCCCTGCCAACGGCTCCACGGTGGGCGTGGGGCAGCCGATCATCATCAACTTCCCCGGTCTGGTCGACGACGCCGTCGCAGCTGAAGGCGCCGTGCACGTCTCCTCGGTCCCTCCGGTTCCGGGAAAGTTCTACTGGATGACACCGACGCAATTGCGCTGGCGTCCGCTGAGCTTCTGGCCCGCCCACACCGCGGTGACCGTCGATGCCGGCGGCACGGTGTCGAGCTTTCGTACCGGTGACGCGCTGGTCGCCACCGCCGACGACGCCACACATCAGCTGACCGTCACCCGCAACGGAGCCGTCGTGAAGACGATGCCGATGTCGATGGGTATGTCAGCCGGCGGCCATCAGACCCCGAACGGCACCTACTACGTCCAAGAGAAGATGCCGTCGGTGGTGATGGACTCCTCGACCTACGGCGTTCCGGTCAACTCCACCTACGGATACAAGACGACGGTCGAGCTCGCGGTCCGGTTCGACGACAGCGGCGACTTCGTGCACAGCGCTCCGTGGTCTGTGGACGACCAGGGTAAGCGCGACGTCAGTCATGGCTGCATCAACATCAGCCCGTCCAACGCCAGGTGGTTCTTCGACAACTTCGGACCCGGCGATCCGATCATCGTGAAGAACTCCAGCGGCGGCACCTACTCCAGGCACGACGGGTCCAACGACTGGCAGATGTAGCCGGCACCTGCCGCCGCTATCGGCGTTGCACGGCGTAATTGCTTTCTGCGCAATGACTTAGAGCTTTCTCGATTGTGCTCCGCGGACGCGCTGAAGCGCGTAGCGTCGCATCGCCAGGACATCCTGCTGGTCAATGTCGACCACTCCCCGATCACCGTGCAGTCCCGGTTCGTCACCTGAGAGGAAGTCGTCGTGAACGAGGTGCTAGCACGCGCCGGCATTTTCCAGGGGGTGGCGCCCAGCACCGTCGGCGCGCTCACCCAGCAGCTCGAGCCGGTGACCTTCCCTCGCGGACACACCATCTTCCGCGAAGGCGATCCCGGCGAGCAGCTCTACATCATCACCGCGGGCAAGGTGAAGGTCGGGCGCCGCACTCCGGACGGGCGCGAGAGTCTGATCACGTTGCTGGGGCCGGCTGACATGTTCGGCGAGCTCGCACTTTTCGACCCTGGACCGCGCACGTCCACGGTCACCGCCTTGACCGAGGTACGCGCGGTGATGATGGACCGCGCCGCGCTGCGCTCGTGGATCACTCAGTATCCGGATATCGCCGAACAGCTGCTGCGGGTGCTGGCGCGGCGGCTGCGGCGCACCAACGATGCGTTGACCAGTTTGATCTTCACTGACGTTCCGGGCCGGGTCGCCAAGCAACTGCTGCACCTCGCGCAGCGGTTCGGCACCCGCGAAGGCTCGGCGCTGCGCGTCGACCACGACCTCACCCAAGAGGAGCTCGCTCAATTGGTCGGCTCGTCGCGCGAGACGGTCAACAAGGCCCTCAGTGACTTCGCCAAACGGGGATGGATCCGAGTCGAAGGCAAGAGTGTGCTGATCGACGACCCGGAGCGGCTCGCTCGGCGTGCCCGGTAGCAGCCGTCTGTCGCCTAGCCGCCGAAAGTCCGCTTCTCCCACCACAGAACCAGCCGGACGTGCGCGCGAGGGAGGAGCCGAACCAGCAGGTCGACACCCTTGGCGTCTCTACCTACCAGCACCCGGCTCCGGTTGGCCTCGACGCCGTCGAGGATGATGTCGGCGGCTCGCTCGGGAGACATTTTGAGCAGCTTGCGGTTGTACGCCTCGGCGCGTCGGCGCTGCGCGTCGGTGATTTCTCGGCCGGCGCGCTCGGCCTCGGTGAGGGCCGACGTGGCGATGTTCGTCGCGATCCCGCCCGGGTGCACGACGGTGACTTTCACCGGATATTCCGCCGACAACATCTCGGCACGAAGCGCCTCGGTGAATCCTCGCACGGCGAATTTGGTTGTGCAGTAACCAGTCATCGACGCTTGGGCCATCAGGCCGTTGAGGCTGGAGATGTTGACGACGTGTCCGTCGCCGGACTCGATCAAATGCGGCAGGAACTCCTTGGTGCCGTTGATGACGCCCCAGAGGTTGACGGCGATGATCCGCTCATAGGTTTCGTAGTCGCAGTCGATGAGTGGCGCTGCCCCGCTTGCGATTCCAGCGTTGTTGTAGATCTGGTGGACCACTCCGTAGTGTGCGGCGACTGACGATGCGTAGGTCTGCACCGCCGAGCGGTCGCTGACATCGAGAAGTTCGGCATGCGGCTCACCGTTGAGCGCGGTGACCATCTCAGCGGTTTCTGCCAGCCCCTCTTCGTTGACGTCGGAGATCGCCACCCGCGCGCCCCGGCGCGCCAGGCCCAGCGCAAGCGAGCGTCCGATGCCGGAGCCCGCGCCGGTGACCACCGCTACTTTGCCTTCGAACGATCCCACCGTGTTCTGCCTTCCCGACGAGTTGCGTTGCGCTGCAGATCAATTCGCGTCGCTGAGCTGACGCGCCGACGTCTCGTACGCGTCGACGTCGAAGTGCTTCGTCTGTGCGCGGAACCGGAACGTGAAGTCAGGCCACAGGGTCGTGTTGTTGCCATGGGCGTCCAGATACCAGCTGGCGCAGCCGCCGGTCATCCACACGGTGCGCGCGAGCTTGCGCTGCAGCTGCTCGTTGTAGGCGTCTTGGACGTTTCGGCGAACCTCGACGCGGGTGAGCCCGCGCGCTTTCATGGTCTCGATCGCATCGACGACGTAATTCAGTTGCGACTCGATCATGTACACTATCGACGTGTGCCCGAGCCCGGTGTTCGGCCCGACGAGGAAGAACGCGTTGGGAAATCCCGCGATGGTGGTGCCCTTGTAGGCCTGCATGCCCTTGTCGGCGAAGGATTGCGCCAGGCTTCGCCCGTCGCTGTTGCAGATGGTCTCGAACATCGGCGAGTCGGTGACGTGGAAGCCGGTCGCCACGATGATCGCGTCGACTTCCCGCGCTGTGCCGTCCTTGGTGACGATGCTGCGGCCGTCCACCCGCTCGATGCCGTCGGTGATCAAGTCGACGTGGTCGCGGTCCAGCGTCGGATACCAGTCGTTGGCGATCAGCATGCGCTTGCATCCGATGCGGAAATTAGGCGTGACCTTGCGTCGCAGGTCGGGGTCGCGGATTTCGCTGCGGATCTTGGCCCGCGATATCAACTCGAAGACCTTCATCAGGGGCGGATACTTGGCCAGCCCCACCACCTGGGTCTCGCGGGCGGCGTAGATCCCGAACCGGGCGAGCCACAGCACACCGGGCACATTGCGGAACGCCCACCGCTCGACAGGGGTGAACGGCCGGTCGAATCGCGGCAAGAGCCAGGGGGCGGTTCTCTGATAGACGTCGATGTGGCCCACCGTGTCCGCGATGGCCGGCACGATCTGGATCGCCGACGCGCCCGTGCCGATCACAGCGACGCGCTTTCCGCGCAAGTCGGCCGCGTGGTTCCACTGCGCCGAGTGGAAGAGTTCGCCGTCGAAGGCATCGATCCCGGGTATGTCCGGCAGTTTGGGCTCCGCCAGCGCGCCGAAGGCGCCGATCAGCACGTCGGCAGTCATCGTCCCGCGTGACGTCGACAGCTCCCAGTGGTTGCGGCGCTCGTTCCATGCCGCCCTTTTCACCTCGCAGCCGAACACATGCCGGTCGAGGACACCGGCCCGGCGAGCGACTCCGCGCAGGTAGTTCTGGATCTCCTCCTGCCTCGAGAACGACCGCGTCCAGTCCGGGTTCAGGGCGAACGAGTACGAGTACAGGTGCGACGGCACGTCACAGGCGGCGCCCGGGTAGGTGTTGTCGCGCCAGGTCCCGCCGACGTCGGTGCCGCGCTCGAGTACGACGAAGTCGCGGTGACCGGCTTCGTCCAGCTTGACGGCCGCGCCCAGGCCGGAGAAACCGCTACCGACAATCGCGACGCCGACGTGACGCGGCAATCGATCCGGATGCGAGGGACTGGACGACACCTGCGTCACGGTCTGCTCCTTCATCTGTCGACGGTTCCAGACCGCTCTAGTTAATCGCCCCGCAAGGGCGAACGCACCTACCTACGTTAGCGTAGGTTACCGAATAGTAACCGGCCGGGCGCTCACCGCGCCGGCGTCAGCTGCTCCAGCGCGTACTCCGCGAGCGCAATCAGCGCCTGTTTCGCCGAATCCCGTTGTCGCGCATCGACATCGATCACCGGAACGCCGGGCGGCAGCGAAAGCGCTTTGCGCACCTCGTCGGCCGGGTAGCGCGGTGCGCCGTCGAACTGGTTGACCGCCACCAGAAACGGCAGTCGGTGCGCTTCGAAGAAGTCCACGGCCGCGAAGCTGTCTTGCAGCCGGCGTACGTCCACCAGGACGATCGCGCCGATCGCACCGCGCACCAGGTCGTCCCACATGAACCAGAAGCGGCGCTGCCCTGGCGTGCCGAACAGGTACAACACCAGGTCCTCTTCTGCCAAGGTGATGCGGCCGAAGTCCATGGCCACCGTGGTGGTTCTCTTGTCGGGCGTGCCGTCGAGTTCGTCCACACCCACCGAGGCCTCGGTCAGGATCGCCTCGGTGCGCAGCGGCATGATCTCGGACACCGAACCGACGAAAGTGGTTTTGCCTGCGCCGAATCCGCCGGCGATCACGATCTTGGTGGAGGCTTGGGTCTCAGAGTGTGCGGAGGCCACGCAGCGTCCTTCCGATCAACTCACGCCGCTCCTCGACCGACGAGTCGTCGTCGAGAGTGGCGAGTACCCGCAGGTGCCCGGATTCGATTAGGTCAGCCACCAGCACCCGCGTCACGCCGAGCGGCAGGCTCAGCTTCGACGCGATCTCCGCAACGGACGGCCTTGCGGCACAGAGCTTCACGATGTCCTCTCGTACGTCGTTGGGAAGCCAGCCGTTGTCGTCGGCGGACCGGCAGAGCGCAATCGGCGCTTCAAGCGGCAGCGCAATGCTCGCGCTCGTCCGCCCGGCCGTCAGAGTGTACGGCCGGACCAGGTTCGGTTCACTGCGGGGGTTCACTACGCCTCACGACTGCTGCGTCGCTCGCCGTGCCGACTTCACCACTGCCCCAACGCGTTCCACCAAGACCGCCATCTCGTAGCCGACTTGACCGATGTCGCACGACGTGGACGCCAGCGCCGCCAGGTGCGACCCGTCGCCCACCCGCATCAGCAGCAGGTAGCCGTTTTCCATCTCGACCACCGACTGCAGCACACGGCCGCCTTCGAACAGTTGCGCCGCGCCTGTCGACAAGCTCGCCAATCCCGAACTGACAGCGGCCAATTGGTCGGCGCGTTCTGTCGGCAGATGCGCACTGGCGGCCACCAGTAGGCCGTCGGCGGACACCAGGATCGCATGCGACACGCCGGGCACGTCCCGTGCGAACGCCGACACCAGCCAGTCCAGCGACTGGTTGCGCGCGGGACGCGTCATTCGTCGTCTCCCGCGTCGTCTTCGCGCGCGTGCGACCGGCCGGCGCGCACCCCGCTCCAGTGGCTGGACAGCGACGCCCGCACGGCTTCGGGGTCACGCTCGGCCGTCGCATCCACGTCGCGGTCGTCGTCAGGTTTGCGGTGCGCGGCGCCGTTCGGCCGCCCGGTGGAGGCCTGAGCCGAGCCGGGCACCAGCCGTGCGCCGGGCTCGCGCACCGGCAAGCCATGCTCGGTGCGCTGTTCGACCGGCACCTCTTCGGCCTGCGCGGCCGCCTCCCAGCCGCTGTCCCATACCGATTCCCACGACTGGAACGGCTGCATCAACTCCTGCGGATCGATCAGCCACTCCGAGACCATCTTCTGGAAGATCACGTCGGTGTCGCCCAGCGGTGACGACGGCGGCCGGGTGCGGGCCGCAGGCTCCTGCGGTTCGGCGGCCTGCTCACGGGAAGCGAAGTACGCCGACGTGTCCGCGGGCGTGCGGGGCTCGGCTGGCTGCTCTAGCTGCTCGCCCGGCAGCGCGACGATGCCGCTGGCGCCGGGAGCCCGCCGCGGTAGCAGCGAGTCCTGGTCGTCCTGCGCCGGAATGTCGTTGCGGTGCGATGGTTCCGCGAATGCAGGGCGGGTGGCAGCCTGGCTGATGGCCGCCGTCGCGTCGTCGCTTTCCAGGGTTTCGTCGTGCTGCTCGGGGCGGGTCCAGCCCGTCGCGCCCGGCCGTTCGATCAGCTCGGCGGGGATGAACACGCCGGCGGTCAGGCCTGAGCCCGGCTCGCCGGCCACCGAGCTGCGCAGCCGCACCACCAGCCCGTGCCGCTGGGCCAGCCGCCCGACCACGAACAGCCCCATGTGGCGGGCGGTGTAGGGGGTCACCTCGCCGCCGGACTCCAGGCGCATGTTGGTCATCCGCAGGTCGCCCTCGGTCATGCCGAGGCCGCTGTCGCTGATCTCGATGACCAGCCCGCGCGGACCGGTGCGCACCGCAGACACCCGAACTTCGGAGGTGGGCGGCGAGTAGCGCAGCGCGTTGTCGATCAACTCCGCGAGTAGGTGCACGACGTCGGGTGCCGCGGAGCCGACGACCGCGCTGTCGGGCACCGTGGTGATGACCACCCGTTGGTAATCCTCGACTTGCGAGGTCGCCGCCTTGACGACATCGGCCACCGCCATCGATTCGGCGTGCTCGCGGCGAGGCTTCGCCCCGGACAGCACCAGCAGGTTGCTGCCGCTGCGGCGCATCCGCGCGGCCAGGTGGTCGAGCTTGAACAACGCCTCCAGCCGCCGCGGGTCGTCCTCGTTGCGTTCGAGCTCGTCGATCAACGACAGCTGCTGGTCCACCAGCGAGCGGGTGCGCCGCGACATCGTCTCGAACATGTCGCTGACGTGCAGGGCAAGCCGCGACTGCTCGGCCGCCATCATCAATGCCTGCTCGTGCAGGTCGTCGACCGCGTGGGCGACCTGGCCGATCTCCTCGGTGGTGTAGACGGGAATCGGCACGACGGGCTCGGGCTCGTGGCCGGCGCGGATACGTTCCACTTCGGCGGGTAGGTCTTCGTGGGCCACCCGCAGCGCGCCCTCCCGCAGCCGGCGCAGCGGCTGGACCAGCGACCGAGCGCCCAGGACCACGGCGACAATGCCGAGCAAAAGCGCGACCAGGACGATCGCCGCATCCCGGATCGCGGCGGCACGCGCCGCTGACGCCTGCTGGTCCACCGCGGCGGTCACCGAGGGCGTGGTGTCACTGATCACCTTCTTGGCGATGTCCTCGGTGGCCTGCAGGGACTGCAGGAGGTCGGGATTGCCGGCGAGCACGGCGTTCGGATCGGACATGACGGCCATCCGGCTGACCATCTGCTGTTGCAGTGCCTTGGCGTCCGCGGAGCCGACGCCGAGCACCTGGTTCATGCCGAACAGCGTGGAAGGCTCGGTGCCGGCCAGCGTGATCATCGACGTGCGCAGCTCCGGCTCCGGCAGCTCGCCACCACGGTTGACCAGAAGTTTCTGCATCGTCATCTGGCCGCGCGCCCCGACGGCGCGGCTGAGCCCTTGGGCCTGTGCGCGGATCTGTTCGTCGTCAACCCGCACCGACCCGTTGATCGCGTCTTCGGCGGTCAGCAGGATCGGTGCGTACGTGGTCACGGTGTCGCGAACTGCCATGCTGTTCGACGCGGCCTGGTCGAGTAGCGCAGGACCGCTGTTCAACAGCGTGGTGATGCCGGAGCGGACATCCGCGTCGACGTCGGTGCCGGCCAGTTTGCGCTCCAGTGCCGCGCGGGAGTCGTCGAAGGCCTTGCGGGCGACCGGGCCGTCAGGACCCGATGCGTAGGCCAGCAGGGCGCTCTCCAAGGCGCCGGTGTAGTCCTCGATCGGTGCGACGAGGTCCGCGCGGGCGGCGGCGGCGCGCAGATTCCGGGCGTCGTTGACGCTGTGATACACGCGCAGACCGCCGAACGCCACCGCCAGCGCGATCGGGATGACGACGATCGCGAGTACCTTCCAGGCCACCGGCCAATTCGACGGCGACCACGACGGCGGACGTTTGGGCGGCGCTTCCGGCGGACTTTCTTCCGCGTCGTCGGGCAGCACCGGCTGCTCGAACATCGTCATCGCTGCACGCTGTTTCGAATGTGCGCCTGGCTCATAGACTTTCCTGCTTTTGTCGACCCCGACGTCGGGCGGCGCGGTAACCGCCTGCAGAACAAGCGCAGTTCAGAGGCGTTTGCCGCGCTGGAATTCTACGCGAGTGAATTCGGGTGTCCGCAGGACGGCTGGTTTTTCTTTCGGTTGTGCGCTGTTCGCATTCGTGCGCCTGTCCTTTTGCACACTGCGATCCGAATTTCTACGTTGACGCTCGTCCGAGTCCGGCCCGTCGCCGGAGGCGAATACGATCGGATGCAATGCAAGTGACGACCTCGATCGTGCTCAGCCGTTGTTCAAGGTGATGTTCTTCTCGCCGCGGATCGCGCCGAACACAGGCAACGCAATTCGGATGGTGGCGGCCACCGGCTGCGAGTTGCACCTCGTCGAGCCGCTCGGGTTCGACCTGTCCGAGCCGAAGCTCCGACGCGCCGGACTCGACTACCACGACCTCGCATCCGTCACTGTGCACGCATCCCTGGCCGACGCATGGCGGGCGGTTTGGCCGGCACGCGTGTTCGCCTTCACCGCCCACGCGGCGGCGTCGTTCGCCGATATCAGCTACCAGCCCGGTGACGTGCTGTTGTTCGGCCCGGAGCCGACGGGGCTGGACGCGCAGACGCTGACGGACCCGCATGTCACCGCCGCAGTACGGATTCCGATGATCCCCGGGCGCCGATCGTTGAATCTGTCCAATGCCGCGGCCGTCGCCGTGTACGAGGCGTGGCGCCAGCACGGGTTTGCCGGAGGCCGCTGAGTTTCGAGGCCGACCGCGCTCGGCGTCACCAACTGTCGAAATGCACGATCTGCTCGACCGGCAGCCGCTTGGCCGGCTTGAAGTCGGTGCCCTTCGTGTAGGCGATCGGAAACAGCCCACCCTGGCGGTAGTCCTCGTAGGGGATGCCGAGCAGCTCAGCCGCCTGCTCTTCGCCGCCGTTGATCAGATGCAGCGTCGTCCACGCCGACCCGAGCCCACGCGACCGCAGCGCCAGCATGTAGCTCCACGCGGCCGGAAGCAGCGACCCCCAGAACGACGCCGGGCTCTGCGACGCGTCTTCGACCGTGCCCTGCAAGCACGGGATCAGCAGCACCGGCGCCTCGTGCATGTGCTCGGCCAGATACATGGCCGACGAGACCACTCGGTCGCGCCGCTCGGCGCGGGTGTCGCCTTCGGCGTACTCGGGACCGGGCTGCGCGCCGTACCACTGGAAGTTCTTGCGGTAGATGTCGGCGAGCGCCTTCTTTTTGTCGGCGTCCTCGACGAACACCCACTGCCAGCCCTGCTGGTTGGAGCCGGTCGGCGCCTGGATTGCCAGCTCGAGGCACTCCAACAGCAACTCCCGCGGCACCGGCTTGTCGAAATCGAGGCGCTTGCGTACCGATCGTGTGGTGGTCAGCAGTTCGTCGACGGAAAGATTGAGGGGGGCCATCTTGTGGAGACTACATTCGCTTCATGGCCGAACTGACACCAGAAGTCACCGACAGGCTCTCCAACGACCACTACGGGTGGTTGACCACCGTCGCGAAGTCGGGGCAACCCGTCCCGCGGCTGGTGTGGTTCTACTTCGACGGCGACGACCTGATCGTGTACTCAATGCCCAACGCCGCCAAGGTTTCTCACATCGAGGCGCGGTCGCGAGTGAGCCTGAACCTGGACTCTGACGGCAACGGCGGCGGGATCGTCGTCGTCGGTGGCAACGCGGTGGTCGACGAGGTGGGCGTCGACCCCCGCCAAGACGGGCCGTATTGGGAGAAGTACCGCGCGGACGCGGAGCAGTTCGGGCTGACAGAGGCGATCGCCGCGTACAGCACACGGCTGAGGATCAACGTCGAGCGGGTCTGGACCACACCGACCGCCGAGTAGCGATTTCGGTGCGCTAACGTGCGCTGAGCGCCGGTTAGCGCACCGAAATCACCGGAAGTCGCGGGACTTCGAGCCGATCGCCAGCTCGATGCGGCCGATCCGCTCGGCCACCACGGTGACCGCGCCGGTGGCGTTCTGCAGCTGGCCGCGGATCAGCATGGCCGGGGCGGTCTGCGCGACGCGACGGTGCCGTGCCCACACCCCCGGCGTGCACAGTACGTTGACCATTCCGGTTTCGTCCTCGAGGTTCAAAAAGGTCACTCCCCGTGCAGTGCCGGGCCGCTGACGATGCGTCACAGCCCCGGCGATCAGCACCCGGGTGCCGTCGGGCACATTCAACAACTGGTCGGCGGGAATGACCCCGAGCGCGTCGAGATGCTCACGCAGGAACTGCGTCGGATAGCTGTCCGGGGATATCCCGGTGGCCCACACGTCGGCCGCCGACAGCTCCAGTTCCGTCATGCCCGGCAGCGACGGGATGTGCGACGACGACCCGACGCCCGGTAGCCGATCGGGCCGTTGGGTGGCCGCCGCTCCGGCCGCCCACAGCGCTTCTCGGCGGCTGACCCCGAAACAGCCCAGCGCGCCGGCCGTGGCCAGCGCCTCGGTCTGCGGCACACTCAGCTGCACGCGCGACGTCAGGTCGAGAAGAGAAGCGAACGGCCCGTTGGCTTTTCGCTCGTCGACGATCGCCTGCGCCAGCTCGTCACCGATATGGCGGACCGCCCCCAGCCCCAGCCGCACCTCGGTGCCGCGGTTTTCCAGCGTGGCGTGCGCGAGGCTGGCGTTGACGTCGGGTGAGTGGACGACGACCCCGTGCCGACGGGCGTCGGCGACCAGTGACTGCGGGGAGTAGAAGCCCATCGGCTGCGCGCGCAGCAGCGCCGCGCAGAACGCCGCCGGGTGGTGCAGCTTGAACCACGACGAGTAGAACACCAGCGATGCGAAGCTCAGCGAATGGCTTTCCGGGAAGCCGAAGTTGGCGAACGCCTCCAGTTTTTCGTAAATCCGGTCGGCGACCTCGCCGGTGATGCCGTGGCGCTGGCGCATGCCGTCGTAGAACCGGCCCTTGAGCCGCTGCATCTTTTGGGTGGAGCGTTTGGAGCCCATCGCACGTCGCAGCTGGTCGGCCTCGGCAGCGGTGAACCCGGCGCAGTCGACCGCCAGCTGCATCAGCTGTTCCTGGAACAGCGGCACTCCCAACGTCTTTCGCAGCGCCGGCTCCATCGACGGGTGGTCGTAGGTGACGGGCTCTTCGCCGTTGCGGCGTTTGATGTACGGGTGCACCGAGCCGCCCTGGATCGGGCCGGGCCGGATCAGCGCCACCTCGACCACGAGGTCGTAGAACATCCGGGGCCGCAGGCGCGGCAGCGTGGCCATCTGCGCGCGCGACTCCACCTGGAACACACCGACCGAGTCGGCCTTCTGCAGCATCTCGTAAACGGCGGGTTCGGATAGATCGAGCTTGGCCAGGTCCACGTCGATACCCTTGTGCTCGCGCACCAGATCGATCGCGTAGTGAAGCGCCGAGAGCATGCCGAGGCCGAGCATGTCGAATTTCACCAAACCGATTGCCGCACAGTCGTCTTTGTCCCATTGCAGTACACTGCGGTTCTCCATGCGGGCCCATTCCACCGGGCACACGTCGGCGATGGGCCGGTCGCAGATCACCATGCCGCCCGAGTGGATGCCCATGTGCCGGGGCAGGTTGGAGATCTGCAGCGCAAGGTCGATCACCGGCTCAGGAATGTCTGCCACATCGGGGGACTGTGCCCCATTTTCTGGGCGAACCCCGTTCCACCGGCTGATCTGCTTGCTCCACGCATCCTGCTGCCCTTGCGAAAACCCAAGCGCGCGAGCCATATCCCGTACCGCACTGCGGCCGCGGTAGGTGATGACGTTGGCCACCTGCGCGGCGTAGTCACGGCCGTAGCGGTCGTAGACGTACTGGATCGCCTTCTCACGCAGGTCCGACTCGATGTCGATGTCGATGTCGGGCGGCCCGTCGCGTTCGGGTGACAGGAACCGCTCGAACAGCAACTCGTTGGCCACCGGGTCGACGGCGGTGACCCCGAGCGCATAGCAGACCGCGGAGTTGGCCGCCGATCCCCGGCCCTGACACAGGATGCCATTCTGGCGGCAGAACCGTGTGATGTCATGCACCACAAGGAAATACCCCGGGAACTTCAGCGCCTTGATCACCTCGAGCTCATGTTCGATCTGCGCGTAGGCCCGCGATGCCCGCTCCGGCGGTCCATACCGCTCACGTGCTCCTGCCATGGTCAGATGCCGCAGCCAGCTGTCCTCGGTGTGCCCGTCGGGTACGTCGAACGGCGGCAGTTGCGGTGCGATGAGCTCCAGCGCGAACGCACACTGCTCGCCCAGGTCGGCGGCGGCCGTCACCACCTCTACGGGAAACAGCCGGGCCATCTCCGTACCGGAACGCAGATGCGAACCTCCTAGCGGCGCAAGGTATCCGGCAGCCTCGTCGAGTGAGCGCCGAGCCCGGATCGCGCCCATCGCCATGGCCAGCCGCGCGCGGGACGGTTCGGCGAAGTGTGCGCCGGTGGTGGCGACGACGCCCACCCCGGAGCCGCCTGGCCGGCGACATCCAAGCCCGAACTTGGGTGCCAGCGCCGCCAGCGCCGCGTTGTGTTCGTCGTCAAGCGGCTGACCGTGCGTCGTCAACTCGATACTGACTCGCCTCTGCCCGAACCGGTCCACCAGATCGGCCAGCGCCTTTTCGGCCGCCTCCGGTCCATGGGCCCTAAGTGCCTGGCGCACATGGCCTTTGCGGCATCCGGTGAGGATGTGCCAGTGCCCGCCCGCGGCCTCGGTGAGCGCGTCTAAGTCATACCGCGGTTTGCCTTTCTCGCCGCCGGCCAGATGCGCTTTGGACAGTTGGCGTGACAGCCGCCGGTACCCTTCGGGTCCGCGGGCCAGCACCAGAAGGTGTGGTCCGGGCGGGTCCGGGTGCTCGGTGCGCGGGGTGTTCGACAGCGAAAGTTCCGCACCGAACACCGTGCGCATGCCCAGTTCCTTGGCGGCTTCGGCGAAGCGCACTACACCGTAGAGGCCGTCGTGGTCGGTCAGCGCGATGGCGCGCAGGTCCAGCCGGGCGGCTTCTTCGACCAGCTCTTCGGGAGTGCTGGCGCCGTCGAGAAAGCTGTAGGCGGAGTGAGCATGCAACTCGGCGTAGGGCACCTGAGATGACGCCGGCTGGACGTCGGGCCGAAGGTAGGCGCCGCGTTTACGAGAGGCGGCCGGTCCACCGAGGTCAAGGGGATCCTCCAACGGCGCGCCGGCGCGGCGGGGCTTGCTGTTGAGCACCCGCTCGATCTCGCCCCAGCTCGGCCCGGTGAACCATCCCACCGAGCCATGGTATCGAACTGATGTTCGACCACAAGCACACACGGGCGATTACGGTGCGTTTTCGTGCGCTGAGCGCCGGAAAACGCACCGAAATCACCGCAGATCGCGATGAAAATGGGCGCTTTCAAGGGCCCGAAGGCTGGCCGAAGAGACCCACGTACTCCGGCTGGCTGGACTCCCCGACGATCGCGCAGCGCTACGGGCAGGGCTAACCGAACGTCACCGACGGCGATCGGCGATGATCGTTGCCGTGGCCGAGACGCTGACCGACATCCTGGCGCTGCTCGACCTGCAACCGGCCGGTCACGACGCGTTCATCGGCCCACAGCCCGCCGACACCCGCAACACGCGAGTCTTCGGGGGCCAGGTGGCGGCGCAGGCGCTGATGGCGGCCGGGCGCACCGCGCCCGACCGTGTTCCGCACAGCGTGCATCTGTATTTCCTGCGCCCAGGTGACCCGCGAAAACCGTTGCAGTACACCGTCACCCGGCTTCGTGACGGCGGCACATTCTCGGCTCGCGCGATTGCGGTCACCCAGGGCGACGACCGGGTCATCCTCGAAGCGCTGACGTCGTTCAGCGAGCCCGTCGACGGCATCGACTACCAGCAGCCGATGCCCGCCGTGCCACCGCCAGAAGCGTTGCAGCCGTTGGAGATTCAGCTCGCTGATTACGCGGACGTGCTCGACGGATTCTGGGTGCAGCCGAGGCCGGTGGAGATGCGCTACGTCGACCCGCCGCCGTTGCTGGCCGCGGACCTCCCCGCCGCGCCGGGCCCGCAAGCCCGACTGTGGTTTCGTGCCCCGGGCGACGTGCCCGCCGACCCCCTGACCGCATACGGTCTGCTCGCCTACATCAGTGACTGGTCGATCCTCGATCCGGTGCTGTATCTGACGCGACGTCCGCCGGTGGCAGGCAGCATCGCCTCACTGGACCACGCGATGTGGTTTCACCGCACGCCCGACTTCTCGGATTGGCTGCTCTACGAACAACATTCGCCCAGCGGCATCGGCGCACGCGGGCTGTCCAACGGCGCGATCTACAACAGGGCCGGACAGCTTGTCTGCACGGTGGTGCAAGAGGGATACCTGGGCCGGCGCTGAGCTCAGCCGCCGTACTCGGCGGTGCCGTCCTCGAGGACGACCCGGGCGTCTGACCCGTCGGGATTCGAGGCCTCGGTGCGGAACACCGCGCGTCCCGGGTCGGTCCGCCAGATCGACGTCGTCAGCGTCTCACCGGGAAACACCGGCTTCGTGAAGCGCGCACCGACGGCGGTGACCTTGTGGGCGTCGCCACCTCCGAGCTCGGCGACCAGCGCGCGGCCCGCGAAGCCGTACGTGCACAGCCCGTGCAGGATCGGCTTCGGGAACCCGGCCATTTCCCGGGCGAACCAAGGGTCGCTGTGCAGCGGGTTGCGGTCGCCGGAGAGCCGGTAGATCAACGCCTGATCTTCACGCGTCGGCAGCGCGATCCTCGCGTCCGGCTCCCGGTCAGGAATCGGCGGCGCGACCGGCCGCTGGCCGGGCTGCCCGCCGAAGCCGCCCGCGCCGCGGATCACCGCGGTGGTCAGCGTCTCGGCGAGAGCCGTGTTGGTGTCCGGGTCGGTGCCCGTCGCCTTGAGCATGACGATCGCGTTCTTGCCCTCGCCCTTGTCCTGCATGTCGGCGACCTCGGAAACCACGCTCAGTTTTCCGGCCGGCGGCAGCGGCGCGAACAGCCTGATCTGCTGCGAGCCATGCAGCAGCATCGCGAAGTTGAACGTGCCGATCTTGGCTGCGGCGGCGAACGGTAGGCACGCGATCACCGCGTAGGTGGGCAGCACCTGCTGCTCGATGCCGTGACTGTTCTCCGTGGTGAACGCCAAGTCGTCGACGCCCGCGCCGACGCCCAGCGCATAGAGCAGGGTGTCGCGGTCGGTCCATTCGAAGACTGTCGGATCCGTCTTGGCGCCCACGGCGTTGGGGTCGAGCGGCATGGCTGCGAGCCTAAGCGCTTGACCGAGCCCGTCACACACCATTGACCCTGCCGACGCGGGAGACGACCATGGCTCCCATGCGCTATGTCGTTACCGGCGGTACCGGGTTCATAGGCCGCCGTGTGGTGTCGAAACTGCTGGAGACGCGACCCGACGACGAGGTGGGCGTGCTCGTGCGCCGCACGTCGCTGTCGCGGTTCGAACGGCTCGCGGCGGACTGGGGCGAGCGGGCGAAACCCGTGGTGGGCGATCTCGTCGCGCCGGGTCTGGGGCTCACCGAAGAGACCCTGGCGACCCTGAGCGACGTCGAGCACGTGGTGCACTGCGGCGCGATCTACAACATCACCGTGCCCGAGGCCGCGCAGCGCGCCGCCAACGTCGAGGGCACCCGCTCGGTGATCGCATTCGCCAAGCGGCTCGGCGCGACGTTGCACCACGTGTCGTCGATCGCGGTGGCGGGAGATTTCCGCGGCGAGTACACCGAGGCCGACTTCGACGTCGACCAGACGCTGCCGTCGCCGTACCACCGGACCAAGTTCGAGGCTGAACAACTCGTCCGCGACGAGCGCGGCCTGCGCTTCCGCATCTACCGGCCCGGCGCGGTGGTCGGCGATTCCCGCACCGGTGAGATGGACAAGATCGACGGGCCGTACTACCTGTTCGGGCTGCTTGCCAAACTCGCGAAGCTGCCGTCGTTCACGCCGATCGTGCTGCCGGACACCGGCCGCACCAACATCGTGCCGGTCGACTACGTGGTGGATGCGCTGGTGTATCTCATGCACCTGGCAGATCGCGACGGACAGACGTTCCACTTGACATCGCCGGAACCCATTGGACTGCAAGGTATTTACCGCGGCGTGGCGAGGGCTGCCGGGTTGCCGCCACTGGTGGGCAGTGTGCCGGGCACGCTGGCCGCGCCGGTGATGAAGCTGCGCGGGCGAGCCAAGGCGGTCCGCAATGTCGCTGTCACGCAGCTGGGTGTACCCGCAGAACTGCTCGACGTCGCCGACCTGCCCACCACGTTCACCTCCGATGCGACTCGGGAAGCGTTGCGCGGCAGCGGCATCGAGGTGCCAGAGTTCGCATCCTATGCGCCGGTGCTGTGGCGGTACTGGGCGGAGCATCTGGATCCCGAGCGGGCCCGTCGCGACCACCCGGACGGCCCCCTGGTCGGCAGGCACGTCATCATCACCGGTGCGTCCAGCGGCATCGGGCGGGCGTCGGCAATTGCGGTCGCGAAGCGGGGTGCGACGGTGTTCGCGCTGGGCCGCAACGCGGCGGCGCTCGACGACCTCGTGGCCGAGATCCGCGAATCCGACGGTCATGCTTATGCTTTCACGTGCGATGTCACCGACTCGTCGTCGGTGGAGCACACGGTCAAGGACATTCTCGGCCGGTTCGGCCATGTCGACTATCTGGTCAACAGCGCCGGCCGGTCGATACGCCGCTCGGTGGTCAACTCCACGGACCGCCTGCACGACTACGAGCGGGTCATGGCCGTGAACTACTTCGGCGCTGTCCGCATGGTGCTGGCGTTGCTTCCGCACTGGCGCGAGCGGCGCTTCGGCCACGTGGTCAATGTGTCCAGCGCGGGCGCGCAGGCACGCAACCCCAACTACAGCGCGTACAACCCGAGCAAGGCCGCGCTGGATGCGTTCTCCGACGTGGTGGCGTCCGAAACGCTTTCCGACCACATCACGTTCACCAACATCCACATGCCGCTGGTGCGCACGCCGATGATCGCACCGTCGCAGCGCCTGAATCCGCAGAAACCGATCAGCCCTGAGCGGGCGGCGGCGATGGTGGTGCGTGCGTTGGTGGACAAGCCGCCACGCATCGACCACCCGTTCGGCACGATCGCCGAGGCCGGCAACTATTTCACCCCCAAGCTCGCACGGCGAGTGCTGCACCAGATCTATCTGGCATATCCCGACTCGCCGGCAGCCCGCGGAGTGGCCGAGCCGCAGCGCGATCCACCGCCTCCGCCGCGCCATCCGAAGCCGCCCTCGCGGGCAGTGCGCCGGTTGCGGGTGCCGCGGCCGGTCAAGCGGGCAGTGCGTCTGGTGCCCGGCGTGCACTGGTGACCGCGCCGATCTTCGCCGACGTCGACACCGGCGTCGACGACGCGATGGCACTGGTGTACCTGCTCGCCAGCGCCGAGGCGCGGCTGGTGGGCATCGCTTCGACGGGGGGAAACGTTGCGGTACACCAGGTCTGCGAGAACAACCTCGGTCTGCTGGAGTTGTGCAAGGCCGATGACATTCCGGTGTCGAAGGGCACTGAGCAGCCGCTGAGCTGTCCGCTGCGCACCGCGGAGGACACGCACGGACCGCTCGGCCTGGGCTACGCAGAACTGCCTACGAGTCGGCGTCCGGTCACCGACTACGACGCGGCCGAGGCGTGGGTGCGCGCCGCCCGCGCCCATCCCGGCGAGTTGATCGGATTGGTGACCGGCCCGATGACGAACCTGGCGTTGGCGTTTCGGGCCGATCCGGAGTTGCCGCGGCTGCTGCGCCGGCTGGTGATCATGGGTGGCTCGTTCGAGTATCGCGGCAACACCGACGTGGTGGCGGAGTGGAATGTCAGCGTCGACCCGGAGGCGGCCGCCGAGGTGTTCGCTGCCTACTGCGGGGCGCCGGAGTTACCGATTGTCTTGGGGCTCAATCTCACTGAGAACATCGTCATGACTCCGGCGATCTTCACGCGGCTGGCCGAAGCGGCCGACTCGGCCACGGTGGCGATGAGCGTGCTGGACGCGCGCGGTACCCGGTCGGTGGCATCCAATCCACTGATCCGGGTGCTCGAGGACGCCATGCGGTTCTACTTCGAGTTCCACTACGAGCAGGGCGAAGGGTATTTGGCGCATCTGCACGATCCGCTGGCCGCCGCGGTCGCGCTGGATCCCTCGGTGGCGCTCACGCGCACGGCGACAGTCGATGTGGAGCTGACCGGCACGCTGACGCGAGGGATGACGATCGCGGACTGGTCAGGGCGCTGGGGGCGGCAGCCGAATGCGCGGGTGGGTGTCGACGTGGATCCCGGCGCGTTCTTCGACCGGTTCATCTCGCGGGTGGGGGCATTCGCACGCCGGCTCTACTCGTAGACCCCTTCCAAATACCAGCGCCGCTGCCGGTAGCACAGCAAGAACGCGTCGCCGGGATCGCCGTCGACGAGCACCTGGGCCCGGGCCGTCCTGGCGGCTGTGACGCTGGGATCCCACCAGCGTTCGTCGACCGGCCACGGTCCGGCCCACCAGCGCAGCGGCCCGTCACGGCCGTGTGCGACCAGCCGCGCCGGGTCGGCGGAGAACAACCCCCGACTGGTGACTCGCACTGGATTGCCTTGGGCGTCAAGGAGTTCGACGGGATCGTCGCGCAGCACGGCCGGGGACGGCTCCGGTAGTTGACCAGGCCACGGCTGTCGCGGGTCGGCTCGGGGGACGAGTTCGTCGCCAAGCGGCACCAGGGTGATCCGCTCGGCCGGGCCGCGCCCACCCGACAGCACCGGAACCTGGACCGCCTCCGGTCCGAGCAGGCCCTGCACCCGCACCAGCGCCCGTCGCGCTCGCAGCCGGTCTTCTTCCCCGATACCGCCCCACAGCGGCAGCTGCAGCGCCTCGGCCGAGACCACCTCAACGGGCTGCAGCCGCAGTGTCGTCACCGGTGCCGTGGGCCGGTCACCCGTACGGCTGTTGAGCCAGCCGTCCAGCTGCCAGCGCACCCGGTCTGCGGTGGCGTCCTCGGTCAGCGGCTCCGCACATCGCCAAACACGTTGCAGCTCTTCGCCGTTAGCGGTAACGGCGTGGATGGCCAGCCGGGTGCAACCGACGCCGGCGGACATCAACGTCTGATGCAACTGACTGGCCAGCGATCGACCGGCGAACGCCGCGGCGTCCACGCGGTCGATCGGCGGATCGCAGGTCATCACCGCGTCGAGCTCGGCCGGCGGCTCGCGTCCCGACGGGCCGCGCTCCGGCTCGCCGCGAGCGAACCGGTGCGCCACCACCGCGTCGGCGCCGAACCGGGATGCCACGTCGGTGCGCGAGAGTGTCGCGAACTGGCCGATGGTACGAATACCCAACCGCCGCAACAAGTCTGCCAAGTCGGCACGGCCGTCGCCGGATAGGCTCGGTTCGGTGGCCAGCTCGCGGATCGACAGGCCGGCCAAGAATGCGGCGTCAGCACCGGGCTCGACGATGCGTCCGGCGCGGGCGGCGAACACCGCGGTGGGCAGCTGGTCGGCGATGCCGGTCTGGCACTCGGCACCCGCCGCTGACACGGTGTCGACCAGCCGCTCGGCGGCGGCGGATTCCGAGCCGAAGTAACGGGCCGCGCCGCGGACGGGCAGCACCAGCAGACCGGGCCGCAGCACCTCCGCGCGGGGCACTACGTCGTCGACGGCGGCCGTCACCGGTTCGAAGAACCGCGCGTCACGACCCGGATCGGCGGTGACCACGTGCAGATCCGGGCAGCGGGCCTGCGATTCGCGACGGCGCAGCCCGCGACGCACGCCGGCCGCGCGAGCCGCCGCCGAGCACGCGACCACGCGGTTGGCCAGCGTCACCGCCACCGGGGCGGTGGCGGGCAGGCCGGCGGCCTTGGCGGCGGCGACCGCGGGCCAGTCCATGCACCAGATTGCCAACACGCGGGACATGACACCGCGTCAGCCCGACTGGCCCCAGGCCGCTCGGCCGGCGGTGATCTCCAGCCGCACCTTGCGGATGCGACCGCCTACCTCGTAACCGCTGACCCGTGCCTCCAGCCGCGCCTTTGCCCCCTGCCAGTCGCCGCCGGTGACCAGAAGCGTGCAGCCCTTGTTGCGGGCCCGCGCCGTCACGGCTCGGGCCCGAGACAGCGGCACCGACCGGTCGCCGAGACCGAGCACCACCAGATCCATTCCATCCAGCAGCACCGCGGCCACCTCGACGGGATCGGTGCCCGGATCGGGCACCAACGCCAGCCGGCTCAGGTCCGCACCCATCTCCACGGCGGCCAGCAGGCCGACATCGGGCTGCCCGACCACGGCGGCATGACCGCCCGCCGCCGTTACCGCCGCGACCACTTGCAGCGTCAGCGATCGCGCGCCTGACGCCACCACCACCGAACCGCGCGGCAAAGCCCCCACTCCAGGGATCGCCAGCAAACTTTTTGCGTCCGGCATCACCCGCTCGGGCCGAGGCGGTGCCGCGTGACCGCGGGCCACCTTCCCGGACACCGCCGCGATCTGCCGGCGCAGGCGTTCTACCTGTTCAGCGCGGTCAAACGCTCGCTGATCCAGGCTTGCCGCTGCTGTCACAGCAGCACCTCCCGCACCATCCGTCACTCCTTGGTTTCGAACTGATGTTCGATACAGTGAGTAAACACCTCAGGGCTGAGGACCGTCAAGGGCGGGACGTGTCGAAGCGACCGGTCGCGGCACTGCCCGCACGACGCTGCCTGATGCTTCCGCAAAGGGCAACAATTATGAATTCAGCATGAAATAGGTGACTTCACGGTGGCTCGGCACAACAATTGCGAGCATGGCAACAGATCCGCCACCTGATCAGTTATCGCGCCGTGTAAGAACACCAACCGGATCGCGAAGAAACCCGCCTCACCAGCTCTTTTCGGCTCCGACGCGTTTAATTCAGCGCATACCGATATATCCTGAATTCGGCCGCCGACATTTCCGGCATGCCGGAAAAAATCCCTGATCCAGCACCGAAAGGAATGACATGATCGGCAAACGTGTGGGTACCGTCATGGTGGCGACGGCGTGGGCAATCGGCGCCGTCGTCTTCCTGCCGAGCTATGGCGCCGCCCAGGCAACCACATGCGCTTGTCCGGACGGTACTGTTGCGCTGCCCCCGGGCGGATCCGAAACCGTCTATCCGCGTGACCACATCATCGGCGGCGCAAACCCGTTCGTTCCGTACGGCACCAACCCCTTCGTGCCCTACGGAACGTGGGCGGGGCTGGAGTACTGACACTGTCGATTGCCGGCTGCGCTACTCCCATTCGATGGTGCCCGGCGGCTTGCTGGTGACGTCCAGCACCACCCGATTCACCTCTGGCACCTCGTTGGTGATCCGGGTCGAAATGCGCTCCAGAACCTCGTAGGGCACCCGCGTCCAGTCGGCGGTCATCGCGTCTTCGCTCGACACCGGCCGCAGCACGATCGGATGTCCGTACGTGCGTCCGTCGCCCTGCACGCCGACCGACCGCACCTCGGCCAGCAATACCACCGGGCATTGCCAGATCAGGTTGTCCAGGCCGGCCGCGGTCAGCTCCTCGCGGGCAATCGCGTCGGCCCGCCGCAGCGTCTCCAGCCGCGCCGCGGTGACTTCACCGACGATCCGGATGCCCAGACCCGGACCCGGAAATGGTTGGCGCGCAACGATTTCCTCAGGCAGCCCCAATTCCCGGCCGACCGCGCGGACCTCGTCCTTGAACAACAGCCGCAGCGGTTCGACGAGCGTGAACTTCAGGTCGGCCGGCAGCCCGCCGACGTTGTGGTGGCTCTTGATGTTCGCGGTGCCGCTTCCCCCGCCGGACTCCACGACGTCGGGGTACAGCGTGCCCTGCACCAGGAACTTGACCTCAGAACCGCCCTCTGCCACCAAGTCAGCCACCGCGCCGTCGAACGCGCGGATGAATTCCCGCCCGATGATCTTGCGTTTGCCCTCGGGGTCGTGCACTCCGGTCAGCGCCTCGAGAAAGCGCTCCGCGGCGTCGACGGTGACCAGCCGCGCACCCGTCGCCGCCACGAAATCGCGCTCCACTTGGGCGCGCTCGCCTGCACGCAACAAGCCGTGGTCGACGAACACGCACGTCAGCCGGTCGCCGATCGCCCGCTGCACCAACGCGGCCGCCACCGCGGAGTCCACCCCGCCGGACAGCCCGCAGATGGCGCGCCCCTCGCCGATCTGCGCACGCACCTGCTCCACCAGGGTTTCGGCGATGTTGGCCGGCGTCCACACCGAGTCGATGCCGGCGAACTCGTGCAGAAACCGGCTCAGCACCTGCTGGCCGTGCGGGGTGTGCATGACCTCGGGGTGATACTGCACGCCGGCCAGCCCGCGAGCCCGGTTCTCGAACGCCGCCACCGGCGCACCGGCGCTGCTGGCCACCACGTCGAAGCCCTGCGGCGGCGAGGTGACGGCATCGCCGTGGCTCATCCACACCGGCTGCGTCTCCGGCAACCCCGAATGTAGTTCTCCCCCAACGACTTTCAGCTCCGTGCGGCCGTACTCGCTGGTGCCGGTGCGGGCCACGGTGCCGCCCAGCGCCTGCGCCATCGCCTGAAATCCGTAGCAGATCCCGAACACCGGCACTCCGAGGTCGAACAGCGCGGGATCAAGCTGCGGCGCCCCGTCGGCGTACACGCTGGCCGGCCCGCCCGACAGCACGATCGCCTGCGGCTCTTTGGCCTTCAGCTCCTCGACGCTCGCGGTGTGTGGAATGACCTCGGAGTAGACCCTTGCCTCACGCACGCGACGGGCGATCAGCTGCGCGTACTGCGCCCCGAAGTCGACCACCAAGACGGGTCGACCGGGTGCGTGGGGTTTTGTCACGCGGGCCAGTCTATGGGCGGCCCGCGACCTCAGTCCTTGCGGCGCAGCATCCAGGCCGGCACCCAATGCGTCACCGGACGGCTGTTGGCGCCGTAGCTGACCGGATATGTCACCAGCCCCCACCAGTGGCCCTGCTCGCACAGCCCCCAGCAGCACAATCGGCCCTCGACGACTTTGTGCATCTGCAACCCGGCCGGGTGATAGCCGCCGCGACGGTGCGGCTCCCGGGGAAACAGCGCGGCCAGGTCGATCATCACCGCAACAGGCGGCTCCACCGGACGAAACGCCTCGGGCACCGGTTGACCGCTGTAGCTGATCCCGCGAAGATCACCCACCCGATCGATCATACGTTCGAATCACTGCGCGCGGGAGTGAAAGAACCGCTCGGGCGGGTACCGGTAGCGGAGAATGCTTGGCGGACGAAGGAGGCGGTGTGCTGGGTCTGCCTGACACGATCCGGGCGTGTCTGTTCGACCTCGACGGTGTGCTGACGGACACCGCGAGCGTGCACCGCAAGGCGTGGAAGGCGATGTTCGACGAATTCCTGCGCCAACGGGCCGACCGCACGGGCGAGCCGTTCGTGCCGTTCGACGCGGCGGCCGACTACCAGACCTACGTCGACGGCAAGAAGCGTGAGGACGGCGTGCGGTCGTTTCTTCAAAGCCGCGGCATCGATCTCGACGACGACGCCGTGATCGAGCTGGGCGACCGCAAGAACGCCATGTTCCAGCAGACTCTGGCCGAGGACGGCGTCACGGTGTTCGACGGATCGCGCCGCTACCTGCAGGCGGTGCATGCCGCCGGCCTGTCGGTCGCCGTCGTGTCGTCGAGCGCCAACACCCGCGAGGTGCTCGAGGTCACGGGGCTGGACAGATTCGTGCACCAGCGAGTGGACGGAGTGACGTTGCGCGAGGAGCACATTCCGGGCAAGCCCGCCCCTGACTCGTTCCTGCGAGCAGCCCAGCTACTCGGCGTGGCGCCGGCGGAAGCGGCCGTGTTCGAAGATGCGCTTTCGGGAGTGGCTGCCGGACGGGCCGGCAACTTCGGCCTGGTCGTCGGCGTCGACCGCGTCGGACAAGCAGAAGCGTTGCGGCGCAACGGCGCCGACGTCGTCGTCACCGATCTGGCCGAACTGCTCTAGGGTCCCCATGATTCCTCACGAAGCCTTCCCGGTCGAACCGTGGCACGTCCGCGAGACGCGGCTCGATCTCGAGCGGCTGGCGCAGTCGGAGTCGTTGTTCGCATTGTCGAACGGACACATCGGATTACGCGGCAACCTCGACGAAGGAGAACCGTACGGGCTGCCCGGCACGTACCTCAACTCGTTCTACGAATGCCGCCCGCTGCCTTATGCCGAAGCGGGTTTCGGCTATCCGGAAGCGGGCCAGACCGTCATCGACGTCACCAACGGCAAGATCATCCGGCTGCTGGTGGACGACGAGCCGTTCGACGTGCGCTACGGCCAATTGCTCTCGCACGAACGGGTTCTCGACATGCGCGCCGGCACGCTGACCCGCAACACGCGCTGGGAGTCACCGGCCGGCAAGAAGATCAAGCTGCGGTCCACCAGGTTGGTGTCGCTGGCCCAACGCAGTGTGGCGGCCATCGAGTACGTGGTCGAGGCGCTCGACGACTTCGTCCGCGTCACAGTGCAATCCGAGCTCGTCGCCAACGAGGACCAACCACGCACCTCACGCGATCCGCGGGTGGCCGCGGTCCTGAAGAACCCGCTCGAGGCGGTGCAGCACGAGACCACCGACAACGGGGCAATCCTGTTGCACCGCACCAGGATGAGTGAGCTCGTCATGGCGGCCGGCATGGACCACGAGATCGAAGTGCCGGGGCGCGTCGAGTCGCACACCGAAGCCGCCGAAGACTGGGCCCGAACCACCGTGATCTGCGGGCTGCGTCCGGGCCAGAAGTTGCGGATCGTCAAGTATCTGGGCTACGGCTGGTCGAGCCTGCGCTCGCGGCCTGCACTGCGCGACCAGGCCGCTGCCGCGCTGGCCGGCGCCCGCTACAGCGGGTGGCAAGGATTGCTCGACGGCCAGCGGACCTACCTCGACGAGTTCTGGGACGCCGCCGACGTCGAGGTCCAAGGCGATGCCGACTGCCAACAGGCGGTGCGGTTCGGGCTCTTCCACGTCCTGCAGGCCAGCGCGCGCGCCGAGCGTCGTGCAATTCCCGGCAAGGGACTGACCGGCACCGGTTATGACGGCCACGCGTTCTGGGACACCGAGGGATTCGTGTTGCCGGTGCTCACCTACACCGCTCCGTCCGCGGCCGCAGACGCGCTGCGGTGGCGCGCCTCGACGCTGCACTTGGCCCAGGAGCGCGCCGCCGAGCTGGACCTCGAAGGTGCCAGCTTCCCGTGGCGCACCATCCGCGGGCAGGAATGCTCAGCCTACTGGCCCGCCGGCACCGCGGCATGGCATGTAACGGCCGATGTCGCAATGGCTTTCGAGCGGTATCGCATCGTCACCGGCGACGACTCACTGGAAAAGGAGTGCGGTCTGGCGGTGCTCGTCGAAACCGCTCGGCTGTGGCGCTCGCTCGGGCATCACGACCGCAACGGCGTGTGGCATCTGGACGGCGTCACCGGTCCCGACGAGTACACCGCGATCGTGCGCGACAACGTGTTCACCAATCTGATGGCTGCCCACAACCTGCGCACGGCGGCCGAGGCGTGCGCGCGCCACCCCGACGCCGCCCGCGCGATGGGCGTCAGCACCGAAGAGATGGCGGCCTGGCGCGACGCCGCAAACGCCGCGCACATCCCGTACGACGAGGAGCTGGGCGTGCATCAGCAGTGCGAGGGCTTCACCACCCTGGCCGAGTGGAACTTCACCGACAAGACCACCTACCCGCTGCTGATGCACGCGCCGTACGTGCGGCTGTATCCCGCGCAGGTGTGCAAGCAGGCCGACCTGATCCTGGCGATGCATTGGCAAAGCCACGCGTTCACGCCTGAGCAGAAGGCCCGCAACGTCGACTACTACGAGCGGCGCACGGTGCGTGACTCGTCGCTGTCGGCGTGCACGCAGGCGGTGATGTGCGCAGAAGTAGGGCATCTGCAGCTCGCGCACGACTACACGTATGAAGCCGCGATGGTGGACTTGCGCGATCTGCACTCCAACACCCGCGACGGCCTGCACATGGCTTCGCTGGCGGGAGCGTGGACCGCGCTGGTCGCCGGATTCGGCGGCCTGCGCGACGACGAGGGCGTCCTATCGCTCGACCCTCACCTTCCCGAAGGCATCTCGGGTCTGCGATTCCGATTGCGGTGGAGGGGATTTCGGCTGACGGTCAGCGTCACCCACGACGACGTCACCTACGCGTTGCGCGACGGACCCCACGGTGAACTGACCATCCGCCACGCGGGCGACGAGCTGAAGCTGAGCACCGATTCCCCGTCGACCGTCGCGATCAAGGAACGCCAGGCGCTGCTGCCGCCTCCGCCGCAACCGGTGGGCCGGGAGCCGAGTCGGCGCCGCGGCTGATCTCAGCCCGCCGAGCTGACCGGCTCGATCGGCAAGCGCCGCAGCGCCGCCGGCGCGTCCGCAGGAACCACCGGGTGTTTCGGCGGCACCGGGTCGAGGCGCCGATACGGCTCACCTTGCGCGGGCCGCAGGTCGGTTTCCCCCTTGTTCGGCCACAGCGACGCCGCCCGCTCGGCCTGCGCGGTGATCGAAAGTGACGGATTCACACCGAGATTCGCCGAGATCGCAGCGCCGTCGACCACCGACAGCGTCGGATATCCGTACACCCGGTGGTACGGGTCGATGACGCCGGTCTCCGGGCTGTCGCCGATCGCGGCGCCACCCAGGTAGTGGGCGGTCAGCGGGATGTTGAACAACTCTCCCCAGGTGCCCCCGGCCACGCCGTCGATCTTCTCCGCGACGCGCCGGGTGACGGCGTTGCCGACCGGGATCCACGTCGGGTTGGGCTGGCCGTGGCCCTGCTTGCTGGTGACGCGGCGGATGCCGAGCTTGGTGCGCTTGGTGAACGTCGTGATCGAGTTGTCCAGGTGCTGCATGACCAGCATGATCATGGTCCGCTCGCTCCAGCGCCGGGCGTTGAGCAGCCGAATCGTGCCGCGGGGGTTTGCGGCGACCTGCTGGAAGAACTGCTTCCAGCGCGGCACGTCGGTGCCCTCCGGCCCGTCGCCGTCCGTCATCAGCGTCTGCAGCAGACCCATCGCGTTGGAGCCCTTGCCGTAACGCACCGGCTCGATGTGGGTGTCGGGGGTCGGGTGGATCGACGAGGTGATCGCCACGCCGTGGGTGAGGTTCAGGTCCGGGGTGACCTTGTAGCGGCCGGCCCCCACGATGGATTCGGAGTTGGTGCGGGTGAGCACGCCCAACCGGTCGGAAATCCTGGGCAGCTTGCCCTTGTCGCGCATCTTGAACAGCAGTCGCTGGGTGCCGTAGGTGCCTGCGGCCAGCACGAGGTGGCGCGCGGTGAACGACTTTCGCTGACGGCGCACCCACCGGCCGGTGACGACGGTGTCGACGCGCCACGAGCCGTCGGGCTGTTCTTCGAACCCGGTGACCGTGCGCATCGGAAACACCTGCGCCCCAGCAGATTCCGCGAGGCCAAGGTAGTTCTTCACCAACGTGTTCTTGGCGCCGTAGCGGCAGCCCGTCATGCACGAGCCGCATTCGATGCAACCGGTGCGGTCTGGCCCGGCGCCACCGAAGTATGGATCGGCCACGGTCTTGCCGGGTGCCTTTTTGCCGTCGGGACCGAAGAACACCCCCACCGGCGTCGGGGTGAACGTATCGCCGACGCCCATCTCGTCGGCGACCTCCTTCATGATGCGGTCGGCGTCGGTGAACGTCGGGTTGGTGACCACGCCGAGCATTCGCTGCGCCTGCTCGTAGTGCGGCATCAGCTCGGCTCGCCAGTCGGTGATGTGCGACCACTGGCGGTCGGCGAAGAACGGCTCCGGCGGCACGTACAGCGTGTTGGCGTAGTTCAGCGAGCCGCCGCCGACGCCGGCACCACCCAAGATCATCACGTTGCGCAGCAAGTGGATGCGCTGGATGCCGTACATGCCCAGCTTCGGCGCCCAGAGGAATTGCCGAAGATGCCAGGACGTCTTGGCGAACTCGTGGTCGGCGAAGCGCCGGCCGGCTTCGAGCACGCCGACGCGATACCCCTTCTCCGTCAATCGCAAGGCGGTGACGCTGCCGCCGAAACCGGAGCCGATGATGAGAACGTCGAAGTCAGGCTGCATAGAGCCAGTATTGCCGTACCCATGGGTAACAAACCAGAGCGGGTTGGCGGTTGATCTGCGCGAGCAGACACCAACTCGCACGGACCGGCCTCGGTTAACGCGATTGCGCGTCTGCTCGCGCAGGGGTCAGCGGCCGACGGTCAGGCCCACCTTCTGGAACTCCTTGAGGTCGCAGTAGCCGGCCTTGGCCATCGACCGGCGCAGCCCGCCGACCAAATTCAGCGACCCGAACGGGTCGTCGGAGGGGCCGCCCAGCACCTGCGCCAGTGACGGCCGCTCCCCCACCGCGACCTGCAGCAGCGCGCCTCGAGGCAGCGACGGATGCGCGGCCGCCGCCGGCCAGAACCAGCCCTCGCCCAACGCCTCGGCTGCCACCGCCAGCGGGGTGCCGAGAACCACCGCGTCGGCGCCGCAGGCGATCGCCTTCGCCAGATCCCCGGATGTGTGGATGTCGCCGTCGGCCAGCACGTGTACGTAGCGGCCGCCGGTTTCGTCGAGGTATTCGCGACGGGCCGCGGCGGCGTCGGCGATCGCGGTGGCCATCGGCACGCTGATGCCCAGCACCTCGTCGCTGGTGGTGACTCCGCTGGTCGAGCCGTAGCCGACGATGACGCCCGCCGCGCCGGTGCGCATCAGGTGCAGCGCGGTGCGGTGGTCGAGCACGCCGCCGGCGACCACCGGCACGTCGAGTTCGGCGATGAACGTCTTGAGGTTCAGCGGCTCGCCGTCGCGGGCGACCCGCTCCGCGGACACGATCGTGCCCTGGATGACGAGCAGGTCGATGCCGGCCTGCAGCAGCACCGGGGTCAGCGAGCGCGCGTTCTGCGGGCTGACCCGCACTGCGGTGGTGACGCCCGCGTCGCGCACCCGCGCGACCGCCGCGCCCAGCAGATCCGGATCCAGCGGCGCGGCGTGCAGCTGCTGCAGCAGCCGGATCGCGGCGCCAGGCTCCGGCTCCTTTTCTGCGGCCTCGACGACTTGCGCGATCTTGGCCTCGACGTCGGCGTGCCGGCCAATGAGCCCTTCGCCGTTGAGGATTCCCAATCCGCCGAGCCGGCCCAGCTCGATCGCGAACTCCGGGGAGGCCAGCGCGTCGGTGGGATGCGACAGCACCGGGATCTCGAACCGGTACGCATCCAGTTGCCAGGCGGTGGAGACGTCCTTGCTGGAGCGGGTGCGCCGCGACGGCACGATGTTGATGTCGTCGAGCTCGTAGGTGCGGCGGGCGGTGCGGCCCATGCCGATCTCGACCATGTCTCGCATGCGTTAGTCCCGGGTCTCGGCGAGAGTGACGTATTGCAGAGAACGTGCGAGAAGCAGCCTGCAAAACGTCACTCTCGGCGCGTTGCTCATCGAAAAGTGTGCCTCAGCGGCTGTAGTAATTCGGCGCTTCGACGGTCATCGTGATGTCGTGCGGATGGCTTTCCTTCAAGCCGGCCGCGGTGATCCGCACGAACTGCGCGTGCTGCAGGTCCTCGATGGTGGCCGAGCCGGTGTAGCCCATGGCCGCACGCAAGCCGCCGGTCAGCTGGTGGATGACCGTGGCCAGCGGGCCGCGGAACGGCACCCGGCCCTCGATACCCTCGGGCACCAGCTTGTCCTCGGAGAGCACGTCGTCTTGGAAGTAGCGGTCCTTGGAGAACGACTTGTTGTCGTCGCGCCCGCGCATCGCGGCGATCGACCCCATGCCGCGGTAGCTCTTGAACTGCTTGCCGTTGACGAAGATGAGGTCACCGGGCGCTTCAGCGGTGCCGGCCAGCAGCGAGCCCAGCATCGCGGTGGATGCGCCGGCAGCCAGCGCCTTGGCGATGTCACCCGAGTACTGCAGGCCGCCGTCGGCGATCACGGGTACCCCGACGGGCGCGCAGGCCGCGGCCGCTTCGAGGATCGCCGTGATCTGCGGCGCCCCGACGCCGGCGACCACGCGAGTGGTGCAGATCGAGCCGGGTCCCACCCCCACCTTCACCGCGTCGGCGCCTGCCTCGACCAGCGCGGCGGCCCCGCTGCGGGTGGCGACGTTGCCGCCGATGACCTCCACCTTGTCGCCGGCCTCGGCCTTGAGCTTGCCGACCATTTCCAGCACCAGGCGGTTGTGCGCGTGGGCGGTGTCGACCACGAGCACGTCGACGCCGGCGTCGACGAGCGTCATCGCGCGCACCCAGCCGTCGTCGCCGGTGCCGACGGCCGCGCCGACCAGCAGCCGACCGTCGCTGTCCTTGGTGGCCAGCGGATGCTGTTCGGTCTTGACGAAGTCCTTGACCGTGATGAGCCCCGTCAGCCGGCCCTGGCCGTCGACAATCGGAAGCTTTTCGATCTTGTTGCGCCGCAACAGGCCTAGCGCTGCGTCGGCGGAGACGCCTTCGCGGGCGGTGATCAGCGGCGCGCGGGTCATGACCTCTGCCACGCGCTTGTTCTGGTCCACCTCGAAGCGCATGTCGCGGTTGGTGATGATCCCGACGAGCGCGCCGTCGTTGTCGACGACGGGCAGGCCTGAGATCCGGAACCGCGCGCACATCGCGTCGACCTCGGCCAGCGTATTGTCCGGCGAGCACGTCACCGGATCGGTGACCATGCCCGCCTCGGACCGCTTGACCATTTCCACCTGACCGGCCTGTTCGGCGACCGCGAGATTGCGATGCAGCACACCCATGCCGCCGGCGCGGGCCATCGCAATCGCCATGCGCGCTTCGGTGACGGTGTCCATCGCGGAGCTCACCAGCGGCACCTTGAGCCGGATCTTCTTGGTGAGCTGACTGGAGGTGTCGGCGGCAGCCGGGACGACGTCGGAGGCGGCCGGCAGCAGCAGCACGTCGTCGAAGGTCAGCCCCAGCATGGCGATCTTGTTCGGGTCGTCACCGCCGGTGTACACCGGCGTGTCGTCCTGAAGCGAAGCAGCCGAACTCACCGTGGTACGGCCGTCTGTGATCGACATGGAAAGGCCTCCATCGGCGCCGGGGGCTAGGCGCCCATCCTATCCGTACGGACCCGACCGCTGCGGGCGGCGCGGCTGGCGGAATATCGGACAGTCCCCGTAATGTAGAGACGTGCGCGACCATCTTCCCCCGGGTTTGCCGCCCGATCCCTTCGCCGACGATCCGCTGGACCCGTCGGCCGCGCTGGACGCCATCGAGCCCGGTCAGCCGCTGGATCCCCAGGAGCGCACCGCGGTCGAAGCCGACCTGGCCGACCTCGCGGTGTACGAGGCGTTGTTGGCGCACAAGGGAATTCGCGGCCTGGTGGTGTCGTGCGACGAATGCCAACAGGATCACTACCACGACTGGGACATGCTGCGCGCCAACCTGTTGCAGCTGCTTGTCGACGGCACCGTGCGGCCGCATGAGCCGGCTTACGATCCGGAGCCCGACGCGTACGTCACCTGGGATTACTGCCGCGGGTATGCGGACGCCTCGCTGAACGAGGCAACTTCTGATTCCGACAATTACCGCTGACCCGCCGCTAGCGGACGATCGGACCCTCCGACCTTTGCGGAGAGGTCGTCGGCGTCGCTTGGGACTGTGGGGTCGCTGACGCCTCGGACGGCGTGGGCAGCGACCGTGCTGACGTCGAGTTGGTCGTCGGTGCCGCTGTCGTCGGAGTCGCCTTCGCGGTGGGCGACGGAGCCGTGGTCGCCGACGCTGTCGCGGTGGGTTGCGGGTTGCCGACCTGCGGCAGCTGCGACGTCGGCACCGGACCCGTGGGCGTGGGCAGCGGTGCGCTCGGCGTCGGCAGCGGACCGGTGGGCGTCTGTGCCGGCAACGTCGCGGTGGACGACGGACCCGTCGGCCTGGACGTCGGCGTCGGCCTGGACGTCGGCGTCGGCCTGGACGTCGGCGTCGCCTGCGAACTCGTCGGCGACGGACTCGTCGGAACTGTAGTCGTCGGCGTCGGCTGCGGCGTGGACTCGCCCGGTGTGGTCGGCGGCAGCGACGACGTCGTGGGCACCTCCACCGCGGGCACCGGCAGAAGGGTCAGCGGCGATGAGGGCAGCGGCGGCAACGGTTGTCCCGGCGGCGGCAGTGCGGCCTCGGGATCACGCTGAATCACCTTGACAGTCAACGCGTTGTATTGCTCGACCAGCTGCTGCTTGCTCGCGACGTCGTCGACGCCCTGCACGGTGGAGGACAGCGTGGACAGCTTCGCCTGCGCCTCGTCCCACTTGCCCTGCTGCACCAGCTGCTGCACCTGTGCCAACTCGGTTTTCGCCGCCAGCACCACCGCGTCGTCGCGGGTCTTGGTCGACTCGCCGAACAGCATGGTGTGCAGGCCGTAGAGCGAATCGCCGGGCTTGGCGTCGTACACCACGGCGCCGAAGCCGCCGACGCCCAGCACCGCGGCCGCCGCTGCTCCTACCACGGCGAGCCCAAAGCGGTTGCGGCGCGGCGCTTTTCGGGTACCGGCCAGTGCCGCGACGGCCTGGTCAAGTGTCACGACATGCGCGTCGGGCCGGCTGCGCACCTCGTCGCGCCACGCGCCGAGCATCGCCGACAGCGGATCGACCGGCGACATCCGCGCACCGGACGACAGCGCGTCGACAAAGCGATCGGTGCGCACGACGGCCTCGAAATCGGGCTCGGCGGGCCGATTGAAGTCAGGCATAGCCCGCCCCGATCATCTCTTCGCGCAGCCGTGTCAACGCCCGATGCTGCGCGACCCGCACGGCACCCGGCGAGCTGCCGACGGCTTCAGCGGTCTCCTCAGCTGACAGCCCGACGACCACCCGCAGAATCAAGATCTCGCGTTGCTTCTCGGGCAGGACGGCCAACAGCGCGTTCATCCGGGCCGACGCTTCGGCGTCCAGGGCCATCTGCTCAGGACCGGCCTCGAAGGTGGGGCGTTCGGGGATGACGTCGGTGGGTTCGGCACGGTTGCGCGCGACAGCCCGGTGGGCGTCTGCCACCTTGTGAGCCGCGATGCCGTACACGAACGCCAAGAAGGGCCTCCCCTGGTCCCTGTAGCGAGGCAACGCCGTGATGGCGGCCAAGCACACCTCCTGAGCCACATCGTCTGCTGACAGACCGCTCCGCTCCGCCGCACCCAACCTTGCGCGGCAATACCGCACGACGATCGGCCGAACGATCTCCAGCACTTCCCGGAGTGCGCCACGATTACCTGCCACCGCGTCAGCAACGACAGCTTCGAGGCGATCTCCCGAATTTGTCATCGACGACGGCGTCCCCAACGTTACGAGCCGAGCGCTTCTCGGCGACTTAACGACAATAACGATCCAACAACGTTCGACCGCTTCAGCGACGCCAAACCCCACCGGCGCGGCGCACGAAGGCAGCGCAGTCGTCGCGGATCGCGACCATGTCGGCCCGTGGGACGGTATCGCCGCCGATATCCGCGAGCAAACTTGCCACCGCCCACCGCAGCGGCACGAGCTTGAGTTCGCCTGTCGCGGTGAGGGCCTCGACGGCGACGGTGCGCGCGTGCGGTATCCGGCCGGCGCTGCAGAGCGCGGCGGCATGCACGATCTGGGTCTTCACGCGGTGGCGCACCGACGGTAGAGCGGACGCCAACTCGACAGCGTGCTGGGCGTGCTCGACGGCCTGCGCACCGTGTCCGCGGGCCATCGCCAACTCGGCGGCCACCCACTGCCAGCGCAACGGCGACCGGGCCGGCAGCGACGGTCCGTTGAGCGCGTCCGCGGCCCGGTCGAGCAGCGCTGCCGAGGCGGCGAACCGGCCGACGCCCAATGCGTCGGCGGCCAGCCCGAGCAGGGCGTCGACGCGCGCTTGTGGATCGCTGCCGGCAAGTGCCAGCGCCCGGCCATCCCAAGCCCGGGCCTCCCGGTGCCCGCCGAGCTGGCGGATGAACGACGCCTGGGTGCTGTGCACCAGCGAGGCCAGCGGACCGCTCGAGACGTCACGACGCAGGGCCGCCAGGTCAGCCGTTGCGCTGCCGTAGTGGCCCTGGCCGCCGGAGGCGACGGCACGCAGCCAGCGGTCGTGGGGCGTGGTGGCAGCGGGCAGCGGCCAGCGACTCGGGTGGTCGCCGAATGCCGCCGCGGTCAGCACGGGATCGCTCATGCGTGGTTAACAGTTTGTGGTCGAAGTGTTAACACCGTGTCAACTGCCTGCCCGCCGAGTGGAATGCCGCCGCGACACAGCCGTGAGCCCAACAGCACAAATCTGTCGACGGGCACTTCCTGCGTTGTCGTGGATAGCACGGCGATGGTTGTTGTTGGGTCGCAATGATGAACGTGATGTAAATTCTGGGCCTGCTGTTATGCAGTTGCGCACACTACGTAGCTATTGACGCGCTTTTGTAAGCACCCCTACCTTGTCAGCACGAGTGGTCATCGGCGACATGTCTCGATCGTTTCGCACCCGAGCGTCCAGTGAAGCTTCGCGAATTGGACTCGGCGAGAGGGGTTTTCCATGCCGCAGCCGCAACAGCTACCCGGACCCAACGCAGACATCTGGGACTGGCAGATGCACGGCCTGTGCCGGGGCGTTGACTCGTCGATGTTCTTCCACCCGGACGGCGAACGTGGCCGCGCGCGGGCGCAACGCGAAATGCGAGCGAAAGAGATGTGCCGCCGCTGCCCCGTGATCGCGCAGTGCCGGGCGCACGCGCTGTCGGTCGGAGAGCCCTACGGCATTTGGGGCGGACTTTCGGAAACCGAGCGGGAACTGTTGCTGAAACGCGGGATCCGCCGCAGCGCCTGACGATCCGCTAGCGCGCGCCGGCTGCCAGCCACTGGTCGAATGTCGTCGGGGCGATGCGAGCGTTCTCACCCGGCAGCAGGACACTGCCGGCCATCGACTCGTCGAACGGACCGGCCCAGGTGGGTACCAGCTTGACCGCGCGGCCTCGAACGTCGTTGGTGCGTCGCGCCATGTCGACGAGGTCTTGGGTCTCTGGACCGGCGACGTCGACGTGGCGCCCCTGCGGTCTGCCGACGGCGACCTCGGCCAACACCTCGGCGATGTCGTCGGGCGCGATCGGCTGCACCAGAAGCGGAGCGATCGTCGCCACTCCGTCGTGTTCGGTCCAGCTACACACCATCGCCGCAAAGTCGTGAAACTGCGTCGCCGGCACGATGGTCCACGGCACAGGCCCTTCTTCGACCAACCGCTCTTGCTCGCGCTTGCCCGCGTAGTGCGCACTGCCGCCCTCGATTCGGTGAATCCCGACGATCGACAGCAGGACGTGGTGCCGCACACCTGTCCGCTCTTCGGCGCCGAGAAGATTCCGCGTGGTCGTGCCGAAGTAATTGCGGGTTTCCTCGATGCTCATCGGCGGGGCGCTGATGGCATCGACCACGGCATCGACCCGTTCGAGCGCCGAGTCCAGCCCTTCACCGGTCATCAGGTCGACCCCAAGGGCGCGACTGATCCGGACGACCTCGTGCCCCTGCCGCTCGAGAACCGCGGCAGTCCGGGCACCGATGTTGCCGGTTGCTCCGGCGACAGCAACTCGCATGATGCACCTCCGCTGACACGCTAACGGAGCTCTCGGCAGCGAGTGGACGCCGTCCGCCGGGCTGGTCTGGTCACGCTCGACCGCCTGGTCAACGTGCTCGGAGGTTAGGGGTCCCGCCTGCGGTTCTGCCCGATACCGCGGTCCACCGAATTGCGCAGCGTCGTCATGCACGAACACAGCGGAGGCCGGGCCGTCGTCGAATTTGTTCGCCCTCGCCGACGGTCGGGCCGATGCGACCGGCGGTGCGGTGATTATCGAGGACCGCCTCTCACGGGTACTGGCCTACTCGTGACCGGGAGCATGCCGCCTCAGCGCGGGTGCGGTCGGTCGTGAATTGCCAAGCGCCGCAACAATTCAATTGCGGGACAGATCATCGCGCTAATCAGTGACTGACGACTTTGAGGCCGACGACGCAGCCGATGATTGCGAGAATGAGAACGACCTTGATCACCGAGGCCGGCTCTTCGCCCGTCAGCATCGAGTAGGCGACGGTGAGTAATGCGCCGATCCCCACCCAGATCGCGTAACTCGTGCCCAGTGGCAGTTGGCGCAGCGCGGTCGCGAGGCCGACCATCGACAACACCAACGCCGCGACGAATACCACGGACGGCACAAGGCGACTGAATCCTTCCGACTTGTCCAGGGCGACCGCCCAGACCGCTTCCATCACACCGGACAGCACGAGGATCACCCAAGCCATCTCATCCTCCGAACGCATACCGCCGCAGGACGACAACGCGCAGCCGTCCGGTTGTCCGGTACCGGCAACCGGTTCCGAGGCTACTTACGCCACGCTGGAACGTGACATACATAGCAACCTAAAAGCGCTGCGTGAGCTCAACCCGTGCGCCGAATCAGCCACTGATCAACCCTCAGGCGTGTCCCGAATTGCCTTGCAGCGCTGGGAGTCCGACGGACGAGCAAGCCACGCGGAGCTGGACCGTCACGTGACGACCACTGTTGCCACTCCAGCTACGACGTCGACACCGACTTGCCGATGTCTCCGCAAGCAATCGGTGCGACCAAGGGCGTCGGCGGGCTGGTCGACGGCATCTGAGCCGACGACCCGACTTGCACTTTGAGATACCACCCGCCTGAGGAAGGCGGCGGCTGGTCGACGTCTTGCACGACCGTGGTCTGGTAGGCGGTGCCGTTGGGTGAGGCGACCAAATCGGTCAGTGGGTACTTCACCGCGCCCTGGGCCGCACACGTGCCCTGCCCGATGCTCTGAGCGTGGACGCTGCCCGGCGCCACGCCGCTCAGGGCCGTGGCCACGATCAACGTCTTGTTGCCCGCGTTGTACGTCAGGTTCGCCCAGCCCTCGGGCCGTTGGCCCACGGGCGCCACGTTGAGATCGGCCGTCACGACGGCGGCGTTGATGTCTGCGCAGGCGAACGGCGCGGCGCTCACGTCGGCGGGACCGGCGGGCTCCGCACCTGCCACCGGGCGCACAGTGAACGTCGTGCCGGGAAGCAGCCCTGCCGGGGCAGGCTTCTCACCGACGACGGTGGTGCTGAGGGTTCCGCCGCTGTCGGCGCTCACGGCCGGAAACGGGACTGTCACATCGCCGATCGCGGCGCAGGTGCCTTTGTGGATCTCGGCCGCGTACAAGGCCTTCGGCACGAATCCGGCGATCTGAAGCCTGGCGGTGACTTTGCGGCTTTGCCGATCCCAGCTGAGCGCCGCCGTGCCGCCCGGCTGGTAGGCCAGGTTGACCTTGACGCGCGACGCTTCACCGGGCGCCATCGGCCGCGACGACTGCATCAGCCGAGGGTTGCAGCCCGCGACGGATACGACGATCAGCGCGGCACCCGCGACGGCCCTTAGGACGCCCCACTTGCTCATGCTCACCATCATGGAACTGCGCACTCGACAGCCCCACTTGGGCTTGTGCCGGTCGATGAGATCACCAGCCACCCCCTTGTCCTGGGTGAACGGTAACTCGCGGTTGCGGCAAATGGTTCGCGGGCAGACCACACACGTCGATTACGTGATGGCGCAGTCATCCAGTTGATACGAAACACCCCCGGGCCGTGACGCGACTGGGCGCGCAAAAGTATCCTCAGCGACCGTCAGCGCGCCGAAATCCCAGTGCTTAGTGCCTAATGTATGGGGATGACGGTCGGCGAGGTGGCCCAACTCTGGCGTTATCCGGTCAAGTCTCTGGGCGGTGAACAGGTCGCGCAAGCCGAGATCGGCCCTCGCGGAGTGCGAGGCGATCGGCTCTGGGCTGTGCGAGACCTGCAACGCGACATCACTGCGTCGGCGCGCCGCCTGCCCGCGCTGTTGACCGCCACGGCCCGCTATCCCCACAACGTTCCGACCGACGCCGGCCCAGGCAACGTGCCCGACGTCGACATCACTTTCCCCGACGGTACGGTGCTGTCCAGCAGCGACTCCGAGGTGCACGCGAAGCTGTCGGAGTTGGCTGGCCGCGAGGTGCGATTGACGGCACTGCCCCCGGCAGACGACACGAGCTTGCATCGACTGCACCGCGACCACCGGACGGACGGCCTGTCCGCTACGTCGCTGCGGTCGGACTTCGGCGTTGCCGACGGGGACAAGCTCCCGGACCTGTCGATGATCCCGATGGCCGACCTTCTCACCCTCGGCCGTTACTCCACGCCGCCGGGAACGTTCGTCGACCTGGCGCCGGTCCATGTGCTGTCCACGACCAGCTTGGCAACCATCGGCGCGGAGGTCGGCGGCGAACTCGACGTTCGTCGTTTCCGGCCTAATGTGCTTGTGGCGGTAGAGGATTCGGACGACGATCTCCCCGAAACGCAGTGGGTCGGGGCGCACCTCGTGTTCGGCGACGTCATCTTGAACGTCTCGATGCCAACGGTGCGCTGCGTCGTTCCCAGTCGCGCGCAACCGGGTCTCGACGTCAATCGGCAAGTCACCCGGGCGGTAGCCGCGAGGGCTCAGCGGTGCCTCGGTGTGTACTGCAGTGTCGAGCGCACGGGCACGGTGAGAGTGGGAGATCGATTCACCGTCCGCGCTGTCGCTTCGTCGCGGCCACGGCGATTGCTAAACGATGCCGCCCGGCGCACGAAGCGGTTCGCATTCGCACTTGCGACGGCGGCTGCGGACCGGCTGTCCCGCTAGCAGCGGCTGCGTTAGAGAGCGAGCAAGCCCAATTGCCTCGACTTCAGGCTCCGTATGCCGTGTCGGCACCGTACTGAGCCTCGCTAGGAGTGAAACCGTCGAACTGCAGTTGGTCAATCAGACCTTGCTTGGAGAACGAGGTGTAGCCGAGGTAACTCTTGGCCTTCTTGACTGCCTGCTCATTCCAGTTCACGCTTCCATCTGCCTCGAGATGTTCGACGGCGAACGTAGCGTCTTGCGTGCTGAAATGGTCGAACTCTAGTTGCTTGATCAGCCCTTGCTTGGAGAACGCGGTGTACCCCAGGTAGCTCTTGGCCTTCGCAATTGCGTTGTTTTGACCAGGAGTGAAGTCGGGCTTAGCGGTGGTTGGGGTTTCAGCTGGCGTGGGCGCGATGTTCACAGCCCTAGTCGTGGTGGCACTCGTGGAAGAAGACGAAGTTTTCTCGCCGTTGCCGATGGAGCCGAGGACGATCAACGCCAAGACTGCCGCTCCTACGCCTATGCCGATCTTCAGTCCTGTGGACATGCCCCGCTTTGCGGGTTGGCCGCTGCCATGTGGCGGCGCAGCGAACGGGGCGTAGTTCTCTGTCCACGCTTTGCCGTCGAAGTACCGCTGGCGGCTCGGATCAGATGGATCGGGATACCAACCCGCGGTTGGCTGCGTCATAGAGTCCCCCCTTTTGGTTTGCTGCCCTATCTTCAGGCGGGGCAAAGCATACCCACAGCATCCGACAAGCTAAGGAGCGCTCCCAGCAATCCCTTATTGCCTAACGAGACACGGGATCAACCCAGCCCAAACGAGAAACACCCCCGGCCTAGACGACCGGGGGCGCTCCTGTCAGTCGCTAGTGGTGGTGATGACCGTGGCCGTGGTCGTCGGCCTCCTCGGCCGGCTTCTCGACAACCGCCGTCTCGGTCGTCAGCACCATGCGTGCCACCGATGCCGCGTTGAGCACCGCCGAGCGCGTCACCTTGACCGGATCGACGACGCCTTCAGCGACCAAGTCGCCATAGGACAGCGTCGCGGCGTTGAAGCCTTGGCCCTTCGGCAGCTCCGCAACCTTGTTCACCACTACGGAGCCGTCCAGGCCGGCGTTCGTCGCGATCCAGTACAGCGGCGCAGACAGCGCGTCGGCGAACACGTCGACACCCAGCGCCTGGTCACCCGACAGGCTGGACCTCAGCTCGTCGAGGGCGCCCCGCGACTGCACCAGTGCAGAACCGCCACCGGCGACGATGCCCTCCTCGACGGCCGCCTTGGCCGCCGCGACCGCGTCCTCGACGCTCTCCTTGCGCTCTTTGAGCGCGGTCTCCGTCGCGGCGCCGACCTTGATCACCGCCACGCCGCCGGACAGCTTGGCCAACCGCTCTTGGAGCTTCTCGCGGTCCCAGTCGGAGTCAGTGGTCTCGATCTCGGACTTGAGCTGCTTGGCCCGCGCCTCGATGGCCTCTTGACTGCCGCCCCCGTCGACGATCGTCGTGGTGTCCTTCGTGACGACGATCCGCCGCGCGGTCCCCAGCACCTCCAGGCCGACCTCACGCAGCAGCAGGCCGACGTCGGGGTTGACCACCTGGCCGCCGGTCACGATCGCGAGGTCTTCGAGGAACGCCTTGCGGCGGTCGCCGAAGAACGGCGCCTTGACCGCGACGGCCTTGAGCGTCTTACGGATCGCATTGACCACCAGCGTCGACAGCGCCTCACCCTCGACGTCCTCGGCGATGATCAGCAGCGGCTTGCCGGCCTGCGCGACCTTCTCCAGCAGCGGCAGCAGGTCGGGCAGCGAGCTGATCTTCTCGCGGTGCAACAGCACGTAGGCGTCTTCCAGCACCGCTTCCATCGCGTCGAAGTCGGTGATGAAGTAGGCCGACAGGAAACCCTTGTCGAACTGCACACCGTCGGTGATCTCCAACTCGGTGCTCATCGTCGACGATTCTTCGACGGTGACGACGCCGTCGTGGCCGACCGTGGTCATCGCCTCGGCGACCATCTCGCCGATCTCCTCGTCGCGCGACGAGACCGTGGCCACCTGCGCGATCGCGTTCTTCTCGGTCACCGGAATGGCCGCCGCGAGCAGCGCCTCGGAGATCGCGTCGGCCGCCTTGCCGATGCCGGCGCCCAGCGCGATCGGGTTCGCGCCCGCCGCGACCAGTCGCAATCCGCCTTTCACGAGTGCCTGCGCCAGCACGGTCGCCGTCGTGGTGCCGTCGCCGGCGACGTCGTTGGTCTTGGTGGCCACTGACTTGACCAGCTGCGCGCCGAGGTTTTCGAACGGGTCTTCCAGGTCGATCTCGCGGGCGATGGTCACGCCGTCGTTGGTGACCGTCGGGCCGCCGAACGCCTTGGCGAGCACCACGTGGCGGCCGCGGGGCCCGAGCGTCACCCGGACGGCGTCGGCGAGCTTGTCGACCCCGGATTCCATTGCCCGGCGCGCGGTTTCGCTGTACTCAATCTGTTTGCTCATCTGAGTTCCTGTCTAGCGCGCACCGCCCCGGTAATCCGCCGCGGTGTGCGGTGGATCGCCGGGGCGGACACGGGTGATTACTTGTTGACGACGGCCAGCACGTCGCGGGCCGACAGGATCAGGTACTCCTCGCCGTTGTACTTGATCTCGGTGCCGCCGTACTTGCTGTAGATCACGGTGTCACCCTCGGAGACGTCCAGCGGAATCCTCTTCTCGCCGTCCTCATCCCAGCGGCCGGGACCAACGGCGACGACGGTGCCTTCCTGCGGCTTCTCCTTCGCGGTGTCCGGAATGACCAGACCGGATGCGGTCGTGGTCTCGGCCTCGTTGGCCTGGACGAGGATCTTGTCCTCGAGTGGCTTGATGTTCACCTTCGCCACGATGTGAGCCCTCCACTTATCTGGGTGCGGCCCGGCTTGTTCCGGGCATTCGGCATTACAGGTTTCGGCATGCGCCACCGCCGTTGCGCCGTCGTCGCGGGTGCCGACCCAAAGAGCAGCGCGCCTGCCACCTAGCACTCTATACATGAGAGTGCTAGCACTCAAGCACGTCCTAGAACACTTGCGACGTGACCACCGGCAGCCCCGGATCGGCGGCTGCGGTCAGCGCCGACGGGCGCGCCCCGGCGGCGATCAGATGCGCCGCCAGCGAAGCGATCATCGCACCGTTGTCCGTGCAGAGCCGCGGTCGCGGCACGCGAAGCACCAGTCCGGCTGCCGCACAACGCAACTCGGCGAGCTCACGCAGTCGCGAATTTGCCGCCACCCCACCGGCGATCAGCAACGTGCCGACGCCGAGGTCGGTCGCAGCACGCACCGCCTTCGCGGTCAGCACGTCGGCCACCGCCTCCTGGAAACCGGCGGCCACGTCGGCGGCCACGTAGCCGGGATTGCGGTGCAGATACCGCGCCACCGCGGTCTTGAGGCCCGAGAAACTGAACGAGTAGGGGTCGTCGCGCGGCCCCGTCATGCCGCGCGGAAACACCACCGCCTCCCGGTTCCCGGTGCGGGCCAGCTCGTCGAGCACCCGGCCACCCGGATAACCCAGCCCTAACAGGCGGGCCACCTTGTCGTAAGCCTCGCCCGCCGCGTCGTCGACGGTCGCCCCCAACTCGATCACCGGCTCCCCCAGCGACCGCAGATGCAGCAGATTCGTATGCCCGCCTGACACCAGCAGACCCACGCATTCCGGCAGCGGACCGTGCTCGTAGACGTCGGCGGCGAGGTGCCCGCCGAGGTGGTTGACCGCGTAGAAGGGCACGTCCCACGCCGCGGCGTAGGCCTTCGCCGCCGCGACACCGACCAGAAGCGCGCCGGCCAGTCCCGGGCCGATCGTGGCGGCGACGGCGTCGGGCCTGTCGATTCCGGCCGATGCGAGTGCGCGGCGCATCGTCGGCCCGAGCGCTTCCAGATGCGCGCGTGAGGCCACCTCGGGCACCACGCCGCCGAAGCGGGCGTGTTCGTCGACGCTGGAGGCCACCTCGTCGGCGAGCAGCCTGACATCGCCGTGGGGGCCGACCTCGGCGATGCCGACGCCGGTCTCGTCGCAGGAGGTCTCGATGGCAAGAACAGTCGTCATCTCGGTTGTCTCCCTACTGAAGTCGGGTGACGATCCCGTTTCATGGTGTACGCGTCCGCGCCGCTGACCCGGTAATAGCGTTTGCGCAGTCCGACTTCGACGAACCCGGCACTGCGGTAGAGCTCGATGGCGCGGGTGTTGTCGGTGCGCACCTCGAGGTAGACGGCACCGCCGTGGGCGTACTCGAGCAGCGCGTCGAGCAACTGCCGACCGATGCCCTGCCCCTGGAACGCCGGATCGACCCCGATGGTGTGGATCTCGTACTCGTACGGCGGAAGCAGGCCCAGTCGTGCAATACCGGCGTAGCCGACCAGTTTGTCGGCAGACCGCGCGGCGACGTAGCGGTTGTGCCGGCCCTTGAGCTCAGCGATGAAAGCTGTTGCGGGCCAAGGGTCATCGCCCTCGAACAGCTGGGCCTCCAACTCTGCGCAGCGGGCCGCGTCCGCGGGGGTCAGTTCGTCGATCGTCACCGTCATCGCGGCACCGCCGCTTCGCGTTCAGCCAGAGTCTTCGCGTCGGGCCGCCGAAGGTACAACGGCACCAAAGGTTGGGGTTGCGCGGTCAAGTCGGCGACCGCGCGCACCAGCCCGACCGGCGTCGGATACGTCGCGTCGAGCCGCGGCAGCGGGAACAGCTCCGCGGGGTCCGGCGAGCCCGCCACCGCGGCAGCGCCCTGGTATGGCACGTCGGACGGCGCGCTGACGGCGGGACCTTGGGTGCGAACGCCGTCGCGGTAGCGCGCCCAGTACACCTCGCGCCGACGCGCATCGGTGACCACCAGAACGTCGCCCGTGGTGCAGACCCCCACAGCGTCGAGGCTGCAGACGCCGTAGACCGGGATGTCCAGCGCGTGTCCGAGCGCGGCAGCGGTCGCCATGCCCACCCGCAGGCCGGTGAACGGGCCCGGGCCGCAGCCGACGACCACCGCGTCGAGGTCGGCCATAGACAGTGCTGAATCAGCAAGCACCGCAACGATATTGGGCGTCAACGTCTCGGCGTGCGCGCGCGCGTCGACGGTCACCCGCTCTGCCAGCAGACTTCCGTCCCGCACCACTCCGGCCGTCACCGCGGGGGTCGCGGTGTCTATCGCCAGCGCGATCATGGCTGACTCCACTGCCAAGTCGCGGTCCGTACGTCGGAGTCGTCGTCGTAGTGAAGGCGGACGTCGAGGTGGCGGTCGGTGAGTCGTTCGGCGAGCCCTTCACCCCATTCGACGACGACCACCGCGTCGGCGAGGTCGGTGTCGAGATCGAGTGAGTCCAGTTCGGCGAGCAAATCAGTGGCGTCTTCGAGCAGCCGGTACATGTCCACGTGCACCATCGCCGGCGCTCCCGCACGCCGGGCCGGATGCACCCGCGCCAGCACGAACGTCGGCGAAATCACCGCACCGTCGACGTCCATTGCGTGCGCGATTCCCTTGGCCAGCATTGTCTTTCCGGCCCCCAATGGCCCGGAGAGCACCACCACGTCGCCGGCGTGCAACTCAGCCCCCAGCCGAGCGCCCAGCTTGAACGTATCCTCTGCCGTAGGCAGCCGCTCCGAATCAGCCACTGCGGCGCACCTTTTCGCGCACCTTCCGGGCCAGCCTCACCAACTTGGAGGGCGTGGCCCGCTCCACCAGCCGCACCAGCGCGTCGTCGATGATGTCCGGCTGCTCCAGCTGCACCAGGTGGCCGGCACCGGGCACCACCACCAGCTCACACTTCGGCAAGGCCGCCGCTATCTCGCGCGAATTACCCACTGGTGTCAACAGATCACGGTCGCCGCACGCGACCAGCGTAGGGACCTTCGCGACCACGCGCAGGGCGGCTGCTTCGTCGTGCACTTCCAGCGCGTGCAGGAACTCGACCATGGTGTCGATCGGGGTGTCGTGGATCATCTTCTCGGAGAACGCCACCACGGTAGGGCTGACCTGCTCGTCGCCGTAGGAGGCTGCACGCAGGATGGGCCGGATCAGTGCCCGCGCCGAGCCGCGGGCCCGCAGAACGAGTTTGGGCGAATAGCGGGCAGCGAACCGCACGGCTTCCAGCGCGGGGTTCTTGAGGATCTCGCCCAGCGGTGACCGCGACACCCCCTCGGCCGCCGAGGAGATCAGCGCGACGCCGACCACCCGGGTGCCGTAGTGCTGCGGGAACTGCCGCGCGTGCGACAGCACCGTCATTCCGCCCATGGAGTGGCCGACCAGCACGACGGGCCCACTCGGAACCGTCACGCTCAGTACGGTCTCCAGGTCCCGGCCCAACTGCTCGACGGAGTAGGTTTCCACCGGCGCCCGCCCCGACTGGCCGTGCCCGCGCTGGTCGTAGAACACCATGCGAACCTGATCGCCCCACTCCTGTTCGAGACGGGCTCGCTGGAAGTGAAAGGCGCCCATACACATACAGAAGCCGTGGGCGAAGACCACCGTCAGCGGTGCATCGGGCGGGCCCACCTCTCGAACCGCCAACGGCACCCCGTCGAGCGTGGTGACGACGCTGCCGCGGTCCGCGTCGAGCAGCGTGAAATCCTCAGCGGCGTGCGGATCGTCGACCGGAAGGTGCTTGCCCATCGAGCGGGCAGCCGACACCCCTGCGACGGCGCCCACGGCAGCCAGTCCGGTGACACCCGCCAGCCACCGGGCATCCTTGAAGCGTCTGCGCTGCGGCTGTTCTCCGCTCGCCAAGCGGGCGAGTTTCTCGGCGTTCTTCGCAGCCGTCTTCGCGAGCCGCTCGTCGAGGCTGCGCTTGGTGCGGCCCTCGGAAGCGTTGTCAGCCAACGGTTTCACCCTCACGGTAGACGCGGACGACGCGGCCACGCGGGCTGGTCACCACCTCGTAGTGGATGGTGTCCAGCAGGTCAGCCCACTCTTGAGCGGTCGGCTCTCCCGACGTGCCCGGCCCGAACAGGATCGCGACGTCACCTTCCCGCACGCTGGTTTCCTCCGGACCGAGATCGACGACGAACTGGTCCATGCAGACTCGGCCGACGCTGCGTCGGCGCCGGCCGTTGATCAGCACGTCGAACCTGCCGCTGAGCCTGCGGTACACGCCGTCGGCGTAGCCGATCGGAATCAGCGCCAGCGTGGTGTCCCGCTCGGCGATCCACGTGTGCCCGTACGACACACCCTCTCCAGCGCGCACCGGCTTCACCAGTGCGACAGGGCATTTGAGCGTCATCGCCGCAACCAAACCCATCTGCCCGCGCTCGGGTAGTGGACTGAGCCCGTACACCGCGATGCCCGGCCGGATCATGTCGTAGGCCAGGTCGGGTCGCGACATCGCGGCCGGCGAGTTCGACAGGTGCGCGATCTCGTAGCGCACGCCGGCCGACCGCGCTTGCGCCAGCATGTCCGAGAAACGTTGCGCTTGAAGGTCATTGGTGGGGTGTTCGGGGTCGTCGGCGTGGACCAGATGCGACATCAGCCCTCGCACCCGCACCGACTCGTCGGCCTGCGCGCGCAGCAGCGCGTCGAGCATCGCCGGATACTCCGCGGCGCTCACCCCGTTGCGGTTCAGCCCAGTGTCGATCTTGACCGTCAGCACCGCCGTGATCCCAGTGCGTTCGACGGCGTCGAGCAGCTCACGAAGCTGCCGCACCGATGAGACCGCGATCTGGACGTCGGCGGCCAGCGCCGGGGCGAAATCGGTGCCCGGGGCATGCAGCCAGGCCAGGATCGGCGCGGTGATCCCGTCGGCGCGCAGGGCCAGCGCCTCGTCGATCGTGGCAACCCCCAGCTCGGCGGCACCTGCGGCCAGTGCCGCCCGGGCCACGGGGGTGGCGCCGTGGCCGTAGCCGTCGGCTTTCACCACGGCCATGACCTGAGCGGAGCCGGCGTGTTCACACAGGACGCGCACGTTGTTGGCGATCGCGTCGAGGTCGACGACGGCCTCGGGCGCTGGCGTCGACGTCGTGCTGGGCGGGATCGTGTGCATGCTGGCACCGATTGTCCCAGAATCCGGGGAGCGCACGTCGACGCCGCGAGCGCGGGCTCAGGCTCAGTGCGCGAAGTGCTGCTGGTCGTCGAACGCGCCGCCGGGTTTCAGCTCGTCCATGTGGCCGATCACCTTCGCCAGGTCTTCGTACAGCGAACGCGCCAGATCGGCCGAGAATCCTTCGCGGACCACGACGCGCAGCACGGACACGGTCTCGGCGCCTTCCGGCATGGTGTAGGCGGGTACCTGCCAGCCGTATGCGCGAAGCCCGGCGGAGACGTCGAACTCGGTGTACCCGAAGTCGCCCGACAGCCGGAACGCCACCACCGGAGTCGCCGAGCCGTCGGAGATCACCTCGAAGTGCTTGGTTGCCTCCAGTCTGTCGGCAAACCACCGCGCCGTCGTCTGCAGAGCACCCATGACCTGCCCGTAGCCGCCGCGACCCAGCCGCAGGAAGTTGTAATACTGGCCGACCACCTGGTTGCCCGGCCGGGAGAAGTTCAGCGTGAAGGTCGGCATGTCGCCACCGAGGTAGTTGACCCGGAACACCAGGTCGTCGGGTAGGCAGTCGGCGTTGCGCCACACCACGAACCCGATCCCCGGGTAGGTCAGCCCGTACTTGTGGCCGCTGACGTTGATCGAGACCACCCGGGGCAGCCGGAAATCCCACTCGAGATCGGGGTGCAGGAACGGGACGACGAAGCCGCCGCTGGCCGCGTCGACGTGCACCGGTACATCGTGACCGCCGCCCTTTGCCAGCTCGTCCAGCGCCGCGCAGATCTCGGCGATCGGCTCCAATTCGCCGGTGTAGGTGGTCCCCAGGATCGCGACCACGCCGATGGTGTCCTCGTCGACGGCCTCGAGCACCTGCTCGGGGGTGATGGTGTAGCGGCCCACGGCCATCGGTAGGTACCGCGGCTCGACCTCGAAGTAGCGGCAGAACTTCTCCCAGACCACCTGCACGTTGGAGCCCATCACCAGGTTGGGGGTGCGCGTGCGCCAGCCATCTCCCGCGCGTTGTTTCCACCGCCATTTCAGCGCCAGGCCGCCGAGCATCACCGCCTCGCTCGAGCCGATCGTCGACACGCCGACCGCGCTGAACGGGTCGTCGTCGCGCAGGTTCTCGGCATGGAACAGGTCGGCGACCATACACACGCAGCGCTGCTCGATCGCCGCGGTCGCCGGATATTCGTCCTTGTCGATCATGTTCTTGTCGAACGTCTCGGCCATCAGCTTCTCGGCCTGCGGGTCCATCCACGTCGTGACGAACGTCGCCAGGTTCAGCCGCGAACTGCCGTCGAGCATCAGCTCGTCGTGGATGAACCGGTACGCCGCTTCGGGGTCCATCGGGTCGTCCGGCAAGCGCAGCGACGGGATCGGCGTGCATGCCAGCCGGCCGGTGTAAGCCGGGGCAATCGACGGCGAGGGATGCGAAACACGCGGCACGGCAGAACCTTTCGTTACAAAGCGGCGACGGCTGAGCGGATGTGGGCCAGGATGCGCGACGCCGACGTGGGCGCCGGCGCCGGACCCGGGTCGGCGGCCGAGAGGTTCGCGGCGCGGGCGTGGACGAACGCGGCCGTGGCGGCGGCCTCGGCGGCGGGCAGCCCGTGGGCCAGCAGCGCACCGATCATCCCCGACAACACGTCGCCGGAGCCTGCGGTGGCCGCCCATGCCGCGCCCGCCGAGTTGAGGTAGACCGGGCCGCCCGGCTCGGCGATCACGGTGACGTAGCCCTTCAGCAGCACGGTGGCGCCGAACCGCTCCGCGAGCCGGCGGGTGGCGCCGACACGGTCGTCGCCGGGGGGTTCGCCTGCGAGGCGGGCGAATTCGCCGGCGTGAGGAGTGAGGACAGTCGGCGCCTTACGATTCGTGACGGCCTCGGGGTGGTCGGCCAGGATCGTCAGCGCATCGGCGTCGACGATCACGGGCAGCTCCGTGTTCAGCGCGAACCACAGCGCACCGGCGCCGGCGTCACCGGTGCCGATGCCCGGCCCGACCACCCACGCCTGCACCCGGCCGGCAGCTTCGGCGGTGGCTGTGGCGATCACCTCCGGCCAGTGCGAAAGCACTTGTGCCGCAGCACTTCCCGCATACCGGACCATGCCTGAGGTGGCAGCGACGGCAGCGCCCGTGCACAGCACGGCAGCACCGGGATACGTGGCGGACCCCGCAAGAATTCCGGTGACACCCTGGGTGTACTTGTCGTCATTGCGGTGCGGCACCGGCCAGCGTGTCCGCGCGTCGTCAGCCTCGAAGCCGAGCACGTCCGTCGGCGGCAGATCCAGTCCGATGTCGACGAGTTCGACACGCCCGCAATCGCCCAGAGCGTGCCCAGGTTTGAGTCCGCCGAACGTGACGGTCAGCGCCGCGTGGACGTGCGGGCCGGTTGTTGCGCCGGTGTGGACGTCGACGCCACTGGGGATGTCGACGGCCACCACGGGGATGCCGGCGTCGTCGACCGCGGCGAACACCTCGGCGGCCGCCGGCCGCAGCGGCCCGGAGCCGGAGATGCCGACCACCCCGTCGATCACGAGATCGGTTGCGGCTGGGACGGTTTCGGCGATGCGACCGCCGGCGCGCAGGAAGGCCGCTAAACCCTTCCTGTGCGCCTTGTCGGGGTTGAGCAGCACCGCCGCGGCGCTGACTCCTCGGCGGCGCAGAAACGTCGACGCCCACAGCGCGTCGCCGCCGTTGTCTCCTGAGCCGACGACCGCGCAGATCTTTCGGCCCGCGACGCCGCCGGTACGGGCCCGCAGCTCCCGAGCGACCGCCACCGACAGCGGATAGGCGGCGCGGCGCATCAGCGCACCCTCGGGCAGGCTGGCCAGCAACGGGGCCTCGGCGGCGCGGATCGCCTCGACGGTGTAGTAGTGCCGCATCAGCTCCCGTTCTAGTCGATCAGCTCACGCCGGACGCCCGAGTGTGCAGTTTCGTACGGTCACCTCGGCGTGTCGCGTACAGAACCGCACAGTCGGCGCGATCGGATGCCGGCTATTCGACGGTGACGGACTTGGCCAGGTTTCGCGGCTTGTCGACGTCGTAGCCGCGGGCCTGCGCCACTGACGCCGCGAAAACCTGCAGCGGAATGGTGGACAGCAGTGGCTGGTAAAGCGTTGAGACAGCTGGGATTTCGAACAGATGGTCAGCGTAGGGCCGCACGGTGTCGTCGCCCTCCTCGGCGATCACGATCGTGATCGCACCGCGCGCCTGAATCTCGCGGATGTTGCTCAGCAGCTTGGCGTGCAGTTGCGCCGAGCCCTTCGGCGACGGCATCACGACGATCACCGGCAGACCGTCCTCGATCAGCGCGATCGGCCCGTGCTTCAGCTCGCCGGCCGCGAAGCCCTCGGCGTGCATGTATGCCAGCTCCTTGAGCTTGAGCGCTCCTTCCAGCGCCACCGGGTAGCCGACGTGGCGGCCGAGGAACAGCACCGTCGGCGACGACGCGAACCGGCGTGCGACGTCGGCGAACGGTTCGACGCCGGCGAGCACCCGCGACACCAGCTCGGGCATCGCCTCGAGTTCGTGGTACTCGCGTGCGACTTCATCGGCGTATTTGGTGCCGCGCGCCTGGGCCAGCGCCAAGCCGACCAGGTAGTTCGCCGCGATCTGCGCGAGGAACGTCTTGGTGGACGCCACCCCGATCTCCGGTCCGGCGCGGGTGTAGAGCACCGCATCGCATTCGCGCGGGATCTGGCTGCCGTTGGTGTTGCAGACCGCCAGCACCTTGGCCTTCTGCTCTTTGGCGTGCCGCACCGCCTCCAACGTGTCGGCGGTCTCGCCGGATTGCGAGATCGCGACGACCAGCGTGCTGCGGTCCAGCACCGGGTCGCGATAGCGGAATTCGCTGGCCAGCTCCACTTCCACCGGCAGGCGCGTCCAGTGTTCGATCGCGTACTTGGCCAGCAGCCCGGAGTGGTAGGCGGTGCCGCACGCGACGACGAACACCTTGTCGACCTCGCGCAGTTCCTGGTCGCTCAACCGCTGCTCGTCGAGCACGATGTGCCCGTCGACGAAGTGCCCGAGAAGGGTGTCGGCCACTGCGGCGGGTTGCTCGGCGATCTCCTTGAGCATGAAGAACTCATAGCCGCCCTTCTCGGCAGCCGACAGGTCCCAGTCGATGTGGAACTCGCGGTAGCCGCCCACGTCCTCGCCCGCGAAGTCCGTGACGCGGTACCCGTCGGCAGTGATCACCACCGCCTGGTCCTGGCCCAATTCGACGGCGTGGCGGGTGTATTCGATGAACGCGGCGACGTCGGAGCCGATGAACATCTCGCCGTCACCGATGCCGAGCACCAACGGCGTGGACCGGCGCGCGGCGACGATGGTGCCGGGTTCGTCGGCGTTGGCGAACACCAGCGTGAAATGGCCTTCGAGGCGGCGCAGCACGGCCAGCACCGACGCGACAAAATCGCCTGCGGTGTCGCCGAAGTGGTACTGCCGTGACACCAGGTGCACCGCGACCTCAGTGTCGGTGTCGCTGGCGAATTCGACGCCGGCGCCTTCCAACTCACGGCGCAGCGTCGCGAAGTTCTCGATGATCCCGTTGTGGACGACCGCGATTTTGCCGGTGGCGTCGACGTGCGGGTGGGCGTTGCGGTCGGTGGGCCGGCCGTGCGTGGCCCAGCGGGTGTGGCCCAGGCCGGCGTGACCTCGCAATGCGACCGGGTCGGTGCAGTCCAGCGCCTCGCCCAGGTTGGCGAGCCGACCCGCGCGCCGGTGCACGGCCATGCCGCCGTTGCCGTCGAGGATCGCGATGCCGGCCGAGTCGTAGCCGCGGTACTCCATGCGGTGCAGTGCCTGCACGACGACCTCGCAGGCAGGACGCTGCCCGACGTAGCCGACGATCCCGCACATAGGTGACCAGGGTAGTGGAACCGTGGGGTCCGGCGGGGTCCGCTACCGTTCACCCATGGCCCGGACCCGCAAACTCTTCAGCGCGCTGACCCGCCGCGGCCCCCATCGGGTTCTGCGCGGTGACCTGGCGTTTGCCGGGCTACCGGGGATCGTCTACACGCCTGAGTCGGGCTTCAATTTGCCTGCGGTGGTGTTCGGGCACGACTGGCTCACATCCGCCGACCGCTACCACGGCACGCTGGAGCACCTTGCGTCCTGGGGAATCGTCGCTGCGGCCCCCGCCACCGAGCGGGGGATGGCACCGTCGGCACTGAACTTCGCCTACGACCTGCGCACAGCGCTGGACATCGTCGCGGGGGTGCGCCTCGGCGCCGGCAAGATCAGCGTGCATCCCAACAAGCTCGGGCTGGTCGGACATGGTTTCGGCGGGTCGGCAGCGGTGCTGGCCGCCGCCGGCCGCTCGCAGGGATCGCGTTTCACACCCAAGGCGGTGGCCGCGCTGTTTCCGACGGTCACCCGGCCGGCCGCCGAGCAAGCGGCCACGAGTTTGACGATCCCGGGGCTGGTGCTTACCGCGCCCGGGGATCCGCAGACCCTGCGGTCCAACGCGGCGGAGCTGGCCCGGGCGTGGGACGGCGCTGTGCTGCGGATCGTCAAGAAGGCCAAGCCGGGCGGGCTGATCGAAGGACGGCGGCTGGCGCGCGTGGTGGGGCTGCCGGCTGCCGACCGCAGCACGCAGAAGGTGGTGCGCGCGCTGCTGACCGGATATCTGCTGCACGTGCTGGCGGGAGACAAGACGTACCGCGAGTTCGCGGACCCCGACGTGGTGCTGCCGAAGACCCAGCCTGTCGACCCCGACGCCGATCCGGTGGAGATCGAGGACAAGGTCGTCGCGCTGCTCAAGCCCTAGCACCGAAGGTCGGCGCTCTGCAGCGCCGCTGCCGGTCGGCGGGTTTGAGGATCCGGCCGTCGCGCGTGTCGGTTCTCGGCGTTTCTGCTGGCCGCTCGAGGTGGCTGATCGTGTCGGTGTATTCGGCGAGGATGTCGGCCAGTCGGCCGTTGACGTCGGTCACTGCCCGGCCTGCGGCAGTTCGTCGGCGGCAATCTCACACGGTGTGGCAGTGCCGGGCGGTGCAGGCGCCGGAGCCGGCGGTTGCGGCGGTTCGGGAGCTGGCGGTTCAGGCGCCGGCGGTTCCGGCGGTTCCGGCCCCGGCTCCGGCGAAGCAGGCGGCGGCTCCGGCGACGCAGGCGGTGACTCCCCCGGCGGCGTTTCTTCCGCCGGCTGCTCACCCGGCGCTGTTTCCTCCGCGCTGTCCGCTGTCGGCTCCGGATTCCCTTGCTCATCGTCTTCCTCTGCGCTGCAAGGGTTTTCGTTGTCCACGCCCTCCTGAGACGGTGGTGTGTCGTTCGGCTTTTGGTCCTCGGTGTCGTCGGACCCCTGGTCGTCAGCCTCGGGCGCGTCGTCGAGCGCCGGCAGATCCGGCAGACCCGCATCGTCCGCCGATGGCAGGAGCCCGCCGAGAACGTCGGCGAAGCGTTGGCCGAGCCCGTCGAGGCCGGGCGCGGCCAATGGTGCCGTCGCCGGCGACGCTGTCGGGGTCGGCGCCGCGGGAGTCTCCGCCGGCATGGCGCCCGGCATCGAGGCCGGCATGCTCGCCGGCATGCTCGCGGGCATCACGGCTGACGGCGGATACGACGGCGCGGAGGCCGGATACGACGGCGCCGCGTACGACGCTGGCGGCGGTGGTCCCGGCGCGGCGGGCGGGGCCTGCGCCGATTGGGTGGTGGGAGCGGCATCGTGGGCGTGCATGTCGTCGGTTTCTGGATCCGCCGCCGGCGGCGGCGCCGGCTGCGGCCCCAAATCGCCCGGCACGTCGAACCGCACGGGCGCCGCCGACGTCAACCCGGAGATCGCGGCGTCGTAACTGCTGTCGACGGATGCCATCGCCGTTCGCACCGCTGTCAGCCAGTCGACGCGAATGTCGTTGTCCACGAAGGGTTTCACCTGCCGGTCGAGCAGTTCACTGGCCGCCGCGCGGTCACCGACACCGGTGATCACGGTCTGCGCGGCGGCCAGCCAGGCCGGCCGGTCGCCGCCGCGGCGCTCGTCGATCGCACCCACCGCAGCCACCTTGGAATCCACCAGCTTCCACAGCGTGTCCCGAAGGCCACCAAGGGCATCCGCCGCCGTGCGCGTCATGGCTGCCACGCTGTCGGCCGCGTCGCAATGCCCACGCACGAAGTCCTCGGCGGACGCAGCACCGGCTCCCTGCCATGCCCCGGCGAGCCGGCTCAGCTGTTCGCGTTGCCGCCGCAGCGCGCCCTCGGCGGTTGTCGCCACCTCCTGCAAAGCCGACCGGTCCGCGTCGAGCACCCGCAAATCCATGCCGTCCTCACTGGAGAACCAGTCGCGGATCTGCGCCGGATGCAAAGTCAGGTCGGGGTTCTGATAGTCCACGAGGTGGCATGCCCACACGTACGTCTGGGTGTCGTCGACAGCTTGGCGTGCTTCCGCCAGCCTGGCGGCGACGTCGAATTCGGCGCCCATGGTTAGTCGAACCGGGCAGCGCTGTGCTGGTCGGCGCTCACATAGCGGTCGGCACTCGCGCGCAGTGCGGCCGCGATCTCCGAGGACGCACGCGCCCACGCGGTCAGCCCGTCGGCCACCGGGTCGAGCGACGCGCGCAGCGCGTCACCGCGCGCGGCATGCATTCGGCCCGCGGTGGCACCACCGAAACCCAACCGCCACAGATGCATTCGCACCGCCGCCTGCACATCCTCGGCCGTCGCGTCGAATTCCGCTGCGATGTCACGCACCGCGTCCGCGTCGACCCGCGCGCTGTTTGATCCCATACCGGCTACGACGCGCGGCAGGGTGATGCGGTTCCGGCTAGTTCTGCTCGCTGACGCAGGTGGCCACGCGAATCGCAACCTGTTTGGCGGTGTCTTCGTCGGGAGCTTCCACCATCACGCGCACGAGCTGTTCGGTTCCGCTGGGGCGCAACAGGATTCGTCCAGTGTCACCGAGCTCGGCTTCTGCGTCGGCGACGGCCGCCTGTACGGAAGGCGCTGCCGCCACTGTGGTCTTGTCGGCGACCTCGACGTTGATCAGCACCTGCGGCAGCGTGTGCATGGCCGACGCCAGTTCGCGCAGCGGCCGGCCGGTTTGCGCCATCCTCGACATCAGCCGAAGACCGGTCACGATCCCGTCGCCGGTGGTCGCCAGCGCGGGCATCACGATGTGACCGGACTGCTCGCCGCCCAGCGCATAGCCGCCGGCGCGCAGTTCCTCGAGGACGTAGCGGTCGCCGACGGCCGTGGTGCGGACCTCGATTCCGGCCGCCCGCATCGCCAGGTGCAATCCCATGTTGCTCATCACCGTCGCCACCAGCGTGTCGGAGGTCAGTTCACCGGCCTCACGCATCGCCAGCGCGAGGATCGCCATGATCGCGTCCCCGTCGACCGCGTCGCCGTGCGCGTCGACGGCCAGGCACCGGTCGGCGTCACCGTCGTGGGCCAGCCCCAAGTCGGCCCCATGGCGCAGGACAGCGGCTCGCAGCGCATCGATGTGGGTGGACCCACAGCCGTCGTTGATGTTCAGACCGTTCGGCGCGGCGTTGATCGCGAGGACGCGCGCGCCGGCGGCCTGGTATGCGCGAGGCGCTGCCGTCGAGGCAGCTCCGTGAGCGCAGTCGACGACCACGGTCAGCCCGTCGAGCCGGGTGGTGACGGCCTTGCCGACGTGGCGCAGGTACCGCTCGAGCGCGTCTTCGGCGTCGACGACCCGCCCGATGGCCGCGCCGACCGGCCGCTCGGCAGGGTTGGTGGAGACCAGGCGCTCGATGTCGTCCTCGGTGGCGTCGTCGAGCTTGTGGCCGCCCGGCCCGAAGATCTTGATGCCGTTGTCAGGCATGGGGTTGTGCGACGCGGAGATCATCACACCGAACTCGGCGTCGTAGGCGCTGGTCAGATAAGCCACCGCTGGGGTGGGCAGCACGCCGACGCGCAGCGCATCGACGCCCTCACTGGTGATACCGGCGATCACCGCGGCCTCGAGCATCTCGCCGCTGGCCCGCGGATCGCGGCCGACCACCGCGACGCGGCGGCCGTGGCGCGAGGCGGCGCCCAGCCGGCGCGCGGCCGCGGATCCGATGGCCAGGGCAAGCTCGGCGGTCAGCTCACGGTTGGCCACGCCGCGGACACCGTCGGTGCCGAAGAGTCGAGCCATGCGCACAAACTTCTCACAGTCGGACGTGGAAGACACAAACAATGAGGTCGTCAGCCATGTTGCCGCCTGATCGCTACCCCGGCGATACCCCGGACAGCACTCACCGCCCGCACCTCGCGGGCGCGGGCGGTGAGGTTCTGCCGGTTAGCTCGACGGCGTCACGCCACCCGACGTCGGCGTCATCTGAGCCGTGTTCGGCTGGCCTGCCGGCGCCCCGTTGGGCTGCTCCGAGACGTTCTCGGTGTTCGGGCCGGCGTTGGTCGCGTTCGGCGTGCCCGCCGGGGCGTTGTTGGCGTTCGGATTGCCCGCCGGCTCAGTGCTGCCGTTCGGGTTGCCCGCCGGCGTGTTGGTGCCGTTCGGCGTGTTCGCCGCCGGCGCGTTGGTGGCGTTCGGCGAACTCATCGCATTGTTCTGCGCGATCGTCACGACACCCTGCGGACTGTCACAGGTGGTCGTGGGCAGCAGCCCCGCGTCCACCTGGTTGGCCAGTGCGGTGATGTCGCGGACGTTCACCGTGGACTGGTTGTTGGCCACGCCGGTCACGTTCGCGCCGTTCGAGTTCGGCGTGTTCGCCGTCGGCGTGTTCGCGTTCGGACCGTTCTCGGCGGTGCCGCACAGCAGTCCCGCGATCTGCGACGCCACGTTGACGTTCACGTCCTGCAGGAAGTTCTGGTCGTTGCCCACACCGAGGTTGACCAGCTGATCGTTGATGACGTTGGCACCGGGCGCCGCAGTGGCGATCGCAAGTCCGCCGGTACACACCAGCGATCCGGCGAGCACCGCGCCCGCGCCAACTCGCTTGAGGTTGTTTCGCATGGATAACTCCTTTTCGTCAGGAAGCAGCGATCCGGACACCGTCGTGCTTGGTAGCACCGGTGGCAGGGTCGGCCTGCCTGGCGCGAAGAAACGCCCCCTGCTCCCGCAGAGGGGGTTTCCACACTTGGCGGCGAAGCCAAACCTCGATTGCGGAATTACCCCAAAAAATCAGGCGCCGAGCGTGATTGATGTCACACGTCCGGCGCCTGATAGAGCTGCTGGGAAATCAGCGCTTCGAGTACTGCGGCGCCTTGCGGGCCTTCTTGAGGCCGTACTTCTTGCGCTCGGTCGCACGCGGGTCACGAGTAAGGAACCCGGCCTTCTTCAGCGCAGGCCGGTCTTCGGGCTGCACCAGGATCAACGCACGGGCGATCGCCAGCCGCAGCGCCCCGGCCTGCCCGGAGGGGCCGCCGCCGTCGAGGTGGGCGTAGATGTCGAAGCTGTCCAGCCGGTCGACGGTCACCAGCGGCGCCTTGATCAGCTGCTGGTGCACCTTGTTGGGGAAGTAGTCCTCCAGGGTGCGCCCGTCCAGGTTGAACTTGCCGGTGCCGGGCACCAGCCGGACGCGCACCACGGCCTCTTTCCGACGGCCGACGGTTTGGATGGGGCGGTCGATGACAACCGGCTCGCGCGCCGCCGTCTCCTCGGTGGTCTCCACGGTCGTGTCAACTGGCTGGGTCACTGGCTCACCTGCTTGATCTCGTACGGAACCGGCTGCTGGGCCGTGTGCGGATGCTCCGGTCCGGCGTAGACGCGCAGCTTGCGCTTGATCTGGCGGCCCAGCCGGTTCTTGGGCAGCATGCCGACGATCGCCTTCTCGACGACGCGGTCGGGGTGCTTTTGCATCAGGTCGCCGACGGAACGGGCCCGCAGGCCGCCGGGATATCCCGAGTGGCGGTACGCGAACTTGTTCTGCAGCTTGTTGCCGCTGATGGCGACCTTGTCGGCGTTGACGACGATGACGAAGTCGCCGCCGTCGACGTGGGGGGTGAACGTCGGCTTGTGCTTGCCGCGCAGCAATGTGGCAGCTGCGGCGGCAAGGCGGCCGAGCACGACGTCCGTGGCGTCGATGACGTACCACGTGCGCGTGGTGTCACCGGCCTTCGGCGTGTACGTGGGCACAGCGCTTACCTCTCGACTCGGGTGGATCCCGGATGACCCGGGCGCCGGTCACGGCGTCGCGGCAGGGCATGCTCTCGGCGACCGACATTGACCCGAGGCCCAGTTGGCGTACCGCGCGCCAACCGAGCAGCCTACCTGTGCGCGTAATCGCTGGTCAAAACGCGCGTCGGCGCGGGCCGCCCGGCTCCCGGTGAGCCGAAACACGGAATTTACGCCGAGGACTCACCACCGCGACAGAAACGTCCGACGCTCTTACCTGTCAATCGACAGGTATTCCTCACGCGTCAGGAGCACGGATGAGCGCACCGGAACTCACCGCACCGTCCCGGCCGGATGGCAGCCCAGCCCGCGGTCATGTCCATACGGGCTACCAGCAGGAGCTGCGCCGCGGCGTCGGATCGTTCGCCTCGTTTGCGGCCGGCTTCTCGTTCGTGTCGATCCTGACCACTGTGTTCCAGCTGTTCGGGCTCGGCTTCGGGCTCGGCGGCGCGGCGTTCTTCTGGACCTGGCCGGCGGTGTGGGTGGGCCAAATGCTGGTGGCCCTGTGTTTCGCCGAACTGGCGGCGCGGTGGCCGATCTCCGGCGTCATCTTCCAGTGGTCGAGTCGCCTCGCCGGCACCACGATGGGCTGGTTCGTCGGCTGGACGATGATCATCGGCCAGATCCTCACGGTCGCGGCGGCCGCGATCGCCACCCAGGCCGTGCTGCCGAGCATCTGGTCGGGCTTTCAGATCGTCGGCGGCTCGGCGGCCGACCCGGCGCTGACGTCGCCCACCGGAGCGCAGAACGCGGTGCTGCTCGGCGTGGTCATGCTGGTGATCGCCACGCTGGTGAACGTCTCTGGCGTGCGGCGGATGGCGGTGTCGACGAGCGTGGGGGTGGTCATCGAGATCGCCGGTGTCATCGCGCTGGTGCTGCTGCTGTTCTTCCTGCCCGAGCGCGGCCCGGACGTCGTTCTCAGCAACGAGGGCTGGTCCGGCGGCGGCTACCTGTCGGCGTTCCTCGCCTCGTCGCTGATGGCGGCGTACGTGATGGTCGGCTTCGACTCGGCCGGTGAGCTCGCAGAGGAGACGCACCGCCCCCGCAAGACCACTCCGCGCACGATCCTTCGCGCTCTGGTCATCTCGGGCATCGGCGGCGGGCTGCTGATCCTGGCGGCGCTGATGTCGGCCAGCAGCCTCACCGACGGCAAGCTGGCCACCGGCGGGCTGGCGTGGGTGCTCACCGACCGGCTCGGCGAGGTCCCCGGCCGGCTCTTGCTGTCCTGTGTCGCGGTGGCGATCTTCGCGTGCACGCTGGCCGTGCAGACCTCGGGCACCCGGATGATCTACTCGATGGCCCGGGAGCGGGCGCTGCCGCTGCACCGCTACCTCAACCGGGTATCGCCCCGCACCGGAACACCGATCCTGGCCACGATCGTGGTGGGCGCCGGCGCCGCGATCGCACTGCTGGTCAACATCAAGCAGGCCGCGATCTTCACCGCGCTGTCGAGTCTGTGCATCGCGATGCTGTACCTGGCGTATCTGGGTGTCACGCTGCCGCTGCTGGTGCAGCGGATCAGGCACCGCAACACCGACCGGTTCCCCAGCGGCGTCGACGAAGACGGCGCGCCCCAGTTCTCGCTCGGAAAGTGGGGTGTGCCAGTCACATTCGCGGCCGTGATCTACCAGATCGGCATGGTGGTCAACCTGATGTGGCCGCGCCGGGAGATCTACGACCTGACCGGTGACACGTGGTGGCTGCAGTGGAGCGCGCTGCTCTTCCTCGGCGTGTCGCTGGCCGTCGGCGCCGTCTATTTCGTGCTGCGGCGCCTGCACCGGCGCATCGAACTGGCCCACATCCCCCACACCCACGTGCCCGCCCACGTGCCGGAAACCGCGTGAGGACACCGATGACGATCTCGCATCACCAGCCTCCGGCACACCAGGCCCGCCGCACCGACAGCGTCGGCAACGCCCGGGCCGACGCGCGCGCCCGGGCCGGCCAGACCAGCCAGTGGATGCCGTACCTGCCGGCCTCGTCGAGCCCGTACTGCCCGCCGGGGGTGACGCCTGAAGATCTGGTGTGGGCCGAAACCGTTGCGCCGGGCGGATACACCCACAAGGTGCTGGCTCGCGGCACCCGGCTGCGGCTGGACGACCCGACCGGCGACGCCTGCGCGCACCTGCTGGTGTTCAACGCGCTCGAGCCCGTCGAGCGGCTCAACGTCGCCGACACCACCAAGATCCCGTGGCAGGCCTACCTGGGCGCCGATCACCCGCTGCTCTCCGGCGACGGCCGAGTGCTGGCGACGATCAGCGCGGACACCTCGGGTCGCCACGACGCGTTCTGCGGCACCTCCACCGACTCGTGGAACCTGCGCAAATACGGCGACGCCCGCGCCCACGGCCCCTGCCCGTCGGGCCGGGCGCTGTTCGTCAAGGCCGCAGCCAAACACGGGCTGGGCCGGCGCGACCTACCACCGAGCGTGTCGTTCTTCCAGGGCGTGCGGGTGGCCGCCGACGGCGAGCTGGTGTGGCACGGCTCTGCCGGGCCGGGCACGCACGTCGAGCTGGTCGCCGAGCTGCCTCTGCTGGTGCTGCTCGCCAACGTCGCGCACCCGCTCGACCCGCGACCGGACTACGTGGTAGGCCCGCTGCGGGTGCACGCCTGGCGGGGGCGGCCCACCGGCCCGCAGGACGAAAGATTCAGTGCCACACCGGAACTCAACCGCGCCTATCTGAACACTATCGACTATGCGGAGGCCCGAGGACTGTGACCAACTCGACCGTTCCCGTCGGCGCGGCGTGCGCCGACGACACTGCGCTCGACTGGGGCGAACCCATGGTCCCCGGACGGATAGTGCTCGACGACCGCGTCCCTCCCAACGGCCCGTGGTCGGCGGTCGTGCGCGCCGGGCAGGTGCTCACGATCGTCGACGTCGGCGGCAACCAGTCGGCGGACTGCCTGATCTACAACGCCGCAGACACCGCCGAGCGCTACAGCGTCCCCGACACACTGGCCTGGCAGCGCAACGCCTACGTCCGCACCGGCACGGTGCTGCGCAGCAACGAGGGCGCAGCCCTGATGACCGTGGTCGGCAACGAGATCGACCGCCAGGACACGATCGGCGGTGCCTGCTCCAAGGAGTCGAACACCCTGCGCTACGGCCACCACGTGATGTTCCATCACGGTTGCCGGGAGAACTTCCTTTCCGAGGCGATCCGCCACGGTCTGGGGCTGGCGGATTTGGTGTCGAACCTGAACTGGTTCATGAACGTTCCGGTGGAGCCCGACGGTGCGCTGGGCATCGTCGACGGAATGTCTGCGCCCGGCAAGCGGGTCGCGCTGCGCGCCGAGATGGACGTGCTGGTGATCGTCTCGAACTGCCCGCAGATGAACAACCCGTGCAACGACTTCAACCCGACGCCGCTGCGGATGCTGGTGGTCGAATCGGCATGAGTGCGACGAACTCCGGCACCGTCCTGGTGGCCAACCGCGGTGAGATCGCCCGCCGCGTCATCCGCACAGTGCACCGCATGGGAATGCAGGCGGTGGCTGTCTACTCCGACGCCGACCGCGCCGCGCCGCATGTGCGTGAAGCCGACCACGCGGTGCGGCTGGGGCCGGCCCCGGCGCGCGACTCGTACTTGCGCGGTGAGGCGATCGTCGAGGCCGCGTTGGGCAGCGGCGCCACGATCATCCACCCCGGTTACGGATTCCTTTCGGAGAGCGCGGCTTTCGCCCAGGCCGTGGAGTCGCAGGGCATCCGGTTCGCGGGGCCGACGGCGCGCCAGATCGCCGCGTTCGGCGAAAAGCACACCGCCCGCGCGCTCGCCAGCGCGGCCAACGTGCCGCTGCTGGCCGGAACTTCACTGCTCAGCGACGCCGACGAAGCGGTGGCCGCCGCCGAGGCGATCGGTTTCCCGGTGATGGTCAAGGCCACCGGTGGCGGTGGCGGCATCGGCTTGCAGGCCTGCGCCGACGCCGACGAGGTACGGGCCGCGTTCACACGGGTCGCGGCGATGGCCGAGGCGAACTTCGGCTCCGCGGGCGTGTTCCTCGAGCGCCTGGTGCGGCCCGCCCGGCACGTCGAGGTCCAGGTGTTCGGTGACGGAACGGGACGGGTGGCCGTGCTGGGCGACCGGGACTGCTCCTTGCAGCGGCGCAACCAGAAGGTGATCGAGGAGGCTCCTGCCCCGGCGCTGCCCGACCACGTGCGGGAGCTGCTGCACACTTCGGCGCGCGACCTGCTCGCGTCGGTGCGCTACCGCAGCGCCGGCACCGTCGAGTTCGTCTACGACCCGATCCGCGAAGAAGCCGCCTTCCTGGAGGTCAATACCCGCCTGCAGGTGGAGCATCCCGTCACCGAGGAGATCTTCGGAGTTGACCTGGTGGAGTTGATGCTGGCGCTGGCCCGCGACGGCAGCGTCGACGACGACGTGTTCACCCGCACCTGGGTTCCCAGCGGGTTCGCGGTCGAGGCGCGCGTCTACGCCGAGGACCCGGCCAAGGACTCACTGCCGTCGTCGGGCCTGGTCACTCAGGCGGTCTTTCCCGGGCAGGGCGCCGACGCGATCCCGGGTGTGCGCGTGGACGGCTACATCGAGGCGGGACTTGAGGTTTCGCCGTTCTACGATCCGATGCTGGCCAAGCTCGTCGCCACCGGGCCGACCCGCGACGACGCGCTGGACCTGCTGCGCGAGGCGCTGGCAGCCAGCCGCGTGGACGGCATCGTGACCAACCTCGGGCTGTTGCGCGTGCTCACCGACGACACCGCGCTGCGCGCGGCGGCGCACTGCACCTGCAGCCTCGCGGGCAGCGGTGATCCCGACCCGCGCATCGACGTGCTCGATCCCGGCCCGCTGACCACGGTTCAGGACCTGCCCGGCCGGCTCGGCTACTGGCACGTCGGCGTGCCGCCGAGCGGCCCGTTCGACGCGGTCTCGTTCACCGAGGCCAACCTCGCCGTCGGAAATTCCGCCGGCGCGGCCGGGCTCGAGGTCACCGCCGGCGGTCTGCGCGTGCGTTTCTCGGCGCCGTCGGTGGTGTGTGTCGCCGGCGCACCCGTGCCGGTGAGTGTCGACGGCCAGCCGGTCGCGATGTGGGAGCCGTTCGACGTTCCCGGCGGAGCCGTGCTGGCGCTCGGCGTCTCAGCGGGCCCGGGCCTGCGCACGTACGTGGCGATCCGCGGCGGCATCGACGTGCCGTCGTATCTGGGCAGCGCGTCGACGTTCACCCTCGGCGGGTTCGGCGGGCATGCCGGCCGGGCGCTGGTGTCCGGTGACGTGCTGCGCACCCGCTCGGCCGACTCGGCGGAGAACGCCAGCGGGCTGGGCCGCATCGCCGGATCCACCCCCGCGCACCGGCGCCCGGCGATCCAGAACCATTGGGAGATCGGGGTTCTCGAAGGACCGCACGCCGCGCCGGAGTTCTTCACCCGCTCCGACATCGACGTGTTGTTCACCACCGACTACGTGGTGCACCACAACTCGGCGCGCACCGGGATCCGCCTGATCGGGCCGAAACCCGAGTGGGCGCGCCGCGACGGCGGCGATGCGGGCCTGCACCCGTCGAACATTCACGACACCGCGTACGCGGTCGGCGCCATCGACTTCACCGGCGACACGCCGATCATCCTCGGCCCCGACGGCCCGTCGCTCGGCGGCTTTGTCTGCCCGGCGGTCGTCGCAAGCGCGGAGCGCTGGAAACTCGGCCAGCTGCGCCCCGGCGACACGGTCCGCTTCGTCGCCGTCCGCGAGTCCGATGCGAGTTCGCTTGCCGCGCAACGCGGTTCACCCACGGTACGCAGCCGTGGCGGCGACGGCGACGACGGGGTGATCGCCCGTCTCGACGCCAGCGACGACCGCCCCGCCGTGACGTATCGGCGCGACGGCGACGTGAACCTGCTCGTCGAGTACGGGCCGATGGAACTCGACCTGTCGCTGCGGATGCGCGTGCACGCCCTGCAAGAGACGCTGGCCGAGCACGCCCCGGCCGGCATCGTCGACGTCACTCCCGGCATCCGGTCGCTGCAGATCCACACCGATCCCAGCCTCTTGTCGCCTCGCGCCCTCGCCGCGCTGCTCGCTGAGCTGGAGGACGAGGTGCCGCCCACCCATGAGCTCGTCGTCCCGTCCCGCACAGTGCGGCTACCGCTGAGCTGGGACGACCCCGCGACCCGGCTTGCGATCGAGCGGTACATGACCGGCGTGCGCGACGACGCACCGTGGTGCCCGGACAACATCGAATTCATCAGGCGCATCAACGGATTGGAGTCGGTCGACGACGTGCACCGCATCGTCTTCGACGCCAGCTACCTGGTGTTGGGGCTGGGCGACGTGTACCTGGGCGCTCCGGTGGCCACGCCGCTGGATCCGCGCCACCGTCTGGTCACCACGAAGTACAACCCGGCGCGCACCTGGACCGCGGAGAACTCGGTCGGCATCGGCGGGGCGTACCTGTGCATCTACGGTATGGAGGGACCCGGCGGGTACCAGTTCGTGGGGCGCACCGTGCAGATCTGGAACCGGTTCCGCTCCGGCGGCCTGTTCCGCGACAACCCGTGGGCGCTGCGGTTCTTCGACCGCATCGAGTGGTACCCCGTCGGCGCCGACGAACTGCTGGAGCTGCGCGCCGAAACTGCAGCCGGGCGCGCCGAATTCGACACCGTCGATTCGGTGTTCGCCCTCGCCGACTACACCCGGTTCCTCGCCGACAACGCCGACTCGATTGCGCAGTTCCGGGCCCGGCAGTCGGCCGCGTTCGAGGCGGAAAAGCAGCGCTGGCGGCGGTCCGGCGAGTTCGACCGCCGAGACGAGCCGACGGACGCTGCGCCGCAACAGGTTTCGGTTCCCGACGGTGCCGCCCCGGTCACCGCGCCGTTCACCGCGACGGTGTGGCAGGTGCGCGCCGACGTCGGCAGCCGGGTGACCGAGGGCGACCTGCTGTTCTCGTTGGAGGCGATGAAGATGGAAAGCCACGTCACCTCGCCGGCCAGCGGCACGCTGGTCGAGGTCTACGTCAAGGCCGGTGAACAGGTGGCGCCGGGCCAGCTGCTGGCCGCGGTGCGCTGATGGACCCCCGGGATGCCGTCGCGGCGGCGTTCGAGCGGATCCGCGCGGCGGACCGCCCGGAGGTGTGGATTACGCTGCGCGACCGCGGCGAGGCACTGGAGGAAGCCGGCGCCGTCGACCCGGGCCTGCCGCTGGCCGGGCGGGTGTTCGCGGTGAAGGACAACATCGACGTCGCGGGGCTGCCGACGACGGCGGCCGCCCCGTCGTTTCGCTATGTGCCACAACGCGATTCGACGGCGGTCGCCCGGCTGCGCGCGGCCGGGGCGGTGGTGCTCGGCAAGACCAACCTGGATCAGTTCGCCACCGGGCTGGTGGGCACCCGCAGCCCGTACGGTGCGGTGCGCAACGCGTGGGACCCGTCGCGCATCGCCGGCGGCTCGTCGTCGGGGTCGGCGGTCGCGGTGGCGCTGGGCATGGTGGACTTCGCGCTCGGCACCGACACCGCCGGGTCGGGGCGGGTGCCCGCCGCGCTCAACGGCATCGTCGGCGTCAAGCCGACACGGGGTCTCATTCCGGTGACCGGCGTGGTGCCGGCCTGCTACCGGCTCGACTGCGTCAGTGTCTTCGCCCGCGATATGGCGCTGGCCCGCGCCGCGGCCGAGACGATGACCGGTCCCGACGGCTCCCCGTTGTGCCGCACCGAATCCCCGATCCGGCCCGCGCCGGCACGCCCGCGCATCGCGGTTCCGGCGGCGCACCAGCTGGACGGGCTCGCCGACGGCTGGCAAGAGGCCTTCACCGCGGCGGTGAACCGGTTCGCGGCAGTCGGCGCCGAGATCGTCGAGACCGACATCACCGCGCTGCTGCAGGCCGCCGCGCTGCTGTATCGCGGGGCATTCGTCGCCGAGCGCTACGCGGCGGTCGGCGCACACATCGAGCAGCACACCGACCTCGTCGGCACCACGCTCGACCCCACCGTGGCGGCGATCATCTTGTCCGCCCGCACCAAGACCGCCGCCGACTGGGCAGCCGACACCGCCAAGCTGGCGTACCTTGCCGCAGCGGCCCGCTCCGCCCTGGACGGCTGCGCAGCACTGTTGACCCCGACCACCACGTGGCATCCCACGCTGGCTCAGGTGGCCGCCGATCCCGTCGGCGCCAACGACCGCATGGGCAGGTTCACCAACTTCGCGAACCTTCTCGACTTCGCGTCGCTGGCCATTCCCGCCGGCTTCGTCGACGGTCTGCCGTTCGGCGCGATGCTCACCGGGGACGCGTTCAGCGACCGGATGCTCGCCGAACTGGCCCAGCGGTTCGCCAATCCGGCGGTCGAGCTGTTCGTCGTGGGTGCGCATCTGAGCGGTCAACCGTTGAACCGTCAGCTGGTCGAGGCCGGCGGCACGCTGGTCGGCCCGGCGGCGACGGCCCCGCAGTACCGGCTGCACGCGCTGCGCACGGTGCCCGCTAAGCCGGGTCTGGTGCGCGTCGGCGGGGGCGGGGTCAGCGTGGCCGGGGAACTGTGGCGGCTGCCCGCCGCGGGGTTCGGAATGTTCGTCGCCGCGGTGCCGGCACCGATGGTGATCGGCAGAGTGGCTCTGGCCGACGGCGGCGAGGTCAGCGGCTTTCTCGTCGAACCGGCCGCGGTGGCCGGTGCGCCCGACATCAGCGACTGCGGTGGCTGGCGCAACTACCTCGCGGCCGCCGCGACGTGACCGGCCCGCCGAACGTTCGTGCGAAGATGAGCGACATGGTGTCGCGGCCACGGCTCGGACGACCCCGCCACACGCCGGAGGAGCCCGACGCCGACACGTCGCCGCGCCAGCAGATCCTCGACGCTGCCGCCGCGCTGTTCGTCGAACACGGCTTCGCCGCGACCTCCACCCGCATGATCGCCGAACGGGTCGGTATCCGGCAGGCGTCGCTGTACTACCACTTCGCCGGCAAGGATGAGCTGCTGATCGAGCTGCTCACCACGTCGGTCAGGCCCAGTCTGGAGGCGGTGGAGGCGATCGAGGCGCTGGTGCCGCAACAGGCGAGCGCCGCGGCCGCGCTGTACCTGCTGGCCACGGTCGACGTCGGCACGCTGACCCGCATTCCCCACAACGTCGGCACCCTCTACCTGCTGCCGGAGATTCAGCACGAACGCTACGACAGCTTCCGGGCCGAGCGACGCCAGCTGCAGGACGCCTATGCCCGGCTCGGAATGCTCGCGGCCACCCCGTCGGTGCGCGCGGGCGTCACGGCGACGCAGCTGGGCGAGCTGCTGATCCAGCTCACCGAGGTGGTCATCCAAATTCGCCGGGCACGCGACCCCGACCAGTCCGACGCCGGTGTGATCGGGGCGGCGTGCCTGCGAGTGTGCGGACTTTCCGACCGGGCCGTCGAGGCGGCCCGAACCGAGGCTGCCGCGCTGGCCTCGCTCGTCTGACCGCAGCCATGCCTGTGCGGGTCCCGACGGCTCCCCTCCATCGAGACCCGCACAGCGGTCTTCGGGCTCAGCGCCCCCAGGCGTTTGCGGCCCGGCGGTCGGTGGCGGCGACATCGTCGGCGCCATCCCGGACGGCGTTGGCCAACCGGAACAGGATGTCGTTCAGCGCGGCGGCCGACGAGTCCCACATGGACTGCTCGACCTGGTATGCGTCGGCGGCCTCGCGTGTCCAGACCTGGCGCAGCGGCGTGATCTGCGCCCGCAGGTCGTCGAGCGCGGCGTTGAGGCGTCCCGCAGTCGCATGGATGTCTTGGCGCACCGAGAACTCGATCTCGGCGAAGTTGTACGAGAGAACGGGATCCATCACGTCTCCTAGAGGTTTCCGCCGATGGCGCCGATCTGCTGCGAGTGGGTCTCGCCCGCATCGCGCAGCACCCGCTCGTTGGCGCGGATGGTTTCTGCAATGCCTTGCAGCGCCTGGTGCAGCTTCATCGACTCGCTGTTCCAGCGGTCGACGACGCCCTTGAAGGCCGTCGCGGCGTTGCCGCCCCAGACCGACGCGGGCACGTTCGTCATCCGGTCGATGAAGCCCCGCAGCATGGTGCGGATCTCGTCGTTGCGGGCGTCGATCTTGCCCGCGACGTTGTGCATCAGGTCGAAGTCGGTGGTGAGACTGCCCGGCCCGGGTGAGGTCATGTCGGTCCTTTCAGGTCGTTATGTGGTGTTGGACTGTGGCTGCGGCGCAACGGTTCCCGCTCTTTCGCCGGCATCTCGAGCGGTCGCCACGGCCCGCTCGCACGCCGCCCGCACCGCCTCCTCGGATCCGCGGGGGCTCTGGCAGCCGATACTGATCCGCACCCTGCCGTCGAGCAGCACTGTCCAGCGCACGTCGTGGCCCGCCCGGACCTCGGTGTACGTGACCGCAGGCCGGCCCGCCCGGCGGCCGGCCGCTTCGAAGCGGACGAAGACCCCCGGTGGTTCATCGAGCAGTGCACGACGCAACGTGTCGGCGGTGGCCTGCAACGTCTCGCCCGGCGGCACCGGCGACTGGGTCAGATGCACGGCGACGTGCGGATTGGCCGGTGACGTCACCTGTACCCGTGCCGAACCCGGGCCGCTCGTGATGCGCCGCGCGGTCCAGTCCGCCGGCACTTCGACCACCACCCTGCCCTCGACCAGCATGGTCGGCGCCGGCGCTGACGGCCCGCCCGCGACGACGACGATCGCCCCCACGGCGAGTGCCGCCGCCACGGCCGCGCCCATGGTCTGCCACAGCCGGCGCGACGGCCGTCGCGACGCCGGCGGCAAGTCGACCGGCGCTGGCGAGTCGTGATGGGCGGCTCGTTCCCCGGCCGCAGCCATCAGCCGGTCGTCGTCGACGACGGTGACCTCGAACGCACCCACGTCGGCGATCAGTCGGCCGAGTTCCGCCGCCCCGCCGACGCCGTCGGCGCAGTCGACGACAACCGCGCCGTGTCCACCGGCCAGTGACCTCGCCGCATCCGCCACTTCGGCGGCGACCTCGGCGGGACTCCCCACCCGCGAGACGGCCCGGGCCGGCCTGTCATCGGCCGGACGGCTCAGCGCCACAAGCGATTCGGCGATCTCGACGACCACCGCCGGGTGCCGCCGGACCGCGGCTGCCAGCACTGCCGCCCGGCGGATCACCTCGACTTCGGACACCACGCTGCATGCGGCATCCTGAATGGTGGCGATGCGACGTTGCGGCCACCACGACGGGCAGATCAGCACCGCGGCGCCGTCGAGCATGGCGGCGAACACATCATGCCACAACGCCGCCACGGCGACGGGTTGTCCGTCGACCGACACGAAATCGTCGTCGATGCTGTCGACGGCCACTGCTGCGCGATGATCCGACGTCCCTGCGCTTTTCACGACGCGCGGGCCGACGACGACAACAGTCACGGGCCTGGCACCCAGGCCAGTTGCACGACCCGTTCGCTCCCGCGGGTGATCAAACGTGCGCGTCCCGGCGGCAGCGGGCCCGGTCGCGAGGTGCCCAGCAGCACACCCTCGTCGGGGCTGGCGCTCATCATCAGCCCGATGCACCCGAGCTCACGCATCCGCGCGAGCAGCGGGTCAAACAGTGCCCGGCCCGCTCCTCCTGAGCGCCGCGCCACCACCAGATGAAGGCCCACATCTCGTGCGTGCGGCAGCAATTCGACGACCGGTGCGAATTGAGCGGCCGAGACGAGGTCGAAGTCGTCGACGATCACGTACAGGTCCGGACCCGACCACCACGACCGCGAGCGCAATTGCCGTTGGTCGACGTCCGGCCCGGGCAGGCGCGCCCTCAACCGCTCCACGAGGGCGGACAGCTGTGCCGACAACACCGGTTCTGACATCACGTATCCGGCCAGGTGCTCGGATTCGACCACCCCCAGCAGCGTGCGCCGGTAATCGACGATCAACAGCTGCGCGTGGTCGGCGCTGTGATTGCGGACGAGTTCAGTGCATAGCAGCCGAAGCGTCGCCGTCTTGCCGCATTCGCTGTCACCGAAAATCAGCATGTGCTGTTGCTGACTGAATTCCAATGCAACACAATCGAGTTCGTCTTCGTCGAGGCCGAGCGCCATCGCGTCGGGCAGCTGTTCGACGATCGCGCTGTGGTCGACGCGCTGCGGCAGTAGCCGCACTTCAGGTGCGGTGAGGGCGGGGTACCGGGTCCGGATCGCCGCGGCCGCGTCCGCGAGCGCCGCGGAAAGGTCTGCGGTGTCGTGCTTGCCGTCGAGCCGTGGCAGCCCGACGAGCAGATGCATGCCGTCGGCGGTGATGCCGCGCCCCGGCCGGCCCAGCGGAACCTGTTGAGCCGCACGGCGATTGACCTCCGAGTCGCCCGGCTCGCCGAGCCGTAATTCGACACGGGTGCCGAGCTGATCCTTCAACGCAGGCCGGATCTCCGCCCAGCGAGAGGCCGTCAGTACGACGTGGACGCCGTATGACAGGCCGCGCGTCGCCAGCGCAGTGATCGCAGTTTCCAAGCCGTCGAAATCGTCACGCAGGCTGCCCCATCCGTCGACCACCAGGAAGACGTCACCGAACCGGTCGTCGCCGACACCAGGGTCGCCAGCCGTGCGGCGCCGGCGGTATTCGGCCATCGAGTCGATGCCGAGCCGGTGAAACACCGTCTCGCGTGTGCGCAACACCGCGGCCAGCTCGGCGACGGTCCGGCGAACGACGTCGGTATCGGCTCTGCCGGCTACCGATCCCACGTGCGGGAGCGCGGTGAGCGGCGACAGCACACCGCCGCCGAGGTCGATGCAGTAGAGCTGCACCTGATCCGGTCCGTGGGTGGCGGCCAATGCGGTGACCAGCGTCCGCGCGGCCGTCGACTTGCCCGCCTGCGGCCCTCCGACGATCGCGACGTTGCCGGCGGCACCGGACAAGTCGACGAGCAGCGGGTCGCGGCGCTGCGCGAACGGGCGGTCGACCACGCCGATCGGCACGGTGAGCAGTCCACCCGAGTGGCCGAGCAGTTGGTCGAGCGGCGGCGATTGAGTCAACGGTGCCAGCCACACCTTGTGCGCGGGCGTGCCGTGTCCGGCCAGCCGGTCGAGCACCGTGTTCATGACGGTCTTGCCGCTCGCCCGAGCGGCCGGCGGCTGAAGGGTGACCGTCGGGCCCATCGGTGCCGCGGTGAACACACGCACTCCACGTGCAACCTGATGTGTTGGGGCCGCATCCGGGATGCGGGACGGCCCCGACACATATGCGGTCTGAAACGCCACCGGCTCGTTGGATCCGACCTTCAGGAAAGCTGCGCCGGGTGTGGCGGGTAGGTGGAAGGCATCCGGACGGCCGATCACCGCACGGGACTCGTTTGGCGAGAACGTCTTCAAGCAGACCCGGTACGACAGGTGGGATTCCAGGCCGCGTAACCGGCCCTCGTCGAGCCGCTGACTGGCCAGCAGCAGGTGCATGCGCAGTGAGCGGCCCAGTCGGCCGATCGCCACGAAGGTCTCGGCGAAATCGGGATGCTGGCTGAGCAGTTCGGAGAATTCGTCGACGATCACCACGAGAGTCGGTAGCGGGGCAAGCGAGGCGCCGGCCTGCCGTGCTCGTTCGTAGTCGGCGACGCTGGAGTAGGCGCCGGCCGCCCGCAAAGTCTCTTGCCGCCGGTTCATCTCACCGGCCAGCGCGTCCTTCATGCGTGCGACCAAGTGCGCCTCGTCGGACAGGTTCGTGATCACCGCTGACACATGCCGGGCGCGGTCCAGGCCCAGAAACGTTGCGCCGCCCTTGAAGTCGACGAGCACGAGGTTCAGCGACTCGGGCGGGTGCGTTGCGATCAGCCCGAGGGTCAGCGTGCGCAAGAACTCGCTCTTGCCTGACCCGGTGGCACCCACACACAGCCCGTGCGGGCCCATGCCGTTCTCCGCGGCCTCTTTGAGGTCCAGTTCAACCACGTCGCCGGACGGTGTCACACCGACGGGCACACGAAGTCTGTGCCGGGGCAGGCGCTCTCGCCAGGCCGTCGAGGGGTGGATTGTTCGAGGGTTGTCCATGCCCACCAGCTGTGCCCAATCGTGTGGCTGGCCCTCGACGGCGCGCGTGCCGGTGGTGTTCCGGTACGACGCCAGTCGCCGTGCACACACGTCGGCGTCGACAACGGTCATCGCATCGGGCCGGGCGACCACTTCACGGACATCTGCGAGCACCGCTACCTCGTCGGCCGAGACGTCGAGCCGAAGGCAGGCCGCCGCATGGCACCGGTTGCCGTGCTCCAGGATCGTCACGTCGCCGCGCTCGAGGCGGCGGTCCGCCGCGGCCACATCTCCCCCGTCGACCACCACCACCGTGTGCCGGGCCGGGTAGCCTTCGACGGACTCGATGCTGCGGTAGTGCAACCGCGCCGTGCCGCCAGGATCAGTGGCGCTTGAATGCTGATGGTGCGGAAGCCACTTCAGCCAGTCCCATTCATGAGCTGCCGTGTCGTCGACCACCGCAGCGATCGCGACCGACTCCGGGCCGTGAAGAACGCCGAGTTGGCACACCATCGCTCGCATCAGATCCCGGGCATGCCGTGGTGCCCCTTGCACTGACACCACACCGAACCTCCTGAGCGCCAGGGTGATCGGCAGCTCTGAGACGACGGAGTGGACGCGCAGGAAGTTGCGCAACGCGATTGCTGCCACGGGCTCGAGCTGGTCGACCGGGCTGAGGTCGGGTGCGGTTATCGCGGCGGCGGCTCGCTGGCTGCCCAGCCCGATGCGGACGTGGCAGAAATCCGAATCGGCGCTGCGGCGTTCCCACATTCGTCGTGTGCCGGCAAGCGTCCACAACGCCGGAGGGTCGGGATGCTGCCACCGCAGCGATTCCCACTGCCGGTGTGCGTTGTCGGCGACGTCGCCTCGCAGCCGGTCGAGGTATCTCACATAGTCTTTGCGGGTTTCATCGACCTCGGCGGCGCGGGCGCCCCCGCCTCGGCTCTGCGCGATCATCCCGATCGACGACATCGCCATCATCGCCGGAAAGAGCAATGCCGACGGATTGTGAGCGGCGCCGGCACCTGACCTGAGGAACAACACTGTCATGCCGGCTACCCCGACGAACATCACGATCGGTAGAAGCCGCGTGAGCGGGTGCACCGGTGACGGCCGCGGCGGATCCTCGGGCGCTTCGACGACGACGTCGCCGTCGGGTAGTGGTGGCCCCGCAGCGCGGGCGCTCGATTGCCAATCCGGCATGCGGCCAACGTTTGCGCCGCACCCGCCGAGCCGCAACCGGCTATCCACAGGCGGCTGTGCACAATCCGCCGCAGTCCGCATCCGTCGGTTAGCGTCAGTCTCGACTAGGGGGAATGGCGATGTCGAGGACCGTCATGGCCGATGTGTGCCGCATCGGTGTGCAATTCGAAACGCAGCGAACGGATTTCGCGCTTCCGGCCGATGCCGGGATCGCGGGGCTGATGCCCGCGATCGTCAACCAGGTGACGGTTGACCGGCATTATTGGGCCGACGTGCCCATGGACTGGCACCTTGCCCGCGCCGACGGCCGACCGCTGGCACCGTATCTTTCGCTGCGCGACAACGACATTCACGACGGCGATCTGCTGTGGCTACGTCGCAGCAGCCTGCAGCCGCCGGCACTGCCGATCGACGACACGACCGCTTTGGTCGCAGCGGCGCTCGCGGCCACGCCGCGCTGGAATTCGGCAGCGACGCGCGTCGCCGCATGCGCTGCCACGTTGTGTGGGACCGCGCTGGCAATTTACGGAGTGTTGCGGTCGACCTCGGCCGCCGCCCCCGTGGTGGCGGCAGTGCTGTGCACCGGCGCGCTCGTCGCCGCGGTGGTGTGCGCACAGCTGTATCGAGAATTGTTCGCCGCATTGATCTTCGGTTGCTGTGCGGCCGCGCTGGCATCAGCAGCGGGCTATCTAACTGTGCCCGGGACCGTGCTGGCGCCCAAACTCATGCTCGCAAGTGCGCTGGGCGCAACGGTGTCGGTGGTCACCGCCCGCTGCACCCGCACCGGGCTCGCTGTCTTCACTGGTGCTGCGGCGTTCGGGTTTCTCGCCGCGGCCGCTGCCTGCATGCAGGTCGTCGCGGTAGGTGAGGTCACCGCAGCCGGGGCCGTGCTCACCGCCGCAGCGGCCGTCCTGCTCGCCGTCACTCCGCGGTTGGCCATCTGGCTGGGGCGTCTGCCGGTACCTCGTCTTGCCGACGAAGACCACCCCGATGTGATCGCTGCCGCGTCACGCCGCGCGCACGGCATGGTCAACGGACTGGTGTGCGGGTTCGGGGCGGCAGCAGCTTTGGGCGTCTGGCTGGCGGTTCAGGGCGAGTCGGCCTCCGGCGCGGCCTTGGCCGCCGTCGTCGGCGTTGCGCTGACCTTGCGCGCTGAACTCCATGCCGGCCTGATACAGGTATCGGCGTTAGTTGCCTGTGGCGCAACGGCGTTCGTAGCGTCGGTGGTCTGGACGGTCGGCCAGTGGCCACAGCATGCGCACTGGATAGGGGCCGCGGCAGCCATTGCCGCCGCGACACTGGCCACGGCATCATCCCGAGCAATGGCCGGCTCGCCGGTCAACCGCCGAGCCGTCGATGTAGCTCAGTACGTCGCACTTGCCGCGGTCATCCCGCTCACATGCTGGGCCAGCGGCGTATTCGCCTACACCCGCGGATTGGCGCTGTCATGACCGTCGTCCGGCTCGTCGCAGTCACTTCCCTGACACTTGGCCTGGCTGGCTTGCCGTCCGCGCCGGTCGCCTCCGCAGTGCGCCCGCCCGCAGTCGACCAGTCCGAGCTCCCGCCCGCTGCACCGCCGCGGCCGCCGGCGCCCACCCGCAAGCAATCCGACTGCACGACAGCCGTTTTCGACCGTAACCTACACGCGGCGGACACCCAGCTGGCACCGTTCGACATGCGCCCGCTCTGGGCGCTGTCCACCGGCGAAGGCCAAACCGTCGCAGTGATAGACACCGGGGTATCGACACATCCCCGGCTGCCGCGGCTGATCCCCGGCGGCGACTACGCCTCGACGGGCGACGGCCGCGAGGATTGCGATGCCCACGGGACGCTGGTCGCCGGAATCATCGCGGCGGCAGCCGACTCCGACGGGTTCGCCGGCATCGCTCCCGGTGTGTCGGTGCTGACGATCCGGCAGACCAGCGTGAAGTACGGCCCGGTGGGCGCCCACGACTTCGGTACCGGGACAGTGGAGACGCTTGCGATGGCGGTGCGCACCGCTGCCGATAAGGGTGCAACGGTGATCAACATCTCCTCGGTCGCGTGCACCGCCGGTGCGGCGTTGCGCGACCGGGCACTCGGCGCCGCCGTCGCCTATGCGGTCGACGTCAAAGATGTGGTCGTGGTGGTCGCTGCGGGGAATGTCGGCCCTGGCGGCAACTGCCCGCAACAGAATCCGGCGCCCGCGCAGCTGCACGAACCCGATTGGGGGACCGCCGATGTCGCGGTGAGCCCGGGCTGGTACGACGACTACGTCCTCACGGTCGGCTCCGTCAGCCCCGACGGGTCGCCGTCGCCGTTCAGCCTGGCCGGGCCGTGGGTCGACGTCGCGGCACCCGGCGAGGCAGTGATGTCGCTGAATCCCAACCACACCGGGCTCGCGAACACCTACCGCGGCGCCAGCGGCTCCGCCATTGCCGGGACCAGCTATGCGGCCCCAGTCGTCAGCGGGGTCGCCGCATTGGTGCGTGCGCGATTCCCCGACTTGACCGCGCGACAGGTGATGCAACGCATCGAAGCCACCGCACACCGGGTGTCCGGCGGCTGGAATCCGAACGTCGGCAACGGCGTCGTCGACCCGCTGGCCGCCCTGACCGACGGGCGCCAGAGCGCCTCACCGGCGTGGGCGCAGCGCCCGCTGGCACCTGCAGCACCGGCCCGGCGTCCCGAAAGCGACGGGCGCGCAACGGCTTTCGTCGGCCTTGCCGGGTGTGCAGCGTTTCTGGCTGCCGCGCTGGCGCTGCTCGCGCCCGCGAACCGGCTAGCGCGGCGCCGCCGCAGTGCCCTCACTGGGCAGCGCGACACCGCCGCGGTCGGGGGCGATTCCGTCGTGCGCCACTGATGCGGCGGCGCGGCTGAGTTCGGGTCCGTCGGCGAGCAGTTTGAGGATCGGCCAGTATGCCGGCACAGGTGCCGACGGAAGGCCAAGGGCTGCCGCGCTTTCGACGTCGCGCACCCCGAACCGGACGCCGGTGTCGGTGACCAGATACCGGCCCGTTGCCTCGACGTAGAGGCAGCGCCCCGGCGGCACGAACACCGCGTCGGCGTTCGGGCCGGCACCGTCTGCCTGGGCCAGCGCGACAGGCACCTGCCCCGCGGTCACCGGCAACCCCGACCCGGCTGCCACAGTGACCCCGCCATCCGGTCCCCAGTGCGCACACACGACGCGCTCGCTCACCGGTGGTGTCACCACGTCGGGAAACGTTGTCATAGGCAGGCTCTCCAGTTGCGGCAGATTGCTGATCGCGTCGCCGGTGACCGCGGTGATGTCCGACGAGCCGTGCGAGTCGCTGAACCGCAACAGATCCGCGCCCACATGCCCGATCCGCTGCACACCATCGGCCAGCACGACGTACAACTCGTCGCCGCCGGCCCTCGCGACCCGCACCACCGAGCCGACGGGCGCCCCGCCCAGCGATGCCGGCCCCGGTGACCCGGACGACGGAATCACCGGCGCCATGATCGCCGGCGCCTCGGGGATTGCATTCAACACTGCCGACGCCACCTCGACCGGCTCGACGCCCTCCAACCGCAGCGCTTTTGCGACCGCGAGGTCGGCCAGGCTCACGCGGGCCCGGCGCCCGTCGTAGAGAAGATATGTCGCCGAGTCGCTGCGCGAGCGGACGAACATGGTGCGGTCACCCTGCAGCGGCCGATTGTCGCCTACCGGCCCGACGATCACGGTTGACGCAGTCGCGTCGTCACACACTTCCCACTGCGCTTCGTCGGCTGCGAGCGGCTCCGGCAGTGTCGCCGGTGCGCCCGGAATGCCAAGCGTTGCTCCGAGATTTGCCCTGCGCAATTCGGATTCCCTGACAACTCGGGGAGTGGCCGGCCTGCCGGTGATCAGGCGCGCCGACGCGAGATTGAGCACCGGATGCAGCGTGTCACCGACACGGGCGTACAGCGCACCGGACTCGCGCACCATCACGATCGGGGCGTCGCCGAGCGCGCCCTGCGGGCGCACCAACGCGACGACCGCGCACGCCGCCAGCGCCACCACGGTCAGCACGGCGCCGGTCACCATCGACCTGGCCTGTGCGCGCATCGGTTCGTCGATCATCCGCACATCCCGACGCACCAGCGCATTCTCTATGCGCCGCAACAGAAATCGATGCCCGCTGACCGCGAGCCGGGTCGTCGGTTGCCGAGCCACTGTCCCCCCAATGTGCCGCCGGCTTCAACCTAACTCCGCGAGAGCAAGGTGTGCGGCGGCAATTTCACCGCCTGCGTTCGCGGTAGGCCGCGACGTGCTGACGGTTGGCGCAGTTCCCGGTGTCACAGAAGATCCTCGATCGATTGCGCGACAAATCCATCACCGCCGCACGGCAATCCGGTGCCGCGCAGATCTTGAGCCGCCGCAGTTCACCCGCCCGGATCACGTCGGCCAGCGCCATCGCCATCTCGGCGCCCATGCGCTGCGCCAGCGGATCGCGCACCGACGCCAGATGCAGATGCCACTCGGGCATCTCCGGATGCCGGGTCAGCCACGGCGCGGCGTGCGTGTCGGACAGCAGCGCGTTCACCTGCTCGACGGCCCGCTCCTCGTCGTCGGCGGACTCCCAGATGCGGCCCAGTCGTGCGCGCAGCTTGTGCACTGCCGCCAGCTCGGCGTCGTCGTGGTCGCGCCGCCCCGTCCAGCCGTAGGAGTCCAAGTACTCGTCGAGCGCCGCCTGAGACCCCAGCCGCTCACCGTCGACGCGGTCGCTGTTGATCAGCGAGCACGCAGCCCGCAGTGTGACCTCTGTGTCATGACTGAAAAGCATTTGACTCCTGACGGCGCGCGCTTGTAGCGTCAGTACCAAAGCAGATTTTACTCGTTACCAGCTGAAAGGGTGTCATGGGCGCGCAACGCACCTTCCGGCTCGGCGTCGCGTTCGCGCTCGGGTCGGCCGTCACATTCGGCATGTCCGGGCCGTTCGCGAAGGCGCTGATGGCTACGGGCTGGTCCCCCAACGCGGCGGTGACGATCCGGCTTACCGTCGGCGCCGCGGTGATGGCGTTGTTCGCCACCCTGACCCACCGCCGCTGGCTGCGCGAAGCCGTCCAACACGCCAAGACTGTGGTGCTCTACGGGGTGGTCCCGATCGCGGGCGCGCAGCTCTGCTACTACAACGCCGTCTCGCGGCTGTCAGTCGGCGTCGCGCTGCTGCTGGAGTATCTGGCACCGGTGCTGGTGGCCGGCTGGCTCTGGGCGACCACTCAGCGACGCCCCGGCGCCCCCACCTTGGCCGGCGCGGCGCTCGCGCTGGCCGGCACCGTCATAGTGCTCGACGTGTTCTCCGGCGCCCATGTGGATCCAGCCGGGGTGGCGTGGGCGCTCGGCGCCGCGGTCTGCGCCGCCTGCTATTTCCTGCTGTCGGATCGGGTGGCCGCCGACGGCAGCGGCTTGACGTCGACAACCCTGGCGACCGGTGGCCTGATCGTCGGCGCCGCCGCCGTGGCGGCACTGGGTGCGACGGGCGCGCTGCCGCTGACGTTCACCGCCCAGCTCACCGTCGTCGCCGGCCACCAGACACCGATCTGGGTTCCCGTCCTCGCGCTCGGAGTGGTCTGCACCGCGGTCGCCTACACGCTCGGCATCAGCGGCGTGGCGCGGCTGCGCCCCAGCTACGCGTCGCTGATGGGCCTCGGCGAAGTGCTGTGCGCGGTGCTGGCCGCATGGATCCTGGTCGGCGAGGCGATCACCCCGGCGCAGGCGTTCGGCGGCGCCGTGGTGTTGCTGGGGTTGGCGTTGGCCGGTCGTGAGCACGCCCGGCCGGTCGACGTCGTCGCGGAGGCCGGCTGGCCGGAGGTAGGCCCCGCGGACATCGTCGACCAGCCCGGCCGCGACCGTACCGACGGGCCGGCGCTGGCCGCCGGTTTGCCGGCCACCGAGTCCGGTATGTGAGGATGACCGGCGTGAGTCTTCGTCGTTTCTTTGCCGCCGCGCTGACCGCGGCCGGCGCGGTGGTCTGGCTGCCCGGCGGTGTCCCCATCGCGTCAGCTCAGCCGTGCCCCGACATCGAGGTGGTATTCGCTCGTGGCACAAGGGAACCCGCTGGGGTCGGTGAAGTCGGTCAGGCGTTCGTCGATGCACTGCGCGAACAGGTCGGCGGCCGCAGCGTGAGCGCATACGCGGTCAACTACCCCGCCAGCTATGACTTCCTCGCCGCGGGTGACGGAGCCGCCGACGCGAGCGCTCACGTCATCGACATGGAGAAGACATGCCCGTCCACCAAGCTTGTGCTGGGCGGCTTTTCGCAGGGCGCGGCAGTGGTCGACATGCTGTTGAACGTTCCGATCCTCGGCACGAACATCGGTGTGCCGCTGCCGGCGTCGGCAGCCGACCACGTCGCCGCCGTCGCGGTGTTCGGCAATCCGTCGACCAAATTCGGCAAGCCGGTGTCGTCGGCTGCCCCGCTTGTCGCCGGCAAAGCCATCGACTTGTGCAAAGACGGCGACCCGATTTGCTCGGGCGGCCGCAATCCGTTCGCGCACCACGACTACGTGACCGCGGGCCTGACGAACGAAGCCGCGAATTTCGTTGCCGGACTGGTGTAAGAGGCCCCTGATCGGGCAAGCGGACGACGCAACCGGCGATCATCGCTAACATCGTCACGGTGAACGCCTTGCATCCGCGTCAATGGTTCGTCGCCGTTCTCACCGCTGTCTTGGCGGCGTGCGCACTGATCGTCACGCCGCCCGCCACAGCCGCGAACTGCCCGAACGTCGAGGTGATCTTCGCACGCGGCCGTGAAGAACCTGCGGGCCCAGGCGTACTCGGCACCGCATTCGTCAACGCCCTGCGCTCACGGGTCAAGGGCAAGTCGGTCGGCTTCTACGCGGTCAATTACCCGGCCGATTACGAGGTCGACCTTGGCGCCAACGACATGAGCCAGCGCATTCAGTACAACGCGACCAATTGCCCGAATACCCAGCTGGTGCTCGGCGGCTACTCACTCGGCGCCGGTGTGGTCGACGTCGTACTCGCCGTGCCCGCACCGGTGTTCGGCTTCAACAACCCGCTTCCGCTGGGTTCCGACGCCCACATCGCCGCGGTGGTGATGTTCGGCAACGGAACTCGCCGGGTGCTGGGACCGTTCTCCGACTTCAATCCGGCCTACGGCGACAAGACAATCGACCTGTGCCATGCCAACGACCCGATCTGCTCCAACAGCGATCTCGGCGATGCCAACAAGAACTGGCCGGATCACAGTGCCAATGCGTACATTTCGGCGGGGCTGGTGAACCAGGCGGCGGACTTCGCCGCCGGCCGACTCTGACTGCTCAACGCCAGCGCGCCCATACGTAGGGCACCAGTGCGCGCAGAAAGTCGAGATCGGGCCCGGGCTGGGCGTCGGCGAACGCCTGCTCGAAGTACTCCTCGGCGACCAGCAGGATGCCTTCGGCGTATTCGCTTGTGAATTGGATGCTTCCGTAGTCGTCCATCAGCGCGCGCACCGCCGCCACCATTTGCGGTGTGCGCGTAGAACGGTCGCGCCGAAGGTAGTCGCGCACGAACGCAGCGTCGGCGCCATTCACGACGCTGAGCAGGTGGACAAGCGTCAACGTGCGTTTGCCCTCGTACAGATCACCCAAGATCTCCTTGCCGTACATCGCTTCGTCGCCAACGAGATTCAGCAGGTCGTCGCGGATCTGGAAGGCCGCGCCGAAGTGAAAGCCGAACCGCACCAGCGGGCGCAGATCAGCGGTGCCGCGCGAACCGACCATCGCGCCCACCCGCAGCGGGTGGATGATCGTGTACCAGCACGTCTTGTGCATGATCAGGTGCAGATAGTCTTCGGGGCGCAGCTGCTCCACGTTGTCCAGCCGCCAGCCCAATTCGGTGGCCTGGCCCTCGAGCGTGCGCATCGCCATCGTGTCGAATTCGCCCCAGACGAGGTCGGCCAAATCGCGGTCGAACCGGCGGGTGGCGCGGCGCAGCACCTGGCCGGCCACCACCGCCAGCCCGTCGCCGGCGTTCACCGCGGCGCCGATTCCGTAGGTGGCCGCAAGCGTGGGGCGGCCGCGACGCATCTCGCTGCCGTCGGCCACGTCGTCGTGGATGAGAAATGCGTTGTGCAGCAATTCGATGGCCACCGCCAGGCCCACGAGATCGTTCTCGTCGGCGCCGAACGCCCGCCCGGCGGAAAGGCACAGCGCGGGACGCAACGCCTTGCCCGGGCGCGACGGGTATTCGCGCATCGGCGCGTACAGCCACTGGTTCGGCTCGCCGTCCGGCATCGCGTCCAGCATCGACCGCCGGACCAGCTTCGCCACCGCCCGGAGGCGGCCCTCGACGGCCGAAACCAGATCGGTTCGATCCGCAGTGCTGGTCATGGCGCCGCTGCGCTGACGGACAGCACCACCGGCGACCACAGCTCGGGATGGCCGCTCACCAGCATGGTGCCGCGGTAGGTGTTAGGCGATACCGCTTGGGGCACTTGTACTTTCACGTGGATTCCGCGGCTGCACCGTGGCGGCAACGGAACCACGGCCGGGTCGAACGTGACGTGGTCTGCGGCGATCAACGAACCGTCGTGCGCCAGTAAGTCGCTGCAGCGCAACACGACCTGCCCGAGATCGTCGTCGCCGCGGTTGTGCATCCACACTTCAGCGCATGCCGTGCCGCCGGCCGTTGCCCGAAGTGACACTTCACCGTCCGAATGTGTCAGGTCGACAGCGCAGGAAGCGCCCGGCGCAGCTTTGAGCAGGAACTGCCCGACGGCCGACCACCACGCCCGGGTGAGTTTCTCGGCATCCGACGCCGACGACACCTCGTCGCCTTTGCCCAGTGCCGGCGTGCCCGTCGCAGGCGATCCGCTGGGCGTGACGATCCGGACGAACCGATCGACGAGTTGGCTGGCGGCGCGGAAGCCTTCGGCCTGAATGGCGCTGAGCGCACGGGCGTTGGCGGCCGGATCGAACACCGACGACCACGGCAGATCGTCGGTGCTGCCATGGTCAGCCCGATGTGCCACCGACGTCCTCCCGCCTACTTCTGCCTGGTGGCGACCAGCCGAACGCAATGCTAGGGCAGCACATGCGGGGACGGCGGTCCATCGGAAAAGTCGCCTTGCCGCACGAGAGTGAGCAGCACCGATCGTCGCGATGACATGTGGAAACACTCCGCTCGCCGGTATGCTAACCAGCCATACCGGCTGGAGGACGCGATGGCGGCGGTGCAATCTCTGATGGCGATGTACGGCGCCATGGATCGGCTGGTTTCCGAATCGGAAGATCCCACCACAGCGGCCGTCGTCGAGCAGTACCTGCCCGGCACTACGGGAGCGCACAGCGGCTGGTTCGCCGAAATCGAACAGTTCTTCGACGACATGCCGGGCCGGACGCTGGCCTTCCCGAGCGTGCGCGGCGCGATCGGCGACCTGGTGGAAGGCAACACCATGCCGATCGACCAAGGCGGCGAGCCGCTGACCAAGCCGCAGCTGTCCCGGATGGTGTACGCGCTGGGAGCGTTGTGCCACCTGGAGGGCGGGCCGGTCGACGCCTCCGAAGAGGACTACGTGACCGCACTCGCGATGGCTACGCCGGCCGACGACCGCAGCGGAACCGCCGAAGTGCGCGCAGGAGAGCTGTTCGATCTGCTGCGGTCGGAGTTCGCGTATCGCGGCGACTGGCAGCGCGTGATGCGGATCGCCATAGAGCGCTCTCTGATTGACCCCGTGGTCGCCGAGATCCCCCTCTGTGACCACACCCTGCGCCAGATCTGCGGTCACACCTGCGTCGTGCTCACCACTGATTTCACCAGCACCAGGGCATCATTCAACGAGGTGAAAGACGTTGCGGATCCCCGTAATTGGAACCGGTGCCTGCCGTTCTTCTGCACCATGGAACCGCACGGCATTCATCCCGACAACGGGTGGAGCTGGACGCTCGAACACGTCAGCATGAGTTGCAAGGTGGCCGGCTCCCCGGTGATGAAGACACCGCTTCGGTATTGGAAGGGCGAAGACCCCGCGGGCGCCTCCACCGGGTTCGCGACCGCCTGGGTCAATTACGAACTCGACGAGCACCCCGATCCGACCGCTGCGGGAGACGGCTTGACGCTGGTCGACGAGGGCTTCATCCGGATGGTCGCCACGGCCGCCGACCCGTCGACGCGGGGCGTGCGGGTGATCACCCGAAAGGTGGTGGCGTTCCGCAACCTGTCGCCCGTCGCCATCGAGAAGCTCGCGTGTATCTGCGGATACGCCGATCAGGGAATGGAGATGCTGCTCGGCGGCGTGGAGCAGCGGCGCCAAAGCGCCGCGGGATGGCAGAACTGGACGGCGTCCCGGGCGCCTCAGGCGCCGGCGACACCGCCCAGGCCTCTCGATCCGTGCCGAGCGCTCGGCGCCGCCCCGTCATGTCAAACCGACGGCGCCAGCCGGCAGGCCGTCACCGTCGCCGTCGACATGCTCACCGAGTGCATCGACGACATGTCGAAGAAGAGCATGGCGCTCGCGCAGAAGTGCGCGGGCGGAGTGGTGCCCGTCCCGGAAATGATGGCGTTCGGTGCGGAGTTCGCGGCGCGGCTGGCCACCGACCCCCTGCGGTACTTGCAGAGGTTGCGCGAATCGACCGAAGGAGGTGGCGCGTGACCTCGCGCGCGGCGCACATCTCCGCGAGCATTCAGCAATGCGCGGATATGTACCGGTGCCTGATCACCCGGGCCGGTGAGGTTGCCACTGAAGCGAACGACCACATCGACGACGGCACATACGGAGCCGAGCAGTGGGCGCAGTCCATGCGTGCGCTTTTCGACATCGCCGTCACCGCCGGGCTGCACACCGCATCGGAAATGATGTCGGCGCCGTGCGGACCGGCGGGATGCGCGGCTGGGTGCGGAACATGTTGCGCGACAGGGGCTGTAGAGTCTGCCGACATCGTGATCGCCGGCGCCGATTACCCCCGCGCCCTGTCGATCGCGAAAACCTTTGCCCGAGAAGGTGATTCGTCGTACAAGATCCCCGACCACCTGATCACGTTCCTTCCGCCGGTGTTGGCCAAGTCCGCGACGACGTTCCGTATCGCAGTGGCGTGGCCCGAGGTGAGAAGCGCGACGTATCGCGGGCAGGTGCGGCTGACCACCGCCGGTCAGGCCGGCGCAGCGCCCACTGACGAGACGATAACGGTCCTCATCGACCTGTGACTCCAGCCGCGCCCAGATCACCCATCGGAGAGCTGCTTGACCGGGCAGTTCAAGCGATCAACCGCGGCGATCGCATCACCGCCGCCGAGCTTGCCGAACAGGTGCTCGAGGTGGACCGCCACAATCCGGAAGCCGAAGACATCCTCGCCGCGCCGCCGGGGCGCGGCGAACTTCGGCGGCTGACAATCCTTTTCGCCGACATCGTGGGGTCGACTGCGCTGTCAACGCGGGTGGAACCGGAGATCTACCGCACGGTGATCGGGCGGTACCGCGATCAGGTCAAGCACATCGTCGACCGCTACGAAGGCCACATCTTCTCCACCAAGGGCGACGGGCTGCTGGCCGTCTTCGGGCACCCGATCGCGCACGAGAACGACGTCCGCCGCGCCGTGCAAGCCGGGCTTGACATCACCCGCGACGTCGCTGCGCTGAGCGAAAAGGTGAGCAAGCGTTTCGGTTTCGGGATCGCGGTGCGGGTTGGTGTGCACCGCGGGCTGGTCTACCTCGACCGCTCCCAGGACGACGTGTACGGGCTGGGAGCCAACATGGCCGCCCGGGTGTCAGAGCTCGCGCCGCCGAACTCCGTCGTCGTCTCCGCGGCCATCGGTGGCCTGATTGCCGACGACTTCGAACTCGAGGCGCAGCCGGCCCGGACAGTGAAGGGCATCGAGGAACTCATCGAGCATTACCGGGTGGTCGCCGAGCGCAGCGGCACCAGAGCCCCGCTCGGGCCCTTGATCGGCCGACACCGCGAAATCGCCTACCTGCAAGACAGCTGGGCTAAGGCGCAGGCCGGCACGCTGGACGTCGCCGGCGTCGGATTCTTCGGCGAGGCCGGCATGGGCAAGAGCCGCCTGGCCGCTGTCGCCACCGATCTGGCGCGCCAGTCAGGTGGCCCGGTGCTGACACTCATCGGCTCCCCGTTCCATGCCGACGCCGGCCTGCACCCGGTGCGCAGACTGCTGGAACGTCGCTGCGACATCGACCGGCTGACCGAGCAGGCTGAGCGGATTCGCCGCCTCGAGGCAGAACTTCGGGCGTACGGGCTAGACGTCGACGCCACCCTGCCGCTGCTGGCACCGGTGCTCGGCATCGGCGCAGAGTACGGCTACCAGCCGGTGCCCACCGAAGGCACCAAGCTCTACGACCAGATCGTCGGGGCCATCAGTGACTATCTGGTGGCGTGCCTGGGCGGCGCACCTGGGGTGGTGCTCGCCGAGGACGTGCAGTGGTTCGACGCGTCGACCCTCGACGTGCTCGACGCGCTGCTGGCCACCGATACTGGTCGGCTGCTGGTCGTGCTGACCGCCCGCGACGCAGCATGTTTCCCGAATCTGGCGAACGTCAAGACATTCGAGTTGCAGCCGTTGACGGCAGCCGAGACCGACGAACTCAGTGCCGCGATCGATCCCGACCTGTCCGAAGAGCAGCAGGCCGAAGTCCGCCGCCGCTGCGACGGCGTGCCGTTGTATATCGAAGAAGTGGTTACCAAGATCCACGAGCAGCCCACCGACGAGTTCCGGTGGCACCGCGTCCCCGATGCTCTCTACGAGCCGCTGTTTGCCCGACTTCGGGCCAGCGACAACGTGATCCCGGTGGTCGAAGCCGCCGCCGCGATCGGCCGCGAATTCGACCGCAGCCTGATACTCGCGGTGCTCGACATGGCCGACGACGATTTCGCCGCCGCCGTCGCGGAGCTCGAGCAGGCGCACGTGTTCGAGCCGACTCGCACCGGCTCCTGGCGGTTCCGTCACGAGCTGTTGCGGGAGGTCGCCTACGAGCTGGCGCCACCAACCGTGCGGCGGCGCTTGCACGGCCGCGCCGGCGACGCGCTGGTGAGCGCGCACGGCGGCAGCGATCCCGACTGGCATCTGGTCGCGCTGCACTACGACCAGGCGCTGCGGTACGAGGACGCGGCCGTGGCATACCAACAGGCGGCCACCGACGCCCGGCGCCGCGGCGCGTTGCAGGAGGCCCGCACCTATCTCACTCGGGCGGTCGAGCAGATCGAACGAATGCCGCCCAGCCCCGCACGCGATCGTCGGGAGATCGCGCTGCGTCTGCGCCGCGGATTCCTCGCGTCGGCGGCCGAAGGCACCGCAAGTCCGGGTGCGGCCGCCGACTTCGAACGCTGTCTGGAGCTGTCGGGCACCGATCTGCGCGAAGACGAACTCGTCGCGACACTCGTCGCGCTGTGGGCGTACTTCTTGCCGCGCGCAGACCTGCGCCGCGCCGCACAGGTCTCCGAGTCGTTACGCGGCAACCTCGACAACGCCAAGGAATGGTTTCGGTCGGAAAACGACGCCGCCATGGGCATGTTGGCTTGGTACGCAGGCGATTTCGAGGCGTCGCGGCGCCTGCTCGAGCAGGCCACCGAGTCGGTGGCGCAGGTGCAGATCGACGACTTCGACACGGTGTGGTTCGTGCCCAACGAGCCGGTCGCGTCCATGCACACGCATCTTGCCCTGGCCCGTGCCGTGCAGGGCGACTTCGCCGGCGCGGAAGCCGAATTCGCCGAAACCGAGCGTATCGTCGAAGGGCTCGACTTTCCCCAGGGTCCGTTCAGCCAGGCCTACGCGCGCTCCTACGAAGCATGGATGCGACTGGAGGCGGGCCAGCTCGACGCGGCGGCGCGGCTCGTCGAATCGCTGGCCGCGCAAGCCGAGCGGCACGGATTCGACTTCTGGGCCATGGTGGCGGCCACCGAACAAGCAACCGTCGCAGCGTTTTTCGCGTTGAACGCGGATCCGGTCGACGTCGACGAGCTGCAGAACCACATCGCGGTCATGGCCATGTTCGTCGACGCGTGGCGCGAGGCCGAGGCGCGGCTCTTCGTCACCTTCTACGACGGGGTGTTGGCACGGCTGCTGATCGCGGCCGGCCGCACGCAGGAGGCCGCGGCGCGGTTGGACACGGCACTGCGGCTCGTCGACGACACCGGGGTATGCTTCTACCGGTCAGAGCTGCTGCGGCTGCGGTCGCGCACCGCCGCCGACGACGACGCGCGGGCCGCCGACCTGCGTGCCGCGCTCGACGTCGCCAGGCGCCAGCACGCGCAGATCTTCGAATTACGAGCTGCTGTCGACGATTTCGAACTGCGTCATGATGCCGCCCGCGCGCAGCTTGTCGACGCGATCAGCAGCTTCCCCGCCGACAGCACCTGGCCGGAGCTCGACCGGGCGCGCGCGCTGCTGGCGTGAGCAGGCCCGGCGGCAAGGTCGCGATCCTCGGCGGCGGCATGGCCGGCTTGAGCGCCGCCTGGCGACTCAGCGAGCCCGGCTGGCGTGACCGCTTCGACGCGATCACGGTGTACCAGCGCGGCTGGCGACTCGGCGGCAAAGGCGCGTCCAGCCGCGGCGAGCACGGCCGCATCGAAGAACACGGTCTGCACATCTGGCTGGGCTCTTACGAGAACGCATTCGGCCTGCTGCGAGAGTGCTATGCCGAATTGGACCGCATTGCAACCGATCCCGGCGCACCGATCCGCACCTGGGATCAGGCGCTGATACCCGGCGACAACCTCGGGCTGGCCGACCGGTTCGGCAACGACTGGCTGATGTGGCTCGGCACGTTCACCCGCAACACGGGCTCACCCGGCGAGCCGGACAGCACCGGCCGGGAGATGACCGTCATCGAGTTCACCCGCCGTGCCGTCCAGCTGGTCCGCGACTTCGCCGAATCGCAGCGCAGCGCGAGTCCTTCCGGGCTCGTGCTGTCCTGCTGCCCCGAGCCGCCAGCCGCCCAGCGCTGGCTCACCACGGTGGCCGACAGCGCGCTCGCCGCACTGCTTGCCCTGGCCGATCCTCGGCGCGGCCGGCGCAGCGCCACCCGCATGATCGACGACGCACTCGACGCCGTACGCCACGCGCTCGACTACGAGCGCCGCGCTGACCACAAGCGGTCGTGGCTGTTGTTGTCGCTCATGACCGCCGTTATCCGAGGCATCCTCGCCGACAACCTGGTCACCGATCCCCGCGGCTTCCGCGCCATCAACGACGAAGACTTCGGCGACTGGATCCTGCGCCACGGCGCGCATCCCGACGTGCTCGAGTTCTCGCTGGTGCGAGGACTTTACGACCTGGTGTTCGGATACGAGGACGCCGATCCGGCGCGGCCAGCCTTCGGTGCCGGGCTCGCGGTGTTCCTCACAGGCCTGGTGCTGTTCGGCTACAAGGGCGCCATCTTCTGGAAGATGACAGCGGGCATGGGCGACATCGTGATCGCGCCGTTGTACCAGGCGCTGCGACAGCGCGGCGTCGAGTTCGAGTTCTTCCACCGGCTCGACGCGCTGCACCTGGACGAGCACCGCCAAGGCATCGCGGCGATCTCGATGGGACGCCAGGTCCGGCTCGCCGACGGCGTCGAGCACTACGAGCCGCTGACGCGGGTGCGCGGGCTGCCGGTGTTCCCCCATCGGCCGCTGCTCGATCAGCTTGCCCCCGGTCAGCATGAGCCGGCAGGCGGCTGGCACGCCCTTGAAACGCATTGGGCCGAGCCCGCCGACGCTGAAGCACGGGTGCTGCGCCGCGGTGCCGATTTCGACCACGTGGTGCTTGCGGTGTCGGTCGGCATGCTGCCCGTGGTCGCAGAAGAGCTCATCGCCGACCGGCCCGAGTGGCAGGAGATGACGACCCAGATCCGCACGGTGGCGACGCAGGCGTTCCAGATCTGGTTGCGGCCAGACGAACCGGAGCTCGGGTGGGCTGAGCCCGGTGTCACGATCAGCGCCTACCTGCGCCCGTTCGAGACGTGGGCCTCGATGCCGCAGACGTTGTGGGCCGAGGACTGGCCCGACGACCAGCGTCCCGGTGCGGTCGCGTACTTCTGCGGCACGCTGAATGCGGTGTGGCCCACTACCGAGACCGGCGCCGGCTACGCGCGCCGCTACCGCGACGTGGTTCATACGGAAGCGGTCAAGTACATCGATCGTCACCTGAGGCCTTATTTCCCACGCGCATTCGACGACCACGGCTTCAGGTGGGATCTGTTGAGCGGCGCCGACGGCCAGCGAGGCCGGGCGGCGCTGGCCACTCAGCACGTGAGCGTCAACGTCGACCCGTCGGATCGCTACGTGCAGTCGGTGCCGGGAACAGAGGTCTACCGACTGCGCCCGGACGAAAGTGGTTGCGATGGTTTGATATTGGCCGGCGACTGGACCGACTCCGGGATGAACGCCGGCTGCATCGAGGCCGCGGTGATGTCCGGGCTCGAGGCGGCCAATGCGCTGCTGGGCCGCGGACGCTACCACCGGATTCGCGGATTTTACATGCCCTGACCGCCATGCACTGTCACACTCGACTGGTGAGCGGAACCGCGCCGGCGCCGTCGATCGAGGCCCTCCTGGACCGGCCGTGGATGCGATGAACAAGGGCGATCGAGCAACCGCCGACGTCCTGGCGCAGCGTGTTCGGGCAGTTGACCGAAGCAACATCGACGCCGAGAAATTACCCGCGCCCACTGACCACGGCGAGATACGCCGAATGGCAATCCTTTTCGCTGACTTAGTGGATTCGACCGCGCTCTCGACGCGACGCGCGTCGAGCCGGTTGGCTTGCCACGGGGCAGATCCGGCAACGGATCCCGCGACGGCCGTTCCCTAACGTCATCCGCAGGAAGGATAGTCGAGTGATGAAGTCAATAAGCTGCGCGATGGCGATGGCTCTTTTAGCGGGCGGTTTAATAGCAGCAACGCCGCAAGAACCACAATTCAACCCATTGCCGATACGGGCGATACAGGTTCAGTTAGCGGTGACATATACCCTCGAACCGCTCGACTTCGACCACGTAATTACTATCATGAATGTCACACAAAATCAGCTCGGCGGCAAACTGTGTACTGCGGCGAGCCGTTGCGTCAAGATCGCCTACCCGGCGACCGCATTACAAAACAAGGATGGTGTCAACGCGATCAAAGCCGCTGTAGCGTCCGGGGCGCTGAAGAGCGGTGACACCCTGAGTGGATACAGCAACGGTGCAGTAGTAATCGGCGCGTGGCTCAATAGCGGCAGTCCGGTCCCTCCCGGCCTGCGGATCATTCTGATGGGGATGGACACCAGCAGGTACGGTCAGCTGACCGTGCAGGGCGCCGCCTCCCTCTGGGGTGGCACTGTGAAGTCAGCGCCGACGACCGATCAAACGGTGATCATCATCAACCAGTACGACGGACTCGCTGCATACCCTACCGACACCTTTGATGTCGGCTACCAAATGGCCGTACAGAACGCGACAAATAACGGTCAGCACGATTACAGTAATTCAAACATTCTCGATAACCCGAACAACATCACGTGGACTCAGAATGGCATCACTTACCAATTGGTACCGGCAGCAACCCTGCCCATGAACAACTGGCTCCGCGCTATTGGATTGTCATCAGTAGCGGACTCGCTTGACTCTTGGGAAAGGCCACTGATTGACCAGGCATACGGACCGTTGACGCCGATGATGCTGGCGGCATCCGCACGAGCCAAGACAGCCGCGACGGCTGCTGAACAAGTGCCGACAAAAAGCGCGCCACAGAGACCAGAGCCTGTACTTGGCGATGGAATTGACGTTCCATTCGGCGCCACCACGACTACGGCGACAACGAGGGTGACGCTGGACCAGCCAGCGAGTCCGACGAGACCAGTACTAGACCCGCGAAGGAGCCAGCCGACGGTCAAGACCGTCAGGCCGACACTCGTGCTCCGGGTGCCACGCACAGCACAAGACGCGCCTTCGGTGATGGCGGCACCCGAGACGAAGCCTGCGTCCAAGCAGCCGCCGTTAGGCGATGTCGTCAACAAACCAGGTGAGAAGCACGATGCAGAAGCCACGCATCGAGGTCAGTCGGCCCGCGCGGCCAGCGCACCGCGCGCCGACCATGACACTGCACCGAACGACGCGGCGGACAGCACACCCGACAGGCATGACAGCGCAACGCATTAGCGGAGCTGATCGTGGCCGGAGGTGAACCGGGCGGGGTTACTGATCGGGCTGTCCTGAACTACTCGCGGGTGCGCAGGTCACGGGTGATCAGTATCCGGGCCGCGAGTTCGCCGTCGGGCGGGTAGTCGACCCCCGCCAACGTGAGGCCACGCGCAGGTGCGGCCGCGAACGCACTCGACCGCCGGGTCGAATTCAGCAGGCTTGCAAGCCATTCCGCGCTGCGGCGGCCGTCACCCACCGCCAGCAGTGCCCCGACCAGCGATCGCACCATCGACCAACAGAACGCGTCGGCGCTGACGTGGGCGGTGACGAGGTGGCCGTCGCGGGTCCACTCCAGCCGCTGCAGATCCCGGATTGTCGTCGCACCGGCGCGAGGCCGGCAGAATGCCGCGAAGTCGTGAAGTCCCAGAAGTTGTTTCGATGCCGCCGTCATCGCGTCGACGTCCAGTTGCCGCGGCCAGGCCGTCACATACCGCGACAGTTGCGGTTCGACGCCGTACGGTGCGGTCGACAACCGGTACTCGTAGTGGCGGCGCAGTGCCGAGAAGCGGGCGTCGAATCCGTCGGGCGCACGGACGATGTCGCGGACGCGCACGTCGTCGGGTAGGAAGCGGGCGAGCCGGCGCACCAGGGGAAGGAACTCGGGCTCACCCGCGGATATCCGGCGCGGCCGGGCGTGACCGAGCGCGCTCGCGGGCAAGTCGACGTGCGCGACCTGGCCAGTGGCGTGCACTCCGCTGTCGGTGCGACCGGCGCCGAAGACCCGCACCGGCCTACGGAACACCGTCGACAGCGCCGAGTCGAGCACTCCGGCGACCGTGCGGTGCTGGCCCTGCACCGCCCAGCCGGTGAAATCCGTTCCGTCGTAAGCAATGTCGAGGCGAAGACGAACGAACCCGCCATCGGTTTCGATGGCGGGTTCGTCGCGCATGACGTTAGGACTCGTCGTCGGTTTTCTGCTCCTCGGCCGAGGCCTCGTCGGTGCTTGTCGACTCCTCGGCCGAGGCCTCCTGAGCCTCCTCGATCGCGGCGTCTTCTGCCTCGACGTCAGCCACAGTCTCGGTCTGCGGACCAGCCGTCGCCTCCGGCTCCACCGCCGCCTGCGGTGCGGCCGCAGCGGCAACCGGCGCCGCCTTCTTGGCGGCCTGTGACGCCGCGGCCCGCCTGGCGCGATCGGCCTCCGACGTGACCGTCTTCTCCCGCACCAGCTCGATCACCGCCATCGGCGCGTTGTCGCCCTTGCGCGGCTCGACCTTGATGATGCGGGTGTAGCCGCCGTTGCGGTCGGCGTAGAACGGCCCGATCTCGGCGAACAAGGTGTGCACGACGTCCTTGTCCCGGATCTTCTTGAGCACCTCACGCCGGTTGTGCAGCGTGCCCTTCTTCGCGTGCGTGATCAGCTTCTCCGCGTACGGCCGCAGCGCCCGGGCCTTGGTCTCGGTGGTCTTGATGCGGCCATGCTCGAACAGCGAGGTGGCCAAGTTGGCCAAGATCGCCTTCTGGTGCGAGGACGACCCGCCGAGGCGAGGGCCCTTGGTGGGCTTGGGCATTGCTCAGTCTCCTTGTTGCAAAGCGGATTACAGCTGCTCGGTTTCGGCGTAATCCTGGTCGTTGTCGAAGTCGTACGACGCCGAATCACCGTGCCAGGTGCCGGTGGCTGCGTCGTAACCGGCGACCTCGGACGGGTCGAAACCGGCCGGGCTGTCCTTGAGCGACAGGCCCAGCTGGTGCAGCTTGACCTTGACCTCGTCGATCGACTTCTGGCCGAAGTTGCGGATGTCCAGCAGGTCGGACTCGGTGCGGGCGACCAGCTCGCCGACGGTGTGGATGCCCTCGCGCTTGAGGCAGTTGTACGAGCGCACCGTCAGGTCGAGGTCGTCGATCGGCAGCGCGAACGACGCGATGTGGTCGGCCTCCGCAGGTGACGGCCCGATCTCGATGCCCTCGGCCTCCACGTTGAGTTCCCTTGCGAGACCGAACAATTCGACCAGCGTCTTGCCCGCCGACGCCAATGCGTCGCGGGGGCTGATCGAATTCTTGGTCTCGACGTCGAGAATCAGCCGATCGAAGTCGGTGCGCTGCTCGACGCGGGTGGCCTCCACCTTGTAGGTGACCTTGAGCACCGGCGAGTAGATCGAATCGACCGGAATGCGGCCGATCTCGGCGCCCGACGCCTTGTTCTGCACGGCCGGCACGTAGCCGCGGCCCCGTTCGACGACGAGCTCCACCTCGAGCTTGCCCTTGTCGTTGAGCGTCGCGATGTGCATGTCCGGGTTGTGCACGGTCACGCCGGCAGGCGGCACGATGTCACCGGCGGTGACGTTGCCCGGGCCCTGCTTGCGCAGATACATCGTCACGGGCTCGTCTTCTTCCGACGAGACCACCAGGCCCTTGAGATTGAGGATGATGTCGGTGACGTCCTCTTTGACGCCGGGCACGGTGGTGAACTCGTGCAGCACGCCGTCGATGCGAATGCTGGTCACGGCCGCGCCGGGAATCGACGACAGCAGCGTGCGGCGCAGCGAATTGCCAAGTGTGTAACCGAATCCCGGCTCCAGCGGCTCGATGACGAACCGCGATCTGTTGTCGGCGACAACCTCTTCGCTCAGTGTGGGTCGCTGAGAAATCAGCATGTGTTTCTTCCTCCTTCACGGCACCCGCTATTTGATGCCGCGTCCCTTCCCCGCGAGCGGGGAAATTTCGGCCGCCATCCGGACGGCCGAAAGTCCTTTACTTCGAGTAGAACTCGACGATGAGCTGCTCGGTGAGCGGCACGTCGATCTGCGCGCGCTCCGGCAGCTGGTGCACGAGGATGCGCTGACGCTCCCCGACCACCTGCAGCCAGCCCGGAATCGGCCGGTCCCCTGCGGTTTCCCGCGCGATCTGGAACGGCACCGTGTTCAGGGACTTGTCGCGCACGTCGATGATGTCGTACTGCGACACCCGATAGCTGGGCACGTCGACCTTCACGCCGTTGACGGTGAAGTGCCCGTGGCTGACCAGCTGGCGGGCCATCCGGCGGGTGCGTGCCAGCCCGGCGCGGTACACGACGTTGTCCAGCCGGCTCTCCAGGATCTGCAGCAGCTCCTCGCCGGTCTTGCCGGGGCGGCGTACCGCTTCTTCGTAGTACCTGCGGAACTGCTTTTCCTGCACGCCGTAGGTGAAGCGCGCCTTCTGCTTCTCCTGCAGCTGCAGCAGGTATTCGCTTTCCTTGATCCGCGCGCGGCCGTGCTGGCCGGGCGGATAAGGCCGCTTCTCGAACGCTTGGTCGCCGCCGACGAGGTCGACGCGCAGACGCCGAGACTTGCGAGTGATGGGTCCGGTGTAACGAGCCATGAAGTCCTTCTCCTCCTACCCCAGGCCCTAGACTCTCCGCCGCTTCGGCGGCCGGCAGCCGTTGTGCGGCTGCGGGGTGACATCAGCGATCGCGCCGACCTCCAGGCCGGCGGCCTGCAGCGAGCGGATTGCGGTTTCGCGGCCCGAACCCGGGCCCTTGACGAACACGTCGACCTTCTTGACGCCGTGCTCCTGTGCCTTGCGGGCGGCGTTCTCGGCGGCCAGCTGCGCGGCGAACGGGGTCGACTTGCGGGACCCCTTGAAGCCGACATGTCCCGATGACGCCCACGCGATCACGTTGCCCTGCGGGTCGGTGATCGTGACGATCGTGTTGTTGAACGTGCTCTTGATGTGCGCGGCGCCGTGCGGGATGTTCTTCTTCTCCCGGCGGCGGCCCTTTTGACCCTTCTGCCCCTTCTTCGGAGCAGTCGCGCCCTTTTTTGCTGGTGGCATCGGTTACCTGGCCTTCTTCTTGCCGGCGATGGTGCGCTTGGGGCCCTTACGGGTGCGCGCGTTGGTCTTGGTCCGCTGGCCGCGCACCGGAAGTCCGCGCCGGTGGCGCAGGCCCTGGTAGCAGCCGATCTCGATCTTGCGGCGGATGTCGGCCTGCACCTCGCGACGCAGATCGCCCTCCACCTTGAGGTTGGCTTCGATGTAGTCACGCAGTTGCGTCAGCTGCTCGTCGGTGAGGTCCTTGGTGCGCATGTCCCGGTCGATGCCGGTGGCGGCCAGGATTTCGTTGGAGCGGGTGCGGCCGATGCCGTAGATATACGTCAGCGCGACCTCCATGCGCTTGTCGCGCGGCAGGTCGACGCCCACAAGACGTGCCATCAGGCGGTGTCCTTCTTCTCTAGCGGAGGTCTGATCCCAGCCCGTTCCCTGCTCTGCAGGGGCCCGGCCTCCGGTCCGGACGTGCATGAGCGCGTATCGCTCACTGGTGCTGGGAGGTCTGCATTCAGTTGTTGGGCAGCGAGGGCTTGACTAGCCCTGTGCTCTGGTCTTCGCGCAAGCGCTCATCCCTGCCGCTGCTTGTGGCGTGGATCGGAGCAGATCACCATGACCCGCCCATGCCGACGGATCACCCTGCACTTGTCGCAAATCGGCTTCACGCTGGGGTTGACCTTCACGGCTGTATTCGATCCTTCTTGCTTTGTCGGTGACTCGCGCAAGCGCTCGTCACACCCAGTTTGTCGGGTTACTTGTACCGGTACACGATGCGGCCGCGGGACAGGTCGTACGGAGACAACTCCACGACCACCCGGTCCTCGGGCAGGATGCGGATGTAGTGCTGCCGCATCTTGCCACTGATGTGGGCGAGCACCTTGTGACCGTTCTCCAGCTCAATGCGAAACATCGCATTGGGCAAAGGCTCGACCACGCGACCCTCGACCTCTATGGCGCCGTCCTTCTTTGCCATAACCTCCGCAATCCCTAACTCCGGCTGCGATGGGCGCTCCGCGCGGAGCCTCCCATCAAGTGCAGTTTTCGCCCCGACTTCGAAACGTGGGCGGGACGCGGAATCATTCCGGAATTCCGCGAGATGCCAGGGCACGCAGGAGCCGGCGCGGTTGCCGCACCGTTGCTCCACGATACCGGGTCGACGGGCGCAAGCCAAAATTGTCCCGCGGCGGCCGCCGCGGCGCTTCTACCTGGACGCCCCGGCGTTCCCGCGACCGCCCAGGCGCCCGGTCACAGCAGGTTGCTGTACTGGGGGCAGCGCGTCGAAACCACCGTGTCGATGACGTTGTGCACGTCGAACGAGCTGGTTCCCGCCTCGACGAGCATCCGCGCGGAGATCGGGCGAGCCGCCCCGCGAATCACCAGCCCGGACGCTTCGGCGCCGTACGCGTCGCAGACCGCCTGGTACGGGTCGAGGGGCATCGCGTGCCCCACCGACGGTGTCAGCAGCCCGGCAGCTGTCAGCGAGCCCGCGGCCGTCAGGGCTGCGATGGTCTTTCTCATCGCGGTTCTCTCTGTCGTCGGAGGCAAACGACCCGATGCCGCTCGCTCTCCTCGAGATTAAAGCAGCCCGCACCACGCTCGCGTCGCTTCGCTGCCTTGGGCCGACGGCCCCGGGCAGGCCGGCGAACGAGAGGGCGCGTGGGCGCATACTTGACAGCGATGACTGGACCTTCCCAGCCCCGTAAACCCGTCATTCTCACCGTCGACGACGATCCCGCCGTGTCCCGAGCGGTCGCCCGCGATCTCCGCCGTAAATATGGCGAGCACCATCGCATCATCCGCGCCGAATCCGGCCCGGACGCGCTTCAGACATTGCACGAGCTCAAGCTGCGCGGCGACACCGTGGCAGTTTTCGTCGCCGACTACCGCATGCCGCAGATGAGCGGCATCGAATTCCTCGAAGAGGCGATGGACATCTACCCACTGGCCCGACGGGTACTGCTCACCGCCTATGCGGACACCCACGCCGCGATCGAGGCCATCAACGTCGTCGACCTCGACCACTACCTCCTCAAACCGTGGGACCCGCCGGAGGAGAAGCTCTACCCGGTGATCGACGCGCTGCTCGACGCGTGGCGGGCAGCCGGTGACCGGGTGATCCCCCACACCAAGATCATCGGTCACCCGTGGAATGCGAGATCGACGCACGTGCGCGAGTTCTTGGCGCGAAATCAGTTGTACTACACATGGTTTCGCGCCGACGAACCCGAGGGGCAGCGCCTTCTGGAAGCTGCCGGCGAGGACGGTATGACGCTACCGGTGGTGATCACCGAGCAGGGCGAGACACTGGTCGACCCCGCTGATGCCGAGCTCGCGGCGACCCTCGGGCTCACCACCACGCCGGCCGAGGATTTCTACGACTTGGTGGTGATCGGCGGCGGCCCGGCGGGGCTGGCGGCGGCGGTGTACGGCGCGTCCGAGGGCCTCAAAACCGTGCTGATCGAACGCACCGCGACCGGCGGCCAAGCCGGCCAGAGCTCGCGGATCGAGAACTACCTCGGCTTCCCCGACGGGGTTTCAGGTGCCCAGCTGGCGGACCGCGCCAGGCGCCAGGCCGAGAAGTTCGCCGCGGAGCTCATCACCGCCCAGGAGGCCGTCGCGTTGGAGGTCAAGGGCGCGGCCCGCAGCGTCAGACTGTCCGACGGTCGCTCAATCGGTGCGCGGGCGGTGATCTTGGCCACCGGGGTGTCGTATCGCCAACTGCCCGCCGACGGCTGCGATCGATTGACCGGCGTCGGGGTGCACTACGGGGCGGCGACGTCGATCGCCGCTGAATGCGACGGCGAAGAGGTGTACGTCATCGGCGGGGCCAACTCGGCCGGCCAGGCCGCGGTGAACCTGGCCAAGCACGCGAAGTCGGTGACGCTCGTCGTGCGCGGTCCGTCGCTGGAGTCGTCGATGTCGTACTACCTGATCCAGCAGATCGACGCCATCGACAACATCAAGGTCAGGACCTGCACGGTGGTCACCCAGGCATGCGGCGACGACAGACTCGAGAAGTTGGTGCTCGAAGACCGGCGCACCGGCGCGATCGAGGAAGTGACGTGCGGGCGGATGTTCATCTTCATCGGTGCCGAGCCGCGCACCGACTGGCTCGACGGCGTGGTGGCTCGCGACGACCACGGCTTCGTGCTGGCCGGCCCCGACTTGAAGAACGTGTGCGGCTGGACGCTCACCCGCCCGCCGCACCACCTGGAAACAAGCGTGCCCGGTGTCTTCGTTGCAGGTGACGTGCGAGCCCAGTCCGCCAAGCGCGTGGCGGCCGCTGTCGGCGAAGGGTCGATGGCCGTGATGCTGGTGCATCGATACTTGGCCGAGGCGTAGGAGAGACAGCATGGGTGAGAACTGCCTGCCCGACGAGCTGCGGACGCTGTTCTTGTTCGAGGCGCTGTCCGACGAACAGCTCGCGACCCTGTGCAAGGACGGCCACATCGAAACCTTCGAGCCCGGCCCGATCTGCGTCGAAGGTGAGCCGGCCACATGCTTCTATGTGCTGCTCGACGGCGAGCTGGTGATGTCGAAGCGCTCCGGCGGCGTCGACATCGAAACCAACCGCACCTCGCAGCGCGGCGTGTACTGCGGGGCCTGGTCGGCGTACGTGCCCGGTGAGGAGCACGTCTACGAAGCGTCCGTGCGCGTGACCCGCCCGTCGCGGTTCTTCGTCCTCGACGCCGACGCCTTCGCCCGCTTCATGCAGGCCGAGTTTCCGATGGCCGTGCACCTGCTCGAGGGGCACAAGGTCGGCGGGCTGCGGCAACGCCAGATCATCGGTCAGCGTGAGAAACTGCTCGCGCTGGGCCAGATCACCGCCGGGCTGACCCACCAGCTCAACAATCCCGCCGCCGCGATCACCCGTGACGTGGCCAACCTGCGCGACAACGTCGGCAAGATGCGGCACAAGCTCGCGATGCTCGCCGACGGCAAGTTCACCCCGGAGGCACTGCGCGTCTTGGTCGGCATCCAGGAGGAGGTCGCCGAGCTGGTCGCCAAAGCCAAGCCGGTGGAGCTCACAGCGCTGGAGACCTCCGACCGTGAGGACCAGATCGGCGACTGGCTCGAGACTCACGGCATCGCCGGTGCATGGGACTACGCGCCGACGTTCGTCGAAGCCGGCCTGGACATCGACTGGCTGGAGCGGGTGTCCGCGTCGATCGAAGACGTGGACGCGACGGCGTCTCTGCAGGGGGCAGTCGGTTGGCTGAAATACACGATCGACACCGAGCTCGCGGTGAACCGGATCACCGAGGCCAGCAAGCGCATCTCGGTGCTGCTGGCCGGGGCCAAGCAGTACTCGCAGATGGACCGGGCGCCGTATCAGGCTTCCGATGTCCACGAGCTGCTGCACAGCACGCTGATGATGTTCGGCGACCGGGTGGGCAAGGACAACCCGATTCGGCTGGTCAAGGAATACGACAAGTCGCTGCCTGAAATCCACTGCTACCCAGGCGATCTCAACCAAGTCTGGACCAACATCATCGAGAACGCGGTACAGGCGATGGACGGCGCCGGCACGCTGACGGTGCGGACCATGCGCGAGAACGACGACCACATCCGCGTCGAGATCTGCGACGACGGACCCGGTATCCCGGACGAGATCGTCGACCGCATCTTCAACCCGTTCTTCACCACCAAGCCGTACGGCGAAGGCACCGGGCTCGGCTTGGACCTGGCGTGGCGGATCGTCGTCGAGAAGCATCACGGCAACCTGCGCGTCGAATCCGAGCCGGGCAACACGCGCTTCATCATCGTGTTGCCGTTGGTGGCGCCCGCACCTGATGCGCCCAATCCTGAGTAGTCCCCGCCATTCAGATGAAACTGACCCGCCGTCGACGGGATTCTCGGCGTCCAAGCCGTCGGCTGCGAGGACGTCGGTCAGCGCGTCGGTGAAGCTCGCGGTGACAATGGTGTCCGGTCATACGCAGTTCACCCGAATGCCTTCTCGTGCAGGGCTTTTCGCGAGATTCTTGGTGACGCCGCTCAGTGCGGCCTTGGATGCGGTGTAGGCGACGACCGCCGGTCACGACCGTGGCGCCGGCCAATCCGAGGTCCACCCAGTCTCCTTTCCGGTGAAGCGCTAGTCGTCCAGGACCGACGCAATCACGTCGGGTGTGACGCCGATCCCGCGCAAAAAGAACTGCTTCGTGTGCCGACGCGCCCCACCGCCCGTCCGGTCACCGGTGATCCACTGCCGCTGGGTGCACACCCACACCACGCCGTGAATGGCCTCCGCGTCGGCCTCGGGATCCACGCCACGGAAATATCCTGTTTCCCTTCCCTTTTCGAGTTGCTCGATGAGCGGTCGCAGCATTTCGCCGAACGCCGCCGCGACCTTGTCGGGCGAGGCGAACATCTGCGATTGCGCCTCGATCGAGAAGTGGCGCAATTCGGACGTGTTGCGCTCGTCGAACGCCGGGTCCAGTCGCGCGTCGATCCACATGCCACCGCCTCAACGGGATTGGCAGCGGCTGCCATGCGGGCTCGAAGCCGCGACGTTTCGGCCCGCGCCGAGATTCGTCGATGCCGCGCTGCACATCGACTGGCGCGGGCGGGTGTCGGTCGTTCGTCGACGACGTCGGCGCGGCGTGGTTAGCAGGGCGCGATCGGGCGGCTGCGATGCACGATCGAGCACGTGACGATGGCAGCGGAGGTCACGCGGATCGTGACGACGGCACTTCGAGAAGGCCGTCGGTGAGGTCGGGCGGCGAGGCGGACCCTGCGGTTGATGCGTCGACTGTGGACGAATTCCGCTGTGTGCCAATCAGTTACGAGTCGACGCGGTGGCGATGCCCGACGCTGGGCGACATACGTCAGTTGTTTGTCGGTGGTGGTTGGGGTTGGAAGGGTTGGTACCACCACCACTGGGCGCGTTCGCCGGTGGGTCCGGGGCATGGTGGGACCGCGGGCGGGGGGTGCTTGGGTGGGCGGGCCAGCGAGGCGGCGCTCAATGGTCGGCCGTCGCTGTCGGTGACGGTCAAGGCGTCGGCGGGTCCGGTGATGGTGATGGCGCCGCGG
>NZ_JCALEB010000009.1:0-30669 GCF_059813155.1 Mycobacterium sp. NGS19
GATTCTTGGTGAAGGTTGAACGCTTTAGGTCGGCTCGGACCAACAATTGCCGCGGTCGAGTCCCGTACGGCGTTGTTACGCTGTCCGGGATGCGTCTTGCGGTCGTGCGAACAGCCACTGTCGTACTCGTCGGCGCACTGCTGTGCTGGGTCGCCGGCCAACTGAACGGCCCCCGCGCGTCGGCCGGTTCGAATTTCGCCGGCATGGCGGTGTTCCTCGATCCCGGTCACAGCGGTGCCAACGACTCGTCGATAACCAGACAAGTTCCCAACGGCCGTGGCGGAACCAAGGACTGCCAGACCACCGGCACGTCGACCAACGACGGCTATCCGGAACACCGCTTCACCTGGGATGTGGCGTCCCGGGTCCGCGATTCCCTGGATCGTCTGGGCGTGCGCACTCAGCTGTCCCGCGCCGACGACGACTCCTCCGGTCCGTGTGTCGACCAGCGCGCTGCGGCCGCCAATGCCATGCGCCCGGACGCCATCGTCAGCATCCATGCCGACGGCGGACCGCCGTCGGGCCGAGGGTTCCACGTCAACTACTCGAGTCCTCCGCTCAACGCCGCGCAGGCGGGTCCGGCGATGCGGCTGGCCATAGCCATGCGCGACGCACTGTCCTTCGACGGACTGACCCCGTCGACGTACCTCGGCTCCAACGGCCTGTACGGCCGTGCCGATCTCGCCGGTTTGAATCTGGCCGACTATCCGGCCGTCTTGGTGGAGTTGGGCAACATGAGAAACAGCGATGAGGCCGCACTGATGGAGTCCGCAGACGGACGCGCCAAGTACGCCGCTGCGGTGACGCGGGGTGTGGTCGCCTACCTGACAAGCAAAACGCCTACTGCCTGACGTAGTGGCGGAGGCCATGCCGCGCAGTGTTCCGTAACGCCGAGTTCTGTTGCCGCACAGTCTGTTACCTGGCCGACGATTTCGCGCGACCGGCGCAACCTCCACCCAGCCGTCGGCATCGTGCTTCGCCGTGGGCCAGCGCGGGCTGACCATCCCCCTAATTACCGATGCACATCCGATGAGTGAGTGTCATTCCCGCCCCACGCCGATCGCCGTTGTTTTAGCGTTGAGCCCGCCTGGGCGTTGACGGGAGGTGTGCCCTGTGACGCAGCGTCGAACGGCCCTCGCCAGAGCCGTACTCAGTGCCGCCTGTGCGGTCCTGCTCGTCACCGGGTGCAGTGCCACCGTCGTGCACGGCCGGCCCTTGTCGATGCTCTGGGATCCGAACCGCGTCGGCGGCCTTCCCGCCACCAATGGACCCAGCGGCGCCCGTTCGAACGCCCCCCAGCCTTCCGGCACCGTGGAGAACACGGACGGCGGCCAAGTCGACCGCCTGGCGTTGTTGGCGCTCAACGACATCGAGGACTTCTGGCAGAAGAACTACTCGGAGTCACTGCAAGGCAGCTTCAGACCGGTGTCGACGATGCTGTCCTACGACGCGTCCGACCCCAGAAGCCCGTCGGCGTGCGGAGCGCCCACCTACAAGTTGGTCAACGCGTTCTACTGTCCGCCCGAAGACCTGATGGCATGGGACCGTGGCCGCCTGATGCCGTTGGCCACCAAGTACTTCGGCGTGATGTCGGTGAACGCGGTGCTGGCTCACGAATACGGGCACGCCGTGCAGCAGATGGCAAGAACCGTCAATCCCAGCACGCCCGGCCTCGTCGCCGAGCAACAGGCCGACTGCTTCTCCGGGGCCTACGTGCGCTGGGTCGCCGAAGGGAAGTCACCCCGATTCACGCTGAGTACCACCGACGGACTCGACCATGTGCTGGCCGGGGCCATCGAACTGAGAGATCCGGTGATGACGGTCGAGGACTCGAACGCCGATCCGCACGGCTCGGCGATGGACCGCGTCAGCGCCTTTCAAGTCGGTTTCGACACCGGTGCCGCCGCGTGCGCCAAGATCGACATGGATGAAATCACGCAGCGGCGCGGTGATCTGCCGACATCCCTGGAAGTCGACCCGGCAGGCAATGTCCAGACCGGCGAGGTGCGCGTCGACACCGACACCCTCTCGACGCTGATGGAGATTCTCGGTGAGGTCTTCCATCCCACCAACCCACCCACGCTGCATACCGATTCGCAAAGCTGTTCTGACGCAAGGACATCAGCGCCGGCGTCCTACTGCCCAGGCACCAACACCATCAACGTCGACATGCCCGCACTGCAAGACATGGGGGCGCCCGCCGACGAATCACAGTTGGTTTTGTTGCAAGGCGACAACACCGCGATTTCAGTCGTCACGTCGCGATACATGCTTGCGCTGCAACATGAGAAAGCGATGCCGCTCGACTCGCCGGCGGCGGCGTTGCGAACCGCGTGCCTGACCGGTGTGGCGCAACGCAGGATGGCCGAACCGGTCGGCGTGCCCTCGGGCAAGACGCTGGTGCTGACTGCCGGCGACGTCGACGAAGCGATCTCCGGTCTGCTGACCAACGGTCTCGTCGCAAGCGACACCAACGGCAGTACCGTGCCGGCCGGGTTCACAAGGATTCTCGCCTACCGGTCCGGTCTCGTCGGCGACGAGAACCAGTGCTATCAGCGATTCCCATGACACAGGACGACGCGCGATGAGCAGACCTTCCGAGCCGACGCGTCCGTGGTCCCCGCGGCCCGACCCGCAGCGTCAGCCGCAGGGCGGACAGGCGGAGATCCCGTGGTGGCAGCAGGTACGCCACGACCGGCCGCCGGCACCGCATTACTATCCGCAGCCGCCTTACGCCACGCCGCCCGCTGTCTCGACCGCCCCGCGCAAGAAATCCAACGGTGCGCTTGTGGTTGTCGGCGTCGTTGTCGGCGTGGTGCTGGCCGTAGCTGTTGTCGCTGCGGTCCTGTGGGCGCTGGGTCTGACGCATCGCAAAGAACTCGATGTCACATCAGCGGAGGACGGCGTCCGGCAAGTGCTCACCGACCCGACGAACGGTTACGGCCTCAGAGACGTCACCGGCGTCCGCTGCAACAACGGCGACAACCCTGCGGTCAAGAAAGGTGAGACCTTCTTCTGCGATGTGACGGTCGACGGTAGCAGGCACCGGGTGGCCGTGTTGTTCGTCGACGACAACGGAACATACGAGGTCGATAGACCGCGATAATCGTTGCAGCACAAGCATTTTCGTCTCGTAACTAGCGAAATATGTTTCCTCCGAACATTTCTCATGACATAGACTGCGGCCGAAGCGCAAATTGGCAAAAGAGCCAACGCTTCTCTTCGTGAACCAGGCTATATCGACTGCGTATTGTGAAGGGGTTCACAATTTTTGGCGGCTCAGAAACCGCTCTGTTAACGTCCCGCCGCGTGTTTGCTTTAGCAACGTTGATGAGCCTCATTACCCAGGTATCGGGCACGCCGTACGTCTCCGGCGGCGATTCGCCCGCCGGTACGGACTGTTCCGGCCTGGCGTCGTGGGTGAGCAACGTGGCGACCGGCAGGCCCGCATTCGGCAACCGGTTCACCACGCAGAATGAAGAAAGCGCCCTGCTCGCCCGAGGTTTTCAACATGGAACGCAGCCCGGGGCACTGGTGATCGGCTGGAACAGCTACCACACCGCGGTGACGCTGCCTGATGGCACATCCGTGTCGTCCGGCGAGCGCGGCGGGGTGAGGCTCGGTGGCCCGGGCGCATACCAGCCGCAGTTCACCCACCACATGTATCTGCCGGCGGAAGCGCTGGCCCCAGTCGAGGACCAGGCACCCGCACAAGACGCGCCGCAGCCGGACATGGTGCAACTAGCCGCTGACGTGGTCACCTCGCCGGCCCCCGAAGGCGCGCCGGAAGAGGCACCGCCTGCTGACGCACCGCCCGCTGAGCCCCCGCCTGTTGAGCCTCCGGCCGCCGACGCCTGACGACGCGCGACTACTGGCTCTGCTGAACCCTCGTATTAGGGCTCGGGACGACGACTCTGCCGGGTCCGTACAGCGCGTTCGACAGGCATCCCGGGATGCCGCCGCACGCGGTGAGGAGCTGCTGCGTGGGTGCACCCCCGCTGGTGGGGGGCGGCGCCACCGGCGCCGGGCACATGTCCACCGGCACACCCTCGGCCAGAACCGACATGTTGATGCCGCCACAGTCGGCAAGTGTCTGGGAGGGGGCAGCCTGGATGCCGATCGGAATCGCAACGACCGCCCCGGCCGCCGCTGCATAGGCCAGCACTCGCATCGAACGCCGCATGGTCAATCCCGCCCCTCGTCGAGTTCCCGGAGACATTGTGCCCATAGTTGCGGCGAAGCGCGAGTGCTCAGCGCACCAGTCGCCGCAGCAGCGCCGAGGCCGCCACGATGCCCGCGACCGCTGCGACAAATAACACTGCCATGTCGAGCAGCCAATTCGACGGCGTGCCGATCAACAGGCTGCGCAACACGTTCACCTCGTAGCTCAACGGGTTCACCGCCGACAGCCACCGCAGCCAGTGCGGCATCACGTCCACCGGATACAGCGCATTCGAGGCGAAAAACAGCGGCATCGTGATCGCCTGGCCGATACCCATCAGCCGATCCCGGTTGCGCACCAGCCCGGCCAACGTCATCGACAAGCACGCGAAGAACCCCGAGCCCAGCACCACCACAGCCATTGCGGCGACGACCCGCAGCGGATTCGTGGTCAGGTGCACGCCCATCAGGTACGCCAGCAGCAGCACCCCGACCACTTGAGCCACCGACCGCACGCCCGCTGCGAACGCCTTACCGGTGATCAACGCCGACGACGGCGCCGGCGTCACCATCAACTTGGCGAGGATGCCTGCGTCGCGGTCCCAGATGATTTGGATCCCGTAGAAGATCGAGATGAACAACGCCGACTGGGCGATGATGCCGGGCGCCAGAAACGCCAGATACGGCACTCCGCCGGTGTCGATGACGTGCAGGCGCGAGAACGTCTGCCCGAAGATGAGCAACCACAACGCGGGCTGCACCATGCGCGTGACCAGCTCGGCACGGTCGTGTGCCAGCTTCTGGAGCTCGACGAGTGAGAACGTGCCGATCCGGACGAACATCCCCTGCACCCGTCGCCAGCCTCGTGGTGCACGGACGATCCCGGCCTCGGCTCGGGGTTCAACTGACACGGCGCGCAGTCCTTCTGCTGGAACGGATGTCGCGCAGACCGGTCCGTGACGTCTCGTCGCCCAGATCGGAGCCCGCATAGTGGCGGAATACGTCTTCGAGGGTTGCGTTGCGTGACACGCTCGCCTTCAGCTGCTCCGGCGTGCCGATGGCCTGAAGCTTGCCGTGGTGCATCAGCGCAACGCGGTCACACAGTGCGTCCGCCTCTTCCATGTAGTGCGTGGTCAGCAGCACGGTCATGCCGAAATCGGCCTGCATGTCGGCGACGTGTGTCCAAACACCGTCGCGGGCAATCGGATCCAGGCCGACGGTCGGTTCGTCCAGGATCAGCAGCGACGGCCGGTTCACCAGTGCCTGCGCCAGCTCGAGCCGCCGGACCATTCCGCCGGAATAGGTGGTGGCGACCTCGTCTGCGACGTCGAGCAGGTTCATCGCCTCGAGCGCCTGATCCACGCGCTCGGCCCGCTGCCGTCGCGGCACGTCGTACAGCCTGGCGAACCACTCCACATTCTGCCGCCCGGTGAGGGCCGGCTCTATTGAAAGTTGTTGCGGCACATAGCCGATGTTGTAGCGGACATCCATGGTCTGTCGGCGGCTGTCAAGGCCGAAGATGAATACCTGACCGGCTTGCGGCGGCGTGAGCGTGGTGAGGACACGCACCACCGTGGTCTTGCCGGCACCGTTGGGACCGAGAAGCCCCATGGTCTCCCCCGGCCTCACTTGCAACGTGAAGTCGTCGACTGCGGTGAAGTCGCCGTACCGGTGCGTCAGATTCCGGCAGTCGACGGCCAACTCGGCGGCACTCATGTCTGCTTCTCCTGCAGTCGTCGGGTGATCTCGGCCAGCACCGACAGCCCTCGCGTCAGCGCGGCAAGCTGGTCGTCGTCGAGGTCGTCGAGCACCTCGGCAAGTGCAGCCCGCCCCGCGGCCCGCGACGCGTCGGCGATGTGCTGCGCCGACTCGGTGAGCCGCAGCCGGGCCACGCGGCGGTCGCCGGCGTCGACCGTGCGGGTGATCAGCCCGTCGGAGGCCAGCTTGGACACCAATGTGGAGGCGGTGTTGGGCACCAATCCCAGCTCCGCGGCGGCTTCCCGGATCGAGATGTCCGGACGCCTGCCGACCAGCCGCAACAGCTCTGCCTGCGATTCCGTCAACCCGGTGGTGTCGAAGCCCCGTCCCGCGGACCGCCGCAGCTGCCGGCGGAAGCGTCCGACGACAGCGAACACGTCCGTGACGAGGTCGGTGGTGGTCCGCATGACATCCCACGGTACCTCTGTTACAGAGCTATTTCACCTGCGCGGCCACCTCGGCGGCATCGCGTAGCTGGCCGATGTCCTTGCTCGTCGGAATCAGGTGCACTTCGTCGGTGCCGATGTCAGCGAAGGCACGCAAGACTGCAAGTAATTCGTCTTGTCTTCCGGCGAACCCCGTGAACGGCGCCATCGCGTCGACGTGCTGGGCGGGGATCCAGTTCATGTAGCGGCGCAAGTGCCGGTGCACCTGCTCGCGCGCGCCCGGCCCGAGCGCAAACCAGAACGACGTCGTCAGTCGCGGCGGCGGTTTGCCTTCTGCGGCCCACGCCGTTCGAGCGACGTCGAACAACGAGCCCACCTTGCCGACGTCGAGGTCAAGCGTCGTGCCCGCCAGCCCATCTGCCCATTTCGCCGCGCTCCGAACGGTTTTCGGGCCCATAGTGCCCACCAGCAGTGGCGGCCCGCCGCGCTGGACCGGCGGTGGACCGACCGGACACACTGACTCGGTGAGCCGCTCGCCCGCCCACACACGCTTCATCACAAGCGCCCGTTGTGCCATGTCGCGCATCGTCTGGGTGGCGGGGTCGGCGCCGACCGCGCGGTAGTCCTCGTGGCGGCCGCCCACGCCTAACCCGACGGTCAGCCGGCCGCCGCTGAGCATGTCGCCGGTGGCCAGCGCCTTGGCGAGCATGACCGGATCGTGCAGCTGGGGCACGACGACCGTCGTCACCAACTGCACCCGGTCGGTCCACGCCGCGAGAGCTCCAAGCAACGTCAGCGTGTCGGGGTTGTCGAACGCGATGCGCTCACCGAAACACGCTGAGGCAAAAGGGCCTTCGTCGATCACGCGCGCCCACGCCCGCAGCGTCGCGTGGTCCAGATCCGGCTCCATCACCGGCATGGTCATGCCTATTTGCACGCCAGTTCTCCTATGATGGCCGCCACCGGCGCGACCTTGGTCTTCTTGAATCCCGTTCCCGCCCAAACGTTGACGCCGTGCGGGTCACCGGCCCGCACAGCAGCCGCCCGCACCGGACTGGTCAGATAGTGGACGTGCGGATAGGCCAGCGGGGCCTGCGCGTCGTGCTCGTCGATGAAGCGGTTCCGCAGACCCCGGGCATACCTACCCGAAAACGCCTTTGTCACAGCCGTTTCCGTGAATTGTGCGTCCTGCAGCGCCGCGCGGTGCACCGGGCTGCTGCCGGCCTCATCGGACAGCAGGAACGCCGTGCCCAGTTGAGCGGCGACCGCACCCGCCCGCAGCACCGCGGCGACGTCGTCAGCGGTCATCAGTCCGCCAGCCGCCACCACCGGAACCGCCACGCGCGAGAGGACATCGGCGAGAAGCTCAGACAATGGCTGCGCGGCCGGGATGGCCGCAGGGTCATACGTGCCGCGGTGACCGCCCGCGGCCGGACCCTGCACGACGAGCGCATCGACACCGCGCGACACCGCACGTTCAGCCTCCGCCGCAGTGGTCACCGTCGCCGCGGTGGTGATACCGGCCCCGGCGAACCTGCGGATGTCCTCTGTGCTGGGCACGTCGAACGTGAACGACACGATCTCCGGCCGCACATCCAGCAGCATGTCCAGCTTCGGCGCCCACTTGTCGTCGTCGTAGCGCGCTTCACCCAGCTCTGCGCCGTAGCGCTCCGCCTCGCCGGCGAGCGCCTCGGCATACCGGTCGAGCTCAGCGCTATCAGCTGTATTGTCTTGCGGCACAAACACGTTCGCGCCCACCGGGCCGGTCGTCATTTTACGGGCGGCGGCGAGGCGGTCGGCGAAGTCGTCGACCGACAGGTATCCGCCGGCGACAAAACCGAGCCCGCCCGCGTCCGTGGCGGCGGCCGCCAATTGCGGTGTCGACGGGCCGCCCGCCATCGGCGCGGCGATCACCGGTACAGGCAGATCGGCGAACTGGAAAATACTCATCGCTACCTCGCAATCTGCCGCGAGTACAGCAGGCAGTCCTGCGGTCCGGGCGCTAGGTTCGGAAAGACGGTGTGGTCGGACACCCGGGCTTGCAGCACGAAGCCGCACTTCTCGAGTAGCCGGGCTGACCGCTTGTTGTCGACGTGGCAGGCCGCCGTCACCGACGCCACCTCCGGATCGCGCTGCATCTCAACCAGACCCAGCTCGATTGCTTCGGCCATCAGCCCCTGCCCCCACCACTGGGCGGCCAGGCAATAGCCCATTTCGACGGTGCGGCCCCGCAACCGCCGGTAGCCGAACTGACCTATCACCTGCCCGGACTCACGCAGCACAACCAGCCAGGTGTGGTCGTCGCCCTGGTTGAACAGCTGGGTGATCACCCGACGCGTCTCCTCCACATCACGGTGCGGCGGCCATGACAGGAACTTCGTGACCGCCGGGTCGGAGGTGATCGCCGAGAACAACTCCTCCGCGTCTTCGGCCCTCGGTTCGCGCAAGAGAACGCGCGGGCCGGAAACGACGGGGGCCATGCTCCGATACTGTATTCGCGCCCTTTTGCCGGCCGCGACCGGCTGGTTGACTGGTCCTACTATGTCTATCGCGTTCAACCACACCATCGTCGCCGCACACGACAAGAACGTGTCGGCTCGGTTCTTCACCGAATTGTTCGGCTTGCCGGAGCCCAGGCCGTTCGGCCACTTCCTCGCGGTCCAGCTCGACCATGGCGCCACTTTGGACTACGCCGACACCGACGGGGACATTCGCCCGCAGCACTACGCATTTCTGGTCTCAGAAGACGACTTCGACGCCATCTACGGCCGCATCCGCGAGCGGGGCCTGGAGCACTGGGCCGATCCGCGGGGCGCCCGGCCTGGGCAGATCAACCACAACGACGGCGGCCGCGGCGTGTACTTCCGCGATCCGGCCGGTCATTTCCTCGAGATCATCACCAGGCCTTACGGTTCGGGCGCCTGACTACCGCTGACTAGAGTGTGACCTCGTTCAGTTTTCCGGTCGCGACGTCGAAGACGAACCCGCGCAGCGACTCGTGTTTGGTGACGAAGGGGCTGGCCTCGATGCGGCGGATGGACTGACGCACATCCTCTTCGAGGTCGCTGAACGCCTCTGCCGCCCATTCCGGTTTGATGCCGGTCTCGTCCTGGATCGACCGTTTGAAGTCGTCGTCGGTGAAAGTCAGCATGCCGCAATCGGTGTGGTGGATCAGGATGATCTCCGTGGTGCCGAGCAGTCGTTGGCTGATGGCCAGCGACCGGATCTCGTCGTCGGTGACCACGCCGCCGGCGTTACGGATCACGTGCGCCTCGCCCTCTTTGAGGCCGAGGATCCGATACACGTCCAGGCGGGCGTCCATGCACGCGACCACCGCGACGTGCTTGCTCGGCGGCAGGGGTAGCGGACCCTTGAAGTTCCTGGCGTACTCGGCGTTGTTGGCCAGATACTCGTCGGTCACGCTCATGGGGACCTCCAGGATGCGGCGGGCAACCGATGGCAGGCCGATGCTACCAACGGCGGAGCTTTCATCGGGCGGTCATGATCAGCCAGATTCTTGGTACAAACTGGCGCTTGCGAACCGCCGAATAGCCGATAAGCGGCGCGCCGGTGGGCTCATCTCCTACATTGGCCGCATGCGCGCGGGCGGCAGGGCGGGATGATCGGCTTCCTGACCCGTCGGCTGCTCAAGCACGTGGTGCTGCTTGTGTTCGCGTCGTTTCTGACGTTCAGCCTCACGTCGGTGACCTTCCATCCGCTCGACAGCCTTCTTCAGCGCAATCCGCGACCGCCGCAGTCGGTCATCGACACGAAAGCGGCCGAACTGGATCTCGACAAGCCGATACCGGTGCGCTACGGCAAGTGGGTGTCGGGGGCGGTGCGCGGCGATTTCGGCACGACTGTCGGTGGTCAACCCGTCTCCGAAGAGCTGTGGCGGCGGATCGGAATCAGCCTGCGCCTCGTGGTGACAGGCATGGTGATCGGCACCGTCGTCGGCGTGGTCATCGGAGCGTGGGGCGCAATTCGCCAGTACCGGCTGAGCGATCGCGTGATCACCGCGTTGTCGCTGCTGGTCCTCAGCGTCCCGACCTTCGTCATGGCAAATCTGCTGATTCTGGGTGCCCTGCGGATCAATTCGTTGTTCGGCGTGCAACTGTTCGAGTACACCGGAGAGCTTTCGGCGGGTGGGCATGGCGGCTGGTGGGCTGAGCTGGTCGACAGGTTGCAGCATCTGGTGCTGCCGACGCTGACGCTGGCACTGGTCTCGATGGCCGGCTACAGCAGATACCAGCGCAACGCGATGCTCGACGTGCTCGGCCAGGATTTCATTCGGACCGCCCGCGCCAAGGGGCTGACACGGCGGCGCGCGCTGTTCAAGCATGGGCTGCGCACGGCGCTGATACCGATGGCCACGCTGTTCGCGTTCAGCATCAGCGGTCTGGTCGGCGGCGCGGTGTTCGTCGAGAAGATCTTCGGCTGGCACGGCATCGGCGAGTGGGTGGTGCAGGGCATCTCGACCCAGGACACCAATATCGTGGTCGCGGTGACGCTGTTCGCCGCTGCGATGGTTCTGATGGGCGGGTTGCTCTCCGACGTCATCTACGCACTGCTGGATCCGAGGGTGCGGGTGACATGACCCAGCCGCAGGTCGTCCAAAAAAGCGTGGAATCAACCGAATTCGTGTCGCGGCGCGCACTGGTGCTGCGACGGTTCCTGCGCAACGAAGCCGCGGTGGTGGCGTTCATCCTGCTGGTGATGTTGTTCGTCGCCTGTTATGCGCTGCCGCCACTATTGCCGCACGGCTACACCGATCTGGACTACTCGGCGCTGCAAGAGCCGCCCTCGCCGGATCACCCCTTCGGCACCAACTCGCTGGGCCAGGACATCTTGGCGCAGACCTTGCGAGGCATGCAGAAGTCGATGCTGATCGGCGTCTGTGTAGCGGTCATCTCCGCGACGATCGCCGCGACTGTCGGCACGATCAGTGGGTTTTTCGGCGGCTGGCGCGACGCCGTGCTGATGTTCGTCGTCGACCTGCTGCTCGTGGTGCCGTCATTGATTCTGATCGCGATCGTCACGCCGCGCACCAAGCAATCCGGCACCGTCTTCTGGCTCATCCTGCTGCTGGCCGTCTTCAGCTGGATGATCAGCTCACGGATGGTACGCGGCCTGACCATGAGCCTGCGCCAGCGCGAATTCGTCGCTGCGGCAAGGTATATGGGTGTGCCGAACCGGCGCATCATCGTCCGCCACATCCTTCCGAACGTCGCGTCGATCCTGATCATCGACACCGCGCTCAACGTCGGGCTGATGATTCTGGCCGAAACCGGGCTCAGTTACCTGGGATTCGGCGTTCAGCCACCCGACGTGTCGCTGGGCACGCTGATCGCCGACGGCACCAGTTCCGCGACCACGTTCCCGTGGGTGTTCTTGTTCCCCGCAGGCGTGCTGGTGGTGATCCTGTTCTGCGCCATCCTCATCGGCGACGGATTGCGCGACGCGCTGGATCCCAGCAGCGGCACGCTGCGACGGCGAAGGACGCCCGCGCGCCGGAGACCGCGCGCATGAGCCCGCTGCTGGAAGTCGCCGACCTGCGCGTCAGCTTCCCCACCGACACCGACACGGTCGCGGCCGTCCGCGGCCTGAGCTATTCCGTCGGAGCCGGCGAAGTGGTGGCGATCGTCGGCGAATCAGGTTCCGGGAAGTCTGCTTCGGCCATGGCGGTCATCGGCTTGCTGCCCGAGTACGCAGAGGTGTCGGGCTCGGTGCGGCTGCGCGGCGACGAACTGCTCGGCATGCCCGACAAGAAGATCTCGCGCATTCGCGGCAAATCGATCGGCACGGTGTTCCAGGACCCCATGTCTGCGCTGACACCGGTCTACACCGTCGGCGATCAGGTCGCCGAGGCGATCCAGATCCACCAGCCGGGCGTCACCCGCCGCGCAGCGCGCGAGCGAGCGGTCGAGCTGCTCGACCTCGTCGGCATCCGCCAACCGCACCGGCGGATTCGGGCGTTTCCGCACGAGTTGTCAGGGGGCGAGCGGCAGCGCGTGGTGATTGCGATCGCGATCGCCAACGATCCCGATCTGTTGATCTGCGACGAGCCCACCACTGCGCTGGACGTGACTGTGCAGGCGCAGATTCTCGACGTACTCAAAACCGCGCGCGATGTGACCGGCGCCGGGGTGGTGATCATCACCCACGACCTCGGTGTGGTCGCCGAATTCGCCGACCGTGCGCTGGTGATGTACGCCGGCCGCGCGGTGGAGGTGGCCGACGTCGACACGCTCTACGGTGACCGGCGGATGCCGTACACCGCCGGGCTGCTCGGCTCGGTGCCGCGACTCGACGCGTCGCGCGGCGCACGGCTGGTCCCGATTCCCGGCAGCCCGCCCTCCCTGGCGATGCCCGTGACTGACGCTTGCCCCTTCGCGCCGCGCTGTCCGCTCGCGATCGACGAATGCCTTACCGCCGAGCCAGAACTCGTCACGGTGGGGCCCGCACATCGCGCTGCGTGCATCAGGACCGAACACGTCGCCGGCCGCAGTGCCGCCGAGATCTACGGGGTGCCCACCGCGCCGCCACCGCGCGTCGAGTCGGGCCACGAGACGGTGGTGGTGCGGGTACGCGATCTGGTGAGAACCTATCGGCTGACCAAGGGTGTGGTGTTTCGGCGCCAGGTCGGCGAGGTCAGGGCGGTCGACGGCGTCAGCTTCGAACTGCGCGAAGGCCGCACGCTGGGAATCGTCGGCGAGTCGGGTTCGGGCAAATCCACGACGCTGCACCAGATCCTCGAGCTGGCGCCACCGCAGGCCGGCTCCATCGAGGTGCTGGGCTCCGACGTCGCCACCCTGGACGCTCGAAGCCGACGCGCGCTGCGCGGCGACGTACAGGTGGTGTTCCAGGATCCGGTCGCGTCGCTGGATCCCCGGTTACCGGTGTCCGATGTGATCGCAGAGCCCTTGCTGGCCAACGGTTTTGACAAGAAGCGCGCCGACCAACGCGTGGGCGAGCTGCTGGACATCGTCGGGCTGCGCCGCGCCGACGCGCCGCGGTATCCGGCCGAGTTCTCCGGCGGCCAAAAGCAGCGCATCGGCATCGCGAGGGCACTGGCCCTGCAGCCGAAGGTCCTGGCCCTCGACGAACCGGTCTCAGCGCTGGACGTCTCGATCCAGGCCGGAATCATCAACCTTCTGCTGGATCTCCAAGAGCAGTTCGGTCTTTCATACCTGTTCGTGTCGCACGACTTGTCTGTGGTCAAGCATTTGGCCCACGACGTCGCGGTGATGTACAAGGGCACTGTCGTGGAGCAAGGCGACACCGACCGCGTGCTGAGCGATCCGCAACATGACTACACCAAGCGGCTTCTCAAGGCCGTACCGCAACCGCCGCCGGACGTCGCCGGTTCGTCCGATGCCGAGCCGCCGACGCAGCGCGGCGCGGACACGCCACCGCCACCGCCTCCCTCGGCGAGACCGCCGCAACAACCTCCGCCACCACCACCGCCCGAACAAGGCGTAGGCAAATCAGCGGTGAAAATCGTTGCGACACTGGGGGTGATCGTCGCGCTGGTGGTGATCGGGGTGCTGGCCACCAGGCTGGGTGGCGATCGCCACGGCACCACCGGAACCGGGGCCGCCGAGCTGGGCACCACCAACGACATCAACCAGCAGAACCCGACCAGCCTGATCGACGGCGGAACGCTGCGGCTGTCGCTGAGCGAGTTCCCTGTCAACTGGAACATCCTCCACATCGACGGCAACAGCGCCGACACCGCGTCGATGATGAAGGCGACGCTGCCGCGGGCGTTCATCATCAAGCCTGATGGCTCCACCACGCTCAACACCGACTACTTCACCAGCATCGAACTGACCAAAACCAATCCGCAGGTGGTTACCTATACGATCAACCCGAAAGCGGTGTGGTCGGACGGATCTCCACTCACCTGGGAAGACATCGCGGCACAGATCCATGCACTCAGCGGTAAGGACCCCGCGTTCGCGATCGCGAGCCCCAACGGAGCCGAACGTGTCGCGTCGGTCACCCGAGGGGTCGACGACCGGCAGGCTGTCATGACGTTCGCCAAGCCCTACGCGGATTGGAAGGGCATGTTCGCGGGCAACGGAATGCTGTTGCCGCGCAGCATGACCTCGACCCCGGAGACGTTCAACAAGGCGCAACTCGACGGCCCCGGCCCGTCCGCCGGACCGTTCGTCTTCACCACGGTGGACAGGTCGGCGCAGCGAATTGTGTTGACGCGCAATACCAAATGGTGGGGCCAGCGACCGCGGCTGAATTCGATCACCTACACCGTCCTGGACCCGGCGGCGATCATTCCCGCACTGCAGAACAACGCGATCGACGCGGCCGGACTGGCCTCGTTGGACGACCTGATGCGCGCGCGCAGTTCGCCGGGAATCTCGATTCGCCGCGCCCCGGGTGCCAGTTGGACACACTTCACGTTCAACGGGGCGCCGGGTTCGATCCTCGCCGACCGCAAGCTCCGGCTGGCGATCATGAAAGGCATTGACCGCCAAGCAATTGTCAACGTCAGCCAGCGGGGCCTGGTCAACAACCCCAAGCCGCTGAACAATCACATCTACGTCGCCGGGCAGGAGGGCTACCAGAACAACAGCAACGTGGTGGCCTTCAACCCCGATCAGGCACGCCGAGAACTCGACGATCTGGGCTGGAAACTCAACGGTCCCTTCCGTCAGAAAGACGGCCGCACGTTGTCGATTCGACTTGTTCTGTTCGACGCGCTCTCCGGTCGCCAGATCGCCCAAGTCGCTCAGAACAGACTGGCGCAGATCGGGGTGAAGCTGGATATCGACGCCAAGGGCGGCGGTGGTTTCTTCTCGAAGTACATCAACACCGGCGACTTCGACATCGCGCTGTTCGGCTGGGTAGGCGACGCATTCCCCCTGGCGAGCCTGACGCAGATCTATGCGTCATACGGGGAGAGCAACTACGGCAAGATCGGCAGCCCGGAGATCGACGCGAAAATCGAAGAGACCCTGGCCGAACTGGATTCCGGTGCGGCGCGGCGGCTGGCCAACGAACTCGACGTGATGATCTGGGACATCGGCTTCAGCCTGCCGCTGATGCAGTCGCCGGGAAATGTCGCCGTGCGGAGCAGTCTCGCCAACTTCGGCCCGGCCGGCCTCGGCGACCTGAACTACACCGCAATCGGTTTCATGAAGTAACGGCAGCGCGGGGGACCAACCGCGGCAGTATGCGCTCGACGGCCGTCGCGACCGAGATCGCCGCCACCATCAGGCGTAGCGCGGGGCTTGTGGGCAGCTCATCCAGCGCGGCGGCACGGTCTGCCAATGACTGAACGTGATCGTGCATCACGGCTTGTGCGATCTGCAGGGCGGCTCGCTCCCGGCTGTCCAGCGCGCTGTGGCCGGCCGTCGGCAGCCTCACCAATACCGCGCCGGGAATCAGCGAGACGATCCGGTTGGCGATGGCAGGCGGCGTGATGAGGTCGCGGCCGCCCGACACCACGACGGTGGGCCAGGCGAACGCCGGCATCTCGGCCGCCAGGTCGTAGGGTTCGGCCTCGAAAGGGACCGGGTCGAACGCGAACTCGCGGTAGGCGGCCGCGGGATCCAGCGGCGAGCCGTCGGGCACGTCGCCGTAGTTGAGTTCGCGAAAACCGATGCGGTCCACCAGGTCTGGTTCGTTGCGGTAGGGCGCCTTGCGGCCGATCAGCAGCCGGGTCAGACGATCGATCAGCGTCCACACCGCGTAACGGCCCTGCAGCAGCAGGTCGAACTGGCGATTCAGCAGTGCCGGTCCGCCGAGCCCGTAGGCCGCCGCGACGAGTTGGCCGGCCGCCGGGGTGAGCACGCCGTCGGTCACCAGCTGGCGGACCTTCGGCGCCAAGCTGGCGGTCTCCGGCTCGGTGCCCTCCCACAGCACGCGGCGGATGGCGGCCCGCACCTCGTGGATGTCAGCCGCGGACAGCACCGGCGAGTCGAGGACCATGGCGTGTACCCGCTGCGGATGGCGTACGCCGACGCCGGCGGCGACATAGCTGCCGTACGAGGCGCCGTAGAGGATCGCCTTGTCGACGTGCGCGTCGTCGAGCACGGCGACGATGTCGTTGACGACCTGCTCGATGGTCAGCGCCTCCGGAGGAAGGTCGGCGCCGGCGTCGTCGTGGCGCGACATGCCCACGCCGCGGTGCTCGACCATGATCACGTCCAAGCCGGCCGTGGCCGCTCGGCGGCGGAAACCGCGGTAGAGGGCAATTGACGCCGCACCGGGCCCGCCCGGGATCACCACCAGGGGGTGAGCGGACTTGCGCCCGCTACGCACGTAGTACAGGTCGAACTCTTCGGCGGCGTCCGGCGTCACCGGTCGGCGCACCGAGCGCACGCCGGGCAATGACGCCAGCTTCCGGTGCGCGCGGCGACGCTTGGCGTTCATCGTCATCACCGGCCATTGTGCCGGTCCGGCGCGCGGGGCGTGCGCCCCGCAGCATCATGCCCGGGAGGTCGTACCCAACGCCGGCGCGATGACGTTGTTCCACGACTCGTGCATTTCCGACTCGAACAGGCCCCACGTGTGCGCGCCTTCCGGCCGGACCACGAACGTGATCGGAACGCCGGCAGCCTTGGCGGCGTCGGCGAACTGCTGGGTGCAGTTCAGCGTGATGCTCTCGACGAGCTGGCCGCCGACGGGCGTGGGAAAGTCGGCAGGCAGCTTGTCGACCTCACCCACGGCGCCGGTGGACGCGGCGGCGTACACGGCCACGCCCTTGAGCTTGGTGACGTTCTTCGACGGGTCGTGCGCCACCCAGTCCGGTCCGCCCAGCGGACCCCACATGTTGGCGGCGTTGGCCCCGCTGGGCACCAGTGACAGCGCAATCTGTTGCGCCTGATTGGGATCCGACGTCGCCGGGCAGCCGCTGTAGGAGCCCGCCGCGCGGTACAGACCGGGCGCTTGGGTCGCGAGATCCAGTGCGGCGCCGCCGCTCATCGACAGGCCACCAATTGCGTTGCGGCCGTTGGTTTTCAACTCCTGGTTGATCAGCGGCGGCAGTTCCTGGGTCAGGTAGGTCTGCCACTTGTTGCGTCCGAGGGCGGGATCGTCGGCAAGCCAATCGGTGTAGTAGCTGTACTGCCCGCCGATCGGCGAGACAACGTTGACATTCTGGTTGGCGAAGAAGCCCTGGATGTCGGTGAGCCCGAACCAGCCCTTGTTGTCCAGCCCGCCGTCAATTCCGTTCAGCAGATAGAAGACCGGCGCCGAGGCACCGGGGGCCTTATACACGTCGTTGACGATGACCTTGTCCATCGACGGGGAATACACCGATATCTTGACCCAGCGATCGTTGACCGGCTCGATTCCGGTTATCCGTGCGCCTGCAGGATCGGCGAAAGCGACCGATTTTGGCAAAAGCGACAACATGAGCAACAGCACAGCAAGGACGCACGCACGATTCTTCAGTTGGGTCACCGGGTGATTATGGGGTGCCGTCCACAGCAAGGCAACAGCGACACCAGCGACTATGCGGTGAGCCGGATGTGGTGCGCGCCGCCGACGCTGTCATAGCGGTGCGGGCTGCACGTCAGCACGAGCACTTGAGCGTCGCTGCCCACCGCGTCGAACACGGCGCCCATCTTGACCAGCCGGTCGGAGTCGGTGAAGCCGAGGGCGTCGTCGATGATGACCGGCACGCCGTCCTCCTTGGCCACCAACGCCGCCCCGGCGAGGCGCGCGACAATGCCCAATTGCTCCTTGGCACCGCCGGACAGCGATTCGTACGGCACAGTGCGGCCATCCAGCGTGCGGCTGCAGATCCGCAGCGAGCTGTCGACCTCCACATCGAAGGTGTCGCCGAACACCATTCGCCCGAGTCGCACCACCTCGGCTTTGAACGGCTCGACATAACGCAGACGCATGTCATCGCGGTGGCGCAGCATCACTGAGCGCAGCAGCTGCACGGCGCGTGCTCGACGGCCCACCCGCTGCCATTCGCTGTGCGCGTGCTCGCGTTCGGTTTCGGCAGCGTCCAGTCTGCCCTTTCGGCCTTCGCCACCCAGGATGCGCAGTTGCGTTGTCACGTCGCGCAATTCGCCGACGACGTCCTCATGACGCCGCAGCACCTCCTCGGCATGGGATCGGGCGTCGGTCAGTTCGCTTGCTGCATCGGCTTTTTGAGCAAACCGGGACTGTAGGTCGGCTACGCGCGCCGCGGCGTGTGCCGACGCATCGGCATCATCTCGTGCGCAGGCAGCCAACTGCTCGTCGCTGCTGGCGGCGCGTTGTTGGGCCAGTCGCGCTCGGGAAGCGTCCAGTTCAACGCGGGTGGTAGCCAGCTTCTCGCGCAGCACCGCCGCGCGAGTGGCCTTCTCGGCGAAGCTGGCGGCAGCCGCGGCGGCGAGGTCGCGGTCGCGTTGGCAGTTCGCAACGGCCTCGCGGTGAGCGGCGGTCGCGGCGTCCAGCGCCGCACGGGCTGCCGGCAGGTCGATGCCCGCGGCGACATCCGCGTAGTCGCGGCCGGCCAACACTGCGAGCCTGCAGCGCAGCTCGTCGAGGGAGTCATCACCGCAGAGCCCCGCTAGGGTAGCGGTCAGGCGGTCGCGTTCGCCGACCAGTTGGCGGCGCTGCTCGGCGAGCGCACGGGCGTCGTCTCGGTCGGCGACACCCGCCGCGGCGAGCAGACCGGCCAGGTGGTGGCGGGCGGCCTCGAGCATGGCCTGGGTATCCCCCGCGGGTGCACCGGGGATGATCCTGGCCCGCAGCACACCGGGCAGCTCGATGTCGGTGGGCGCGGTGGCGCTGACGGCGAATCCCTGGTCGGCCGCCAACTCGACCGGTTGCCCGTCGACCGTCACCACCAAATCAACGCAGGACGCGAGTTCTATTCTGGCCGAGGCATCTTCGGCACGGGTCGACGCTCGGTCCACCGCTGCTTCCGCGATGTCGATGTCGCGCAGGACGGCGTCGGTAACCGGGTTGGCCGCGATGGCGCGTTCGGCGGAATCGAGCTCGGCGCGAGCGGCGTCGATCTTGGCCAGCCGCGCTTGTAGCCGGCGGGCCTCGTCGCGATCCGACAACCTGTCGACGGTGGCCCGGGCGGCGTCGACGCGCGACTGCGCGGCATCGACTGCGGCGCTGGCCTCTTCGGCAGCGGTGGCGGCGACGTCACGAACTTCGGCTGCCACCGCCTCGTCGTCAACCGCCTGCGCTACCTGCGATTTCAGGTGCGCAATTGCGCTTTCGCGGTCGGAGACATCAGCGGCCAACCGCTGCCGTTCGCTCAGCGCTTCGGCCGACGCTTGCGCCTTTATTCGGGTAGCAGTGGAAAGCGCCTGCGCCTCTTTGAGTTCCGCTTCCAGCGCAGTGACCACCGCGGCAGCCGCCTGAGCCGCGTCGAGGCGCTTCTGAGCCGCCGTGTGCTGCGACGAGAGCTCCGCCAGTTGTTCCGAGAGTTCGGTGTGGCGGCGGACGCATTCGTCGACCTCCTCGACCGCCTGTCTGCAGCAAGCGACTTCGTCCTCCGCGGCTGCGAGACGGTTCTGGACCGCCGCCCACTCGCCCGTCGGGCGGCCGGTCGCCGTGAAATACCGCGCGTACTCGGCATCGATGCGATCGATCAGCACCGGTTCGCCGCCCGACAGCGCGTCCGACTGACCGGCCGCCACGTCGAGTGCGCGCGACAACGCATCGCAGCCTGACAGGTCCACCGCGGCAGTGGAGGCCGCTTGTAAGACGCGTTGCGCTCGCCACAGCTCGGTGTCGACGGTCTCGGCCAGAATCGCGCAGACCCGTTCGTGCGCTTCGTCACCGGTGAGCTGTTCACGCTTGGGCGCCGACACGGTCAGCACCGTCTCGCACCGCTTGTGGAAGCGCTTGCGGTACACGAATCGGTATGGGCCGGTGCTGATTTCAGCTGTCACCTCGGCGCCGACGTCGGCATGGGTGGGCTTGACCTGCTTGACTTCCTTCTTGGTCGAGCGGTCCTTGGAGTCCAGCAGGAGATCGACGGCCTCGATCATCGACGACTTCCCGATCTCGTTGGCGCCGCTGACCACGATCACGCCGTTGTCGGGTAGCACGAGCTCGCGGTATGCGATGCCGCGGTAATTCTCCAAGACCAGCCGGTGCAGCTTCATGCCGGTTGTCCTGTCAGCCTGAGCAGCAGAGCCAGAGCCGCCTGCGCGTCGGCTGCCGCCTGCTCCGTCGAGCGCGCAGTTGTGACCAACTCCTCGACAGCCGCGGCGGCGAACCCGCCGATGCCCAGGTCGGTGAACTCGGCGTCTTCGGGCACAACCGCAACGTCGCTGTGCCGCTCCCAGATTCGTAGCGACGCGAACAGCCGAGCGTATTTGTCCAGGCACGCGTCCAGCGCTGCCCGTTCGGTGACGCTGAGCGTCCCGGTCAGCGCCAACCGCACCACCGTACGGTCCTTGTCGGTCAGCAGGTCCAGGTTGATGTCGAGGTCGGTGACGTCGCGGCTGCCGTCCACGGGGCGGCGAAGCGTGACGAATCGCCACTGCCCGACTCGGTGCGGCGTGACCGTCACTGGCCGTGCTGCGTCGTCTTCTTTGATGTCGACAACCAGCACGTGCCCCGGATCGTGTTCGACGTCTTCGAAGTTGGTGACCTCCGGCGATCCGGAGTACCACACCCGTCCCGTCTCACCGACCTGCGTGCGAGAGTGCCTGTCCCCCAATGCCACATAGTGAACCACGCCCCCGGCCAGTGCCTGGTGCACGGTGTCCAGCGACATCGCGGACGGCGCCGGTGCCAGGACATCGACGCCGCCGTGCGCCACGACGATGCGGGTGACACCGTCGGCGGTCAGCCCTCGCAGCGCGTCGGCGACGAGATCGGTGGTGGGTGCCTTCGATCGCCACGGCGCCGCGACGATCTGCACCCCGGGCCGCACGTCGACAACCTGCCGGTCGAGCACGATGACGTTCGCGGGCCGCTCGGCCGCGAACAGTGTGCTGGTGTACACCGACGACGCATCCAGCGGGTCGTGATTGCCGGGCAGCAGGTAGACCGGAACCCCGATCGCGCGCATGGCCTCCAGCGACTGGCTGACCACCCGTGGGTCCAGTTGATTGTGTTCGAAAACGTCACCGGCCACCACGACGAACTCGGCCCCCGTCTCGGCAGCCAGCGGGCCGAGCGCCCGGACCGCGTCACGACGAGCGGCTGAATACCTTGGCTGTGCATCGTCATTGAGGAAGTGCCGCGTCATGCCGAGCTGCCAGTCGGCGGTGTGGATGAATCGCATGTCGGCCTCCCTTCCGGTGCTCGGCGTCGTGAGCAAGGCGAGTGTAGGACCGGTCACCGACAAGTTCGTGGACCTCGAACGGCATGGCTTAGCGTGGACGGATGGCCCAGCGCACGCTGCTCCTGATGCGCCACGCCAAGTCGGACTACCCGACCGGCGTGGCCGACCACGACCGGCCGCTGGCACCGCGCGGCGTGCGGGAGGCCGGGCTCGCCGGCGAGTGGCTGCGGTCCCACGTGCCGCCGATCGACGCGGTGCTGTGCTCGACCGCGACCCGAACGCGCGAAACCTTGGCCGCGACGGGACTCGACGCGCCGGTGACGTTCGCCGAACGGCTCTACGACGCGGTGCCGGGGACCGTGATCGACGAGATCAACAATGTCGACGATGCTGTCGCCACACTGCTGGTGCTCGCGCACGAGCCGGCGATGAGCAGTGTCACGCTCATGCTCGCCGATGCGGCGAGGAGCAATCCGGTTGCCGCAGAGCGGATTTCGACGAAGTTTCCGACGTCGGCGATCGCGGTGCTGCAGTTCGAGGGACCGTGGCGTGACCTCACGTTAGGCGGGGCGACGCTGGTGGAATTCCACGTGCCGAGGTAACCGCGATGACGCGTCGTCCGCGGACCGGACGATCACGCATTCGTGGCGAGCGTGAGCTCCATCAGCTTGACCGCCATACCGCACGCGTCGATTCCGGGCGTCTGCGGGTTGACCCACCACCCGACCACCCCGCCGGCGTCGCTGGCCACTCCGCATGCGCCGTTGGCGTCGTTGGCCTTCATGACGATCGACCGGACGCCGGCGATCGAGCGGCTGTCGACTTGGTACTTCAGCTGATCGGCGACCTTGCGCTCGTTGTCGAGACTGCCCTGCTCGAACCAGAACCGCGTGATGTCGATCAGCCCCTCGGGATTAGCCGCCTGCCACCGGCACACCGCGCCCACGAAGGTGCTCTGGATGTCGAGGGGGTCGGCGCCGACGGTCTTGGCCAGCACATCGGTGGTCAGCACGTCGCATTCCTTGAGCAGGTTGGGATACTGCCGCTCGGAGTTGTCGTTGCGCGGCGTATCACCGTTGGATCCGGCGACGACGGCGTTGCCCCCCGTCGTGCGGGTGCAGCCGCCGACCATCGCGACCATGGCCAGCGCCGCAACAAGCGCGCACAGCAGCCGGCTGGCCCGGCTCATTTCGCGTTCCTGATCGACTGGCGGGCAAGTTCCTTGGCGACGTCGCATGGCGGCGGGAACGGCTGCTGGTTGTAACTGATCGACCATTCGATGAAGTCGTCGTCGAATTGAATACCGACCTCACACAGGTTGTCACCCAGAGTGGGATCGTTCGCCAGCGCGATGAAGCCCTTGTGGCCGTCGATGTCGATGTCCTCGACGCTGGTGCGCGACAACTCTTCGGTCTTGCGCTCGCGCCCGATCGGGCTGCCGCGATACCAGGTGAACGAGAAATGCGGGCCCATGATGCCGCCGTTCTGCAGCCACTGGCAGCCGGCGGAGTTTTTCGCCGTGTTCACCAGGCCCGGCACCTGCGCCAACTGGTTGACCGTCTGGTCGCTGACGCCGCCGCATTCCGGGAAGAACGGGCCATGGCTGGCTTTCTGCTGAGCGGGGGTCGCCGAGGTGGTGGCATTGCCGGGGCCCGACGAGTCGTTGGAGCAGGCGGCGACCAGTGCGACGGTGGCTACTCCAATGACCACGGGGCCGATGGCCGCGGAGGGCAGTCTGCGTCTCACGGAACTCGCTTCCTGGTCACGTCACTTTCGCCGACGCGGCGGCACCCCCACCGCCCGTCACAGCAAGCAGGATAGCCGCAGCCGTCCCGACGCCGCGCGATCTCGCGGTTGACCAGCGATTTCGCGCTGCAGCACGCCGTGCGTCAGCTGCCGGACCGCGATCGTGATGTGCGACAGTACGGAGATGCTCCTGAGCCTGCTGCGCAACTATGTGCGGCCGTACCGGTCGCTGCTGGCGGTCGTGGCGCTGTTGCAGGTGATCAGCACGCTGGCGTCGTTGTACTTGCCCACCGTGAACGCGGCGATCATCGACGAAGGCGTCGCCAAGGGCGACACCGAGACGATTTTGCGGCTCGGCGGCGTGATGCTGGCCGTCACCGCGCTGCAGGTGCTGTGCTCGGTGGGGGTGGTGTACTTCGCGTCGCGCACCGGGATGGGTTTCGGTCGCGACCTGCGCTCGGCGATCTTCAACCACGTCACCAGCTTCTCCGCTCAGGAGACCGCACGCTTCGGCGCGCCGTCGCTGCTGACGCGCACGACCAACGACGTCCAGCAGATCCAGATGGTGATCCAGCTGACGTGCACGATGCTGATCGCCGCGCCGATCATGTGCGTCGGCGGCATCATCATGGCCCTGCACCAGGACGCGCAGCTGTCCTGGCTGCTGCTGGTCAGCGTGCCCGTGCTGGCGATCGCGAACTACCTGATCGTGTCGCAGATGCTGCCGATCTTCCGTCGGCTGCAGAAGCTGATCGACAACCTCAACCGCGTGCTGCGCGAGCAGTTGTCGGGCATCCGGGTGGTCCGGGCCTTCGCGCGTGAATCCGTCGAACGTCGGCGCTTCGCCGAGGCAAGCCAGGCGCTGTCGGACACCGCGCTGGCGGCCGGGCGCTGGCAGGCGCTCCTGCTGCCCGTCACGACGCTGGTGATCAATCTGTCCAGCGTGGCGCTGATTTGGTTCGGCGGTCTACGGATCGACGCCGGCCAGGTGCAGGTCGGCTCGCTGATCGCGTTCCTGTCCTATTTCATGCAGATCCTGACCGCTGTCATGATGGCGACGCTGATCCTGGTCATCCTGCCGCGGGCATCGGTGTGCGCCGAGCGGATCACCGACGTGCTGTCGACCCGGCCGACGATTAGCAGCCCAGCCCGCACCGCAGCGTCGGCTCCGGCGCACGGACTGGTGCAGTTGACGGCGGCGACCTTCAGCTACCCGGGTGCCGATCGCCCTGTGCTGCAGGATGTTTCGCTGACAGCTCGGCCCGGGACAGTGACCGCGATAGTCGGCAGCACCGGGTCGGGCAAATCCACGCTGGTGTCGTTGATCTGCCGGCTCTACGACGTGACCGACGGCTCGGTCACCGTCGACGGCGTCGACGTCCGCGACTACGACATCGAAAAACTGTGGTCGACCCTGGGCCTGGTGCCGCAGCGCGGCTATCTGTTTTCGGGCACTGTCGCCGACAACCTGCGCTACGGCAAGGCCGATGCCACCGAGGCTGAGATGTGGGACGCGCTGCGGGTGGCAGCCGCCGACGGGTTCGTGCGCGCGCACGCCGACGGTCTGGATATGCCTGTGGCACAAGGGGGTATCAACTTCTCCGGCGGGCAGCGGCAGCGATTGGCGATCGCTCGTGCGGTCATCCGCCGGCCGCGGATCTACCTGTTCGACGACGCGTTCTCCGCACTCGACGTGCACACCGACGCGCGGGTGCGGGCGGCCCTGCGGGACGTATCCGCGGACTCGACGGTCGTCATCGTGGCGCAGCGAGTTTCGACGGTTGTCGAGGCGGACCAGGTTGTCGTGATCGAGGACGGACGGGTCGTCGGAGCGGGCACACACCGCGAACTGCTGGCGCAGTGCCCGGAGTATGCGGAGTTCGCGGACTCGCAAGCGGTGGGGGTCGCGTCGTGAGCGGTCCCCTACGGCTAGGCACCCGCATCGCGATGCAGCCGCCGGTGGAGCGGTCGCGAGACTTCCGGGGCACCGCAATTCGGCTCTTGCAGCGGCTGACTCCACAGCGGGGACTGACCGCCGCGGTGATCGGGCTGGGCATCGGCGGCATCGCGATCGGGGTCATCGGACCACGGGTGCTCGGCCACGCCACTGACCTGTTGTTCAGTGGGGTCGTCGGCCGGCACCTGCCGGCCGGCCTCACCAAGGAGCAAGCCGTCGCGGCAGCCCGGGCCCGCGGTGACTCGACGTTCGCCGATCTGTTGTCCGGGATGGACGTCACACCGGGTGTCGGTGTGGACTTCGGCGCGGTGGGCCGCACATTGTTGTTGGCGCTTGGCCTGTATCTGCTTGCAGCCCTTCTGATTTGGACACAAGCGCGGGTGCTCAACGTCACCGTGCAGCGCACGATGGTGGCTCTGCGCGCCGACGTCGAGGACAAGGTGCACCGACTGCCGTTGGCGTACTTCGACTCCCGGCAGCGCGGCGAGGTGCTCAGCCGGGTCACCAACGACATCGACAACGTGCAGACGTCCGTGTCGATGACGATCAGCCAGTTGCTGACCTCGGTGCTGACCGTGGTCGCGGTACTGGTGATGATGCTCACGATCTCGCCGTTGCTGGCGTTGATCACGGTGCTGACGGTGCCGCTGTCGCTGTGGGTGACGCGGACGATCGCACGCAAGTCGCAACGGCTGTTCGCCAGGCAGTGGGCCAACACCGGACGCCTCAACGCGCACATCGAGGAGACTTACAGCGGCTTCACGCTGGTGAAGACGTTCGGCCACCGCGCCCACGCTCAGCAACGGTTCGCCGAACTGAACACCAACGTGTACGACGTCAGCTTCCGCGCGCAGTTTCTGTCGGGCCTGGTGTCGCCGTTCACGATGTTCATCGGCAACCTGAGCTACGTCGCCGTCGCGGTGGTCGGCGGGTTGCAGGTGGCGACCGGCCAGATCACGCTGGGCAGCATCCAGGCATTCATCCAATACGTGCGCCAGTTCAACCAGCCGCTGACCCAGGTGGCCGGGATGTACAACACCCTGCAGTCCGGAATCGCCAGTGCGGAAAGGGTTTTCGACCTGCTGGACGCTGAGGAACAACAGCCGGACACCGGGGTGCCGTTGCCGTCGTTGAACGGCAGGGGCGGGCGCGTCGAGTTCGAGCACGTCGAATTCAGCTACCGGCCCGGCACTCCGGTGATCGAAGACCTGTCGTTCGTGGCGGAGCCGGGCAGCACGGTCGCGATCGTCGGCCCGACCGGTGCCGGCAAGACGACGCTGGTGAATTTGTTGATGCGGTTCTACGAAGTGGACTCCGGCCGCATCCTGGTGGACGGGGTGGACATCGCGACCGTGAGCCGTCAATCGCTGCGCTCCCGCATCGGGATGGTGCTGCAGGACACCTGGCTGTTCGGCGGGACGATCGCCGAGAACATTCGCTACGGACGGCCTGACGCGAGCGACGACGAGGTGGTGGCCGCCGCGACGGCGGCGTACGTCGACCGGTTCGTGCACACGCTGCCCGACGGCTACGACACATGGGTGAGCGACGACGGCGGCAACATCAGCGCGGGCGAGAAGCAGTTGATCACGATCGCGCGGGCGTTTCTGGCCCAGCCGAAACTGCTGATCCTCGACGAAGCCACCAGTTCGGTGGACACGCGCACCGAGGTGCTGATCCAGCACGCGATGCGCGAATTGCGCCGTGACCGAACGAGTTTCATGATCGCGCACCGTCTTTCGACGATCCGGGACGCCGACGTGATCCTGGTGATGAACGACGGGCGGATCGTCGAACGTGGCAGCCATGCCGACCTGATGGCTAAGCGTGGCGCTTACTGGGCGATGACGCGGGTGTAGGCGCAGGTTCGCCGAGACTTCGGTCTGATGACGCATTCTCGGCCGATCTCGTCCACAACCGTGGCCTCGGCGTAGTTTGAGATCTCCGAGACTGCGGTTGCGACGAAGTGGCTGCATTTCAGGCGGGATGGGCGGGATGGGCTGATGGCAACAGACATGACGACAACGGTGTATACGTTCTGCCGGTACTGCCTTGCGGCCTGCGGCGTCGCGGTGACGGTCGAGGACAACCGGGTCACCAAGATTTCGCCCGACCGGCTCAATCCGCACAGCTGGCAAGACTTCTGCGCCAAGGGCCGCACGGCGGCACAGCTCGTCGAGCATCCGCGGCGGATCCTCAACCCGATGCGCCGGATCGGCGATTCGTACGTCGAAGCGACCTGGGAGGAGGCGATCACGGACATCGCGGCGCGGATGACCGCGCTGATCGAGGCGGACGGCCCGGACGCCGTCGGCTTGTATTACGGCAACCCGGCAGGCTTTTCGTCGTCGAATGTGTTGTTCATGAACGCGTGGCTCGACGCGGTCGGCACCCAGAATCGGTATGCCGTCGGCTCGGTCGACCAGAACGCCATGCACGTCGTCGCCGAGGCAATGTACGGATCGGCGCTCATGGCGCCGGTGTCTGACGTCGACAACTGCGACTTCTTTGTTCTCGTCGGCACGAATCCCGCAGTGAGCGCGTGGAATTGGCTGGAGACTGTGCCCCGTGGCTGGCAGCGGGCGTTGGCGCGGCAGCGGTTGGGCGCGAAGATCGTGGTTGTCGACCCGCTGCGCACGGAGACCGCCGACAAGGCCGACCAGCATCTGGCGGTGCGGCCGGGCGAGGACTGGGCGCTGCTACTGGCGATGGTGAAGGTGGTCCTCGACGAGGGTCTCGAAAACCGTACGGACTGCAGCGAATTGGCGTCCGGAGCCGCCGAGCTGCGAGCCCTTGTCGTCGATGCCGATCTCGACGATCTCGCCGCACGCTGCGACATCGAGCGGTCGGTGATCGAACGGCTGGCCCGAGCCTTCGCCGCCGCCCGCAGCGCGATGGTTATCACCCGCACCGGGGTGTCGATGCATCTGACCGGAACCGTCGGCGAGTGGCTGGGACACGTCCTCAACGTGATCACCGGCCGCATGGACAAACCCGGCGGCCGCAGATTCGAACCGGGCTACGTCGACGCGCTGCGGATGTTCGACATGGTCAAGCCGTCTGCGCACAAGAGCCGCGTGAAGGGACGCGGCATGGTGGCGGGTGCGCACGCACTAGCCGAGTTGCCGGACGAGATCACGACTTCAGGGCCGGGCCGAATCCGGGCGATGGTGATCAATTGCGGCAACCCGGTAGTCTCCGGGCCCGACGGCGCGAAATTGGATGCAGCACTGGCGCAACTGGATCTGCTGGTGGCGATCGACTTCGTGCAACGGGAGAGCCATCGCCACGCGCACTGGCTGTTACCGGCGGTGCACTGGCTGGAGCGGGACGACTTGATGGCCTTCACGAGTAACTTGCACGACGAACCGTACGTGCAATACGGCCGCAAGGCCGTGGAACCGCCAGCGGGCGCGCGCGAGGAATGGCGCATCTTCGTCGATCTCGCGCTTGCTATGCGCCGACCGTTGTTCGGCGTCAAGGGCGTCAACGGCTTCGTCACGGCGACCCGCCGACTGGCGCGGGCGACGCGGCGGCCTAGCCTTGAGTTCTCACCGCGCTGGATCGACCGGGTGTTGGTGGCGACTAGCCGAAAAGTCAACGGGCGCAAGGTCACATGGCGTGAGATCGTAGATCATCCGCATGGCATATTGCTGGGTCCACGCGAGTTCGGCCACCTACGTGGTGCGCTCCGGACCGAGGACAAGAAGATCCACGTCGCGCCGCCGGAGCTCGTCGCGCGCGCCCGAGACCTGCTCGCCGGGCCGGTGCCGGAAGCGCCCGTCGGCTACCCGTTCCAGTTGGCCAGTCGGCGGAACCGGCATTCGATGAATTCGTGGCTCAACGAGCTTCCCGGGCTGCACCCCGCCGGCAAGGGCAATGTGGCGGTGATCAACACCGAAGACGCTGCAGCACTGGGCATCAGCGACGGCGACTCGGTGCGGGTTTTCTCGCCCGTCGGAGCGATCGAAGTGCCCGCGTCGGTGAGCTCGAGGCCGCGTCGTGGGGTCGTGATCGTCGACCACGGCTGGGGCTCAAGAGTTTTCGATCCGCGCGGTGGCGGCTCGGCGGAGTCGTACGGCGCCAACCGGAACCTGCTGATCGACGGTTCCGTGGTGGATCCGCTGTCGCAGACCCCGCCGCTGAGCTCGTCCTACGTCGGAGTCGAGCGAGTCTAGAGCTCGGGACCTTTGGCCCTCAGGTCGTCGACGGCCGACATCGCCTCACGCAGCTGCGACAGCCACTCGTCGGCGTGCTCCCCGACCAGTCGCACGCACCAGGCCAGCGCGTCCGACCGCGACCGCGCGACACCGGCGTCGACGAGCGTGTCGAGGACGCGGCGTTCTTGTTGGCGCAGCCGCGTCATCACCGGCACCGCCATGTTGGTGAACATGATCTGTTCGCCGCCGATCCGCACCCCCCAACTGACGGTGCGGCGGTAACGCGCCTGCGCCTCGTCGGCGATCCGCATGCGCTCCGCCCGCGTCTCCTCGCGGAAGCGGGCCGCCCGACCGGCACCGCGGGCGTCGGCACCCTCTTCTGCACCTTCGGGTTCCGGGAGCCTGCCGATGACCGTGATTTCCTCGCGGTCGACGACGACCTCGGGGTCCTCGGTGAACCAGGAGTCGGGCAACCGGCCGGCAAACCAGTCGGCGGCGTCTGCGGCGTCGGGCTGGTCAGCCTGTTGCCAGCCGCCGGGACGGCCGAACCGCCGTCCGTGTTGGTGATGTGATCGCATGATTACATGATTACACCGTTGCAGCGGCGAGGGGAGGTTGTTCTCCCACGGCGGAAGCGGATGAGAGCTACCGCTTGCGGACAACCGCCCAGCTACCGGCTGCCAGCGCGACGATGAACAGCAGCACTGCCCAAAATGGGTGTGTCAGCCAGCCGACCAGGATCGCCACGGCGATTACCGGCGAAAGCCCGAACAGCACCATGACGGGGTGCTGTTTGACGACGTCCAGCGCACTGCGGACCCTGACGCGGTCGATTTCTTTGCCAGCCATGAGCCAAGGATGCCAGCGGTCCGATCGCGAGGGCGGCCTCGTACTTGGTGCCGCGGACTTGTCGGTGGTGGGTGCGATGGTGTCGTTATGTCCTCGATCGCGTCGTCGGCCGTTGTTGCGGTGAGTCCTGCGCAGCGTCTTGAGGTGTTGTTCGAGGAGTTGGCGGAGCTGGCGGGTCAGCGCAACGCGATCGACGGGCGGATCGTGCAGATCGTCGCCGAGATCGATGGTGAGGGGTTGTGGGGTGTGACGGGGGCGCGGCCGGTGCCGGCGTTGGTGGCCTGGAAGCTGGGCGTGTCGTCGGCGACGGCGCACACGATCGCCACGGTGGCGGGCCGGCTGGCGGAGTTTCCGCGCTGTGTGCAGGGGTTGGTAGAGGGCCGGTTGTCGCTGGATCAGGTCGGGGTGATCGCCGAGCGCGCCGCCGAG